>NZ_JANUFE010000001.1:0-1306681 GCF_024807995.1 Arthrobacter sp. JUb119
CTTTTTTTCTGTGTCGTTTTTTTCTCAACTAACCCCTCCCCTCCCTTCTGGTCCCGCCCTGCTCCGCGTAGCTTTTTTTCACCAATCAGGCCGCCCCCGCCGCCCCCCCCCCCCCCCCCCCCCCCACGGCGATAAGAGTAATCTTGGAGGCCCTAGGCCTTGAACATGACAACCTTGCCCAGCGAAGTCCAGCCCAGCGAAGCGTAAAGCTGCTGGCCATCGACCGAAGCGATCAACAGGCCTTCATCAACATCGTGTTCTTGAGCCAGCGAAGCCAGCGCACGCATGATCAGGGTACCTAGGCCCTGGCGGCGGAAATCGGCGCCGGTGATGATGCGGTCGAAGATTGCGTATCCGCCAACTGCTGAGACATGGCCGGATGCCGCAACGACTTCCTGGTTGTCCTCGGGATGCAGCGAAACGTAGGCATGAGTGCCATCGCGTTCAATCTGGAAGACGAACCCGTCTGCAGGCAGTGGGACCTCGACGTCGTGCACGGCTAGTTCGGTGACCATCAGTGCTTCGTCATCGGCAGTGACCTGCAGGCCTACTTCAGCCGCAATGGCAACCAGATTCTCGGCGGAGTCGTCGAAAGCCGTCAGCCGACGGTTCGGGTGCTTCGTCAGGGTCTCGGCTACTGCTGCGAGTTCCTCTTTGGAGGGACCATAGATGACGTATTCCCAGTCTTCAGTGGTGTCGTGGCGCAGCGCAGCGTGGACCCGTCCTTCGTTGCGGGTTTCATAACCACGAGCCCCAGCCCAGCCTGCTACCCAGGTGCCAATCAGTTCATCGCTTGCGTTTGATGCCATAATTTGACCCTACCTTGTCTTTCCTAGGAATTAGCTGACATTGAACTAATCGTTGCCTACTTGGAACTATTGCACTGGCCGAGAGCTCGATATTTTCGGGAAAGATCAATGTGACATTGCTCTTTTCCTCGGCGTTTCGCGGCCAAAAGCTACTAACATTGTAGGGTGGCCATTCATCGTATTGTTCTGTATTACGCTTTTACTCCGCTCCCAGACCCGGAGGCAATCCGCCTTTGGCAGCGCTCGCTGCTGGAGCGCTGGGGCTTGCGCGGACGCATCATCATCTCCAAAGACGGCATCAACGGCACCGTTGGTGGCGAGATCTCCGCAGTCAAGGCCTACGTCAAGGCCACGCGAGAACTGCCAGCTTTCAAGAAGATGGATATCAAGTGGTCGGAAGGTTCGGCAGAAGACTTCCCGCGTATCTCCGTCAAGGTTCGCGACGAGATCGTGACCTTCGGCGCTCCTGGCGAACTGGAAGTTGACGAGAACGGTGTTGTCGGTGGTGGCACCCACTTGCGCCCCGAAGAACTTCACGAGCTGGTTGACAACAAGAAGAAGACCGGCGAGAAGGTCCATTTCTTCGATGGCCGCAACGCATTCGAAGCGCAGATCGGCAAGTTCAAGGACGCGATTGTCCCCGAAGTGGACACCACCCGCGATTTCGTTGCCGAGCTGGATTCGGGCAAGTACGACCACCTGAAGGACCAGCCGGTGGTCACCTACTGCACCGGCGGCATTCGCTGCGAAGTGCTTTCGGCTTTGATGGTCAAACGCGGATTCCAAGAGGTGTACCAGATGCAGGGCGGCATCGTCCGCTATGGCGAGAAGTACGGGGATGAAGGCCTATGGGAAGGCTCTCTCTACGTTTTCGATAAGCGCATGCATACCGAATTCTCCGAAGTCGCTGTCACCATCGGTGAATGCGTGGGCTGCCAAGGTCCAACCAACAAGTTCGAGAACTGTTCGGACCCGGCCTGCCGCAACCTGCGCCTGTTCTGCGAGGACTGCGCAAAGGACGAAGCACTGCGCCGCTGCCCAGACTGCAGCACCGTAGACGCCTAACTTCAGCTTTCACCAACCGCGGCCTGGACTTTCCATAAGTCCAGGCCGCGTTTTCTATGCGGTCACCTTCGGCCACATTCCGCGCGACGCATCCTTGACGTCGACCTGTTCCACCTCGGTCCGGTAGATTCTCAGCCCTCGCGCCTGGTAGTTCGGTAGCGCCGCCGGTCCGTCCAGTGAGCAGGTATGCAGCCATACCCGGCTGACCTCAGGCAGCTGCGGCCATCGTGAACCCAGGGCCCAGGCCTGTTGCAGTGCTTCGCTGAGCAGCACCCCGCCAAGGCCGCGGCCGGTAGCTTCGGGAAATAAGCCGAAGTAGAAGATCTCGACCTCGCTGCCGGCGTCCGCGACTTCCGTGACGAGCTCCACGTACCCCTGGGGAGCACCGTGCTGGTAGAGCACCCAGGTTTCTGAGCCCGGGCGTCGGAGCACTTCGTCCCACTGGTCTCGGGTCGAACCCAGGCGGTCAGACCAGTTCAATTCGCTGCCCACGCTCTGATACAGAAACCGCGAAAATTCCGGGGTGATCTCCTTGGCCAGCTCGATCCGGGCGTCCTCGGGCAAGGACTTGGCCGAGCGAATGACATCAGCGGAGTCGAGTTGCTGGAGATAGGTCACCGTTACTTGGGTCATGCCCACATCATAGGTCGCCGTAGTTTGCCTGGCCTAGCTATCACCCGTTGAGTTACTCGGTAGACTTGGAGGTGTGAATGCTGCTGAATTTTCTTCCATTGATGACGCTCCCCAGAGCTACAATCAACTGCTCATCGACTCGCTAGCCAAAGACCTCACTGATGTCGGGTACAACTATGAAAATGTTGCGGGGCTGCTTGGTGAGGAAGCTGCGGCAGCATTTGCCCGCGACCAGCTCCACCCTGCCTTGCGAAACCTGGATCGTAGCAGGCCAGATAGCTCGCTTGCCTGTGTGGTTCGCCTCTTCCAAATGGGCCAGACCCAGGAAGACGCGGCCATCAATGCCGCCTTCCCGACATTGAAGACCGACGGATTGCTCAAGCTGGGCCTGATCGAGTCCTGGGCTACCGGTTACCGGGCCAAGATTGCCCTGGCGCTGCATTCCTCCGATGCTGACGGTGAATTGTGGGTGGCCCACGACCTGGGTGCCCACCAGCGTCCCGGCGTGTTGCGCACCGACCATGTGCTGGGCATTGGCCAGGCGTCCCTGACCCTGGCGCAGATCACGATCCGCGAAAAGGTCGAGCGCGCACTGGACTTGGGTACCGGCTGCGGCATCCAGCTGTTCCATCTGCTATCGCACGCGGAGCATGTTACGGCCACAGACCTGTCGGCCCGAGCCCTGGGCTTCACCCGCTTCAACCTGATGCTCAACTACCAGGCCCTGGAGCTGGATCCGGATAACCTCGAATCGCGGGTCACCCTGCTCCAGGGAAGCCTGTTCGATCCGGTGGCTGGATCCACTTTCAACCTGATCGCCAGCAACCCGCCGTTCGTGATTACCCCGCGAAGCAGCAACGAGCGCGCCAAGGACCGGTTCACCTACCGTGATGGCGGGATGGCCGGCGATACGCTGGTGAGCACCTTGATCGAGCAGGCTCCTGGCTTCCTGGCGCCGGGTGGCTGCATGCAAATGCTGTCAAACTGGGAGATTCCTCGCCTAGATGATGAATCCAACCAGCCGTGGGATGCCCGCGTGCGCCAGTGGTTCGGCGACCAGCTGGACGTATGGGTGATCGAGCGCGAGCAAACAACGCCAAGCGGCTACGCCGAGACATGGCTGCGCGACGCTTCCCAGACCGAGGACAGCACTTCATACATCTCCGCCTACAACGCATACCTCGATGACTTCGAGTCCCGCGGCGTGGGTGCCATCGGCTTCGGTCTGGTGTACTTCCGCCGTCCAGCCGCAGGCCATCCGGTACTGCAGCGCTACGAGCAGATCTCGCACCAGGTGGAACAGCCGCTGGCCCCGACCCTGCAGCGGGACATTGCCATGTCCGACCAGCTGGCCGCCGCCAATGAAGGGTTCAAGGATTGGCACCTGCTGGTGGCCGAGGATGTTACTGAGGAGCGCCATCAGCGTCCGGGGGCGGAGCACCCCGGCGTGATCTTGCTGCGGCAGGGGGCAGGGCTGCGCCGTACTGAATTGCTTGATACCGCGCAGGCAGGATTTGTTTCCGCCTGCGATGGTGATTTGTCGGTATCGCAACTAGTCAACGCGTTGGATTCCTTGATTGGAGAAGGGCAAGAAGACTTCGCGGACCTGCTTTATGAAGCAGTGAAGCGACTCTTGCGACATGGCCTGCTTCAGAAAATGTGAAACAAGCGCTAAAGTTTTTCCCTATGACACGGAACACAATTGAGGAACAAGGTGGGGCCGCCTCGCGCGATGAGGCGGAAATCCCACAAGTTGTCTCGATCACTGACCCTCAGGCGATTCGAGCGTTGGCCCATGACGCTCGACTGATCGTCTTGGATGAGCTCTTTGCTTCGCAGACCACCCGCACCGCTACAGAACTTGCATCCTTGTGTGCGCTGACACCTAGCGCCATGAGCTATCACCTCCGGGCCCTGGAGAAGTACGGGTACGTGATTCGTGCTGCCAGCGAAGGAGACGCACGCGAGCGGCGGTGGCGAGCGGCTGGTGAACGGCTAGAGCTGAACACGCAGATCGACTCGGCGAACGCCAAAACTGCGTACTTGAACGTGCAATTGAACGCATTCCGCACCCGGCTCAATGCTGAAGTCCAGCGGCGCGAGGCAGAAGCGAAGACCGGAATCGCTCCGGACCCGGATCGTCCGCCGATGCTGACTAGCGGTTTGGTCTTCCTCTCGGAAGCCAAGCAACGCGAGTTCAACCGCAGAATGCTGGATCTGGTCTACGAATACGAGGCACAGGCAACAGCCGAGGAACGCAGTATTGATTCGCGGCGTATGTTCTACTTAATCTCATTGCTTCCCGAATACCAGAGCATGGGGGAGGCATCATCATAAGTATGCCCGGCTCAGGGAGCGCAGATTCTTCGGTGTAAGATCATCGGGAAATGTGCTTATAGAGTAGGCATGAAGAACGAAGCTGCGATGGCGGATCGATCAGGGCCCGGAAATGGGTGTCCTAGGTCCGTGTT
The DNA here is from genome assembly GCF_024807995.1 of Arthrobacter sp. JUb119. Taxonomy (NCBI): domain Bacteria; kingdom Bacillati; phylum Actinomycetota; class Actinomycetes; order Micrococcales; family Micrococcaceae; genus Arthrobacter; species Arthrobacter sp. JUb119. Next base: position 4,979 of record NZ_JANUFE010000001.1, read on the forward strand.
GTCTAAAGGAGTGCTGTGCCCCCCAAGGCCAAGGAAAAGACTGGTAAGAAACTCGTAATCGTGGAGTCTCCTGCCAAGGTGAAGTCGATCGCCAAATATTTGGGTGAAGGCTTTGACGTGGATGCCTCAGTGGGCCATATCCGCGACCTTCCGCAGCCCTCAGAACTGCCAACCGAGCTGAAAAAGACCTCAGTAGGCAAGTTCGCTGTCGATCTGGACAACGACTTTGAGCCTTACTACATGGTCTACCCGGACAAGAAGAAGCGCGTTTCCGAACTGAAGGCGAAGCTCAAAGAAGCTGACGAACTTTACCTCGCAACCGATGCGGACCGCGAAGGCGAAGCCATCGCGTGGCACCTGCTGCAGGTCCTGAAGCCAAAGGTTCCGGTACGCCGCCTGGCATTTACCGAAATCACCAAGGAAGGCATCGCCCGCGCACTGGAAAACATGCGCGAGCTCGATACCGACCTCGTCGACGCCCAGGAAACCCGCCGTGTCCTGGACCGCCTCTATGGTTACGAAATTTCACCGGTGCTCTGGCGCAAGGTGGCTCGCGGGCTGTCCGCAGGCCGCGTGCAGTCCGTGGCAACCCGTTTGGTCGTCGAGCGCGAACGCGAACGCATGGCCTTCATCCCCGCCGGATACTGGGATGTGAAGGGCAACTTCGCCACCAGTGAAGGCGAAGGCTTCGCAGCGAAGCTCTCGGCAGTGGACGGCGCCCGTGTCGCCTCCGGCCGTGACTTCGATGACCGCGGCCAGCTGAAGACCACCCGCAATAAGCTGGCCCACCTGGATCAGGAGTCGGCCCAGTCGCTGGTGGCGAACCTGTCGGACACCGGCTTTGCGGTGACCTCCGTCGAGGACAAGCCGTACACCCGTCGTCCGGCCGCCCCTTTCACCACCTCCACGCTGCAGCAGGAAGCATCCCGCAAGCTGCGCTGGAGCTCCAAGATCACCATGCAGATCGCTCAGCGGCTGTATGAAAACGGCTACATCACCTATATGCGTACCGATTCGGTCTTCCTCTCGGGCGAGGCAGTGAATGCCGCGCGCAAGCAGGCAACCGAACTGTATGGCGCGGATTCCGTTCCAGCCAAGCCGCGCGTCTACAAGGCGAAGAACGATGCCGCGCAGGAAGCCCACGAGGCAATCCGCCCGGCCGGTGACATGTTCCGCCGCCCGAAGGACGTGCGTTCCTCGTTGTCCAAGGACGAGTACGCATTGTACGAGCTGATCTGGAAGCGCACCGTCGCCTCGCAGATGGCCGATGCCAAGGGCTTCACCGCCACCATCAAGCTGCAGGGCACCGCCAGCGATCAGCGCGTGGCCGAGTTCTCGGCCTCCGGCACCGTAATCACCTTCCGCGGTTTCCTTTCCGCCTATGAGGAGGGCAAGGACGAACAGGCCCTGGAAGCCGCGGCAGAGAATGCCGAAGCCCGCCTGCCGCAGCTGGCTGTGGGCCAGCAGCTGGCCGGCGATGAGCTGACCGCTCTAGGCCACGAAACCTCCCCGCCGGCTCGTTACACCGAAGCTTCGATCGTGGCCGAGCTGGAAAAGCGCGAGATCGGCCGCCCGTCGACCTACGCGCCAACCATCTCCACGATCATGGACCGCGGCTATGTCACCAAGCGAGGCGGCGCCCTGGTGCCGAGCTGGATCGCCTTCTCGGTGATCCGCTTGCTCGAAGAGCACTTCGCGAAGTACGTGGACTACGATTTCACCGCCCGCCTGGAAGATGATCTCGATGAGATCGCCAAGGGCCATCGTGCCCGCACCGACTGGCTGAACCTGTTCTACTTCGGCAAGGGCGCGGAGACCGAATCCGAAGGCTTGAAGCATGTGGTCGATAACCTCGGCGACATCGACGCCCGTGCGATCAACTCGATCAAGGTCACCGACGACATCACCTTGCGTGTGGGCAAGTTCGGCCCGTACCTGGAACGTGCCATCCCGGAAGGCGCCGAGGAAGGCACCGAGCCGCAGCGCGCCAACGTGCCTGAGGATCTGGCCCCGGATGAGCTGACTGCCGAAAAGGCAGAGGAGCTCTTTGCCAACTCGCAGGTCTCCGAAATGCACTTGGGCATTGATCCGGAAACCGGTCGCCAGATCGTAGCCAAGGATGGCCGCTACGGCGCCTACGTCACCGAGATCATCCCGGAGCCAACCGAAGAGGAATTGGCGGCCCAGCCGGTCGAGTACTACAAGAATGGCAAGCCGAAGCCGCCGAAGAAGCCAACCAAGGTCAAGCCGCGCACCGCGTCGCTGTTCAAGTCCATGACTGTCGAATCAGTGACCTTGGAAGATGCCCTGAAGCTGATGAGCCTGCCTCGTGTACTGGGTGCTGACGCTGACGGCGAAGAGATCACCGTGCAGAACGGCCGCTTCGGTCCGTACCTGAAGAAGGGCAGCGATTCGCGCTCGATCGAGAGCGAAGAGCAGATCTTCACGATCACCTTGGACGAAGCGCTGGCGATCTACGCGCAGCCGAAGCAGCGTGGCCGTCGTGCCGCGGTACCGCCATTGGCCGAGTTCGGAGTGGACCCGACCAGCGAGAAGAACATCGTGGTCAAGGATGGCCGCTTCGGTCCATACATCACCGACGGCGTCACCAACATCACTGTTCCGCGCACTACCTCCATGGAGGAACTGACACGCGAGCAGGCTATCGAGCTGCTGGCCGACAAACGTGCCCGCGGACCGGTGAAGCGCACGGCAAAGAAGGCGCCGGCCAAGAAGCCAGCAGCCAAGAAGACCCCGGCGAAGAAGGCTACGGCCAAGAAGACGACCGCGAAAAAGACTGACTAGTCTTTCTTGCCAGGCCTAACGAGGAGCGCACCATGAGACTCGGTGTATTGGATATCGGTTCGAATACCGTTCACCTGTTGCTCGTCGATGCATATCCGGGAGCCCGCCCGGTTCCCTATGCCTCGCACAAGCGACCCTTGTCCTTGGTGCGCTACCTCAATGAGTATGGCGCCATAACTGAAGAGGGCCAGCGCGAGCTGATCTCCTTCATCAAGGAAGCCGCCAAGTTCGCCGAAAACCACCAGGTTGAGGACTTCATGGCTTTCTGCACTTCAGCGATTCGCGAATCCTCCAACGGTGCTGCCGTCCTGGAACGCGTCGAAGTCGAGACAGGCGTGAGCTTGATGGAACTGACCGGCGAAGAAGAAGCCGGCATGACCTTCTACTCCGTACGCCGTTGGTTTGGCTGGTCTTCGGAATCCATCCTGAACCTGGATATGGGCGGAGGCTCGCTGGAGCTGGCCTTGGGCGTTGACGAGTTCCCGCAAACAGCCTTCTCCGTGCCCCTGGGTGCCGGCCGGCTGACCCGCGAATGGCTTCCTAACGACCTGCCGTCCATCAAGGAAGTCAAGGAACTGCGTACGTACGTGCGTGACGTTCTCACGGACCCGACTACCGAGCTGCGCCAGTATGGCAAGCCCACCTTGGCCACCGCTACTTCCAAGACTTTCCGCTCGCTGGCTCGCATCACCGGAGCCGCGCCGAGCACGGAAGGCCCCTATGTTAAGCGCGTGCTCAATCGTGACGCATTGAAATTGTGGACCAACCGATTGACCGCGATGAGCTGGGCTGAACGGGCAGAATTGCCCGGTGTCTCGGAGATTCGCGCCCCGCAACTGCTTGCCGGGGCGATTGTCGCTCACGAAGCGATGAATGCCTTGAAACTGAAATCTGTGCGGATTTGCCCTTGGGCGATTCGTGAAGGCTTGATGCTGCGACGTTTTGATCACGTGATGTTTGACTCTGCGACACCGCTCAGTAGTAGCGTTGGAGTTGGGGAAGTAGCTCTGGATAACGAGAAGTACAAATTTCTCGCCAAACCCAGCAGCTAACCTTCTTGGCTAAGCGGTGCCCGCACAGTGGACACGGTAACAGGAGGCAAGAGCATGGAAGACCAGAAGAGCACAATGAAGGTGCCAGTCACCCTCTCTAGCGCGTCAGTTTATCCGCTGACCGTCCATGACGCCTTCGCGATGGCCAAGGACGTGGGATACGACGGGCTGGAAGTGCTGATTACCGGCAACGCAGCCAGCCAATCTGCGACCGCGCTCAAAGCCTTGATGGACAAGTACCAACTGCCGATCATGGCCATCCACGCACCGACACTGCTGCTCACCCAGCAGGTGTGGGGCTCTGCTTGGGCCAAGATCGAACGTTCGGTCATCCTGGCCCAAGCGGTCGGCGCAAATGTGGTTGTCGCCCATCCGCCATTCAGGTGGCAGGGCTCCTACGCCGAAGAATTCGCCGAAGGCGTGCAGCGATTGGTTGAGACCACGGGGATGAAAATCGCCGTGGAAAACATGTACCCATGGCGTGCCCGGGGCCGTGAAGCGAAAATGTACCTTCCGCACTGGAACCCAGTCCCGCAGCACTACCAGCATGTGACCTGGGATTTCTCCCATGCGGCGATTGCCAATATGGATTCGCGCCAAGCCGTCGAGGACCTGGGCCAGCGACTGGCGCACGTTCATCTGTGCGATGGTTTGGATAACGGCAAAGACGAGCACCTTGTGCCAGGCCTGGGCACCCAACCGGTGGCCGAAACGCTGCAATATCTGCGTGATGCCAATTGGAGCGGAACCGTAGCGGTCGAGGTCTCCACACGCAAAGCTCGGAACACCGGGCAAAAAGAAGAATGGCTGGGAAAGACCCTAGAATTTGCCCGCCAGCACTTAACAGTCGGCAGCGACCCCAAGCCAATGACACAATAGCCATATGAGTGAAGCAACAAAGAATCTGTCCCTGTCCTTCCTCGGCGCCGGCTCCATGAACGGCGCCATCCTGCGTGGCATTATCGCCTCGGGCCATGACCCGCAGCTCATCACCGCTACCGTGCGAAGCGATAACCGCGTAGCGGAACTGCGCGAATTGGGCATCAACGTCTTGGTCAGCGAGGAAGATCCCGAAGCCAACCGCCGGGCTGCCGCCAGCGCAGACATTATCTTCCTGGGCGTGAAGCCGGTAGGCATCACCGAACTGTGCGAGGAGATTTCCGGATCGCTGGACGCGCAGAAGGTCGTTGTTTCCGTAGCCGCCGCTATCACCCTGAGCAGCATGCAGTCTCATCTGCCAGCTGGCCAGCCGGTCATCCGTTCCATGCCGAACACCCCTTTGATGGTCGGTGCCGGCGTGGTGGGAATCAGCCCGGCGGCAAGCGTGAGCGACGAGCAGACCAAGTTGGTCACCGATCTGCTCTCCGGATCCGGCGACGTGCACGTCATCGACGAAGAGCAGCAAAATGCGCTCTCGGCAATTTCCGGGTCCGGTCCGGCCTATGCTTTCTACCTGGCTGAGGCCATGGCCAATGCCGGTGTGGCCATGGGCTTGGATGAAAAGCTTTCAATCGCGCTGGCACGTGCCACTGTGGCCGGTGCCGGCAAGATGCTCTCGAACCCTGACGCGGATCCCGCGACCCTGCGCAAGGCGGTAACCAGCCCGAAGGGCACCACCGAGCAGGCTATCGCCACCTTCGATGAGCAGGGAATTCCAAAGATTATTGCTGCGGGCACGCAAGCGGCAGCCGCCCGTGCAGCGCAGCTGAGTGAAGAGCTCGGCTAGGAACGAGCATTCAATACGGCGGTGGCCGGCAACCGATTGGTTGCCGGCCACCGCCGTATTCACGATCCTCGTGCCCTACGGGCGTGCTGCGAAACGCTCGAGCAGGTCCACGTGCCCCGAGACGATCAGGACATCTCGGCGAGTCACCATGGTATCCGGCATGGCGTAGGTGAAATCCTCGCCCGGGGACTTCACACCAACGATCGTCACCCCGTACTTGGAGCGGACTTGGGACTGGGCCAAGGTGAAGCCCTGGGTCTCCTTCGGAGGGTACATCTTCACGATGGCGAAGCCGTCATCGAATTCGATGAAGTCGAGCATGCGGCCACCGACCAGGTGCGCGGCACGCACACCGGCATCGGCTTCCGGGTAGATGACGTGGTTGGCACCAATGCGGGTAAGAATCTTGCCATGGGAGGGCGTAATGGCCTTGACCCACAGATGCTCAATGCCCAGATCCACCAGGTTCACGGTGATCAGCACGGATGATTCGATGGAGGTACCCACGCCCACGACGGCAGAGGAGAATTCCTGGGCGCCGAGCTGGCGCAGGGCGTCAATATTGGTCGCGTCGGCCGCGACCACGTGGGTCAAGGTGCTGGCCCACTGCTGAACGAGCTCCGGGCTGCGCTCAATGGCCAGCACTTCGCGCCCCTGCTTGACCAGCGTTTCAGCGACAGATGCACCGAAGCGGCCCAGGCCGATAACCAGCACCGGGGCATTGTGGTCTATGTTCTTGTCAGCCAATGAGTGGCCTTTCTTCTGGGAGTCTGAACAGCGTATTGCGGTGGCGCATGGTCAACGCGCTGGCGAGCGTAATACTGCCGATGCGTCCGGCAAACATCAACGCGCTGAGCACATACTTGCCGGCCGGAGGCACTTCTTGCGAAACCCCGCTACTCAGGCCCACGGTAGCAAAGGCCGAGATCGACTCGAACAGGGCTCGCGAGAAGCCCACCGATTCGTCGATGGTCACGAGTGCGCCGGTAGCGACCATCACCAGCGAAGCACCCATGGCGACCACGGAGATGGCCACGCGCATGGTGCCTTGCGGAATCTGCCGGCCAAAGGCCTTCGCGTCAGTATCGCCACGGACCTCGGCCAAGATCGCCAAGAACATCACGGCAATGGTGGTGACCTTGATGCCGCCAGCAGTAGAAGCTGAACCGCCACCGGCGAACATCAATGCGTCGGTCAACAAGATGGTCACCTGGTGGATGTCGTTCTGATCCACCAGGTTGAAGCCGCCAGAACGGGTCATGGTGGAGGCGAAGAAGCCATGAATGAGCTTGTCGCTGATGGATAAGCCGCCGATGGTCTTGGGATTGGCCCATTCGAAAATCAGCCACAGGAAGGATCCGGCAAAGAGCAGGATGGTGGTGGTGAGCATGGTCAGCTTGGTGTGCAGGTTCCACTTCTTCATATTGAACTTGTGCGCCAGCAGCACCATGATCACCGGGAAACCCAAGGAACCGGTGAACACGCCGGCCATCAATGGGCCCAGGATCCACAGGTCGGTTTCGTAGGGAACCAATCCGTCGGAGTGCGGGGTGAAGCCTGCATTGTTGAAAGCCGAGACGGCATAGAAGATTCCATGCCAGATGGCGGACAGGACGCTTTCACCCAGAATGTAGAAGCGCGGGATCAGAAAGAGCGCGATGACCGCCTGCAGGCTGATCGCTGTGAGGATCACGATGCGCAGCAATGAACTTACTTCACCCAGGGCTGAGGCTCCAGAACTGTTCATCGAATTCTGCGCCATCAGCTTGGCTCGCACGCCCAGCTTGCGGGATACCGCCAGGGACATGATGGAGGCCAGGGTCAAAATGCCCAGGCCGCCCATGAACGTTGCGACCAGCATGATCAGCTGACCGGCGAATGACCAGTGCACAGCGGTGGAGACGGTCGTTAGGCCAGTAACGCAAACTGCCGACACAGCGGTGAATAATGCGTCATGCAGCGCGGTGGCTTCCCCCGTGGCCGAGGAAAACGGCGCCGCGAGCAGGGAGGTGAACAACGTGATAGCCAGCAAGAAGGCGCCAAGAGTCAAGCGCGCGGGGGAGCGCACGGTGAAGTCCGCAACTGCGATGCGAACGGTCAGCCATTTCTTGCGTCGCTGTTCGCGCATTTCAGCTGCCCGGGCGCTGGGGCCCGATGCACTGGCTGTGCTCATTTATTACTCGCCGTTTCCTGGGGAACAGTTCTTTGCCATGAGGATTTGAAGTCCTTCTAGTAATTTACGCGTTTCCACCGCTAAACGCTTGTGTTGCCCGGCTAAAGACCCGACAAGCCGCGCAAACTGCCATGAATTCATGAGTTGGGTCACTATCGGGTAGCCTGAAATCGTGTTAGATCCGCAGCATGCCCCACGGCCCACCATGGTGATGTGGGATGAAGAGTATCTGAAGTACAAATTCAGCGACTGGCATCCCATGCACCCTTCACGGCTAGAACTGACCTATCGACTCAGCGATGAGCTGGATATCTTCGATGCGCCGAACGTCACGATACAGGCTCCGGATATTGCCGACGATGCGGTCATCGGCTCCGTCCATGACCAGAGCTATATCGATCAGGTGCGGCGGGTGAGCCAGGATCCAACACTCGTTGCCGAAGAATTCGGCTTGGGCACCGAAGACGACCCGGTATTCGCCGGGATGCATGAAGCCGCCGGGCGCATTGTTGGCGGTTCGGTAGCAGCGGCCCAAGCCATCATGGACCAAGAGGTGGTCCGTGCGGTGAACTTCGCCGGCGGCATGCACCACGCCGCGAAAAGCAAGGCCAGCGGTTTCTGCATCTACAATGACGCTGCTGCCGCGATCCATCGCATGCTGGAACAGGGTGCCCAACGCGTGGTCTACATCGATGTGGACGCGCATCACGGGGATGGCACCGAGTCGATCTTCTGGGATGACGAACGCGTGCTGACCATTTCCATCCATGAATCCGGGCTGTCGCTGTTCCCCGGTACGGGATTCGCCAATGAAATTGGCGGCAAGAACGCCGAAGGCAGCGCAGTAAATGTTGCTCTGCCGGCAATGACCGGGGACTCCGGGTGGATGCGTGCCTTCCATGCGATCGTTCCGCAGCTGGTACGCGCCTTCAAGCCCGAAATCATCGTCTCCCAGCACGGTTGCGATGCGCACCGTGATGATGACATGACCAACTTGAAGCTGTCTGTTGATGCGCAACGCCAGGCGGCCCTGGACATATCCCAGTTGGCAGATGAGCTGTGCGAAGGCCGGTGGCTGGCTACCGGAGGCGGGGGATACAACGTCACCGCCGTCGTGCCGCGTACCTGGACCCATCTGACGGCGATTGTTGCCGGCAAGCCGGTGCCGTTGCGTACCTATGTTCCCGAGACCTTCCGCCGCTACGTTCTGGAAAGGTACGGCCGTGCCATGCCTTACCTCATGGGCGATGACGCCCAGCTGTGGTGGCGCAATTGGGAAGTCGGCTATGATCCGGCCGATCCGGTAGACCGAACCATCATTGCTACACGCAAGGAGATATTCCCGCTTTTCGGGCTCGATCCATGGTTCGACTAGCCTCGCATGGCTGCGGCCAACGGAGACAGAGGCGAGACCTCACAGCATTTTAGGCATGGAAATCGATTGCCAACCGTTCATATGCCGTTAGGGTTATGTGTGTGGCAATTGATGAAGTGTTTTCGGCGTTGGCTGAACCAACCCGACGAAAGATAATAGAAGCGCTCAAGAACGAGCCGAAAGCAGTGGGCACTCTGGTCACTGAACTGGAGATCTCGCAGCCGACTGTTTCCAAGCACTTGAAGGTGCTGCGCGAAGCTGAACTCGTGAGCATGGCCGCTGCCGGGCAGCGGCGCATCTACAGCATTGATACCTCAGCGCTGGAAGATCTCGTGCGCTGGTGCGCCGATTTGGTACCTGCCCAACTGGAGGGCCAGGAGCTGGCAACCACGCAGGCCGAAGCCGAGGGGCAGCTGGCAGCGGTATCGAATCCAACGGCTCAGCAGATCGGTCGGCGCGTTGGCCAAGGCCTGGAACAAGTTACTGGACGTGCGCAAGAGTTTTTCGAGAAACTTCCGCGGTTCGGGCGTCGGCGCTAGCTCTTGTCCAGTCTTCGGCGCTGCAACCGTGCAATATGGTCAATCTTTTAAGTTACGCGCGCAATCCTGTTTTATAACATGAAAATTTTGTTCAGAATGCCCAGCATGGCATTCTCGTGTGCGGGGCAGTGACGCCGGCAATGAGGCCCCTTGTGCGCCTGTGCCTGCCCCAAGTGATGAGGAGAAAAACTTGGATAAGCACTTAGCGACGATTCGCGACGAAGTCTTCCGCCGCAATCCCGGCGAAGCAGAATTCCACCAGGCCGTCACGGAAGTATTCGACAGCCTTGAAGCTGTATCGGTCAAGCATCCTGAATACGCCGAAGCCGCAATCCTGCAGCGTTTGTGCGAACCTGAACGCCAGATCATCTTCCGAGTGCCATGGGTTGACGACGAAGGCCGCGTGCAGATCAACCGCGGCTTCCGCGTTGAATTCAACTCGGCTCTGGGCCCATACAAGGGCGGTCTGCGTTTCCACCCATCGGTTTACCTTGGCATCGTCAAGTTCCTGGGCTTCGAACAGATCTTCAAGAACTCCCTGACCGGCATGCCCATCGGCGGCGGCAAGGGCGGCTCGGACTTCGACCCGCGCGGCAAGTCCGATGGCGAAGTCATGCGCTTCTGCCAGTCCTTCATGACTGAGCTCTACCGCCACATTGGCGAATACACCGACGTGCCAGCCGGCGATATCGGCGTTGGCGGCCGCGAAATCGGTTACCTCTTCGGCCAGTACAAGCGCATCACCAACCGCTACGAGTCCGGTGTGCTGACGGGCAAGGGCTTGAGCTGGGGCGGTTCCCTGGTTCGCCCGGAAGCCACCGGCTACGGCGCAGTGATCTTCACTGAAGAAATGCTCAAGACCCGCGGCCAGACTTTCGATGGCCAGCGCGTGGTCGTTTCCGGTTCGGGCAACGTGGCAATCCACGCCATCGAGAAGGCGCAGGCACTGGGAGCGAAGGTCGTTACGGCTTCCGACTCGGCCGGCTTCATCGTTGACGAGGGCGGCATCGACCTGGATCTGCTGCGTCAGATCAAGGAAGTTGAGCGCGGCCGCATCTCCGAGTATGCCGAACGCCGTGGCACCAAGAAGGTGAAGTACGTTGCCGGTGGCAGCGTCTGGGACGTTGCAGGCACCGTGGCGCTGCCCTGCGCAACCCAGAACGAATTGGGCGCTGAGGCCGCAAAGAAGATGGTTGCTGCTGGCACCATCGCAGTGGCCGAAGGCGCCAACATGCCTACTACCGCTGAAGCGACCTCGATCTTCCAGGATGCAGGGGTGCTCTTCGGCCCGGGCAAGGCAGCCAACGCTGGTGGTGTTGCTACCTCCGCTCTGGAGATGCAGCAGAACGCCAGCCGCGATGCATGGAGCTTCGAGCACACCGAGCGTCGCCTGACTGAGATCATGGTCGGCATCCACACCAGCTGTGCTGCTACTGCAGACGAGTACGGCATGCCGGGGAACTACGTCGCCGGCGCCAACATCGCGGGCTTCGTGAAGGTCGCAGACGCAATGCTCGCACAGGGCGTCATCTAATAATCTGCAGCGCTGCAATCCGCGTGAATTCATTGGGGACCCGGTGAAATCACGCGGATTGTCTCGTTCAGGCATCAAAAAATGTGATTCAGATGGTCACGTGTGTGTTTCGTGATGCAAAAGTTACAAAAGTGCGATTAGACTAGTACAAAGCGAACGTGAACCTGAACCGCCGATGTTGATCCAAAGTCGTGTAAGTTCATCTTCGCTAAATTAACGCGACGAATAAGAGATCAGCGTCAGGAGAATATCCCGCATGACGGATAAACAGAATTTTGCCGGAGCCCGTTTCATGACTGTGGCCGAAGTGGCCGACATGATGCGCGTTTCCAAAATGACCGTTTATCGGCTGATCCACGCCGGTGATTTGCCTGCTGTTCAGTTCGGTCGCTCCTATCGCGTTCCGGAAAACGCCGTGGAATCATATCTGAATGCCGCGGCCATTGATCCGCAGCACGGTACCGGTTCTTACGGTCGATAGTCCGCGCGATGGTCAGAGCATGACCGAAAAGCGGGTAATCTGTTAAGGAACGTTTAACGTCCGGTCAACCTTGTCCTTGGGCTCGCGCGCAAGCAGGCATTTGGGGTTGACGCATTTATTTAGTTTGTGAGGAACCACTATGGGCTCTGTTATCAAGAAGCGCCGCAAGCGTATGTCGAAGAAGAAGCACCGCAAATTGCTTCGTAAGACCCGCCACCAGCGTCGTAATAAGAAGTAAATCTACTTCTGAGCATTTGCCGCTTGGCAATCATCGCCACCGCTTCACAGTGAAACTGTTGAACGGTGGCGATTGCTTTATCCAAAGCCGCCCAGCGCCGGCCTAAGAGCCGGAACGGCGCAGAATGGACCGTCGCGCCGCCCAGAGCGCACCAAGCACTCCAGCGGCCTTCAGGCCTAGTTTGGCAGCTCGCTGGCCGGTGCGGAAATCGTAGACCTGCCAGCCGCGGCGCTTGGCGTAGGCGCGAAGCCGCGCATCGGGATTGATGCATACGGGGTGTCCCACAGCTTCAAGCAAGGGAACATCATTGTAGGAATCCGAGTATGCCCATGATTTCGACAGCGAGATGCCGCGAGCCTTCGCCAGGGTGCGCACCGCTTGCGCTTTTTCCGCAGCGTGCAGGATCGGGCTGGCCAGCGCTCCGGTGTAGAAACCGTCTTCGCTGGCCACTACAGTGCCCAATGCACCGGTAAGTTCGAGACGTTGCGAGATGACATTCGCCACTTCCAGGGGAGTGGCAGTGACTAGCCAGACTTCACGGCCCACCGTCCGATGCTGGCGAGCAATGGCTACCGTACCGGTCCATAGCTTGGGTTCGATGTATTCGTCATAGATCTCGTTGCCGATCTTCTCGATCTCGGACACCGGGATCCCTCGGACCATCATCAACGCACGGTCGCGAATCTGGTGAATGTCCCCTAGGTGCTCACCGCGCGCGGCGAAGCGCAACTGCTTGAGCGCGAACCAGAGGATTTCGCGGAATTGGAAGAAGCGGCGCTCATGCAGTTTCCGGGCCAGCAGATACAGCGATGCACCGCGCACAAGGGTGTTATCTACATCGAAGAAAGCGGCGACCGTGTCCGGAGCCAGGGCGGAATTCGGGCTGGGGTGATGATCGATGGAAGACATTTGATCCAGTTTATTTCATTGCCAAGTTTAAGGGCGGTTACGGCTCGTGAGATTATAGGCAGGTGAGTACTTTGAATCAGATCCAGCTGTTGGTTCGAGAAGGCTGCCACCTGTGCCAGGCCGCACGCGCAACCGTGGCCGAGGTGACTGGCCGGTTGAATATGGAGTTTTCCGAACTGGATATTGACCAGCACCCTGAATTGCTGGCCAAGCACCACGAGGAAGTGCCGGTTCTGCTGATCAACGGAGAAGTCCGCGACTTCTGGCACATCGACGCACAGCGTCTGGAACGACTACTGAGCAGCTAGCCGCTGCCGAATAAATGAAAATGCGTTGTGCTCTTCAAGAGCACCGAAAAGTGCGGGAGAACGAAGATGTCAGAGCTTGAAGCCCGGGTCCTGCCTGAGGCCACGCTGGCTCGACTGACCCAGTACTTGCGCGCGCTGAACGCCTTGGAAGCCCAGGGCCTGGAACGCACCAGTTCCGGGGTGCTGGCCAAGGAAGCTGGAGTGAACCCCTCCATCCTGCGCAAAGACCTTTCCTGGTTGGGTTCCTACGGAACCCGCGGGGTGGGCTACGTGGTCCGCGAACTGGCAGAACATATCAGCCGCACCCTCGGCCTGAACCAGGACTGGCGTGTGGCCATCCTCGGCGCCGGTAACCTGGGGCGCGCGCTCAGCGGATATGCAGGCTTCAGGACTCGTGGCTTCAACGTCAAGGCGATCCTGGATATCGACCCCGCACTGGTCGGCAGCCCGGTCGGCGAGCTGCACGTGGAAGCGATCGCGGACTTGGCCGCAGTGGTTGAACGCGAAGAAATCAACATCGCTGTTCTGGCAATTCCGGGCGATGCTGCGCAGGACCTGGTCTACGAACTGGCCGCGCTTTCGGTCCGCTCGGTGCTCTCGTTCGCACCGATGCCGCTTCGCGTACCCGCGGGCATGAACCTGCGGCGCGTTGATCTTTCCACTGAATTGCAGATCCTGGCATACCTCGCCGTTCAAGGCTGAAGCCGCGCAGACGAGAAAAGGCGTAGCCGCGTCATCCCTTGGGTGGATGGAGCGGCTACGCCTTTATTGTCCCTGCAGGGCCTCGCGAAGAGGCTCGGCCATGCGTTTAGCGGAAGCCGGCCAGGCGAGCCTGGCGGCGCTGCGCAATGTATTGCGAAGAAGGGCGCAACCAGGCGAAGACCACGCCTGCAATGCCCAACAAGATGCCCACAACGTAGACAGCGTTGATAATTCCGGCTTGAGTGTCAGCGAACATGCTGATCATTGGAACGATAGTCACCAGATTCAGCAGTGAAAGCGCACCGAGGATCGTGGCGATAATTCGCATGGCGCCCACGCCGCGGCCAACGAAGAAGCCCACCAGGAAATACAGGGCCAAGGTGATGATCATGGAGATAATCACGAAGGTCGACATCATGGAATTGACCTGGGCCATGAAGGCCTCAGGGCTTGCCATCATCTGTTCAACCAGTGGATCCTGCTCCATGCCCGGGGTGCTCTGCATCTGGTTCTGGAACTCTTCTTGCACCAGCGACCACTGCTGGCCAATCATGTTGGCCATCATGTTGGAGTTGGTCATCAGCCAGCTGGCGAGGGCACTGAAGATGCCCGCGAGCATGATCAAGCCAAAGGCGATAGCCAAGGTCCGTGGCCGCTCGGTCGGCGGCTGCACGCCGGCGTAACCTCCCTGCTGGGCATACTGGTCGTAGCCCGGTGCCTGCGGTTGCCCGTAAGGATTCGGATTCTGGCCGTACGGGTTCTGGCCGTACGGCGAGGGCTGCTGGCCGTAGGGGTTTTCGCCGTACGGGTTCTGCGATGAACCCTGGCCGGAAGGGCCCGGGTTGTAGGGCTGGCCCGGCTGGTTAGGATCGTTGTCGCTCATGATGCGTCCTTCTGGTCGAACTGTCTTATTGACTAAGCGTAGTGGCAGTCGATTGTGAGCAACCCCTCCGAAAGGATGGTTTTTCCATATGGGATTCCAATGCGTGTCCTGTGAATAGTTGACGGTGGCCACAATATGGCTAATTTGCACCGAATATTTGAGACACTGGAGGCATGCCTTTATCGACCGTCCATTTGTTGCGCCACGGGGAAGTTTTCAACCCTGACCGTATGCTCTACGGCAGGATCCCCGGCTTCGGGCTCTCGGAACTCGGATTCCAGATGGCCGATGGGGCAGGAGAATATTTTGCCAAGCGCCAAGCAGAAGGCGGCAACGTGGTGCGTCTGGTGGCCTCACCGCTCCTGCGAGCCCAGCAGACAGCCGCGCCGACCTCCAATGCTCTGGATCTGCAGGTCCACACCGACGAGCGGGTTATCGAAGCCGGCAACAAGCTGGAAGGGCTGTCCAAGGTTGCGGAGCACCTGCGTCAGCCGAAGTACTGGCCGCTGCTGGTCAACCCGCTGAAGCCTTCATGGGGCGAACCATATGCCCAGCAGGTTGCTCGCATGCGCCTGGCCATGGATGAGCACCGCAAGGCCGCCCTCGCCGAGCACGGCGAAGGAGCGGAAGTCATTATCGTCAGCCACCAGCTGCCGATCTGGGTTACGCGCCGCGCCGCCGAGAAGAAGCCGCTGTGGCACGATCCGCGCCAGCGCGAGTGCACCCTGGCTTCCATCACCAGCTTTGATTTTGAGGGAGACGAATTGGTCTCCGTGCGTTACACCGAACCGTGCCCCGAGCTGCTTGCCGGCGCGGCGAATATCCCTGGAGCCTAAAGCAAAATGACAGATCCTGTGCCTAATCCTCGCCACTTGAGCCGCCGCACCATGTTGCGTTCGCTCATGGTTGCCGCCGCCGTGGTGCCCTTGGCTGCCTGCAGCGGCAAGGAAGATGCGCTGACCGCGCAAGCAAACAGCGGCGACGGCAAGAACTACATCGCTGGCGACGGCGCCGTGGAAGAGTACGAAGTTTCCAAGCGCAGCGAACCGGTTGCCCTCAAGGCCACCACCTACCATGGCACCGATATCGACTTCACGCAGTGGCAGGGCAAGCCCGTAGTCATGAACTTCTGGTATGCCGCCTGCGCTCCGTGCCGCATCGAGGCACCGGATCTGAAGGAAATCGCTGAAGGCTTCGGCGAGAAAGTCGAATTCATTGGCGTCAACGTACGCGATGAAGCCGAAGCGGCGAAGGCCTTCGAGCGCACTTTCGAGATTCCCTATGAGTCGGTACAGGATACCTCCGGGGACATCCAGCTGGCGATGACCAAGTACGTCCCGTTGCAAGCGGTTCCATCCACCTTGGTGCTGGACCGCCAGGGCCGTGTCCGTGCCCGCGTGATCGGTGCCGTAGAGCCTGGCACCCTGAAGTCATTGATCGACTCCGCTCTGACCGAAGAGTTGTGAGCTGATCAGTGACCACTAATCCCTTTGCCGACATCGTCCTGGACGGGTCGTTGCTGCTGGCTGCCCCAGTAGCACTGCTGGCCGGGCTGGTCTCCTTCCTTTCGCCTTGCGTCCTGCCGCTGGTGCCGGGCTACCTCGGTTACGTCACCGGGTTGACTGGTGCGGATCTGAAGGAGCACCGGCGCGGCCGCGTGGTCTCCGGCGTACTGCTCTTTGTCCTGGGATTCTCCGTGGTCTTCATCGCAGCGGGCGTGCTTTTCAGCCAGGCCTCCGCGTGGCTCAGGTTCAACGGCTCCTGGGTCACCCAGGCATTGGGCCTGGTCGTGGTCTTCATGGGCATCGTGTTCATGGGCGGCTTCTCCTGGATGCAGCGTGACCGCAAGATCCACAGGAAACCGCCTGCAGGCCTGTGGGGTGCCCCGGTTCTGGGGCTGACCTTCGGCCTGGGGTGGGCACCGTGCATCGGCCCCACCTTGAGTGCGGTACTGATCATGTCCACCGGTGTGGACGCGAACGTAGGGCGTGGAACGCTCCTGACTGTGTTCTATTGCCTCGGATTGGGTTTGCCCTTCATCCTGATTGCAATGGGGTTGCAGCGCGGCATGCAGGCGCTGGCGTTCTTCCGCAAGCACCAGGTTTTCATCATGCGTTTGGGCGGGGTACTACTCATTGCCTTGGGACTGGTCATGGTGACCGGTCTGTGGGGAACATGGGTAGCAGAACTGCAAAACTGGTTTGCCAATGAAGTGAGGTTGCCAATTTAATGGCGAAACAACAACGGAATTCCAAGGGAACTGGCGACGCGCCTGCTCTGGGATTCATGGGTTCCATGCGTTGGATCTGGACCCAGCTGACATCGATGCCAACAGCCTTGTTCTTGCTGTTGCTGCTCGCCGTCGCTGCGGTACCGGGATCGATCTTCCCGCAACGCGACGCCAACCCCGAATCTGTAGCCCAGTACCTGGAACAGCACACCACCGCTGGTCCATGGCTGGATCGCTTCCAGATGTTCGAAGTGTATTCATCGGTGTGGTTCTCCGCGATCTACATCTTGCTGTTCGTCTCGCTGATTGGCTGCATCATCCCGCGTGTGAAGAAGCACGCCAAAGCCTTGCGCACCCCGCCGCCGAGGACCCCGGTGCGCCTGGAACGACTTCCCCAGTACAGCTCGCATGAAATTCTGGAAGGCGAGACGGATACGCCCGATGACCAGCAGGTCATCGAGGATTCGTTCAGGATCCTGAAGAAGCGCGGCTACCGTGTCGAGCGCCGCGAGGATGCCACCGGGGCCTCGGTTGCCGCAGAGCGCGGGTATACCCGCGAAATCGGCAACCTGCTCTTCCACATCTCGCTGATGGGCGTACTGGCTTCGGCCGCGATCGGCGGAGCCCTGGGCTACACCGGGCAGCGCGTGGTTGTCGAGGGGGAGACCTTCGTGAATTCGCTGGTGGCCTACGACTCCTTCACCCCGGGCACCGGCTTCAATGCCGATAATTTGCCGCCCTTTGCTGTGACGCTGGACAAATTCGACATCATCTTCGACCGCGAATCCGAATCGCATTTCGGACAGCCGCTGGACTTCACCGCCCACGTCAAGGTGCGCGAATCGCCCGATGCCGAGCCAGTGAAGCAGGAGCTGAAGGTCAACCATCCGCTGCGGATCAGCGGCGGTGACGTGTACCTGGTCGGCAATGGCTACGCCCCGGTGATCACCGTCAAGGATGGCAACGGCAATGTCTCCTATTCCGGCCCGGCGGTTTCCATTCCGCAGGATTCGGTCTACACCTCGATGTTCGTGCTGAAGGTTCCGGACGCCGAGCCATCGCAGCTGGGCTTCCAGGGCTTCTTGCTGCCAACCGCACTGGTGGATGAGAACGGCTTCGGCATCTCGGGCGATCCCAACGCCATCAACCCCCAGCTGCACCTGAACTCGTACTTCGGGGATCTGGGCCTTGACGACGGCAACCCGCAAAACGTGTTCGTGCTGGACACGGAGAAGATGGAACCGCTGAACAGCCGTGATTTGGATGCCGGCGGCATCATCCTCGAAGCGGGGCAGACCTACGAGCTGCCCGACGGCAAGGGCTCGATTACCTTTGACGACCTCAAGCGCTTCGTTGCATTGGACATCAATCATGACCCGGGCAAGCTGCCAATCGGCATTTTCTCAGGTCTGGCGCTGATCGGCCTTGCGGTCTCGCTGTTCACCCCGCGTCGCCGCGTCTGGGTGAAGCTGAAACAAGAAAACGGCAAGCGTAGTATCGAGTACGCACTGCTGGCACGTGGCGAGGATCCGCGTCTGGAACGCGAAGCTGCAGAACTACAGAAGATCTTTGACAAGGCTTGGCCATTGGCAAGCCAGGAGCAGAACCAAGGAGCAGTAAATGGATAACGCTGGGGCATTAGCGCCAATCAATGAAACGCTGGGTGAATACAGCCAGTTGTTCATGCTGCTGGCCGCCATGGTCTACGGAGTGGTCTTCATCATTTTCGCCTTGGACCTGGCAAAGACCAACAAGTCCATCAGCGAAATGGATTCCGAAGCGCTCAAGCGCGACGAGGAACTGCTGGTTAGCGCCGGCGGCGCCGTGGGCACCAAGCCCCGTTCGCGCCGGGGTGCCGCTGTGCGTGCCGACAACGTCGGCGAGCATATCGTGACCGACAAGATGGAGTACACGCAGTTGTCGGCCAAGCGCCCCACGGCTCGCATTGCCGTGGTGCTGATGTGGCTGGCCGCTGCCCTGCACGGCGGTGCCGTGGTTTCCCGTGCGATAGCCGCGCACCGAGTGCCCTGGGGCAACATGTACGAGTTCCTGTCCACCGGTGCATTCCTGGTGGCTCTGGTCTTCTTGCTGGTGCTGATCTTCAAGGACCTGCGCTTCATGGGATCCTTCATCTCCGGCCTGGTCACCTTGATGCTGTGCGGTGCCACCATCGGCTTCCCGACACCGGTTGGCCACCTCGTTCCTGCCCTGCAGTCGCCATGGATCGTCATTCACGTCTCCATCGCCGTCCTGGCGTCGGCACTGTTCGCCATCAGCTTCGCCATGAATGTGCTGCAGCTGGTACAGCATGCTCGCATGAACCGGCTGGCCGCTGGCCAGGACGACAAGCTGCCCTTCATGCGCGTGGTGCCAGGTGCCGGCGCATTGGAGAACTTCGCCTACCGCATCAACACCATTGGCTTCGTGATGTGGACCTTCACTGTCATCGCTGGTGCGATCTGGGCTGAGGCCGCTTGGAGCCGCTACTGGGGCTGGGATCCAAAGGAAGTCTGGTCCTTCGTGATCTGGGTTGTCTACGCAGGCTACCTGCACGCCCGTGCCACCGGTGGCTGGACGGGCCCACGCTCGGCCTGGTTGTCGATCATCGGCTTCCTGTGCGTGGTCTTCAACTTCACCATCGTGAATATCTTCTTCGACGGTCTGCACTCCTACGCCGGAGTCTAGTTCCTAAGAATCCAGCACTGCGAGCGGTTTCCCTTTAGCGGGGAGGCCGCTCGCAGTACTTTAAGCGTTCGTTGCAGGCCCTGGTACTCAAGTGCAGGGGCACAGACCGGCGCCTGCCCCCGTCCGCCCCTCCAGCGCCCGTAGAGGAAGCCCCGCGTCCCTGGCCGCCTGCAAGAGTGCCCGAAGTTTCCACGAGGCATGAAAAAGCCCAGCGGCGCTGGTACGCGTGCTGGGCTGGTTGCCGGGATCCCGGCAGTACTAGGGGGTTATTCGGTTTCAGACGAAGAGCTGTCGGTGCCTTCTGGCTTGTTCTTGCGTTCTGCACCTGGCTTCGGTTCCTTGGCCTCAGGCTTGGCTGGTTTCTCGCCATCGGCCTTCTGCACGTCTTCACGTTTAGTGAGGTCTTGCTCACGCGCTTTCGAGTCGGCTTCACGCTGTTGCTGGCGGCGCCAGACCTCCAGCTGGCGCAGGAAATCCTCATCGTCGTCCGGAGCCATGGACTTCTGCGCAGGGGTGCCATTTGACGCAACAGGGCGACCTAGGAGGAACCACAAACCGGCTCCGATTAGCGGAAGGAGGATGACGACCGCAATCCACGCAGGCTTAGGCAATGAACGAATGCTGCGGCGCTCTGCACGAGCGCATTCGATCAGGGTATAAATCGTCAAAGCAACCGAAACCACTGCGGCGAAAATCAATAAGCGGACCATGCTTCCATTCTAGTGATAATCCTGTTCACAGGTTCACCGGTAGAATTGAGACTATGCAGTTTGTGAAATATACCGTTATCCGCCTAGGCATATTCCTAGCCGTTTTCTTGGGCCTCTGGTTAGGTATGAAGTGGCCAATCTTCGTTTCCGGAATCATTGGCCTGGTCGTGGCCTTCGCGGTGGCCTACCTTTTCTTCAATAAACTTCGGCTAAAGGCGAACGAAGATATCCGCAACGCTTTCAGCAAGACCTCGGCAAACAAGACCAGGATGCAGCTAGCTGATGAAGCCGTTGAGGATGAATTCGACGAATCACAGCGCAAGCAGACCCCTGGCGCCGAGTAAATTTCCCCACGCAGGTTCACCTCGAACTGCATAGCCAGCCATTCACGCATGGCCGGCAGAACAATTAACGAGATGGGCTGGCCGGATCAATTGATCCGGCCAGCCCATCTCGTTTTTCCTTCTGCAGCGGTGGCTAGGCCAAAACCTCGATGGCGATAGCCAAGGAGAAGAGCACCGCATATACGACATTGACCATGCCGGTCTGCTTGAGCACCAGCACCAGCTTTGGCAGCTGCTGCTCGCGAAGCATCAGCAGCGATGGAGCCACTGCAGGAACGAAGGTGAGCAGGATCAGCCACATCCACGGGAAGGCGCTGGTGGCCAGCAAGGGGAGCAGGATGGCTACCGTCAGCATCAGCACGTAGCTCAAGCGGGCATTGTGTTCGCCAAGGCGCACAGCCAAGGTAATCTTTCCCACCTCTTTATCGGTAGGAATGTCTCGCACGTTATTGGCCATCAGCAGGGCGCAGCCAATCAGGCCGGTGCCGATGGCACCCCACAGCGAAGCCATGGTCAGCTGGTTGATCTGGGTGAAGGTGGTACCCAAGGTGGCGACCAAGCCGAAGAAGATGAAAACGTAAATATCGCCCAAGCCACGGTAGCCGTAGGGGTTCTTGCCGCCGGTGTAGCCCCAAGCGGCGAAGATCGCGGCGACGCCTACCAGCAGCAGCGGCCACGAGGAAGAAATGATGACCAGGACCAGACCGAAGATGGCGGCTAGCCCGAAGCAGCCGAAAGCGGCATTGCGCACGTTCTTCGGCTCGGTGAGCTTGGAACCGGTCAGGCGCAGCGGGCCGACGCGTTCGTCATCGGTGCCTCGGATGCCGTCCGAGTAGTCGTTGGAGTAGTTCACTCCGACCTGGAGCAGCAGGCCCACCAGCAGAGCCAAGACGAAACGGAACCAATGAACGGTTCCAGTTTCGCCCAGCGCGGCTGCGGTACCGATGACAACCGGGGCAATGACGATAGGCAAGGTGCGCAAACGCGCCCCAGAAACCCACTGGGAAAGTGTGGCCACTTTCTGTCCTTTCAGGGCAAGCGGAAACTCGTACCCTCTAGTTTCCCGCGATTAGGCGTGCAAGGCGAATCGAGACTAGTCGCGAACGCCTAGTTCTTCGATGACCAGTTGTCGATTGAACTTGCCATTAGGCAGCTGCGGCAAGCCAAGAGGGTAGTGGCGCACGTGCTTGGGCACCGCTTCCTTGCCCAAGGTCCGGCGCACCGCTTCGAAGGCATCGGCGGTATTGGTCGGGCCCGCATAGGCCAGGCCAACGCTGTGGCCCCATTGCGGATCGGGCACCGGGACCACGATTGCCTGCGTGAAGAATTCTTCCAGCAGCCCTTCAATCTTCGATGCCGAAAGCTTGATGCCCCCGGTATTGATCACATCATCGATGCGTCCAATGATCTTCAAGCGCTGTTTTTCAACGGTGCCCAGGTCATCGGTGACGTACCAGCGGACACCATCGCGTTCAATGAAGTGCTCGGCGGTGGCTTCGGGGGAGTTGGCGTATCCGTCGGCGAGCATGGGGCCGGCGACCCAGATGCGCCCCTCATGCGCTGCCAGCTGCACGCCGGGAAGGGCCGTGCCGTTGTAGACCAGGCCGCCGGAAGTTTCCGAGGACCCATAGGTCTGGAAAATCTTCAGCCCATGGTGTCGGGCGCTGACCAGCAGGTCCTTGCTGGCTCGCGCGCCGCCCAAGAGGATGGCGTCGAAACGCTTCAGCGCCTGCAAGGTTTCCGGCGCCGGGTTATCCAGCAGCCGGGCAAGCTGGGTTGGAACCAGCGAGGTGATCCGGCGGGAGTCGATCATTTGATTGGCGGCTTCGGTGAATGCCGTGGCCGAGAAGCTGCCCTCGGTGTCCATCACCACGGGCTTGGTGCCGGCGAACAATGAACGCGTCAGCACGCTCAGTCCCGCGACATAGTGCACCGGCAAGGCCAGCAGCCACTGGCCTTCGAAGCCGAGGAACTCGGCCGTGGCCTGCGCACTGGATGCCAACGCCGAAACGCTGAGCACCGTGCGCTTGGCCCGGCCGGTGGAACCGGAAGTCCGCACCACTGCCATGGGCTGCTCGAAACCTGGCAGGTCCTGTGGTGCCAAGTACTCGATGCGCCAGCCGTTGGGGTTGCTCTCATCGAGCAATACCTCAACGGCCGGCCCCCCGTCATTGGCCGCCGTGGCCAAGGCTGCGAGCAGTTCAGAGAGTTGTCTGTCCATATCCGGTCCTCGTTCCGTCGCGGAAGATTAGAAGTAGTAAGGGTAGTTGGACCAATCCGGGTCGCGCTTGCCCAGGAACGCGTCGCGTCCTTCTACTGCCTCATCAGTCATGTACGCCATGCGGGTGGCTTCGCCAGCGAAGACCTGCTGGCCGGCCAAGCCGTCATCGGCCAAGTTGAAAGCGAACTTCAGCATGCGGATGGCCTGCGGGGACTGGCGGGCGATGTCGGCTGCGTACTCCAGGGCCACCTCTTCGAGGCGTTCGTGCTCTACCGACTCGTTGACGGCGCCCATGCGGACCATGTCATCGGCCGAGTACTCGCGGGCAAGGAAGAAGATTTCGCGGGCGGTCTTCTGCCCGACCTGGCGGGCGAGCAATGCCGAACCGTATCCGGCATCGAAGGAACCGACGGTAGCGTCGGTCTGCTTGAACTTGCCGTTCTGCTTCGAGGCAATGGTCAGATCCGAGACCACGTGCAGCGAATGGCCGCCACCGGCAGCCCAGCCGTTGACGACGCAGAGGACAACCTTGGGCATGGTGCGCATCAGGCGCTGGACTTCCAGGATGTGCAGGCGCCCGGCACGCGCCGGGTCGATGGATTCGCGGGTCTCGCCTTCGGCATAGCGGTAGCCGTCACGGCCACGGATGCGCTGGTCGCCGCCGGAGCAGAATGCGTGTCCGCCGTCCTTTTCCGAGGGGCCATTGCCGGTCAGCAGGACAGTGGCCACGTCGCTGGTCATGCGGGCATGATCCATGGCGCGGAACAGCTCGTCCACGGTGTGCGGGCGGAAGGCGTTGCGCACCTCGGGGCGGTCGAAAGCGATGCGCACGGTCGGAAGGTCGCGCACGATGCTTCCATCGTCGGCTCGCTGGACCTGGCGATGGTAAGTGATGTCGGTGAAGTCGAATCCCTCGACCACGCGCCAGCGCGTTGGATCGAAGACATCGGAGACCTTCTCGGGCAATGCGGAATTATTCAGGCTACTCACCCTATGAATGCTAGTCGGTTTCGTCCGGAACTCTAAGAAAGGAGGAGTAGACTTTTCACGGCCCGACTCGCGGTTGCGCGTGGAATCCCCGCCCGTACGACTTGGACCATCCAGTGAATCACCGGATTCATTTCACGATTTTTGCACGGATTCATTGAACGCGTCCGTAGGTCAGGAGTTCATCTATGCCATCTGGTCAGCATCGCCCGGCAACCCCGGAAATCAGTGCCGAGGGCTACAAGAAATCCCTGAGCCGCCGCCACGTCCAGATGATCGCGATCGGCGGAGCCATCGGTGTGGGCCTGTTCATGGGCTCCGGCGGGCGCCTGGCCTCGACCGGTCCGGCGCTGGTGCTGTCCTATCTGGTAGCTGGCGCATTGGCCTACCTGCTGATGCGGGCACTGGGCGAACTGATCATGTACCGCCAGACTTCCGGTTCCTTCGTCTCGTATGCGGCTGAGCTCTTCGGCCCCAAGGGCGCCTTCATCTCCGGATGGATGTACGTGCTGAATTGGATCATGACCGGCATTGCCGAGCTGATCGCCATCGGCCTGTACTTCCAGTATTTCTTCCCGAATGTTCCGGTAACCGTTTCCGCGTTCTGCGCGTTGCTGCTGCTGGTGGCCATCAACCTCTTCAGCGCCAAGGCTTTCGCAGAATTCGAGTTCTGGGCAGCTTGCATCAAGGTGACCGCGATCGTCCTGTTCCTGGCCGTGGGGACATACATGGTGGTGACCAACGCACAGGTGGGAGACCACACCGCGTCGGTGGCCAACCTCTTCATCGGCGATGAGAACGGCGAGGGCGGAATGTTCCCCCGTGGTTTCTTCGTCAGCATCCTGGTCCTGAACTCGGTGATCTTCGCCTATAACGCCATTGAACTGGTGGGCATTGCCGCCGGCGAGATGGAGAACCCGGAAAAGGAAGTTCCATCGGCAATCCGTGCGGTGGTTGTTCGCATCCTGGTCTTCTACGTAGGCAGCGTCTCCCTGCTGGCCATGGTGCTGCCATGGAACGAATACGAATCCGGGGTCAGCCCGTTTGTCACGGTCTTCGAGAAGATGGGCCTGGGCTGGGTTGGCAGCGCGATGAACCTGGTGGTGATTACCGCTGCGCTGTCCTCGTGCAACTCGGGCCTGTATTCCATCGGCCGCATCCTGCGCACCATGAGCGGCAATGGGCATGCTCCGCAGTGGCTCGCGAAGATGAACAAGCACTTTGTTCCCTCGACCGGCATTATCACCGTGGGCGTGGTCTATCTTGCCGGCGTCATCCTGAACATCTGGCTCGGAGATTCCTTCGCCTTCGACCTTGCCTTGAATACCGCATCCATCGGCGTGCTGTTCACCTGGGCCTCGATTTTCGGATGCCAGCTCATGCTGCGCAAGAAAAAGGGCTCTGTTTCCTCGCTGCCCATGCCCGGGTCGCCCATTACCGGTTGGGTCGGATTGATTTCCTTGCTGGTTATCACCGTCCTGATTTCTTTCGATACCTTGACCGGGGAAAACGGCGAGGTCTTCCCGGTGGGGCTGTACACGATCGCCACAATTCCGGTGTTCGCCTTGCTGTTGTGGGGCGGATGGCATTTTGCTCGCAAGCACGCCCGGCCGGGCATTGATTTCTAGGCCGTCAGCGATTATGCGCCAGCCGCTAAAGGGAGCAGTTCAACTGATGCGCCCCCTTGGCGGCTGGATGGCTCAGGACGTTCGGTTTTCATCGCGCTGCACCGCAGCGAGGATGCCGGTGTCCAAGGCATCGGGAATCGCGGTGCCGCGCAGCGAAGCGCCGGCGGTCTCCGGCATGAACTTGATGGCGATCGCACCAATCACGCACGCTGCCATCATGTAGATGGCCGGGAAGAGCAGGAAACCGGTGGCATTGATGGCCGCTTCATTGACCATCGCGGCGGTGCCGCCGAAGACCGCCGTAGCGATGTTGTAGGTAATCGCGAATCCTGCGAAGCGCACCTGCGAAGGGAACATCGCCGGGAACGTCGCGGTAATCGTGGCCAACTGCGGAATGTAGAGCAGACCCAGCACGGCGAAGCCGACAATGGCCCAGGCGAAGGACTTGCCCATCAGCCAGAACATCGGTACTGCCAAGACGAACAGGCCAATGACTGAGGCGTACCACATTGGCTTGCGTCCGACCTTGTCCGAAAGCGAGCCCGCAAATGGAATTACGGCCATCATGGCCACCTCGCCGATCAGGATGGTGGCCAGCGAAGCGTTGGGGTCCAGCCCCAACTGGGTTTCCAGGTACGTCGGCATGTAGCTGAGCAACGTGTAGTTCACGACGTTCAGCGCAATGACCAGTCCGGTCATGGTCAGCATGGGGCGCCAGTAGGTGAACACCAGTTCCTTGAGCGACCCGCCCTGCTGGGCTTCGCCGGATTCTTCCATCTCCTGGAAGACCGGCGTGTCCTCCAATCTGCTACGCAGGTACAGGCCGATCAGGCCCATGGGCAAAGCGAGGAAGAATGGGATGCGCCAGCCGTAAGCCATCATGGCTTCCTCGCTGAGCACCACCTGCAGGCCCAGCATCACGGCGGTGCCGAGGGCGAAACCGCCCAAGGTGCCGAATTCCAAGAAGGAACCGAAGAAGCCGCGTTTGCGATCCGGCGCATACTCGGCCATGAAGGTTGCCGCGCCGCCGTACTCGCCACCGGTGGAGAAGCCCTGGATCATGCGCAGCAGAACCAGCAGGATTGGCGCGGCGACGCCAATGGCTTCGAAGGTTGGCAGGATGCCGATGAGGAAGGTGGCCAGCGACATCATGATGATGGTCAAGGCCAGGATCTTCTTGCGCCCCAGCTTGTCGCCCAGCGGGCCCCAGACCAGGCCGCCAATCGGGCGGACCAGAAAGGAGAGGGCGAAGGTGGCCAAGGCCATGAAGGTGCCGCCCTCGGTGGGGAAGAAGTGGGCGGTGATGTAGGTGACGGCCACGGCATAGACACCGTAGTCGAACCACTCGGTCATGTTGCCCATGGCAGATGCCGCAGTGGCCTTGCGAACTTCTTGCCGGCCTTCTTGCGTGTTCATGTCCGGCCCGATGTCATGGTCCAGGTCGGGAGCGAAATTATGTGCATTCGAGTTGTCGTTTGGCTGGCTATGTTCCGGTTGCATTGCTGCTCCGTTGTTTTCAGCTTTCCGTCGACCGATCGCCCTAAGGCCAGATAGGAATTCA
Source organism: Arthrobacter sp. JUb119 (assembly GCF_024807995.1). Lineage (NCBI taxonomy): Bacteria > Bacillati > Actinomycetota > Actinomycetes > Micrococcales > Micrococcaceae > Arthrobacter > Arthrobacter sp. JUb119. The sequence goes on from NZ_JANUFE010000001.1 coordinate 32,070, forward strand.
TCGCCTTGGCCGCGGTCCACGATCCGGGAGTTCCCCGGAGTCGGTTAAATACCAGAGGCTATTCGAATCAATTTCTAAAATCAACCACTGACATGGAATTGATTGCCCGCAATTGCGGACAGAACGGGGGTTGGCCCGTGGCCCGGCCATGTGGTCCCGGCGGCCTGGAAATGCTCAATTGTGAAAATCCGGCGACCCGCGACTTTATTATTGAACGAATGGTCGGTAAGTTTAGGTGTTGAGGGTCACTAATCATTTTGGCATAAGGAGCACAGATGACCGAGGCATTTCTCGTAGGTGGAGCACGCACGCCGGTAGGCCGTTATGGAGGTGCGCTCAGTGCTGTGCGCCCCGATGACCTGGCCGCGCTGACTATTCGCCGAGTCATTGAAGACGCGGGCATCGATCCGGCCGACGTTGACGAAGTCATCTACGGAAACGCCAACGGCGCGGGCGAAGAGAACCGCAATGTTGCCCGCATGGCTGCGCTGCTGGCCGGCCTGCCCGTGACCGTCCCGGGCATCACGGTCAACCGCCTCTGCGCCTCGGGCATGAGCGCCATCACTATGGCCAGCCACATGATCAAGGCCGGCGCCGCGGACATCGTGATCGCCGGCGGCACCGAATCCATGTCGCGGGCACCTTGGGTCATGGAAAAGCCTTCCAAGGCCTTCGCCAAGCCGGGAGCAACCTTCGACACCTCCATCGGCTGGCGCTTCACCAACCCGCAATTCCTCTCCGGCCAGTACTCGCGCGATGGCAAAGCCACCTTCTCGATGCCGGAAACCGCCGAGGAAGTCGCCCGCGTCTACAACATCTCGCGTGAGGATTGCGACCAGTTCGCCGTCGAATCCCACGCCAAGGCCATTGCCGCCATCGAGGCCGGGCATTTCCGCGATGAAATCGTTCCGGTCACTGTCAAGGGACGCAAGGCAGAGAGCATCGTGGACACCGACGAGGGGCCACGGCCAGGGACCACCATGGATGTGCTTTCCGCCCTGCGCCCAGTAGTCAAGGGAGGAAGCGTCGTCACTGCTGGCAATGCGTCGACGCTGAACGACGGAGCGTCGGCAATCCTCGTGGTCTCCGAACGGGCCATCAAGAAGTACGGACTGGCGCCGCGCGCCCGAATCGTCGACGGGCAGGCCGCGGGCCTGGAACCAGAAATCATGGGCATGGGACCGGTCCCGGCGACCCGCAAGGTACTTGAACGCGCGGGACTGGGCATTGACCAGATCGGTGTCATGGAAATCAATGAAGCCTTCGCCAGCCAGTCCCTGGCCAGCATGCGCGAGCTGGGGGTCGATGCAGGAATCGTCAACCGCGACGGCGGCGCCATCTCGCTGGGCCACCCGCTGGGTTCCAGCGGTTCCCGCATTGTCATCACCCTGCTGGGCCGCATGGAACGGGAGCTGGCTTCCGAGCAGCGCAAGCTGGGCATTGCCACCATGTGCGTTGGCGTGGGCCAAGGCACCGCGATCTTGCTGGAAGGCGTCTAGAAGTGGGCGATTTGAACAGCGGGTTCACCACCCTCAAGCTGGCGGAAACCGATGACCGCCTCTGGGTGCGCCTGCACCGCCCAGCGGTCCGCAATGCCATTGACCAGGCCATGGTCGACGAGCTGCACACCATCTGCGATTATCTGGAGAAGAATCCCAAGATCCTGATTATGGCTGGCACCCCCGCAGAGGCAGCGAGCGAAGCGAATCCCAAGGGGCGCAAGGGCATCTTCGCTTCCGGAGCCGATATTTCCCAGTTGCGCGAACGCCGCCGGGATGACGCGCTCGCCGGGATCAACTCGGGCATCTTCGACAGGATCGCCAAGTTGCCGATGCCGGTGGTTGCGGCATTGGACGGCTTCGCCCTGGGCGGGGGCGCTGAACTGGCCTACGCCGCGGACTTCCGCATCGGCACCCCCGAGCTGCGCATGGGCAACCCGGAAACGAATCTGGGCATCATGGCCGCCGCAGGCGCCACCTGGCGGCTGAAGGAACTGGTCGGCGAGCCGCTGGCCAAGGAAATCCTGCTGGCTGGCAAGGTGCTCACCGGCGAGCAATGCCTGGCCGCCAACCTGGTGACCGAACTGCATCCGGCTGCCGAGCTGGATGCCGCCGCCGATGCCCTGGCAGATCGCATAGCAGCCCAGGATCCGCTGGCGGTGCGCATCACCAAGTCCGTCTTCCATGCTCCGCGCGAAGTCCATCCGGTGATCGATACCTTGGCCCAGGGCATGCTTTTCGAGTCCCAAGCCAAGTTCGACCGCATGCAAGCATTCCTAGATCGAAAGAAGAAGTAACCATGAGTGCACAAACCAGCTTCACCACCGGTGCGTTGCCGCAGCAGATGGGCGTGCTCGGCGGCGGACGCATGGGTGCAGGCATCGCCCACGCCTTCTTGACCAGCGGCAGCGCCGTTCTCGTTGTTGAACGCGACGACGAGGCTGCGCAGGCGGCCTATGAGCGCGTGGCCGGATCCGTGGACAAGTCCATTGCCCGTGGCCAGATCAGCGAAAGCCGCGAAGAGCTTTTGGCCCGCTTCTCCACCAGCACCGACTACGAGCAGTTCGCCAGCGCGCAGCTGGTGGTTGAAGCCGTTCCGGAAATCTGGGATCTGAAGGTTTCTTCCCTGCAGGCCGTGGAGCAGGCGCTGAACGCCGAGGCGGTGCTCGCTTCGAACACCTCGTCGCTGTCGGTCAGCGGCTTGGCCAAGGAATTGCAGCGTCCCGCGAACTTCCTGGGCTTGCACTTCTTCAACCCGGTTCCCGCCTCCACCCTGATCGAGGTCGTGATCGGCAAGCAGACCGATAAGACCCTGGTGGACGCATCGCGCGGATGGGTTCAAGCACTGGGCAAGACCGCAGTGGTGGTCAATGACGCTCCCGGGTTCGCTTCTTCCCGCTTGGGCGTGGCTATCGCTCTGGAAGCCATGCGCATGGTCGAGGACGGCGTAGCCAGTGCCGAAGACATCGATAACGCGATGGTCCTGGGATACAAGCACCCTACCGGCCCGCTGAAGACCACCGACATTGTCGGTTTGGATGTGCGCCTGGGCATTGCCCAGTACCTGCACGAGACTCTGGGGGAGCGTTTCGCTCCGCCGCAGATCCTCAAGGACCTGGTGGCCCAGGGCAAGCTCGGACGAAAGACCGGCCAGGGCTTCTACAGCTGGTAAACGGCTGAAGCCAGTTGCGACGCCCGTAGCCCGGGTCCCGGGGTCCCCGGAATGGCCATCTAGGGGATCAGGCCCCGGCTGCGAGCGCGCAACACCACATCAAAGCGACTCGTGGCACCCAGCTTTCGCACGGCTGAGGCCAGATAGCTTTTGACGGTGCTTTCGGCTAATCCCAGATGCGTCGCAATCAAGGCGTTGCGCTTGCCCAGCGCCAGATGGGAAAGCACATCCAGCTCACGCGGCGAAAGGTTCGAGGGGCCGTCGATTGCCTGCGGCGCTGGCCCCTGCCCTGGGCGCAGCATCGTGCTGGCCGTGCTGAGCCGTGCGGCGAGCTCCGGATCCTGCACCATCCGCGCAATATCGCGCAGCTCGGTGTAGAGCGCATTGAAATCTTCTTGGCTCAATGCCATCTCCGAGGGGTGCGCGGCCTGCGGTTCGTAGGCACTGAGCACCGCCATGCGCCTCTGGGTCTCTTCATGGACCGATAGTTCCCAAGCGAGCCGGCGGGCCTCTGCTGCGGCGGCGGACAGCATTCCATCGGTCAGCTGCCGGCGGTTTCGCAGTCCGGCATAGATCAGCGCACGCACCTGGTCGTCAACCACGACCGGTACTGCCAGCAAGGCCAGTATTCCCTCGCCGCCAATTTCCCGGTCATAGCTGTGAATGATTTCCGGGGTCTCATGGTACGAATCCGTGGCAGCCAATTGACGCCGCGATAGCGCCAAGCCGCCTAGGCCCTCACCGGGCTTGACCACCAGGCCACGCAGCGAACCGGTGCGGGTTCCTGCGAAACAAGTCAGCTTCGTACCCGTGGACCGGGCGAAACCGCCAAAGGCAACTGGCAGGCCGGTGCGTGCCGCCAAAGTATTGAGCGTGCGGTCCAAAAGGGCTATTTCGTGCGAAGAATCAGTGGTCACCGGCTACCTCCTTTAGATGGTAGTGATCCGACTCACCATCAATTTAGGATACCCACTAAAGGCAAGTGATCGGCATCACTTACCTGGATTGAACTGAACGCTGACACGATGGAGTATCCGCCATGACCGCACTGCTGACCCGAGAAGACCCCGTTGGAATCGCCTCACCAGCCGCACCGGCCAAGCCGGGCCTGGCTGACCCCGCGGCACTGGGATTGGGCGCCTTTGCGCTGACAACCTTTGCGCTGAGCCTGTCCAACGCCGGGATCATTCCAGAAGCTGGCGCCGCCGTCCTGGCGATTGCCCTATTCTACGGTGGCTTGGTCCAGCTGATTGCTGGCGTCATCGAATTCGCGAAAGGCAATGTCTTCGGCGCCACCGCGTTCACTTCCTATGGCGCATTCTGGATGGCCTTCTTGTGGCTGGAAACCAACCCGGAGGTAGCGCAGGCGGCGGGCCCGGCGGGCCTCGGTGCATTCCTTCTGGGGTGGACCATTTTCACCGCCTACATGGCGGTCGCCGCCCTGCGTACCAATGGCGTGCTGGTTGCCGTGTTCACCATGCTGACCGCGGCCTTCATCTGCCTGACTATCGGCGCCTTCACCGGCAGCACGCTGATACACGAACTCGGAGGCTGGTTGGGCCTGGTTACCGCATTCCTGGCCTGGTGCGGCTCCTTTGCCATTGTCGCGAACGCCACCTGGGGACGCCAGGTCCTGCCTACCTGGGCGAAGTAGGCGGCGGAAAGCTGGTCGCAGGCGCGCGCCCGCGGCGAATCATCGGGATTCGTCGCGGACGCGCCCAGTTCTGGCTGTCCTCAGAAGAGGTAGCTCATCAGCGAGGAGAACAATTCATCGGGGTCATTGGGCAAGCCCTTGGAAGTGAACCAATCGCAAAGATTCACGCAATCACGGTGCAGGAAGTCCAAGCCGTTCGGGTTGCCGGCCAGATCTACGCACTGCGGAACATCGATTACTACCAGCCTTTCGCCGGAGACAAGAATGTTGTACGCGGAGAGGTCTCCGTGGGCGATGCCGAGCCCGGCAAATTTCTCCAATGCTCCGGTGAGCTGGTCCCATAGCGATGGAAGGCGCGGGTCAAAGCGCGAGAGCTGCTGCAGGCGAGGCGCTGCCGCATGCTGATCGTCTGGATCGGCAATGAACTCCATGAGGATTTCGGTGCCATCTATTTGCACAGGGTAGGGAACAGGTATGCCCGCCTCGTAGCAACGGAGCAAATAGCTCCATTCGGCATTGGCCCACTGCAGAGCGGCGATCTGCTTGCCGTACGTGGAGTTGTTGCGGATAGCGCGGTTATCACGCGAACGCCGTGCGGAGCGCCCGTCGCTATAGGACTGCGAGCGGCTGAACTGCATTTGCTCGCGCGAACGATAGCGCTTTGCTGCCAGAAGGCTGCTGCGATCTTCGGTGGCACGTTCCAGCAGGAAGACATCGCCTTCCTTGCCCGTTTTCAAGATGCCCAGCTCGGTGTCGATGGCTGCGGCCTCTTCGATGAGCCAGTGCGGATACGGTTTGGGTCCGCGCAAGCCCTTCTCGATAAATGGCCATGTCGAATAACGTTGGCCGTTTGCCGGATCACCGGTCTCGGAGTCGTTCCAGACCGGCTTGTGCTTGCTGAATTTCAGTTGTTGATCGGCATCCGTGGAGGCAGCGGCGATCAGTGGCGAATTTGCGGCCTCGAGGCCAGCGGGAAAATGCATCGGAAGTAGTCCTTGGGAGAAGGGGGAAATGGCTTGTTCAGGCGGTAAGCAATCATTGTTACCCCTCCTTCAATAGACTGATTGACATTTGCCAATGACTAGAACAATACAACAGCCGGGCAATGTGTTGCAATAGGCTTATGAGCCACAGCCTTACCTACCGCAAGCAAGCCGGGGACCTGGACTGGAGCGGAGCCGTTAATGCGCGCCACATCTGCGGAGCCTTCTACCGTATGGGCAGGCATGAGTGGCTGACGGCTGAGGGTTGGCAGCAAATGCACGCTGCTGGCGTCAATAGAGTCATCGACCTGCGCAACCCGGATGAAATCCGCCGTCGCGAGCATGACCCAGCAGTGCCCGCGGCAAGCCTCGCAGGGATCGAGCTGGTGAACCTGCCGCTGGAATCGCCAGGCAATGAACGTTTCGAGTCGGTGGCGGTGCCGTACATGAATCACACCGGGATGTACCAGCTGGTCTGCGAGGAATTCGGCGACCACCTGCGGGCGGTGTTCGAGAGCCTCGCGACCGCGGATCAGGGCACGGTGGTCCACTGCTCGGCTGGACGCGACCGATCGGGATTGATAGCCACAATGCTGCTTCAGCTGGCTGGCTTGGATGGCCAGATCCTGCTTCATGATGAACTCGCGGTCAGGGGGATCAATGAGTGGCATCGCATTTCCCCTCGCAAGCACCCGTACGAGAGCTACCGCAGCGAAGAGCAAGTGCGGGCAATCATTCATGGCCGAGCTGGCGAACTGGAGAATTTCCTCAGGTGGCTCGGGTCCACGCGGAGGTATTTGCTGGACCAGGGAATGAGCGAGAACGCCGTGGAGCGCCTGCGCCAGCTGGCACGCTAAGAGCCAGGGGATCGCTGGCGAAGCAGCGAGGCGCACAAGTGTCCTCGATCACCCCTTCCTGCTATGGTTAACGGTAATACTGACCGACCGTTCAGGAAGGAATTGCGTCAATGACGACAGAACAGATCACCGTAGTACCCAGCTACATCGCGGGGAACTGGCATAGCCCAGCGGCACAAGGCGGAACCGAGGTCCGCGACGCCAATACCGGCGAAGTGCTGGTCACCGTCACCAAGGACAACTTGGATGTTGCTGGCGCCGTGGCATACGGCCGACAGACCGGCCAGCGCGAACTAGCCAAGCTCTCCTTGCATGAGCGGGCGCTCAAGCTCAAGGAACTAGCGCTGTACCTCAATGAGCGGCGCAAGGACCTGTACGAGGTTTCCTTCAAGACCGGTGCCACCAAAATCGACTCGATGGTGGACATCGACGGTGGCATTGGCGTGCTGTTCACCTTCTCTTCCAAGGGCCGGCGCGAACTGCCCAATTCCAACGTGATCCTCGATGGCCCCACCGAGCCGCTGAGCAAGGACGGTTCCTTCATTGGCACCCACATCTACACCGCGATGGCCGGCGTAGTCGTCCAGGTCAATGCCTTCAACTTCCCTGTCTGGGGGATGCTCGAGAAGTTCGCACCGGCCTTCATCGCCGGTGTGCCGACAATCGTCAAGCCGGCAACCCCCACCGGGTACCTCACCGAAGCGGCTGTGCGCATGATGCTGGACTCGGGCATCCTTCCAGAGGGTTCCCTGCAGCTGCTTTCCGGTTCTGCTCGCGACATCATGGACCACCTGGACTACCGCGATATGTTCGCCTTCACCGGATCGGCATCCACCGCAAGCAAGCTCAAGTCGCACCGCAACGTTATCGACGGAGGCGTGCGCTTCGCGGCTGAAACCGATTCCCTGAATGCAGCCATCCTCGGCCCCGACGCTGTGGAAGGCACCCCGGAATTCGACGCTTTCGTCAAGGTTGTCGTCAATGAAATGACGTCGAAGGCCGGCCAGAAATGCACCGCCATCCGTCGCAACATCGTGCCTGCAGCACAGGTGGATGCGGTCATTTCGGCCGTTGGCAAGCGCATCGATGAACGGGTGGTCATCGGCGATCCTCGAGTTGAGGGCGTCACCATGGGTGCCCTGGCTTCGCTGGAACAGCTGGCCGATGTGCGCGGGGCCGTCGAGGACATGATCGCTGCCGGCGGCGAGCTGGCCTACGGCCGCCTGGATGCCCCTGCGGTACGTGTCGCTCCCGAAAAGGACGCCGTGGCAGAAGGCGGAGCCTTCATGTCCCCAGTGGTCCTTCGCTGGAACGACGCGCGCAACCCGATGGTGCACTCGCGCGAAGCCTTCGGCCCTGTCAGTTCCGTCATCGGCTACAGCAGCGTTGACGAGGCCGTGGAACTGGCTGCCATGGGCGCCGGCTCGCTGGTCGCAACCGTGTGCACCAATGACGCCGAAGCCATGCGCGCCCTGTCCTTGGGCATTGCCGCGCACCACGGGCGCGTGCACATCCTGAACCGCGAAACCGCACGATCCACCACCGGCCACGGCTCTCCGGTTCCGCATCTGGTCCATGGCGGTCCTGGCCGGGCCGGAGGCGGCGAAGAACTGGGCGGCATCCGTTCGGTCAAGCACCACATGCAGCGCACCGCGGTGCAGGGCTCACCCAACATGATCACCGCGCTGAGCGGCGTCTGGCACACCGGTGCCCAGCAGTCCCTTGCTGGCAGCCAGCAGTTTGGCGGTAAGCCGCAGAACGTCCACCCGTTCCGCAAGTCGCTGGCTGAGCTGAAGATCGGTGACGGTTTCGTCTCGGATCTGCGTGAAGTCAGCTTGGAGAAGATCACCGAATTCGCTCACGAAACCGGCGATACCTTCTATGCGCACACCGATCAGGCCGCCGCCGAAGCCAACCCGTTCTTCCCGGGAATCGTGGCCCACGGCTACTTGCTGGTTTCCTGGGCCGCGGGACTGTTCGTGGAGCCCGCTCCGGGACCCGTCTTGGCTAACTACGGCCTTGAATCACTGCGATTCATCACCCCTGTAGCTGCCGGCGACTCGATTCGCGTCACCCTGACGGCCAAGAAAATCACCCCGCGCGTCACCGACGAATACGGCGAGGTTGCTTGGGATGCGGTGCTGCACAACCAGAACGATGAACTGGTCGCCACCTACGACGTGCTGACCTTGGTTGAAAAGACCGACTCGACCTATGCCAACTGGAACGGCTAAGTCCGGCTGACCCCTTCGCGGGAAACAAGAAATGGCGTTGGGCCACGATGAGGAAATCGTGGTCCAACGCCATTTTCGCGAAGCCTAGGAAGCGCCGTTGCTTCCGTGCTGCTTGTTCAGCTTCGCCAAGGTAGCTTCCTTGGCGGCATCCAGGGCCAGCTCGGCCTCGGAGAGCTCTGCAATGCCTTGACCGGCCTGGCCGGCGGCTGGCAGGTTGCGCCAGAGGAAGAAGCCGTACAGTGCCGCCAAGGCGATGAAGACGAACAGGCCCAGCATGCCCAGCATTGGGGAGATCAGGAAGTAGACGACCAGATCGGCAACGGCGGCCACGGCCAGCACCAGCCAGCCAGCTCGCACACCGCGGGCAACCATGACGAACGATGCGAAGATGGCCGCATCAGCGAAGTACAGCACCCAGATTTCCGGGGTTGCACTCATGAAGCCGCCATTGAAGAGGAACGGGCCGAAGCGCAAGGCGACCAGCAGGATCAGGCCCACGAGCAGGCCGAGCGCGGACCACACTGACACCGGGGTGCCAGTGACCATGCGGGTGAACTTTCCCTTGAGCTCGTAGCGGGAGAAGCGCCAGAGGCCGAAGATTGCAATCAGCAGCAGCGGAACGGCGTAGATCAGGCCCAGCAGGTCGAACTGCATCGAAGAAATGACCGGGCCTACGAAGACACCCAGGATCAGGGTCCACCAACCCAGGTCGTTGCGGTGCGCCAGCAGTGCGGCGGAGACGAAGACGAGCAGCATGCTCGCAGCCGAGAGCAAAATCTGGACAAAGGAACTACTGCTGTCGGCGGTAGCCATGAAAAGGGTTTCTAAGATGGAATCCACAGCGCTCTTCACTTGGTTGATCGAGAATGACAGGTGCTAAAGCACCCCTTCGATGCTAACGGTGATTTCTGTGAGGACGGCAAGATTACAAGGTTGGCTGCGCCACATTGCAGCGGACGCCCAGCCCGGTTAGCGACGTCGGCTCCCGACTGGAAGGCGGGAGCCGATATGGGGAGCCCGGACTTGGAATCAGGCGCCGCCGGTATGCAGGCCGTTGAAGAGCAGCGAAACAGCCTGGTCCTCCAACTCGGGTCCGTCGATCGGCCCGTCAGCGCGGTACCAGTCCACCACTGAGTTGATCAAGCCGAAAAGCAGCCTGGCGGTGGCCCGAGGTTCCAAGTCGGCACGCAACTTGCCATCCGACTGCGCGGCGGTCACCAATTCTGCCAGCTGGCGGTCCATTGCGCGGCGGCGTTCCAGCGCCTGGCGTTCCAGATCAGTGTTGCCACGCAGACGCAACAACAAGGTCACGTAGGAACGCTTGGCCAGCAGGATCCTGAAGGTTGCGCGCAGGAAGAATTCCAGACGCTCATCCGCGGTGCCCTCATGCGAGCGGACCTCGGCGATCACCGCCTCCAGGGGAATCAGCGCCTCATCCAACGCTAGGCGCAGCAGGTCCTCTTTCGACGGGACATGGTGGTAAATCGCGGATTTGCTGATACCCAGTCGGTCGGCGAGCTTGCCCATGGAGGTCGCGTCGTAGCCGTATTCGTTGAATGCCTCGACAGCAATGCGCAAAACGGTTTCTTGATCGTAACCAGGGCGGCCACGCTTGGCCGGACGGTTGGCAGTATCGGTAGTTTCCATGATTAGTTGATTATCCCATGTCCCGGCGGAGGCTAGTTAGCGCGCATGTCGTAGATGCGCTTGAGCTTGCCCATGGAGCGTTCCAGGGATTCCGGTTCGACAACGTCGATGGCGCAGGAAGAACCGACATGGATCTTGATCAGCTTGGCCAGTTCCTTGGCGCCGTTGGTGGCATCTTCGATGGACGCCTCGCCGCGGCGCTCCACCTTCACCGCCAGCTGGTCCATGCGATCCGGACGGGTCAGGATCAGCTGGAAGTGCGGCGACAGGGTCGGCACCTTCAGGATCAATTCCTCGATCTGGCTTGGGAACAGGTTCACGCCGCGCAGGATGATCATGTCATCGCTGCGTCCGGTGATGCGGCCCATGCGGCGGTGGCCCGGTCGGCTGGTGCCAGGCATCAGGCGGGTCAAATCGTGGGTGCGGTAGCGGATGATCGGCAGGGCCTGCTTGGTCAGCGAGGTGAAGACCAATTCACCGTGCTCGCCATCGGGCAGCACCTTGGTTTCGTCGAAGGCATCAATGATTTCCGGGCGGAAGTGGTCTTCCCAGATGTGGCTGCCATCCTTGCGTTCTCCGGATTCGCCGGCCACCCCGGGGCCCATGACCTCGGAGAGGCCGTAGATGTCGCAGGCGGTGATGTTGAACATCTCTTCCAGCTCGTGGCGCATCTCTTCGGTCCATGGTTCGGCACCGAGGACGGCCACCTTCAGCGAGGTGGACCGCGGATCAAGGCCCTTGCGCTGCATGGCATCGCCAATGGTCAACAGGTAGGTCGGCGTGCACAGGATCGCATCAGGCTCGAAATCCTGGATCAGCGAAATCTGCTTGTCGGTCTGGCCTCCGGACATGGGGATCACAGTGGCCCCGAGGTACTCGGCAGCGGCATGCGCGCCCAGTCCGCCGGTGAACAGCCCGTAGCCGTAGGCGTTGTGGACCTTCCAGCCTGGCTTGACTCCGGCCAGGCGCAGGCAGCGGGCGCCGAGCTTGGCCCAGTCCTCCAGGTCCTTCTTGGTGTAGCCCACCACGGTGGGCTGGCCAGTGGTACCCGAGGAGGCATGGATGCGGGCGACCTCATGCTGCGGAACGGCGAACATGCCGAAAGGGTAGTTCTTGCGCAGATCTTCCTTGTCGGTGAAGGGGAACTTGGCGAGGTCGCTCAGTTCCTTCAGGTCATCCGGGTGCACGCCAGCGGCATCGTACTTCGCCTTGTAGTACGGAACGTTGTTGTAAGCATGGTGCAGAGTTTCCTTCAAGCGGGTCAGCTGGATCGCTTCGATCTGCTCACGGCTCATGGTTTCTTCCGGATCAAGCGGATTCGGAAGGCTGTCGCGGTCGGTGTTCTGGGACATGCTAATACTTTCGTGTCGAGTGGGCAGGGTGCTTAGCGGTTCTTCGGTTTCCGGACGGTGCGCGATCGTCCGCGGAACTCTGCGACGGTTTCAATTGAGCCGTCGGCCGCTGGCTGGGTCACCTTGATGTCGTAGATCCCGCTGCGGCCTTGCTGCGAGACACGGTTGCCGGTGGCAGTCAGCACTCGTCCGGGAATGGCTGGCTTGAGGAAGTTGACGTCGGCGCCGGAGGCTACCGTGATGGTCTCGTCGGAGCCTGCCTGCGGATTGCAGCTCAGTGCGAACGCAGTGTCGGCCAGAGCGAAGATCATTCCGCCGTGGCCAATGCCGAAGCCGTTGAGCATTTCCTGCCGGAGCGCCATGGTGATGACTGCGTGGCCGTCGGAGACCTCGACGACTTCGATTCCCATCCACTGGGTGGCGTAGTCATTGCGGAGAATGGCGTGCGGGACCGAATTCTCTAGCTGTGTTTCGCTCATCATCTTCCTTCGCCGAATTATTTACCGAACGATCATTAGGTAATAACATTATGTGAGCTAAGTCAAGTTATGCGGCCGTATCGGCGGTACTGTTTCAGCGATGAAGCGCAGCGGATTCAGGCGGTGAAAATTCGTTGATGGACGTCAAGGATGAAAGGTTCCTTGATCCGGTTGTAGTCCATGACCAGGCCGTTCTCGCCGTCGCTTGCAGCCAATGCGCGGGCGGCTTCCCGCTTTACCGCGGCGTATGCCAAACGGTCGGCTTCATGGTGTTTCAGATGCTCGCGGAAAATCACGAGCCGCAGATACTCGGGGCTTCCTGCGCTGAAGACATGGATATTGGCCTCGGGGAGCCGCGAACCGGCAGCGGGCTTGAGCATGCGGTGGCCATACCAGCCAGGTTCACGATGCCAAAGAAGCATGCCGCTGGATTCCAGCGCCGGAACGTAGGACGCTTCCTGATCCGCGTCGGGGACCAGCAAGACGATGTCGATGATCGGCTTGGCGGGCAGGTCCGGAACGGATGTCGAGCCGGTGTGTTCAATGGCCAACGCGGTGGCCCCCAGGACACTGGCGATTCGATGGTGCAGGCGGTGGAAGTCCCTGGCCCATTGCTTCGATGGCTCGGCAATCTCTATGAGGCCGCGCATCAGCTCTCCACCCACGGCCTCGTATTCCGGATCTTCATCTGGCTGGTCGGTGAGCAGCGGGTAGAAGGGCAAGGTGCACAGGTACCGCCGGGCATCCGGCCAGCGCGGGTCGGCAGAAGACTGCGAAACAACGCAACCCAGCGAGCGGTAAAAACCCACCGCATCCTCTGCAGTGGTGGCCCAAACGTTCTTCTCATGGCAGTCGCGCAGCTCAGCGAGCAGCCTCGAGCCCAGCCCCCGGCCCTGGTGGGATGTTTCCACGGCCAGGTATTCAACGCACACCGCGTATTTGCCGCTGTGCCGGTAGGCGGCCAGTGCCGCAATATCGCCCGCGGCAGTGGCGATGGCAAGCACCTCAAGGCCTTCGCATTCATCGAGCAGCACTTCAAGCGCCTGCTCGTTGGCAGGTTCGGCGGCCAGCACCAGCAAGCGGCGAATCGCAGGGTCGTTGCGGTAGTCGCTGATCTTGATGTGGTGCATGGCCGCCGTTCCTTTGCTACTTAGATTTCGTCGGTGCATCCCAGGGCGTCCAAGGCGAAGGCGTAGTCCCACGCGCGGGCCTTCCAGGACTCGTAACGTCCCGAAGCGCCGCCGTGACCGCCATCCATTTCGGTCTTCAGCACAATCGGGGCCTGTCCGGTACCGACTTCCCGCAGCTTGGCCACCCATTTGGCTGGCTCCACATACAGTACACGGGTGTCATTGAGCGAGGTGACCGCAGCGATCTTCGGGTAATCCTGTGCTGTGACGTTTTCGTAGGGAGTGTAGGACTTCATGTAGTCGTAGACCTCCTTGCTCTCGATCGGGTTGCCCCATTCTTCCCATTCCAGTGCCGAGAGCGGAAGCTCTGGATCCAGGATGGAGGTCAAGGCATCGACGAACGGCACCTGGGCGATGATCGCGGTATACAGCTGCGGAGCCATGTTCGCGACAGCGCCCATCAGCAGTCCGCCGGCCGAACCGCCCAGGGCGGCGATGCGCTGCGGATCGGCCCACCCGGAATCGAGCAGGTACTGTGTGGAATCAATGAAGTCGGTGAAGGTGTTCTTCTTGTGCAGCTTCTTGCCCTGCAGGTACCAGTTGCGGCCCAGCTCGCCGCCGCCGCGCACGTGGGCAATGACAAAGACCACTCCGCGATCCAGCACGCTCAAGCGAGGGATGCCGAAACCAGGATCCATGGAGGCCTCGTAGGAACCGTAGCCGTAGATCAGCACCGGCTGCGGAACCGAGGTATCCAGGTCGGCACGGCGCATGATGGTCAAGGGGATCTTGGCGCCATCGGCCGCGGTGGCCCACTCGCGGGTGGACAGGTACTTGGCAGGATCGAAGTTGTTCACCGGGGTCTGCTTGCGCAGCACCAGCGACTGGTTCTGGAGCCACAGGTCGTATACGCGGGCCGGGGTGAAGTCTGCGGTGTAGCCGATGCGGATCAACGGAGCATCCAGCTCGGCAAAGGTCGCCGAGGCAGTGAACAGCTCATCATCGAAATCCGGTTCAATGGCCGGCTGCTGGGCTTTGGTGCCCAATCCGTCCAAGGCGATCAGCTGCACGCGCTCGCAGGTATCTCGGCGCACCGAGAGCACCACGTGCGAACCGGTCAGCGCGGTGCCTTCGATCTTGACCGTGTCCTCGTGGGCCACCACGGTCTGCCAGTGCGCCGGGTCGGCGTTTTCGCCCAGCTGGTCCAGGGATGCCAGCGACACCATGTTGTTCGGTGCCTGGTGATCGTGGGTGATCAAGGCCTGGCCGGCGCCCGGCATCAGGTCGATTCCGTGCAGCAGGCGCAAGGAGCGCGGCACCAGCAAGGTCACGGCAGCCGAAGGCTCGGCCAGATCCAGCATGCTGGTTTCAGCGTATTCGGAGTTGCCGCTGGAGATCATCAGGGTGTTGCGGTCCGGGCTCAGATCGAAGCCGAGCCACATGCCAGGATCATTTTCCTCGAAAATGATCTTGTCCTGCGTTGGGAGGGTCCCCAGCAGGTGAGCGCGAATCTGGTGTGGCCGCCAGGTTTGGTCAACCACCGTGTAGAAGACAGTTGAAGAATCGGGGGAGAAGGCCAGGCCGTAGAACACTCCTTCAATGGTGTCGCTCAGCAGCAGGCCGGTGTCCAGGTCCTTGATGAAAAGGGTGAATCGCTCATCGCCCGCATTATCGACACAGTAGGCAAGCAAGTTGCCTGCTTCATTCAACGCCATGCCGCCGAGCGAGAAGAACGGCTGCCCTTCGGCTAAGGCGTTGCCATCAAGCAGCACCTCTTCGGCAGGCAATGCAGTTTCCGCGTCGATGACCGGGGGAGTCCAGTCGGCAACAAGGTCCCCGGTGTCCGATGCCTTGACGCGGCACTGGATGGTGTAGGGCTTGCCTTCGGCCGAACGGGTGAAGTACCACCAGCCGCGGCGTCGCACTGGAACCGACAAGTCGGTTTCAACGGTGCGTGCCTTGATCTCGCTGAACAAGGCATCGCGCAGCGGCTGCTGGCTAGCGGTAATGGTGTCGGTGTACTCGTTTTCTGCGGTCAGATGCGCGATGACATCCGGGTTGGCTTTCTCCCGCAGCCACTCGTAGTTGTCGATGAAGTCATCGCCGTGGAAGCTGCGGGTGGTGGGCAGCTTTGCGGCACGCGGTGCATTGGCGGTCAACGATTCTGGAGTCATACCCCTATTCAATCCCACTGCCGTGCTATGCGGGTGCAGCTATGCTCAGCGCGGACAGAACAGCGGTTTCAAACCGATAACGATGCAAGTGCAGGCGAGTCGCGGGGTACCGGCTAGGCTTTATAAGTCCTAGGCTTGCAGGCAGAACGTATCATCTGCACCTTGGGCCATTCGCCCTTCAGTACGAGAAAGCGATACATCAGTGGAAAAGAAAAGAACAGCTGCCCCCACAGGGCGCCTGGCCCGATGGATAGCCGCGGCTGCCATCGGTTTGATGGCCCTGGTCGTCGGGGCACCCTCGGCCGTGGCCCAAGGCAGTGAAAGCGTCGAGGGCCAGACCTACGTCATCGGCACGGATACGACTTTCGCGCCCTTCGAGTTCCGCCAGAACGGCGAACTGACCGGTATCGACATGGATCTTCTGCGCGCCATTGCCGAAGACCAGGGTTTCGAAGTCGAGATCAGGTCCCTGGGCTTCAATGCGGCTTTGGCCGCCCTTTCCTCCAACCAGGTGGATGGCGTGATCGCCGGCATGTCGATTACCGACGAGCGCAAGGAGATCTACGACTTCTCCGAGCCGTACTTCGAGTCCGGCGTGCAGATGGCTGTCGCTGCCGGCAATGACGAGATCACCGGTTACGAGGACTTGGAAGGCAAGACCGTTGTCGCCAAGACCGGCGCCGAGGGCGAAAGCTATGCAAAGTCCATCGCCGAGGAATACGGCTTCGAGGTCAAGTCCTTGGACCAGTCGGCCACCATGTACGAATCGGTCAAGGCCGGTTCTGCAGTTGCCGTCTTCGACGACTACCCGGTGCTGGCCTACGGCATTGCCCAGGGCAATGGCCTGAAGACCGTCACCGACAAGGTCCCGGGCGGTTCCTATGGCTTCGCCGTGAACAAGGGCGAGAACACCGCGCTGCTGGCAGCGTTCAACGACGGCTTGGCCGAGCTGAAGGCCAACGGCGAGTACCAGCAGATCCTGGACTCCTACCTTGCCGACCCGACCGCAGCGGCGCCAAGCAACTTCTTCGACCTGCTGGTCAAGTCCATTCCCGCATTGATGACCGGTCTGTGGCACACCCTGCTGGTGACCGCGATTTCCTTCGCCATTGCCATGGCATTGGGCCTGGTCTTCGGCTTCATGAAGATCTCCGGGAACATCGTGCTGCGCGGCATCGCCACGACCTTCGTGAACATCTTCCGCGGCACCCCGTTGCTGCTCTGGGCCTTCATGTTCTACTTCGGCCTGCCGCAGCTGACCGGCTGGGAGATCAGCGTCTGGACCGCAGGCGTGCTGACGCTGTCGCTGAACGCCGGTGCCTATGTCGCCGAAATCGTTCGCGGCGGTATCCAGTCGGTGGATCCAGGGCAACTTGAAGCATCCCGTTCGCTGGGCCTGGGCTATGGCAAGTCGATGCAGAAGGTCGTGATCCCGCAGGCTTTCAAGATGATGACCCCGTCGCTGATCAACCAGTTGATCATCAGCCTGAAGGACTCCTCGTTGCTGCTGGCTATCGGCTTCACCGAGCTGCTCTACCAGGGCCAGCAGATCTACGCGGCGAACTTCCGTGTCACTGAGACGCTGCTGATCGTGGGCATTATCTACTTCATTGCCATTATGGCGCTGACCAAATTGGCAAATTATGCCGATCGGAGGTTCAACAAGTGAGCACCGTAACCGAGCAAAGCTCCAACGTGAAGATCCAGGTCAAGGACTTGCACAAGTCCTTTGGCTCCAACAATGTCCTCAAGGGCATCGACATGGATGTCCGCGAAGGCGAGGTGGTGTGCGTGATCGGCCCTTCCGGGTCCGGCAAGTCCACCTTGCTGCGTTGCCTCAACAAGCTTGAGGACATTACCTCGGGCAAGGTGGTTGTCGATGGCTTTGATGTCACCGACCCCAAGGTGGACATCAATGAGGTGCGCCGCCATGTAGGCATGGTGTTCCAGCACTTCAACCTGTTCCCGCATATGAGCGTGGCAGAGAACATCATGCTGGCGCCGGTCGAGCTCAAGAAGATGAGCAAGGCGGAAGGCCGGGAGCGCGCACTTGAGCTGCTGGAACGCGTGGGCTTGCGCGAGAAGGCCAACGCCCGTCCGGCCTCGCTCTCTGGCGGCCAGAAGCAGCGTGTGGCCATCGCCCGCGCGCTTGCCATGGCCCCGGGCATCATGCTCTTCGACGAGGCTACCAGCGCTCTTGACCCGGAGATGGTCGGCGAAGTGCTGCAGGTTATCAAGGAGCTGGCCGACACCGGCATGACCATGGTTCTGGTGACCCACGAGATGGGCTTTGCGCGCGAAGTCGCTGACCGCGTGGTCTTCATGGCTGATGGTGTTGTCTGCGAGCAGGGTGCGCCCGAACAGCTGTTCGGCAACCCGCAGCAGGCGCGTACCCAGGACTTCTTGTCCAAGGTTCTCTGAGCCGTACCGCCAAGCCAGCGGAAAACCGTGCTGTCCACGACCAGATGAAACTGGTTGCGGGCAGCACGGTTTTTTCGTGACGAAGCTTACGGGACAAAAACCTTCATATGCTTGAAGGTTCAACTTATCCCCTTGTAGGGTTGGAGCAGTAGCCACACGGGATCTTCCCGTGCCCCAATCCCTAGGAGTTAAAATATGTCCGCTCTGGAAAACAACCCGGGTCTGCAGACCGCTGCGCGTACCCTGCTTCGCTTGGCCTTCGGCTTCCTCTTCCTGGCTCATGGCTGGCAGAAATACTTCCAGTTCACCATCGAGGGCACCACTGCGGCCTTTGGCCAGATGGGCGTTCCTGCTGCCGGTTTGATTGCTCCAGTGGCGGCAACCCTGGAGATCGCCGGCGGCGCCGCGATCATCCTTGGCCTGCTGACCCGCGTCTTCGCTGGCCTGCTGGGCCTGCAGATGATTGCCGCCCTGTTCATGGTTCATGCCTCAGGTGGCGTGTTCGTGGAAAATGGCGGCTTCGAGCTTGTCCTGGCACTGGCTGCCGGCGCGCTGGCGCTGCTCTTGACGGGCCCAGGCCGCATCTCGCTTGATGCGCTGATATTCAAGGGCAAGAAGTCGGAAAAGGCGCTGGCTAACGCCTAATCCCCAGCTTCAAGGAAACCCCGGGAATTCTTTCCCGGGGTTTTGTTGTGCCTGGAGTGGGTTGGTGTTGACGTGATCGAACGCACTCTGACATACTGAACGAACGGTCAGTATGTAATTTGTTTTCGATGAGGTGAACCCATGGCCCCGACCACACCGCAGGAGCCGGGACTGAGTGCCGTCCCGAGCTACGAAGAAGAGCAGTCCCAAGCGCGTTTCGACGCCTTGATCGATCAGGACTCCCGCGTCGAGCCACGCGACTGGATGCCTGAGAAGTACCGCAAGACCCTCAGCCGCCAGATCTCCCAGCACGCGCACTCCGAAATCATCGGCATGCAGCCTGAGGCCAACTGGATCACCCGTGCTCCCTCGCTGAAGCGCAAGTCAATTCTGATGGCCAAGGTGCAGGATGAAGCCGGGCACGGGCTCTACCTCTACTCGGCTGCCGAGACCCTGGGCACCACCCGCGACGAGTACAACGAGCAGCTGCTCTCCGGCAAGGCCAAGTACTCCTCGATCTTCAACTACCCTGCACGCACCTGGGCGGATATGGGTGCTATCGGCTGGCTGGTCGATGGTGCGGCCATCGCCAACCAGGTTCCGCTGTGCCGCGCCTCCTACGGCCCCTACGGCCGTGCGATGGTGCGCGTGTGCAAGGAAGAATCCTTCCATCAGCGCCAGGGCTTCGAAATCCTGCTCTCGCTCTCCCGCGGCACCGAGGCGCAGAAGAAGATGGCCCAGGACGCCATCAACCGCTTCTACGAACCCTCGCTGATGATGTTCGGTCCGCCAGATGACCAGTCGCCGAACTCCCAGCAGTCCATGGCCTGGAAGATCAAGCGTTTCTCCAATGACGAACTGCGCCAGCGCTTCGTTGGCATGATTGCCGAGCAGGTCAAGGTCCTTGGCCTGACCCTGCCGGATCCCCAGTTGCACTTCGATGAAGAGAAGAAGCAGTGGATCCACAAGGATTTGAACTGGGATGAATTCATGGCAGTGATCAAGGGCAATGGCCCGGCCAACGCGCAGCGGCTGGAACGCCGCCGTGAAGCGCACCGCGAAGGTGCCTGGGTCCGAGAAGCCGCCGCAGCATACGCAGCAAAACAAGCACGAAGTGAGGTCGCCTAGCATGAGCCAACAGAGCAATTGGCCCCTGTGGGAAGTATTCGTCCGTTCGTCCCGAGGACTCTCGCACGTCCACGCCGGATCCCTGCATGCACCGGATCAGCAGATGGCACTGCGCAACGCCCGCGATCTGTACACCCGCCGCAATGAAGGCGTCTCGCTATGGGTCGTAAAATCCTCGGACATCATCAGCTCCGACCCCGGTGAAAAGGATTCCTTTTTCGAATCCCCGCAGGGCAAAGACTACCGCCACGCGACCTATTACAAGGCCAGTGAGGGAGTGAAGCACCTGTGAAGCACGAAGAACTCGACGAAGCGCTCGATAGCTTCGGCGACGCGCTGGCCTCGGCCACCCGCGTCACCCCGGGCAATGCCCTGCGTCCGGAGGACATCGCCGTGGACGGCGTCAAGCCAAGCGAAGAGGTTGCGCGCTACGCGCTGACCCTGGGCGACGATGCCCTGATCCTGGCGCAGCGCATGTCGCACTGGATTTCCCGCGCTCCGGAACTGGAAGAAGATGTTGCCCTGGGCAATATCGCCCTGGATATCCTGGGCCACGCCCGCTCGTTCCTGACCTACGCCGGACTGGCCTGGGACAAGACCGAAGACGAATTGGCCTACTGGCGCGAGGAAGAAGAATTCACTTCGCTGTGGATTGTCGAACAGCCTAACGGCCACTTCGGCGTGACCATCATCCGCCAGCTGATCGTTTCGATCTTCCAGAACCTGCTCTACAAGCAGCTGGCGCAGTCAAAGGACGAAACCCTGGCCGCCATCTCGGCCAAGGCAGTCAAGGAAGTCGACTACCACCGCGACCACGCCATCCAGTGGACCATCCGCCTGGGCATGGGGACCGAGGAATCAGCGTCCAAGATGCGCCATGCCCTGGAAATCCTCTGGCCGTACGTCGATGAGATGTTCCGCGATGAGGAAGTCCACCAGGACCTTGCGGGCATCGCCGTGCTGCCCTCCACCCTGCGCGTTGCATGGGATGAAGAAATCACTGCGGTACTGGCCGACGCCGGACTGGAGATTCCTGCTACCGGACAGGCCATGGCCTACGGACGCCGCGGCGAGCATTCGGAGCACCTGGGCTACCTGCTGGCGGAGATGCAAGTTCTCGCCCGCAAGCATCCCGGTGCCAGCTGGTAACTACGCAACATTTTTGCCCGAAAAGGGGGAAGCAGTCTTGAGCAAGACGATCGCTGGCGCCAAGGACCTGTTCGCTATCGCCTCCCAGGTGACCGACCCGGAAATTCCGGTGCTATCCATCGCGGACCTGGGAATCCTGCGCGAGGTGGACATGGCCGAGGACGGAACCGTGCAGGTAGTCATCACCCCGACCTATTCAGGTTGCCCGGCGATGGATGCCATCAATGGCGACCTGTACACCGCTTTCGCAGACGCCGGATATGAAAAGGTTGACGTCAAGCTGGTACTGAGCCCGGCGTGGTCAACGGACTGGATGACCGCGGAAGGCAAGGCCAAGCTCGAAGAGTACGGGATTGCCCCACCGACCGGCCAGGGCCACGCAGGTCGCGTCACCCTGGGCATGAGCGTGAAATGCCCGCGGTGCCACTCGCTGAACACCCGGGAGTTGGCCCGCTTCGCCTCGACTTCCTGCAAGGCGCTCTACACCTGCAAAGACTGCTTGGAACCCTTCGACTACTTCAAGGTGCTCTCATGACCGAAAAAACCACTCCCACCCGACGCCGGGCATCCTTCCATCGGCTCACCGTCTCGAACGTGCGCCGGTTGACCAAGGACTCAATTGAAGTCAGCTTCGCCATCCCTGGCGACTTGAGCGAGGAATACGACTACGTCGCAGGCCAGTACGTGGCGTTGCGCAAGGAAATCCCCAACGCCGAAGGCGAGCTGGTCGAACTGCGCCGTTCGTACTCGATCTGCGCCGCCCCGACGGGCGACGAGATCAAGGTGGCGATCAAGCGCGACCTGGGCGGCCTGTTCTCCACCTGGGCCAACGAGTCCCTGGCCGCAGGGGACCAGATCGATGTGATGAGCCCTGCCGGCGCTTTCATCTCCAAGCACAAGCTCACCCAGATCAATAACCCGTCGACCATCGACACCAAAGCGCAGGACCGTTTCGTGGCCGTCGCCGCCGGCTCGGGCATTACCCCGGTGCTGGCCATTGCCCGCACGATCCTCGAAGCCAATGAGCACACCCGCTTCGACCTGATCTACGCGAACAAGGCCGCCATGGACGTCATGTTCCTGGAGGAACTGGCCGACCTGAAGGACCGCTACACATCCCGGCTGGCACTGCACCACGTGCTCAGCCGCGAACAGCGCATTTCGCCGTTGCTTTCGGGCCGCATCGACGCCGAGAAGCTCACCACGCTGCTGACCAGCGTGGTCCAGGCACCGAATGTTGACGAGTGGTTCCTTTGCGGCCCATTCGAGCTCGTCCAGTTGGTCCGCGACCAGCTGGCCAGCTTGGACGTTCCCGCCGAGAAGGTCCGTTTCGAGCTATTCACCACCGGCGAGCCGACGAAGCCGCAAGGGCATATCGGCCGTCCCGTGGTGGCGGACGAGAATGAGGAAAGCTACGAGATCAGCTTCAACCTCGACGGCCTGAAGGGCGAGGTCAAGTCGCCGGTGCGGGCCAACGAAACCGTGCTGAACGCTGCCTTGCGCGTGCGCCCGGATGTGCCGTTCGCTTGCGCTGGCGGCGTGTGCGGCACCTGCCGTGCCAAGGTCACCTGCGGTACGGTCACCATGGCCGAGAACTACGCGCTGGAACCCGACGAAGTCGAAGCCGGCTACGTACTGACCTGCCAGTCGCACCCAACCAGCGAAAAGCTGAGCGTCGACTTCGACGCCTAGAAAGGCCAGGACGGATCCATGATCGAACTGACGATTGAAGATTCCATCGCGCGGGTGGTGCTCAACGCTCCGCAGAAAATGAACTCGCTGGATGAAGCGGCCTTGGCGCAGCTCTCGGAAGCCTATGACAAAGCGGCCGCCGCAGTGGCTGCGGGCACCGTGCGCGTGCTGGTACTGACCGGCGAGGGACGCGGATTCTGCGCAGGTCGCGACATCTCCGGGGTAGATCCCGCGGACGATGACGTGATCGGCTATCTTGACGGCAAGGTCCAGCCGCTGCTGGAAAAGATGTCCAGCTTCCCTGCGCCAACCTTCGCGCTGGTGCAGGGTGCCTGCCTGGGCGTGGGATTGGGGCTGGCGATCGCTACCGACGTAGTGTACGTGGCAGAGAACGCCAAGATCGGCTCGCCGTTCGCGAACCTCGGTGCCACCTTGGACTCGGGCGGGCACTGGCTGTTCACCGAGCGTCTCGGGGCACACCGCACGCTGGATCTGATTTACACCGCGGAGCTGATCTCCGGTGCTGAAGCGGTGCGTTCGGGATTGTTCTCGCGTGCGTTCGCGCCCGGGGAACTGGTGGAGCGCAGCGAAGAAATCATTGCCAAGGTAGCCCAGGGTGCAACTCAGGCATTCATCGCTTCCAAGCAGCTGGTCAAGGAAATCCGTGACCAGCGTGCGGGGCTGTGGGAATCGATGCGTACCGAGAACCGGGCGCAGGCAGCCCTGTGCGACACCGCTGACTACGCCGAAGGTTTCAAGTCCTTCCAGGAGAAGCGCAAGCCGGTGTTCACCGGCCAGAAGTAGTTTCCCAGCAGACACGAGAAGAGCACCTGGAAATGGTATCCAGGTGCTCTTCTCGTGTCTTCCGGTGAATCACTGCCTATCGGGTATCGGTGTCTTCGAAGATCAGCAGGGTCTGCGTATCCAGGACCGTTGTCAAAGACTGCAATTGCTCGAAGACCACGCGGCGCAGATCCAGATTGTCCTTGGCTCGCACCAGCAGGATCACATCGAAATTGCCTCCGACCAAGCCCACATGATGCACCTCGGGAATGGACGCCAAGTGATCGCGCAGTTCGCGCCAGGAATGCTGGCGGAGTTTCAAAGTCACGTAGGCGCTGGCCTTGAGCCCTGCCTTCACCGGATCAATCACCGCCGTATAACGAGTGATCACCCCGGCATCTTGGAGCTTTGCGATACGGGAATAGGCGTGGGCACGCGATACATGCACCTTTTGTGCCACGGTGGTGACCGACTGGCGCCCGTCGCTGGTTAGCTCAGCGAGGATCGCATGGTCGACATCATCGAGTTTTAACTCCGCTTCCGCGGCCATTGGTACTCCTTGTTGACGTGTCGGACGTCTCTGTTCCAAACACAATCTATCGAAACTTTTCGTCTACGAGTATAAGGATACCAATCACAACTTTCCACGATTCCACGCCGGACTGGATACAGAATGCCACGCATACCCATAATTGATTGCAAATGATGTTTAGGTGAAGTGAGTCACAAGCAGTTGTGCTCATGGACCGAGCCAGAACCACGAAAGGTGGGAGAACATGAGCACTGAAGCACATGCAGATCGCATCTCTGATGTCAGCAAGAAATTCGGGATTACCCCCGAAGACTACATGCTGCCAGCACGCCACATGATCAACCTGTTGAACCCGGACGGAACCCTGCGCCCAGAGGACCAGCAGGGTACTGAACCTGGCCACGAGTACCCGCTGCCAAGCCCGGCCCGGCTGCTGGAAGCCTATGCGGCTCTGGTCACCGGCCGCCGCGTCAACGACCAGAACTCCGCACTGGTCCGCCAGGGCCGCATGGCTGTCTACCCCTCCAGCCACGGGCAGGAAGCCTGCCAAATCGCAGCAGCCCTGTGCCTGGGCGAGAACGACTGGCTTTTCCCAACCTACCGCGACACGGTAGCGGTGCTGACCAAGGGCGTAGCCCCGATGGAAGTCATGACCAGCTTCCGCGGCGAATGGCACTGCGGCTATGACCCGAAGGCGTATAACTGCGCACCGATGTCCACCCCGCTCACGACCCAGCTGCTGCACGCAGTGGGTGTCGCCCACGCTGCCAAGCTGCGCGGCGAAGACACCGTAGTGGTGGCCATGTGCGGCGATGGCGCCACCAGCGAGGGCGACTTCCACGAAGCGCTGAACTTCGCCGCGGTCTTCAACCTTCCGGTGATCTTCTTCGTGCAGAACAACAAGTACGCCATCTCGGTTCCGCTCTCGCAGCAAAGTGCCGCCCCGTCCCTGGCCCACAAGGCTGTTGGCTACGGCATGGCCGGCGAGCGCGTGGATGGCAACGACCTGATGGCCTTGATGGCCATCATGACCCGTGCGGTGCGCATGGCCCGCGAAGGCAACGGCCCGCTGCTGATCGAGGCCCACACCTACCGCATGCAGGCGCACACCAACGCAGATGACGACAAGCGCTACCGCGAGGACTCCGAAGTCCAGGAATGGATCGCCAAGGATCCGGTGACCCGCATGAAGGCGTATTTGGATGATGCCGGGCTCTTGACCGATAGCACCGTCGCCAAGATCACCGCCGACGCCGAGTCGGTCGCCAAGACCTTGCGTGATGGCATGAACCAGGAAGCCAACACCGATCCACGTGAGCTGTTCGAGCACGTGTACTCGGCCAAGACCCCGCAGCTGGCTGAACAGCAAGCCATGCTCGTCGACGAACTAGACCGTGAGGAGGCCTAGGATGACTGCCACTACTTCGCGCTTGAACCCGAACGTCAGCGCTGCCACCGCACGAGCCGCAGCCAAGGCCGCCAATGAGCACCAGCCGGTGACCTTCGGCAAGGCGCTGAATACCGCCCTGGCTGATTCGCTGGTTGCCGACAACTCGGTAGTGATCTTCGGCGAGGATGTGGGAACCCTTGGCGGCGTTTTCCGCATCACCGACGGGCTGACCGCACGCTTTGGTTCCGAACGCTGCTTTGACACCCCGCTGGCCGAATCCGGCATTGTCGGCATGGCCGTGGGCATGGCCATCAACGGCATGCGCCCGGTTATCGAGATGCAGTTCGATGCATTCGCCTACCCGGCGTTCGAGCAGATCGCTTCGCATGTCGCCAAGATGCGCAACCGAACCCAGGGCAAGCTGAACCTGCCGATGGTCATCCGCATTCCGTACGCCGGCGGCGTGGGCGGCGTGGAGCACCACTGCGATTCCTCGGAAGCCTACTACGCCCACACACCAGGGCTGAAGGTCTTCACGCCCTCGTGCGTAGAGGATGCCTACCTGATGCTGCGCGAAGCCATCGATTCGGATGATCCGGTGGTCTTCTTCGAGCCGAAGAAGCTGTACTGGTCCAAGGAGCAGGTGGACTTGGCGCAGCTGGCCGAGCAGTACGAGGCCAAGAAGAGCGCTAGGACCGAGGGCCAGGCGCGCATCGCCCGTCCGGGCAGCGATGCCACGCTGATTACCTATGGTCCAAGCGTTTCCACCGCATTGGAAGCTGCCAAGTTGGCAGCCGAGGAAGGCATCAGCCTGGAAGTTCTCGACATCCGGAGCATTGTGCCCTTCGATGACGAGACCGTCTGCGCATCGGTGCGCAAGACCGGACGCGCTATCGTGGTTGCAGAAGCCCAAGGCTTCGCCTCGGTAGCCAGTGAAATCGTGGCCCGGGTGCAGGAACGCTGCTTCCACTCGTTGGCCGCTCCAGTGCTTCGCGTGACCGGATTCGACATTCCATACCCGGCCCCAACGCTGGAAAAGTTCCATCTTCCAAGCGCCGAACGCATTCTCGACGCGGTTGACCAGCTTCAGTGGGAGGCGTAAATGAGCATCAAGACTTTTCTCTTGCCAGACCTTGGCGAAGGCCTGACCGAAGCCGAGCTGGTGCGCTGGATGGTTGCCGCCGGTGACGTTGTCGCAGTTGACCAGCCCATAGCGGAGGTGGAAACCGCGAAGTCGCTGGTGGAGATCCCTTGCCCGTTTGAAGGCGTAGTGTCGACCCTGCATGGGGACGCCGGCCAGATGATGCTGGTGGATGAGCCTTTCATCTCCGTGAACACCGGCGGCGAAGAAGCTGAAGCGCCTGAAGCCGAACGTGCGCAGTCCTACCGCGAGGAAGAGCGTGCTGGCACCCAGGTACCTGCCGAAGAATCAGCAGAAGCCGATGAGGGTAGCGGCAATGTGCTCATTGGCTACGGCACTTCCTCTGCCCAGCGCAAGACCAGCCGTCGGCGCAAGCCGCGCGGCGGGGTAGCCGCGCCAGCGGCACAGGCACCGGCCGAAGCGGCCCGCGTGATCAACCCGCTGGTACGAAAGCTGGCGCGGGATAACGCCTTGGATATCACAACGGTTCGAGGCTCTGGTCCAGAAGGGCTGATTCTGCGCACCGACGTGGAAGCCGCCTTGTCGGCTGATGCGGCGGCCGCTGCGCCGGCAGCACCGGCCCCGGCTTCCGCAGCCGCGGTGCCCGCTGCACCAGCCCAGGCTGGCGGGGCGGATTCGAAGACCGGCCTGCCGGTCGCATCTTCCCAGGTGCTCTCGGGCGTGCGCAAGACCATCGCCACCGCGATGAGCACTTCGCGCCGCGAGATCCCCGAGGCTACCGTGTGGGTGGATGTCGATGTCACCAAGCTGCTGAAGCTGCGATCGATGATCAAGGAAGCCGAAGGCCAAGCTCCAAGCGTCATGGCACTGATCTCCCGTTTCGCGGTGGCCGGCTTGCGGCGCTTCCCTGAACTGAACAGCCGCATTGAGGCTGAAGCTGATGGGGGCTTGCGCCATACCCTCTTCGAGGGCGTGAACCTCGGGTTCGCAGCCCAGACCGGTCGCGGCCTGGTTGTGCCAAATGTGCGCAACGCCCACAAGCTGAACGCCAAGGAACTGTCAGCCGAGTTCGCTCGACTGGCTACGGTGGCCCGCGAGGGCAAGGCCGGTGTCGCCGACCTGTCCGGCAGCACCTTCACCATCAATAACTACGGCGTGTTCAATGTTGATGGCTCCGCGGCCATCATCAACTACCCGGAAGCGGCCATTCTGGGGCTGGGGCGCATCATCGAGAAGCCGTGGGTGGTCAATGGCAAGATCAAGGTCCGTTCCATCTGCGAGATGACACTGAGCTTTGACCACCGGGTCTGCGATGGCGGAACCGCTGCCGGCTTCATGCGCTATGTTGCCGACGCGATGACGGATCCAAAGACTGCGCTGGCTTCGCTCTAGCGCCTACTGTGCGCAGCGCTCGCTCTCAAGAGTGATCTTGATGCCCGTCGAACCTCACGAGGATTGACGGGCATCACCCTTTTTGCTGATATTTCATCTATGTTCGATCATTTATCAGCATGTCAAATATAGGTTGCTAGAATTGAACCAATTATTATTTCTATGATGGAAATATGTTGGGTTGCTTTCCAGCCGCTTATGACGCGGGCTAGGCAGCAGGAACAGGGGATTGAGATGTCAACAGCGGGGACCGGAATCAAGAACCGGCCATTCATCTACCTGCTGCTCCTGCTACCGACGGCCATTGTGCTGGGCGCCTACGCCCTGCTCGCCGGCAAACTGCCGGAAATGACCGCCACTCACTGGAGTTCGACCTATCCGGACGAGTTTACCCGCACCGCGGTGTTTGTTCCCGTCTGCATCGGGCTATGCATTCTTGGTGCCATCACCGGAGTGATTTCCTTGGCGCTGCGCCGCAAACCGGCACTGCTCATGGTGCTGCTCTTCGCCGGCGGGTTGCTCTCCTGGAGTGCAGCTGGCGTATTCGTCGGCTCGGCGGTGCCTACAGCGCTCGCCGAGACACCTGAAACCGCAGTGCTGGGCGGCATGATGGTTGTGCTGATTGCCTGCTCGCTGCTGGGCATTGCGCCACTGTGGGTCAGCGGCATCTACCAGCAATACACCAGGCAATCCGTTGAGGCCCGCCAGGCACGAAGTGATGCAGCGCAGGGCATCCAGCGGCCTGTTGCGGCGGGGACACCAGTCATGGCACGGCAAGAATTCAATCAAACGATGGCAGCACCGTGGTGGATGTGGCTGCTATGCCTGGTGGTGTTCGTGGCGCTTTTCATTGCTGTTGCGTTGCCGCTGCTGACCGGTGACAGCCAAGATGGCGACTGGGTGGGCTTCATCGTTGCCATGACCCTGTCGGCCGTGGCGTGCGTATCGATTCTGGGTTTGATCTGGATTCGGGTATCGATCAGCGGTGATCGCTTCCGGGTATCATCAGCGGTCTTGGGGTTCCCGATGCGAACCATCAAAATCGACGAAATTGAATCTGCGACCAGCGAAAAGATCGTTCCCATGATGTGGGGAGGCTGGGGCTGGCGAATCATTCCAGGCGGTTCGGCCATCGTGATGAAAGAACACGAAGGCCTCGTTTTCGAACTCAAGAACAAGAAGCGTTTCGCCGTGACCATCCCGGAATCGCAGCAAGCCGCAGACTTGCTCAATGCCCGCATGGCCTGCGGGAAACAGTAGCGAATAACGTTTCTGGGCCTGCGCCCTACTTATTGAAGGTGCGCATGGGCCCGATAACCACCGAGCGCAGCACCAAGCCGGATACCAGCGAAGCGGCCACGACATGGATGATCCCCAATGCCGCGTAGACCAATTGCAGGAACTCCGGGATCTTCTGGATATGCGGGTGCGGCAGGAGGAACGAGAGCCCGATTACCGCAGCCCAGACAACCAGGCTGCCGGCCCCAACTTTCCTCGACCAGGTGCCCTTTGGCAGTTCATGGCTCAGCGGCTGGATGCGCTGGAGCACGACCGAGGCCAAGACCATCCAGAATCCGGCCACCACGAAACCAGCTGCAATGTCACTTGGACGGTGCCAACCGCAGATCAAAGTGGCCACCCCGGTCACCGTCGCGAACAACCACGCGATCGGCTGGACTACCGGACGCAGTTTCGGTGGTGAAACCAGGTACATCAGTCCCATTGCGGCGGCAGCGGCGGTGGTGTGTCCTGAGGGAAAAGAATTTCCTGTGGTGCCGAAGTTGAAATCCGGGCGGGACAAGATCTCGTGCTTGAGCAATTGCGTGCTGCCCGCTGCGGCTGCGGCCGCGATGACCGCCACGATGGCCCGCAGGAAGCGCCGGTCTCGAATCACGCGATACAGCAGGAAAACTGCCGCAATGATGCCGCAGATTGCCGGCAAGAGATTAAGGAATTCACGGATCGGATTAATCAGGTCCGTCCGGGGCCACCATTGCGACCACGCTATGAATCCAGCCTGATCGGCCCATTGCCCCACACGCTGCTGGACGAAAAATACGTATTCGAGGCAGAACAGCGAAATCAGCAACAGCAGAGCCCACCACCACCTGATATGGTGCGGGCGCGCGGATGCTGGATTGCGAGGCATATCTCTAGGGTGTCATATCCGGCACGGGGAACGGCACAGTTCAGGCATGTAACTATGCCCACCCTCGATAGTCTTAGAGCATGAGTGTTGAACTTCCGCCCCTTGAAGATCTGCTGGCAAATTCCCATGTTGTCCGGTTGCCGATGCGTGTGAAATTCCGTGGTGTCACCCAGCGTGAAGCGCTGCTGATCAACGGGCCGGAAGGTTGGGGCGAGTTCTCCGCATTTACCGAGTACGGACCGGCCGAAGCCTCACGGTGGCTAGCCGCCGGAATCGAGGCCGCTTACCAGCCGTTCCCGGAACCGTTGCGCACCAGCATTCCGGTCAACGCCACCTTGCCTGCAGTTGCGGTAAAAGATGTCGGAGCGGTTCTCGAACGCTATGACGCGCCGCACACCATCAAGATCAAAGTGGCAGAAAAAGGCCAGGGGATCGAGCAGGACCTGGCGCGTGTAGCTGAGGCCCGTCGGCTCTACCCGCAAGCAGCGCTGCGCGTGGACGCGAATATGGGATGGGATATTGCCCAGGCGGTCCCGGCCTTGAAGGCCCTGAGCGAGTACGACCTGCAATACGCGGAGCAACCAGTGCCTGGCATTACCGGGCTGGCAGAAGTCCGCGAGCAACTGCGCAACGCCGGCAACCCCTTGAAGATCGCCGCTGATGAAGCGGTGCGGAAGCACACCGACCCCTTGGAAGTCTCGCGGTTGGGCGCAGCAGATCTGATGGTCATCAAGGCCCAACCGCTGGGCGGCATCGGCGCGGTGCTCGAAATTGCCAAGCAAGCCGAACTGGATGTTGTCGTGTCCAGCGCCCTGGATACTTCGGTAGGGCTGGCCCAAGCCGCCGCCTTAGCCAGCGCGCTGCCAGAACTGCCCTATGCCTGCGGCCTTGCGACGGGCACCTTGTTCGCCGAAGACGTATGTGCCGAGCCGTTGCTGGCCACCGCTGGGTACTTGCCGGTGCGTCGCATTGAGCCGGATCACCAGAAATTGGATGGCTTGCGTCCGCAAGAGGCGCGCGTGCGCTGGTGGCTGCAACGCCTGGAGTCCTGTTATGCCGAGCTGACTAGGGGATAACCTCAGGCAAGAATCTATTTCCCCGGCGTTAACCTTTGCGTTGCATTTAGAACACTTCCAAGTGAAAACCTCAGTTCGAGTCATTCCCCTGACAATGAGCCACATACTGAGGAAGTGAGCGGATCATGAATCCAACCCGTACCCTTTTGCCAATGCTGGGCCACACCCGCGGCGGTCGTTCTGCAGCTACTTGCCACTTCAAGTGCGCCGACGCCTGCACCAAGCCAGATTGCAACACTTCGTCCAACGGCTACTTCAAGGACATTGCCGACAAATCGCTCTCCCGCCGCAGCATGCTGGGCCTGGGCGCCGTCGGTGCTTCAGCCCTGGTCATCGGCCCGCAGCTTTTCGGTGCAGCCGACGCTACCGCGGCACCACTGGTGCCAATGAAGCCGGGTAAGGGCGGGCACCTTTCATTCGATGCCATTGAGCCGGTGTCGCGTTCGGTGGATACTGTTTCCGTTCCAGAAGGCTATGACTGGAATGCCATCATCCGCTGGGGCGACCCGCTCTTCAAGAACACCGCGGAATTCGATGCTTCCAAGCAGTCCGCCCGCAAGCAGGCTGAGCAGTTCGGCTACAACTGCGACTACCTGGACATCATTGTCGACAAGTACTCGGGACGCACCGGCGTGCTGGTTGCCAACCACGAATACACCAATGAAGACATGATGTTCGACTCGGCTTGGTTCGAAGCGAACCAGGAAGAAGCCCGCAAGATCGCGATGAACGCGCATGGCTTCTCAGTGGTCGAGGTCAAGCGCAAGAAGAATGACAAGAAGTGGAGCTACGTGCAGGGCGGCGAACGCAACCGCCGCATCACCGCTAGTACTGAATTCCGGGTCGATGGCCCAGCCGCAGGCAGCGACCTGCTCAAGACCGCCGCAGATCCAACCGGTACCAAGGTTCTTGGCACCTTGAACAACTGCGCCGGAGGCACCACCCCATGGGGCACCGTACTCTCCGGTGAAGAAAACTTCGACCAGTATTTCCGCGGCAAGGGCACCGCCGAGGAATCCCGCTACGGCATTGGCACCGCCGCGACCGACCGCGGCTGGGAAGAAAGCGACCCGCGCTTCGGCCTGCACAACGAAGGCTTCGAAAACGAAGCCAACCGTTTCGGCTGGGTAGTCGAAATCGATCCGCAGGACCCTTCGTCCACCCCGGTCAAGCACACCAGCCTGGGCCGTTTCAAGCACGAGGGCGCCAACGTTCGCATTGCCAAGAACGGCAAGGTTGTTGCCTACTCCGGCGATGACTCGCGCTTCGAGTACCTGTACAAGTTCGTCTCGAAAAACACTTTCTCCAAGCACGATCGCAAGCACAATATGGGCTTGCTCTCCGAAGGCGACCTGTACGTTGCCACGTTCGCCGGCAACTCTCCAGCTAGCGAGATCGACGGCAGCGGCGCAGTTCCGTCTGATGGTGCTTTCGACGGCATGGGAACCTGGCTGCCACTGGTGAAGAACGGCGAATCCAAGGTGGAGGGCATGGGCATCGACGAGGTGCTGGTCTACACCCGCCAAGCAGCTGACAAGGTCGGCGCCACCAAGCTGGACCGTCCCGAAGATGTTGAGCCAAGCCCGGTATCCGGCAAGGTCTATGTGGCACTGACCAACAACACCGACCGCGGCAAGGACGGCAAGGAAGGCGCAACCGAGGTCAGCCCACGGGTACGCAACCGCGACGGCCACGTCTTGGAAATCACCGAAGCCGGCAACGACGCCACCGCCGCGAAGTTCACCTGGAACATCTTGCTGGTTGCCGGCGATCCAAATGTGAACGGATCGACCTACTTCTCCGGCTACCCAACGGACAAGGTCTCGCCAATTTCCTGCCCGGATAACCTGGCATTCGATTCCAAGGGCAACCTGTGGATCTCCACCGACGGCGCCCCTGGCACCATCGGCTACTCCGATGCACTGCACAAGGTCACCCTGACCGGCAAGGATCGCGGCCGTGTCGAGCAGTTCCTGGCCGTGCCAACCGGTGCAGAGACCTGCGGCCCGCTGATCCATGACAGGGACAACTCGGTCTTCGTCGCGGTGCAGCACCCGGGTGAAGGCGGCAGTTTTGCCAGCCCTACCTCGCTGTTCCCGGACTTCGTGAAGAACGCAGGAGGAGCCGGCAAGGGCGAGTTCTACGGCCCGCGCCCATCGGTCGTCCAGGTCTTCAAGCAGGATGTGAAGCCGGGCAACGGCAAGGGCAAGGGACACGACAAAGGCAAGGGACACGACAAATAAGTCGGACTAGCCCGCAGTGCAAGGGCGTCGGCAGGATCCTCTCCGGGATCCGGCCGGCGCCCTTTGCCGTTCCAAGTCGGTTGACCGGCACGTCAAGGCATAGACTTGGATCATTGCCTTCAGCTTTGGAATCTAAGGAGTCATGCGGCGTGGGAATGCAGCAACCTGGCGAGCAACGCGCCATCACTACAGCTCGCCATGTGCTCTCCGCCCTGATCAGTGCCGGGATCAGGGATCTGGTGATTTCTCCCGGTTCGCGCAGCGCGCCCTTGGCCTATGCTGCAGCCGAGGCAGAAGCCGCGGGGATCCTGGATATCCATGTACGCATCGACGAACGCTCCGCGGCCTTCATGGCACTGGGCCTCGCCCAAAGCACCATGCGGCCGGTAGCCCTCGCCGCCACCAGCGGCTCGGCCATCGGGCAAATGCTGCCGGCAGTAATGGAAGCCAACCACACCGCGACACCACTTCTGGTCCTTTCTGCCGACCGTCCCGATGAACTGCACGGCACCGGAGCCAGCCAGAGCACGCGCCAGAAAACCCTCTTTGGCGAGCACGTTCGTCTGGCCGCCAATGTCCCCGCTGCGGCAGATCCGCAACACGAGGTCCAACGCGCATTACTGGCCTTGGCCGGTGACCAGCACACTGCCGCAGGTCCGGTCCAATTGAATCTGCAGTTCCGGGATCCGCTCACCCCTGCACAGGACGAGAGGATCGAGAGCCAAAGCTGGACGGCAGTTGAGCCGGGGCAGTGGAAGGCACACGACCAGCTGGACAGAGCGAGCTTGCCGGTCCAGCAGCTGAAGCCACGCCGGAGCATTGTCGTCGCCGGGCATGGCGCCGGGCAGGAAGCGCAACGATTCGCCCATGGCCTGGGGCTGCCATTGTTTGCCGAGCCATCTTCCAACGCACGGTTCTCGGCCAACGCCATTGGCCACTACCGTCCCCTGATCACGGCGGGCATGGACCGCATTGAACGCGTGGTGCTCTTTGGCCGTCCGACGTTGAGCCGCCCGGTGGGCCAGCTTCTGGCCAACCCGGCGATCGAATCGGTGATTTGGCAGCCTCAGCCGGTGGCCTGGTATGAAGCGGGCCGGCGTCGCGAAACCCCGGTCAGCTCTTGGAGCGAATTGCAGGAGTTCGCCGGCACCGGTGCAAAGGGGTGGCTGGAAGCATGGCAGCAGCTCGATGCCCAGGCCTTGGCCGTGCGCCAGGGCCTCAGCCGCGAATCGGCGATTAACGGGGTAGATGTCGCCGACGCCATTTGGGAACACGCACCAGAAGTTCTCCTGCTTGGCTCATCGAATATAGTTCGCGACTTCGACTTGGCGGCCCGCCCCGCGCCCGGACGAACCATGACCGTGCATGCCAACCGCGGCCTTGCCGGAATTGATGGAACCATTGCCACCGCCTTGGGCCTGGCCCAGGGCGGCAAGCGGCGCACACTGGCGGTAATGGGAGATATCACCTTCGCCCATGACGCCAGTTCGCTGTCCTGGACCCCCGGCGAGGAGCAGCCAATGGTGGATATCGTGGTCTACAACGACGGGGGAGGAGCAATCTTCTCCACACTGGAGCACGGAGCCGTGGATGCCTCGGGCCGCTACGCCAATGCGGTGGAACGCCTCTTTGCCACGCCGCAGCAGCTGAGCCTGCCTGCGCTCGCCGAAGCCTATGGTTGGCAGTACGCCATGGCGGCAAGCAAGGAAGAGCTTAGCGCCATCTTGGCTGCAAGGCAGCCGGCGAACCTGCGCCTGATTGAAGTGCCGGCATCACGGAGCAGCCTGCGCGCGGAGAATCTTGAGTTGAACCGGAAGATCGGGCAGCTTTCCTGGCCAACGACCTAGGGCAAAAGAAATTCCCCTGCCTTGCCCGTCGGCAAAGACGGGCAACGCAGGGGAATTTTTGCAGTTGAACTCAGATATCCACGTGCGTGGGATCGAGCACGCGACGCAGGAAGTCCTGGGTACGTGGCTGCTGCGGATTGCCAATGACATCCACGGCCTTGCCTTCTTCCACCACGACGCCACCGTCCATGAAGAACACGCGGTCAGCAACTTCCTTGGCGAAAGCCATCTCGTGGGTGACCACCAGCATGGTCATGCCCGCTTGGGCCAGATTCTTCATAATGGACAGGACCTCGCCCACGGTCTCCGGATCCAATGCACTGGTTGGCTCATCGAAGAGCATCAGCGTTGGTTCCATGGATAGCGCTCGGGCAATGGCCACGCGCTGCTGCTGGCCGCCGGAAAGCTGGTCGGGGTAGCGATCGCCGAAGTCGCCCAGGCCTACACGTTCCAGATTGCGCAACGCGACCTTCTGGGCGTCGGCCTTCTTGCGCTTGAGCACCTTGATAGGGGATATCGTGCAGTTCTCCAGCACGGTCAGGTGCGGGAAGAGGTTGAACTGCTGGAAGACCATGCCTACTTGCTGGCGCATCTTGTCCAGGTTCACATCGGGATCGGTGACATTGAAGCCACCGACCATAATGGTTCCTCCGTTTGGCTGCTCCAGCAAATTCACGCAACGCAGCAGAGTGGACTTGCCTGAACCGGATGGGCCGATCAGGCAGACAACCTCGCCCGGAGCAACATTCAGGTCAATGCCCTTGAGCACTTCGTTGCTACCGTAGGACTTGCGCAGTCCGGTGATTTCCACGCCCGAAGCATGGACTGAAAGTTCATTGGTGTCAGTCGACATTTTCAAGTCCTATCTATCGCTTGGTCTTGGCGGCGCGGGATTCAAACTTGCGGGCCACCAAGCTCAGCGGGATGGTGATCACCAAGTAGAACAGGCCGGCGACGACCAGCGGGGTGATGCCGGCATCGATTTGCGAGATGCCGTCACGGCCAAACTTGGTCATTTCGTACTGGGCCATCGACGCACCGAGGATGAATGCCAACGAGGTGTCCTTGGTCAGCAAGATGATTTCGTTGGTCATGGGCGGCAAGACGATCTTGAACGCCTGCGGAATCACGATGGTGACCATGGCACGCCACGCTGGCATGCCCAACGAACGGGCAGCTTCGGTCTGCCCCTTGGGCACCGCCTGCAGGCCTGCACGCAGGGTCTCAGCGATGTAGGCGGCCGAGACCAGGCCCAAGGCGCACATGACATTGACCGGCTGCGGCCACTGGGTTCCGAACGCCTGAGGCAAGCCGAAGCCGAAGGCCAATAGGACCAGGATGGCTGGAATACCGCGGAAGAATTCGATAAATGCAGTGGCGAACCAGCGATATGGCGCGAAGGACGCCATTTTCATCAGGGCCAGAAGCAGACCCAGGATGAGGCCGAAGGCGAAGGAGATGATCGTGTAGAAGATCGTGTTCTTCAGACCGACCAAGATCATGCCAGGGAACATCGGTCCCAATTTGTCGAAGGAGAAGAAGGCATAAATGGCCTTGTTCCAATCAACGGCCAAGACCAGTGCGATGATCGCGATGATGAAGATGGCGATTTGAATGGTCTTGCTCATGCGGGCGCGCTGACGTGTAGTCATTGCCATGCTTGATTACCTCTCATAAAGGAAGCGGAAGCTGGACTGCCAACCTGTGGGTGCAGTCCATGCCCCCGCTTGCCTTGGAATCAGTTGATGCTCGAGAATTACTTCTCGCCGAACCACTTCACAGTCAGTTCTTCCATGGTTCCTGCATCGGCCAGCCGCTTGAGGGTGCCATTGACCAGTTCCAGGGTCTTGGGCTGGTCCTGCGGAACTGCAATGCCCAGCTGCTCGCCGGTCTTGAAGTCGGCCACGACGCTGAAGCCGTCCTTATCCTTGATCGCGTAGCCCAATACCGACTGGTTGCCCAGCAATGCATCCACTTGGCCAGCCAGAAGTGCCTGGGTTTGCAAACCGGCATCCTCGAAGCCAACGATGTTGCTCAAGCCCTGTTCCTTGGCGTACTTCTCGCCGGTGGTGGCCTGCTGGACGCCGACCTTCTTGTCCTTGGCGGATTCAAGATCCTTGATTTCAGAACCGTCAGCCGAAATCAGCACCAGATCGTCATCCATATAAGGGGTGGAGAAGTCCATCTTGGCCGAACGCTCTTCGGTGATCGATACCGAGGAGATCGCGATATCGCACTGGGTGCTGAACAGGCCGGATTCAATGGAGTCGAAGCTGGCGTCGATGACGTTCAGATCCAGTTCTGCATCCTTGGCAATCTCGGCAGCGATATCCATATCGAAGCCGACGTTCTTGCCGTCCTTGACGAATTCGAATGGTTCGTAAGGAATGTCTGAGCAAATGGTGAGTTTGCCTTCGTTGAGCGGGAAGGAACCAGCTTCGGCTTCACCTTCGGAACTGGAGCCGGAACCGCAGGCGGTGAGAGCCAGCAGTGCAACGGACGTGACGGCAACAGCGGAGGCGAACTTCTTCTTGAGACTACGCATAGGATCAGAACCTACTTTCGGGTTATGCGAGTGGATCAGTGCGTAGCCACAATCATAACCGGGGCAACACTAGGCTGAGATTCACCTCACACATGTCGCGTCGAGGCTAAGTATTATTTATGCTCAGTGCGATCCTAGCGGCCTTGATCCGCTGTGCAGCCTGCGCCTACTCGGCTCCGAGGGCTTGGCGCATGGGGCGCATCTTCGCCCATGATTCGGCTAGTTCATCCTCGGGCACCGAGCCCGGAACAATGCCGCAACCCGCGTACAAGCGCATCAGCTTTTCGTCTTCCAGGATTCCGCCACGCAGCGCGATGCCGAATTCGCCATCGCCACGGCTGTCAACCCAGCCCACGGGGCCGGCATACGGTCCGCGGTCCATGCCTTCCAGCTCGCGCAAGAGCACGCCAGCCTTCTTGGTCGGCGTGCCGCACACGGCAGCGGTCGGATGGAAAATCTCGGCAACATCCAGTGCGGTAGGCAGAACGCCGGCGGCATCGGCGCGCAGCTGGGCGCGTACGTCGCTGGCCAAATGCCAAACATTGGGAAGCTGCAGAATAAAAGGTTCTTCCGGCGCGCTCATGCCGTGCGAAATGGGATTCAGGGAAGCCGTGAGCGAATCTATGGCCAGCTGGTGCTCGTTGCGCTGCTTCGGATCTTCAAAGAGGTTGCGGTGCGCGAAACCGGGGTCCTCAGCGCCAGTGGCCGCGCGGTCCAGCGTGCCAGCTAATACGCGGGCCTCGGCCAAGCCGTCGGTAACGCGCACCAGCATCTCCGGGGTAGCGCCTACCAGGCCGTCCACTGAATAGGTCCAGCAATTGCCATAGTGCTCGGTCAGCGCATCGACCACGCGGGCAAGATTGATCGGGGTGGAACTATGCGCCAACACATCGCGGGCCAGCACCAGCTTGGAAATTCCGCGTTCCTCGAAACGGCCCAGCGCCTGATCCACGGCATCAAGGTAGGAACCGGCGGTCAGCTGCCCGCTGGTCAGTTCGATGCTGCCCGGTTCGCTCGCTGGCAACGACGCATCGGCCATCGCGGCTTCGGCGCGTGCCAAAGCCTGCTGGTAGGTCAGCCCGTCGAGTTCCTCTGCGCTGCCGGTGATGGTAATCCAGGACTTTTCCTCATCGCGTCCGATCACCAGCTGCGGGATCACCATGCGCGATTCGAAGACGCTGGTGAAGGAGAACGCAAAAGAACCGAAGGACACCAGGCCGCTGCCGGGGCGGGCGATCGGGTCAATGATCTGTGCCTGTTCGATGACCTGTGCAAGCCAGGCGCGGGCACGTGCAAAGCGCTCTTCGCCGTGGGTGTGCAAGCGGGCCGCAGTGCCAAAGCCAACCAGACCGTGGCCGTTGCGGGTCCAGACCAAGCTTCGGTGACGCAATGAGTCGGCAACCAGTGTTTCGGGGGCATCAAGGTATTCAAAGGTGATGCTGGTGAGAACAGGAGCCGACGGCTGATGAGCACTGGCGCTAAGAACGGGCGAATCTGCAGACATGATAAGGCTAAGCCTACCGCGCAATGCCGGGGGAAAAGGCTTGCGGGTGTCCGTGGTCACCCCTGTGAGATCGGCCGGGTCTGGTGAGAAGTGCCGGGGGAACCCGGT
Source organism: Arthrobacter sp. JUb119 (assembly GCF_024807995.1). NCBI lineage: Bacteria > Bacillati > Actinomycetota > Actinomycetes > Micrococcales > Micrococcaceae > Arthrobacter > Arthrobacter sp. JUb119. Next base: position 71,457 of record NZ_JANUFE010000001.1, read on the forward strand.
AAACTCTAAAACGACCTCCTAGGTCGCTGGTACCAGACCGGTATGCCCGGTCTGGCCATGCCAGCAATGTGCAGTGGAAAGCATCGGCTAGAGTGAAGAGATGTTTGCGTGCATCTTGCAGGCAGATTGCCTTCGCATACCGCGATGGCCAACCCGATGAAAGATAAGTAAGCCGTAGAACAGTGACTGATTCGAAGAGCAACTGGACCGCAGCCGGACACGACGTGTCCGACTCGATTGAGCTGAATCCTGAAACCGCTGCATTAGCTGCGGCCATCAATCTTCCCTCGGGCTTCGCTTTGCTGGCCGAGGACCCGGACTTCGGTCCGGCTATTTCCATCGGCATGGCAAAGGTGGAGAAGCTGCTGCGCGACGCGCTGGCCAACTCCGACCCCTTGATCGACGCATCCAGCCGCCACCTCGTTGAGGCCGGAGGCAAGCGAGTGCGTCCCCTGCTGGTGCTGCTGACTTCCCTGCTGGGCGACGGCGTGAATGACGATGTCATCAAGGCCGCTGCCGTAGTGGAACTCACCCACCTGGCAACCCTGTACCACGATGACGTCATGGACTCTGCTCCAATGCGCCGCGGTGCACCAACAGCTCACGAGGTGTGGGGCAACTCGGTGGCGATTCTCGCCGGCGACCTGATCTTCGCCCGTGCATCGGTCTTCGGATCCGAGCTGGGCCCAGAAGCAGTCATGTGGCAGTCGCGCACCTTCGAGCGCTTGTGCCTCGGACAGCTGCATGAATCCATCGGCCCGCGCGAGGGCGACGATGCCATCGAGCACCACATCCAGGTAATCAGCGACAAGACCGCGTCGCTGCTCTCCACCTCCGGAGCCTTCGGCGCCCGTTTCGGTGGCGCCCCGCAGTACATTGAGGTACTGCGCGAGTATGGCGAAAAGGTTGGCGTTGCCTTCCAGGTCGCCGATGACGTGATCGACTTGGCATCCACGGAAGCCGACTCGGGCAAGACTCCGGGCACCGATTTGCGTGAAGGCGTGCCGACCTTGCCAATTCTGCTGCTGCGCCAGGCAGCAGCCGAGGGCGACGCGCAAGCGCAGCAGGCTGTCGAACTGGTTGATGCGGATCTGGCCACCGATGAAGCACTGGCGGCCGCTGTGGAAGCTGTCACCTCGCACCAGGCAATCCATGATGCATGGAAGGCCGCACGCCAGTGGGCCGATGACGCGATTGCCGTCTTGGCCCCACTGCCCGAGGGCACCGTGAAGCAGGCGCTGATTTCCTTCGCGGATGCGGTTGTTACCCGCGAAGCCTAGGCAAGCTCGAACAAGCAAAACCCCGGAAGACTGCAAAGGTCTTCCGGGGTTCTGTTTTGCCCGCGGCTGCTGCCAGATCCCTGCTAGAGCTGGTCGTTGCAGTTCTGCCCGTCGTCGGTTGACGCTTTACTCCCAGGACGATTCTTGCTGGCGGTAAAGAATCTGACGGCGAGAATGACCAGGCCAATGGCCACGAGGGCCGGGATGATGTAGAAAATAATCAGTTCGTAGGTATTCGGGACCAGGGGATTCATGTCTTCATCTTATGAAGGTCCTGACAGATGCAGTACCACCTCAGTGATGATATTCCTGTAAACCGGGAGCATGGCCCTAGTGCTGAGCGGAAAATGCCTGAGGTCTCCCATAAGTGGCAAGCAGGCCCCGGCAACGAATTCTCGTTCCCGGGGCCCGCGCGCGCCAGCGTCATGCCCTCGTGCTTATCGGACGATGTTCTCCGGGACCAGCGGCTGCGGATGCTCGGGGGAAAAGAGCGCTTGGCGCAGCTGCTGCGCTTTGCCGGCCCGATCCTGGATCGATACCCGGTGGCGCAGCTGCCGATAGAGCTCGTCATCGGCGTAGCGCGGGAAAACGTGCTGATGGTAATGCCAAACATGCTGATTGCCCGCAGGCTCATTATGCTGCCGAGTGCTCGTGCCTTCGGGATTCCAGGCGAGCTTCATCGCCAAGGCAACGCGCTTGGTCTCCCGCATGATCGCGGCGCCGGTCTGCTCGTCCAGATCGTAGAGCGCTTCCAGGTGCGCGGTCGGAATGATCATCACGTGCCCGCCGTAATTGCCGAACCCATCACAAGCCATGATTGCTGCCACCAGATCTGTCTGGTAGATCAGATCCGTGGGCGCGCACAAGTTGTCCAGGCTGAAAGGCTGGTCGTTGACCAGCTCGCAGAAGGGACACTGGTAGTTGGCTGGTTCATGGGAACGGTGGATCACTAGTCCTCCAATTCGGCGGCCAGCTCTTCAAACACCCAGGTGTACATGTCCAGGGTGAATTCGCTGAAGGTGCCTTCCTCGCTGGTCCATTTTCCCTTGGCATTGCTGCGGCGGTAGACGATTGGATCCGGAACATCGAGCTGGGATGCCTTGAAGCCCCACACGAACTTCTCTTCCTCATCTTCCAGGAACAGGAGGTAGCCGTCTTCGATTTCCAGTTCTTCAGGGTCGAAGAAGTAGTGGTAGGCCTCCATGAAATCCTCATTGTTGCCCAGAGCACGATAGAACTCTTCAAGGACAAATGGAATTGAAACCTCGGACTGCGCCAGCCCTTCGCGCAATTCTTCGGCGCTCAAGCCATCGGCTTCGTTCCACTGGTCTTCCAAGTACTTGGGAACCAGGGAACAGAACTTCTCTAGAAACATGTCTGCCATGTCTTTATCCTATCGAGATTAGCCCAGCTCAAGGGCACTCAACGCGATCCAGAGCTGGACTCGGTCGCTAGTCACATTAGGGTCGTAGCCAGAAAGATCGGAAATCTGCTGGATCCGGTAGCGCACCGTATTGCGGTGCAGGCCCAAGGACTCGGCCACTGCCCCCACCGAGCCATCGCGGTTGAGGTATTCACGCAAGGTCAGCAATAGGTCAGAATCGTGGGAGGCGTCGAATTCCTGCAACGGGCCCAGGGCTTCGATGGCCAAATCCTGCAGCGGAACATCGTGGGCGGCGAGCAAGAGCGAGGTGAGAGAAAGCTTGGTGGGTTCGTTGACCCGCTCTCCGTGGCGCAGGGACTCCAGGGCCTCGAAGTAGCTCCAGCGGATGCCGGTGGTATTCGGGTAGCGCCCGCCGTAGCCCACCCGAGCCGGAAGGCCGGCCGCGAGCAGATACTCATCGAGGTGCTTGATGGACAGCTGCAGCTTGCTGTGCGCGACAATGATCGCCAAGCGGCCATCTATGATGGCTGAGACCTGCGAGGACAGATCTGCGGGCAGTGGCAGAGTTTGCAAACGCTCGACCTGTGATGGAGCCTGCACCAGGATGACCGAGTGCTCACGCTGGGTATTCAAGCCAAGTGCCCCAAGGCGGCCAGCGGCATCGGCGCCAACCAGGGCGCCAGTGGCGAGGTCCTCGAGCACCTGGCCGGTGGCATGGCGCTGCGAGGCGCGCAGGCGGGATTTATTGGCCAGTTCCAGCCCGATCAGCGACTGCGCGTAATCGACTACTGGATGGTGGACATAGGGTTCTGCAATATGCAGGGTGCACTTATCACGCAGGCCCGTGGCCACTGGGCGCTCATTCCAGGAACGTGCAGGGTCATAGTCCCCGCTGATCACTTCGCCGTGCAGGGTCAGCGCTACCTGGGTGCCGAGCATTCGCTCGAGTTCCTCGAGCATGCTGTCCAGATCCGAGGAAAGCAGCGTCTGGGCCAGCTTCTGGTGGGATTTCAACAGACTTTCAACACGCTTGAGATGGTCGGAATTCAGTGCTTCGGCGATCAGCCGGGTAATTGCGGCAAAGGGTATCTGATAGGGCACCTCGAAGACAGGAAGCCCTACTTCGCGGGCGGCTTCAACGGTCGCTTGCGGTACTGAAGCGTGTTCCAGACCTGTACCGAAACCTAAAGCGACGGCATCGTTGGCCGCAAGGACTTTGACGAACTGCCGCTGTGCGGCTTTTGTCTTCTGGCGCACGCCGGTGGTCAACACAATTTCTCGCCCGGTCAGGAACTGCGACGGGTCAAGCAGCTCGGTCACCGCGCCCCAGGTGATGACCATGCCATCGCGGTGGGTGTGTTCAGTCAGCGGTCGAAGATCGAGCTCGTCATGTTCCAGAAGACCGCGTAAACTAATTGCCATATAGCCATTCTAGAGGGATGGCGAAAAGTTCCCGATTTAGCAATATGCTCAAAATGTGGACACGCGACCCCTAGAAATGACCACAATGTGAAAGTTTTGCAGTAGCTTAGACACATGAGCACTCCATCTTCATCACAGGGCGCTCCACTCGCAACCGAGAAGCGTGAGACTTTCAGCTCCCGAAAGTTGTTCATCCTTTCAGCGATTGGTTCGGCCGTTGGTCTGGGAAACATCTGGCGTTTCCCTTACGTCGCCTACGAAAACGGCGGCGGCGCATTCTTGATCCCATACCTGGTCGCAATTCTCTGCGCCGGTATTCCGTTGCTGTTCCTCGACTACTCCATCGGCCACCGCTACCGCGGCTCTGCTCCGCTGGCGTACCGCCGGGCCAACCGCAAGGCCGAGGTCCTGGGCTGGTGGCAGGTACTGATCTGCTTCATCATCGCCATCTACTACGCGGCCATCATTGCGTGGGCGGCCATGTACTGCTGGTTCTCCATCACCAAGGCTTGGGACAAGAACGCCGACGGCGCCGCCGGGTTCTTCATGAACGACTTCCTCAAGGTCTCGGAAAACGTCAACGTCGGCTTCGACTTCGTCGGCAACATCTTCATCCCGATGTTCTTCGTTTGGCTGGTGACCATCGTGATCATGGTCGCCGGTGTGAACAAGGGTATTTCCCGGGCAAACGCCGTCTTCATGCCGCTGCTTATCGTCATGTTCCTGATTCTGGTAGTCCAGTCGGTCTTCCTGCCGGGAGCTATCGATGGCCTGAACGCATTCTTCACCCCTGACTTCGCGGCACTGTCAAACCCTGCGGTGTGGGCTGCGGCCTTCGGGCACATCTTCTTCTCGCTGTCCGTGGCTTTCGGCATCATGGTGACGTACTCGTCGTACATGAAGCGCAAGAGCGATCTGACCGGTTCGGGCTACGTTGTTGCCTTTGCCAACTCAAGCTTCGAACTGCTTGCAGGTATCGGCGTGTTCGCGGCGCTTGGCTTCATGGCCTACAACGCCGGCAGCTCTGTGGACGAAGTTGCCACCTCCGGCATCGGCCTGGCCTTCATTGCCTTCCCGACCATCGTTTCCGAGGCGCCCCTGGGCGCGCTAATCGGTGTGCTGTTCTTCGGTTCGCTGGTCTTCGCTGGCCTGACATCGCTGATTTCCATCCTTGAAGTTATCGTGGCAGCTTTCCAGGACAAGCTGGGCTGGAAGCGTGTTCCGGCGACCCTGGTCGTGGGAATTCCTGTGGCCCTGGTTTCGCTGGTGCTGTTCCCGACCACCACGGGCCTGTATCTGCTGGACACCATGGACGCTTTCGTGAACCAATTCGGCATCCTGGCCTGTGCTTTGGTCATGGTGATCGTCTTCGGTGCAGGCCTGGGCATGCTGCCTAAGCTGGCCAAGCACCTGAACCGCCACAGTTCCATCAAGCTGGGTACCGGTTGGAAGGTCCTGGTTGGCGGCATCGGCCCAGCAGCTTTGGGCTACATGCTGATCAATGAAATCCAGAGCAAGATGGCTGAGTCCTACAGCGGTTACCCGGTTTGGTTCAACGGTGTCTTCGGTTGGGGCATGGCTGGAGCGCTGATTGTTGGCGCAGTCCTGCTGTCGCTGGTTCCATGGAGCAAGAACTCGAAGATCGATGATCCCGAATTCGAGCAGCATCGTGCGAATGTCGAGGCGGAAGAAGTTCCTGAAGCTTCCGGAAAGGAATACTAGCCATGAGCGCTATCGCGATTGTCTTCATGATTATTTCCATGCTCACCATCTGGGGCGGCCTGGCGATCTCGTTGATCAGCCTGAACCGCCACCCTGAAAAGCACGACGACGATGTGATCGAGCCAGCTGGCTCGGCAGGCAACTAGAACCTGCAAGCAGCATCTGGATCGAAGGCCTCTTCGTTTCAAGCCCCGGCTTGGAATGAAGAGGCCTTTTCCTGTGCAGATGCACTATGCGACACGAAACGTGTTGTGCCGATCCGCGTAGTGGCCGGGCAGCCGGGAGAATACTCTCTAGTTATAGAGACAACAGGGCCAGTGAGCTCACGAATAAGTTATGGAAGGACAATCACATGGACGTTACCTACCGCATTGACCAGAAGCGCAAGATCAACGGTCCGTTCCCCGGCCCGAAGTCGCAGGAACTGACCGCACGCCGAGCCAAAGCAGTTGCTGCCGGCGTAGCTTCCAGCCTGCCGGTGTACGCGGCAGAGGTTGATGGCGGCATCATTGTCGATGTCGATGGCAACCAGCTGATTGACCTGGGCTCCGGCATCGCCGTAACGACCATTGGCGCCTCGAATCAGGCAGTAGCCAAAGCCGTCGCCGAACAGGCCGCGCGCTTCACCCACACCTGCTTCATGGTCGCTCCGTACGAGAACTACATCGAGCTGGCCGAGAAGCTGGCTGCCATCACTCCGGGCAACTTCGAGAAGCGTGCAGTCTTCTTCAACTCCGGTGCCGAAGCGGTAGAGAACGCCATCAAGGTAGCCCGCATTGCCACCGGCCGCCAGGCAGTAGTCGCCTTCGACCACGCCTACCACGGCCGCACCAACCTCACCATGGGCTTGACCGCCAAGGCCGCCCCATACAAGCGCGGCTTCGGCCCACTGGCACCGGAGATCTACCGTATGCCAATGAGCTACCCATACCGCGAAGAGAACCCGAACATCTCCGGCAAGGAAGCAGCCGAGCGCGCGATCCTGGCCATGGAAAAGCAGATCGGCGGCGACCAGATCGCTGCGATCATCATCGAGCCGATCCAGGGCGAGGGCGGCTTCATCGTTCCGGCCACCGGCTTCCTGCCGCGCATCGCCGAATGGGCCAAGGAAAACGGCATTGTCTTCGTTGCCGACGAAGTCCAGGCAGGCTTCGCACGCTCTGGTGCCTGGTTCGCCTCGGACATCGAAGGCATTGAGCCTGACATCATCACCCTGGCCAAGGGCATCGCCGGCGGCATGCCGCTGTCTGGCATTATCGGCCGTGCCGAACTGCTGGATTCGGTGCACGGTGGCGGCCTGGGCGGCACCTACGGCGGCAACCCGGTTGCTGTGGCCGCGGCTCTGGAATCCATCAAGTTCATGGAAGAGCAGGACTTGGCGGGCCGCGCCCGCGAGATCGAAGAGAAGTTCTTCACCCGCTTCGGTGCGCTGCAGAAGGACATCAAGGAACTGGGCGACATCCGTGGCCGTGGCGGCATGGTCGCAATGGAATTCGTCAAGGCTGGTGGCAAGGAGCCGGACGCCGAGCTGACCAAGGCCATCGCAGCCGAATGCCTGGCCCAGGGCGTCTTGATCCTCACCTGCGGCACCTACGGCAACGTGGTTCGCCTCTTGCCTCCGCTGGTGATCGGCGACGAGCTGCTCGAAGATGCATTCAACGTATTGGAAGATGCGATCCGCAAGGCTGTCGCCTAAGTAGCTCAAAACTGGTCCTAAACAGCGAATGCCTCGAACCTCCCACGGGAGATTCGAGGCATTCGCTGTATCGGCGGTGAGTGCAACCGGGCGTTCAGACCAACTTTTTCGGTTCCGGCATGGAGCCAATGCGTGGAGTTCGCATCATGTCCACGAGCACGAAGAGCACCGCAACCCATACCAAGGCGAAACCAACCCAGCGTTCGAATGGCATGTGCTCGCCAAAGACCAGCAGGCCCAGGATGAACTGCAAGAGCGGGGCGAGGAATTGCAATGAGCCCAAGGTGCTCAAAGGCAGGCGGCGAGCCGCGCCCCCGAAGAGCAAGAGCGGAACGGCGGTGATGATGCCGCTCGCTGCCAAAAGCGAGAGGCCAGGAACATCAGCCGAGAACAGCGCAGACTTCCCGTCAACGGCCAGCCAAACCAGATAGCCGATGGCCAACGGGGTCAGCCAGACGGTTTCAATGGTCAAGGACCCCAGCGCAGTTCCGCTTTGGCCCACTTTGTTCTTCACCAGGCCATAGAAGCCAAAGGAGAAAGCCAAGCCGAGGGAAATCCAAGGGACCTGTCCCAAGCCGATCGTCAAGACAAGTACAGCAACGGTGGCTATGGCAACAGCGATCCATTGCAGCCGACGCAATTTTTCTTTCAGGACGACGACACCCAGAAGGATTGCCACAATTGGGTTGATGAAGTAGCCCAGCGAGGCTTCCAGCACATGTCCGGTCAAGACCGCCAGTGCATAGAGAGTCCAGTTAGCTGCAATCAGAACACTAGCCAGTCCCAACTGCCAGATGGTCTTGGAATCCTTGAACATCGCAAGGAATTGCTTGACCTGGCGCGTGAACGCCAGCAGCAGCAGGCAGAAAACCAGCGAGAAGATCACGCGAACGCCAACGAATTCGAAGGCCGAGATGTCAGGCAGCAATAGGAAGTAAGCCGGGAGCATGCCCCAAATCAGGTACGCGGCGGTGCCTTGGATCAGTCCGTAGCTATGTTCTGAACGGATCGGTTTAGCGGTACTTACGGACATGCAGGACGCACACTTTCAGAAACAAAATGGATCAAGGGAGCGGCCCACCGGGAAATAAGTTGTGGAACCGCATCTTAAAACTACAACGTTCCCGCCGTCTGGATATTCCCCGAGGCCGGCGGTGCCTGCCATTCCACACGGCACTGTGATATTTTCACCGGAACATAAATGGAATTCCAGTCGTTGACTAGACTAGAGAACACCAACTTGGTTTGCTTCATTGAGGGAGTGCATCGCCGTGCATGGACATAACAACGGACTCAAAACCGCCTTTTTGATGGGCGGAATGTTTGCCCTGCTGCTGGCCATTGGCTCGCTGATATCTGCGGGCACCGGCCGTTCAATGTTCATTTGGATATTTGCCTTGATCGGCCTCGGAACTACTGCCTACAGCTATTGGAATAGCGACAAGCTGGCTCTGCGCTCGATGCACGCCTACCCGGTCAGCGAAGCGGAACAGCCGGGAATGTACCGAATCGTGCGTGAGCTGTCGATGAACGCGCAGCAACCGATGCCGCGACTGTACGTTTCGCCAACCACTTCGCCGAATGCCTTTGCCACCGGCCGCAACCCGCAGAATTCGGCGGTGTGCTGCACCGAAGGCATCCTGCAGTTGCTGAACGAACGCGAATTGCGCGGGGTGCTGGGCCACGAGCTGATGCATGTCTACAACCGGGACATCCTCACTTCTTCGGTCGCCGCCGCGGTTGCGGGTGTCATCACCTCCGTTGCCCAGTTCCTGATGTTCTTCGGCGGCGGCAACAGCAATGACAACCGCGGGGTGAATCCGATCGCCTTGATTGCCCTTTCCCTGCTGGCGCCACTGGCAGCGTCGATCATACAGATGGCCGTGAGCCGCACCCGCGAATATGATGCAGACGAGGACGGAGCCAAGCTGACCAATGATCCGCTGGCTTTGGCGAGCGCGCTTCGGAAACTGGAATCGGGGATTACGCAGGCTCCGCTGGCTTCCAATGACCAGAAGCTTGTCAACAGCTCGCACCTGATGATCGCCAATCCATTCGGCTCGCGCCTCAAGCGCATGTTCTCCACTCACCCGCCAATGGAGGATCGCATCGCACGGCTTGAAGCGATGGCTGGCGGACGCGGATACTAAGTGCAAAGCAGCTCCTGGGCTTAAGGCCGCATCTCATATGGAGATGCGGCCTTTAGCTTGTTTCGGGCCTTTCCCGTTGAACTGTTAGTTATCTACCCTCCTACTAAAGGATGAGGCGAAGATCTTTGTCTGTCCTAGTCAAGCAAAGATAGGCTGATCGTAGCGGCACCGAAGAGAAGACTCTCTGCCGTCTGATGATGGAGCAAGGAGCAAGGAGCAAGGAGCAAGGAGCAAGGAGCAAGGAGCAAGGAGCAGGGAGCAAGGAGCAAGGAGCAAGGATGCGAGACGACGACGCGGCACTTCTGCCCAGGCTTGGGGATGCCATAGCCGGTCAACTGGCCACCGGAACGGTCAAAGGATTGGCTTGCCTGCTTGTGGCCTGGATTTGCTCATCATGGATTGCCCTCGACACTGCTTTCGGCACATTCGCTATCGCGCTGGCGATCTCGTATCTCCTCTCGGAAATCCTCGGCGCCATCATCGTTCGACCGATTGTCCTGAAAGAACGCCGTCCCAACCCCGGGGGAGTGCTGTACGTCGTCCTTCCATTCGTGGTGTCCATCATGGTCAGCTTTGCTGCGTCCTATGCGGTTACCAGCTCATTGCGTGACAGCAGTTTTGTGACAGTGCTCGTTGCCGCATGCAACGCCGCTGAGATCCTCTGGATCAAACCATGGGTGCCGGGCCCTTCGCCGGAAGAAATGGCCGCGAAGTTCCATGAATTCAAAGCCATGACCAAGGACCACTTCGCTGATGATGTTGCTGATATCAAGCGGCGGGCCAGGGAAAGGACTCGTGAACAGTACTACGCGAAGAAGGCCCGCGAAGAAGCAAAGTGGCTGAAGAAGCAGAAACGCGACGAGGATGAGCGCTGATCCTTCCCGGGTCCATGCTCCAGTGGTGCGCAGAATAGCAGCGAGGGCTGCTTCCCATGATGAATGGGAAACAGCCCTCGCTGTGTATCACGCGATTTCTAACGCTGGGTCAGTCCTAGCGGAAGTTCACGAACTGCAGATCCGCTTCTTCGAAGTCGCGCAGCAGAGCCATGGTGGCCTGCAGGTCATCGCGGGACTTGGAAGAGACGCGCAGCTCGTCACCCTGAATGGTTGACTTGATGCCCTTAGGCGCCTCATCGCGAATCAGCTTGTTGATCTTCTTGGCGACATCCTGGGCAATGCCCTCCTTGATGCTTGCCTCGATGCGGTATTCCTTGCCGGATGCAAATGGCTCGCCGGCATCCAAAGACTTTAGGGAAATGCCGCGCTTGACCAGCTTGGACTGGAAAACATCCAGTACTGCGTTGACGCGCTCTTCCGAGTTGGCCTTCATCAGGATCTTCTCGCCGCTGAAATCAACTTCAGCGCCAACGCCCTTGAAGTCGTAGCGCTGGGCAATTTCCTTCTGGGCCTGGTTCATCGCGTTGGCGACTTCCTGGCTATCAACCTTGCTTACGACGTCGAATGTGGAATCACTAGCCATGTGAATACTCCTAGTTGAAACGGGTCTGATTCGCTTCATAGCCTACCGGTTTTACCCCCTGGATTTGGGGTGTGATCAGGCTTACAGCAAAAATGCCCCTCTCGATTTCACAACATCGAAAAACTCCTGTAGAGTTATTTCTCGTTCCGACAAGAGCAAATGTTCTTGAAGCGAACGTACTCGGCAGATTACCCGAGTGGCCAAAGGGGGCTGACTGTAAATCAGCTGGCAACGCCTTCACTGGTTCGAATCCAGTATCTGCCACAAAATAACTCCCGGATCCCAGGATCCGGGAGTTTTTTGCATGCGGAAGGAATGCACGGCAACCCGGATCTTTCCTATTCCCGGTTCCGAACAAGATCACCTTTCTACGTATTTCAAATAAGGATCGGCTACCGTATAACCATGGCAACGAAAAATGTGAGCGAAGACGACTTCGCGAAGTTGATTGAAGACAACGACATCGTCCTCGTGGACTTCTGGGCTGACTGGTGCGGGCCGTGCAAGCAGTTTGCACCGGTTTACGACCAGACCTCGGACAAGTTCAGCGACGTCGTTTTTGCCAAGGTGGATACCGAAGCTGAGCAGGGCCTGGCACGTGCAGCTAACGTGACCTCGATTCCTACCATCATGGCGTTCCGCGAACAGGTCCTCGTGTTCTCGCAGGCTGGTGCGTTGAACCAGACCCAGCTCGAAGATCTCGTCACCGCGGTCAAGGGCATTGACATGAGCGAAGTGCACAAGCAGATCGCCGAGGAAGCCGCGCAGGCTGATTCCTAAGAACCATTAGAGGCTTCGGGCTCCTTACCTCCGCCGGTGATCCAGCGGTGCGTAACGGGGCCCGAAGCTTTGTTTTTTCTGCCCCGAAAGCACCAGCAAGCGCACTACGCGTTGACGGTGCGGGGCGTATGGCGCCAATAGCTCCAGCATCTGCCCATCGCTGATTCGGCAACCGGTAAGCACCTGGCCCACGAAATCAGCCAGATGGAAATCTCCCACCGAAATATGGTCACTGGATCCGTGGGAGCGCTGCAGGGTTTCGGCAATTGTCCAGGGACCAATGCCCGGCACCGAACCCAAGGCGGCTTCCAAGGTGCCCGGAGCCTTGGCGGTGGGCCGTGCATGGTCCATTGGCTTCTCTGCCCACCACTGCAAACTGCCGGCAACCTGCAGCAGGCGTGCCATGGTGTTAGCCCGCTGTCCTTCAACGCGCGCCTTTTGCCAGTCCCAGCGCCTCATCGAGGCTAGCTTTTGCGGTCCGGGGAAAATCATCATGCCCTCGGGAGCCGGACCCGGAGCCCGCTGTCCCAGGTGGCGGATCAGCCAGCGCCAGGCATAATTCGCTTCAATCCCGGTCACCCGCTGTTCCAAGATCGCCCCGGCGGCGTGCTCAAAGATCCTGCCGGTACTGGGCAGAACGAAGTCCGGATGCAACGAGCGGGTGCGCGCGATAATTTCCGGGAACTTTCCTTCTTTGATCCTCGCGTCGAAATCGCTCCAGTCATCGAGCGCCCCTAGAAGGTTCGGAGCTGAGCCGATGGCCCAGTGGGCTCCGGGACCCCATGCTCGAAACGTTGCCGGGGCGGTGGGCGCGGGCTTGCTGATTTGCAGCGTGGCATCTCCGAACGGTGTTCCAAAGGCCAGCCATGCTTCGCTCTGGGACAGGCGGATGGTCGGATCTCCCAGTCCCCGGCGCAGGATTCCCAAAGTCTTGAGCAAGGACACGGGGCGGTGCGGATCGTAATCGGCGCTCAACGGCTTCTCCATGAATCGCATCCTATAGCCTCGTGCCTGCAGTAGCTTGCGGCAGGCTTGCCTAGCACTGATGAAAAGTGCCCGTCCACTGCGTGACGTTTCGCTACGTGCCGGAACGACATGTATGACAACCGCCGGTAAAGTTCTTGACATGAAGTATGCGTCCACAGTCCTAGATCTGATCGGCAATACCCCTTTGGTGAAGCTCAATCGAGTCACCGAGGGGATCAAAGCCACTGTATTGGTGAAGCTTGAATACTTGAATCCGGGTGGTTCCATCAAGGACCGCATCGCATTGAAGATGGTCGAGCGCGCCGAAGAATCCGGCCAGCTCAAGCCCGGCGGAACCATCGTGGAACCAACCAGCGGCAACACCGGTGTCGGCTTGGCCATGGTGGGCCAGCTCAAGGGCTACAACACCATCTTCGTCACCCCGGATAAGGTCGGCGAGGAAAAGCGCGACGTACTGCGCGCCTACGGTGCCAAGGTAGTAGTCACACCAACCGCGGTGGCCCCGGATTCCCCTCAGTCCTACTACGGCGTATCGGACCGCCTGGTTACCGAGATCGACGGCGCCTACAAGCCCGACCAGTTCTCCAACCCGGCAGCACCTGACAGCCACTTCGAAACCACCGGACCGGAAATCTGGAACGACACCGACGGCAAGCTGACCCATGCGGTCATCAGCGCAGGAACCGGCGGCACCATCACCGGCACCGGACGCTACCTCAAGCAGGTTTCCGCCGGCCGCGCCTCGGGCCCGGTCAAGATCATTGCCGCTGACCCGGATGGCTCGGTCTACTCCGGTGGCACCGGACGCCCATACTTCGTCGAGGGCGTCGGTGAAGATATGTGGCCAGGGAACTACGACCCATCCGTGCCGGATGCCGTGGAACCAGTCACCGACGCTGAGGCTTTTGAAATGACCCGCCGGTTGGCCAAGGAAGAAGGCCTGCTGCTGGGCGGTTCTTCGGGCATGGCAGTGGTCGCCGCGCTGCGTGCAGCCAAGGACCTGGGCGAAGACGACATAGTTGTCGTGATCGCCCCGGATGGCGGCCGCGGCTACCTGGCCAAGATCTTCAACGACCAGTGGATGCTGGACCAGGGCTTCACCACCGATGAATACTCCGCCTTGGACTTCATCGGCGCGGCACTTGCCAAGCAGGGCACCACCACGGTGGCTTTGGATACAACCCTGGCCGAAGCGGCCAAGGCACTGCGCGAGCAGGGCGATGACGCACTGGTCGTGTCCACTTCGCCGCTGCCAGCGCGTATCGGCGAGATCCGCGGTGTCATTGGCGCGGGGGACATTACCGACGCACTGCTGGCTGGCGCAGAACCAACCAGTACGCTGGCAGACCTGGGCGACTTGGCCAAGCCATTCATCGGCACCGCAGACACCCCGGAACATGCACAGGAACTGCTCAAGAGCCACCCGGCCGTACTGCTGACCAAGGGCGGCGAAGTGATCGCCGCGGCTACCGCAGCCGATCTCTTGGCCTACTCCACCCGCTAGAGACAACACCTCAAAGGATTGATATCGATGACTGAAAACCATCAGGGAGCAAACACCCGCTTTGTCCATGCGGGCCAGGAATTCGAACCGGTCACCGGCGCGGTAGTTCCGCCGCTGCACTTCTCCTCGACCTACGCGCAGGACGGCATTGGCGGCCTGCGCAACGGCTACGAGTACGGCCGCGGCACCAACCCGACCCGCGACGCGCTGCAGGCGCAGCTGGCCGGCGCAGAATTCGGCACCCACGCCTTCTCCTTCAGCTCCGGCCTGGCCGCCGAGGACTCGCTGATCCGTGCGATCCTGCGTCCGGGCGATCACATTGTGCTGGGCAACGACGCCTACGGTGGAACCTTCCGCCTGATTGACCGTGTGCTGGGCGACTGGGGCATCGGCAACACCCCGGTGAACATGGCTGACGAAGCAGCCCTGGCTGCCGCTATCGAAAAGAACAAGGCCAAGCTCGTGTGGGTTGAAACCCCTTCGAACCCGATGATGACCATCACCGACATCGCCAAGGTCGCTGAAATCGCCCATGCTGCCGGCGCATTGCTGGTCGTGGACAACACCTTCGCCAGCCCATTCCTGCAGCAGCCGCTGACCCTGGGTGCTGACATCGTGGTCCACTCGACCACCAAGTACATCGGCGGCCACTCCGATGTGGTGGGCGGTGCGGTGATCGTCAAGGATGCGCAGCTGGCAGAAAAGATCGGCTTCATCCAGTTCGCTGTGGGCGCCGTCTCGGGCCCGATGGACGCCTTCTTGACCACCCGCGGCCTGAAGACCCTGGGCGTTCGCATGCGCGCCCACTCGGAGAACGCCGCACAGGTTGCCGGGTGGCTGCGTGAGCGCAGCGAAGTCGAGCGCGTGCTCTACCCGGGCTTCGAAGACCACCCGGGCCACGAGATTGCCAAGAAGCAGATGTCCGGCTTCGGCGGCATGGTGTCCGTCCAGTTCAAGGGCGGAGAATCAGCGGCCCGCAAGATTGCCGAGAGCACCAAGCTATTCACCCTGGCAGAATCCCTGGGCGGCATCGAATCGCTGATGAACTACCCGTCGGAGATGACCCACGCTTCAGTGAAGGGTACCGAGCTGGCGGTTCCGGTGAACCTGTTGCGCCTGTCCGTTGGCATCGAGGACCCTGCGGATTTGATTGAAGACCTGGATAAGGCCTTCGCCAACCTGTAAGAACCAAGCGCAAAGGACCTGGGTTCCGCTGCCCGCAAAGGGCAACGGAACCCAGGTCCTTGGTGCTTTGAACGAAGTTCCGGATCGGCTACCGGCGGCGCTTGGCCGGTTTGGGATCCACGATCTTGAAATACCTGTTGCTCGCTGGCATCCACATCAAGGCCACGCTGAACATGATGATGGCCGCCAACAGCGAATAGCGGCCGAATCGCAGCAACAGCGGCAGCGCGGTAATCAGGCCCAACCAGGACAGCTGGGCGCGCGCGGCCCGGTCCCCGGTGAATAAGCGGTAACCCAGCACACAGCAGGCAAGGCCGGCAGCGGCGAAAAAGATCATCAGCGCAATGGCTCCGAAATCCAGCGCGGAATCCTGGATATGCTCGTAAGCCAGGAAGCCTCCGAAGCCGAGAAAAAGCACTCCGGCTAGGAGCCATAGCATTTGGGCGATGAACAATCCGCCTGGGGTGGGCTCATCTGGACGTCGCGGAAAAAGTGGTTTCTTCACGTTCTCAACCCTACGTGCTTTGGTGCGGTGCCCGATCTCACACGCTCTCGACACTGACAATAGTGGCCTGTTCAAGCTAGCATTAAGTGTTCGCGAACATCAGGGTATCCCTCTCGCATCCAGCCCAATTTTTGAGGCCGGAGCCTTCTCGTGTTGTATTTTCCGCAAAGTGTGTGCGGGTCTTTATGTCATAGGGGAGCGCTTGATGAGCGTGACTTGTATCTGACTGTGCAGCCTATACGTCGTTTCTTTGGGGACGGCCAAGGCCTATCCCCTAACGAATGAGGTAATTCTTCGTGTCTTCTGACATGCCCGTAAACACCGACGACAACCAGACCCCGGAAGAGCCAACCGTGCTCTTCTCCGAACTTGGCCTGGATGCCCGCGTGCTTGCATCGCTTGCCGACCTTGGCTACGAAAAGCCATCGCCAATCCAGGCAGCGACCATTCCACTGCTTCTCGAAGGCCGCGACGTTGTCGGCCTGGCCCAGACCGGTACCGGCAAGACCGCTGCTTTCGCGCTTCCTGCCCTGTCCCGCATGGCAGAGCTGGCTGACACCAATGGTCCAGCCAAGACCCCGCAGATCCTGGTTCTGGCTCCAACCCGCGAGCTGGCCCTCCAGGTCGCCGAAGCCTTCACTTCCTACGCCAAGTACCTGCCGAACTTCACCGTTCTGCCAGTGTACGGCGGCTCGCCATACGGCCCGCAGCTCAACGGCTTGCGCCGTGGCGCCCAGGTAGTCGTTGGTACCCCAGGTCGCGTTATCGACCACATCAACAAGGGTTCCTTGGACCTGTCGAACCTGCAGTACGTTGTCCTTGATGAGGCCGACGAAATGCTGCGCATGGGCTTCGCCGAAGAGGTCGACAAGATCTTGGAAGCTACCCCGGAGGACAAGCAGGTTGCCCTGTTCTCGGCAACCATGCCACGCACCATCCGCCGCATCGCTTCGGAATACCTGCGCAACCCGCAGGAAGTTGCCGTGAAGTCCAAGCAGTCCACCGGCACCAACATCACCCAGCGCTACCTGCAGGTCATGGGCGCCCACAAGCTGGACGCCATGACCCGCATCCTGGAATCCGAGTCGTTCGAAGGCGTTATCACCTTCGTCCGCACCAAGATGGCTACCGAGGACCTGGCCGACAAGCTGAAGGCCCGCGGCTTCACCGCGGCTGCCATCAACGGCGACATCCCTCAGCAGCAGCGTGAGCGCACCGTGGAAAACCTGCGCTCGGGCAAGATCGATATCCTGGTTGCTACCGACGTGGCAGCTCGTGGCTTGGACGTTGAGCGTATTTCGCACGTTATCAACTTCGACATCCCGCATGACACCGAGTCCTACGTGCACCGCATTGGCCGTACCGGCCGTGCTGGCCGCTCGGGCGACGCGATCCTGTTCATGACCCCGCGCGAGAAGTACTTGCTGCGTGCCATCGAGAAGGCTACCCGCCAGCCGGTGACCCAGATGCAGCTGCCTTCGCTGGATTCGGTCAATGACCGTCGTATCCAGAAGTTCACCGATCGCATCGACAAGACCATCAGCGGCCAGGACCTGACCACCTTCCGCGAAATCGTGGAGAAGTTCGCTTCCGAGCACGAAGACCTGGACCAGCTGGAAATCGCAGCTGCACTGGCTCTGATGGCCCAGGGCGGCCGCCCGCTGCTGATGACCGAACCAGTCATGTCCCCTTCGAAGAAGGCACGCATGGATCGCCCAGAGCGCGGCGAGCGTAGCGAACGCGGTGACCGTGGCGATCGCGGTCCACGTGCCCGCAAGACCGCTGCCGAAGGCAACGCCATGTACCGTCTGGCCGTAGGCCGACGCAACCGCGTGCAGCCGGGCTCGATCGTTGGCGCACTGGCCAACGAGGGCGGCTTCGATTCTTCGGAAATCGGCGGCATCGAGATCCGTTCAGACCACACCCTGGTCGAGCTGCCAGCAGAGCTGAGCAAGGACCAGTGGCGTGCACTGTCCAAGACCCGCATCGGCGGCGAAGCCATCGAGCTCGAGCTCGACAATGGCCGCAGCCCGCGCCGTGACGACGAAGGCGACCGCGGTGGCTTCCGTGGCGGCCGTGGTGGTGGCTTCGGCGGCGGACGCAGTGGCGGCCGTGGCGGTTTCGGTGGCGGACGCGGCGGCGGACGTGGCGGCTTCGGCGGCGGCGGACGCGGCGGCAAGGATCGCTTCAGCGACTCGGGCCGCAGCGGTGGACGTCGCGACTACTAAGCCAGTCGCACGCAGCTGAACAGCATTGAATAACGCCCTTGGGGCAAGCCGAAAGCTTGCCCCAAGGGCGTTTTTCGTGCGCCGCAGGCTATTTACGGAGCAGGAGTTCCCACCGGGATCCCGTCCCCGAGATAGACCGTGCCGCCGCTTTCCAGGAACTGCTTGCTTTTCTGCGCCATCCCGGCCAATGCGGCTTGCGCCTCGGCCGAGCCGTACTCGTCGCGGATATCCTGGGAGATGCGCATGGAGCAGAACTTCGGCCCGCACATGGAGCAGAAGTGGGCGGTCTTGGCCGGCTCGGCCGGCAAGGTCTCATCATGGAATTCCTGTGCGGTGACCGGGTCAAGGGACAACGCGAACTGGTCATTCCAGCGGAATTCGAAGCGCGCCTTGCTCAGCGCATCATCCCGCGCTGTGGCACCCGGGTGGCCCTTGGCCAGATCGGCGGCGTGCGCAGCGATCTTGTAGGTGATCACCCCGGTCTTCACATCATCCCGGTTGGGCAGTCCCAGATGCTCCTTGGGGGTGACGTAGCAGAGCATCGCGGTCCCGTACCGTGCGATCTCCGTGGCGCCAATGGCGCTGGTGATGTGGTCGTAGCCCGGGGCGATGTCGGTGACCAGCGGGCCCAGGGTATAGAACGGCGCCCCGTCGCACAGCTGCTGCTGGCGTTCCACATTCTCGCGCACCAGATGGAACGGGATATGCCCCGGGCCTTCGACCATCACCTGCACATCGTACTTCCAGGCGCGCTTGGTCAGCTCGGCCAGGGTGTCCAGCTCGGCGAACTGGGCGGCGTCGTTCGCATCTGCGATGGAGCCCGGGCGCAGCCCGTCGCCCAGCGAGAAGGCCACGTCGTACTGCGCGAAGATCTCGCACAGCTGATCGAAGTGGGTGTAGAGGAAATTCTCCTGGTGGTGCGCCAAGCACCAGCCGGCCATGATGGACCCGCCACGCGAGACCATGCCGGTGACCCGGTTGGCGGTCAGCGGGATGTAGCGCAGCAGCACCCCGGCGTGGATGGTCATGTAGTCCACGCCCTGCTCGCACTGCTCAATGACGGTGTCGCGGAAGATCTCCCAGGTCAGTTCGTTGGCTTCGCCGTTGACCTTCTCCAACGCCTGGTAGATCGGCACGGTGCCGATGGGGACCGGGGAGTTGCGGATGATCCACTCGCGGGTGGTGTGGATGTCATCTCCGGTGGACAGGTCCATTACCGTGTCCGCGCCCCATTTGGCCGCCCACTGGAGCTTGGAGACTTCTTCTGCGATGGAGCTGGTCACCGCCGAGTTGCCGATATTCGCATTGATCTTGACCAGGAACGCCTTGCCGATGATCATCGGCTCGGATTCCGGGTGGTTGATGTTCGCCGGGATGATGGCTCGCCCGGCCGCGAGCTCGCTGCGCACCAGCTCGACATCGCATTCCTCGCGCAGGGCCACATAGCGCATTTCCGGGGTGATGATCCCGGCACGCGCATAGTGCATCTGCGTCACGCGGGCTCCGCCAACGGCCCGCAGTGGCGGGGCTGAGCGTCCGGCCCATTCCGCGCTGGCCGTGCCGCGGCGGACCGCTGAGCGTCCGTCGTCGTGCAGGTTGCGTTCGCGGCCTGCATAGGTTTCCACGTCCCCGCGTTCCAGGATCCACCGCTCGCGGAAGGGTTGCAGGCCTTGGGTGGGCTCGCTTCCCGGTCCGCTGGTGCGATATACCGCCAGCGGCTCGTTGGGCTGTCCATTGGGGGAGTCTGCCAATTGGATCTGCGTGACGGGAACAGAAATTCCCGCAGATTCACGGTAGGCAAGGGTGTGGGCAGGGTGCTGTTCAATTTGTTCCACTGGGGAAACTCACTTCCTTCGCCGGCATTACCCGGACAGGTTCAACGGTCGCGGACGGCGATAGCCCGATCTCAGCCCTTGCCAGGGCACCCGTGTGGTCGCGAACAACTTAGCACGCTTGCGAGGAGAAAACGCAAACCCAGTGGTCAGGGCCTGACATCAAGGAAGTGGGAAGGGCCGGCTGTGGCGGGCCAGGATGCTTTTCATTGGCCGGAGACTCTTGCCGGGGGCACCTGGAATCCGGGGCGCAAGACGCGGCCGATAGCC
Source organism: Arthrobacter sp. JUb119 (assembly GCF_024807995.1). NCBI lineage: Bacteria > Bacillati > Actinomycetota > Actinomycetes > Micrococcales > Micrococcaceae > Arthrobacter > Arthrobacter sp. JUb119. The sequence continues at coordinate 91,881 of NZ_JANUFE010000001.1, forward strand.
GGTGCTGCAGCTTGGGGTGCGCCTTGGGCCATGCTCGCAGTGGCTACACGGCATCTGCGGGATAAACGAAAAGAGAGGCAATCTGGAACCAGATTGCCTCTCTTATTTCGAGCCCCCTGCCGGAATCGATCCGGCGACCTCGTTCTTACCAAGAACGCGCTCTACCACTGAGCTAAGGGGGCAACAGGTAAATACTTTACACAGGTTTTTGAGGTTTGCAAAATCCGTCGGGAATTTGTTGCTGAGGTCACAATATTCCTACTCAAGACCGGAATGGGCGGCAAGGAGCTGTTGCCTTCCTGGCGGTTTCCAGCACCCCGGTTCACGGCCCGGGATCCAGCTGCCGGGCACCGGAGCCGTGCCTGGGCGCCTAGGTGGATCGGGTGTTGCCCAAGTGCCGCTCGGTCAGGGGTTCTGGAGTGGGAAAAGGTGTCAGCGTTCCGAAGTTCCAAGCGGGGTAATTCGATGCTTGGCCACCGGGGATGATCCGCGGGATTCTATCCTGCGCGTCATGGCAAATCCGCGATTGACCGCGAGGAGCACTCTCGTGAGCATCGTCACCAGGGCACTTTTTGTCCCACCCTTCGTCCCCGGGGTAGCGAGTAAGAGGATAAATAGTCATTGACTAGTGGTTTTACAGAATTCTCCTGGTCTTTTCCGGGGTGATCCGCCGATTTTTCTTTGCCGGGAAATCCGTGTAGAGTATTTACTCGTTGCCCCCTTAGCTCAGTGGTAGAGCGCGTTCTTGGTAAGAACGAGGTCGCCGGATCGATTCCGGCAGGGGGCTCTGAGTGAGAAGCATTCTTGGCTTCTACTGGATTGCTTCTCACTTGTGGCGGCGTAGCTCAGCTGGTTAGAGCGCACGACTCATAATCGTGAGGTCCCGGGATCGAGTCCCGGCGCCGCTACCAAATCAAAGATCCTCGGCCTCGGCCGAGGATCTTTTTTGGTTTCCGGCCCCGAAGCAGCATTGTCCTTCGAGGGCATGAACGGCTAGTGATCCAAGTCCTTCTCCTGGTTCCCGTCCTTGGCTTGCTGAGCCAGCGACAGCAGCCCCTGGATCGCTGTCGTATCGAAATCCGCCTCTTGGCTCGGTGCCTGATTGGCATCATGGCCGTGGACTTCGGTATGCAAGCGCTGCATCTGCATGTCGAGTTTCGTCGCCATGGCCGCCGCGTCGGCAAGCTCTTGCACTAGATGTTCTGGAACTTCGCCCTCGTACTTGTAGAAGATCTTATGTTCCAGGCTTGCCCAGAAATCCTGGGCAATGGTACGGATCTGCAGCTCCACCACGACATCGACCGGGCCATCGGATAAGTAGACCGGGATCTGCACGATCGCATGGACACTTTTATAGCCGTTGGGCTTCGGGTTCTTGATGTAGTCCTTGATTTGGAGGACCTTCAGGTCATTCTGCGAGGTTAGCGTGTTCAGAACCTTGTAGATGTCCTTGACGAAACTGCAGGTAATGCGCACGCCGGCAATGTCGCTGATGTTCTCGCGAATGGCCGGCAGGGACGGGGAGATGTTCCGGCGGGAGACCTTGCGCATGATGCTCTCCGGAGTTTTCACCCGGGAAGTGACGTGCTCAATTGGATTGTAATTGTGCAAATACAAGAACTCTTCACGCAAGATCGAGACCTTGGTCAGCACCTCGTCCACCGCAAACTGGTACTCCATCATGAAACGCTGGAAATCATGGCGGAAAGCCTGCGTCAATCGCTGCAGCTCGGCCGGCGAAGGGGCGGTCTCGGCAGCTGCGATGGCCACTGCACGAGTCTTGTCATCAAATGGGACAGAAATCCTGGATCACCTCAGCAGATTATGGCCCGGCCCGCGGTACGGTTCCGGTGCAGTTCCAGCCTAAGGGCTTCTCCTAGGAATTAGGCCAGAACGAATCGGGAATTCGTCCAGCAAACTTTCGGGCTGCAGGCGCCGGCCAACCTGCCTTGCAGGAGCTAGCCATGTCCGGTGAACTATCGTTGAAGAGGTAACTTCGAGGAAGGCATCGATGGAATTCGCCAGCGACCACCGGCAGCTCTGCCACGGCATCAGCTTCTCAGAGCATGAACGCGCCCCCATGCTCCGGCTTAGGCAAGCGGAAAAATGGAGCACCGAATACCTGGAAGCCAACCGTTCCCTAAGCTTGCGCATCGGCGAACTGAAATTCTGCCTGGGCTACATCACGATGAACAGCGATGGCTCTCGCAACACCTTGCCTTGCCCGAAGAACAAAGCGCTGCGTACCGGAACCCAGTGCGAACGCTGCCACCGGCTGGATCATTCGAAGTTCATGCATCATTTCCACAAGACCGGCGAAGCCCCGGAAGGCATGCGCAAGTACCTGGAGCAGCCGCACTTCTTGTATGTCGCAAGCTTCGCCCATGGGGCGACCAAAGTCGGTACCACCTCAACCCAGAGCAAATGGACTCGCTTGGCGCAGCAGGGAGCGGTCATTGCCCGCTATATTGCCCGCGCCGCTGATGGAGCCGCTATTCGAGTGCTCGAAGACCTTGTCACTGAACACGTGGGCCTGAGCCAGCAAGTCCGGCAGAAGTCCAAGATCAAGGGACTGGCCAGCTGGGAACTGGACTACGCCCAGCTGGACCAGATCAACTCCGAAGCGGCAAGCCGGGCCCGGTCCTTCCTTGGCGCCCAGCGGGGCTTGGAAACCTACGGCGTGCAGCTGCGCGACGAGCTGTGGGAACAACCGGCCTTCGCCCGCCCGGTAGTAGACGCCTGGGATACCCATGCGCTGCATGCCTGGAATACCGCGCTGGGCGGGAACACCGTGAATCTGCGCATCCGCGGCGTGCTGGGGCAAAGCATCCTCGCAGACAGCGGCGAAGGCACCACCGTGCGCCTGCTGGATGCCGCCGAGTTGAAGACCCGCGAGGTCGCCATCGTGGAGAACTGCGCAGATTTCAGGGAAGAGCAATCCGCCCTGTTCTGAATCAGGCCCAGCGTTGTCGGGGGAGTCACGGGGAAATGCCCCGGCCTCAATGAGCGGACACAGCCGGAGCTGAACTAGACTTGAACCATGACCAACACTCCTTGGGAATCGGCCTCATCACGCTATAAGAAGCTCGTCTTCGCTGCCATGGGCATCATGGGCGCAGGCATCATCTTGGCCATCATCGGCGCCAACATTCCATCGCTGCCAACGGTCTACACAGCAATCGGCATCATGGTCATCGGCATGCTCTGCCACATCGCCGGACTGGTTGTCCGCGCCAGGGATGCGCGCCAGTGGCGCATTGCCAATGGCCTGGCGGCCCCTCGAGCCAAGAAGCGCCCGGCGGACGGGCAGGACTAGGGCTCCGCAAGAATTCCACCGTGTGACCGCTTGGCTGCGCCCGGGTCCCGTATCCGGCGGCAGCCTCGCCTGGCCACTTCCAACAACGTTCAGGAGAATCCATGGGCATCAACCCCGACCTGGTAGGGCGCATCTACCCTGCCGGCGAGTCCTACCAGGTAGGCCGCGAAAAGATCCGCGAATTCGCCAAGGCCACCAAGGCCGCCAACCAGGCGCACTACGATGTGCAGGCCGCTCGCGAGCTGGGCTATAGCGATGTCGTTGCCCCTCCGACCTTCGCGATCATCATCGCCCAGCGCGCTGACGCGCAGCTGATTGCCGACCCTGCCAGCGGCATCGACTTCTCCCGCGTGGTGCACGCCGACCAGCGCTTCACCCATCACCGTCCGATCGTTGCCGGCGATGAACTGCTTGCCGAGCTCTACGTGGACCAGGTCCGTGAAATGGGTGCCGGTGCCATGATCACCACCCGCGCGGAAATAACCACCGTGGCCGGCGAGAAGATCGCAACCACCGTTTCATCGCTACTGGTACGAGCTGAGGACTAAGCATGATTGAATTCGAAAGCCTCGAAAAGGGCCAGGTCATTGGCTCGCACACGGTGCAGGTCAACCGCGCGGACCTCGTCCGCTATGCAGGTGCCTCGGGCGACTTCAACCCGATTCACTGGAATGAGCGCTTCGCCAAGGAAGTGGAACTGCCATCGGTGATCGCCCACGGCATGTTCACCATGGGATCGGTCATCGACCTGGTCTCCCAGTGGGTCGGCAACCCGGGAGCCATCATCGACTACCAGACCCGCTTCACCAAGCCGGTAGTCGTCGAAGATCCCAAAGGAACCAACCCGGCGAATCACGAAGGTACCACCATTTCGGTGGAGGGCAAGGTCGGCGCCTTGGACTCCGAAGCCCGCACCGCCCGCATCGATTTGGCAGTCTCGGCCCATGACAGCAAGGTACTGCTCAAGTGCCAGGCCGTGGTGCAGCTCTAGGCATGCAACTTCCCGGTGAAGCGCAGAGGCCTGTAACCCAGTGGCGCAACGCGCTGATGGCCGCCTACCTGGCCAGCGGCCTGCTGATCTCGGCCCTGGTTTCGCGCTTGCCCGCAGTGCGTGATGCCCTGCAGCTGGACCACGCCAGCGTTGGACTGCTGCTGCTGTGCATGAGTGCAGGATCCTTCCTGTCCGTCTCGGTCTCAGGACAACTGGTTCTGCGCCTTGGGGCCACCCGCGTCATGCGCATCGCCGCGACAATAGCCGGCTGTTCACTCATTCTTGTAGGCGTGGGCGCCGGAATCTTTGGCAGCGCCCTGATCTGCGGCATCTTCCTCTTCGCCCAGGGCCTGGGGACCGCATCATGGAATGTCGCCTCCAATGTCCAAGGCGCGGCCATGGAACGCGCCTTGGGCAAGAGCATCATGCCCGCCCTGCACGGTTTCTTCTCCATCGGCACCGTGATCGGTGCCGGCGCTGGTGCGCTAGGTGCCCGACTGCAGATCCCGTTGCAGTACCACTACGGCTTCATGGGCCTGGTTATCGTCTTCACCGTGCTCTACAGTGCCCGATTCTACGGAGAAGACTACAGCCGGACCCCGCGCACCAGCAGCGGGACCTCGCTGAAGAAGGCATGGACCGAACCGCAGACCGTCCTCTTGGGCGTTCTGGTTCTGGGCATGGCCCTGGCTGAAGGCGCAGCCGGCGACTGGGTGGCCATGGCACTGGTGGATGGATACCACACGAAGGAAGGCGTGGGAGCCATCGGCTACGGCGTCTTCGTTACCGCCATGACCCTGACCCGGCTGCTGTCCGGCGATCTGATCTTGCGCCTGGGCCGCGTCGTCATGATCCGGGCCAGCGCCATCAGCGCCCTGGTCGGGGTACTGCTCTTCGCCTTTGGCAACAACCTGCCGCTGGCCTTCGTGGCCTTGGCCATCTGGGGCATGGGAGTGGCCCTGACCTTCCCGCTGGCCATGAGCGCGGCATCGGATGATCCTGTTCATGCCGCGACCCGCGTCTCGGTAGTGTCCACCATCGGCTACGGCGCCTTCCTCGGTGGCCCGCCGCTTTTGGGACTGCTGGCTGAAGTCATCGGCCTGCTCCCTGCTTTGGGTTCCATTTCCATCCTGGTGGTCGTGGCCTTCTGCTTGTCCTCTAATGCCGCCGGAAACCGTACCGGCGGCGCAGGCAAAGCGTAGAACGCCGGCCGGCCGCACCTATTCGTTCCCATACGGAAAGTAAACTGAAGCAATGCTGAAGAATCTGACCACGACCCACGTTGGTGGGCCAGCCCAGCAATTGGTGACCGCTACCAGCGAAGCTGAACTGGCTCAAGCCGTTGCGGCAGCAGACACCGCAGGGCACGACGTTCTGCTCATTGGCGGGGGTTCCAACCTGGTGATCTCCGACGAGGGGTACCCGGGCGTCGCAGTGCAGATCGCCACCCGCGGACTGCACCTGGACGAGCAGCCTAATGGCAAGGTGCTGCTGCGCGCTGCCGCCGGCGAGAACTGGGACACGACCGTTGAATACAGCCTGGCTGAGGGCCTGAGCGGACTGGAAGCGCTCTCGGGCATCCCCGGGTGCACCGGTGCCACTCCGGTGCAGAACGTCGGGGCCTACGGGGCAGACATTTCCCAGACCCTGGCGTGGGTGCGTGCCTACGACCGCCAGAGCAACCAGGTACTCAAGCTGGATAACTCCGAGCTTGGTTTCGCCTACCGCGATTCGGTCATCAAGCGCACGAGCACCAACGGATCCCCACGCTACGTGGTCCTGGAAGTGGCCTTCCTGCTGACCCGTGAAAATGAATCGGCTCCTATCCGCTATGCAGAGCTGGCCCGCCGGCTCGGAGTTGAAGCTGGCGAACGCGCCGACGCGCTCGAAGTGCGCCAGACCGTTCTGGACTTGCGTCGTTCCAAGGGCATGGTCTTTGATGCCAGGGATGCCGACTCGCACTCCACGGGTTCCTTCTTCACCAACCCCATCGTTGAATCCAGCGTCATGGGCAAGCTTCCCGAGAACGCTCCGAGCTACCCGGCGGAACAAGCTGGCTTCCTCAAGCTGTCCGCCGCGTGGCTCATCGACCAGGCCGGTTTCGGCAAGGGCTACGGCTTGGAGGGGACCGAGGGGTTCGCGCTCGCTGGCGGCCGAGCGTCCCTGTCCACCAAGCACACACTGGCCATCACCAACCGCGGGGAAGCCACCGCCCAGGACATTGTGGCCATTGCGCGGGCAGTTCGTGCCGGCGTGCAGCAGCGTTTTGGCATTGAACTGGTCAATGAGCCGTTGCTGATCGGCCTAGCTCTCTAAGCGAGCAGCATGCCAGCCATCGCCGGAACACGGGAGGAAAACAAGGGTGCACTTGTCATTGCGAAAGCTCGGGCTGGAGGATATCGACCTGCTGGAAGCGAACTTCCAATCCGTGCAGGGTGCCGGTGAAGCTCAGTGGTTCGGCTTCTGGGATACGAACAAGCTGCGCGCCCGTGTCGGCCAGGACCAGTTGATCGGCAACGCCGATGGCGCGCTGGCAGTCTGCTTGGGGGGGCAAATAATCGGCAAAGTCGATTGGTTCACCGTTTCGTCGTGGGGCCGGGCCAACACCTCGGCCTGCTGGGAAGTCGCCATCGGCATCTTTGCCCAGTACCGCGGCCAGGGCCATGGCACGCAGGCGCAGAAGTTGCTCGTCGACTACTTATTCACCCACTACCCCCGTCATCGGATCCAGGCTACGACAGCCGCAGAAAATGCGGCTGAGCAGAAGTGCCTGGAGAAGCTGGGGTTCACCCGCGAGGGTGTCATCCGCCAAGCGCAGTGGCGCGCCGGTGCGTGGCATGACCAGCTGATCTATTCGGTACTCCGGGATGAGTGGGCCCACTAGAGCTCATCCGCAGGGGAAATGGCCAAGCCCAGAACAGAAATTTCTGTTCTGGGCTTGGCCATGGTTCTGCCTCGGAGGTGCCTAGAGGCGGCCCTGGGCGATAGCGAGCATGCGGCGCAGCGGCTCGGCAGCGCCCCACAGCAGCTGGTCTCCAACGGTAAAGGCCGAGATGTACTCAGGACCCATTTCCAGCTTGCGGATACGGCCGACCGGGATATCCAAGGTACCGGACGCCGCGACCGGAGTCAGCTGGTCCATGGTGGCTTCCTTCTCGTTGGGAACGACCTTGGCCCACTGGTTGTCTGCTGAGAGCAGCGACTCGATTTCGGAGATCGGCAGGTCTTCCTTCAGCTTCAGCGTCAGTGCCTGCGAGTGCGAGCGCATGGCACCGATGCGGACGCACAGGCCGTCCATGATGATCTGCTTGTCGCCGGGGGTCTGCAGGATCTTGTTGGTCTCAACGCCTGCCTTCCACTCTTCGCGGGACTGGCCGTTGCCCAAATCAGCGTCGATCCATGGGATCAGCGAGCCGCCCAGTGGTACGCCGAATTGCGCGGCATCCAGGTTTCCGCGCTGGGTTTCCAGGACCTTGCGGTCGATTTCCAGGATGGCGCTGGCTGGATCAGCCAACTCGCTGCCCACCGACGCATTGATGTCGCCGAACTGGGTGAGCAGTTCGCGCATATGGCGTGCGCCGCCGCCGGAAGCGGCCTGGTAGGTCATCGCGGTGCCCCACTCGACCAAGTTGTTCTTGAATAGCCCGCCCAAGCCCATGAGCATGCACGAGACGGTGCAGTTGCCGCCGATGTAGTCCTTGACGCCAGAGGCCAGGGATTCATCGATCACGGCTCGGTTGACCGGGTCCAAAACGATGACCGAATCATCATTCATGCGCAGCGAGGACGCCGCATCGATCCACAGGCCGTCCCAGCCGGACTTGCGAAGCTCGGTGTGGACCTTGGTCGTGTAGTCCCCGCCCTGGGCAGTGACGATGATCGGCAACTTGGACAGCGTTTCAATATCGAACGCGTCCTGCAGCGGCCCAGCACCCTCAGCAAATGCCGGGGCGTTGCCGCCGGCATTGGAAGTCGAGAAAAATACCGGGTCAATCTGGGCGAAATCGCCCTCGTCGAGCATGCGCTGCATCAGCACGGAACCAACCATGCCTCGGTAACCTACAAAACCAACAGATGAAGTCATGTATCCATGGTAGGGGCGTTTATCCGGCAGAGCCCGGTTCGTTACACCAGTTAAAGCAGAATCACACCCAAGCCCCAGCAGGGTTCAGGTGTGACTCGGTGCAGCGAAAGTTTTACTTTTCCTCAAGCAGCAGCTTGCGGTTCTTGATCGCCCACATGGCGGAGAAGATAAAGATCTGCGTCGGGACCAGCAGCATGATCAGGCCGAATACCTTGTGGCCGCCGAGAACCATGAAGAAGCCGAGTACGGCCACCACCAAGGCCAGCAGCGGGAAGAGCATGTATCCGAGAATGAAGAGTGCTTCGGGGTGCTGCTTGAGCTCTCCGATGTATTTTTTCATGGTCGTTCTAATCCTTTTGGCGAAGCCAGGTTTCAAAGCGGTAGCGGGTACCGGTGGAGGAAGTGTGCCAGTGGGCAGCTTCCGAATCTAGGGACGGATCGGATGCGCCCAGAGCGAAGTCAGCGGTGAGCTTCGGTGCGGAGGTATCTCCAGCAGGGGAGGCATCGAGCTTGGTAATCACCGCGACGTCCAGCAGCGCCAGTGCCTGGGCATAGACCTTTCCGCCGCCAATGATCCATACTTCTTCGCCGCCGGCGCTGCGCTGTGCCAACGCGATGGCTTCTTCCAAGCTGGAGACGGGGAGTGCGCCATCCTTGCGCAGCTGCGCGTGGGCATCAGCCTGCGTGGTCAGCACGATGTTGGTGCGTCCTGGCAATGGACGGAACTTCGCCGGGAAGGAATTCCATGTGGCACGACCCATGATCACTGGATGGCCAGCGGTCGTGCGCTTGAAATGGGCCAGGTCCTCGGGAACGTGCCATGGCATGGCGCCGTCAGCGCCAATAATGCCGTTCTCGGCTTGGGCCCAAATGGCGCCAACCAGCGGTTCAACGTCGTGTGCGTGGCGAGGCTTGGGAGTCATACCGCTACGGCTCCCTTGATCGTCGGGTGGTGCTGGTAGTCATTGATGCTGAAATCTTCCAGCGTGTAGTCGAAGATCGACTCGGGCTTGGAATTGAAGCTGAGCGTCGGGTATGGGTAGGGATCGCGGGAGAGCTGCTCCTTGACCTGTTCCAAGTGGTTGGTGTAGATATGCACGTCGCCACCAGTCCAGATGAACTCGCCTGGCTCCAGATCGAGCTGGTGGGCAAGCATGCGCGTGAGCAGTGCGTAGGAAGCGATGTTGAACGGTACGCCCAGGAACATGTCTGCACTGCGCTGGTAGAGCTGGCAGGAGAGCTTGCCCTCGGCCACGTAGAACTGGAAGAACACGTGGCATGGAGGCAACGCCATATTCTGGATCTCTGCGACATTCCACGCCGAGACGATGTGGCGGCGGGAGTCCGGATTGTTCCGCAGCGAGTCGACCAGCTGGGAGATCTGGTCAATGTGGCCGCCATCGGGAGTTGGCCAGCTGCGCCACTGGACACCATAGACCGGTCCGAGTTCGCCGGCTTCGTCAGCCCATTCATTCCAGATGCGCACGCCCTGGTCCTGCAGCCACTTCACATTGGATTCGCCGCGCAGGAACCACAAGAGTTCTGCTGCCACGGATTTGAAGTGCACGCGTTTGGTGGTGACCAGCGGGAAAGAATCCTTCAGATCGAAGCGGATCTGGCGGCCGAATACCGACAGCGTTCCAGTTCCGGTGCGGTCTTCCTTGGAGGCGCCGTTCTCCAGCACGTCTCGAAGCAGATCTTCATAAGGGGTTGCGATTGGAGTCGTCATCTTACCTGTCGTGCTGGTGGTCGGCGCTGGCATATTCACACGTCCCAGTTTAGATCAAACGGAAAGCTCCTGGAACTAAGCGCATTGATGATGCTGCTCGCACTCGTGCCTAGCTCGCAGCCACCATGTCGTTATACTCCGGGTAGCGGCGCAGGTAGTCCTGGACGTAGCTGCACTCCGGAATGATCTTCAGCCCCTTGTCGCGGAACTTGTCCAGAACCAAGGTCACCAGCGCGCGAGCGTATCCGCGACGGCCGAATTCCTCATTGACTATGGTGTGCTGGATGGTGGCGATGCCATCTTCTTCGTAGTAGCCGAGGAAACCGACAAAAGTGGAACCGTGCCACAGCGAATAGCGGCCGCGGCTGGCATCGTGATCCAAACGCAGTCCATGGTGCACAATCTTCTCGACTGGCTGGTTCGGTTGCTGGGCAGTCATGGCATTACCTCATTCTTGGCTGTGACGTGTCTCCTATTCATAGTCTTATCCCTAATCGGAGGCAGATGCAACGGCTGGTGCCACGCCCTGAGAGAACACTGAAGCCCGGCATGCAATGCCGGGCTTCAGCCGCATCAGGCTAATCGTGGTACGGCGTATGAATCTCAAAGGAGACGATTCGCGGGCTGCCGGATTGGACCTGCTGCGCAACGATCAGGGACCCCGGTTCCAAATAGGGATCCTGGTCCGGCAGGGCCATGGCCAGTTCGTCAGTGGAGTTCTGGGCAAGAACCTCCAACACGAAGGGCAGCACCGGGCGATGGGTGCAAATCACCTGGGAACGGTACTTGTCGAAGAGTTTTTGCACGGCCTTGCGTGCCCGCTCCGGATTGCGTGTCGCCGCATGTTCGGTCAGGGCTTTAATGCTCTTGAGCTTCAAGGCGTGCAAGGCGGCATAGGGAGTGATCGTCTGGACGCACCGCATCCACGGGGAAGAGGCCACGTGCATCGGCTTCCATGCTTCGAGCATCCGGGAAACTGCCTGCGCCTGGCGTCGCCCCGTCGCCGCCAGCGGGCGGTCTCCTTCGGCACGAGTCCAGTTGCCACGAGGCTTGGCCTTGGCATGGCGGACAATGAGCACCGGGTGCGTATCGAGCACGCCGGCTTCATAGGCCAGGACCAGATCGGACAGCGGCTGGTTGTCCGTGGCAATGGACAGCATTTTGGCAGCCTTCTTGGGACTGGTCCAAAGAGCCTCGTCGCATTCCGCGCCATCAGGCTCAATTACCGTCTGCGCATCGGTCTTGGCTGCCCAATAGTAGACAACCTTGGTTTTCTGGCCCACGGAGTAGGCGGTGGCTGAAAGCGGGATGCCCAAGGTGATGCGCAACCCGATTTCCTCGCGGACCTCGCGCAGCGCACACTCGGCGATGGATTCACCCTGATCGAGTTTGCCCTTGGGCCAGGACCAGTCATCGTACTTTGGGCGGTGGATCAGGAGAACTTGGAGTTTGCCGTCCTTCACGCGCCAGGGGATTGCCCCGGCGGCCACGATGTCGTATTCGCCAAGGCGGATTTCCTCGGCATCTGCAGAACGGATGATGTCACGAGCCCTGGTGCGGGTATCGCGCAGCTCTGGTTCGGTCACTAGCTATTACGTCCACTGTTTCGTCGGCGGGCATGTTCTTCAACTAACCAGAACTGGACGTCCGAGAGCGCCTTGCCATCCTCGTCCTGGTAATGGCGAATCCAGTCGCCATCGGAGTTCAGGTGCCACGAAGCGGTCTTGTCGTCCATGTAGCGGGCCAGCAGGGTGATCATGCGATCAATGTCCTCCTGGTTGCGCAGCGAGACCAGGGCTTCCACGCGACGATCCAGGTTGCGGTGCATCATGTCGGCGGAGCCGATGTACACCAGTGGATCTCCGCCGTTTTCAAACATGAACACGCGGCTGTGCTCAAGGAACCGGCCCAAGATGGAACGTACTTCGATGTTCTCGCTCAGTCCCGGCACTCCCGGGCGCAGGGCGCAGATGCCGCGAACGATGACTTCCACCTTGACCCTTGCCTGGCTGGCCCGGTACAGCGCATCGATGATGGCTTCATCCACGATGGAATTGACCTTGATGACGACCTTTGCCGGCTTGCCGGCCGCGGCGTTGACTATCTCCTTCTCGATATGCGCCAGCAAGCCGGTGCGTACCGAGCGCGGAGCAACCAGCAGGCGGTTGTAGGTCGAGCGCGGGGCGTAGCCCGAAAGCTGGTTGAACAGCTTGGAGATATCCTCGCCAACTTCGTCGTCGCAGGTGAGCAGGCCGAAGTCTTCGTAATACCGCGCGGTGCGCGGGTGGTAGTTGCCGGTGCCGATGTGGCAATAGCGGCGCAGCTTGTCGCCTTCGCGGCGAACCACCAAGGAGAGCTTGGAGTGGGTTTTCAGGCCCACGATGCCGTAGACCACGTGCACGCCCGCCTGTTCCAGCTTGCGCGCCCAAGAGATGTTGGCCTGCTCGTCGAAGCGGGCCTTGATTTCTACCAGGGCCAGAACCTGCTTGCCAGCTTCGGCCGCATCAATCAGCGCATCGACGATGGGCGAGTCGCCGCTGGTGCGGTACAGGGTCTGCTTGATGGCCATGACCTTCGGATCAGCTGCGGCCTGTTCCAGGAAGGCCTGCACGCTGGTGGAGAAGGAATCATAGGGATGGTGAAGCAGGATGTCGCGGCGCCGAACGGCCGCGAACACATTGGCGGCTTTGGCAGTTTCTGACTCGTTCAGGTAGTTCGAGGTATGGCCAACATGCTTGGTGTAGTGAAGCTCTGAACGGTCCAGCGACGCGATAACGCCCAAACCGCGCAGGTCCAATGGGGTGGGAAGCTTGAAAACCTCGTCCTCTTCAACACCGAGCTCGCGGGTGAGCAGCTCCATGATTTCAGGGTTGATGTCATTGGCGACTTCCAGGCGAACGGGAGGACCGAAGCGGCGGCGCAGCAATTCCTTCTCCAGCGCCTGCAGCAGGTTCTCTGCATCGTCCTCTTCAACTTCCAGGTCCTCGTTGCGGGTGACACGGAAGAAGTGGTGCTCGACGATTTCCATCCCCGGGAACAACAGCTCCAAGTGCACCGCAATAAGTGCTTCGAGCGGGATGAACCGGGCCGTACGCAACGAAGAGTGCGCCGCGCGGGTGCCGTCGATGCTGATCAGGCGGGCGATGGTGTCTGGCACCTTCAAGCGGGCAAATAGTTCCTTGCCGGTCAGCGGGTTGCGGACCACCACAGCCAGATTCAGCGACAGCCCGGAGATGTACGGGAATGGGTGAGCAGGGTCAACCGCCAGCGGAGTGAGTACCGGGAATACCTGGGAAACGAACCACTTGGAAAGCAGGTCACGCTCGGATGCCGAGAGGTCTTCCCAGGTGGTGATGCGGATACCCTGCTCGGCCAAATCGGGGTATACCGAGTCGGCGAAGACTTTGGCATGGCGGGTCTGCAGCGCGTGGGCCGAGGATAGCAGCAACTCCAACTGGTCTACCGGGTTCATTCCGTTAGCCGCCGGCACCGCCAGTCCAGCGTGGATGCGGCGCTTCAGCCCGGCAACGCGAACCATGAAGAACTCATCAAGGTTCGAGGCGAAGATGGACAGGAAGTTCACCCGTTCAAGCAAGGGCAGATCGGTGTCTTCGGCCAGCTCCAGAACGCGGGCGTTGAAATGCAGCCAGCTGAGCTCACGGTCAAGGAAACGCTCATTTTTGAATCCGCCATCAGGATGCAGATCCGGTAGCGAATCTGCTGGCTCTATACGATCTTCATTGACCTTCGAGGAAGGAACATCACGTAGCTGAGTACCAGTTTCCTTGGGGTAGCTATTCATCGGCTGAACTCACTTCTTTCCTGCAAGTGGACGCTAAAGACACCGCTGGCGGCAGTCGCGATAAATCAGGGACTGCCGGTACCCCTAGTCTATCTTCTGCGGACCGTACATAATGTCCGCATCCCAAAGTGTGAAGCCCAGCGAGCGGTAGAGCTTAACTGCAGCTTCATTATCGGCATCCACGTACAAGATCACCGCATCGACGCCCAGTTCCAGCAGGTAGTTGATGCCGGTGGTGGTCAAGGACCGGCCCAGGCCTAGTCCCTGCGCTTCGGGAACGACGCCGACAACGTAAACCTCGCCGGTGGGGCGGACCGCGTCTGCGGTAGCAGGATGGATTTTGGTCCAGTGGTAGGCGAGCAGATTCTCCTCCGCGTCAAAGGCCAAGAAGAAGCCGGATGGGTCGAACCAGTCCTCGGACATGCGCGCTTCGAGGTCATTGAGGGTCAGCGAACCTTGCTCGGGATGATGCACGAAGGACTTGGCGTTAGCTTCCAGCCATTGCGGCTCGTCCTCGCCAACACGGAAGGTGCGGACCGTAATCCGGCGATCAATCGCAGGCTCTTCAAGGTAATCGGTGCCTTCGCGGCGCATCCGGAACAGCTCGCGTACGCGGTCCAGGCCCACACCTGCGGCCAGCTTCTTGGCTGCATCGTGGTCGCCGTGCGCCCACGCCTGGATCTTCGAGAGATCCAGCAGCTCACCGAGCTTGCCCAGCAGGGCCCGGCCAATGCCAGCGCGGCGATGCTCGGGGTGGACTACCAGTTCCAGGACCCAAGGCTGATCCGGGGATTCCCGAACCGCGATGGCAACGCCGGCCAACGTCGACTCCGCGCCTTCGCCGGCTTCAGCCAGCAGGGCAAGCAGATTCTGGCTAGGCTCATCGGCTGCCAATGCCACCAGGGTCTGGTCGCTCAACGGCGGGTTGCCATCGGCTTTCTGCGCATCGAGGGCTAGCTGGCGCACGTCGGATAGCGCCCGTTCATCAAGCTCACCGGGGACGTGCTGGATGGAAACAGTGTTCTGTGGCAGTTCGCTCATGCATTTCACGATAGTCGTAAAATGTGCGAAGTGGGTAGGAGTTATCTGAAAGTTATGATTCGGTGTGGAAGCGGTAGCCGACGTTGCGCACCGTTCCGATGAGCTGTTCATGATCGGTGCCGAGTTTCGCGCGCAAACGTCGCACATGCACGTCTACGGTACGGGTGCCTCCGTAGTAGTCGTATCCCCACACTTCATGCAGCAGCTGTTCGCGGGTGAAGACTCGGCCGGGGAACTGTGCCAGGTACTTGAGCAGTTCGAACTCTTTGTATGTCAGGTCCAGCATGCGGTTATCGATACGGGCGGTGTAGCTCAACTCATCGATGCGCAGGCCCGAAGTGCTTTCAGCGGCCACCGGTGCGGGGGCGGGAACCGTGGCTCCGGAGAGCATCAGGCGGATGCGTGCATCAAGCTCGGCAGGGATGGCGGAAGGCAACAGGAAATCAGTCGCAAACCAATCCGAGTTCAAAATGCCCAGTGCGCCTTCGCTGACAACCAGCAGCAAGGGCAGATTCAAATTGGCGTGCAATAACTGCGCCAGGGAGCGCGCCGGAATGAGATCTGTACGGGCATCGAGGATGACCGCGTCGCACTCAGGGATTTGGCTCAGCGACTCCGTTGTTGCAGGGAAGAAAGAAATCTCGTGCAATAACAGTTCGAGTGCCGGAAGAACTTCAGCGGCATTTTCGGCATGATTACTTAATAGCAGTAGGTGAGCCAATCGGTCTTCCTCCTGCCAGATAGTTGCGAAAAAATCACTTTTACGTGTCACAGTATAAGGAATGAATCAGTTGAAGCACGCATGTGAACACGCAAGTGCGGACACATTACCGTCAGGAATCAGAATTTGAGAATCAAGGTTTTATTCAGTGGACTCGTTGCAGCGGCACTGCTTGTCGTTGTTGCAAGTCTGGATTCGATGAGCTGGCTGATGGGTGTGCTCACCGCGGTCTTGCAGCTGATTTTCGCCTATACCTGGCCACGAATGGTCCGCTCCGATGCGCCATGGCCGATCACCATCATCTTGGCGTTGTGCTCTTTGGCGGCTACGGCTTCGACCATGTTCATGCCAGGCGGGTCGGTGATGTCACATAGTGTCGAAGCAATCGCCGTTGGCGTGCTTCTGGTATTTATCAGCCAGGTATTGCGCGGGGCAGAAGCCGAAGGCCGGCTGGCCGGTGTGGTTTCTGGCGTGACCGGCATAGTCCTGGGCGTGCTGGGTTCCGCCTGGGCCGCTAGTGCTTATGTGCCCTACGGCTTTGGGCTGGCCGTCACAACCGTGGTCGCTCTGCTTGGGGCTGGTGCGGTTGCCGTTACCCGCCTGCCAAACCGGATGACCATGATTCTGGCGCCTGTGGTCGCTGCCGCATTGGGCGCGGCCTCCAGCGCGCTGCCAATCGATATGCTCTGGTACCAAGGGGCGACCCTGGGACTGCTGACCGGCTTGCTGGTGGGTTCATTACGGGCATTGGCCTTGGTCAGCCGCAGCGTACGAAACATGAGTGGAATCCTTGGCCTTGCCTGCGCCATCTTGCTGATGAGCGGTGCGGTCAGCTGGTACGCGATGGAAGTGCTGGCTTTCATTTAGCGGTGAGCGGTTCAAATATGATGCTAGCTGCGTCACGCGTGTCGAAGTTCTCCTGCCTCCCGCGCTAAGATGAAGCCATGAATGAAAATTACCTTGCAATCGAAATTTTCTTCCAGGCACTTGTAGTGATCGCCGGTCTCGGAATGGCTGGGTTCGCAGGCTTGGTAGTGAAGCGCCTCTTCCAGGGCCAGAAGTAGAAACAGCGCACACAACAACGTGTGCGCTGTTTTCATTTCATCACTAACTGACTTAGGAGCGAGTAGTCCATGGCTTTTGACCTACCTACGGACCTCACCCCGGAACTTGTACCTTTCGCATGGCTCATCGGCACCTGGGAAGGTGCTGGCCGTCTTGGCGAAGGCGAAGCCGAGGACGAGTTTTTCTGGCAGCAAGTCACCTTCCGTGACGTTGGCGGGCCGTACCTTGAATACCGCAGTGAAGCCTGGCTGACCGAAGCCGATGGCACGAAGCTGCGGATCCTAGCCGTTGAAACCGGCTTCTGGTCCTTGGACCGTGAACAGCAGGAAGCCGATGCCGGTCCTGGCATGGAGCCCGGTGACATCTTCCCGGTACTGCGTTCGGCCGACGATGTGCAGAAGCTGCATACCGAAGACGGCTTCAAGATCCAGGCGCAAATTGTCCGACCAGACGGCATCTCAGAGCTGTATTACGGCCTGATTAATGGACCACGCATTCAGCTGGCCACCGAGAGCTTGCTGCGCAGCAAGAACGCCCAACCTTACGCGTCCTCAACCCGGATCTACGGTCTGGTCAATGGCGAGCTGTTCTGGCGCTGGGATGTTTCCAAGGGCAATATGGATCTTCAAGCGCACGCCTCGGCGGCGCTCAAGCGTGTCACCTCGGAAGGCACGGTGCACTAATCATGGCCACTGAATACCGTTCGGTCCTGCTGGACCGTGCTGCTGCAGTGGAAGCTGGCGGCGTAGATGCCGGCGTCGCAGCCCACTACGGCGCTCCTACCCGCGAAGCTCGCAAACTCGCTGAGGGCCAGGCAATTGCCGATCTGAGCCACTTCGATGTTGTGGAGATCCGCGGCGAAGACCGCCAGAGTTGGCTCGATACGCTCAGCAGCCAGCGCATTTCCAGCCTGAAGCCAGGAGACAGCACCCAGACGCTGCTGCTTTCGGTTCAAGGACGCATTGAGCACGAAATGAAGGTGCTGGCCACCGCAGATCGCTTGCTGCTGATCGTTGAACCTGGTGCCGGAGCAGCGTTGGCGCAGTTCCTGAACTCAATGCGCTTCATGCTGCGCGTTGAGGTCAATGATCTTTCCGAGAGCTACGGCGTATTGGCGGCTACCCGCAAGATTGGCACTGCCGGGAGCCTGGTCTGGGAGAACCCATGGCCCGGAATCACCGACGGTGGTTGGGCCTATTCCCGTGAGGATCACCCGGGCAAGGAACGTCCGTGGTTCTTGCATATCGTGGAGTTGGAGCAGCTTGCCGTCGCAGTAGCTGACGAAGAGCTGTCAGGCATGATGGCTGTCGAGGCCTTGCGTATCGCCGCGTGGGAGCCGCGCTTCGGTGCCGAGATAGACGACAAGACCATTCCCCACGAGTTGGATTGGCTGCGTACCGCGGTGCACATGGACAAGGGCTGCTATAAAGGCCAGGAAACAATTGCCCGGGTGCACAACATCGGCCACCCGCCTCGTCGCATGGTTTTCTTGGACCTCGACGGTTCCATGCACACGCTGCCTGCCGCCGGCGCCGAAGTGAAGCTGGGGGAGCGCACGGTTGGCCGGATCACTTCCGCGACTTTGCACTATGAAGCCGGGCCAATCGCCTTGGCCGTGGTCAAGCGCAACGTTGACCCGGAAGCGGTTCTGTCCGTGGTGGACGGCGAAACGAGCTACCCGGCAACGCAGGAAGTCATTGTGGCGACCGACGCCGGCCAGGTCG
Organism: Arthrobacter sp. JUb119; assembly: GCF_024807995.1. NCBI lineage: Bacteria > Bacillati > Actinomycetota > Actinomycetes > Micrococcales > Micrococcaceae > Arthrobacter > Arthrobacter sp. JUb119. The sequence goes on from NZ_JANUFE010000001.1 coordinate 110,354, forward strand.
CTGGGCGCTTTACCGGGTTCCTGAGAACCCCGCCGCAAGGCTAAAGGCCAAAGAGAAGGGCGTGGGTTGAAATGCTGTTCACAGCATTCCAACCCACGCCCTTGGTGTATCTCCAGGCCTAGCCGAAGAGCACGGCGGCCTCTTCGTAGCGTTCCATGGGGACACGCTTGAGGTTGTTCAGTGCGGCACGCAGCGGTACGCGCAGCACCTTGGTGCCGTGCAACGCCACCATGGTGCCCCACGCCTCGGCATGGATGGAATCCACCGCAGCCATTCCCAAACGGGTGGCCAGGACACGGTCAAAAGCGGTGGGGACGCCGCCGCGCTGAATATGTCCCAGCACGGTTGCACGCGTTTCGATGCCGGTACGTTCCTCAATGACCGGGGCGAGCATCTCCCCGATGCCGCCAAGGCGGGCGCGTCCGAAGGAATCGAGACCACGTACCGAGAACGCTTCTTCCATGCCTTCTGGCACAAAGCCTTCGGCCACAACCACCAACGGGGCGCGTCCGCGCTCATGGGCTTCGTTCACCCACTGGCAGATCTGCTCCATGGTGGTGGAAACCTCCGGGATGAGCACCGCGTGCGCACCGGATGCCATGCCAGCGTGCAGGGCAATCCAGCCTACGTGGCGGCCCATTACCTCGGCCACCATGCAGCGGTGGTGGGAATCGCCGGTGGTGCGCAGGCGGTCAATGGCTTCGACCGCAATCTGGTTAGCGGTATCGAAACCGAAGGTGTAATCCGTGGCGTCCAAGTCATTATCGATGGTCTTGGGAACGCCAACGATAGGAAGGCCGGCTTCGCATAGGCGCTGGGCGCCAGCTAAGGTGCCTTCCCCGCCGATGGCAATCAGCGCATCGATGCCATTGGATTTGAGAACCTTGGAAATGTTCTCCGCGCCACCAAGTTCCCCTTCAAACGCATTGGTGCGTGAGGTGCCCAAAATGGTGCCGCCTTGCTTGGCGATGCCACGCACAGCGGTTCGCGGAAGGTGGAAGAAGTCGCCTTCCTTGACGCCGCGCCAGCCGTCGCGGAAACCGACGAATTCGTCGTCGTAGCTTTTGATGCCATTCAGTACCGCACCGCGGATGACGGCGTTCAGACCGGGGCAGTCGCCGCCTGAGGTCATGATTCCAATGCGCATTGGCCCTCGCTTAGTAATGGGAAAGCCTTGTGCGACAGCTGGAGCGTGCAGGCCCCGTGATAACGCTGTAACAGCAAAGAGTTCCATTCGGATTTCAGTCAATATCCGCGCGCCATTGAGCATCTACTCTGCGTGCCATTGTACGTGCTTAAAGCCACTAGGGCGAGTCTCATGTCACGGAAGTGCACGAGCCTCGCCCTAGCCGGATAGCGATGCCAAGCATCGTTCCCGAGCAGGCCAGCCGGGAACGGTATTTAGAATTTGCGAAGCCAGTTCTGCAAGATGATGGTGTTGTCCTGCGCTGGGATCAGGATCCACGCCAGGATATATGCGGCAACACCCATTACCGGAAGCAAGAACGAAAGCAGTAGGGCGATACGCACCAAGGTGACATCCCACCCGAACTTGTCGGCGATGCCCCCGGCGACGCCACCGGCCAATCGGCCTGGCCCGCGACGAAGCGGCATGGAACGAAGCGAGTTGAAGAATGCGTCCATCAGAGAACTCCTAATTGTTGGAAAAGCTTGGAGGCTTAGAGATTGGGGTCGGTGGGAACCGGTGGTTCGGCTTCGGATTTGCGGGCCTTGCCGGCCGATGCCAATCCGGAGAAGATCATGGCTACGCCGGCCAAGGCGACGATAGCGATGAAGAACAGCGGCATGTCAAAGCTCCACTGCAAGACCAGACGGCTGAGCGATGCCAGGGCGACAACGATCAGAATCAGGCCGAAGACCAAGGTTCCGGTAGGGAATTTCCTAGCGGGAGTAGAAGAAGTATTCATGGGGCTCAGTCCTTAGAAATCCGTGTTGCTGGGGTTCAGGATGCTGGGATCATCCACGGTCGTGGAGAACGAGGAAAAAACTCCGTCTACTTCAATGGTCAGCATTGGTGCATTTCCCGGCAAGGACCGCCGGTCCTGCGGCAGTTCCATATCCATTCCGGAAAGGAATGCGCCCTCGGTCTCGATCTTCACCGGAACATTCTCCGGCAGCAGCAGATCCATTCTGGAGAAGACAGAATCGATCTCCACAGTAGTTGGTTTGGTGATACTGCCCAGATGGGTCAGGTCAACCGTGGAGCTGCTGAAAACAGCGCTGTATTGGCTGTCGCTGCCGGTAGCCGATCGAACGAACCCGCGGGCAGATTCCTCGAAAGACGTAGCAGAGAAGATCACCGTCAGGACCAGCAATGGAATGGCCAAACCCAACAGGCCTCCACTGGTTCGCCCGGAGAGGGCCGCTAGGACAATGGTGATGCCAACAAGCAACAGGCCGCAAGCCAAAGCCACGGTCCAGCCCGAACCAGGCAAGGCCACGATATCCAGGTAGTCGGCCAGCATGACCACGGCGACCACCAGCACGGTAACGCCGAAGACGGTGGTGCCAAGCCAACCCGGAATCGGGCGGCTGATCGGCTTGCGATTCGCCTTGGCACTGTAGGCCTTCGTATATGCGGGATCCGGCGAATAGCTATTTTCGTACTGGCCCGCTGGGCCAGAATCACCTGAATTCATGGGGTGCTCCTTCATCGGCGCATCCGGGTAGTTCGTCCCGAACCCGCTAGCTACGCTCGCATTGAAACTCTGGGCGCCCTCTTCACGCCAAGGATGCTCCAACGCGGTGCTCTTCTCGGCAGCCCTTGGCGAGGCAGCAGAGCTGTCACCGGTCGCTGCCGGATTGCGGGCTTGGTCCGGACGCGCAAACCGGGTGTTCTTCCTGCTGAAGATAATGAATGCGATAGCCGCAACAATAGCCAGGGGCCACAGGACCGGTGCCAGCGAATCCAAGAACCAGGGAGCAGGGAAGATGCCCAGCGCAAAGATGATCACCGCGCCAGTCATGCCGCTGGTCCAGTTCCGGTTCACGGCACTTTCCAGATGCATTTTGCCTCCCGCATCAGGAAGCAACGCCCAAGCCAGTCCATAGAGCACCATGCCCAAGCCGCCTAGGACACCGAGCACCACGAAGATGCCGCGGATCAGCACTACATCGACCTTGAAATAATCGGCGACACCAGTTGCAACGCCACCGAGCCACTGCGAGTCCTGGCGAGTGATCGGTGATTTGCGCAGCTGGTCGTAAAAGCCGCGACGACGTTGAGAGCCTTCGTTGTTCATAGTCCAATGTTCTCGTGTGGCAGGGGTCCCGCGCTATGAGGGGATACCCTGAACTTCCCCTAGGGGTGCCCCTAGATCCGGTGATCAACCGGGAAGAAACGACAAGAACGTGCTTGACTTAGAACTATGGAAAGTCCTGAACGGCGTTTGATGGTGCGCAGCGAGAACCGGCTAATCGCCGGCGTCTGCGGCGGCCTCGCGGAGCACCTCGGCATCCCGCTGGGGTACGTGCGTATTGGGTTCCTGGGATTGTCCGCACTGGGCGGCATCGGCATTCTGCTTTACGCCTGGCTGTGGGTATTCGTCCCGAGCGCCGAAGAGGCGCACGCTGACGAGCTTCGCTCCTGGGGCACCAGATCACGCAGCCTGGCTGAAGAAATGAACCGGGTGCAGCAAGGCATCTTCCGTCCACGCGAAGGTTGGGAAAGGAACTCCACCTGGCGTGACACGCTGATCGGTGCGGGCCTGCTGGCGCTCGCCGTCTTGGCTTATGGACAGTGGACCGGCTGGAATATCCGCTGGGATCTGATCTGGCCTACCTTGGGCGTGATTGCCGGTATTGTGCTGGCTTGGATCCAGTTCGATGAAGGTATCACCGAGCACAAGAAGCGCCCGTCATTGCCTTTCTTGCTGCGCCTGGCTTTTGGCCTGGTCCTGGTCATCGGCGGTCTGCTGGCCCTGCTGGGCAATACCGTCGGAGCCGCAGACCTGCTCGGCGGCCTGTGGGCGGCCTTGGCGATCATTGTCGGCGCAGTCGTGGTGTTGCTTCCCTGGGGCACTCGGCTTTGGCGCGATTTCATCGCTGAACGGAGCTCGCGCCAGGCGGCGGCCCAACGTGCAGAGTTCGCGGCCCACCTGCACGACTCGGTCTTGCAGACCTTGGCAGTGATTCAAAAACGCAGTGAAGACCCAGCGGCGGTGAGAACCTTGGCACGCGTCCAAGAGCGTGAACTGCGCCAATGGCTGTACGGCAACCATGACCTTGATGATGAAGATGTAATCGTTGAGATCCAGCACGAGGCAAGCCACATCGAACAGCTGCTACTGCGTGATGTAGAAGTCATATCCGTAGGCAATGCTCAGGGCTTTGCCGGGCAGCAGGCACTGGTGGCCGCTAGCCGCGAGGCGATGATGAACGCAGCGAAGCATGCCGAGGGCAAGATTTCGGTATTCATCGAATGCTCGGCCGAACAAGTAGAAGTGTATGTGCGTGACCGCGGCACCGGTTTCGAAGTAGATGGAATACCGGCGGACCGGCACGGCGTCAGGGAATCAATCATTGGCCGCATGGAACGCGCAGGCGGCATGGCGCATATCCGGAGCGGTGAATCCGGAACTGAGGTGCAGCTGAGCATGCCACTGAACATGGAGGAAGAATAGAAACATGAACGCTGAGAACACCACCGAGAACTACCGTGTAGTGCTGGTGGATGACCACGCCATCTTCCGTTCCGGTTTACGTGCCGATTTGGCCCAGGACATCCAGATTGTCGGGGAAGCTGGCACCGTGGAGGGAGCCATCGAGGTGATCACCGAACAGCAACCGGATGTGGTGCTCCTGGATGTGCACCTGCCCGGTGGCCGCGGCGGGGGCGGGGCCGAAGTGCTCAAGGGGTGCACCGGGCTGCTGGGATCCACGCGTTTCCTGGCATTGAGCGTTTCCGACGCAGCACAGGACGTAGTGACGGTCATCCGTTCCGGTGCTCGCGGGTATGTCACCAAGAGCATTTCCGGGGCCGAAATTTCCGATGCAGTACGTCGCGTGGCCGGGGGAGATGCCGTGTTCTCGCCACGCTTGGCCGGGTTCGTCCTGGACGCCTTTGGCAGCAGCGGTCCGGTGGCAGAAATCGATGAGGAGCTGGATTTGCTCTCTGACCGCGAATTGCAAGTCATGCGTTTGATTGCCCGGGGATATAGCTATAAGGAAGTAGCCAAGGAACTGTTCATCTCGGTAAAGACCGTGGAATCGCATGTGTCCAATGTGCTGCGCAAGCTCCAGCTATCCAACCGCCACGAACTTACCCGTTGGGCTGTGGACCGCAAGATCCTCTAAACGGCACTGCGGCAAAAGCACAGAAGCCGGGCAGTCCATCATGGACTGCCCGGCTTCTTTGGCGGCGCGGTTTTTCTACTTGGCTTCGCCCAGCAGCTTGGCCATCCGTGCGACGCCTTCTTCGAGGTCAGCATCACCCAGTGCATATGACATGCGGATATAGCCGGAAGGGCCGAATGCTTCACCTGGAACGACGGCAACTTCTGCCTGTTCCAGGATGAAAGCAGCAAGTTCTGCACTGGTGTTGTTCACTACGCCGCGGATTTCGCGACCCAGCAGGCCTCGAACATCCGAATACGCGTAGAACGCGCCTTCCGGAGTAGGGCAGTGCAGGCCGTCAATCGCGTTCAGTGATTCGACGATGGCCAAGCGGCGACGGTTGAAGGCAACCTTCATGTCGTTCACGGCATCCAGCGGCCCGGCAACAGCAGCCAGGGCGGCTCGCTGCGATACGTTGGAAACGTTCGAGGTGGCGTGGGACTGCAGGTTGGTGGCGGCCTTGATGACATCCAGCGGACCTGCCATCCAACCCACGCGCCAGCCGGTCATTGCGTAGGTCTTTGCCACGCCGTTGAGGACGACAACTCGGTCTTCGAGCTCTGGGACCAAGGTCGCGATGGAGCTGAAAGTTGCATCGCCGTAGGTCAAGTGCTCGTAGATCTCATCGGTAACAACCCACAGCCCCTTGGAAGCAGCCCACTGGCCGATCTCGCGGACCTGCTCCGGGGTGTATACGGCACCGGTGGGGTTCGAAGGAGAAACGAACAGCAGCACCTTGGTGCGTTCGGTCAGTACGGATTCGAGCTGTTCGACGGTAACCTTGTAGCCCTGCTCCGGGCCGGCAAAGACCGATACGGCCTTGCCTCCGGCGAGCTGGATGGCTTCGGGATAGGTGGTCCAGTACGGAGCCGGAACGATGACCTCGTCACCTGGATCAAGCAGGGTTGCGAAGGTGTTGTACACCGCCTGCTTGCCGCCATTGGTGACCAGAACCTGATTGGCCTTGAGCTCGTAGCCCGAATCGCGCATGGTTTTGGCGGCGATTGCTTCGCGCAGCTCGGGAAGGCCGGCTGCAGGGGAGTAGCGGTGGTTCTTTGGATCCTGGGCCGCCTTGACTGCTGCTTCGACAATGTAGCCAGGGGTTGGGAAGTCGGGTTCACCGGCACCGAAACCGATTACTGGTCGACCTGCTGCTTTAAGAGCCTTCGCCTTGGCATCTACTGCGAGAGTCGCGGATTCGGAAATTGCGCCGATGCGGCGAGAAATGCGAGACATTGGGGATTCGTCCTGAAGTCTATGGGGACAGCTGTTACACCTCAGTTTAGTTCGCAACCTTGCACTTCAGCATCACAATTTTGAAAATGACACAATAAGGTGCGCAACGGGGCGCGGGAATGCGTTCTGCGCCACACCGGAGGTTGTCAGTTCGACATTTCCGATTTCGTTGCGTAAAGTTATTTCTCGTTGCCGAGACATCGCAACGGACGAAGCTGAATGTTTTATCCGCTAAGATGTTCTAGGTGGGAGCGGTAAAAAGCTCCGAAGGGTAGTGGCGCAATTGGTAGCGCAGCGGTCTCCAAAACCGCAGGTTGCAGGTTCGAGTCCTGTCTGCCCTGCGCAATAGCGATTTATCGCTTAGCGAATTATCTCATCACGGTGTGTTGCAGTCGAATAGACTATGGCACACCGTGATTGTTTCAACTGGCCAAATTTTTGAAACGAGGAAGAACATGACCGAATCTGCTCTCAGCTCCGGTAAGGGTGGACAGAAGTTGGGTTTCTTTGCCCGGATCTTCTTGTTTTTCCGCCAGGTAATCGCAGAACTTAAGAAGGTCGTCACCCCGACCCGCAGTGAACTAGTGAATTATTTCCTGGTTGTTGTCGGTTTCGTGGTCGTGGTGATGCTGATCGTGACGGCCCTGGACTTCGTCTTTGGGCAGGGTTCGATCCTCCTGTTCACCAACAAGGTCGAACAGTAATTTTGTTGCCTCGGAGGTATGATTACCCCGAGGCAATTTAGTGTCATTCAGTCAAAGAAAGCAGGAGCTGCAGTGTCCGACAAGGAACTCGAACCGCAGATTAATGACGAGGTCGAAAACGAGTTCGTTGAAGCCGCCGGCGATCAGGTTGAGCCAGCTGTAGAAGCTGACGTCGACCCAACCGAAGCACCAGCACAGGACGCTGAAGACGCTCAGGTAATCGAAGGCGCAGCTGAAGAAGCTGAAGGCGAAGACAACGAAGCTGAAGAAGCCGAGGGCGAAGACAACGAAGCTGAAGAAGCCGAGGGCGAAGACAACGTAGCCAAGCTCAAGGAAGAATTCCGCGCTAAGCTCCGTCGTCTTCCAGGTGACTGGTTTGTCATTCACACCTACGCTGGTTACGAAAACCGCGTGAAGGTCAATCTTGAGACCCGTATCCAGACCCAGGACATGGATGAGTTCATCTTCGATATCCAGGTTCCAATGGAAGAGGTCGTCGAGGTCAAGAACACTCAGCGCAAGATCGTTCGCCGCGTGCGCATCCCGGGCTATGTCCTGGTCCGCATGGAGCTGACTGACGCGTCGTGGGGTGTTGTTCGACACACTCCAGGTGTCACTGGATTCGTTGGCAACGCCCACGATCCAAACCCACTGAGCCTTGACGAAGTGTTCTCCATGCTGGAGCACACCATCGTTGATCCAGTAGAGCAGCCATCGGCGTCCAAGCCAGGCCGTGCTCCAATTACTGAGGTCACCGTGGACTTCGAAGTCGGCGAATCGGTTATCGTCAATGACGGACCGTTCGAAACGATGCCGGCAACCATCTCGGAGATCAAGCTGGATGCCGCACAGCTGGTTGTACTGGTTTCGATCTTCGAACGTGAAACCCCAGTGACCCTGAACTTCAACCAGGTCACCAAGATCCAGTAGTATTAAGTCTTCGTGCCCCGCATCGGTCGCTTATCGATGCGAGGGTACGCTTGGCTGTCGCGCCACGATAGCCAGATCCCCGTGCCACGCTCCTGTGCCACGGGAAACGCAAGAGTAAGAAGGACCCGACATGGCCCCAAAGAAAAAGGTCACCGGACTCATCAAGCTGCAGATCCAGGCAGGTGCTGCTAACCCAGCTCCTCCAATCGGTCCAGCCCTTGGTCAGCACGGCGTCAACATCATGGAATTCTGCAAGGCTTACAACGCAGCGACCGAGTCGCAGCGCGGTAACGTTGTTCCAGTTGAGATCACCGTATACGAAGACCGTTCGTTCACTTTCATCACCAAGACTCCTCCTGCAGCTGAGCTGATCAAGAAGGCAGCTGGCATTGCAAAGGGTTCGGGTGTTCCGCACACCGACAAGGTTGCTAACCTGACCCAGGCTCAGGTTGAGGAAATCGCCACCACCAAGATGGCTGACCTGAACGCAAATGACCTGGCTGCTGCAGCCAAGATCATCGCCGGCACCGCCCGCTCCATGGGCGTGACCGTAGAAGGCTAATCCCGCCTTCCGCTGTTCACACGCTGGATAGCACTCAAGAATTCAATCTAAGGCGAAACGGTCATCTGATCGATTCGCCCGTGGCAGGACCCCGCGCGGTCCATATGACCACGACTGCATAAGGAGAAAACGCAGATGGCAAAGCGCAGCAAAGCATACGTAGCCGCCGCGGCTAAGATCGATGCCGACAACAACGTCTACGCTCCAGCCGAGGCAATTGCCCTGGCTAAGGAGACCGCAGGCGATAAGACCAACTCGACCGTTGAGGTTGCTTTCCGCTTGGGTGTTGACCCACGTAAGGCTGACCAGATGGTTCGCGGTACCGTAAACCTTCCACACGGCACCGGCAAGACCGCCCGCGTGGTTGTTTTCGCTAACGGTGACAAGGCAGAAGCAGCTCGCGAAGCTGGCGCCGACTTCGTTGGCTCGGACGACCTGATCGAAAAGATCCAGGGCGGCTGGACCGACTTCGACGCAGCAGTTGCAACCCCTGACCTGATGGGCAAGGTTGGCCGCTTGGGTAAGGTACTGGGTCCTCGTAACCTGATGCCAAACCCTAAGACCGGCACCGTGACCATGGATGTGGCCAAGGCTGTAACCGACATCAAGGGCGGCAAGATCGACTTCCGCGTCGACAAGCACTCGAACCTGCACTTCATCATTGGCAAGGTTTCGTTCGACGCAAAGCAGCTGACCGAGAACTACGCAGCAGCTCTGGAAGAGGTTATGCGCCTGAAGCCTTCGGCTTCGAAGGGTCGCTACATCTCGAAGGCAACCATCGCTACCACCTTCGGTCCAGGTATTCCTGTTGACGCGAACGTAACCCGCGTTGAGGCCTAAGTCTAGTAGCTAACTAGCTTGGGGGAGCATGCCGATAATCGGCATGCTCCCTTCCTTTTTAAACGAGGAATCTGCGCGATGGCCACGGCTGCTGGCAAGCGTATTCATGTTTCGTACCAGCCGGTAGCCGATGATAAGCTTTGACTACCGAGTATCTCGGTCATCCGCGTATGGATCCCCCAAGGCCCTACGCGGATGAGATACGAAAGTTTCCCCAAAACTTTTGTATCGGCGGGACTTACTACTAGCGTTCCCCAAGCGTTGGTAAATGAGTCCCGCCATTCTAATTTAATTCCCCTAGTGACCAGGATCATGAGATTGGCTCCGGCTTCGATTTGCTGTGGGCTGGAGTGCTCATATAAACTAGAAATACCGAAGACCGTCGGTTGAGCATTTGGTTTCCAACTGCTCCTAAAGATCCGCAAGGATGACCAACGCAGGTTACATAGATTTTTTGACTTTGAATAAGTTGAAACGCCCTGTGCTCCTGCGCGGGGCTATTTTTATGGCCTCGCCGGTTTTGAAACGGTACCGAACAAATCCCCGGAAGGAGTGTTATGGCAACCCCAAGCAAGACTGCAGCGATTGAAGAAATCACCGCGGAATTCAATGATTCGTCGGCGGCTGTCTTGACCGAATACCGTGGGCTTACCGTTGCACAGCTCAAGGATCTGCGCCGCTCGCTTGGTCAGGAGACCAAGTACGCAGTCGTAAAGAACACCTTGACTGCAATCGCAGCGAAGAACGCTGGCATCGATGCTTTCGATGAACAGCTTTCTGGTCCAACCGCAATCGCCTTCATTAAGGGCGATGCAGTTGCTGCCGCTAAGAGCCTCACGGAATTCGCCAAGACTAACGAAAAGCTGGTCATCAAGACCGGTTGGTTCGAAGGTAAGGCACTGGACCAGAGCGGCATCGCTGCTTTGGCTGCGCTGGAATCCCGCGAAACTCAGCTCGCCCGCGTTGCAGCAGTGCTGCTGGCTCCAGCTTCCGCTGCTGCCCGCGCTGTCGAAGCTCTGCGTGCAAAGCTCGACGAGAACGGTGGCGAAGCTGCCGAGGAAGCTCCGGCAGAAGCCTAAGCTTTCGAGTTCTCTCGCAACGTAAACCCAAATTCATCGGCCCTCAAGGCCAAAAACCGAAAGGACGCCCACCATGGCGAAGCTCAGCAACGAAGAGCTGCTTTCCGCATTCAAGGAAATGACCATCATCGAACTGTCCGAGTTCGTTAAGGAATTCGAAGAGACCTTCGACGTAACCGCTGCTGCTGTTGCAGTTGCTGGTCCAGCTGCAGGCGGCGAAGCTGCTGCTGAAGAGAAGACCGAATTCGACGTAGTCCTCGAGTCGGCTGGCGACAAGAAGATCGCAGTTATCAAGGAAGTTCGCGCACTGACTTCCCTGGGCCTGAAGGAAGCTAAGGAGCTCGTTGACGCTGCTCCAAAGGCTCTGCTTGAGGGTGTTGCAAAGGACGCTGCCGAGAAGGCTAAGGAAGCTCTGGAAGCTGCCGGCGCTACCGTCACCGTTAAGTAAGTACAGCGGTCACTCGCAACTTATTGCCAAAGGTCCACAGACGAAAGTCTGTGGGCCTTTGGTCGTTAAGCTGGGAAGTCCATAGCAATTGTTTTATAACGTTTCTATTAACAGCGTTTATTCAAGTTCATTGTTTACAGTGAAAATGTGTCAAAAACCGTAGCTACCCAGAACCAGAAACCAGCACCGCGGCTAGGGCTCCTAGACGCATTGAGGATTACAGCTGCGCTAATTGTCGTCCTGTATCACTACACCGCATGGGGACATGATCACTGGGGGAGGCAAGCCGCAGAGTTCTGGCCAGTACTCTCCGAATTCACCCGTTACGGACAGCTGGGTGTACAGCTATTCTTCCTCATCTCGGGCTTCGTTATCCTGATGTCCCTCCAGGGAAAGAACGTCATTGGTTTCATCGGCTCGCGTGTGGGCCGCCTCTACCCGGCCTACTGGCTCGCGGTACTCGCAGCAACAGTACTCTCGCTTGGGATCTGGCCCTCCGGTAACGAGGGACGCTCGGCCAGTGATATTCTGCCCAACCTGAGCATGATGCAGTCTGGATTCGGCGTCACCGATATGGACGGTGTCTATTGGACACTTTGGGTCGAGTTGCGTTTCTACGTGTTGCTCGCAGTGCTCTTGTCCATGGGCTTCGTGAAGAACAAGCACATCCTCTTGCTCTCTGCCATTTGGCCCGCTCTGGGCCTGTATCTGCATTTCACAAGCTTGGACAAGCTGCAGGAATGGATTGCCGGGCAGTATGCGGCCCTGTTCGCAGCCGGCATGGTGCTCTTCTTGATCTATCAAAGCGGCCACAGCATTCTGCGGTGGTCCATGGTCGCAGGCAATACTGCCATCGCCGCATTTTTCACCGGCATCAAGGGGCGAAGTGACGCGGACTTGCTCTCCGGGATGGATATCCCCGCATGGCATTTCCAGCTGCTGACCGTCCTGTGCGTAGTTCTGCTGGCGGTGTGCACTCTGACTCCGCTCAAGAACGTCCAGGGCAAATGGCTGGCTGTGGCCGGTTCATTGACTTACCCGCTGTACCTGGTGCACCAGTTGTGGGGTTGGTGGCTGATCAACCAGCTGCACGGTTTCGTGAACAAGTACGTGCTGCTGGCCGGTTTGCTGGTGCTGATGCTAGGAATTGCCTACCTGGTGGCACGCTTCGTCGAGCAGCCGCTGGGTCTGCCGCTGCGCAACGCGACGATCAAGGGATTGACCAAGTCGCAGGCCTGGGCCAAGAAGGCCTTGGCTAAGCCAGGGCTGGTTATTCCGGAGTCGAAATATCAGCAATCGTGGCATCAAATCCGCTAACCAAATCCTTGGCGCGAACCAGCAGTCCATGGGCTCGGTCCCCGCTGCCCAGTCCTATCTGTTCCGATACGGGCTCTTCGAAGACGCTGGCATCGATGTAGACAGGCAGTACCGTGTGCGAGCCAAAAGGAGTAATGGTTCCGCTCTCGTAGTGCGTGACATCCCAAGCGATATCTGAAGATGGCAGCGAGAGCTTATTGACGCCCATGACTCCGCGCAGCTTCGCCCAGTCAAGTTTCCGCCCGCCGGGGATCAGCGCGAAGACGAAGGTGCCGTCTGTGCGTTTGATAACCAGCGTCTTGAGCAAGGCCGAGGCCGAGATTCCCAAGGCGTCCGCAGCCTCTTCCAGCGAGCGGACCTTGTCGCGCGGCACAATCTCGATTGGGATGTTCCGGCGCGAGGCGTCCAGGGTAACTCGGGTCAGTGCTTCATCTGACTGCAGCTTATTCACTTCGTCTCCTAACCGTGGATGTTTGCTCGATCATAGCTAGTGGCGAAAGAAGAAGCCACCGGACACACGAGGTCGCAAAGGCTTATATCTGCTGGGGGAGCGTGTAGCTTCAAGCCTCCCGGATACCCGGAAAAAAATCTCCAAGAACGTTCGCCATGCGGCTGAAGCGGAGAAAAATTGGGGTTTCTGATGCTTGCTGAGGAGAATGTGACAGAAAGCATAACGTTGCCTGATGCCCGGAATCCGGAGACTGCGTTCAGCGGGCCGAGACCTTTGGCAATTCGCAAGAATCCGCGAAAACAAGGGTATCAGTTGGGAAAATGCATGCACTTTTCGGTGCGCGGTACGACCGGGTTGCGCGCTGGCGCGGTGCTTGGAAACCTGAGTGGCAGCCCGCGCGAAAGTGGGGGCGAAAACTATAGCACGAATTTCTGCACCGAGTATCGACAACCGGATTTTCCTCCGGTAGAGTAGAAATTTGCGCCTTGCTGTTTGCGCGCGCGGCCTTCATATAGCGGTGGGTTCGTGCGGACGAAAAAAGAGGAACTGTCCTATGGCAGGAACCTTAGCACGGTAAGCGTTCGGAAACCTGACGGTCTTTGGAAGGATCCATCTTGGTCGCCTCGAGCAACCCTAACAACCAAACCGCTAGTTCGGCTCGCGATGCTGCATACGCTGGCCGACTTTCTTTTGCAAAGATTCACGAACCCCTTGAAGTGCCTAACCTGCTGGCATTGCAGACCGAGAGCTTTGACCGCCTCGTCGGCAACCAGAACTGGGTAGAGCGCCTGGCCAAGGCAGAAGCCGCTGGTGACTTCAGCGTGCCCAACACCTCGGGCCTGGCAGAAATCTTCGAGGAAATCTCCCCAATCGAGGACTTCCAGGACACCATGTCCTTGAGCTTCTCGGATCCGGAGTTCGCTGATCCTAAGTACTCGATCGCAGAGTGCAAGGACCGCGACGCCACCTACGCGGCACCGCTGTATGTCAAGGCCGAATTCATGAACAATGAAACCGGCGAAATCAAGCAGCAGACCGTGTTCATGGGCGATTTCCCGCTGATGAGCGAAAAGGGCACCTTCATCATCAACGGCACCGAGCGTGTCGTTGTGTCCCAGCTGGTTCGCTCCCCAGGTGCGTACTTCGAGTCCACGCCGGACAAGACCAGTGACAAGACGATCTTCTCGGCACGTATCATCCCATCGCGTGGTGCATGGTTCGAGCTGGAAATCGACAAGCGCGACCAGATCGGCGTACGCCTTGATCGCAAGCGCAAGCAGTCGGTCACCGTCTTGCTCAAGGCCCTTGGCTGGAGCGAAGAGCAGATCCTGTCCGAGTTCGGCCAGTACGATTCGATGCGCGCAACCTTGGAAAAGGACAGCATCAAGGATCAGAACGAAGCCTTGCTGGACATCTACCGCAAGCTGCGTCCAGGCGAGCCTCCTACGGTTGAGGCCGCCCAGGCACTGCTGAAGAACATGTACTTCGAGCCTAAGCGCTACGACCTGGCAAAGGTTGGCCGCTACAAGATCAACCGCAAGCTGGGCGTGGAGACTCCGGTCAACGCCGAGAACGCTTCGGTGCTCTCGCTGGACGACCTGGTAGCGATGATCCGCTACCTCGTTGCGCTGCACGCAGGTGAGAAGACTGTTCAGGGCACCCGCAAGGGCGAGATCGTTGACGTTCCTGTCAACGTCGACGACATCGACCACTTCGGCAACCGCCGCATCCGCGCCGTGGGCGAACTGATCGAGAACCAGGTCCGCACCGGCCTGTCCCGCATGGAGCGTGTTGTGCGCGAGCGCATGACCACCCAGGACGTCGAGGCGATCACCCCGCAGACCCTGATCAACATCCGCCCTGTTGTGGCTGCCATCAAGGAGTTCTTCGGAACCTCGCAGCTTTCGCAGTTCATGGACCAGAACAACCCGCTGGCCGGCCTGACCCACAAGCGCCGCTTGTCGGCTCTGGGCCCGGGCGGCCTGTCCCGTGACCGCGCAGGCATGGAAGTACGAGACGTCCACCCGTCCCACTACGGACGCATGTGCCCAATTGAAACCCCGGAAGGCCCGAACATCGGCCTGATCGGTTCGTTGGCTACCTACGGACGCATCAACTCCTTCGGCTTCATCGAAACCCCGTACCGCCGCGTCGCCAATGGCGTCGTGTCCAACGAGGTCGACTACCTGACCGCCGATGACGAGCTGCAGCACTACATCGCACAGGCCAACGCGCCTCTGGATGAGAACGGCCGCTTCGTTGAAGAGACCGTTCTGGTTCGCGAAAAGGGCGGTGGCGGCGAGCCTGTCATCGTCGATTCCGCTGAAGTGACCTTCATGGACGTTTCGCCGCGCCAGATGGTTTCGGTGGCAACCGCGCTGATTCCATTCCTCGAGCACGACGATGCCAACCGCGCACTGATGGGCGCCAACATGCAGCGCCAGGCTGTGCCGCTGCTGAAGTCCGAGCGTCCGCTGGTGGGTACCGGCATGGAGAAGTTCGCCGCGGTTGACGCCGGCGACTCCGTTGTCGCCGCCAAGCCAGGCGTGGTCACCGAGGTATCTGCTGACCTGGTTGTCGTCATGAACGATGACGGCACCGAGTCGATGTACCCGATCATGAAGTTCGCCCGCTCGAACCAGGGCAACGCCTACAACCAGCGCGTTCGCGTGTCCGAAGGCGACCGCCTGGAATACCAGTCGATCATCGCTGACGGTCCTTCGACCGACTCCGGCGAGCTCTCGCTGGGCAAGAACCTGCTCGTGGCATTCATGTCCTGGGAAGGCTACAACTACGAGGATGCGATCATCCTCTCCCAGCGCATGATCTTCGACGACGTACTCACCTCGATTCACATCGAAGAGCACGAAGTCGATGCCCGCGACACCAAGCTCGGTGCCGAGGAAATCACCCGCGACATCCCGAATGTCTCGGAAGACATCCTCTCCCAGCTCGATGACCGCGGCATCGTCTACATCGGTGCCGAGGTCGAGGCCGGCGACGTGCTGGTAGGCCGTGTCACCCCTAAGGGCGAGACCGAACTGACCCCGGAAGAGCGCCTGCTGCGTGCCATCTTCGGTGAGAAGTCGCGCGAAGTGCGCGACACCTCGCTGAAGGTTCCGCACGGCGAGTCCGGCACCGTCATTGGTGTTCGCATCTTCGACCGCGACAACGACGATGACCTTTCCCCTGGTGTCAACCAGCTGGTCCGCGTCTACGTTGCCCAGAAGCGCAAGATCTCGATCGGCGACAAGCTCGCAGGTCGCCACGGTAACAAGGGTGTCATCTCGCGCATCATGCCGCTGGAAGACATGCCATTCCTGGAAGACGGCACCCCGCTGGATGTCATCCTGAACCCGCTAGGTGTGCCAGGTCGTATGAACGTCGGCCAGGTTATGGAAATCCACCTGGGTTGGGCTGCCAAGCAGGGCTGGAAGATCGAAGGCGAGCCTGAATGGGTCCGCGATCTGCCGAACCTGCCACGCGAGTCCGGTTCCACCACCGTGGCAACCCCGGTCTTCGATGGCGCTTCCGAAGAGGAAATCCGCGGCATCCTGGATTCGACCAGCAAGACCCGTGACGGTGTGCGCCTGATTGGCAACTCCGGCAAGGCGAAGCTGTTCGACGGCCGCTCCGGCGACCCGCTGCCGGATCCGGTTTCCGTGGGCTACATGTACATCTTGAAGCTCCACCACCTGGTGGACGACAAGATCCACGCCCGTTCCACCGGTCCATACTCCATGATCACCCAGCAGCCACTGGGCGGTAAGGCCCAGTTCGGTGGCCAGCGCTTCGGCGAGATGGAAGTTTGGGCACTGGAAGCATACGGTGCCGCTTACACGCTGCAGGAAATCCTGACCATCAAGTCGGATGATATCCACGGCCGCGTGAAGGTCTACGAAGCTATCGTCAAGGGCGAGAACGTTCCAGAGCCTGGTGTTCCAGAATCGTTCAAGGTGCTCATCAAGGAAATGCAGTCGCTGTGCTTGAACGTCGAGGTACTCGGTACCGACGGCAACACTATCGAAATGCGTGAGTCGGACGAGGAATCGTTCCGCGCCGCTGAAGAGCTGGGCATCGACCTTTCACGGTCGGAGCCGAACTCCGTAGAGGAAGTGTAATCTGGCGCCCTGCCTGCAGGACCTGCAGGCAGCGGCGGCAAATTCCCACCCTCATTCGTATCGACTTCAGACACCACAGAAGAGAGAAAAGGACCATATGTCCAGCGATTCCTCATTCGGCCTCATGCGAATCAACCTTGCCACCGCGGATGAAATCCGTGGATGGAGCTACGGCGAGGTCAAGAAGCCGGAAACCATTAACTACCGCACCCTGAAGCCGGAGAAGGACGGTCTTTTCTGCGAAAAGATCTTCGGCCCTTCCCGCGACTGGGAATGCTACTGCGGCAAGTACAAGCGCGTGCGCTTCAAGGGCATCATCTGCGAGCGTTGCGGCGTCGAGGTGACCCGCGCGAACGTACGCCGTGAGCGCATGGGCCACATCGAGCTGGCAGCTCCTGTGACCCACATCTGGTACTTCAAGGGCGTTCCATCGCGCTTGGGCTACCTGCTCGATCTGGCTCCGAAGGACCTCGAAAAGGTCATCTACTTCGCTGCCTACATGATCACCGGTGTCGACGAAGCACGCCGCCACGCCGAAATGCCTAACCTGCAGGCCCAGCACGACCTGGAACTGCGCAACCTTGCGAACAACTCGGAAGCTGACAAGAAGGCTGTTGCAGCCGACCTGGAAGCCGAGCTGGAGCGCATGGAAGCTGACGGCGCCAAGAATGCCGAGCTGAACAAGGCCCGCACCTTGGCCGAGAAGACTGTTCTGCAGATCGACAAGCGCGCCAAGGCCGAAGCCGAGCGCCTGCGTGCGGTCTGGGAGCGCTTCAAGAACCTGAAGGTCGCCGACCTCGAAGGCGACGAAGGCCTGTACCGCACCATGCGTGAGAAGTACGGACTGTTCTTCGAAGGCTCCATGGGTGCAGAAGCTATCCAGAAGCGCCTTGAGAACTTCGATCTGGCGGCTGAAGCTGAAGAGCTGAAGACCATCATCGAAAACGGCAAGGGCCAGAAGAAGGCTCGTGCGCTCAAGCGCCTGAAGGTCGTCAACGCGTTCCTTGTCAACGGCAACTCGCCTAAGGGCATGGTCCTTGACGCCGTTCCGGTGATCCCGCCAGAACTGCGCCCGATGGTCCAGCTCGACGGTGGCCGATTCGCTACCTCGGATCTGAACGACCTGTACCGCCGCGTGATCAACCGCAACAACCGCCTCAAGCGCCTGCTTGATCTCGGTGCGCCAGAGATCATCGTGAACAACGAAAAGCGCATGATGCAGGAAGCTGTTGACTCGCTGTTCGATAACGGCCGTCGTGGCCGTCCGGTGACCGGTCCAGGCAACCGCCCGCTGAAGTCCCTGAGCGACATGCTCAAGGGCAAGCAGGGTCGTTTCCGCCAGAACCTGCTGGGCAAGCGCGTTGACTACTCGGGCCGTTCGGTCATCGTTGTCGGCCCGCAGCTGAAGCTGCACCAGTGCGGTCTGCCAAAGCAGATGGCCCTGGAGCTGTTCAAGCCTTTCGTGATGAAGCGCCTGGTTGACCTCAACCACGCACAGAACATCAAGTCGGCTAAGCGCATGGTCGAGCGTTACCGCCCGCAGGTTTGGGATGTTCTCGAAGAGATCATCACCGAGCACCCGGTACTGCTCAACCGTGCACCTACCCTGCACCGCTTGGGTATCCAGGCCTTCGAACCACAGCTGATCGAAGGCAAGGCCCTGCAGCTGCACCCATTGGTTTGCGGCGCGTTCAACGCTGACTTCGACGGTGACCAGATGGCAGTTCACCTGCCGCTGAGCCCTGAAGCACAGGCTGAAGCCCGTATCTTGATGCTGTCCTCGCACAACATCTTGAAGCCTTCCGATGGCCGCCCAGTGGCACAGCCTTCGCAGGATATGATCATCGGATTGCACCACTTGACCACCAAGCGTGCAACCGAAAAGGGCGCCGGCCGCGTGTTCGCTACCGTATCCGAGGCCATCATGGCCAAGGATCTGGGCGAACTGCACCTGAACGCACCGATCAAGGTCCGCGTGGAGAACTTCGTTCCTTCCGCAGACCAGCCAGCCCCTGAGGGCTGGGAGCCAGGTACCCCGGCATTGCTGGATACCTCGCTTGGCCAGGTGCTGTTCAACGACACCCTGCCTGCGGACTACCCATGGGTAGCCACCGTAGCGGGCAAGGATGCGCTCTCGGAGATCGTCAACGATCTGGCAGAGCGCTACCCGAAGATCATTGCCGCAGCTACCCTGGATAACCTGAAGGACGCCGGTTTCTACTGGTCGACCCGCTCGGGTGTCACCGTGGCGATCTCGGACATTACCTCGAACATGGATAAGGCAGCCATCTTGGCTCCTTACGAGGTAAAGGCCGCCAAGGTCCAGGCTTCCTACGACAAGGGCCTGATTGCAGATACCGAGCGCCGCCAGGACCTGATCGACATCTGGACCAAGGCTACCGACGAGGTTGCCGAGGCAATGAAGAACGGCATGGAAGAGCTGAACACCATTAACCGAATGGTGACTTCCAAGGCTCGTGGTAACTACCTGCAATTGCGTCAGATCGCGGGTATCCGTGGTCTGGTGTCCAACCCTAAGGGTGAAATTATTCCTCGCCCGATCAAGTCTTCCTACCGTGAAGGCCTGTCGGTTCTGGAGTACTTCATCGCGACCCACGGTGCCCGTAAGGGCCTGGCGGATACCGCGCTGAAGACCGCTAACTCGGGTTACCTGACCCGTCGTCTGGTGGACGTTTCGCAGGATGTTATCGTTCGCGAAGAGGACTGCGGCACCAAGCGCGGCTTGACCGTTGCCATTGCAGATAACTCTGCCGGCATCCGCGTCAAGCACGAGACCGTGGAGAACTCGGCATACACCCGTACGCTGGCTACCGACGTCAAGAACGCTGAAGGCACCGTGCTGGCTACCGCCGGTTCGGATGTCGGCGACGTGCTGATCGACGAGCTGTACGCTGCAGGCGTGGATGAAATCCGCGTTCGCTCCGTGCTGACCTGCGACTCGGCTGTTGGAACCTGTGCTCTGTGCTACGGGCGTTCGCTGGCCAGCGGCAAGACCGTGGACATCGGCGAGGCTGTTGGCATTATCGCCGCGCAGTCCATCGGCGAGCCTGGTACCCAGCTGACCATGCGTACCTTCCACACCGGTGGTGTAGCGTCGGCTGACGATATCACCCAGGGTCTGCCTCGTATCCAGGAACTGTTCGAAGCCCGTACCCCTAAGGGTGTGGCTCCGATGTCCGAGGTTGCCGGTCGCGTGTCGATTGAAGACGACGAGAAGCAGCTGCGTGTTGTAGTTACTCCAGACAACGGCGACGAGAAGCAGGCCTACCCGGTTCTGCGCCGTGCTCGCCTGTTGGTTGAAGAGGGCGAAAGCATCGTTGCCGGCACCCAGCTCACCAGCGGTACCTTGGATCCGAAGCAGGTTCTTCGAGTCCTCGGCCCACGTGAGGCACAGAAGTTCCTGGTCCGCGAGGTCCAGGATGTGTACCAGTCCCAGGGTGTAGGCATCCACGATAAGCACGTGGAAGTCATCGTCCGCCAGATGCTGCGCCGCGTCACCGTCATCGAGTCCGGCGAGACCGACTTGCTGCCAGGCGAGTTGGCCGATCGTTCGCGCTTCACCGCTGCGAACCGCAAGGCCGTTTCGGAAGGCCAGCGTCCAGCTGCCGGCCGTGACGAGCTGATGGGCATCACCAAGGCATCGCTGGCCACCGATTCGTGGCTGTCGGCTGCTTCCTTCCAGGAAACCACTCGCGTCCTGACCCAGGCTGCGATGGAAGGCAAGGAAGATCCACTGCGCGGTCTGAAGGAAAACGTGATCATCGGTAAGCTGATCCCGGCCGGTACCGGTCTGGATCGCTACACCCAGGTCAACGTCGAGCCAACCGATGAAGCAAAGGCAACTTTGTTCACCGGCACCTCGGCCTTCTCTTCGGGCCTGTACGACGATGCGCTGGAAGGCGGGCTGTCGCCTGAATTCCGTGCCATCTCGATGGACGACTACGACCACGGCTCGGACTTCCGCTAAACCGGGAGCACTGTCACCGTAAGGTAGTTTGACCCAATGCCTGCCCGCACACTGTGCGGGCAGGCATTGGGCGTTTAACCGCCACAGTTCCCAGTGGTCTGCGTTCCGGGGCCTGCGCGCAACACGGGGTGAAAATAGTAGTCGATGAATCCACTGGGAGATTTAGGAACTAGTATTCGCCTTGATGCGGATCCGCTGGCAAGCCGGCAGCGGACATCCGCGGATTCAGGTGGTTTTCATCTGGCGGTCCCGTGGCGTTCAGCTGGGGTCGATATCGTGGTCACTACCCAAACCGTCTCGATGGCGGCGGGGGCCAAGAGTGGCCTGGTCGGTGAGATAGCTTACTGTACATGGTGGCTCGGTGGATTAATGCTAGACTGAGATCAATTGTTTTATGTGTGGCAAAATGGACTCCGTCCGGGTTGCGGGTAGGTTGCGCAACGAATGCCACACTTTCGCACGCCTAGGGACTTTTGATTCTGAGTGCGCGGTAAAGCAAGCAGCTAGCTACATTGCGAAGCGCTAAAACTTTTCTAGGCTTAGGCGTTTTCGTCGTGTTGCCGAAGAACTTAGACAATGGAAGGACACGAAAGTGCCTACTATTCAGCAGCTGGTCCGCAAGGGCCGCTCGCCTAAGGTCGTCAAGACCAAGGCCCCTGCCCTTAAGGGCAACCCAATGCGCCGTGGCGTGTGCACCCGTGTGTACACCACCACCCCGAAGAAGCCAAACTCGGCTCTGCGTAAGGTCGCACGTGTGCGCCTTGCCGGTGGCGTCGAAGTGACCGCTTACATTCCAGGTGTCGGACACAACCTGCAGGAACACTCCATCGTGCTCGTTCGCGGTGGTCGTGTAAAGGACCTTCCAGGTGTTCGCTACAAGATTGTTCGTGGTGCTCTGGATACCCAGGGTGTGAAGGATCGTAAGCAGGCTCGTTCCCGCTACGGTGCAAAGAAGGATGGTAAGTAATGCCTCGTAAGGGTCCGGCGCCAAAGCGCCCACTAGTTTCTGATCCAGTCTTCGAATCCCCATTGGTCACCCAGCTGATCAACAAGGTTCTCGTAGACGGCAAGAAGTCCACTGCAGAGCGCATTGTTTACGGTGCACTCGAAGGTGCCGCAGCAAAGTCCGGCGCCGACGCTGTTTCGACCCTCAAGAAGGCTATGGACAACATCCGTCCAGCCCTCGAGGTTCGTTCCCGCCGCGTCGGTGGCGCTACCTACCAGGTTCCTGTTGAGGTCAAGCCAGGCCGTGCAACCGCACTGGCTCTGCGCTGGCTGGTTGGCTACTCGAAGGCTCGCCGCGAGAAGACCATGATCGAGCGTTTGATGAACGAGATCCTGGACGCATCGAACGGTCTGGGTGCCGCTGTGAAGCGTCGCGAAGACACTCACAAGATGGCCGAGTCCAACAAGGCCTTCGCACACTACCGCTGGTAAGAACCGCTCGGAAAAGCTGGGCATCAACCGATGCCCAGCAATTCCGGCCTCACCTTATAGGGAGACAACGTGGCACAGGACGTGCTTACTGACCTTAACAAGGTCCGCAATATCGGCATCATGGCTCACATCGATGCCGGTAAGACCACTACTACTGAGCGCATCCTTTTCTACACGGGTGTGAACCACAAGCTCGGTGAAACCCACGACGGTGCTTCGACCACCGACTGGATGGAACAGGAAAAAGAGCGCGGTATCACCATTACCTCCGCTGCTGTTACCTGCTTCTGGAACAAGAACCAGATCAACATCATCGACACCCCGGGCCACGTTGACTTCACCGTTGAGGTGGAGCGCTCGCTGCGCGTGCTCGATGGCGCCGTTGCCGTCTTCGATGGCAAGGAAGGCGTTGAGCCTCAGTCCGAGACCGTTTGGCGCCAGGCTGACAAGTACGACGTTCCACGTATCTGCTTCGTCAACAAGATGGACAAGCTGGGCGCTGACTTCTACTTCACCGTAGATACCATCATCCAGCGCCTTGGTGCCAAGCCGCTGGTTATGCAGCTGCCAATCGGCTCCGAGTCCGAGTTCACCGGTGTCGTTGACCTGCTGTCCATGAAGGCATTCGTTTGGGAAGGCGACTCCAAGGGTGACGTCACCATGGGCGCTGCTTACGAAACCCGCGAAATCCCTGCCGACTTGGTTGAGCGTGCTGAAGAGTACCGCGCCAAGCTGGTTGAAGATGTCGCTGAGGCATCCGAAGAGCTCATGGAGAAGTACCTCGAAGGTGAAGAAATCTCCGTTGAGGAACTCAAGGCTGGCATCCGCAAGCTGACCGTGAACTCGGAAGCTTACCCAGTATTCTGTGGTTCGGCCTTCAAGAACCGCGGCGTTCAGCCAATGCTGGATGCAGTCATCGACTTCCTGCCGAACCCACTGGACGTTGGCGCCACCATCGGTCACGATCCGAAGGACGAAGAAGTTGAGCTGACCCGCGAGCCTTCGGAGGACGCACCGTTCTCGGCACTTGCGTTCAAGATCGCCGCTCACCCGTTCTTCGGCCAGTTGAACTTCATCCGCGTTTACTCCGGCAAGGCAGAGTCCGGCGCACAGCTGCTGAACTCCACCAAGGGCAAGAAGGAACGCGTAGGCAAGCTCTTCCAGATGCACTCCAACAAGGAGAATCCGGTAGACGAGATCCACGCAGGTCACATCTACGCTGTGATCGGCCTGAAGGCCACCACCACCGGTGACACCCTATGTGATCCAGCCCACCCAATCGTTCTCGAATCGATGAGCTTCCCGGATCCAGTGATCTCTGTGGCCATCGAACCAAAGACCAAGGGTGACCAGGAAAAGCTGTCGACCGCTATCCAGAAGCTGTCGGCGGAAGATCCAACCTTCACCGTGTCCCTGAACGAAGACACCGGCCAGACCGTCATTGGCGGTATGGGTGAGCTTCACCTGGACATTCTGGTTGACCGCATGAAGCGCGAATTCCGTGTGGAAGCAAACGTTGGCAAGCCACAGGTTGCATACCGCGAAACCATCAAGAAGGCTGTGGAGAAGGTTGACTTCACCCACAAGAAGCAGACCGGTGGTTCGGGTCAGTTCGCCAAGGTCCAGGTCTCGTTCGAGCCTCTGGAAGTTGTTGACGGCGTCACCTACGAGTTCAAGAACGCCGTGACCGGTGGTCGTGTTCCTCGTGAGTACATCCCATCCGTTGACGCTGGTATCCAGGACGCAATGCAGTACGGTATCCTCGCAGGCTACCCACTGGTCGGTGTCAAGGCTACCCTCATCGATGGTGCTTACCACGATGTCGACTCCTCGGAAATGGCCTTCAAGATCGCTGGTTCGCAGGTATTCAAGGAAGGCGCACGCCGCGCTAACCCTGTTTTGCTTGAACCGCTGATGGCTGTTGAAGTCCGTACCCCGGAAGAGTACATGGGCGACGTTATCGGCGACCTGAACTCCCGTCGTGGTTCGATCAGCGAGATGTCCGACGCTGCTGGCGTCAAGGTCATCCGCGCTGGTGTGCCACTGTCGGAAATGTTCGGTTACATTGGTGACCTGCGTTCGAAGACCCAGGGTCGCGCAGTTTACTCGATGACCTTCGACAGCTACTCTGAGGTCCCGAAGGCAGTTGCCGACGAGATCATCCAGAAGTCCCGCGGCGAGTAATCGTCTCGGTATAAAAACCTGGCCGTGACCCCCTTAGCGGGGAAGTGGCCGATCGCGGGCCGGTTCCGTTGAAAAACGGAGCCGGCACCGCAAACGGCCAACGAGGGATTTGCATCACAATGCAGGCCCCGCAGAGGACCGGAATTTCCTAAATTATCCAAGCCCCCAGTAGACTATTTCTAGTTCGTTTGCGAACCGCGCAGACGAAGAATGTCTTCTGTAAATGTTTCTAGGAGGAACTTGTGGCAAAGGCAAAGTTCGAGCGCAACAAGCCGCACGTCAACATTGGTACCATCGGTCACGTTGACCACGGTAAGACCACTCTGACCGCGGCAATCTCCAAGGTTCTGGCTGACAAGTACCCAGACCTGAACGAACAGCGCGACTTCGCTAACATCGACTCGGCACCGGAAGAGCGCCAGCGCGGTATTACCATCAACATCTCGCACATCGAGTACCAGACCGAGAAGCGCCACTACGCACACGTAGACGCTCCAGGTCACGCTGACTATGTCAAGAACATGATCACCGGTGCTGCTCAGATGGACGGCGCAATCCTCGTTGTTGCCGCTACCGATGGCCCGATGGCTCAGACCCGCGAGCACGTTCTGCTGGCCCGCCAGGTTGGTGTTCCAACCCTGATGGTTGCACTGAACAAGTCGGACATGGTTGATGACGAAGAGCTGCTCGAGCTCGTGGAGATGGAAGTTCGCGAACTTCTGTCCTCGCAGGGCTTCGATGGCGATGACGCTCCAGTGATCCGCGTTTCGGGCCTGAAGGCTCTGGAAGGCGACGCAAAGTGGGTTGCAGCTATCGAGGAACTGATGGATGCAGCTGACAGCTTCATTCCAGACCCAGTTCGCGACCGCGACAAGCCATTCCTGATGCCAATTGAAGACGTCTTCACCATCACCGGCCGCGGTACCGTTGTTACCGGTCGCGCCGAGCGTGGCACCCTGGCTATCAACTCGGAAGTTGAGATTGTTGGCATCCGCCCAATCCAGAAGACTACCGTTACCGGTATCGAGATGTTCCACAAGCAGCTCGACGAAGCATGGGCTGGCGAGAACTGTGGTCTGCTGCTTCGCGGTCTGAAGCGCGACGATGTTGAGCGTGGCCAGGTTATCGTAGCCCCAGGCTCGATCACCCCACACACCAACTTCGAAGCTAACGTCTACATCCTGTCGAAGGACGAAGGCGGACGTCACAACCCGTTCTACTCGAACTACCGTCCGCAGTTCTACTTCCGCACCACCGACGTAACCGGCGTTATCACCCTCCCAGAGGGCACCGAAATGGTTATGCCTGGCGACAACACCGAAATGTCGGTTGAGCTGATCCAGCCAATCGCCATGGAAGAGGGCCTCGGCTTCGCAATTCGCGAAGGCGGCCGCACCGTTGGTTCGGGCAAGGTAACCACCATCACCAAGTAGTCTCTACTTGATGAGGTAGTTCCCTAGTGAACTGAAAAGAATCCCCCAGCACTTTTGTGCTGGGGGATTTTTTTCGTTAAATACGAGCCCCAGCTAGTGAATATATCTAGAAGGTGGTCTAATTGGAGGGCGCGACAATTCGCTAAGTGGGGGAGTGGCATCAATGATGGGCTGGATCATCGTTTCTATCATCTTGGTCCTATTGGCCTTCGGCCTCGGCCGGCGCCAGGGGAGTCGGGATAAATCACAAAGCCAGCAGCAGCTTGATGCGCTGGGCGAAGCGTGGCAGCAAGGCTACGACGAGGCAGTGAAGTACCTGGGGCAACCCGGGCCGCCGGGTGCCTCGGCACCGGCTGCTGCCCAAGCGCCGGGGGTCCCCGCACAGCCGCTCGAAGCGCAGCCTGCAAGCCGCAAAGATGCAGCGCCGGCCGCATCGATGGCACCTTCCAGCCAGCCATACCTCCAGCCAGGGGCGGCCGGTGCTGCCCGCGCGTACCGCGCGCCGCTCCCCACGGCCACCCTCCAGCCTGCTGCACCGGTTAAGCCAATCAAGGTGCTCACCAAACGCGAGCGCGAACTGCGCAACATCAACATCACACTGTACGTCGCGGCCCTGATGATCGTTGCCGCCGGCGCACTCTTCCTGAGCTTCGCGCTTCCGCCACTGTCAAAGCTCATCGCCTTATTCCTGCTGTCTGCCGCTTTCTACGGCGGAGGCCTGGTCACCTTCGCAGTGAAACCGTCCTTGCGTCCGGCAGGAGCCGCCTTTGCCGGCACCGGGCTGGCTTTGTTGCCGCTGTGCGCCATCGCTACCTACAGCACGGTGAACATATCCGGCCCGGCGACCTGGCTGGTTTTCTCAGCCATCGGCACATTAGCCGTAGGCTACGCAACACTGACGTTCAAGTCCCGTGTTCTGGCGTGGGTTGCCGTGCTGATTCTGGTCAGCACCGCCATGGCCGGCGCGGCCGCGATGCAGCGTGGCGTCCTGTACTACATGCTGATCCTGCTGGTGCTCTCTATTGCGCTGATGCTCTTGGCGGTACGCAGCGAAAGGATCCGCCACTCAATCTTCTTCCGGGCCCTGCACGGCACCGCGCAGCTGCTGCCTGCGTTTGTCTTTGCGTTGTCGGTGATCCTCTTGGAGATGCTCGCCAGCCGGGATTTGTTCTGGATCTTCGCGTTGCTCACCGCCCAGTTGCTGCTCAGCGTCAGGCTGCTGCCCAACCTGCGGCTGCTGCGCACCTACGCTGCCCGCGCTGCTTTCATGGCGATGCTCGTGGCCGGCTGCAACTACCTCGGTTTCTCCGCAACGAGCAGCTGGCTGGTGCTCGCCTTCGCCTTCGGGCTCCAAGCCGTAGCGGTATTGCTCTGCTCCACCGGCTACCAGCAGAGGCTGGGATTGGCGCGCAGGCACCTGCAAAGTGAACGTGCGGTGCTGTGGTGCTTAGCGGTGGCTTCGGTGATCGGCGCGTTTCTCTACGCGCAGGGCTTCGAGGCCTTCGTGCTCAGCTACATCGCGGTTCCGATCTTCATGGCGCTGGGCATTCCCGGCTTGCTGCGCAGCGCCAAGCTGGAAGTTGGAGTCATCGCGGTTCTTCCCCTGGTGGCGCTGGTAGATATGCAGAACCACAGTTGGCGCCCGCTGGTGGTATTCGCCCTGGCCCTGCTCGGGCTTTCGCTGGCTCAGCGCAACGCCCGGAACCTGCGCAGGGAAATGACGCTCCATGCGCGCTGGGTCGTTACCCTGGTTGGCGCAGGCGTGCTTGGTGCTGCGCTTGATGAGCTCACGGCTGGGGACTATGGAAATCCTGACGGCTCATCCCCGTTGATTGCGGTGCTCTTCGTGCTGTTCATCTTGTGGGCGGCGAATCTGGCGAGCCGTGCCGTGCTGGATTCCGGCATGGCGCAGGGGCACCGGCTGGGACGGGTGGGCGCTTCGGCTTTGCTTGGCGTGGTGCTGCTCTTCAGCCTGCGCCTGCTGACAATCGCTGGCGACTATTCCTACGCCAGCGAAAGCACCGTGGTGTTCCTGGGTATCGGCGGGCTGGCGTGGTTCATCACTGGCCTTGTGCTCGCAGTTGGCCTGGTCATTGCCTCGGGTTGGCGGCTTCGCGATATTCCTGCACAGCGCCCCGAGCTGGAACAGCCGATCAACGTCGCTGCGGCCTGCCTGCTGATGGGGCTTTATGCGCTCAGCTTCGGCAAGGAGATCTGGCCGCTGGCAATCCTCATCGGGGCGGCAACCTTGGGCTATTTCATCTGGAGCTTGCGCCGCAGCACCAATGCGCGGTGGAAGATCCTCTATGCAGCGTTGGCCCAAGTGCTCTTCAGTTCCATGGTGTGGTGGATTGCCTACAGCATGGAATTCGACATCCACGGCCGGTTCTGCCTGCTGCTGGTTTCGATAGCCGTCCCGCAGCTGCTCCGCTTGCTGGCTAGCATCCGCGACGGCAAAGCACTGCGCCGGGAATTGCGCTGGATGGCAGTGGGACTGCTGGCTGGCATTCCAGTGGCGACGCTGGCCTACGGGCAGTTCGCGGGCGGCATGGATCGGGGAACGATCCTCTTGGCCTGCTTATTCTTCGGGCTGCACGGGCTGGCCGCGTTCAAGGCCGAGACCAGCTTGACGGTGGCCAAGCGACAGCTCTATCTATTTGCCCCGATCCTGGCACTGATCCTGCTGATCAGCATTCCGGCACTGGCCATGGAAGATGCGACCGGATGGGTCCGCTCTACGTGGTGGAGTTCCCAGGTTGCTTGCGCCATGCTGCTGGCCCTGAGCCTGGCGGCACTCGTGCTTGAATGGCGGTTGCGCGCCAACAAGTCGTACTCGATAGCCCTGGGCCTGGCCATCTTCCTTCCGGCGGCGTGGGCCGCCGCGTGGCAGGCGGGGTCGTGGTGGGCAGTGGGTGCGCACCTGCTGCTGGCCCTCGGCTTCATCCTGCTGGTGCACACGCGAAAGAGCGCCTGGTACGCGGCCGGAGCCGCCATCATGCTGTGCGTCGCTATCCTGCGTGCAGTCTTCGAGGTGCGGCAAGCCGGTGGGGCAGTGGTGCTAGCACCGATGGATGCCGCATGGGCGCTGGTTGGCGCGGGCCTCGCGCTGTACCTGCTGGCAATCTTCCACGGGCGAATGAAGGACCCAATTCCCGGCTATCCGGAATTCGGCTACCTTCATGCCGATCCGCCCGGCAGCGCCTCGCGCTTGTACTTCGCGGCAATGCTCCTGGCCCTGTTGCTGGCCGGTGGCATCGCCCATCTGGATGGCGGTGCGATTTGGCAGGTGGCCGGCGGAGCGCTGCTGGTCTTCGGCGTTACGGTGCTGGTGCGGCTCTTTGAACTTCCGCGGCGGCTGGTGCCCTACGCGGTGGACGGCTTCATCCTCGTGGGAGCGCTGCTGGCGCTGGGCAGCTATGCCCAGATCCTTGGCACACCGCGGGCCAGCAACCTGGCGGCCTACGCCTGCATTGTTGCAGTAGTGCTGGTCGCGTGGCGCAATATCAGGGCCAACGCGCGATTGGAGAGGACATACCTGCTGGCCGCCTCGGTGGCCGGCAGCCTGGCCTTGCTCGCCGCACTGGTCCAATCCAATGGTGTTGCGCAGGCGATCGGCCTGGTCTTCTTCGGTGGATTGGTGGCCTGGGGCTTGAAGCTGGGGGAGCGGCTGTTCATTTGGTGGGGTGCGGCGGCTATCACCTTGTCCGTCTTGTGGTTCCTGCGCGATTTGGCATTCCTCTGGCTGGTGGTCATTGGCTTGGGGCTGATTGCGGCCGCGGTCTTCAAGCTGGTGAAGGTCGACAAGCAGAATTCGCTGCCGGTGAGGCCGCAAAACCCTGTTGATCCACCGATCCCCGCGGGGCAGGAGCCGTCCGGGCAGGACGGGCCGCGCCAGGTGTGAGGTCAAGATCACGGGCGCGGATAGGCATAAAAGATTTGCGCGATCGTTGCCGACCTGTCAGACTAGATAAGTTGCTTCAATGCAACCCGGTCCCCATTTATGGGGTAACCGGTCTGGTTTGAACGACCGGGATCGACTCTCACGCAGGATAATGCCTGGGGTTCGGGATCGATACGACTGCTTCAAACTATAAGGCCCTTCGATAAAGTGAAAACTTTGTGGGAGTGTTGTGACTGAAAATTTCACGACACGCCCGAGCGCGGGGGTCGGAGCCTCCTGCGGGTGAGGAACCCGGATCTGATCCGGATTCAGCCGCAGAGCAAGGCGTGCCGGTCTGCAAGGACCCGTATATAGGCACAGAAACTTTAGATAGTGCTAACAGAAAGAGGCATGACGCCATGGCGGGACAGAAAATCCGCATCCGGCTGAAGTCGTATGACCACGAGGTCATTGACGTTTCGGCCCGGAAGATCGTTGAGACGGTCACGCGCGCAGGCGCAACCGTAGTCGGCCCAGTGCCGCTGCCAACGGAGAAGAACGTGTACTGCGTTATCCGTTCGCCACACAAGTACAAGGACAGCCGTGAGCACTTCGAAATGCGCACGCACAAGCGTCTGATCGACATCGTCGATCCGACCCCGAAGGCTGTTGATTCGCTGATGCGTCTCGACCTGCCAGCGGATGTCAACATCGAAATCAAGCTTTAAGGGGAGGTGGCGAGAAAACTATGACCGCAACCCGTAATTTCAAGGGCCTGCTGGGCACGAAGCTCGGCATGACCCAGGTTTGGGATTCGAACAACAACCTGATCCCTGTCACCGTCGTGCAGGCTGATAGCAACGTTGTCACCAAGCTCATCAACGAAGAGCGCGATGGCTACACCGCAGTTCAGATCGGCTACGGCCAGATCGATCCTCGCAAGGTCACCAAGCCACTGGCTGGTCACTTCGAGGCTGCTGGCGTCACCCCACGTCGCCACTTGGTAGAACTGCGCACTGCAGACGCTGCCGAGTACACCGCAGGCCAGGAACTTTCCGTAGAGGTCTTCGAAGCCGGCCAGAAGGTCGACGTCGTAGGCACCTCGAAGGGTAAGGGCTTCGCCGGCGTTATGAAGCGTCACAACTTCCACGGTGTTGGCGCATCGCACGGTGCTCACAAGAACCACCGTAAGCCAGGTTCCATCGGCGGCGCATCGACCCCAGGTCGCGTTTTCCGTGGACAGAAGATGGCTGGTCGCATGGGTGCTGAGCGTGTTACCACTCAGAACCTGACCATTCACGCTATCGACGCTGAGAAGAACCTCCTGCTGATCAAGGGTGCCGTTCCAGGCGCCCGCGGCCGCGTCGTTCTCGTACGCAACGCCGTGAAGGGAGCATAAGTAAATGACTAAGGCACTTAACGTCGAACTGCCTGCAGAGATCTTCGACGTACAGACCAACGTCCCGCTGCTGCACCAGGTTGTCGTTGCACAGCTTGCTGCTGCCCGCCAGGGTACCCACAAGACCAAGGACCGCTCCGAGGTTTCGGGTGCAGGTCGCAAGCCGTTCAAGCAGAAGGGTACCGGCCGCGCCCGTCAGGGTTCGATCCGTGCTCCGCACATGACCGGCGGTGGCATTGTCCACGGTCCAACCCCACGTGATTACTCGCAGCGTACCCCGAAGAAGATGAAGGCTGCTGCACTGCGCGGCGCCCTGTCTGATCGCGCACGCTTCGATCGCGTTCACGTGATTGAGAACTTGGTTGCTGGCGAAACGCCTTCGACCAAGGATGCTCTGGCTACCTTGCGTTCGCTCACCGAGCGCAAGAACCTGCTTGTCGTCATCGATCGCGCCAACGATGTTGCAGCCCTTTCGGTTCGCAACCTCGTCAATGTGCACGTTCTGTACGTCGACCAGCTGAACACCTACGATGTTCTGGTTTCGGATGACGTAGTCTTCACCAAGGCTGCCTTCGATGCCCTGGTCCAGAAGGAGGAAGCCAAGTGAGCGCGTTCTCAAAGGCTCCACACGACGTGGTCATCGCACCTGTCGTATCGGAAAAGAGCTACGGTCTGATCGATCAAGGTCAGTACACCTTCGAGGTGGCACCAAGCTCCAACAAGTCGGAAATCAAGTACGCCGTTGAAGCGATCTTCAACGTCAAGGTTGACTCCGTAAACACCATCAACCGAGCTGGTAAGCGCAAGCGCACCCGCTTCGGGTGGGGATCGCGCAAGAGCACCAAGCGCGCCATCATCACCTTGAAGGACGGCTCGATTGACATCTTCGGCGGTCCGCTTTCCTAAGCGGAGACCACTTTAACGAGGAATATTAATAATGGGAATTCGTAAGTACAAGCCGACTACCCCGGGCCTTCGCGGCTCGTCGGTAGCCGACTTCGCAGAAATCACCCGATCGACTCCGGAAAAGTCGTTGGTTCGTCCCCTGACCAAGTCAGGCGGCCGTAACAACACCGGTAAGATCACCACCCGTCACAAGGGTGGCGGACACAAGCGCGCCTACCGTGTTATCGACTTCCGTCGTCACGACAAGGACGGCGTTCCGGCAAAGGTCGCTCACATCGAGTACGACCCGAACCGTACCGCTCGTATCGCACTGCTCCACTACGTGGACGGCACCAAGCGCTACATCATCGCACCGAACAACCTCAAGCAGGGTGACCCAATTGAGGCCGGCGCAAGCGCCGACATCAAGCCAGGCAACAACCTGCCACTGCGTAACATCCCGGTTGGTACCGTGATTCACGCTGTTGAGCTTCGCCCAGGCGGCGGCGCTAAGATGGCTCGTTCCGCTGGTGCATCGATCCAGCTGGTAGCCCGTGAGGGCCGCTACGCCCAGCTGCGTTTGCCTTCGGGTGAAATCCGCAACGTTGATGTGCGCTGCCGCGCAACCATCGGCGAAGTTGGCAACGCTGAGCAGATCAACATCAACTGGGGCAAGGCCGGCCGTATGCGCTGGAAGGGCGTACGCCCAACCGTTCGCGGTGTTGTCATGAACCCAGTTGACCACCCACATGGTGGCGGTGAGGGCAAGACCTCCGGTGGTCGTCACCCGGTCAACCCTAACGGTAAGCGTGAGGGACGCACCCGTCGTCCAAACAAGGAAAGCGACAAGCTCATTGTGCGTCGCCGCAAGACCGGCAAGAACAAGCGATAGGAGCCTGGAAACATGCCACGCAGCCTGAAGAAAGGCCCCTTCGTCGATCAGCACCTGTTCCTAAAGGTCGTTGCTGAAAACGATAAGGGCACCAAGAACGTCATCAAGACGTGGTCCCGCCGTTCGATGATCATCCCGGACATGCTGGGACACACCATCGCCGTACACGACGGTCGCAAGCACATTCCTGTGTTCGTAACCGAATCGATGGTTGGACACAAGCTCGGAGAGTTTGCCCCAACCCGTACGTTCCGTGGCCACGTGAAGGACGACAAGAAGGGCAAGCGCCGCTAGGCCCCGCAAGGGTACTAGTATCGCTTAGCACTTCTTCGATAGACGAGAGAAGGATAGCAATGGAAGCCAAGGCAATTGCGCGTCACATCCGCGTAACGCCTATGAAGGCCCGGCGCGTCGTCAACCTTGTTCGTGGTCTGCAGACCAACGAAGCACTGGCCATCTTGAAGTTTGCCCCACAGGCAGCTTCGGAGCCGGTATACAAGGTTGTCGCATCGGCAGTGGCTAACGCCCGTGCCGCCGCGGACCGCGCAGGTGAAGCATTCAATGAGGACGAGCTGTTTATCAGCGAAGCGTTTGTTGACGAAGGTCCGACCATGAAGCGGTTCCAGCCGCGTGCACAGGGTCGCGCATTCCAGATCAAGAAGCGCACCAGCCACGTGACTGTGGTTGTTTCAACCACGCAGAAGGGTGGGGAGAACTAAATGGGACAGAAGATTAACCCGAACGGTTTCCGTCTCGGCATCACCACCGATCACGTTTCCCACTGGTTCGCTGATTCCAGCAAGCCAGGCCAGCGTTACGCTGACTACGTGAAGGAAGATGTCCAGATCCGCGCCCTGCTGTCTAACGGCATGGATCGCGCTGGCATCGCCCGCGTCGAGATCGAGCGTACCCGTGACCGCGTACGTGTGGATATCCACACTGCACGTCCAGGTATCGTCATTGGTCGTCGCGGTGCAGAAGCTGACCGTATTCGTGGCGAGCTGGAAAAGCTCACCAAGAAGCAGGTTCAGCTGAACATCCTCGAGGTCAAGAACCCTGACATGGAGGCCATGCTGGTCGCCCAGGGCATCGCCGAGCAGCTTGCTTCCCGCGTGGCTTTCCGCCGTGCGATGAAGAAGGCAATGCAGTCGGCAATGCGCGCTGGTGCCAAGGGCATCCGCGTTCAGTGCTCCGGTCGACTTGGCGGCGCAGAAATGTCCCGCAAGGAGTTCTACCGCGAAGGCCGTGTGCCACTGCACACCCTGCGCGCGAACATCGACTTCGGCAAGTTCGAAGCCAAGACCACCTTCGGCCGTATCGGCGTGAAGGTCTGGATCTACAAGGGTGACGTAACCGCCAAGGAACTGGCTGCACAGCAAGCTGCTGCTCCAGCTCGTGGCGGCCGCGGTGGCGGCAACGACCGTCCACGTGGCGGCGAACGCCGTCGTCGTAACGATCGCAAGGGCGCTGCAGCTCCGGCTGCGGAAGGAGGACAGGCTTAAATGCTTATCCCACGTCGTGTGAAGTTCCGCAAGCAGCACCACCCAAAGCGTTCGGGTGCTGCCAAGGGCGGTACCACCGTTGCTTTCGGTGAGTACGGCATCCAGGCGTTGACCCCGGCTTACGTGACTAACCGTCAGATCGAAGCCGCTCGTATCGCCATGACCCGTTACATCAAGCGTGGCGGTAAGGTCTGGATCAACATCTACCCAGACCGTCCGCTTACCAAGAAGCCTGCCGAAACCCGCATGGGTTCCGGTAAGGGTTCGCCGGAGTGGTGGGTCGCCAACGTAAAGCCAGGACGAGTCATGTTTGAACTCGGTGGCGTCAGTGAAGAGGTAGCTAAAGAGGCATTGCGTCTTGCAATCCACAAGCTGCCAATGAAGGCACGCATCGTGCGTCGTGAAGGTGGTGAATAGGGATGTCTATCGGCTCGAAAGACCTTAGCATTGAGTCCCTGGACGGCTTCGATACCGCTCGTTTGAACGAGGAATTGAAGAAGGCCAAGGCAGAACTGTTCAACCTGCGTTTCCAGTCGGCTACCGGCCAGCTGGATTCCCACGGGAACCTGAAGACCATCAAGCGCGATATTGCACGCATTTACACTGTGCTGCGCGAGCGCGAGCTGGGCATTCGTCAGGATGTCGTTGTTCCGGTTGAAGAAACCAAGAAGGATTCCAAGTAATGAGCGAGAAGGAGAACGGTGTGGATAACGCTACCGAGCGTAACGACCGCAAG
This sequence comes from Arthrobacter sp. JUb119, assembly GCF_024807995.1. Lineage (NCBI taxonomy): Bacteria > Bacillati > Actinomycetota > Actinomycetes > Micrococcales > Micrococcaceae > Arthrobacter > Arthrobacter sp. JUb119. The sequence goes on from NZ_JANUFE010000001.1 coordinate 145,733, forward strand.
ACCCTCCGTGGTTACGTGGTATCTGACAAGATGCAGAAGACCATCGTCGTAGACGTTGAGGACCGTGTTAAGCACGCCCTTTACGGCAAGGTCATGCGTCGCAACAAGAACGTGAAGGCTCACGACGAGAACAACGACGCCGGCATCGGCGACTTGGTTGTCATCGCTGAGACCCGCCCGCTGTCTGCTGACAAGCGCTGGCGTCTCGTTGAGATCGTGGAGAAGGCTAAGTAAGCTTTCGCTTCGATTTCACGGATCTCGTGATTGAAGAATGCCCCGAACACTTCGCAAGAAGAGTTCGGGGCATTTCTGTCTTAAAAAGCAGTGAATAAAATGCCACACTGGACTATGGAACAGATCAGGAAACTGCGTCCCGCTGGCCTTGTCAACTCCCCAGTTTTCAGCCACGTAGCCATCGTCCCGCCGGGTGCCACGACTATCTATGTTGGCGGGCAGAACGCTGTAGACGGCACAGGGCAGCTGATCGGAGCCGGGGATGCCGCAACGCAGGCGACCAAGGCACTGGGAAACGCCAAGCTCGTACTGGCGGCGGCCAGCGCGGGATTCCAGGATGTTGTGCAGTGGAACGTGCTGCTGGTGGAAGGAACCGACGTCATCAGCGTCTATGGAGCCATAGGCGAACAGTTGGCAGCCACTGAACCACCCCTGGTGTCTGCAGCCTTCGTCGCGAAGCTCGGTGTGCCAGGTGCGCTGGTTGAAATCAGTGCCGTGGCGGCGGTACTGCCAGACTAGGTCCGGCCCTTTCGATAGGTATCAGGGGAGTAGCCCAAGACTTTGCGGAAGTCTGCCGCTAGGTGGGCTTGATCCGCATACCCCATTTCCGCTGCGATGCCAGCGATAGAAACTGCAGTGTCTGCGCGCAGCCGATGAGCAGCCTCTTGCAAACGGTACCGCCGAATCACCGCCAGCGGAGCCAGTCCCAAATACCTTTCCGAAATCCGTTGCAGACTGCGTGTACTGAGCGACAAGCGATGGGCCAGTTGGGAGACCCTTACGATTCCGCGCTCCGCTGCGACGGTGTCGAGCAGCTTATTAGCTTGGAGGCCAGAACTTGTGGCTGCTGGAAGGTGAGCGGTGAGCCACGAATCGAAGAGCTCGGCACAGGCCGAACCGGAGTTCCCGTGGCCGGGTTGAGTCTTCATCCTTGTTATCGAGGCCAGCAGCCCAGGTGCGCTGAACTGGATTTCCTGGTCCAGCAACTCTGCGGGGGACACATTGAGAGCCTGCGCAGCCGCTGGGCGCAACAAGGCGGAGACTGCCCAACTGCTCCCGGACAGGTCGCGGTGCGAAGCGCCGCTGGCCGGGCCGGATAGCGTAATGCCTTCTGGCTCAATGACCAGATTCATTTGCGGAAAGGGCAGGAGTTCTTGCCGTGAGGTACGTCCGGGCGCGATGTTCCAATCCACCAGCCAAAACCAGGAGACCAATTCCTGCAGTCCTGGACCGGGGGAGAATCGCTCGATTGCCGGTAGCCGGGCAGGATAGAGAACGCCTCGCGGATCCGGTGCTGATTCCATGGCCTCTACCACCCGTGCAGGTTGTCGCATATCTACAAGAACCAGCGTGCCACACAGACTTAGCCTAGGGACATGGAAAATCAAGATGAAGTCACGCAAGGTGTGACGGGAATGCATACAACTGCCGGTGTCCCTCATGGATTCACCAGTCTGACGCCATTCTTGGCTGTGCCCAACGCAAGGGCAGCGCTGGGATTCTATGAAGAAGTATTCGGTGCGACAATGGTAGATTCCACCGAAATGGGAGGCGTTGTCGTGCATGCAGAAATTGCATTCGGCAATGGCCGTTTGCAGATCGGGGAACCTTCGCCGGCCTACGGACTAGTCAGCCCGCCAGCTTCGCCGAATGCCTGCTATTCCTTGGGTTTCTACTGCGAAAACGCAGATGAGGTGGTGGCAAGGGCCGAGGCTGCCGGTTCCAGTATCCGAGAACCACTGGGCAACTTCGTCTCGGGTGACCGCTTCGCTTCGATTCTGGATCCCTTCGGTGTGCGCTGGTCCATCATGTCCAGGGTGGAAGACCTGTCGCTGGAAGAGAGCGCCCAGCGCGTCGCGCAGTGGGCCTCGCAGCAGTCATGAAGAAGCCAAGGGCAGTCGCAATCGCATCGAGCCGCTATCGTACCTAGGCGGAAGTGTCCTTGCCGGAATTGTCATCTGCTTCGAATAGGCTCGGATGATGATGACGATGACGCGTGCCCGAAAACCTTCCCTGGGATGGCCTATGGGTACGCTTCTTGTTGCTTCCCTAGCTATTGGCATACTCCCGTATCTGGGTTTCCCCGGTGCAGGATTGATTCCCAAGCTTCAGGCATTCCAGCCATATCTGTTGCTCTTCCCGGCAGTGGTTCTGGTTATCGGGCTACTGCGCAAGCTATGGCTCATCAGCGGGTTCGTGCTGGTGTTCCTGCTCTGCGGTACACTGCCCAACGTGCAATGGAGCTCTCCCGCTGGCCAGACCGGAAACGGCAGCTCCGAGCTGGTTCTCCTATCGTTCAATGCCCTGAAGGCAGGAGCGAATCCGGCGCAGCTCGCTGAACTGATCAGGGACACGGATCCGCAGATTCTCGTCCTTGTTGAAACCAGCGAACCAATGCACCAGCAACTCGCAGGGCTGGACGCGCTGGATGGATTTGGCTATCGGAGCCAAGAGGCACCCGCCGGGGGAGAACGGGATACCGTGATTTTTTCAAAGTACCCATTGCAGGAACGCTCCTCCGATCTGGATTCAGCGGACACCGGTTGGTACTCCTTGCCGGTTGCCGATGTGCAGGCACCCGGTGGGGTCGTGCGAGTGGCCGGCATCCATGTCTATCCGCCGGTTGGCGATGCGCAACGATGGAGCCAGGGCTTGGAAGCAGTCATCGACTGGTCGAATCAGCAGCGGGATCATCCCGTTATCCTTGCTGGCGACTTCAACTCCGTTCGCTCCCATCCAGGATTCCGTGCCCTGGGGGACGGGTATGCGCAGGCTGATGGAGTCTGGCCCCGCGCGACCTGGCCAGCCGGCCGGAGCTTCCCGCCATTGATCGGCATTGACCATATCGTGGCGAAGGGCCTGTCCATCACGGGCTCTTCTTCTCACATCATCGACGGCTCGGATCATCTTGCGGTGAGCGCCACGGTCGAATTCCGTCGCTGAGCAATGATTCCTGCCGGTGACGGCCGGATGCTGGAGCTGCCCAGGGCTGACCGAAAAATAATTTCACTTTTGGCGATTCAGCCGCTTTTCATCCACGGCGGCGCATGGGCGACCTCGAATGGCACCCTGATGCCGCCGCAAGCGACCAGTTGCCCAACTGGATGGCAGCACCAAAACCCCGAAATTCAGCGAATCTGCGGTGTCCAAGGTGTGACGAACGACGCTCGCTTTTCTCTTACCACACCATTTCGGATTCGCGCCACTCTAGGCTAGACTTAAGAATCTGTGCGCATCATGCCCGGGGACTATCCACCTTCGACATAATGCAGTGCGGTCCAAATCCGTTTGGCCGCGCAAGTGCAGCCTCGATATTTTACGCCTCGGCCCTGCCGGCATTTGGGATCAGCATTCGGTGCGCCCGCGCCAGTGGGGGTAAGCGATACGTATCGTGGAGACCATATCCGTTCCGCAAGGCTCATTCATGAGAACCAGCGAGACGACAGGAGTAAGAAGTGATTCAGCAGGAGTCGCGACTTAAGGTTGCCGATAACACTGGTGCTAAGGAAATCCTTACCATTCGTGTTCTTGGTGGCTCGAAGCGTCGCTACGCAAGCATTGGCGACACCATTGTCGCTACCGTCAAGGATGCAATTCCTGGCGGCAACGTAAAGAAGGGCGACGTCGTAAAGGCAGTCGTCGTTCGCACCAAGAAGGAAATCCGTCGTGCAGACGGTTCCTACATCAAGTTCGACGAGAACGCTGCAGTTATCCTCAAGGGTGACGCTGCCGATCCTCGTGGTACTCGTATTTTCGGCCCAGTGGGCCGCGAGCTTCGTGACAAGAAGTTCATGAAGATCGTTTCGCTGGCTCCGGAGGTGCTGTAACCATGGGCGCAAAGATCAAGAAGGGTGACCTGGTTCAGGTCATCGCTGGCAAGGAACGTGGCTTGCAGGGCAAGGTCCTGAAGGTCATTACCGAGTCCAACCGCGTGCTGGTCGAAGGCGTTAACCGCGTCACCAAGCACACCAAGGCAGGTCAGACCGAATCCGGTTCGACCACCGGCGGCATCGAGGTTGTCGAGGCTCCAGTGCACGTTTCCAACGTTGCAGTGGTTGACCCAGAGACCAAGAAGCCAACCCGCGTCGGCTTCCGCGAGGAAACCGTAGAAAAGAACGGCGTGTCCAAGACTGTACGCGTTCGTTACGCCAAGGCTTCCGGAAAGGATCTGTAATGACTGAAGCAGCCACCAAGATCCAGCCACGTCTGAAGGCTAAGTACGCAGCTGACATCCGCCCTGCCCTGCAGGAGCAGTTCAACTACGCCAACCCAATGCAGGTACCATCCCTGACCAAGGTTGTCGTGAACATGGGTGTTGGCGAAGCAGCCAAGGACTCGAAGCTCATTGAAGGCGCCGTACGCGACCTGACCGCAATTACCGGTCAGAAGCCAGTGGTTACCAAGGCCCGCAAGTCGATCGCACAGTTCAAGCTGCGCGAAGGCATGCCAATCGGTACCCACACCACCCTGCGTAACGATCGCATGTGGGAATTCGTCGACCGCCTGATCACCCTGGCACTGCCTCGTATCCGCGACTTCCGCGGCTTGAGCGACCGCCAGTTCGATGGCAATGGCAACTACACTTTCGGTCTGACCGAACAGTCGATGTTCCATGAAATCGATGTGGACAAGGTTGACCGCGTACGTGGTATGGACATCACTGTCGTTACCACCGCCAAGACTGATGACGAAGGCCGTGCCTTGCTTAAGGCTCTGGGCTTCCCATTCAAGACCAACAACTAATCTCACTACGTTACAGGTCCGCTAAGGAAACCGTAACGAGGAAGGGCTGAAGCCCACATGTCTATGACAGATCCAGTCGCAGATATGCTGACTCGTCTGCGCAACGCCAACTCGGCTTACCACGACACTGTGTCGATGCCGTCGAGCAAGCTGAAAGTGCGCATTGCTAACATCCTCAAGGAACAGGGCTACATCGCCTCGTTCGAGGAAGTAGCAGCAGAAGTCGGCAAGACTCTGACTATCACTTTGAAGTACGGCCCATCGCGCGAGCGTTCGATCGCTGGCGTACGCCGTATCTCCAAGCCAGGTCTTCGCGTTTACGCAAAGTCCACCAACCTGCCTCACGTGCTCGGTGGTCTTGGTATCGCTATCCTGTCCACCTCCTCCGGTCTGCTTACTGACCGTCAGGCTGCAAAGAAGGGCGTGGGTGGGGAAGTCCTCGCCTACGTCTGGTAACGGGAAAGGGGAAACATACAATGTCACGTATTGGACGTCTTCCGATTTCCGTACCTGCCAACGTTGAGTTGAACGTCGACGGCCAGCTGGTCGCCGTCAAGGGTCCTAAGGGTGAACTTTCGATCACCGTTAAGGCTCCAATCACCGTTGCCAAGGACGAGAACACTGTTACCGTCAGCCGCCCGAACGACTCCCGCGAGGCTCGTTCGCTGCACGGTCTGACCCGTACCTTGATCAGCAACATGATCACTGGTGTAACCGATGGTTACGAGAAGAAGCTCGAAATCCACGGTACCGGTTACCGCGTACAGGCTAAGGGTGCCGAGCTGGAGCTTGCTCTGGGCTACTCGCACCCAGTGAAGGTTGCTGCCGTTGAGGGCATCACCTTCTCGGTCGAGGGCAACAACAAGATCACCGTTGCCGGTATCGACAAGCAGCACGTCGGTGAAGTTGCCGCTAACATCCGCAAGCTGCGCAAGACCGAGCCTTACAAGGGCAAGGGCATTCGCTACGCTGGCGAGATCATCCGCCGCAAGGTCGGAAAGGCTGGTAAGTAATCATGGCTATCGGAATCAAGGGCAAGAGCAAGTCCGCTCAGCGCGGTCGTCGTCATCAGCGTTTGCGCAAGCACATCGTTGGTACCTCCGTTCGTCCACGCCTGGTTGTCAACCGCTCGGCTCGTCACATCTTCGTACAGATCGTAGACGACTCGCAGGGTATCACCCTGGCCAGCGCATCGACCATGGAAGCAGATCTTCGCGCAAGCGATGCCGACAAGACCGCAAAGTCCAAGCGCATTGGTGAGCTCGTTGCAGAGCGCGCCAAGGCTGCTGGCATCGAAGCAGTTGTCTTCGACCGCGGTGGCAACAAGTACCACGGTCGCGTGGCTGCTGTTGCTGACGGCGCACGTGAAGGTGGGCTGGCACTGTGAGCGAAGCAACTAACAAGAAGGAAACTCAGGTGTCTGAAGCTACTGAAGCAGTCGAGACTGCATCGGCTCCCGCTACCGAGAACGCAGGATCCCGTCGCGGCGAAGGCCGCGGTCGTGGTGAAGGCCGTGGACGTGGCGAAGGCCGCGGTCGTGGTCGTGACCAGAAGGATAGCCGCAACGAAGACAAGGACAAGTTCCTTGAGCGCGTTGTAGCTATCAACCGCGTCTCCAAGGTCGTCAAGGGTGGTCGTCGCTTCAGCTTCACCGCACTTGTGGTCGTTGGCGACGGCAACGGTATGGTCGGCGTTGGCTACGGTAAGGCCAAGGAAGTTCCTGCTGCTATCGCAAAGGGCGTAGAAGAGGCCAAGAAGTCCTTCTTCCGCGTTCCACGCGTTGGCACCACCATTCCACACCTGGTCAAGGGTGAGGCCGCCGCTGGCGTTGTCTTGCTCCGTCCAGCAGCTCCTGGTACCGGTGTTATCGCCGGTGGCCCAGTGCGCGCCGTGTTGGAGTGCGCAGGCATCCACGACATCCTGTCGAAGTCGATGGGTTCGCAGAACCAGATCAACATCGTTCAGGGCACCATTGCTGCACTGAAGGCTCTGGAAGAGCCTGAAGCTGTTGCAGCTCGCCGCGGTCTTCCGCTGGACGAGGTTGCACCAGCAGCAATGCTGCGTCACATCCAGGCCCAGAAGGCAGGTGCTTAATCAATGGCTAAGAACATTGTTCCAAGCGATGCCAAGCTGGCAATCACCCAGGTCAAGTCCATCATTGGTGGAAACCAGAGCCAGCGCGACGTTGTTCGCTCGCTGGGTCTGAAGCGCATCGGTCACACCGTTGTTCGCACCGCCGATCCTGTGACTGTTGGCATGGTCAACAAGGTCCCACACCTGCTGAAGGTCGAGGAGGCGAAGTAGAGATGGCTGAAGAAAAAGCACTTAAGGTTCACCACCTGCGCCCAGCTGAGGGTGCCAAGACCGCTAAGACCCGCGTGGGTCGCGGTGAGGGCTCCAAGGGTAAGACCGCAGGTCGCGGTACCAAGGGTACCAAGGCTCGTTACCAGGTGAAGGCAGGCTTCGCAGGTGGTCAGCTTCCGCTGCACATGCGTCTGCCAAAGCTGCGCGGCTTCAAGAACCCATTCCGCGTCGAGTTCCAGGTTGTAAACCTGGACAAGATCTCGGAACTGTTCCCAGAAGGTGGCGAAGTCACCGTCGAGGCACTGGTTGCCAAGGGCGCCGTTCGCAAGAACCAGCCTGTCAAGGTGCTGGGCACCGGCGACATCACGGTTAAGGTTGACGTGAAGGTTAACGCCTTCTCGACTTCCGCTTCCGAGAAGATCGCTGCTGCTGGCGGCTCGGCAAACACCCTCTAATACAGGGTCAAGCCTTTGAATGGTCCCGGTTCGCGTTGAGCAATCAACGTGAACCGGGACTTTCTTTTTCTCTCGGCGAAACATTCTAAGATTTCTTATAATTGCTTGGCTGATTAGTCGGTTTAGGATCATTCCTGCAAACATTTGTGTGCATTTCGTGTGGCGCATTTGGCAGGATTGCCTAACAGACCGCTAGAATCGTTAGGTCTGGGAAGAATCTCTTCCTCAGGCTCAAGCACTTACTTCAGGAGGACGCTTGTTCAGCGCCATAGCCCGAGTTTTTCGGACGCCTGATCTGCGCAACAAGTTGCTGTTCACGCTTGGGATCATTGCGATCTATCGTGTCGGTGTATTCATTCCCGCTCCGGGCATTGATTACAGCAACGTTCAGCAGTGTCTGGCAATGGGTGAAACCACCGGTGGACTTTATTCATTCGTGAACCTGTTCAGCGGCGGCGCCCTGTTGCAGGTCTCGGTTTTCGCAATGGGAATCATGCCGTACATTACTGCGGCAATTATCGTCCAGTTGCTGCGTGTGGTGATCCCGCACTTCGAGGCCCTGCACAAGGAAGGCCAGGCCGGCCAGGCCAAGATGACGCAGTACACGCGTTACCTGACCATCGCCTTGGCACTGCTTCAGGGAACCACCTTGGTCACCCTGGCCCGTACCGGCAGCCTGTTCCCAAGCTGTACCCTTCCGCTGGTCCCGGATGACTCGTTGATTGTCATCCTGCTGATGATCATCACCCTTACCGCAGGCACCGGCCTGATCATGTGGATGGGCGAGTTGATCACCGAGCGCGGCATCGGCAACGGCATGTCCATCCTGATCTTCATCTCCATCGCTTCGGGCTTCCCATCCTCGATGGGCGCCATCTTCCAGGCGCAGGGCATCATGACCTTCATTGGCGTGCTGCTGGTGGGCTTGTTGATTGTTGCTCTGGTGGTCTTCGTCGAGCAGTCCCAGCGACGTGTTCCGGTGCAGTACGCCAAGCGCACCGTGGGACGCCGCACCGTGGGCGGCACCTCCACCTATATTCCATTGAAGCTGAATATGGCGAACGTGATCCCAGTGATCTTCGCCAGCTCCATCCTGGCTTTGCCGCAGATGATCGTTCAGTTCAACCAGAACGATGATGGCACCTTGCCCCAGTGGGCGATGTGGCTGCAGGAGCACTCAGCGACTTCATCACCGTGGTACATGCTGGTGTACACCTTGATGATCATCGGCTTCACCTACTTCTATGTTGCGATTACCTTCAACCCTGAAGAGGTCGCCGACAACATGAAGAAGTACGGCGGATTCATTCCGGGCATTCGTGCTGGTCGTCCGACCGCTGATTACCTGCAGTACGTGATTTCCCGTATTACCTTCCCGGGCGCGTTGTACCTTGCGTTCGTTGCGTTGATCCCGCTGATTGCCTTCGTGCTGTTCAACGCTGACCAAAGCTTCCCATTTGGCGGTACATCGATCCTGATTATGGTTGGTGTGGGTTTGGAAACCGTCAAGCAAATCAATGCTCAAATGCAGCAACGGAACTATGAAGGGCTTCTGCGATGAGTCGACTGCTTATTATTGGACCACCCGGTGCCGGCAAAGGCACCCAGGCCGTAAAGATCTCCGAGCGCTTGGACATTGTCGCCATCTCGACTGGCGACATCTTCCGTGCCAACGTCAAGGGCGGAACCCCGCTGGGTCTCGAAGCCAGCAAGTACATTGACAACGGAGACTTTGTACCTGATTCGGTCACCAACAACATGGTTGAAGACCGCCTGAACCAGGACGACGTCGCCAAGGGCTTCCTGCTCGATGGCTACCCGCGCACCAGTGCGCAGGTGGACGCGCTGGATGCGATGCTGGCCAACAAGGGCATCGCCCTGGACGCAGTGCTGCAGCTGACCGCTGATGACGACGAGCTGGTAGCCCGTCTGCTGAAGCGTGCGCAGATCGAAGGCCGCGCCGATGACACCGAAGAGGTCATCCGCCACCGCCTGGGCCTGTACAACGACGAGACTCGCGTCGTTGTGGAGCGCTACGAGGAACGCGGCATCGTGCGCAAGGTCGACGGCCTGGGCGCTATCGACGAAGTCACCGAGCGTGTTCTTGCAGCGTTGAACGTCAACGCGTAGACACAAGCGTTACAACGCGCAGGGACCGTGCAGCAACAATGGATGTTGCAGCCCGGTCCCTGCGCACTTTTTGCATTGATGGACCTTGCGGTTGCCGGCAGCGGCACACGGCAAGGACATCACACTTTGAGGCAGGGGAATCACATTGGCTTTAGGACAGCCGAAAATCGAGTACAAATCCAACTCCGAGATCCTGAAGATGCGCCAGGCCGGATTGGTGCTGGCTGAAGCGCTGGATGAAGCCGTTGCGATGGCTCGGCCCGGGGTGCGGACCGAAGAGATCAACCAGGCCTTTGGCAAGGTGCTCGAACGCCATAACGCTACCAGCAACTTCCTTGGCTACCATGGCTTCCCAGCGAATATCTGCGCTTCGGTCAATCACGAGGTAGTCCACGGCTTCCCATCGGACTACGAGCTGAAGGACGGCGACGTGCTGAAGATCGATGGCGGCGCCATCATCGACGGCTGGCACTCCGACTCGGCACGCACCGTGCTGGTGGGCGAGAACATCGACCCAGCTGACCAGCGCCTGAGCGACATCACCGAGCAGGCCATGTGGGCCGGCATCGCCGCGGCGGCCAACGCACGCTTCATCGGCCAGATCGGCCAGGCCATCGATGACTTCGTCACCAGCCAGCCAGGCGACGAGCTGGGCATCCTCGAGAATTACTGCGGCCATGGCATCGGTTCGCAGATGCACATGGCACCGGATGTGCTGAACTACAACTCCGGGCACCGAGGCCCGCGCATCAAGCCGGGCATGTGCTTGGCCATCGAGCCAATGCTGGTTCGCGGTGGTATCGAAACCTCCGTGCTGGAAGACGACTGGACTGTTGTCACCAACGACAAGTCCAACGCCTCGCAGTGGGAGCACACCGTGGCATTCCACATGGGCGGCATCTGGGTATTGACCGCGCACGATGGGGGAGCGGCCGGGCTGGCCCCATTCGGCGTCACCCCATCGCCGATCCAGGGCTAGCACCAGCCTGGAAATCATCGGATCCAGTACGCCACATGGCTGTGGCGTGCTGGATCTAACATTTTAAATGTCAATGAACGATTGGCACTGTGTGGACTAATGCCGTATCGTTGTTTGTTGGTTCCTGATTTAATTGCGCCTAAAACCCTCGGGTTTTCGGTACAGGGATCAAGGACCAGAACCAATTACTTGTTGGTGGAAATTGCCAACAAAAAAAGTTAGCGGGGAAAATGGGCAAGAAGGAAGGCGTCATCCAGGTAGAGGGCACCGTCTCGGAAGCACTGCCGAACGCGATGTTCCGCGTGGAGCTGCCGAATGGACACGTAGTGCTCGCCACTATCTCGGGTAAGATGCGTCAGCACTACATTCGAATCCTCCCAGAGGACCGAGTGCAGGTTGAAATGAGCCCATACGACCTCAACCGAGGTCGCATCGTTTACCGCTACAAGTAAATCTGCAGAATCCAAGACTTTCCCAGCGTGCGAAGCGCAATCTTGTGCTACGGCCGCTGAAGGATGTTCTTGGACAAAGCTTTTTACTGCTCCACATTTAACTGCAACCGCAAAAGGACAAAGCCTTGAAGGTTAACCCTAGCGTGAAGCCGATCTGCGACAAGTGCAAGGTGATCCGTCGTAACGGCGTGGTCATGGTGATCTGCGAGAACCCACGCCACAAGCAGCGTCAGGGCTAATTCCGTTTTTACGGGATTCCCACGCGTAGTCAATTAGGCAGTATCAGCTAGGACGAAAGTCCTGGTGTACCCCCGGATTCGGAGGCCGGGGCCGTGAGCAATCACGGAAGGTACTGCTCCAGACCTCCGTTCGTTGAAAGGTAGCCACTTGGCTCGTTTAGCAGGCGTGGACATTCCACGCGAGAAGCGCGTAATTATCGCGCTGACTTACATCTACGGCGTGGGCAAGACCCGTGCAGAAGAGACCATCGCAGCGACCGGCATCAGCCCGGACACTCGCGTCAAGGATCTCACCGATGACCAGCTCGTGCAGCTGCGCGACTTCGTCGAAGGCACCTACAAGGTTGAAGGCGACCTGCGCCGTGAGGTTCAGGCTGACATTCGCCGCAAGGTTGAGATCGGATCCTACGAAGGTATTCGTCACCGTAAGGGCCTGCCGGTCCGCGGTCAGCGCACCAAGACCAACGCACGTACCCGGAAGGGCCCGAAGCGTACCGTCGCAGGTAAGAAGAAGACTCGCTAAATCTTAGCGATCTAGTTCAAATACTTTTTTCGTAGGAGAAGAAATGCCCCCAAAGACTCGTGGAGCGGTACGTAAGCCGCGTCGCAAGGACAAAAAGAATATTGCGCAGGGACAGGCGCATATCAAGAGCACCTTCAACAACACCATCGTATCGATCACCGATCCGACTGGCGCTGTTATCTCGTGGGCTTCGGCCGGCGAGGTAGGCATGAAGGGTTCGCGCAAGTCGACCCCATACGCTGCCCAGATGGCTGCTGAGTCCGCTGCAAAGCGCGCTCAGGAGCACGGCATGCGCAAGGTTGACGTTTTCGTCAAGGGCCCAGGCTCGGGACGCGAAACCGCGATCCGTTCGCTGCAGGCTGCTGGCCTTGAGGTTGGATCCATCCAGGATGTTTCCCCAAGCGCTCACAACGGTTGCCGCCCATCGAAGCGTCGCCGCGTCTAATTGATTCGCTAGGCTTAGCCTAAGAAGTCACCGAAGCATTCACTCGTGGGTGCTCCGGTGACTATCTTGGACTTATTAGCCTGCAAAAAGACGAACGGCCACCTCAGGCTACCGTCGTTTCCACCCCCGTGAGGCGTCATATAGCGGACGCTCGCTGAAAGGAAATGTAAGTGCTCATTACGCAGCGCCCAACCCTGACCGAAGAAGTAGTTGCCGAAAACCGCTCCCGGTTCGTTATCGAACCACTGGAGCCAGGCTTTGGCTACACCCTTGGTAACTCGCTCCGCCGTACTCTGCTCTCTTCGATTCCTGGTGCTTCTGTCACCAGTGTTCGAATTGACGGTGTACTGCACGAGTTCACCACCGTAGCCGGTGTCAAGGAAGATGTCACCGAACTGGTCTTGAACATCAAGAACCTGTCGGTATCTTCCGAGCACGACGAGCCAGTCGTTGCCTACCTGCGCAAGCAGGGCCCGGGCATCGTTACTGCAGCGGACATCACCCCTCCAGCAGGTGTGGAGTTCCACAACCCTGATCTGCACATCGCCACCCTCAACGCCAATGGCAAGTTCGACATGGAACTGACCATTGAGCGCGGCCGTGGCTATGTGTCTGCCGCTCAGAACAAGAACATTGATGGCGAGATCGGTCGAATCCCAGTTGATTCGATCTACTCCCCAGTGTTGAAGGTGACCTTCCGCGTGGAAGCAACCCGTGTCGAGCAGCGCACCGACTTCGATCGTTTGATCGTTGACGTGGAGACCAAGGAATCGATCACCCCGCGCGATGCAGTTGCATCCGCAGGTACCACCCTGGTTGAGCTGTTCGGTTTGTTCCGCGAACTGAACACTCAGGCTGAAGGTATCGAAATCGGTCCATCGCCAACCGATGCAGCTATGGCTGCTGACATGGCGCTGCCGATCGAGGATCTGGAACTCACCGTTCGTTCGTACAACTGCTTGAAGCGTGAGGGCATCCACTCTGTGGGCGAACTCGTAACCCGCTCCGAGGCCGACTTGATGGACATCCGCAACTTCGGTGCGAAGTCCATTGACGAAGTCAAGGCCAAGCTGGTTGAACTGGGTCTGGCCCTGAAGGATTCCCCTCCAGGCTTCGATCTGGCCGCTCGTAGCGCCATCGACGATGGCGACGAATACGACGAAGGTCTGTAAGACCCGCGTCTAGCGACACACTACTTCATCCGACTGAACGAAATATTCGTCCAGTACGGGTTATTCATCTAGGAGAACCACAATGCCTACCCCTACCAAGGGTCCGCGTCTCGGCGGCAGTGCAGCACATGAGCGATTGATTTTCGCTAACATGTCGGCACAGCTCTTCGAGAACAAGAAGATCACCACCACCCTGACCCGTGCCAAGCGTCTGCGTCCACACGCAGAGCGCCTGATCACCTTCGCTAAGCGCGGAGACCTGGCTTCGCGTCGCCGCGTCCAGGCCGTCATCGCTTCGCGTTCGCGCACCAACAAGTCGATCGTTCACGAACTGTTCGAGAACATCGCACCAGCAATGGCAAACCGCGAGGGTGGCTACACCCGCATCACCAAGATCGGTAACCGCAAGGGCGACAACGCTCCTATGGCTGTTATCGAGCTCGTGATGGAGCCAGTTTCGCCAAAGCAGGCTGTCGTCAAGGAAGCCACCAAGGCTGCCGAGAAGGCTGCTGAGACCGAAGAGGCCTAAGCCCCTTCGAGCTAATGCTCTCTGCCTGCAAAGGCGAAAAAGATTCCCGTTGGATCCGCAAGGAACCAACGGGAATCTTTTTTATGCCTGTTTGCGTGAAGACGCGGGTGATTTTGCCCGTCAGTTGGAGGGCAGGGGCATCCGCATCTTGGAATTGCCTAGCTGAACGAATCCATGTCCGGGCAAGCCGTATTCAGGTATTCGGTAGCCTCGGAAGCTTCAGTCGTATCCAGTTCGGCGATCTTCTGCGAAATTTCCATCATGTTGCTGCTGTTGCCCTCAGCCATCAGGCCAGCCATTTTCTTGGTCTGCTCCGATGCCGCATTCAAGGACGTGGCAAGCTTGTTGTCCTTCGTGTTCTCAGCGGCTTCGCCCAGGATGGAATCAAACTCGTTCATGATCTCGGCATAAGCCGATGTATCGCCAGCCAAGAGCGCAGCGCTGGAGTCCTCCGCCTTCTTCTGCAGTTCGCGTTCAGCCACCTGGTCGTTGATGTAAACGCAGGTTTCCTCGGTGGACATTTTGCCTGCACTGCAACCAGTGAGCATGACAGATGCAAGGGTGAGCGCAGCGGAAGATGCCGCGAACTTTTTCAACATGGAGATCCTTAGACGATGATGATCCGATGGCCCAGCACGTGAGGCACCGATAAGTACCTGTTTATTCTATAATCAGGAGTTATTGCAGGCAGTGTATGACATGAGCGGATCGGCAAGCAGCGGGTTCCTAAGAAGCGGACGGATCAGGTTCAGAAGCGGAAGCTGGGCACGTTTCACGCACATAGTCGGTGTATTGATCTTGCAGTCCGCCCTCGGCTGCCTCAACGTCTGACGCGAGCGTTGGATCGTCAAAGTAGCGATTGGCAATGAGGTCAATGAAGTCTTGGTAGTTTTCGATTTCGGACCGCAATGCAGTGCGCAAGTGCCTATTGCCAGTTTGCTCGGAGACTTCCCGGTGGATGCCGATGGCTGTTTCCATAGCCTCAATCGCAGGTTGTGAATTCTGCGCAAGAATTCCCATATATGCCAGGGCCCACTTTTCCTCGATGGAATGTTCTACGGCCAGTTCATTAATGAGGGCGCATGATTGCTTTGTGCTCAGCTGTCCCGAACTGCAGCCGCTTAAGCAGAGCGGGACAGCAACTGATATCGCGATAAAGCTAACTGCATTCCTGAACATGGCGAGTCCTTAGAACGTTGCTAGTGAACCAGCCGCCTGCGCGGCAGGTCCGTGGAATGCACATAGGCTACTCCCGGCAGCAGCTCTCGTTTTGGCGCCTGTGGATAACGGCGTGAAGGCGGGCACTTGATTCGACGGTTGCGCGTCTGCTTACGCATAATTGAATACATGAGTACTCAGCCAGAAAGCATCGATCCAATGGGCACCACCGCATTGGGGGCCACTGCAGCACCAGCATGGATCCGCATGCGCATGGTGCTCGGATACGACGGTGCCGCCTATAGCGGTTGGGCTCGCCAGCCCAATGTCTTGGGCGTGCAGCAGCTGGTTGAAGAGGCCCTGGAAATGATGATCCGGCGCCGCGTGCGCGTGGTTGTTGCCGGACGCACCGATGCAGGTGTGCATGCCCGCCACCAGGTGGTGCACTTCGATTTGACCGAGGAAGAATACGCGGGACTGCCACGCAAGGCGCCCTTGGCTCCCGGTCCTGCGCTCGTACGCCGCATCAACGGCATCCTTGGCCGTCAAGATGGTGCCGTTTGGGTGCATGAAGCCGAACGCGCACCAGAAGGCTTCGATGCCCGCTTCTCTGCGCTGGCCCGCCGCTACTCCTACCGGATTGCCGATGGGCAGCAGCGCTGGGATCCACTGACCCGCCACCTGACCACGTGGCACCGTGAAGAGCTGGATGTCGAGGCGATGAATCGCGAGGCGCAAAGCGTGCTGGGCCGCCACGACTTCTTGACCTACTGCAAGCCCCGTCCGCATGCCACGACCATTCGTACCCTGCAGGAATTCACCTTCACCCGCGGAGCCGACGGCTTGGTGCTGGCCCATTTGAAGGCCGATGCCTTCTGCCACAACATGGTCCGTGCGCTAATCGGTGCCGCGATGATGGTGGGGGATGGGCGTGAGCAACCGGGGTTCCTGGCCCAGCGGCTGGAACAGATGGTCCGCGACTCCAAGACCAAGCTTTCGCACCCGCGGGCTCTGGTCCTCGAAGAGGTCTACTACCCAGAGGCTGAAGAACTGGCAGAACGAGCACTCCTGACCCGCGCACGGCGAACCGAAGCCGAAGTTGACGAAGCCTGCATGGAAAGCTGATTAACCGATAATCCCCGGGATCTTAAGGGTGTTGTTGCTCACGACGTACATGCTTTTTTGGCCGGAAACACTTTAATCCGCTAAACTTTTATGAGTTGTGTATGTCCACGTTCGACACTACACGCCCAAGCGTGACGGCTTAGTTGCATAGTCGCTGGTCTGCTGGGTGTGCGAACAATATATGGACGGCCGGTTATCATCAGTCCTCACCTGGCGTACTGGTCTAAACACAAGAACAACACGACAGTGCCTGTCACTGGGGGATCTCACCGCCTTCAGCCAAGCGACTGTTTGACCAGAAACGAATCAACGTAAGGCAATTACTGTGCGTACGTACACCCCAAAGCCGGCTGACCAGACTCGTCAGTGGTTTGTCATTGACGCCACCGACGTAGTACTCGGCCGTCTCGCCGTCCAGGCCGCAACCCTGCTGCGCGGCAAGCACAAGCCAACCTATGCTGCACACATGGACATGGGCGACCATGTCATCATCATCAATGCAGACAAGGTTGCACTGACCGGTAAGAAGCTGCTGAACAAGCGCGCTTACCGCCACTCCGGTTTCCCAGGTGGCCTGAAGAGCATCAACTACGCAGACCTGCTGGAAAAGAACCCAGTACTGGCTGTTGAGAAGGCCATCAAGGGCATGCTGCCTAAGAACAAGCTTTCCGATGCCCAGCTGTCGAAGCTGAAGGTCTACCGCGGCGCCGAGCACCCACACGCTGCTCAGTCGCCAAAGGCACTGGAAATCACCCAGGTCGCTCAGTAGTCCTGGCCCCGAGAAGAAATACTTAATAGGAGATTATCGTGGCTCAGAACGCTGAAGAAACCACTGAATTCGAAGGCGAGACCCCTTCGACTTACACCACCGAGACCTCTGCTTCGGCTGTAGTTGCCGAAACCGAGCGCGCTCCGCTGACCGTTCCAGGTGCAGCAGTTGGCCGTCGCAAGCAGGCTATCGCCCGCGTTCGCCTGGTACCAGGCACCGGCAAGTGGACCGTTAACGGTCGCACCCTGGAGAACTTCTTCCCTAACAAGCTGCACCAGCAGGACGTCAACGAGCCTTTCAAGATCCTTGGTCTTGAGGGTGCTTACGACGTTATCGCTCGTATCAACGGTGGCGGCATTTCCGGCCAGGCCGGTGCACTGCGTTTGGGTATCGCTCGCTCGCTGAACGAGATCGATCGCGATGCAAACCGCGCTACCCTGAAGAAGGCTGGCTACTTGACTCGTGACGCACGCGTCATCGAGCGCAAGAAGGCTGGTCTGAAGAAGGCACGTAAGGCTTCGCAGTTCTCGAAGCGCTAAACCTTGCTTCAAGGTCTTTCCAAAGGCCCTGGCATCCTGCAAAGGACGCCGGGGCCTTTGGCCTTTTAACGCCGAAGACTGCAAGATCCCATTAATCTTTTCTCATCTCACTGCCAATGCGGGACTTTAAGCCGTATAAATCAATGCAGAGGGCATATGATTGAAGGCGATGGCAAGGTTATTTGGGACCGATGGGGTCCGAGGAAAAGCAAACGAACTGTTAACTCCCGAGCTCGCGCTGGAACTGGCGCAGGCGGCATCGGTGGTGCTGGGCTTGAGCCAGCCAGAGGACGGCTACAAGCCGGTCGCTGTGGTTGCCAAGGACCCGCGCATCAGTGGTGACTTCCTGTCTGCCGCAATTGAGGCCGGCCTGGCCGCCTCCGGCGTAGACGTCATGGATGCCGGCACGCTGCCGACTCCTGCGGCGGCATTCCTGGTAGGGGACCTGAACGCCGATTTCGGTGTCATGATCTCCGCTTCGCACAACGCGGCTCCGGATAACGGTATTAAGTTCTTGGCCCGTGGCGGCAAAAAGCTGGACGATGCGCTGGAAGATGCCATCGAAGCCTGCTTGAAGATGCCAAAGCCACGTCCAACCGGCGGTGAGGTAGGTCGAGTCTCGCGTTTCGCCGACGCTGAGGACCGCTACATCATGCACCTGCTGCAGGCCCTGCCCAACCGGCTGGATGGCATGAAGGTAGTTCTGGACTGCGCCCACGGCGCTGCTTCGGGCTGCTCCCCAGAGGTGTTCAAGGCTGCCGGCGCAGAGATCGTCGTGATTGGCGCAGATCCAGACGGCATCAACATCAATGACGGCTACGGCTCCACCCACCTGGAGAAGCTGCAGGCCGCTGTGCTGGAGCACGGCGCGGACCTGGGCATCGCGCACGACGGCGACGCTGACCGCTGTCTCGCAGTAGACCATGAAGGCACCGTCGTCGACGGTGACCAGATCATGGCCGTCATGGCACTGGACATGAAGGACCGCGGCGAACTCAAGGACAACACCCTGGTTGCCACCGTGATGAGCAACCTCGGCCTGACCCTGGCCATGGAAGCAGCAGGCATCACTGTTAAGCAGACCGGCGTGGGTGACCGCTACGTGCTCGAAGGCATGCGCGAAGGCGATTACTCCCTGGGTGGCGAGCAATCCGGCCACGTGATCTTCTCCAAGCACGCCACCACCGGCGACGGCGTGCTGACCGGCCTGATGATCGCGGCCCGCGTGAAGGCTACCGGCAAGACCCTGAAGGAACTTGCTGCCGTGCTGACCGTCCTGCCACAGGTGCTGATCAACGTACGCGGCGTAGACAAGGCCAGCGTTCCAGAATGCGAACCGCTGCAGCGGGCAATTGCCGCTGCTGAGGCACGCTTGGGCACCACCGGCCGTGTGCTGCTGCGTCCATCGGGGACCGAGCCAGTAGTTCGCGTCATGGTCGAGGCAGCTACCCACGAGCAGGCCCAGGCCGAAGCCGAAGCTCTGGCAGGATCGGTCAAGGAGCATCTGGCCCTCTAGGCCCAGTAGCTTCCCAGCAACCAACACGTAAATATCAAGAAAACTCACACCCCCACAGCGCGTTCCACGCCGGAACACGCTGCGGGGGTGTGGCATGCTAACTAATAGAAACTGATATCGGTTCGCGTTCTCGGAGAGAAGGACTTTCGTGACTTTACGCATCAGCGTGATCGGCACCGGCTACCTCGGTGCAACCCATGCCGCCTGCATGGCTGAACTGGGCTATGAAGTCATTGGACTGGACGTAGACAAAGCCAAGCTGGAAGCACTGGCCGCTGGCGTTCTGCCCTTCCACGAGCCAGGCCTGCCAGAACTGCTGCGCAAGCATGTGGCCTCCGGACGCCTGCGCTTCACCGACAGCTACGCAGAAGTCGCTGCCGGCGCGGATATCCACTTCATCACCGTGGGCACCCCGCAGCGCGCCGACTCGCAATCCGCAGACATGTCCTACGTAGACGGTGCTGTGGATTCGCTGCTGGAGCACATCACCGGCGAAGCGCTGATTGTCGGGAAGTCCACCGTGCCGGTAGGCACCGCACGCCGGCTGAGCGAGAAAATTGCCCAAGACGCCAAGAACGGAAGCAGCATCGCGCTGGCATGGAATCCGGAGTTCCTTCGAGAAGGCTTCGCCGTCCAGGATACCCTGCGCCCCGATCGCCTGGTCTACGGCCTGGAGCATGAACACGGACTGGAACTGCTGCGCAAAGTCTATGCACCGATCCTTGCCTTGGATACTCCGGAGATCGCCACGGACCTGGAGACTGCAGAACTGGTCAAGGTTGCAGCCAACGCCTTCCTGGCTACCAAGATTTCTTTCATCAACGCCTTTGCGGAGGTGACTGAAACCGTAGGCGGCGACATTAAGGTCCTTGCCGACGCCATTGGCCACGATAAGCGCATTGGACGCCGTTTCCTGAACGCTGGAGTGGGCTTCGGTGGCGGTTGCCTGCCCAAGGACATTCGAGCCCTCCAAGCACGCGTCAGCGAACTTGGCCTGAGCCAGACCATGGGCTTCTTGGCTGAAGTCGACCAGATCAATTTGCGACGCCGTGACCGCGTGGTCTCGCTGGCCTCGCACATGCTGGGCAATGAGCTGGCAGGCAAGCATGTCTGCGTACTCGGCGTGACTTTCAAGCCGAACAGCGATGATGTGCGGGACTCGCCAGCACTGGATATCGCCGTCCGCCTGTACAACGAGGGCGCTGAAGTCTCGGTCTACGACCCAGAAGGCAACGCCAACGCTGCCGGCCGTTTCCCGCGCTTGAACTACGTTGATTCCTTCAAGGAAGCGGCGAAGGATGCGGACCTGACCTTGGTGCTGACCGAATGGAATGAATTCCGCGAACTGAATCCGTCGGATCTGGCGGATCTAGTGGCCAACAAGCAGCTGATTGACGGGCGCAACGTCCTGGACCGCCCTGAATGGCGGAATCAGGGCTGGACTGTTACCGGTCCGGGTGAATACTTCGAGCTGGGCAACATGGCTCCGGCAACTACCTCGATTCCGGTACAGGCTTCCTGAAGCTAGCTGCGGTACGCGACCGCAACTGCAAGAGAGGGGGAGCCGCATGGCATACACTGTGGTCACCGGCGGTGGTCGTGGGTTAGGAGCCGCGATTGCGCTGCGTCTAGCCACCGACCGCAACTTGATCATCGGCTACAGGCAGGATGAGAAATCGGCGCAGGCAGTGGCAGATAAAGTCCGTGAGCTCGGCGCGATTTGCCATGTCCTGCAGATCGACTGCGCCAATGAAGAATCAGTGGCAAGGTTCTTCGCCCGAGTGAAGGACATTGGTGAACTTGAAGGACTGGTAAACAACGCGGGATCAGCGACGGCCATCGGAAATCTGGCAGACAACGAGTTGACCGATATCGCCGCGGATCTGAACGTAAACCTTCTGGGCCCAATTACCTGCATTAAATATGCGCTGCCCCTGCTCCGGTCACATGGCGGTGGTGCAATCGTGAACATTTCATCGGTGGCGGCTGAATCCGGAAGCCCCTTTACGTACGTGCATTACGCTGCTGCCAAGGCCGGAGTAGAAGCCTTGACAGTGGGACTGTCCAAGGAACTGGCTAAGGACGGCATCCGAGTGAATGCGGTTAGCCCGGGAACGCTTTGGACTGAATTCCATGAGGATCCACAGCGCCCTGCGCAAATCGCCGAGACGATCCCGATGGGGCGCGCAGGCAAGCCGAAAGAAGTAGCCGGTGCGGTGGCTTGGCTATTGTCTAGCGAAGCCGCCTACACCACCGGCAGCGTTCTCAAAGTTTCTGGCGGCCTCTAGAGGGACCCAGAGCCTAGAAGCCGAACTGCTTCATGACCTTAGGCAGGTTCTCGATCAGGCGCGAAGCATTGACAGTTCCCTCTGAAGCGGTCACCCGGCCCAGGTGGCCATGAATGTAAGCGGCACACGCGGTCAGTTCCATCATGCGGCGGTTAGGCACGGTTCGCAGGCCTTCGGTGCCCGTGAGCGAGCTGTCGGAGAGCATGTAGCCCAGGATGCCGGTCAGGACATCGCCGCTGCCTGCAGTGGCCAATTCTGGTGCCGAGTGGCTCACCATCAGGCTGTCGCCATTGGGGGCCACAATGTAGCTGGTTGGTCCCTTGAGCAGGACCACGGCGTTGTATGCCAGGGCGGCCCACCGGGTCCAGCGAATCGGGTCCTGGGAAATCTCATCGGGAGTGATCTTCACTCCAGCGCGGCTGAGCAGCATGCGCAGTTCCTTGGCATGAGGCGTCAGCACGCGAGGCTGCTCGCTTGGGCCGGCAGGAACGACTTCCAATCCGGACGCGTCAATGACGGCCGGCTGCGGGCTGGCAAAGACATCAGCGATGGCGCCAGTCGGGGGAGTGCGTCCATCCAAGCCCGGGCCAATGGCCCAAGCCTTGATCTTGGCGCCCTTGCCGTGAATCTGACGGCGGGAGGAAGACAGCGCTTCCTTGATCTGCTCATCATCCAGTGGCACGGACTCCGGCACGGCGACGGCCATGAGCGGCTGAATGGATTCTGGCACGTGGGTGCGAAGCAATCCGACGCCGCAGGCTACAGCGGCCTTGGCGGTCAGCTGAGCAGCTCCGGGATAAAGGCCGGAACCGGCGATGAGTCCCAGGACTCCACGCTGGTACTTGTGCCGTCCGGCATCCCGCCAAGAGCGGTGCTGGTCCAGCAGCTCGCGAGTGGCCACCTCGTCCACAAGCTGCGTTCCAGCTTGGACGGAAGAAAAGTCGAATTCGAGATCTGCCACGGTAATGTCACCGGTAACCAGCGGTCCGTCTACAGACAGAAGACCGGATTTCATGGCACCGAAAGTTACCGTGCGTTCTGCGCGAAGAACAGAGTCCTGCGCAACGCCCGTTTCAGGATCCAGGCCTGAAGGAATATCGCAGGCCAACACCCGTGCGCCAGCAGGAAGCTTCGGCAAATCAGAGCCGGCACGGTATCCAAGGCCGTAGATGGCGTCAATAATGAGCGAGGCATTAGCTAATTCGCCTTGACCGTCGGAGAGGTCCAGCACGGTACCGCCGGCAGCTTGATATGCTGCAGCACCTTCGGCATGGATCTGTTCGTGGCACTGCAGGGCCAGAGTGGAAATCTTCTGCAGTTGGAGCTCTGCCAGTGCATACAAGCCATCTCCACCGTTGTTGCCCGGGCCGATAAGCGCCACCACGAAAGCCGGATCGGCGCTGGAATTTTCGGTCAGCATGGCGACTGCCGTTGAAGCCAAATGGGCGGCTGCTTGCTTCATTAAGCTGGTCTCGCCCCGCTTGGAGTTCTCCTGGGCTTCAACCGCACGAATTTGCGCAACACTGTAGACAGGAATCATAAGACAAACAATACTCAAGGCACCTGTGCGATGCCCTATTTAATGAGATGCGTGTCGTTATTCTTTCGTCGTGGCGTTGGTGCCTAGCGTTCTGCAACCACCATTGCGATAGCCATATCTCCATCGTGGGACATGGTCAGATGCCATGATTTGATGCCACGCAGCTCGCTGGCAGCGGCCACTGAACCAGTGTTGTGAACCTGGGGATCACCGGCTTCATCTTTGCGGATAGTGCAGTCCTGCCAGTTCATGCCCGCAGGAGCTCCCAGCGCCTTGGCGATGGCTTCCTTGGCCGCGAAGCGGGCCGCCAGGGATCGCAGGGGCAGGCCCCGCTCTTCTTCGGTGAAGAGCCGTTCACGCAAGCGTGGAGTCTTCTCGAGCTGGCGGCCAAAACGCGGCACATCAACGATGTCCACTCCAATTCCTGCAATCATGCCTATCAGTTTATCCAGTGCTTGCAGGGCATAAAAATTGCGGGCATTCCCGGAAAGGGAATGCCCGCAATTCTGGTGCTCGGTGGATTACTCCACGGTCACCGACTTGGCCAAGTTGCGTGGCTGGTCGACATCGAAGCCCTTGGCGGATGCCAGTTCGCAAGCGAAGATCTGCAGTGGCACGGTGGCCAGCAGAGGCATCAGCAGGGTTGGGGTTTCTGGCACGTAGAAGACCCACTCGGAGAAGTCCTTGACCGCAGCATCGCCATCTTCGGCAATAACCAGGGTCTTAGCGCCACGGGCGCGCACTTCCTGGATATTGGAGACAACCTTGGAGTGCAGCGAGTCGCGACCACGAGGGGAAGGAACTACGACGAACACTGGCTGGCCATCGTCGATCAGGGCGATAGGGCCGTGCTTCAGCTCGCCAGCGGCGAAGCCTTCAGCATGGATGTAGGCGATTTCCTTGAGCTTCAAGGCGCCTTCCATTGCTACCGGGTAGCCTACGTGGCGGCCCAGGAACAGCACGGAGTTGGCATCTGACATGTTGCGTGCCAGATCCTTGATCTCTTCCGCGCGGTCCAGGACGTCCTGGATCTTGGAAGGGATCTTGCCCAGGTCGGCAAGGATGTCCTTGATCTGGCCCTGGAACAGGTTGCCGCGCAGCTGCGCCAGGTACAGGCCCAGCAGGTAGGTTGCGGTGATCTGTGCCAGGAATGCCTTGGTGGAAGCCACAGCAATTTCCGGACCAGCGTGGGTGTACAGCACCGCATCCGATTCGCGTGGGATGGTCGATCCGTTGGTGTTGCAGATCGACATGGTCTTGGCGCCCTGCTCCTTGGCGTAACGCACAGCCATCAAGGTGTCCATGGTTTCGCCGGACTGGGAGATCGAAACGATCAGGGTCTTTTCGTCCACGATTGGCTCGCGGTAGCGGAACTCGTGGGAGAGCTCAACTTCTACCGGGATACGGCACCACGACTCGATAGCGTACTTGGCCACGGAGCCGGCATATGCCGAGGTGCCGCAAGCAAGAACAACAATCTTGGAGATTTCGGCCAGTTCCTCTGGAGCGATACGCAGTTCGTCCAGGGTCAGTCGGCCATCAGCGTCCGAGCGGCCCAGCAGGGTGTCGGCAACAGCTGCAGGCTGGTCGAAGATTTCCTTCTCCATGAAGGATGGGAAGCCGCCCTTTTCAGCGCTGGCTGCATCCCAGTCAACGGTGAATTCCTTGCCTTCGGCCGGGTTGCCGTCGAAGTCGGTGATGGAATGGTTATCCGGGGTGATGGTTACGATCTGGTCCTGGCCCAGTTCTACGGCGCGACGGGTGAAGTCGATGAAGCCGGAGACATCCGAACCCAGGAAGTTTTCGCCATCGCCCAGACCGAGAACCAGAGGGGAGTTGCGGCGAGCCGCAACGACAACACCTGGGTGGTCCTGGTGAACTGCCAAGAGGGTGAAAGCACCTTCGAGCTGCTGAACAGCAAGCTGCATGGCGCGGGTCAAATCGCCTTCGGCCTCGGAGCTGTAGAGCTTGCCCAGCAGAGCTGCGGCAACCTCGGTATCGGTATCCGAAAGGAATTCAACGCCCTCGGCTGCCAAGCCGGCCTTGATGCCGGCGAAGTTTTCAATAATTCCGTTGTGGATCATGGCAAGTTTGCCACCATCGGCCAGGTGTGGGTGAGCGTTCTGATCGCTCGGACCACCGTGGGTTGCCCAACGAGTATGCCCAATGCCGGTCATCGACTTAGGCAATGGGGACTCGGCAATTTCATTTTCCAGATTGACCAGCTTGCCGGCCTTCTTACGAGAATGAATGGCGCCATCGGCAACAACAGCGACACCAGCCGAGTCGTAGCCGCGGTATTCCAACCGACGCAAACCTTCAATTAGAACGTCGAGGGCGCCATGATCGGCGACCTGGCTCGAGGTTCCTGCATATCCAACAATTCCGCACATGGGAAAAATCCTACCGGTTCAATGCCCATCGATGGGAATAATCGTGTCGGAGCACTCAAAATTACCTATGTCTTAGATCACCAGTCGGCCGTTTTTTGACTAATCCAAACGCCTTGTTGATGTTGTTAATTGGGATGTGGAGCATATTCTTGGCAGAATTTACCCTCGTGGAACCACACGGAACACTTGAAACGCCTATCTCGCCTTTCGTTGAACTGGAGCGCGAGACATGGGCGCGCCTGTCCAATCAAATGGAACAGCCGCTGAATTATTCGGACATTGAGCGGCTACGCGGCCTCGGCGACCAGCTGGACTTGCAAGAGGTCCGGGACGTCTACCTGCCACTGAGCCGCCTGCTGTCGCTTTATGTCGAGGGTGCCGGCGCGACGCATCAGGCAACCACTACCTTCTTGGGCGAGCAGACCAGCCGCACGCCTTTTGTCATCGGCGTCGCCGGCTCGGTTGCCGTGGGAAAGTCCACAACTGCCCGTGTTCTGCAGGAAATGCTGCGCCGCTGGCCGCATACGCCTGATGTCCAGCTCATAACCACTGATGGCTTCTTGTACCCGAATGCCGAGCTTGAGCGCCGCGGGATCATGCACCGCAAAGGGTTCCCCGAATCCTATGACCGGCGGGCGCTGCTGCGCTTTGTCTCGGCGGTAAAGTCTGGTGCCCCAGAAGTAAGCGCTCCGGTCTACTCGCACCTGACCTACGACATCATCCCGGGGGAGCGCAACGTAATCCGCTCACCGCAGGTATTGATTGTCGAGGGACTGAACGTATTGCAGCCTGCTCGAACCCGTTCCGATGGGACCGTGGGCCTGGCCCTGAGCGACTTCTTCGACTTCTCCGTCTACGTGGATGCGCGTACCGCGGATATCGAAGAGTGGTACATCAAGCGGTTCATGCGTCTGCGCTCCGGTGCCTTCTCCGACCCTGCCAGCTACTTCCACCGCTATGCCCAGCTCACTGATGTCGAGGCACGGGAAACTGCTCACGGTATCTGGAAGCGCATTAACGAGCCGAACCTCAGGGAAAACGTCTTGCCTACGCGTGGGCGGGCGCAATTAGTACTGCGCAAGGCGGCGGATCACTCGGTGCGCAGGATGCTATTGAGGAAAATCTAGGCTTCTTCAGCTGATATTTAAGCAAACGATTTCTGTGAGTTTGCCGAACTATTACAGATCGGAGCCCAAATTCGTAGTCGTGCTGTGATTTTCCTGTGTATGCTCTAACCATGCTAAAAGGTTTCCGCGATTTTATTATGAAGGGCAACGTTGTCGATCTGGCCGTTGCTGTTGTTATCGGCGCTGCCTTCGGCGCCGTAGTCACCGCCTTGGTCGATAATGTGCTGATGCCATTGATCGCCGCCCTGGTTGGATCTCCAAACTTCGACAGCTTCTTGTTGCTAACCATTGACGGCGTTGACATCAAGTTCGGTGTCTTCCTGACTGCACTGGTCAACTTCCTGCTGATTGCTGCAGCTGTCTACTTCGCGCTGGTTCTGCCAATGACCAAGCTCAACGAGCGACTGGCTGCACGCCGTGCTGCCGGTGCAGAAGAGCCAGAGGAAGAAGTAGATCCACAGCTGGAGCTGCTCGCCCAGATCCGCGACGAGCTGAAGACTCTGCGCTAAGCCCTGACAAACATCCGTCTCCAAGGGGCGGACCCAGCAACACAGTTGCTTGGGTCCGCCCCTTCCGACTTTAACTCGCACTATGTGCCGAACTGCGCACGGGTGAACAAGGCAAGCGGAACCGAAAAGTGCGAAGATGAATAGGTGAACTCTGAAGCGCTTGAAGAAAGCAACCTGACAAAGAGCACCAGCGGTGCACAGGCTATCGGATTTGAACGTCGTGCAGTCATTGACTTGTCGGCCATCCGCAACAACGTCAAGCAGATTTCTGATGTTGTAGCCCCAGCTGCAGTTATGGCCGTCGTCAAAGCAGACGCCTACGGCCATGGAGCTATCCCCGTAGCCAAGGCCGCCTTGGAGGGTGGCGCCCGCTGGATCGGGTGTGCCCATGCGACGGAAGCTCTCGCCCTGCGTGAAGCGGGCATCGATGCTCCCATGATGGCCTGGCTGCACACCGAGGACACCCCATTCGAGGCCGCCATTGATGCCGGTCTTGATCTGGGAGTCTCAGGCTGGGAACTTGAATACGTTGCCGCCGCAGCACGTGCCGTGCAGACACCGGCACGTATCCACATCAAGGTGGACACAGGACTTGGCCGCAATGGCTCCACTATGGATGCCCTGCCTGATCTGTTGAACCGCGCCAGCGACTTCCAAGAAGAAGGACTGCTGCGCGTAGTTGGCATCTTCTCCCACCTCGCGGTCGCAGATGAGCCAGAGCGGCCCGAAACGGACGAGCAGCTGGAAATCTTCAACAAGGCCATAGAACTGGTAGAAGCATCCGGCTTCGATCTTGAAGTGCGCCATATCGCCAATACGCCGGGTATCCTTTCGCGACCTGATTCACACCACGACATGGTGCGCTTGGGGTTGGGCTTGTATGGCCTGAGCCCCTTTGAAACCGACTCGCCAGAAAGTTTCGGCCTGCGTCCAGCCATGACAGTGAAGACCCGCGTGGCTAACGTCAAGAAGGTCCATCCGGGGCAGGGCGTGTCCTACGGCCTGAATTACAAGACTGAAGCGGAGACCTACCTCGGGCTGATCCCCATGGGCTATGCAGACGGTTTGCCGCGCATCGCAACAGGTGCGCCGGTAACAGTTAACGGACGCACCTACCCGGTACGCGGACGCATCGCCATGGACCAGTGCGTCATTGATCTGGGCGCGGACATCAAGCCTGAGGACTTCCTCGGCGCCGAGGCGATTATCTTCGGTAAAGGCGGGCAGTCGGTGAACACTTGGGCCTATGCGGCGAACACCATCAACTACGAAGTGGTAACCCGCATTTCTCCGCGCGTGCCCCGCTACTACATCGAAGGCAGCTGGGGTGAAGCCGGTGAGTAACCCGGTGCGGGAATTCTCCTGCCAACTAGATGACCTCACTGTTACCGAAGCGCTGGGGGAAGCTCTTGGTACCCAGCTCAAAGCCGGAGACTTGGTGATTCTTACAGGGGCCTTGGGCGCTGGTAAGACGACTCTGACTCAGTCGCTGGGCGTGGGACTGAATGTACGCGAGGGAATCATCTCGCCTACATTCGTTTTGGCCCGCCAGCACCCGGCGCTAGGCGATGGCCCCGGACTGATCCACGTGGATGCCTACCGCTTGAAGGGCCACGACGACGTGGACACCCTGGATCTCGAATCAACGCTGGCTGATTCAGTCACCGTTGTGGAGTGGGGGCTGGGCAAGGTGGAACATCTCACGGACTCGCGTCTGGAAATCCAGCTGGACCGCGAAGTCCTGGCCGCACCGAGTGCCAACCCGTGGGAAGAATCGGAGGAAGAGCTGGACGAGCCGCGGTTGTTCAGCCTGAAGGGGATCGGCCCGCGCTGGGACGAGGAAACCTTTGCCCAGTTGAAAGACACTTTGCTGTCTGCAGTAACTGCGCAGCACACGGAAGAGAAGCATGCCTAACTACTTAGCTATCGACACCTCCGCCAACGCATCGGTGGCACTGGTTGACAAAGCCACCGGTTCAGTTGTCGACCAGCGGGTTTCATCCAAGGGGAACGACCAGACCGAAACCCTGTCGGCATACGTCAAGGAACTCTTGGACGCTCATGGACAGAAAGGCCAAGACCTCGCCGGCATTATTGTCGGCGTAGGCCCAGGCCCATTCACTGGCCTGCGCGTGGGACTGGTTGCCGCACGAACCTTCGGCTTCGTATGGCAAATCCCCGTGTACGGTGTGATGTCATTGCACGCGCTCGCCGAACAGGCGCTTGACTCAAGTCAGGTTCCGGCTGAATTCGTTGTTGCATCTGATGCACGTCGCAAGGAAGTGTACTGGGCTCGATATGACCAAGACGGCACCATGGTGGATGGCCCGCACGTTTCCGCAGCTTCAGCGCTTCCGGCATTGCCGGTCTACGGCGTTGGTGCCGGGATCTACGCCGAACAACTTGAAGAGGCAGGCTCCCAGCCAATGCCTGAGTCCTTTGAATGGATTGCAAACGCCGGCTATCTTGCCCGCCGTGGCATGAATGAACTGGCAGCGGGCAAGGATCTGTCTGATACTTCGCCGCAGTACCTGCGTGAATCCGACGCGCAGGTTCCGGCATTCATGAAGCAGACCAAATCATGAGTGAAGCAAATCAGATCACTTTGCGCCGCATGGCCGCAGAAGATCTGCTGGCTGTCCACGAGCTGGAACAGCAGCTGTTTCCAGAAGACGCGTGGCCGCTGGCAGGTTTTGAATCCGAGCTAGCTCAGAGTGATACCCGCACCTACTGGGTCTATGCGGACGCTGGTCGAGTTGTCGGCTATGCCGGCCTCTGCGTGGTCTTGCCGATTGCCGATGTGCAAACTATTGCCATGCACCCGGACTACCAAGGGCGAGGCTTGGGACGCAAGCTTTTGGCATTGCTCATCCAGACCGCAGGCGAGAAGAATGCATTGGATGTGATGCTCGAAGTTCGCTTTGATAACCCCGGTGCCATTGGTCTGTATGAATCCATGGGATTCACTACCATTCACCGTCGCAAGGGCTACTACAAGGGCGGGGTAGACGCGCTTATTATGAGACTGCCGCTGGACGTCCAGCAAGGACAAGAGGAAGAACGCAACGCATGAGCAACACAGAACCCGTAGTACTGGGCATCGAGTCTTCCTGCGATGAAACCGGCGTGGGCATCGTGCGCGGCAATAGGCTGCTTGCTAACGCTGTCTCCAGTTCCATGGATGAGCACGTACGCTTTGGAGGAGTGATTCCAGAGATCGCAGCGCGTGCACACCTGGAAGCCTTTGTGCCCACCCTGCAGTCAGCTCTGGACACCGCGGAACTGACTCTTGATGACATTGACGCCATTGCCGTGACCAGCGGTCCAGGCCTGGCCGGTGCTCTGATGGTTGGAGTTTCGGCAGCCAAGGCTCTGGCGTTGGCTACAGGGAAGCCGTTGTACGGGATCAACCACTTGGTTGCTCACGTAGGTGTTGGAGTTCTCGAAGGAACCGTATTGCCGCCAACTTTCGGGGCACTGCTGGTCTCAGGGGGGCACACCGAAATCTTGAAGGTCACTTCGCTGACTAACGACGTGCAGCTGTTGGGCTCCACGATTGATGATGCAGCCGGTGAAGCCTATGACAAGACTGCTCGTTTGCTGGGTCTCGGGTATCCAGGTGGTCCGGCTATCGACAAGGCGGCTAAGGATGGAGACCGAAAGGCATTCCGATTCCCTCGCGGCTTGTCGCTGCCGAAGTTCGTGGGCAGTGCCGAGAATCCTGGCAAGCACCGCAACAACTTCTCGTTCTCAGGACTGAAGACTGCTGTAGCCCGCTGCGTCGAGCACTTCGAGGCCAACGGAGAAGAAATTCCTGTCGCTGATATTGCTGCGTCATTCCAGGAAGCAGTCGTTGACGTGATCACGTCGAAGGCAGTCCGGGCAATGCAGGAACAGGGACTGAAGACTCTGCTTCTGGGCGGGGGAGTGGCGGCGAATACTCGACTGCGTGAACTTCTGGCGGCCCGATGTGCTTCTGCGGGCATAGCCTTGGTGGTTCCTCCGTTTAGCTTGTGCACGGACAACGGCGGAATGGTTGCAGCTCTCGGCGCGCAGCTGGTTGCTGATGGAGTTTCTCCGTCTGGGCTGGAATTCGCAACCGACTCTTCGCAGCCGGTAACGAACATCGTTTTGAATTCTCGAAGCTAGACACCTGGGCAACCTCAGTTTGGGGCCACCACGTACAGGCGGTGGACCCCAAACTAATTTCTAGGGTTGTCCATCCTAATCGGCATTCGTAGTCAAGATCTGTCGGTCCAAGACTAAACAAAACTCCTAACGGGGTCATGAGCCACTGAGTGGAAAAGCGAACAGCAAGACCTCTTGCACCTATGTACGTCTATGTGTCTCAGGGTAATGATTCGTCATAGCATCACGTTGCGAAGGCTTCCTAGCCCGATCTTGCAAACCAGTCGCAAGAAGAAAATGAACTATCTCGTCCGGGGCATCCACCTCTAGCTAGGCATTGATTGCCTTTTGCGTCCTTCTCCCGAGGTGTAGGTGATCTTGTCAATAGTCTCGGGAAGACTTGGCGATGAACTGAAATCTATCGGTCCATTTGCAATCGCTTCACGTTGTAACTGCTCGTGTGGTTCGGCGTGCACATGATCGATTCGACGGCATTGATTTGGTCGTCGTCGCTGATTCCGGTGTCTTCGAATAGCTCGTTGATCTGCTTAATCTGTCCGTCGAAAGTGCGTAGGGTCGTCTCCCGCACAACGCCCGAATCGGCTGCAGTCACCTCTCGATTCCCTTGCCTTGCCCACCCACTAGCTCCAGGTCCTGTGCTTCTTGCACCTCAGGGCATAGTGGGTGAACGCCGCATCGGAAAGGTCCAAGCTGTTGCCGGTGGCTGTGGTCTGCAGTGCCTTGGCCAGTAGCTTCAGGTAGATCGCGAATTTCTCGATTCGGGTGCTGCCGTAGTCGATGACCTGCGAGAAGAAGTCGTAGGACTTGTTGAAGACGCCCGCGGTTTTGCGGAATTCGACTGGTTGTTCCGGTTCCAGAGTGTTGTTATCCTGCGTGGCATTCCTGCGGCGGTCGTGGAATACGTCGATGGGAGGTTGCAGGTGTGAGTCCGAGCCCTTGTGGTTGTGTTGGGCTACCCACTTCGTGGCGACCTGGTCCACGTCCTTGTCGCTGTAGCTCCCCATCGAGTCCGGTTTCATGATCATGTCGAAGATGATGCCGGGTTGGATTCCTCGTGGATGGAGGCGTCTTCGTAGAAGGTCTGGAACGCTTTACAAATACGCCGGCCATGGTTTCCAGCTGTTCGATAATTTGCCGTTACCAGTTTCGCTGCGGTAAAAAAAGTCTGGGCAAGACGAAATCGCTCATTCGTCGGTCGGTTTCGTCTTGCTCAGAACTTGTCTTGGCTATGGAAGCGGCAGTGGCCCTTCGATCGGTTGTCCCTGAGTACCCATGTCGATACCCAGATCCTTGGCGAACACGGTGCGGGTTCCGGCGTAAACGCTGTTCTTGTTCTCGTCGAGTTCGAAGACCCGGGCGCCGCGTAGGTGATGGTTCTCGGTCCCACCGAGGCCGTAGGTGCCGAAACCGGTACCTGGACCGTAGCCGAGCTCGATGCCGTAGTAGTCACCCATGTAGGTGTTGATGTGGTCGTGGCCGCAGTACACGCCCCGGACATCTCCGCGTTCCTGCAGCGCGGCGAACATGCCGGAATTGAATGCGCCGGTGTAGACGCCCTCGTTCTTCACTCCGACGATAGAGTGCTTCTTGATGGCCTTCTCGTGGTCAGCGTCGTTCGAGGTGAACTGGGCGCCGTACCACATGTGGTTGTGCTCCCACAGTGGTATGTGGAAGAACATTAGCGACTGAACCTTGCCGTAGCGGTTTTCGGTGGCTATGGAAGCCTCGCGATACCAAGCGATCTGCTCGGGACGGATCCAGTCGTAGGACATGAGGCCCTCGAAGTCCTGGCCGCCAACAGTCTTTGGAGCGTAGCGGTTCGAATCAAGCAGCCAGATGCCAAAGACAGGTTTGGCGCTCTTCGAGGAAGCGATCAGCAACTGGGAATTCGATTCGCCAACAATCTTGTCATTCTTCGAGTTGGCATTGAACTCATAGCCTCGGATGAAGTTCAGGATCTTTGCCTCGTCCATGCCTGTGCCATTGGGCATTGAATCTTCATCGTGATTGCCGAAGGTAAGTGCCCAAGGGATACCGCGGGACTCCATCGGCTGCACGACGTTGTTGATAGCCTGCTTGACTTCGGTAACTGTTTGAGAGGAGCCATTGATTACATCGCCGTTGATCAGGGCGAAGCCGGGCTTCTCGGCATCCAGAACCTTCTCCATCAGCTCAATGGTGCGACGATCGGTGCGCGGTCCATCCTGGGTGTCATTGAACTGAACGATCTTGAACTTGCCATCTGCCGCGAATTTCAGTTTTGGCCTGGGAGCCGTTCCCGGATTCTCAGCCGGAGCTGGGGATGCAGTGGCGCTGTTGGCGGCGAAGATTCCGGTGATAGCGGCTGCGGTGCCGGCAACCAATATCCCGCGACGTGGAACAGAAGACGATGTTTTCATGGAGACCTTTCAAAATGATTCTGTGATTCGCCGTGTAATTATCGTGGCGACAATGTTTAGATCGTAGGAATCCAGAGTGACGAAATGATGAAATTAAGTCATCGACAATAGGTGTGCAACATAAATAAACCCAATGCAGAAGTTGCGCATTTTTGACATTCCTTACTCAAACGAGAGCGGGGTGGGATGTCGTCGAATTCGACAACATCCCACCCCGCTTCGCCTAATAGTCAGCTATGAGTTCATGGCAGCTTTTGAATGACGCATGAACGGGTCACCATCTACCTGCTGATCATCTTTTTTGAGAGCGAAGAATCCGTAGATCCCAGCTAATAGCACAACTAGAGAAATCACGATGAAGGTCTGCTGGTAGCCCATACGGTCATGGAGCGCACCGAGGGGAGTGGACAGAATGACGTTGCCAATCTGTGCCGATACTTGGAACCCAACCATGTATAGGGTTGCCGACAGTGCCGGATTGAAGTGCAGCGTGAAGTAACGGAAGATCGGCAAGATGAATAGCGGTGTCTCAATGGCATGCAACATCTTGATTGCCGAGACCAGCACCGGATCGTCAACCAGAGCGCAGCCGATGATGCGGACAAACATGATGGCCACTCCCAGTAGCAATGCTGAACGAATGCCTATCCGGCGCATGACCAGGGGGATGATGCCAAGCATGGCCGCTTCAACGAACACCTGAACTGAGTTCAAGATTCCGTATACCCGCTGTCCGGTCTCGGGTGATTCAAATAGGCCGGTGTAGAACTCGGGGAACATCTGCTGGTCGAAGACGGTATAGAACGTCCAAGAGAGCATGACGAACAAGATGATCAGCCAGAGACTCGGCAGACGGAATAGCCTGAACATCTCACGAATTGTCGGTGTAGTTGCGGGGGAAAGAATTTTCCTGCCGGAACCGGCGGCGATCACTGGCTGACTATTGGTACGGCCCAGCACCAGCAGCAGGAGATGGGCCAGGCCCAGAACGGACCCGATCCAGAAGTTCAGCATGGGGTTGATAGTGAACAGGAAGCCGGCCGCCAATGCGACCAGAGCGTAGCCAAAGGACCCCCACATGCGGGCCTGCCCGTATTCAAAGTTGAAACGGCGACTGTAGCGTTCGGTCAAGGCTTCAAATAGCCCAACTCCGGCTAGGAAACCAGTTGACAAGACAATGGCGCCAATGAGCACGCCGGCCATGAACTGGGACTGCAATAGTGGCTGGTAGACCCACGTGCAGAATGGCCCGATCAGGGCGGTCACCGAGGCAAGAATGGTGGCCAGATGCTTTCTGTCGCCAAGCCGATCCTGAATGGCCCCGTAGGCAAACATCAGGATCAGCGTTGCCAGCGAGTTTACCGAGTAGAGCGTGCCGACCTGTGCCCCGGTGAGTCCTAGACCTGCTGATTCGCTGGTGAGCCAGATCTGGAAGAAGGACCACCAGATGCCCCACGATGCGAAGAACAGGAGCATCGAGAAGGAACTCTGGAGGTAAATAGGATTTTTGTAAGTAGTCGTAATGCCAGCCATCTTTGTCCTGGATTCTTTCGTGAACGCTGCGAAGCGTAGTTACTGAGCGATTGCGAGGGAGAAGTCTTTAATCCACGGGGGATTGGCTCCGGCTTGTGCCACTGTCAGTGCAGCTGAGGTTAAGGCCTGACGAAGTGCCTCTTCAACATCTTGAGACTTAGCCGTTGCGCCGTGACGAAGAGCTTGAGCGAATTCTGGATTAGCCAGCACTCCAAAGAGCAGCCCGGACATGAAGGCGTCCCCGGCACCTATGGTGTCCACAAGATTGGTGGGAGAGGCAGCGACATCAAATTGCCGTCCCGAGGAAAGCGCCACGCAACCATCGCCGCCCTGAGTCATCACCGCCAAGGCTGGGCCGAGGCTGGCTACGTGCTTCAGAACCTCCCATGGCTCTAGGCCTGGGTATAGCCACTGACCATCAACGTCGCTGAGCTTCACGATGTGGCTCAGGCCCATCAGCAGCTCAATGCGTTGCAAAGCCGAGTCCCTGTCCTCGACAAGATCCGGACGGAGGTTAGGGTCATAGCTTCGAAGTGAATCGTCTGATGCATTCTTGAAAGCATCGACAATGGTTTGACCCGAGGGTTCAATCCAAGCAGCGATGGAACCGGTGTGCAGCAATTCGCTGGAATCATCAGCGGGGACAGCAGGAATCTGCTGGTGGATGTCGAAGGTGTAACGAGCATTGAAGTGCTCATCCATCACTACCTGGGCTACGGACGTGGGATGCCCAGTTACTGAGCCGGCGGCAACATGCACTCCCGCCTGATCCAGGTGCTCCGCAATTTGAATGCCGTAGGAATCCTGACCGAATTCCGTATAGAACTGAACATCATGTCCCAGCCGGGCAAGCCCGACGGCGACATTCAGCGGTGATCCGCCAGGATGCGCAGTTTCTTCAACAACGTCGACGAGGGATTCGCCCATTACGCTAATGCGGCTCATGCCTTGGGCTCCAGTGCGTTATCAGAGAGTTCTTGAACTTTGAAAGACGCATTCGCACCAGTTGCGACGCGCAAGGTCGCGTAGGCCAGCGCTGCCTCACCGGTGAGCTGATCCGTAAGGGAACGTCGACCACCAGCAGCTAGGATTTCGATAGATCCGTGATCCACGAGAACTTTCACATCTAGTTCATCCGAACCAGCGGGCAGAGGCATGCGCTGGTTGGAGGCGTAGAGCTCGTGGTCTACCTTGCCTGCTTCGCGGCGGTGCTGAATCAATGCGGATTCAACGGTGAGTTCGCTGATAAGAGTGTCATCGGCGCGGAATAAGGAAAGGACTGCTGGTTCGGTTGGGCTGGTAGCAAACGTCAGTTCAACCAGAGCGGGGGAGCCCAGCTCAATACGATTTTCGCCAGCGTTGGCCTTGCTTGATGCAACGTCGGCTTTTGGCAATCCGAGAATGCGCTGGCGAATGTCAAACTTGCCGTTGGAGTCTTTCACCAAATCCAGCCGGCGTGCGGCGCTCATGGATCCGCGCCATCCGTCGTGGGGGAGCTCGCGGGCGTAGTCCCAGTTGCTCATCCAGGCAATGAGAGTTTGCTCGTCTAGTGGCAAGCCGTGGAAGCTGACACCTGCATAGAAGTCGCGTCCCCAGTCCAGCCAGTCGCCCTGCTTCAAGGATTCGTATCCGAAGCTATCCCAAGTTTCCTGAGTCTCATCAGGAGTGAAGGTGGTGCCGTTGAATTCACCAATGAAGTACTGGGTACCTGAGCCGCCGGCCACGCCGCCTGGGTTCAGCGAAACAATTAGAACCCACTTCAGCTGGTCTGTGCCGGCAACTGGTAGCTGGAATAGATCTGGGCATTCCCAGATTCCGGCAACAGCAGCCTGGGGTCCGAAGCTGGAGAGCTCGGTCCAGTCCTTGAGGTTCTCAGAACGGTAGATCATCACTCGGCGATCAATGGCTTCAACAGCAACCATGACCCAGAAGGAACCCTGCTCGGATTCGTATCGGATGACCTTTGGGT
The DNA here is from genome assembly GCF_024807995.1 of Arthrobacter sp. JUb119. Taxonomy (NCBI): domain Bacteria; kingdom Bacillati; phylum Actinomycetota; class Actinomycetes; order Micrococcales; family Micrococcaceae; genus Arthrobacter; species Arthrobacter sp. JUb119. Next base: position 182,952 of record NZ_JANUFE010000001.1, read on the forward strand.
CGCGGAAGTCCTTGGACCCTCGATCCAGAACTGGATTCTGCCCGTATTTGGTGAAAGTGATTCCACCATCCAGCGAGTAGGCGATGGCTTGGGACTGGTTGGTCTCATCCTTGGCTGCCGCGGTGTAGATGGCAACGACCGGCGCAACCGTGCCGTCGCCGAAGCCGCTGGTATTTTCGTGGTCCACCACGATGGAGCCGGAGAAGATATCAGCCATGTCGCCGTGCAGAATCGCGATAGGAAGTTCTTCCCAGTTCACCAGATCGGTGCTGACCGCGTGGCCCCAAGACATGAATCCGTGGCCTACGCCGTGAGGATTGTGCTGGAAGTACAGGTGGTATTGCTTTCCGTCAAAGAACAATCCATTGGGGTCATTGATCCAGTTTTTCTTCGCAGTGAAATGTAGCTGTGGTCGCTTCACCGCGACCTGTTGAGTTTCGGGCAACGCTGCCATCCTTCGATATGAGTTGGCTAAATGGATTTAGCACAAGACTCTAACAGCGTGGCCGAATCACTGCAATAGGCTAGGGTCGAATAATTGCATTCGAACTGTCTCAAGAGGGAAATGTGGAATCGCCTAAAGCCAAGCGGATAACAATTGCTGACGTTTCAGAAGCTTCGGGGATGTCCAAGGCTGCCGTCAGCATGATCCTGAACAATAAGCCGGGCACGCGACTGTCCGCCGAAGCCACGGAACGAGTGCGCGCGGCCGCCAAGAAACTGGGTTACCGGCCAAATGCGGCAGCCCAATCCTTGCGAAGCGGGAAGACGCGCACCCTGGGGTTCATCTCTGATCAAGTTACCGTGACTCGTTTTGCTTCCGAAATGATCACCGGCATCCTGCGCGCAGCGGAAGAGCGAGACCATACGGTGCTCATTGCTGAGACCTTCGGCAAGCCAGAACAAATGGCTGAAGCAATAACGCAGATGACCCACCGGGACGTTGACGGGCTGATTCTTGGGTTCATGGATTCTCGCCAACGTGATTTGAAGATCCCGAAAACTGGATTGCCCACCGTGCTGGTCAACGGCATTGACGACAGCCCTTGCGTCGCAGTGCTTCCCAATGAGATGGATTCGGGGGCTAAAGCCGTGCAGAGGGTTATCGAATCCGGGGCGAAGAGTGTTGCGGTCATCGGTGAACTTGAAAACGCCGAAAAGGATCCGCGAACCTATCCAAGTATCTCTCGCCGCTTCGGCTCCCTGCGCAGAGCCTTGGCGGAATCAAACCTCGAAGTACTGGGCCACTGGGTGCTCGACGACTGGAACCCCACCGACGGATATGAAGCAACAATCCGGATGCTAGCCGACGGGTACAACCCTGACGCCATCATTTGCGCCAATGACCGCGTGGCCATGGGTGTCTTCCAAGCGCTCGCCGAAAATGGCCTGAAGCCAGGAACGGACCTGTCCGTGCTGTCTTTCGATGACGAGATCATTGCCAGCTACCTTCGCCCGCAATTGACCTCTATTCGACTTCCATATGAGGGGATGGGTGCTCTGGCCGTTGAGCTTCTGCTCGATGGAAAGCTGGAGCCCGGGGAGCATCAGATCGACATGCCGCTCATCGAGCGCGAGTCCATGAAATCCCGCTGACTCGCGGGCGCAACCGAGCCGGCCGGTTCCGCGAACCTGATTTCCACGATTTCCTTTGTGTCTACCAGTGCCATTTCGGGGAATGGCTGCCATGCTTCGGGGTGCTGATTACGCCTCTGCCCTGTGGCATCGTGCCCCATTTGCCCTACTCAGCTGAATGAAGCAAGGGATTCCCATGTCTTGGATCCATGGCCTTGACGGTCAGGAATCGATCCTGTCAATGATTTTCACTGCCGCAAAACTTCTTCCTTGACAGCCGTAAGTGATGTAGGTTACCTTATTTCACAGCGTAGTAACGCGCGTTACTGAATCGTGTTAGCAAACCGATGGCACGACGCGAAACGCACTGATCTCGAAGGGGAGGAGGGGCATGTCTCAGCAGTCAGTGACCATGGCCGACGTTGCCAAAGCAGCCGGGGTGAGCCGAACAACCGTCTCATTCGTACTCAACGGCCGGATGGAATCAAGCATCCCCGAAACCACAAGAGAACGAATCAACCAAACGGCGCGCGAACTGGGCTACCGCCCCAACGCAGCCGCACGAACCTTGGCCAGCAAACGCAGCTCCTGGTTCGGGCTGGTGACCGAAATTGCCACCTCGCCCTTTGCCACTGACGTGATCAAGGGAGCGCAGCAGGCAGCATGGAAAGACGGCAACTTCCTCCTTATCGCACCCAGCGACGATGATCCAGGCATGGACAACCTCGCCGTTGAGAAGCTGCTTGAACAGCAGGTTGGCGGATTGATCATCGCGACTTCCTGGCACCGCCAAATCACGGTGCCGGAAAATGCAAAATCAGTTCCCTGCGTACTGGTCAACTGCTTCGACGCCGGAGGCCAATTGCCATCAATTGTTCCGGATGAATTCGGCGGCGGATACGCTGCCGCTGAAATCCTGGCCAAGGCCGGGCACACCAGCATCGGGCACATCACTCTCAAAACAGGAATTCCTGCGCAAATCGGACGCCAAGCCGGTATGAAGCAGGCCCTGCGCGATTACGGAATTGAATTCGATGATTCCCGGATCGTGCCTGGTGATGGAACTGCCGACAGCGGGTACCACGGTACGCAAACGCTGCTAAGCCAACTGGATCCGCCTACCGCAATTTTTTGCGGAAATGACCGGATCGCCATGGGCGCCTATGACGCAATTAAGGAACGCGGATTGCAGGTGGGAAAAGACATTTCAATCGTCGGATTCGATGATCAGGAAATTCTGGCACCGCATATGCGGCCAAAGCTGACAACCATTGCCTTGCCCTTCGAAGAACTGGGCATGGCGGGGGTGTCCCTATTGAATCAAATGGTAGAGGGCTCGCCGATCGAGAATCGCCAAATTACCATCGGCTGCCCCCCACGCATTCGTTCGTCTGTGGCCATGCACGGCCGCAGATGAACTTCCCCTCCGCTACACATCACATGAATGGATGAGGAACTTCAATGATAATCAAATACTTACGTCGCGCGCACCTTGCCGTGGCCGCGACCGCTGTGGCCGGCACCCTCGCCTTGAGCGGATGCGTCGCATCGAATCCAGGCGGAACTGAAGGGGGCGACGGATCAGCCAACGCCGCGTTCCTGACCATTCCGCGCGAGGACATGGGAACCTTCTCAAAAAACTTCAACCCCTTCTCGCCCAATGCTGCGCCAATGACCGGGCAGTCCATTTACGAATCCATGCTGGTCTACAACCCGGCAGGCGGCGACACCGTGCCTTGGCTGGCCACGGAGTGGAGTGCAGGCAAAGACGGAAAGTCGCTGGCCTTCAATCTGCGTCCGGGCGTTAAATTCTCCGATGGCACCCCGCTGACGTCCAAGGACGTCAAGCTCTCAGTTGAACTGCAAAAGGAACTGCTCGGCGGCTATGACTACCTGAAGTCCATCAAGACTCTCGATGACTCGACCATCGAGTTCCACTTCAAGCAGGCATTCACCCCGGCCCTCTACGAACTGGGCCAGCAGGTGATTGTCCCGGCCCACATCTGGTCCAAGTTCGACAAGCCCGGAAATGAAGAGAACCCGAAACCGGTAGGCACCGGACCATACACCGAAGTAGCCAATTTCCAGGCGCAGTCCTTCGAATTGGGCAAGAACCCATACTATTGGCAACCCGAGAAGCAGAATATCGGCGGCATCCGCATGCTCGCTTTCGCCGGCAACGACGGAGCCAACCTCGCCGCCATCTCCGGCGATGTTGACTGGACGCAAACCTACATGCCGGATATCCAATCGACCTACGTGGACAAGGATCCGGAGCACCGTCATTTCTGGTTCCCGACCACTGGCGCCGAAATCAACTGGCAGCTGAACACTACCAAGAAAGAATTCTCGGATGTTCGCGTACGCAAGGCGTTGAGCATGGCCGTAGACCGCGAACAGGTTGTCAAGGTCGGCATGTCCGACTACGCCAAACCAGCGGACTGCACCGGACTGTCCGGCAACTATGACAAGTGGCGCGACGCTGCGGTCGTCGAACAGTGCGACTGGACCACGCGGGATGTGGAAGGCGCAAAGAAGCTTCTTGATGAAGCAGGCTTCAAGGAGAATGCACAGGGGCAGCGCACCACCGCCGCTGGCAAGCCATTCACCTTCGATATCTCCGTGGGTTCAACCTCCTCGGATTGGCTTTCGGTAGCGAATATCATCGCCCAAAACCTCCAGGACGTGGGCATCAAGGCCACTGTTGATTCGCCGGATTGGGCCGCGGTGACCGCAAGCTACGAAACCGGTGAATTCGACACCGGAATCGTTTGGACCGCTAACGCTCCGACTCCTTACCAGTACTACCTCAACCTCATGGGCAGCCAGAACGTCAAGCCCGTGGGCAAGCAGACCTTTGACAACTACCACCGGTTCAGCGATAAAAAAGCAGATGAGCTGTTGAACAAGTTCGTGGCTGCCGGCGATGAGGGAGAACAGAAGCAGATCGTTAACGACCTGCAGGCTCGCTACAGCGAACTGGCACCGGTAGTACCGCTATTCGCCGGCCCGGAATGGGGTGCCTACACCACTGAGAACTTCGTGGGTTGGCCAACCGAAGATAACCCGTATGCCACGTTGAGCAACCGGGCCCCGACCACCGTTCTGGTGCTCACCAGCCTGGAACCAGCGAACTAGCAACATTTTCCCTTCGCAGCGGGCGGATACCGTCCGCCCGCTGCGTTGCGATCCTTAGCCAAGGACACACAACATGAGTTTCCTCCTACGGCGCTTGGGCTTTTATCTCCTAGCCTTCTGGGCGTCAATCACCCTGAATTTCCTTCTACCGCGGCTGATGCCAGGCGATCCCGTCACCCGCATGCTGTCCCGCTCGCAGCAACGGCTTGAGCCACAACAAGTCGAAGCACTTCGAACCCTGATGGGAGTGGACGGCGGCCCCATCATCCCCGAATACTTTGGCTATCTTGGCCGTGTCTTGACCGGCGACTTTGGGATGTCGATTTCCCGTTTCCCCACTCCAGTCTCCGAGGTCATCGCCTCGCAGCTGCCGTGGACCTTGCTGCTGGGACTGACTTCATTGATTTTCGCCGTGATCCTCGGAAACCTCCTGGGCATCCTTGCCGCCTGGCGCCGTGGCGGCTTCTTGGACTCGGTTGCTCCACCCCTGCTGGTGTTCATCGGTTCTTTCCCGTATTTCTGGCTAGCCATGGGGGCCTTGTACATCTTCGGCATCAACATGGGCGTCGCCCCGATGCGCCATGCCTTCTCCGTAGGCCTGGTTCCCGGATTCAATCTCGAATTCATCCTGGACGTTGCAGCGCACCTGGTCCTGCCCGCGTTGACCATCGTGCTGGTTTCCCTGGGCGGCTGGATGCTGGGCATGCGCAACACCATGATTGCCACCAACTCCGAAGACTATATTTTGATGGCCGAGGCCAAGGGGCTGCGACCGCACCGCATCATGCTGAACTACGCGGCACGCAACGCGATGCTGCCATCGGTCACCAGCATGGGCATGAGCATCGGCTTCATCGTCGGCGGCGCACTGCTGACCGAAGTGGTATTCGCCTACCCAGGCGTCGGCTACCAGCTGCTCGGCGCTGTCCAAGGCCTTGACTATCCGCTGATGCAGGGCATGTTCCTGACCATTACTGCCGCGGTGCTGATAGCCAACTTCCTCGTAGACCTTGTCTACGTCCGACTCGACCCTCGCGTGCGGAAAGGCTGATCGCCATGACCCAGAATGCTACAGATCCACAGACTCTGGCTGCCTCGCAACCAGCGGAGGAAAGCGGCTCCGCGCGTGCCAGAGTCAGTGCTACCCGGTTGCTGCGGACTTTGCTCCGCAACGGCAAGGCCGTGGCTGGGCTCAGCATCCTGCTTGCCTTTATCATCCTGGCCTTGCTTGCCCCGGCGCTCTTCCCCGGGGATCCGTCGCGGATTACCTCGGCCGGTGCCAGCGCACCAAGCATGGAGCATTGGCTGGGTACCACCAGCAAGGGCCAAGACGTTTTGGGGCTGACCCTGTGGGGTGCCCGCTCGTCGCTCTTCGTCGGCTTCGCCGCCGGCATCCTCTCCACCATTGTCGGCGTGCTGGTCGGGTTGAGCGGGGCCTACTTCGGCCGCGGCCTGGACGAGGTGCTCTCCCTGGTTACCAACGTCTTCCTGCTGGTGCCCGGCCTGCCGTTGCTGGTGATCCTGGCGGCATTCATGCCGCCTGGTCTTGGCACGGTGATCGTGGTGCTAATGATTACCGGATGGGCAGGCAGCGCACGCGTCATGCGTTCCCAGGCCATGTCCATCCGCGGAAAAGACTATGTTGCCGCGGCTTTGGTATCGGGCGAGCGCCCGCTGCGCATCATGGTCCGCGAAATGCTCCCCAATATGGCCTCGGTCGTCATGACCACGCTGCTTGGCTGCATCATCGGCTCCATCGGCGCACAGGCTGGGCTTGAATTCCTGGGCTTGGGCGACGTGAACACCATCTCCTGGGGTACCAACCTGTTCTGGGCGACCAGCGACGGATCGCTGATGCTGGGCCAATGGTGGATTTTCGTGCCATCGGGCCTGGCCATCGCCTTGGTCGCCTTCGCCTTGGCCCTGTGCAACTACGCGGTGGATGAAATCACCAATCCGCGCCTGCGCCGCCCGAAGCATGCAACGAAAAGCACCGCGGCGACTACCGTGGTGCGAAAGGAAGAAAAATGAGCGTCCCGGTATTGGAAGTCCAGGACCTGACCGTCGAGTACGTCAGCGACGAGAGAGCTGTGCGCGGCGCTGACCGGGTCAGCTTCGCCATCCACTCCGGTGAAATCTTCGGTTTGGCGGGGGAGTCCGGCTGCGGCAAGTCCACCATTGCCAACTCGATCATGCGCTTGCTGAAAGATCCTGCGCGGATCACCCACGGCAAGATCCTCTTTGAAGGCCAAGATGTGCTGGGCATGGACGAAGCGGAACTGCGCGCCTGGCGCTGGAACAACGTCGCCATGGTATTCCAGTCGGCGATGAACTCATTGAACCCGGTCACTCGAATTGGCGAGCAGTTTGTCGACGTGATCCGCACGCACCGTGGCGGCACCCGTGCTGCCGCGGTGCAGCGCGCCGAAGAGCTGCTCACCATGGTGCGCATCGATCCGGCGCGATTGCGGGCCTATCCGCACCAGCTTTCAGGCGGACAGCGCCAGCGCATTGTCATTGCCATGGCCTGTGCGCTGAACCCGCGGTTGCTGATCCTGGATGAGCCCACCACGGCGCTGGACGTAGTGGTTCAGCAAGAAATCCTGGAGCAGATCAGGGAACTGCAAAGCGAACTCGGATTCGCCATCCTGTTCATCACCCATGACATGTCGCTGATGCTTGAGCTCTCCGATCGCATTGGCATCATGTACGGCGGGCGCATCGTGGAGCTGGCACCGGCGCCGTCGTTGCGCCATGGTTCGAAGCACCCCTATACGCAGGCGCTGCTCGGAGCGTTCCCGCCCCTGCACGGACCGAAAGTCAAGCTCACCGGCTTGGCCGAAGGCACCAGATTCACCAACATCAAGGACCTTAGGCAGGTAGGCGAAGGCCATTGGGTCGCCCCGACCCAAGCCCCGGTCCTCACTCAAGGAGAACTGCCATGACCTCGACAGCTGCCAAGCACGCCTCTATGGTGCCAGTGGTGCGTATCCGTTCGCTGAGCAAATCTTTCACCAGCACCGCACTGTTCCGTCGCACGAAGGTTCCGGCCCTGAGGGGTATCGACCTGGAGCTGCACCGCGGTGAAATCGTGGCGCTGGTGGGCGAATCAGGTTCCGGTAAATCGACGTTGGCCCGCTGCTTGGCATTGCTTGAGGTACCGGATTCCGGGGAAATGCTGGTCAATGGAAAGGACATATCCGGGCTCAAGGGATCAGCGGCCCGGAACTACCGCAGCGAAGTGCAAATGGTGTTCCAAGACCCTTTCGGTTCGTTGAACCCGGCCTTCCGAGTGGAGCACATCCTGGAACGCGCCTTGGCGCTGCACCAGCCAAGCATCAAGTCCAAGCGCGCAGAAATGGCCAAGCTGGTGTCCACCGTCGGGCTGAGCCCGGATGTGTTGTCCTCATTCCCGCACGAGCTCTCCGGCGGACAGCGCCAGCGCATTGCAATCGCCCGCGTGCTGGCAGCCAAGCCGAAAGTCATCCTGGCCGATGAGCCGACCTCCATGCTGGATGTCTCGGTGCGGATCGGCGTGCTGAATCTGCTGCACAAGCTGCGCGATGAGCATGGGATCTGCATCCTCTATGTCACCCACGACTTGGCATCCGCCCGCTATCTCTCGGACCGGATCGCGGTACTTAACGAGGGGCGAATAGTCGAGTCGGGCGAGTCCGTGCAGCTGCTGGACAATCCCCGGCATCCATACACCCGGCTGCTGGTGGGCGCGGTACCCGACCCGGACCGCGACAGCAGCCAGGATGCGTCGAAGCGCGCGGCCCTGCGTGAACAGATCCACCGCTGGTCGGCCAGCACCACCCTGAAAAAGCACATGATCGATGAATCACGCCAGCACTGGGTGCTGGCCGGCGAAAGCGAAATGAATTGAATCTGGATATGAATGCCGCCTACGGCAGCGCCTCCCGGAGAAATGTTGTCAAAACCCTGGCTGCAGCCACCGCTTTGGGGCTGGCCGGGGTTGGCCCAGATGCAGCCAATGCCGCTCCCGCAGGCAGCTCCAAGACCAAGAGGGGCGTTTCCCCGGCCATGAGCTACCGTCCCACCTACCACTTCAGCGTCCCCGACAATTGGAAGAACGACCCGCAGCGTCCGGTGTATCTTGATGGCGAATACCTGTACTACTACCTCTACAACGAGGACTACATTCTCGGCGGCAATGGGACCAGCTGGCGCATGGCGAGCACCACTGACCACGTCAATTTCACTGACCGCGGCGTAGCTATCAGCAAGCATGAGAGCCCCAACGGGGACTGCTGGTCCGGATCAATTGTCATCGACCAGCAAAACACCGCAGGATACGGGAAGGGCACGCTGATTGCTTTGGTCACCCAAGCCCCCAATGGCGTGCAGGCCCAGTACCTCTGGTACTCCACCGACAAGGGACGCAGCTTCAAACCCGGAGGGACCGAACCGGTTCTGGCCAACCCGGGCACCGATGCCTTCCGAGACCCGAAGGTGATCTGGCATGAGCAGAGCTCTCAGTGGGTCCTGCTCAATGCCGAGGGAGACCGCATCGGAATCTATGCTTCGGCGGATCTGAAGCAGTGGACGAGAACCAGCGAATTCGTGCGCACCACTCTGGGCATTCTTGAATGCCCAGATCTCTTCCAGATCCAGGCTTCGGATGGTTCCAGGCATTGGGTGCTGGGAACCAGCGCTAACGGCAAGCCCCGCGATTTGCCCGCTACCTACGCCTACTGGATTGGCGACTTCGACGGAAAGGCCTTCACTGCTTCTCAGGCCGAGCCGCAATGGCTGGATTGGGGCTTCGACTTCTACGGCGCGGTGACCTATCCGGACCACCACGCCGATGGCAGCGAAAATCCCGGAATGCGCCGCGCCATTGGCTGGAACAACTTCTGGGATTATCCGCATAATGCTCCGAGCATGGCCACCGATGGCTACAACGGAGACGACATGATTGTGCGCGAGGTGCGGATGGTTGCCGGACCGAATGGCAATTACCTCGCTTCTGTTCCGGTGGCGCAGCTGGACAGGCTAGCCCGTGCAACCACCAAGTTCGGCAGCCCTGTGGTTTCGGGGGAGAAGATTCTCCCGTTCTCCAGCAGTGCTTATGTGCTGCAGTGCGAATTGCAGTGGGACCCGGCCAATCCGCCGGAAAACATCGGTTTCGAGCTGTGCCGGGCCGTATCCGGAACGCGTCATGTGGCAACCGGGCTCTATTTGGCCGGCGGGTTCGCCTATGTGAATCGCAAGCCGGGCTTCCATCCGGGGGATAAGGGCGAATCCAAGAGCCCATTGGAGGTACCGAGCGGGAAACTCGACGTGCGTATCCTGGTGGATCGCTCTAGCGTCGAGGTGTTCTTCGGCGACGGGCGGCTCGTCCACTCTCATCGCGTGTTCCCGCTGTCCACTGATGCCGGGATCAAGCTCTTTGTCTCCGGCGGGAAAGCGTCCTACAAGAATCTCACGGCGCGCGAGCTGGGCTTCGCATAGGAGGCTGGCTGCTGCCAGGGTCCAGGAAGCCCGAGGGTGGCTTGGGGTAAATTGGGTCGCGGGCCATCCTGCGGTGCTTGCCAAGTGCACGACGTAGCCGGAGTTCGGCCCCGAGCAGCAGTACTTGGCGGACAGAAGCGGGCACGCCGCGAGGTTCTGGTGCGCTGGATCACAGGATTCGCCGCGTGAAACATCAAACGTCTAATGTTTAAACGTGATCGACAACGCATCAGAATCCGCGGCCCCGCCTCCTGCCAGCAAAGCCGCCAAGCATCCCTGGCGGGCAAGCGCACTGGCAGTTGCGGCGGTGATCCTCGTCGGGCTGAACCTGCGCATGGGTATTGCCTCGGCATCTCCGCTCTTCCATGACCTGCAGGAGATGATGGGGTACGGCACGTTCATCGCTTCGCTGCTGCCGACGATCCCAGTTTTGTGCTTTGCCGTGGCTGGCGCGGCAACGAGCTTGGTGATCCGCAGGACCGGACTGGAACTGGGCATCGCCCTGTCCTTGCTGCTGCTCACCGCTGGGCTGGCCTTGCGCATTGTCGATTCAACTTGGGCTTTGCTGGCCGGCACCGTGGTAGGCATGTGCGGCTTGGCCATCTGCAATGTGGCCATGCCCTCATTTATTCGAGAGCACCACGGGAACCGCGCCGCGTCGATGACCGCGGCCTACACGACCACCATGTCCATCGGCGCGACGCTGGCCTCCGCAATCAGCGTCCCGCTGGCGGTGAAGGCGGGTTCGCCGACGACGGCATTGGCTTTGTGGGCGATTCCCGCCGGCCTGGCTTTGCTGGTCTTTGTGCCGCTGTCCATCTCCGGGAAGCGCTCCGCTGTTCAGAAGGGCACGCATGTTTCTCCATGGCCGCTACTGGCCACGCGCAAGGGCTTGCTGTTCACCACTGTTTTCGGCATCCAGTCGCTGCTGGTCTATACCGTGGTCAGCTGGTTGCCGCATATCCTCATTTCGCGCGGGCTGGAGCCAGTTGATGCCGGCTTGATGCTGGGCATCGTGCAGGGAGTCAGCATCCCGGCAGTCATGATCATGCTCTGGATGGCTTCGAAGCCGGCCCTGCTGCGCAGTGCCTTCGTGCTGACTACCAGCTGCTCGGTACTCGGTTTTATCGCTCTGCTGCTCTTGCCGGTAGAACTGTCCTTGATCAGCTCGGTCTTCATTGGCCTGGGCTTCGGGGTGTTCCCGCTGGTGATGCTCATGCTCAGCCGCAGTGGCGGCAGCGCAGAAGAAACGACAGCAATGTCCACGGTGGCCCAATCTGTCGGCTACCTGATTGCAGCCATTGGACCCTTCGCCCTGGGGCTCATGCAGGGCGCATTGGGATCTTGGACGGTTGGCTTGGTGATCATCCTCGCCTTCGCTGTGGTGCAGCTTCTGTTCTGCTACAAGCTGGGCGGCCTGCGTACCGAAGCCGATTCGCATCCGTTGATCGAAGTGGACGGCTCGGCTGAAGCGGAGCGGCCATGAGCAAGGCTCCGTTGCGTCCGCCCTTGTCCGAAGAGGTTGTGGCGAAGCTGCAGGGCGCCGTAGCGCAGGGCCGCTGGAAGGTGGGGGACCGCATTCCGGCTGAACCCGAGCTGATGGCGGAAATGGGCGTCTCCCGCGGGACCTTGCGCGAAGCCATCAAGGCGCTGGCCAGCACGGGGATCTTCGAGGTCCGCCGTGGAGATGGCACCTATGTGCGCGCGACCAGCGAGATCAGCGGCACCGCCCAACGGGTGTACCGCGACCACTCCGACCAGGACGTGCTCCAGGTGCGATTCGCCCTGGATACCCAGTCGGCCCGGCTCGCTGCCAAAGCCGCTGATGCAAAAGTAGTCGAACAGCTGCGCGCTTTGCTGGGCCAGCGAAGCGAAGCATGGGGAAACCGGGATTATCCTGCGTGGGCGAAAGCCGACTGGAAATTCCATCTGGAAGTGGCGCGGGCTTCCGGTGTTCCGCTGATGCATGAGATCTATGAGAGCTTCGGGGATGTTTTCCACGGAACCAAGATGGTCCAGAGGCTTGCCGACGGATTCGATGGCTGCCTGCACGAGGGCCACGAATCACTGGTAGACGCAATCGAAGCAGGCGATCCCGAGGCAGCAGCTCGAACTGTTATCAAGAATCTTGATTACTGCATGAGCTGGATGCCTTAATTCCTGACTTCGAGGGCGCTGCCCGGACTAGACAGCCTTCATGCGCCGGACGTTTTCCTGCACCACTGCCTTGAAGTCCCCGCCCGAAGCCGCAAAGGTATTGCGCTGCAACTGGTATTCCGCCCCGCGTTCGATCAAACGGATGATGCCCTGCAGTTCCTCGGCGCATCCCAGCTGCTCGGCAATCGGTGCCAGGCGCTTGACCTCTGAGCGCAGGTGGTCGGTCACCAGCATCTCGTCGCCTTGGGCGTTGAGGATGATGATGGCATCCAGCCCGTAGCGGGCGGCGCGCCACTTGTTCTCCACTCGGAACCAGGCCGGCATGACAGGAATCTTGTAGCCGGCTTCGATTGATAGCGACATGTCGTGCACCAGGCACTGGGTCAGTGCGGTAAAAGCGGCAATGTCATCCAGAGAGCTCACGCCATCGCAGATGCGCATTTCCACGGTGCCCAAACGAGGTACCGGACGCACATCCCAGCGGATCTCGGAGACATCATCAATAACCCCGGTATGCAGCATGTCTGCAACGTGGGATTCGTATTCGGACCATGAATCGAAGTGGAAGGGGATCCCGGCAGCTGGCAGCTGCTGGAACATCAGCGAACGCTGCGAAGCGTAGCCGGTGTCTTCCCCGCCCCAGTACGGGGAGGAGGCGCTGAGTGCTTGGAAATGCGGCTGGTAGTTGATCAAACCGTCAGTGATTGGAAGCGCTTTTTCGCGATCGTCCAAGCCCACGTGCACGTGCACGCCGTAGATCACCATCTGGCGGCCCCACCACTGGGTGCGGTCAATCAGCTTGGCATAGCGGTCCTTGTCCGTCACCGGCTGCAAGGTCGGCGCGGCAAAAGGATGGGAGCCCGCGGAATACAGGTCCACGCCGTGGTTTCCGGCGACCTCGTTGAGCATGCGCACGTTGGTGCGCAGTTCCTCAGCCGCGTCTGCCACGTTGGTATGGACACCGGTGACCACCTCCACGGTATTCATCAACAATTCCGGCTTCACTGTCGGATGCTCATCTTCGCGGTCAAGACCGGCCTCATCCTTGAGCTGGTCAAGGATACTCTCGGCAACCGAGCACAGGTCCGCACTTTCGCGATTGACCAAGGCGATTTCCCATTCGACACCGATAGTGGATTGGGAAGAGTGGGCGAACTCGATTTTCTGCACGGCGCTCCTATTGATGACGTCTCGGACGGAATGCTCCGGAGCCGAACAAAGTGGATGGAGCGTCCACCGATTCCTCGATGTTTCTCCATACTCATTGTATGTATTGCGCCGCTCCTGCCGGGACAATGCTCCGGTGGGACCTGCGTCACCCCAGACTAGTGCGGGATGACCTCGAAAGCTACGCGTTTGTCGCCGAGGCGAGCCAGGATCAGCGTTGCCTTGTTCTTGGCGCTCTTGGGGGAGCCTGCCAGCAAAATGCGGCGCAATTCTTCGGGCGTGACGTCGACTCCGCGCTTCTTGATATCCAATGTGCCGATGCCGTTGGATTTCACCCAGCTGCGCAGCTTCTTCACGTTGTAGTCATGCACTGCCATGACTTTGTAGCCGCGGGCAAACGGCGTGGAAATCTGCTGGTCATGGGTGAAGTAGGCGATGTGCTCATCGAGCAGGTGGCCGCCAGTGCGCTCCAGCAAGGTCGAGATCAGGTGGGAACGGATCACTGCGCCATCGGGTTCGTAGATGTGCGCTTCCAGTTCGCCTACCGGGGCCGGCTGGTCATTTGCCGCGGCTGCTGCACTGGCCAACTCGTGGGCGCCGTCCTTGTCGATGACCAGCGCGGCACGGGCGATGTCCTTGCGCTTGAGCTTGCCGAACCAGAGGCAGGCCTCGATGACCGAGCCGTGGTCCGAAATCCAGACAGCCTCGGCGTTCACCGGAATCGCTTCATGGGGCAGGCCCGGACCGAGTTTCACTCCGACGTCCAGCCCGGAGTCCACCAGCTTCTCCACGAAAGACAGGGGCGGGGAAAACGCCTCGGGGTCGAAGAGTCGGCGGGTGCTTCCCTTCACGTCGGTACGCCGGGCTGGATCCAGCCAGACGCCGTCAATCCCGGTCAGATCGGTGTCCTCGGCGCTGCCGTGGATCACGGTGGCATTGTCGAAGGGCATCAGGTTCAAGGTTGTGGCTGCCGCGGTGGTTTCATCCATCTCTACTGCGGTGACCTGCAGGCCAGCGCTGGCCAGCGCAATGGAGTCGGTGCCGATGCCGCATCCGAGGTCTGCGACGTGGGTGGAACCGGCATTGGTGTAGCGGCGGGCATGCAGCCCGGCGATGGTCAGGCGCGTGGCCTGCTCCAGTCCGGCCGGGGTCAAGATCAACGAGTCTGCAAAGGGGCCGAATTTCACCCTCGCCCGGAAACGCAGCTCGGCCTGCGCCATGACGGCGCGAACCACCTGGGCGTCGTGGCCTTCCTTGCGCAGCTTCTCATTCAGCGACCAAGCAGCATCCTTGGTGGCCACCATGGACGGGTCGATGGTGGAAAGCAGCTTCCAGCCGTCTTCCGAAAGCAGGGCGGCGAATTGTTCATTGAGCGTTGAGTCATTTGAAGCCTGGGCCATGATCCAAGACTATCGTTGATGCGTCTTGGAACAGACTGGCCCTCTCGGTGTGCCCAGCCCGCAGGGCCAGTGATCTATGTGACAAAAACGCGTCACATTCAGAATTCACAGAATCGCCAAGCGGGCTCCGCCAAGCTCCGGGATCCGGGCGCCCAGCAGTTGCGCCAAGAGCAGTTCGAAGCCGGGAGATGTGAAGCCCTGAAACCAAAAGACTAAGTATCGCTATCTCATGGGCATTGATTTGGTTAGAGAGAGTAATGCTTGTTGCTAATTGGATCATCTGGCTAACGAGTAGCCCTATCGCTGTTTTACAGTTCTCCGCCACTAGGAAGCGGTTCGCTGGACCAAGTTGCCCCGCTTGCTGCAAGCGGCTGCATGTCCTCCGCAAGACCTGAAGTGATCCACGTCGCATTCCCCTGTGGAACTGGTGTTGTATGGCACCTGTGATGAAACCTATGCAGCGAACGACAGTGACGTCGACAACCGGTCCAAAGGCCGTGGATCCCGCACCCCTGGTGCAGAACCAGCTTAAGCGCGGCATGAGCAGCCGCCACCTGCAGATGATCGCCATTGGCGGTTCCATCGGCACCGGGCTGTTCGTGGCCTCCGGCGGCACTATTGCCCAGGCGGGTCCCGGCGGCGCGCTGCTGGCCTACGCCGCGGTGGGTCTCATGGTGTACCTGCTCATGCAGTCCCTGGGCGAGATGACCGCGAAGATCCCGGTGGCCGGATCCTTCCAGACCTTCGCTACCCGCTTCGTTTCCCCCTCCTTCGGCTTCGCCATCGGCTGGAACTACTGGTTCAACTGGGCCATCACCGTTGCAGCGGAACTGGTGGCCGCTGGCATCGTGATGAGCTTCTGGTTGCCTGATGTCCCCGGTTGGGTCTGGGCCGGCACTTTCCTGGTGGCCTTGACCGCCTTGAATGCTTTGTCCGCCAAGGCCTTCGGCGAAGGCGAGTTCTGGCTGGCCATGATCAAGGTGGTCACCGTCATCGCGTTCCTGGCCGCCGGCGTGCTGATGATCTTCGGGGTGCTCGGCACGCACACCGATCCGCTGGCCAACTGGCGCGAAGGCAAGGATGTCTTCCATGGCGGCTGGCTGTCCATCGTCTCGGTCTTCATGATTGCCGGATTCTCCTTCCAGGGCACCGAGCTGGTGGGTGTCGCCGCAGGCGAAGCCAAGGATCCGCGCCGCGAAGTGCCCAAGGCCATCCGCCGGGTGTTCTGGCGCATCATGCTCTTCTACATCGGTGCCATCTTCATCATCGGCTGCCTGATTCCGTTCACCGACCCGAGCCTGCTGGCCAGCGGCGAAGCCGACGTGGCTTCCTCGCCCTTCACCCTTGTCTTCGAGCGGGCCGGCATCGCTTTTGCCGCTGCTGCCATGAACGCGGTCATTCTCACCGCCATCCTCTCGGCTGGCAACTCGGGGCTCTACGCCTCAACCCGCATGCTCTACTCCATGGCCCACGATGGCAAGGCTCCGAAGATCTTCGGGCGCACCAACTCCCGCGGCGTGCCGATCATGGCTCTGCTGGCCACCGCTGCGGTAGGCCTCTTCGGGTTCCTCACCGCCCTGGTGGGCCAGGGTGCGGCCTATACCTGGCTGCTGAATGTCTCGGGGCTGTGCGGGTTCATCGTCTGGGTGGGTATTGCCGTATCCCACTACCGCTTCCGCCGCGGTTATCTCGCCCAGGGCTACAGCGTGAAGGACCTGCCCTACTTGGCCCCGCTCTTCCCGCTAGGACCCATCGTGGCCTTCCTGATGCTGATTGCCGTGATCGTCGGTCAGAACTACCAAGCGGTGCTGGCCGGCCACGGGCTGGAAGTGCTCTCGGCCTATATCGGGCTGCCGCTGTTCCTCGGACTGTGGCTGGTGCACCGCATGGTGACCAAGTCCAAGATGGTCAAGCTCACCGAGATGGATCTGGACGCTCCGGAGGATATCGAAGAGTCTGCGGCTGTGCGCTCTGCGCGAACCGGTGTGAAGAAGTAGGGCAATGATTAGCACTCGCCTTGACCGAGTGCTAAGGCTCGTCCTAAAGTCATGTGTGGGTGTCACGATGGAAGTTGCATCTGCAGCTTGCAGCGTTACACACCGCCTGACTGGATACCACCAACTGGCACCGCGACGACGGTTGGTCCAATGCCATAGGGCGCACCCCTACAACCATTGGTTCATACACGAAAAGGAGAGACCATGTCTGTCTCCATCAAGCCGCTCGAAGACCGCATTGTCATCAAGCAGGTCGAAGCCGTAACCACCACCGCTTCGGGCCTGGTCATCCCAGACTCCGCTAAGGAAAAACCACAGGAAGGCGCCGTAGTCGCCGTAGGCCCAGGCCGCATCGATGACAACGGCAACCGCATTCCCCTGGACGTTGCAGAAGGCGACGTAGTCCTGTACTCGAAGTACGGCGGAACCGAGGTCAAGGTCGGCAACGAAGAGTACCTGGTGCTCTCGGCTCGCGACGTACTGGCAGTCGTCGTAAAGTAACGCCAACCTCTCTAAAGTTTCAGGAGAAAATGCATGGCTAAGCAGCTAGCATTCAACGAGGAAGCGCGACGCGCCCTCGAAGCGGGCATTGATAAGCTCGCAAACACGGTGAAGGTCACCCTCGGCCCACTCGGCCGCAATGTGGTGCTTGCCAAGACCTGGGGCGCCCCGACCATCACCAATGACGGTGTCACCATTGCGCGTGAGATCGATCTGGAAGATCCATACGAGAACCTTGGCGCGCAGCTGGCCAAGGAAGTAGCCACCAAGACCAATGACGTAGCAGGCGACGGCACCACCACCGCCACCGTGCTCGCTCAGGCCCTGGTCAAGGAAGGCCTGAAGAACGTCGCCGCAGGCGCCGCTCCGGGCGATGTCCGCAAGGGCATTGAACTGGCTGTGGAGATCGTTTCGGACGCATTGGCCGCTAACGCCGTTGCCGTAGAGGACAAGGTTGCTAACGTAGCCGCGATCTCCGCGCAGTCGGATGAAATCGGCGAATTGCTGGCCAAGGCCTTCAAGACCGTGGGCACCGATGGCGTGATCACCATCGAGGAGTCCTCGACTACCGCTACCGAGCTGGTCCTGACCGAAGGCATGCAGTTCGACAAGGGCTACCTCTCGCCACAGTTCATCACCGACCAGGAGCGCCAGGAAGTTGTCCTGGAAGACGCACTGATCCTGATCAACCCAGCCAAGATCTCCACCGTGGCAGAATTCCTGCCACTGCTGGAAAAGGTCCTGGAAGCGAAGAAGCCGCTGCTGATCATCGCCGAGGATGTCGAGGGCGAAGCCCTTTCCACTCTGGTGGTCAACAAGCTGCGAGGCCTGCTGAACGTGGTAGCCGTCAAGGCTCCAGGCTTCGGCGACCGCCGCAAGGCAATGATGCAGGATCTGGCTATCCTCACCGGTGCCCAGGTTGTCTCCCCGGAACTGGGCCTGTCCCTGGACCAGGTTGGCACCGAGGTACTCGGCTCGGCACGCCGCGTGACCATCACCAAGGATTCCACTACCATCGTTGATGGCGCTGGCACCGAGGAAGATGTCGCAGAGCGCGTAGCCCAGCTGAAGGCTGAGCTGAACCGCACCGATTCGGAGTGGGACCGCGAGAAGCTGTCCGAGCGCCTGGCCAAGCTGTCCGGCGGCATCGGCGTGATCAAGGTGGGCGCTTCCACCGAGGTCGAGCTGAAGGAACGCAAGCACCGCATCGAGGATGCTGTGTCCTCCACCCGTGCTGCCCTGGAAGAGGGCATCGTTGCCGGCGGCGGTACCGCCCTGGTCGACGCGCTGGCTTCGCTGGATACCGATGCCCGCATCGCAGCCACCGAAGGCGACGTAGCAGCAGGCGTTGCGATTGTCCGCCGCGCGCTGGTGCAGCCGCTCTTCTGGATCGCTACCAACGCCGGCTTCGACGGTGCGGTAGTTGCTTCCAAGGTGGCGGAGTCCCCAGCCAACGAAGGCTTCAACGCCAAGACCGGTGTCTACGAGAACCTGCTGCACGCAGGCGTCATCGACCCAGTCAAGGTAACCCGCTCGGCACTGCGCAACGCAGCATCGATCGCGGCCTTGGTTCTGACCACCGAGACCTTGGTGGCAGAGAAGGCTGAAGAAGCTGAAGAGGCGCACGGCCACTAGGGTTTAGCCCGTCACCGAAGCATTGCTTCGTGAGCGAAAGCCGCCGTTGGATCCAGGATTTATCTCCTGGATCCAGCGGCGGCTTTTTGTTCTCAGAAAACGATCCACCCGGGGTGACCCAGCTCATTGACACGATAAATGAGTGCGCTCATAATTGAACTCAGTCAAAGATTGATGCCCATTTCATATCCGTACAGGAGATCTTCCATGCACGCGTTCGTTCTCGAAAACTACAAAGGTGCCCTGGTGCAGGCCGAGGTCGCTGAACCTGAGTTGGGGGAGCGGGAGGTACTCATCGAGATTGCGGCCGCTGGCGTCAACCAGCTTGACGAGAAGATCCGCGCAGGCGAATTCAAGGCAATCCTGCCCTACAAGATGCCGCTGGTTCTCGGCCACGACGTCGCAGGGACCGTGATCGGGCTCGGCTCAGGAGTCCGCGGCTTTACGGTAGGGGACCAGATTTTTGCCCGCCCTCGAGATCATCGGATCGGAGCTTTCGCCCAGCGCATGGCCGTGAATGAAATGGATATTGCGAAGGCACCTGTCTCCATCGACCTGGTGCAAGCGGCCTCGCTGCCCCTGGTTGCACTGACTGCGTGGCAGGCACTAGTTGAGCGGGGAAATCTGCAGCCGGGGCAGCGAGTACTCATCCACCCTGGCGCTGGCGGCGTCGGAACCATCGCCATCCAGCTGGCCAAGCACCTGGGCGCTTACGTCGCGACAACAGCGTCGGCGACGAACGCCGAATTCTTGCAGGATCTCGGAGCCGATGAAGTCATCGACTACAAGACCGAGGATTTCCAGGTAAGTATCTCGGGCTATGACCTGGTGCTTGACAGCCTGGGCGGCGAAACGCTTGCCAAGTCGCTGGGAGTTCTGCGCCCTGGAGGGAAGGTCATCGGCATCTCGGGTCCGCCGACTCCGGCATTCGCCAAGGAAGCAGGGCTGAATCCGGTGATGGGCTTGGCGGTCCGCGCGCTAAGCCGGTCAGTTCTCAAGAAGGCCAAGAAGCTGGGTGTCGGGTACGAGTTCCTCTTCATGAAGCCCAGCGGCCAGCAGCTGCGAGGCATTGCCGAACTGGTGGACTCCGGGGTCCTGACGCCCGTGGTGGGCCAGGTCTTCGGTTTTGCGCAAACTGCAGAGGCCCTTGAATCGATGGAGGCTGGTGGCCGGCGCGGCAAGACCGTCATCACCATGCAGCAGAAGTAAAGCGAGCGCGTTCGCCTGGGCGGTGGGCGCGCTTTGCTCGTCAGTGGGGGAGGATTGCAGCAATCTGAGCGCGGATGCCCCGGGCGACTTCAGCTGTGGCCAGTGCCGGGTCCGCAGCAGTAGCCATCGCCAGGAACTGGATGGAAGTGATGGCCCGCGCAATCGTGGCTGCCTCCGGCGCCTCCAGATTCCTATGCGTGCCCAGGAGCTCGGCAATCGCCTGTTCGGTCAACGCCGCTATGCGCAGGGCTTCGGCATGATGCGGTTCCGCCGAATCGCCAAAAACCATTTCGCGCAGATAAAAGCGCCCGTTGTCGACATGCTTCCGATTGCAGTCGATGATCGGTACCAAAAGGGCCATGGTTGCCTCCAGCGCGGTCTTTGCTGATTTAGAGGCCTCGATGCCTTGCTCCAAGGAGCGTTCGTAGCGGTGGTTCTGCACCATGAGCAGCAGCTCGGATTTGGACTTGGCGTAGAGGAAAAGGGTTCCGGTTCCGATATCCGCCGCGTCGGCGATCTGCTGCGTGGTGACCTCATCGACACCGTGTGCCGCGAAGAGTTCGCTGGCCGCGGAGATGATCCGTTCAAGCTTCGCCTGCTTGTTGCGTTCGCGTCGTCCTGGCATAGGAGTTGAAGACGTCACCCGGGAGCCCCTCGGCTAGAACTGATCAGAGTTATTCATGAGTCTAATCAAGAAAGCTGTTGTTTCAGAATGCGCGGATTGACTTCGCTCACCTGGCCAAGCAACAATTTGCCGCCGTGCCGACGATGGCTGGGCGGCAAACCGCCGTGGAACTTTGCGCCAGTTCTCGAATTTCGACAGCTAATCCTGAGCAGGTCAGGCCAATACGGTCAATCTATATACGCTGCTTTACAGCGGCAGCAGCGTCAACTCGCACGGTGTGGCCATGGCGAATTGATAAGATGGTTGGTTGTCTGACGTGAATCAAGTAGAAAACGCCGAGGACAATTACCTGTCCCCGAAGAAAGCGCAGCCAGTGAGCCATACCTTGGATCAGTCTCGGACAAGCACCCAGCGTGCCGGTTTCCGAGTTGATTTGCAGGGACTTCGCGCCCTCGCAGTCCTGCTGGTGATGTGCTATCACATCTGGTTCTCCCGGGTCTCCGGCGGTGTGGACATCTTCTTGATGCTCTCCGCCTTCTTCCTCACTTCTTCCACCGCACGGCGCATCGCCCGCGGGCAGCGCCCGCCTCTGCTCGACGGCTGGCTGCATCGATTCTCGCGCCTGATACCGCAAGCGGCGGTAGTCATCATTGGCGTGGTCATCGCGGCATGGATCATCCTGCCTAGTACGCGCTGGCTGGAGCTGATCGACCAGTCCAATGCCGCGCTGTTCTACTGGCAGAACTGGTACCTCTCGGATCACCAGGTGGACTACTACGCCTTCAACACAGCCGCCGCCTCGCCGCTGCAGCACTTCTGGTCCCTGTCTGTCCAGGGACAGATCTTCATCATCTGGCCGCTGGTTCTTGCCGGCAGCGCACTGCTCTGGAAGAAGCTCTTCTCCCGGCACAGCTTCGCCGCCGTAGCAGGCGGCGCCTTCGGAGCCACCTTCCTCGGCTCGCTCGCGTATTCCATTCACATCACCGCCACCAACCAGCAGGTGGCCTACTTCCACACGGGCGCGCGCCTATGGGAATTCGCCCTCGGTTCGCTGCTCGCCTTGGCATTGCCGTGGCTCTCCAGCCTGCCCGAGAAGATCCGCCGCATCGGAGGCTGGGCCGGCCTGGCCACCGTCATAGGCAGTGGCGCCGTACTGGATGTGCAGGGGCAGTTCCCGGGCTTCATGGCTTTGGTGCCCACGGTCGCCGCCGCCTTGGTGATCTCGGCTCCGGCACCGCGCAGCTGGGCCAACCCGTCGGGCCTGCTTTCCTTGCCCCCGCTGGTAAAGCTGGGCGACCTGTCCTACGGCATGTACCTGTGGCACTGGCCGTTGCTGGTCTTCTACCTTGAGGTCTCCGGGAACGAGAAGGCCTCCTTCGCTGCCGGCAGTGTCTTGATTCTTGCCTCGATCCTCGCTTCATGGGCCACCACCAAGTTCGTCGAGAAACCGGCCATCGCCTGGCAAGCCAGTGCCAGCTTCTCGCGCCTGATTCCGCAAACCGGGTTCAAGCTCATTGCCCAGTTTGCCGTGGTCGCTGTGGGGCTTGGCGTAGCCAGCCTTCCGGTGATGGCCTGGGAGAACAACGTCGAGCACCGCAGGGCCATGGCCGCGGCGCAGACCGCCACCGACAACCCCGGGGCCAACGCCGAAGATGACTGGGATCCGTCACCTGCGGCTTTGACCCTGCCGCTGGCGACCGAACTGGATAGCGAATGGCAGACTCCCGGCGATGTCTGCGAAGGGGCGAACGCTCCAGATGACGAGCGCATCCACTTCTGCGAGCAGGGCGGCACTTTCGACGGGGGAGCGCCGGACCTGGTACTGCTGGGCGATTCGCACATACAGCACTGGTCCGCGGCGGCTTCGGCAATGATCGAGGAAGCTGGCGGCAGCTGGATCCTGGTGTACGAACCGGGTTGCCGCTACGGCTCCGATGCGGACCGCGTGGAAGAAGCCTGCTCCGGCTTCCAGGACGCGGCGCAGGAATATGTAGCGGACCTGGCTCCGCAGATGGTGCTGACCACGGCCAGCAAGACCGTAGCGGACCCTGATGACATGCTTCGCAGCCCGGGGGAGCAGGAGATCCTGGTGGACAACTACGCCGAGATGATCCAGCCGCTGCTCGATGCCGGAAGCCGGGTCATCGCGATGCGCGATACCCCGCGCTATACCTACTCCATTCCGGAATGCGTGGATTCGAACAAGGGACTTCCTGCCAACTGCGATGGTTCGGCCGGCTACGCCTTGAACAGCGTGAATCCAGTAGAGCAATTCCTGGATTCCAATGATTATGGCGACCAGGTTGTTTCCCTGGACATGACGGGGTTGCTCTGCCCCAAGGGGGTCTGCAAAGCTGTCATTGGCAACGTCTTGACGTACCTGGATGATTCGCACCTGTCCAAGACCTTCGTGCTCAGTGCTAAGCGCCAGTTCGCTTCTTCTTTCAAGGAAGCAACAAACTGGGAATAAGTCACCCCTGATGCGGGATGGGGCATGAGGTTGAACACAGTGCGCCACGAAGGAATAACCGGAACGCCAAAAGAGCTCTACCATTTAATCAATCTCCGCTGTCGCCCCGAAAGGTTCCCCCGTGACTGAGTTCAACCCCTTTGCCTTTGAAGGACTCACCTACGACGACGTTCTGCTGTTGCCTGGCCCGACGGATGTGATTCCTTCGGAGGCGGACACCACCACCCGCTTCACCAAGCGCATCAACATCCAGGTGCCCATCAGCTCCGCTGCAATGGACACGGTGACCGAAGCACCCATGGCAATCGCGCTGGCACGCCAGGGCGGTATCGGCGTGATCCACCGCAACCTTTCCATTGAGTCCCAGGCCAAGCAGGTTGACCAGGTTAAGCGCAGCGAGTCGGGCATGATCACCGACCCAGTCACTGTGCACCCGGGTGCCACCTTGGCTGAATGGGATGAGCTGTGCGCTCAGTACCGCGTCTCCGGTCTGCCAGTGGTAGATGAGAACCGCAAGCTGTTGGGCATCATTACCAACCGCGACACCCGCTTTGTTCCTCGCGAACGCTACATGACCACCAAGGTCTACGAAGTGATGACCGGCATGCCGCTGGTGACCGCTCATGACGGTGTAGCTCCAGAGAAGGTAATCGAGCTCCTGTCCAAGAACCGCATCGAGAAGCTTCCACTCATCGATAACGACGGCAAGCTCACCGGCTTGATCACCGTCAAGGACTTCGACAAGGCCGAGCAGTACCCGCTGGCGACCAAGGACGACGAAGGCCGTCTGCGTGTTGCAGCTGCTGTTGGATTCTTCGGCGAAGGCTACGAGCGTGCCATGACCCTGATCGACGCCGGAGTTGACGCACTGGTTGTCGACACCGCCAATGGCCACTCGCAGGGCGTGCTGGAGATGATTGCACGCCTGAAGAAGGATCCAGCGGCCGCGCACGTGGACATCATCGGCGGCCAGGCAGCCACCTATGACGGTGCCAAGGCACTGATCGATGCTGGCGCTGACGCCATCAAGGTCGGCGTTGGCCCGGGCTCCATCTGCACCACCCGCATCGTTGCCGGCGTGGGCGTTCCCCAGGTTACCGCTATCTACGAAGCAGCCAAGGCAGCTATTCCAGCTGGCGTTCCATTGATCGCTGACGGCGGCCTGCAGCACTCGGGCGATATCGGCAAGGCCCTGGTGGCCGGCGCCGACTCGGTCATGCTCGGCTCCCTGCTGGCAGGTACCGCTGAGTCCCCAGGCGATCTGGTCTTCATGGGCGGCAAGCAGTTCAAGGCCTACCGCGGCATGGGCTCGCTGGGCGCAATGGAAACCCGTGGCAAGAACACCTCGTACTCCAAGGACCGCTACTTCCAGGCTGACGCGCCATCGAACGAGAAGCTGATCCCTGAAGGCATCGAAGGCCAGGTCCCTTACCGCGGCCCGCTGTCGGCTGTCACCCACCAGCTCGTGGGCGGCCTGCGCCAGACCATGTTCTACGTTGGCGGACGCACCGTTCCCGAGCTGAAGGCACGCGGCAAGTTCGTCCGCATCACCGCAGCAGGCCTGAAGGAATCGCACCCGCACGACATCATGATGACCGTTGAGGCACCGAACTACCGTTCGCGCTAAGGCTCATCTGATGCGGAAAACCCCATCACCACTGGCGCATTGCCAGAGGCGATGGGGTTTTTCGCATCTCTGCTAGCTGATTCAGGAGGCCAGCCAGCCACCGTCGACGTTGAGCATCTGTCCAGTGATGTACCGGGATGCTTCCGAAAGCAAGAAAACCACCGGTCCGGCAAAGTCATCAGTGTGCCCCAGCCTATTCATCGGGATCCGTGAGAGAATTCGTTCTCTGTCTGCCGGTTTGGCCAGGAGATCTGAAGTGAGCTGCGTTTGGACGTATCCGGGAGCAATGCCGTTCACGCGGATGCCTTGTTGCGACCATTCCCGGGACAGCGCGCGGACAGCTCCGAGTACGGCTGACTTCGACATGACGTATGGTGCGACATTGGGCAGCCCAATGGTGCTTGCCAGGGAGCAGAGGAAGACGTGGCTTCCGACCGCGCTGCCGCGGGAGATCTCCCGCCGCGCGATCTCGGTGCTGAGGAACAGAGGGGCTTCGGCATTGACCTTCTGTACCCATCGCCATTCCTCAGGATCCAAATCGATGGCCTGCTTGCGCAGCTGCACACCCGCAGCATGGATCACGGAATCAACCGGACCGTTGCCTTCGGCAAGGTCTACAAGTTCATTGGCTTTGCCGGTTTGCGCTACATCCCAGGTATAGGTGTGCAGGCGTTGCCCATCGAGTCCGGCAAGCTGCCGTGTTTGCTCCAGCTGGGACTCCGTGCGGGACACTGCGCTGACACGTGCGCCGGCTTTGACGGCTGCCAGTGCCATAGCCTGCCCGATGCCGCGGCCAGCTCCGGTCACCAAAACGTGACGGTTGGCCAGTAAAAACTGTTCAAGACTCATGGGAATTCCTTGTTTGCGTGCTCGTTAGAAAATGTAGGTGGGCAACAGCAAGATGAAGAGGAATACCGCACCGCTGATGACCAATGAAACAAAGGTGTACTTCAAGATGGATCTCACTCCGAGCCCCGCGATCGCCAAGATCGGCAATGCGAAGAACGGCTGGATCATGTTGGTCCAGGTGTCGCCGTAACCGATTGCCATGATGATCAAGGCGGGATCCGTGCCCAAGGCGTTGGCCGCTTCGATGAAAATCGGTCCCTGAATGGCGAATTGGCCGCCACCACTGGGCACGAAGATGTTTACCAAGCCGGCGGCGAGGAAGGCGACAATCGGCAATGAGTTCGCGTTGGACATCGAGATGAACGCATCGCTGAGCACGGTGATCAGTCCCGTCGTTGTCACGATCCCCAGGATGCCGGCGTACAGCGGATACTGCAGCAGCACTTCGCCGGTGACTGTCGAAGCGTTCTTGATCAGCCCGGCCAACGCTACAGGGGAGTCAACCAGCAAGAGGATGATCGCGAGCATCGACCAGTTCACGATGTCGAAGGTCAAAACGAAGCCCAGGCGCATGAAGTGCCCGACGATGAAGACGCTGAGCAGTAGTCCCAGTCCGGTCGTGACGTAGCGCTTGGATTCAATCCAATCTGCCGGGCTTCCCGGTTTCCCAGCTTGACGGGCCTCCGTCTGGGAATCCGGGTTGCTGAGCGGGATCTCCAGGATCTCCTCGTCGGTCTTAGGCCGGGACATCACCATGCCGATGACCAGCGCGGGAATCATGATGAGCAGGCCAGTCATATTCCACCAGCTGAAGACCGTTTCCGTGACCGGGACCGGAGCACCCAGGAATTCCTCGATGAAGCTGCCAGGAGTGGCCGAAGTCAGCGGGGCTGCCCCTGAATATCCCATATGGTAGGGAATGAAGCCGGTGTAGGCGGCAGCGACCAACAAAGGGAAGTGGACTTTGATGCCGCGTTCGCGGCAGCTGGTGGCGATACTCTTGGCCAGAATCGCTCCGACGATTAGTCCCAGGCTCCACTGGGCCCAGGACACCAAGCAGGTCAGCAGGGTGACCCAGGCGTAGGCCTGCACCGCGTTCTTTGGAATGCTTGATACTTTCGACAGCACCCCCTGGACCTGGCGGGTATGGGCCAGTGCATGCCCGAAGAGCAGGGCCAGGCACATCTGCGTGATGAAGGCCAGTAGCCCTGTCAATCCTTCGCCCCAAGCGTTTACCACGGCGATCGGAGACGAATCGGTCATCGTCAATGCCATGAGCATCACGATCAACGTCAGCAGGACGGCGAATACCATTGCTGATGGCATCCATCGTTCGACAAGACGAGTCACAGGCTTCATTGCGGTTGTGAGCATCGTGCACCTCCAAGAGTAGGCCGATCAATTTGCTGGAGAGGAATATGACTACCGTCACATCCTTTCGAGGACGCTACTAGTGCGGTTCGGCATTAAGCAATCGTAAGTGGCTAGGCGTCCTATCTCCGGTTGCACCCGGTGCTTCAGGTGCATGAATAAGGTGATTCAGAAGATTTAGCTTTTGAAGCTTAATGTTGCTTAACGTATTTCCATGCCATGTAATGGTGATCACAAGCATTCGCAGGTTCTTATCCGATTTCACCAATGGAGGTGCGCGTTGACCACGCAGTCGCATTTATCGCTTCGGCCAGCGCGTGTCTCTGCTGCTGCTGTTGCCCGAGCTGCAGGGGTCTCTTCTGCAACGGTCAGCTACATCATGAACGGTCGACCCGGTGCCTCGCCTGAGACCCGGCGCCATGTGCTGAAGGTGGCGAACGAACTTGGCTACCGTCCCGCCAACCATGGGCAGCAGCAGGACCCGCTTCTGACCCGCGTGGTCGGCCTAGTGCTGCCGAACATCGTGAACCAGATGTATACGATCTGGGCACAGCACATCATCAATGCCACCGCCGCGGCCGGGTTCGATGTCTTTGTCGCAACAACGGGGGACGACCCCGAGGCGCTGGATCAAGTTGCTCGTACCCTGGCTGCCCGGAATGTTGATGGCGTCATTATCGCCGCTGCAATCAAGGAAGATTCGCGTTCTCTGAGGACCTTTCGCCAGAAACGAATTCCCTATGTCTGCCTGTCGCGCAATTCCGAGCATCTGCCTGGTGATTTCGTCGGGATCGATGACGACGCGGCTGCGGGGGAACTCATGTCCCACGTTCTGGATCACGGCTATTCGGAGGTGGCCACTGTCATCGGGCCGCGTTCCTCTACTGCGTCTTTGTTGCGCGAACAGGCTTTTGTCCGGGTTGCCCAACAAAGGGGTGTCCGGGTTGCGGGAGAACGCCTGATCAGTACCAAGCTCAGTTCGGAAGGCGGGCAGCTGGCCGCCAAAAGATTGTTCAGCTCGGCGCATCCGCCACGGGCTGTGGTCTGCGGATCGGATGAAATTGCCATTGGTGTCATGGAGCATGCGCTGTCGCTGGGCCTGCGCATTCCACAGGATGTCGCGATCGTCGGCTGTGACGGACTCAGGCACAGCCGCTCGAAAATCATCGGGCTGACAACAATTGTCCAGCCGGTGAAAGACATGGCGGAAAGGTCCTTCGAGCTACTCCTGGAACAGATCGTCGAGCCGCGGAACACCTACAAGCACACGATCTGCGAGCACAGCCTCCATATCGGTAGGACTTGCGGGTGCCCTGCTACAGGGCGAATGCCTGCCCTCTAGCTCACCACTAGACATTCTCAAAGCCAAGGGCCTGGTGCCCTCTACTCGTCATGCCTGCATGCGGAAGGAACTGACCGTGCAAACTACCAACGCGACACGTCGGATGCGCTCACCGGAAATGCTCAACAAGCTGATTTTCCGGCGCATCATGCCGCTGCTGATCGCAGCCTATGTCATGGCTTTCATTGATCGCACGAATATCGGCATGGCCAAAGACCGGTTGGAAATCGATCTGGGTATCTCGGCTACAGCGTACGGCGTGGGTGCCGGGCTGTTCTTCTTGACCTACGCGCTTTCGGAGATTCCCTCAAACCTGATCATGCACAAGGTCGGCGCACGGTTCTGGATCATGAGGATCATGATCACTTGGGGAATCCTGTCTGCCTGCATGGCACTGGTCCAGGGGGAGTGGTCCTTCTATATCCTGCGCATGCTGCTGGGCATCGCTGAGGCGGGCCTATTCCCGGGAGTCATCTACTTCATCACCCAGTGGTTTGTCGTCAAAGACCGCGCCCGGGCCAACGGACTCTTCTTGCTCGGCGTAGCCCTGGCGAACGTCATCGGGGCGCCACTGAGCGGCCTGCTGCTGACTATGGACGGCGTTGGCGGGTTGCACGGATGGCAGTGGATGTTCATCATCGAGGGGTTGCCAGCGTGCTTCTTGGCTATCGCAGTTTGGAAACTCCTGCCCAACAAGCCCACCGAAGCTAAATTCCTCACCCAGGCCGAGGCCGAGGACTTGGAAGCGCGAATCGCGGCTGAGGAAATCGCCGGCGCGAAGGCTGCTGGAAATTCCAAGCTTCTCCATGTTCTCAAGGACAAGCAGATCCTGTTGGTCGTTGCGATCTACTTCTCCCACCAGATCGCAGTCTACGCATTGAGCTTCTTCTTGCCTTCGATCATCGGTACATACGGAGAGCTATCCACCATCCAGATCGGCTTGCTCACCTCGATACCGTGGGTCTTCTCTGCCGCAGGCGCCTTGCTGATCCCCAAACTTGCCACCAATGGCTCGCGATCGCGGATCGTTGCCAGCGCAACCATGACCGGCATCGTTGCCGGGTTCACCCTCGGTGCGCTTGGCGGACCGGTGCTCGGACTGATCGGCTTCTCGCTAGCCGCGTTCAACTTCTTCGCGTTGCAGCCGATCCTGTTCACCTACCCGGCAACCCGCCTTTCCGGTGCGACTCTGGCTGGCGGCATTGCTTTCGTGAACACCGTCGGGCTGTTCGGCGGATTCCTTGGTCCCTACATCATGGGGCTGATGGAAGAAGCTACTGGAAGCAAGATGTCGGGCCTCTGGTTCATTGTCGCGATCTGCGCCGTTGGCGCACTGCTCACTCTCAAGCTCAAGCAAGGCACCGAGGATCCCGCTAAAGCCGCTGTGTCCGGCCACTAGGCATCTAACTAAGGAGCAACGAACTCTAATGAATACCCATAACATGAAAATGGACTTTGACGGACTCCGGGTTCTCGTCACGGCTGGAGCTGCGGGCATCGGCCTGGCGATCGCTCAAGAGTTCAGGAACCATGGCGCACAAGTCTTCGTTACGGATATCAATCCTGAAGCAGTGCGTACCGCCGCGTCGGCGGGTTTTGCCGCCTCCGTGAGCGACGTGTCGGATGAAGATCAGGTACGTGGATTGCCCGATCAGATCCAGCAGTCTCTAGGGGGACTGGACGTCCTGGTGAACAATGCCGGAATCGCCGGTCCTACCGGGCCTATCGAGACTCTTGAATCCGAAGATTGGATGACGACTTTCGATATTAATGTCCACGGACAATTCTTCTGCATCAAGCACTTGCTCCCGTTGCTGCGCCAGTCCACCCGCGGATCCATCATCAACTTGTCCTCGGCCGCTGGCCGTCTGGGCATGGCAGGTCGCAGTCCGTACTCGGCATCGAAATGGGCAGTGATCGGGCTGACCAAGACGCTTGCCATCGAGCTCGGCGGTGAAGGAATCAGGGTCAATGCCATCTGCCCGGGGGCAGTCAATGGCCCGCGCATCCAATCCGTCATCGAGGCGAAGGCGCGAATGCTCCAGCGTCCGGTGGACGAAGTCTCCGATCTGTACCACGCGCAGTCATCGCTCAACAAGCTGGTCGAGGCCGAGGACATCGCCAATATGGCGGTGTTCCTGGCCAGCCCGATGGCACTTCGGATCAACGGCCAGGCCATGGCAGTCGATGGCAACACCGAGAAACTGTACTAGGAAGGCGTATTTTGAAAAACAAGCGAAAAGTCATCATTACCAGCGCTGTCACCGGCGCTATCCATACCCCCAGCATGTCGCCGCACCTGCCGGTGAGCGCCGATGAGATTGCCGAAGCTGCGCTTGGCGCCGCCAAGGCTGGCGCGGCCATAGTCCACATGCACGCGCGTGATCCCAAGGACGGCCGCCCATCTCAGGATCCCAAGCATTTCGAACCGATCTTGGAGAAGCTCAAGAACGGCACCGACGCCATCGTCAACATCACCACCGGTGGCTCCCCGCATATGACCGTCGAAGAACGCATGCTTCCGGTGGCAACCTTCGAACCTGAACTCGCTTCGCTCAATATGGGATCAATGAACTTCGGACTGTATCCCATGCTGGACCGGTTCACGGAGTTCGAACACGATTGGGAACGAGAAGGCCTGGAAAATTCACGGGATCTGGTCTTCAAGAACACCTTTGCCGATATCCAGAGGATCCTGGAAATCGGTAACGCCAATGACACCCGGTTCGAATTCGAATGCTACGACATTTCCCACCTAAATAACCTGAGTCATTTCCACCAGCGCGACCTGGCCCGTGGCCCGCTTTTCGTGCAGTCGGTTTTCGGTCTGCTCGGCGGCATCGGGGCGCATCCGGAAGACTTGATGCATATGCGCCGCACGGCTGACCGCCTGCTGGGAGAGAACTACGAATGGTCCATCCTCGGTGCAGGCAAGAACCAGATGCCGTTAGCTACCATTGGAGCGGCCATGGGATCGCATGTACGTGTTGGGCTGGAAGATTCCTTGTGGATCGGACCGGGGCAGCTCGCCGCTTCCAATGCCGAGCAAGTGACCCGTATCCGGACCATACTGGAAGCACTGAATTTCGAGGTCGCGACTCCCGAGGAAGCCCGGGAGATGCTGGAGCTCAAGGGGCGCGACAAAGTCGGTTTCTAGGCGCCAAATGCCTTCGGCCTGAATAGCAGCACAAAATCAAACAGACTCGAGGCTCCATCTGTCCTGCCCCATGCAGGCATAGATGGAGCCTTGTTTTGTCCTAGTCCCAGTTTGACGCCGCGCATTGGCGCGCGCCGTGGCGTATCCAATCCCACTAGAACATCGCGGGACTCGCTCGCCGCGGACACGTAGACTTGTTCGATGGCGGCGCTTCCCTGCGCGTGCGGGAAACCTCGCGCCAATGCGCCGGTGACGGAAGGACAATCAGTACATGGGCCAGCCAGCCAACCTGAAGAAGCAAACCCGACAGCGTATGGAACGCACGGGGGAGAGCTACACCACCGCGCGCAAGAACATCTTGGCCGGCAAGCCTGAAAGCCCCCGGGCCGCTCGCGCTGCCGCCGCACGCGACTACGCCAAGGAAGCACGCGAAAAGGCCAAGGCGCAGGAGCAGAAAGGCAAGAACGCTCCGGCTGCTTCGCCAGCTGACGAACTGCCTGAGTACCCAGCGCCAAAAGATGTCATCCAGTACGATGCTGCGCTCTGGCACCGAGTCCTAGTCCAAGCTGGCGTCACCAACAAGCACACCGGCGAACCGCTGAGCCAGGCATTGCTCGCTGGCCTTGCCGGCGGTATCGGCTTCATGGCTTTTACCCATGAAGGCGGCGAAGAGACTGCAGTAACCTTGGTGACCCGCCACAACCCGGAACCCTATACACAGAACCTGCTGGCTCGTTGCGGTGCTACGGTGACCGAACGTACCACCGGCTCAGCCGAACGCGCTGTCGAATACATGGACGCTGCCCTGGACGCAGGCCGCACCGTGGTGGTTCGCGTGGCAATCAGCGCGCTGCCATGGATTGACGGCAACACGGTTGATGAGGCCGAGACCCTGGATCTCGTCGTCGTTGGCGAGCACAAGAAAGACCTGATGGTAGATGACGGTTCAGGTGCGCTGAACCTTATTAGCCCCAAGGAACTGGCCATCGCCCGTGCGATGCGCAAGAAGGAAAAGCACTGGCAGGCATGGATCCCGTCCTCGCGCTCGCCGAAGGCCGAGACCCTGGCCGCCAATGCTGTCGAGGCGATTGGGGAAACCACCGCTCGCCTGCTGGGCACCAGCGAGCTTTCCGGGGTTCCAGTGCACTTTGCCAAGAACTTCGGCATTACCGGCATGCGCACCTTGGCCACGCGACTGCGCGATAACGAGTCCAAGACCGGTTGGTCCCAGATCTTCGCAAGCCAGCAAGCGCTGGCCAACGGCTTGGACCAGCTCGCAGGTTTCTTCTCCGACACGCGTTTCAGCGGCGAGGGCGCGTTGCGCGGCCTGTACGCGGAGTTCCTTTCGGAAGCGGCGGAACTTCCAGGCTTGGCGGCGCTGGCAGCTCACGTAGATGCTTACCAGCAGCTCACCACCCAGTGGGATGCGTTCGCGGACCTGATTGATCCAGAGACCGAGTTCGCCAAGCGTGCTGAGCACTTCGCCGTATTGGCTGACGCGATTGAGCGCATTGCCGATTATGAAGAGCAAGCCGCCACCTCCTTGGCCGTGACCGCCAAGAAGCTTGCATCCAAGGCAGCCAGGTAAACCTAGCTCAACATAGGCCCTGCCATCCGGTGATCTTACTCACCGGATGGCAGGGCATTGTTGTCCCGGTGTGCCACTTGCGGCCCCATGCACCAGAGCCAGCGCAGAAACATCGCCTAAAGCCAATGCGCTATCAAAAGCGGGATTATCCGGGAATCTTGATAACCTAGTTAGGTGAGTAACGAGATTGAGATCGGCCGCGGCAAGCGGGCAACTAAGGCATATTCCCTGGACGACGTAGCGATCGTACCGAATCGCCGTACCCGTGATCCGAAGGACGTATCGGTGTCCTGGCAGATCGACGCCTTCCAGTTCGACACCCCTATCCTGGGCGCACCAATGGATTCGGTGACCTCCCCGTCTACTGCAATCGCCTTGGGCAAGCTCGGCGGCCTGGGCGTGCTGAACCTCGAAGGCCTGTGGACCCGCTACGAGGACCCGGAAGCAGTGCTGGCTGAAATTGCCAGCCTGAAGTCCGAGGCGGCAACCCGCAACGACCCGAAGATCACCGCAAAGCTGCAGGAACTGTACTCGGCTCCCATCCAGCCTGAGCTGATCACCTCGCGCATCTCCGAGATCCGCGACTCCGGCGTTGTCGTTGCAGGCTCGTTGACCCCGCAGCGCACCCAGGAGCACTACAAGACCGTTGTCGCTGCCGGCGTGGACATCTTCGTCATCCGCGGCACCACCGTTTCGGCTGAGCACGTCTCGAAGACCACCGAACCGCTGAACCTCAAGCAGTTCATCTACGAACTCGATGTCCCAGTGATCGTGGGCGGCGCAGCAGGATACACCCCGGCCATGCACCTGATGCGCACCGGTGCAGCCGGCGTGCTCGTTGGCTTCGGTGGCGGCGCGTCCTCCACCACCCGCCGCACCCTGGGCATCCACGCACCGATGGCTACTGCCATCGCCGACGTTGCAGCCGCACGCCGCGACTACATCGAAGAGTCCGGCGGACGCTATGTCCACGTCATCGCCGATGGCGGCATGGGGAACTCCGGCGACATCGTCAAGGCCATCGCCATGGGCGCCGACGCAGTGATGCTCGGTACCGCACTGGCCCGTGCCGATGAAGCACCAGGCGCCGGCTACCACTGGGGCATGGAAGCAGTTCACGAGGCCAGCCCACGTGGCGACCGCGCCAAGGTCGGCACCGTCGGCTCGCTGGAGAAGGTCCTGCACGGCCCATCGCACGAGACCAACGGCACCTCGAACCTGGTTGGCGCACTGCGCCGCTCGATGGCCACCACCGGCTACTCGACCCTCAAGGAATTCCAGCGCGTCGACGTCGTGCTGTCCCCGTACGAATCCGATCGCTTCTAGCGGATCCTGATCTGGCCCTGCTCTTCTTTCGAAGGGTGGGGCCAGTGTCGTTTAAGCGCTTGGTCTCAACGAATGAATAAGCAAGTTGGTTCCACCAGCGGAAAATAAGGCAACAGGGCTAATCTCACGCCATCGCATTTCGAGTTCTACGCCAAATAGAAGTACCGTTAGAGTGTGCTTAAAACCGCTCTGAAGCCCAAATGGATCGGCGCCCTCTTTGCCGCGCTAGCTCTCGCCACCGGATTCGTTCTCTTGTCCGGATGGCAGTTCGGCGCCTCCGAAACCGAGCCGCCGGTCAAGATCGACAAGACCGAGAAGCCGGTCGCGCTGATCGAGCATCAGGAAGTCGGCAAGGAACTGCTGGGCATCAAGGCAGACCAGATCGTCACCATGGAGGGCGAATTCGTCCCCGGCACCGATCAGCTGATTGCGCCTCGGCTTAATGGCGATCAGCGCGGTGTCTGGGTCATCACCCAATTCAAGGTCGAGGGCGCGGCCCAGGACGCCGGTATTGCGGTGGTACGCGGCTGGCAGCCTGAAGCAACCAAGCCAGCTCCGGCACCTGAAGGCGAACTGGAGATCACCGGGCGCCTGCTGCCTAGCGAAGGCCCGGAATTCCGCGAAGACCTGCGCAGCGCAACGCTGCCAACTCTCGCCTCGGCACAGCTGGCGAACATCTGGGATTCGGTCCTCTTTGAAGGATTCGTCACGGCCCACGAAATCACCACTGCCAAGGGCGAGACCGTAGCGCAGCCGGGCCTGGAAATTGTCGACGTCGGTCCGCAGCCCCAGGAAGCGCAGATCAACTGGCTGAACGTTTTCTACGGCTTGGAATGGGTCCTCTTCGCAGGGTTCGCCATCTTCCTCTGGTACCGCATGGTGCGCGATGATTACCAGCGGGATCTTGACGAGATTGCTGAGCTCGCTGCCGAAAAACATATCAAGGGCGGCAACGCCACCCAAGCTGGAAACAGCAACGAATAGCATTTCACGCACACCGCACTTCTTACCGAAATCGGAAGGAATCACTAACGATGTCCAGCACCACCCCGGCACCGAAGCCGCGGAAATTCGGCGGCACCCCTAAGCAGATCCGTGCAGCCGCAACCTTCTACAAGGTCTTCGCCTACATCACCGGCGTGATGCTGCTGCTGCTCGTGCTGGAAATGATTTTCAAGTACTTCTGGTCCCTGGAACTCTTCGTGGGTGGCACCTTGGTAGATGGCACCTCCAACGCCGTCGGCATGTACAACCGCGCCGAGGTGGCCGGGGGACTGAACCTCTCGCTGGGCATCCTGATCGCCCACGGCTGGCTATACGTGGTGTACCTCTTTGCCGACTTCCGCCTGTGGACCTTGATGCGCTGGCCATTCATGCGCTTCATTACGATCGCGCTCGGCGGCGTCGTTCCGTTCCTTTCCTTCTGGACCGAAGCCAAGGTGCACGCAGAAGTAGACCGCGAGCTGGCCGCGCATCCAAAGGCCGCCAAGCGCTACTGACACGTGGCCGCATTCATTGCCAAAGGGCAGATCCGTTCATCGAAAATGAACAGATCTGCCCTTTGCCTTTGCCAAAAATCCACTAGGTGACGCTGATGACATCACCTTGGCTGTTTCGCGCGCAGTGAACCGCGTAGACTGTAACGGTGACTACTGCTCCCCTCAATCCAGAACATAAGCCGGTTCTGGTCGTCGACTACGGGGCCCAATACGCGCAGCTTATCGCTCGCCGCGTACGTGAGGCCCGTGTGTACTCGGAGATCGTTCCGCACACCCTGTCCACCGAAGCCATCCTGGCCAAGAACCCTGCAGCGATCATCCTCTCCGGTGGTCCTTCCAGCGTTTACGCCGATGGCGCCCCTTCCGTCGGGGCTGACCTGTTTGAAGCCGGCGTGCCGGTCTTGGGCATCTGCTACGGCTTCCAGGCCATGGCTAACGCCTTGGGCGGTACCGTGGCCGAAACCGGCCTGCGCGAGTACGGCCGCACCGCAACCAACTTTGAGGGCGATGCCCGCTCCATCCTGGCAGGCGCCGCTCAGGCCCCTACCGTCTGGATGAGCCACGGCGACTCCGTCTCCAAGGCCCCAGAAGGCTTCGAAGTGCTGGCCACCACCGCTGGTGCTCCGGTTGCCGCTTTCGCAAATGAAGCAAAGCGACTGTACGGCGTGCAGTGGCACCCAGAGGTGAAGCACTGCGAGTTCGGCCAGGATGTCCTGGAGAATTTCCTGTACAACGGTGCTGGCCTGAAGGGCGACTGGACCGCTGACAACATCGCTGACGAGCAGATCGAGCGCATCCGCGCCCAGGTCGGCACCGGCAAGGCCATCTGCGGCCTGTCCGGCGGCGTGGACTCCGCTGTTGCAGCTGCCCTGGTGCAGCGCGCTATTGGCGACCAGCTCACCTGCGTGTTCGTCAACCACGGCCTGCTGCGCGAAGGCGAAGCCGAGCAGGTTGAGAAGGACTTCGTAGCTTCCACCGGCGCCAAGCTGTACATTGCCGACGAGCGCGAGCGCTTCCTGACTGCTTTGGACGGTGTCACCGACCCGGAGACCAAGCGCAAGATCATTGGCCGCGAATTCATTCGCGCCTTCGAAGCAGCGGAAGCGGCGATCATCGCCGAGGCCGCTTCCGAGGGCGAGCCAGTGAAGTTCCTGGTCCAGGGCACCTTGTACCCGGACATCGTCGAATCCGGCGGTGGCGAAGGCACCTCGAACATCAAGAGCCACCACAACGTGGGCGGCTTGCCAGAGGACCTGGACTTCGAGCTGGTTGAACCACTGCGCACCCTGTTCAAGGACGAGGTCCGTGCAGTGGGCCGCGAGCTCGGCTTGCCTGAGGAAATCGTTGGCCGCCAGCCATTCCCTGGCCCAGGCCTGGGCATCCGCATCATCGGTGCCGTCAACGAAGAGCGCCTGTCCATCCTGCGCAAGGCTGACGCGATCGCTCGCGCCGAGCTGACTGCTGCAGGACTGGATGACGAAGTTTGGCAGATGCCAGTAGTGCTGCTCGCTGACGTACGCTCGGTAGGCGTACAGGGCGATCACCGCACCTACGGCCACCCAATCGTGCTGCGTCCGGTTTCCTCCGAGGATGCCATGACCGCTGACTGGTCGCACCTGCCATACGATCTGCTCTCGAAGATCTCCAACCGCATCACCAACGAGGTAGATGGGGTGAACCGCGTGGTGCTGGACGTTACTTCCAAGCCACCTGGAACCATCGAGTGGGAGTAAATCCCCAAGACTGCTAATTCACTGCGCTTTGGCGGGTGAATGGGAAGCGGATCCGGTACGCCGGTTCCGCTTCCCGCAGTTAAAACGTGTTTCGCGCACCGGTTCTGCACGGTGCGTGCACTACGTTAGAAAGAGGCGTATCTGCACCTGTGGTGCGCCCGAATGTGGTCGGTTCAGTGAAGGGAATGACTGTCGTGACTAGTGGACAGAATGCTGCCGCCGAGCGTGTAGCTGCCTGGGTGAAATCCCTGGGACAGAGTGCCGGGGCGGATACCACCCTGCGATTTGCTCCGTCGACCTCCAATAGCATCGACATAACCCATGCCAATCCATCGGGATTGGCCCAGTTCCTTGCCGGACGGCGTACCCGCCTGTCCACGCTGCTGCACGATGCGGACCAGTACGCTACCGCGCGCCGCACTGCCCGTGCGCTCTCGGCCAAGATCAATGAACTGTGGGAAGAACGCGGCATCGACGTCGGCTACCTGGCCGCCGGTGTCGCCAACTGGCGCGCGGTCCACGATGGCAAGAGCGAGCCTGTCTCGGCTCCCATCATGCTCGGCCGCATCACACTGACCAAGCACGTTGATGCTGACGACTACGACCTGCAGCTGGTCGGCCGCGCCACCGTATCCCCGGCCTTCGTGCGCCAATTCGAAGCCGACCACAACGCCAAGGTCGATGTCGCCGCGGTGGACGCCGAAGCGTACTCCATCGCCCGTTTCGACCCGGTCCGCGGAATGGATGCCCTGCGCCACCAGATGTCCGAGGTTCCCGGCGTAGTGGTGGGCCACCGCCTGCTGCTCTCCACCTTCTCCGAGCTGATGGACCCAGCTGACCCGGCCAAGCTCAATGGGTCCCACCCGGTCATCGAGGCGCTAATTCGTCACGACTCCGCGGAAAAGCAGGCTGGGAACAGCCAAAGCAGCAAGACCTCCGAAGCGCTGGCCAACCTGGTCGCTTCCAAGCCGGGCGCTTCCAAAACCGAGGGCTCAAAGCCTGAAGAAGCCAAGGACGAGTCTGCCGCTGAAAAGAAGCAGGACGAAGAGCAGCCTGAAGCGCAGGCCGCCGATGCCAAGGGCCATGAAGCTGCCGGCTCCCGCCTGAGCCGCGTGAAGAACATTCTCAAGGAAACCGCGCGCTCGCGTAAGCAGAGCCTTGCCTCCGAAGGATCTTCTGCCCGCAAGGTCCACACCGGAACCACCACCATTGCCAAGTCTTCTGATGACCGTGATCCGGAAGATGAACTGTTCTTGCTGGACGCGGATGAGTCCCAGTCCAAGATGCTTGACTACATCGCTGCCGGTGAATCGGTGGCCATCAACGCCGCTGCCGGTACCGGTGCTACCCAGACCGCGCTGAACGCAGCCGCGCTGCTGGCCGCCCAGGGCAAGCGAGTACTGGTGGTTGCGGAACAGCGTTCTGCCGCCGAAGAATTCGTGACCCGCTTCAACGAGCACCTGGATGCAGGCAGCATGCTGCTGGAACCCAACGAGGATCCAGAAGCGCTGCGCGCGATGATGACCAAGGCAATTCTGCGCAACGAACGCGCTGCCGAGCCGCAGCTGGGCTCCATGTTCAAGCGCCTGCGCGAATCCCGCCACGCACTGCACGAGCACGTGAAGTCGCTGCACTCGGTGCGCAGCCGTTGGGGTTGCTCGCCATACCAGGCAATGCAGGAACTGGCACGTCTCTCCGCACTGGAACCAGCGCCATCCACCACCGTGCGCCTGAAGCGTTCGGTGCTGGATTCCATGGGCCAGCGCGGACATGTTGCCGCACAGCTCAAGCGCGCAGCGCAGCTTGGCGCCTTCTCCAAGATGCACACCACCAGCCCATGGCATGGTGCACCGCTGCGCAACACCGAAGCCACCGAAAAGGCCTTGAACCTGGCCAGCGGGCTGGGCCGCGACCTGCCCATCCTGCATGAGCACATGCTGCAGATCGCCGAGCGTTCGCAGATCCGCCTGGAAGAAAGCTACGACAAGTGGGGAGACCAGCTGCAGTTGCTGGTCTCCGTCCGCGGATCGCTGGACAAGTTCGAGGCCGACATCTTCGAGGGCGACATCGATGATTTGATCGCCGCTACCGCAACCAGCGCATGGCGCCGCGAGCACGGCGTGGAGATGGGCTCCATTGTCCGTTCCCGGCTGCGCAAGATTGCCAAGGAATACGTCCGCCCGGGCATGCACGTAGCTGACCTGCAGTCCGCTCTGCAGGCGGTGGCGGTCCAGCGCGATGCCTGGCGAGCCATTGCCACCAGCCAGCGCAACCCGCAGGTCCCAGGCGGCCTGCTGGATGTTGAAGCCGGATACCACGACGCCGGTGCCCGCATCGACAAGCTGGCCGAAATGCTGCCGTCCTCCCTGGGCTCGCGCCTGCGCGAAATGCCCATCAAGGAGCTGCTCTCGGTGATTGCAGCGCTGGTCGAGCGCCGCGAGGACCTGGGCGAGCTGCCCGAGCGCACGTTGATCTCCGAGCAGCTGGCCGAAGCCGGGCTGGGCGACCTGCTTGATGACTTCGCCGAACGCGAGATCGACGCCGACCAGGTAGACAGCGAATTGGAGCTTGCCTGGTGGCAGTCCGTGCTGGATGCCATGATCTCCGGTGACGACTTCCTGGCCATGAATGATGGCTCCAAGCTGGAGAAGATCGAGGCTGACTACCGTCTGGCTGACGGCGCGCACATCGCTGCCGGCCCGCAGCGCATCCGCTGGGCGCTGACTCGCAACTGGAAGGCAGCGCTGGCTGACCACCGAGCCGGTTCCCGCGCGCTGCGCGAGATGCTCAAGGGCGGAACCCCGAGCATTGCCGGGCTGCTGGATCTTGGAGCACCGCTGGCCAATTCGCTGACCCCGGTCATCGTCTCGGCTCCGCTGCTGCTGGGCAGCGCCCTGCCGGAGGACACGAAGTTCGATGCGGTCATCCTGCTGGAAGCCAACTACCTCACCCTGCGTGAAGTCCTGGATGCGATCCGCCGCTCCGGCCAGGTCATTGCCATTGGCGATGAAATGCTGGGCGGTCCGAAGCGCTTCGAGGTCTCCGTAGACCCGACCGCACGAGTTCGCGAGCAGAGCGTGGAACGTTCCGCGCTGGAAGCCCTGAACAAGGTCCTGGTGACCGGTTCGCTGTCCACCGTGTACCGCGGCATTGACGAAGGCCTGGTGGAACAGCTGTCCGCCACCTACTACGATTCGGCGCTCTCGCGCCTGCCAATGGCGGTGAACCTCACCGGCGACTCCTCGCTGCTGCGCGGCGAATACGTGCCAGATGCCACCGGCTCGCTGTCCAGCAGCGAAGACGGTGTGCAGACCACCGCAGCAGAAGTGGCGCGCGTGGTGGATCTGGTCTTCGCCCACTTCAAGAACCACGGGGGCGAATCGCTGGCAGTCATTGCCTCGAACCGCAGCCATGCCTCGGCCATCGCCGAAGCGATCCGTGTCCAGCTGCCAAACCACAAGTACGCGATGGAGCACCTGCGCTCCAAGCGCGAACCATTCGTGGTGACCACCATGGACCGACTGATCGGCCTGCGCCGGGACTCGGTCATCTTCGCCTGGGGCTACGGACGTACTCCGCACGGCAAGACCCTGCACGAATTCGGTGCACTGTCCCGCGAGGGCGGCGAACAGCTGTTCGTCGCCGCCATGACCCGATCGCGGACCCGCATGACCTTGGTGTCCAGCCTGTTGCCCGAAGACGTGGACCTGAACCGCGTCTACCGTGGTGCCCGCCAGTTCTTCGAACTGTTCGGACGCGTGCAGGCAGGGGATTCCGGAGTCAGCTCGATGCGCAATCCGCGCTTCGATCCATTGGTCTCCGATCTGGCCCGCCGCCTGCGCGAAAGCGGTGCCATCGTTTCCGAGGACTACCGCGGTGTGCTGGACCTGTCGGCTCACGCCTACGACTCTGCGCACAGCGGCATCCGCCCATTGGCTGTGGTCTACGACGGCACCGAGCACTATGCCGGACTGACCGTGCGTGAACGCAGCCGACTGCGCCCGGAATTCTTCGAGAAGCACGGCTGGCGCTATGTTCCGCTGTGGACCATTGACGTCTTCACCGATCCGGGTGCTGTCACCGATCGCCTGGCCCATGCACTGGGATTGAAAAAGCCTGCGGCCCCAGCCCAGGCTTCGACCCGTACCGGTGTGGCCGCCGCTCGGCCGGTGTCGGCCCGTGAAGTCACCACCGAGGCGGAAACGCCGAAGGAAAAGTCCAATCTGCTCAAGTCGGCCAAGGCACGACTGGAACCAAAGGCCGAGACCAAGCAGGAAGCGCCAGCTGCTGAAAGCGGTGCCAAAGCTGAAGCTGCCCAAGCTCCTGCAAAGGACAGCGCGGATAAGCCACTGACTCCAGCCCCTGTCCCGGCTACCAGCAAGAACGAGGATCCGGAGCCAAAGAAGTAATGACTTCTGAGCAAGAACCAACGCGCGGCCGCCGCAAGCGGCCGCGCGTTGTCGCACCCCCACAGCATCTGACTGCTCGCGTTGAACTCACCGGCAGCTACGCGCCAGTGCCGCATTCAGACTCCGTGAACCGGGCGTTAGCCGGCCACCAGCCCGCCGAGACTTCTGCTGCGGCGACGGCGTCCCGCGCCAAACAGCCGGCCGCCGATCCGCTGTCCGAGTTGCTGGCCAAAGACCAGGACCCGAGAAACTGGGGCGACGCCAAGGAAGACCTGGCTGAAATGATGAAGCGCGAGAAGCCGCCGCACTGGGGCTGATTTCCTAATTCACCAAGACGGCTGAAACCTTGCCGCGCGATACTGCCCCGGCCAGATCATCCGAGAGGCTGCTGGCCGCCGCGACCACCACAATTCCTTCACCGGTCGGAGCCGCGCCGCTGAGCATGCCGAATTCGGAGCTGCTGGCATTATCCGGAACCCAGAGCACGGGCACCGCCTTGGCGATGGTCTGCGAGCTGATGTCCTTTTCAAAGCCATCTCCGGTGGTCAATACGATATCCACCAGTTGCCCTGGATGGAGCAGCGTCACGGTGGCAGGATCGCTCAAGCGCAAGGGAACGGCCACGGTGCCTTCCGGCGAACCGGTCAAAAGTTGTGGCCCCACCAAGGAATAGTTGCGCAGCACCGTTCCGGCAGTCAGTGCCACGGCTGCCCGTTGCCCCGAGATAGCATGGATGCTTTCAAAGACTTCGGCATCTTCCGGGGCAAGCCGCACCGTTTGCACCGTCAGCTGGTTGGCGGATATGCGGGACCCGGCAGGAATGTCGCTCAGCGCCACCACGACCTCGCGCTGCGCTAATTGCCCGGAGGAAAACACATTGAGCACGCCCGCCAAGGCCAGCAGCGCGCAGGCGATGGCCAAAGGCTTCCGGTAGCGGCGCAACAACTCATTGCGGTTGCGCACGGGACGGATCTTCGGCTTGGGAATCACCGGGGGCCGGGAGGCGGCATGCGGTCTGGAGAAGAAGCTCATAACCCCATGCAACCTTCAGGTCCAGCGGCCCACTGCGAGCTGCCCGCGAGCTGTGGGTAAATCAGATGATCTGATGCACCTGCTGCGGAGTGAACACCAAGTCCACGGGCTGGTCATGCTCATCGATTTGGAAGGAACCGGCCGGAACATACTCGTGCTCATAAACCACGGCCGCCACACGGACCGGCGCATCGTCGATCAAGGGCAGGAAGCGATCGTAGTAGCCACCG
This sequence comes from Arthrobacter sp. JUb119, assembly GCF_024807995.1. Taxonomy (NCBI): domain Bacteria; kingdom Bacillati; phylum Actinomycetota; class Actinomycetes; order Micrococcales; family Micrococcaceae; genus Arthrobacter; species Arthrobacter sp. JUb119. Next base: position 226,467 of record NZ_JANUFE010000001.1, read on the forward strand.
CCTTGGCCTAAACGCAGCCCATTCGAATCGATGGACAGCGCAGGCATGATCAGCGTATTGATCTCGTCAAAGAGCTCTGTGCCCATCCGCGTGCCCACCGGCTCCATCACCGGGGCCAAGGTACTTGGCTGGAATTCCATGCCGGGGGAGTACTCAACCCACGACAGCCCATACTCCGGTTCGCACACCGGCAGGTAGACTTCAATGCCTTCCTTGGCCAAAGCATCCAAGAGCGCCTCGGTGGACGGTTCATCCGGACCCGAGCAATAGGCCGCGACCTTCTGGACGACACCGGTGCTCTGGCTCAGATAGCCAATCACCGTGTGAGCCAGATCCAGTCCGAATTGCTCACGCTTGCTCGGATCAAGTGCCCTGCGCCAAGTGCGCACAGCGGCACGCGCGGCCTTCTTGCCGGCGCCAGAATTCAGATCAGCGGTGGGATTCATGCCTACAGCTTACGTGCAAGAAACGAAACGCTGCCTGCTAGCGCTGTTGCCAGCTGCAAGCATGACGAAGTAATACGATGTGCACATGTTCTTCTCTCGTCGAGCAAAGCGCCTGGTTCCGGATCTGGCCTCGGAACGGCTGTTGTTGCGCCAACTGACTGCCAGTGACGAAGCCGAGTGGATCAATCTGCGCTACGCCAATTCCAAATGGCTCAAGCCATGGGATCCCACCAGTCCCTTGGGCCCGCCAGAAGCCATGACTTTTCGCGAGATGCTCAGGGCCAAGGATGAATCAGCAGTTGACGGCAGCGGATTCACCTGGGCCTTGGCTCTTCCCCAGCTGCACAAGGGGCGCCCGCCATTAATCGGGCAGGTTTCCGTGGCGTCGGTGCAATATGGTGCCGCGCGCACAGCGTCCATCGGCTACTGGCTGGATCGCAACCATGCCGGCTTCGGCCTGATGCCCGAAGCCTGCGCCTTGGTCATAGACCATTGCTTCGAGCAACTGCAGCTGCACCGCCTGGAAATCAACATCCGTCCGGAGAATTCGGCCAGCCTGCGGGTGGTGGACAAGCTCGGGTTCCGCGATGAAGGGCTGCGCAAAGGCTATCTGCACATCGATGGGCAGTGGCGGGATCACCGCACCTTTGCGTTGACCCGTGAAGAGGTGGAAACGACGCTGCTCGAACGCATCTACGAATACTGAGGCGGATTTCGTGCTATTTCGTTCAATCGAGCTCTGATATGAGAGAACTGGATTGAAAACATGCAGACACGCCAAGGGATGTGCATGAGCGCGCACCCAAGGTTGCATAGTGTTGATTCGGAGGAACCATATTTAGTTCCACGAGGATTTGACCGACTCAATCGGTGATGGAGGACCCACATGGCTGGCACGTCACAGAGCGCTTCGCAGGAAAGTGCTGCGACCAAACTCAAGATTCGTGTGCGCTATGGCCGGTTGTCCGTCGCGCTCGTCGGTGCCTTGGCTGTCCTCGCGACCGTCTTCGGTCTCATCCTGGCTCCTTTCACTGCTCTGACCTTCGGCACCGTAGGCCTGTTCGCGCTGATTGCTGTAGCATCCTTCGCCACCCTGCGCGGGCTGGCTGTCCGCGACCGCAACCGCAAGCTGCTCGAGCACCTCGAAGCCACCCGGCAGCAGGCGCTGCGGACTCCCGCTTTTGACGACGCGGCTAACCAGGTCATCTCGCGCAAGCATGAGGATAACGAGGTCTTCGACGCTCGCCCGGGTTCGTCCCGCCGCGCTCCAGCGATTACCGCTGAAGAGCTGCGCGCCGAAGCGCTGCGAGTGGCCCACGGCTATGGCGGCGTAAAGCAGCCAGGGACCTGGGAACCAACGCACGTGCCCAAGCCAACGTACGTGGAAGCCAGCGAGCGCATCGCCAAGACCGCGGAGTTGGCAGCTGAACAGGGTGCCAAGCGGACCCACAAGGCAGCACTGCCGGTGGAAGAACCGCTGCGTCCGAGCAAGCAGATCAGCCTGAAGGCATCGGAAGATGCAAAGCGCCTGGCCACCGAAGTTTCGGCTGAAGAGCGCGCAGCGGTCGCTTCGGTAGTTGCCAAGCGTACCGAGAGCGCACCAGCTGCCAAGGAAACCGTTGCAGCGCCATCTGCCGCACCGGAAGCCGCACCCGTGGCTGGCGCAGGTACCAAGCCTCGCCTGAACCTGGACGCGGTCATGCAGCGCCGCCGCGCATAAGCATTCCAAGCACAAAGACTTGTGGCCCGGACCTCGCGAGGTCCGGGCCACAAGTCGCTTAAGCGCTGCTAGCTGATCATGTCATCGAATGGCAGCGGGCCGCGGTTGCCGCGGTGGTGCGCGAAGACCAAGGTGGTTTCGGTATGGCCCACCGACTCGTCGGTGGCGAGGTTGTCCAGCACCCAGTCACGCAGTGCATCGGTGGAACCGACCGCGATATGCAGCAGGTAATCGGTGCCGCCGGAAACATGGAACATGGACAGCACCTCGGGCAGCTGCGGGATGCGTGCCACGAAAGCGTCGATCTTCTCGCGGTCGTGGGCGCGCAGCTTGACCGAGATCAGTGCCTGCACGGTACGGCCTACAGCGCCCAGCGATACTTCCGCGTGGTAGCCGGTGAGGATGCCGCGCTCGACCAGCGAACGGGTGCGCAGCAGTGCGGTGGATGGAGCGATGCCCGCACGCTGTGCGAGCGTCGCATTGGAGATACGTGCATTAGCGACCAATTCGTCGATGATGATTCGATCGATTTCGTCCAGATCGACGTTTGATGAAAGCTCTGATTGCTGGGCCATAAGAATATTTCATCATATTCGCGAGATATCAGTGGGATCTTTGGCAGAAAAATCGGCGTATGCCGTCCGCGTACGAGTAAATAATCGGTGAACAAACGGATATATTGGGGATATGACACGTCGTTCTGAGCACACCGGTGAATCCTTTGATACCAGGCTGGCGGCCTATTGCTTGGTGGAACATGAAGGAAAGGTACTGCTTACGCTCTGGGATATGCGTCATCGCGATCCACGCTTCACCCCGCGCTGGTCCCTTCCCGGCGGCGGCATCGACTTGGGGGAGCCTATCGAAGAAGGCGCGCGCCGTGAAGTCTATGAAGAGACCGGCTACGCGGTGGGCGAGCTGGCGCTCCTGGATGTCAGCACGGGAGTTATTCCCGGTTCCAAGCGCTACTCGGGCGAAGGCCATGCCATGCAAACGGTGGCGGTCACCTATCGGGCCAAACTGACCGGTGGAGAACTGCGCCATGAAGTCAACGGTTCTACCAGCCAGGCCGCCTGGTTTACCCGCGAGGAGATCGCCAAGCTGAACTGCATTGAACGCGTTGAGAGCATCTTGCGACTGACCGCACCCGGCAAGTAGCGGCGGATCGCCGCTGGCCTGCCCTAGAATCAATAGGGACATGAACTTGCGAAATACCATCACCGTTGGCGCACTCAGCGCAACCCTGCTGCTAACCCTGTCTGCTTGCACCGAAGAGGCAACGCCGACGGCCGAGCCAAGCAAGGCCATCACCTTGCAGATTGCTGCCGGTTCCCAGCCTGCAGACCAGGCCTTGGCCCATGTCTATGCCAATGCGCTGAAAGCCGAAGGCTACAAGGTGTCGCTGAACAAGCCCAGTGCTGATCCTTACCAGCAGGTGGTCGACGGGAAAGCCGATTTGGCGGTGGACCAAGCGGCCAAGGCGCTGCCCCTGGTTGCTGACCCGGCGGCCATCACTGGTGAAGATCAATTGCTGAGCGTCGAAGAATCCAAGAACCTGCGCAGCGCCATCAATGACGCTGAGGGGCAGCTTTCTGCCTTGGAACTCAGCCCAGCTGATGCGGGAAAGGTCTTGGTCATGAGCCAGGCCCAGGCAACCTTGCACAAGGTCGATTCGGTGGAAACCCTGATTGCGGCTTGCACAGATCTGACGATCATTAGCGATGAAGCCAACGCCGCATCCTTGAAGGCATCATTGGAGGACGCTGGCTGCGAGAAGCCGAAGGTCGTGGCTGAGGAGCCGGCGAAACTGGCCAGCAAGCTGCGTGCCTCGGTGGACAGCGCGGTGGCGCTCGGGTCGGGAGATGCAGTCATCTCCGATGAAGGCTTCTACAGCATTCCGGGAAGCGCCGCCTTCTTCAACGCCGAACAGTACATGGTGCTGGCCAACGGCGACGTGAATGACAAGGCCCGGGCAGAACTGGACAAGATCACCGGCGAATTCTCGCAGCAGTCCCTCGTGGACCTGAACCGGATGGTCAGCCAGGCCGACGGACTGAGCCCAGAGCAAGCGGCCACCCGTTGGGAATGGATCATCGAAGAGTAGGCCCCAGCCAGCTCTCCCAGGATTTCGACCGCTGACCATAGCGGTCGAGTAACAAGGTGTGTCGATCGCACCTGACGTGAGAAAGTGTAACCATGGCAGAATTCAAACAATCAACGAAACTGCACAACGTCCTCTACGACATCCGCGGCCCGCTGCTTGAGCACGCCACGCGCATGGAGTCCGAAGGACACCGCATCCTGAAGCTGAACATCGGCAATCCCGCGCCGTTCGGCTTCGAGGCGCCCGACGCGGTGCTCGTTGACATGATTCGCAACCTGCCTAACGCCCAAGGATACTCCGACTCCCGCGGCATTCTCTCGGCACGTACCGCCGTCTCGCAGTACTACCAGACCCGTGGCATCCAGACCATCGGCGTGGATGACGTCTACCTGGGCAACGGTGTCTCCGAGCTGATCACCCTCTCGTTGAATGCGCTGCTGAATAACGGCGACGAGATCCTGATTCCCGCCCCTGACTACCCGCTGTGGACCGCTTCGGTTTCACTGGCCGGCGGCACTCCGGTGCATTACATGAATACCGAGGAAGAGGGCTGGCTTCCTGATCTTCAGGACATGGAAGCGAAGATCACCGATCGCACCAAGGGCATCGTGATCATCAACCCCAATAACCCGACCGGTGCGGTGTACCCCAAGGAAACCTTGGAGGGGATCCTCGAGCTGGCGCGCAAGCACAACCTGATTGTGTTCTCGGACGAGATCTACGAAAAGATCCTCTACGAAGACGCCGTGCACATCAACACCGCTTCGTTGGCAGATGACGTGCTGATACTGACCTTCTCCGGCCTGTCCAAGGCCTACCGCGTGTGCGGCTTCCGTGCTGGGTGGATGGCTATTTCCGGTCCCAAGCACCAGGCCGGCGACTACATCGAGGGCATCAACCTGCTGACCAACATGCGCCTGTGCGCCAATGTGCCGGCGCAGCACGCAATCCAGACCGCCTTGGGCGGCTACCAGTCGATCAATGACTTGATCCTGCCTGGCGGACGTCTGCTTGAACAGCGCGATGCGGCCTACAACCTGCTCAGCGCGATTCCTGGCGTGAGCGTCCAGAAGGCCAAGGGCGCGCTCTACATGTTCCCGAAGCTGGATCCCGAGGTCTACCCGATCCACAACGATGAGACCTTCGCCCTTGAGCTGCTCAAGGCGCAGAAGATCCTGATCTCCCAGGGCACCGCCTTCAACTGGATCCGTCCGGATCACTTCCGTTTGGTCACCTTGCCCAACGTGCGCGACCTGACTGATGCGGTTGGACGCATCGGACAGTTCCTGGAGGACTGGCGCGCTCGCGCATAGGCTGCCCGGAAGCGCAACCGGCCCAGAATCACCCACGTGATTCTGGGCCGGTTGTGCGTTAAAGCGGCCACCGGGGAATGCGGCCCCCGGAACTTCAGGGATATCGCCTGCCAGCGACTGCGACCGGAGAATTTGGTGTCCTGAGGATTTGGCGTATCGGCCCGTTGCCGGCGCTTTCGCGAGGCTTAGCGATCCTGTGCATCGAGCCGTGATGGGTGCTTCGCCGTTGACGAATACCGCTTCTCACGGCGCCTGCAGTGGCAGTAGGCTGGCAACAACGAATCGCATCACTTCGACACACGCGTGAGGACTTAATGATGAGCGCCTACCCTGCCAACCTGTTAGAAGCACTACGTGCAGAACCGGGCGTGAAGCTTTCAGAGCGCGCAACCAAGGATGCTGATTGGTGGCCCGGGGACGCCCCGCAGGATAAGAAGGCCGCCGAGAAGCGCATGGTGCAGCTGGCTGAACTGCTCTCGGATCTGCAAGAGAGGCTCTTCGCCGCCTCGGTAGCTGGCGGACAAGGCCCAGCAGTCCTGCTCATTTTGCAGGGAATGGATACGTCCGGCAAGGGAGGGACTGTTCGCCACGTCCTTGGCATGCTGGATCCGCAGGGCGTCAAGCACCATGCCTTCAAGGCGCCAACCGAGGAAGAAGCAGCCCATGACTTCCTCTGGCGCATCACCAGGCAATTGCCCGCCGGGGGACTAGTGGGAGTCTTTGACCGTTCCCACTATGAAGACGTTCTGGTCGCCAAAGTGAAGGGCTTCGCCACCCCGGATGCGGTCGAGTCCCGCTACGGGAAAATAGTCGACTTCGAGAAGCAGCTGATCGAGCAGGGCATCCACCCGATCAAGGTGATGCTGCATATCAGCCGAGAAGAACAATTCGAGCGCCTCTCGGCACGCCTGGAGCGTGCCGACAAGCATTGGAAGTATTCGCCGGGCGATGTCGATGATCGCCTGCTGTGGGATGACTTCCAGTCCGCCTACGAGGTGGCGATTAACCGCACCGATAACCAGGGCGCACCATGGCATATCGTTCCCGCTGACCAGAAGTGGAAGGCCCGCTTGTGCGTCGCTGAGCTGCTGCTGGCTACCCTGGAGCGTGTCGCTCCGGACTGGCCCGTTGCCACCTTCGATGTGGAGCAGGAGAAGGCCCGGCTGGCGGCCGCGAAGTAGGTCCGGGTGAGGACAGGCTATTCGCCGGCGGCCTGCTCGTGCTTGGCGCGAGCCTGCTCCAGACGCTGAGAGACACCGTTGAGCCAGTTCTCGCAGTGGGCTGCCAGTGCTTCGCCACGCTCCCACAATGCCAGCGAGGCTTCCAGCGCAACTCCGCCGGTCTCGAGCTGGTTGACCACGGCCAGCAGTTCTTCGCGAGCCTGCTCGTAGGAAAGCTTGGCAATGTCGTCAGGGATTTGTGCAGTCATGATTACTCCAAATTGGTATTCGTGGTGATTAGCTTGCGTTGTCGCCGGCAGGGAGGGATTCAAGGGTTCGTGCAACCAGCTGCCCGGAAGCCACCCGGATGAGCACCTTGCTGTCTGCTGGCGCCTGGGCTGCCTCGCGCACGATGCTTCCGTCCTCCAGCTGGGTGACCGAATAGCCGCGGTCCAGGGTCTGCTGCGGGGACAGGGCACGCATCTGGTTCTTCAGATGGTTGATCTCGTCGTTGGCGCGCATCACGCGGTGGCGCAGCAGATCCGTCGAGCGCTGCTTCCAGCGCTCCAGGTCTTCGGCACGGGAGGTGACCATCACCTGCGGGTTGGCCAGCACCGGGCGTTCGCGCACCGAGGCCAGCAGCTGGGCTTCGCGCTGGAGAAGATTGTTGATGGAACGGTCCAAGCGATTGCGGGCGATTTCCAAGCCGGCGAATTCTTCTTGCAGATCCGGGACAATGCGCTTGGCTGCATCGGTGGGGGTCGACGCGCGAAGATCGGCCACATCGTCCAGGATCGGGCGGTCCGCTTCGTGGCCGATGGCCGAAACCACCGGCGTCTGGGCGGCGAAGACCGCACGCACCAGATCCTCATTGGAGAAGGGCAAGAGGTCTTCCAGGGCCCCGCCGCCACGGGCGATGACGATGACATCGATGTCCGGGTCCGCATCCAGCTGCTGCAGGGCTGCGATGACCTGGTTGGCGGCATCCATTCCCTGCACGGCGGTATTGATGACCTTGAATTGCACGGATGGCCAGCGCAGGCTGGCATTGCGCAGCACGTCCTTCTCCGCATCCGAATCACGCCCGGTAATCAGGCCGATGCGGTGGGGAAGAACCGGCAGCGGGCGCTTGTGCTCAGGGGAGAAGAGGCCTTCTGCTCCCAGCGCCTGGCGCAATCGTTCCAGGCGCACCAGCAGCTCGCCCAAGCCAACTGGGCGCAGGTCCGTGGCATTCAAGGAAAGCCGGCCGGTCTTGGCGTAGAAGCTCGGTTTCACCTGGGCCACCACGCGGGAGCCCACCTGCGGGGTGGCATCCAGCTTGCGCATCGTCGAGGCCCAAATGGTCACCGAGAAAGAGAAGTCCGCATCGACATCGCGCAGGGTGAGGTAGGCGTGGCCGTTGCGCACATTGGCTTCCAGCAACTGGCCTTCAACCCAAACCACCGGAGAGTTCTCGATATGGATTTTCAGCTTCTCCGAGAGCAGCCGCAGCGGCCAAGGATTGTCCGCGGTGGTCTGCCCGGCGGTCGCCGGCAAACTGGCGGGGGCTTGGGGATCCATCGGTGCCGCTCCTTGGAAAGTCGAATCTCTGGTGCATCTGTGAGACTACCGCATGGCACCGACGGCTGGCCGGATCCCCGGGGGCTGGGGCTAGGCCGCGGCAGGTGGAGCGCAGGTATCGCAATGGGCGATTTTCATACCCGATTGGCCCCGCAAGACCCGGGGAAACGGGGTTTTCCAACGATTGGGACAAGCCTGCCTGCGGGCATTGCGAGGGGCAATGTGCGGGTGGACACTATTGAGCATTGGGGAAGCACTCGAGAAGGATGCAGGGCCATGCGTGGGGCATTGGGGAATAAGAATATTGCGCGTTCGGGGTGGACTTGGGTGGCAGCGCTCAGCTTGCTGGCCGGTTCCATTCCGCTCTCCGCCGCGGCCTCGATGCCCGCGCTGGCGGCTGCGGCAGTGCCGGCCGCAACGGTGCACGTTGCCAGTGCCATATCCATCGACTTGCCGGTCCGGGTGCGCACCACGGCGGATCTGAATATGCGCACCGGCGCCTCGACCAGTTACCGGATCCTGGTGCAGATACCCACGGGGACCTCGGTTCCGGTATCCGGGCGTGCCTCCAACGGCTGGTACAAGGTCAGCTACAACGGGTACACCGGGTACGTCAGCGGCTACTACGTGGTCGCCGCTTCGGTGCGCACGCTCGATGACCTGAATCTGCGCACCGGCACATCCACCAGCTACCGGGTCCTGCTGAGCATCCCGAAAGGGAAGACGGTGCCCGCGTACGCCCGCGCCTCCAACGGATGGTACAAGGCCAGTTACGGAGGGTACACCGGCTGGGTCAGCGGCAGCTACGTGACCACCTATCCGAAGCCGCCCTCCGCACCGCAGTCCACCGGTCCCAACCGGACATCGAGGGTGGTGCTCACCTTCGATGACTGCCCGCGCACGCTGAGCGCCTTCACCTCGGTGATGGATTACGCCGCCAGCAGCAACATCGGCCTGGTGATCGCTCCCACCGGCGATTGCCTCGGCTCGTTCAAGTCGCGCTACGGCGTGGACCTGGCCGCGCTGGCCCGGGCCAAGGGCCAATGGGTGATCAACCATTCGATCAGCCACCCGGATCTGCGCCCGCTGTCCTGCCAGCAGGCCGGTGCGCAACTGGGCGGCTCCGGAGTGCACACGAATTTCGGGCGCCCGCCTTTCGGAGCCATCGACGCTTCGGTGCGTTGCGGCTACGACAGCCGCGGGATGGCCATCTGGACCTGGTCCCGCGACACCCGCGACTGGGACGTGAAATCCAAGTCGATCACCATCTCGCGGGCCTCGGCCGCCGTGCCCGGGGACACCGTGCTGATGCACATGCAGTGGTATGGCTTCTCGCCCGATGCGCTGCGCCAGATCAAGGCGAACCTCGGCGCCCGCTCGGTGGGCGTGTGCCGGGCCTACCGCGGGTCCGATGGCACCGGCGCGGTGGTGCGCACCCCGGTGCTGCTGCCCAGTTCGCTGCCCTGCTGAACCGGCATGCACCCTTCGGAGGCAGATCTCACAGTCCCCGGAGGGTGGCGCGCATCATATGAGCATGGGCTAACTTGCATGCACTTCGTAGACTAGAGGTATGGCTACTTCCACTTCCACTACGGTCTCGCTGTCAATGCCTCGGATCCCGCGGGTGCGCCGCACTCCGGCCGAGATTGCAGCTGCCTCCCCAACGGTCACCGAGCGCAAGGTCCTGCTGGCCGCTCCTCGCGGCTACTGCGCAGGCGTGGACCGGGCAGTGGTTGCCGTTGAAAAGGCGCTGGAGCACTACGGCCCGCCGGTGTACGTGCGCAAGCAGATCGTGCACAACCTGCACGTGGTCTCCGAGTTGGAATCCCGCGGAGCGATTTTCGTCGAGGAGAACGAGGAAGTGCCCGAGGGCGCCCTGGTGGTCTTCTCCGCCCACGGCGTCTCCCCAGCTGTGGTGCAGTCCGCGGCGGACCGCAACCTGCAGACCATCGATGCCACCTGCCCGCTGGTCACCAAGGTGCACCGCGAAGCCGTGCGCTTCGCCAAGAACGACTACGAGATCCTGCTGATCGGCCACGAAGGCCATGAAGAGGTCGAGGGCACCTACGGCGAAGCCCCGGAGGTCACCACCATCGTGAACAACCCCGAGGAAGCCGACACCGTCCAGGTGAAGAACCCGGACAAGCTGATCTGGCTCTCGCAGACCACCCTGAGCGTGGACGAGACCATGGAAACCGTGCGCCGGCTGCGCGAGCGCTTCCCGAACCTGCAGGATCCACCCAGCGATGACATCTGCTACGCAACCACCAACCGCCAGGCCGCGATCAAGAACATTGCGCCGCAGTCGGATCTGGTGATCGTGGTCGGTTCGGCGAACTCCTCGAACTCGGTGCGCCTGGTCGAGGTGGCACTGGACCACGGGGCAAAGGCTTCCTACCGCGTGGACTTCGCCAACGAAGTGGACGAGGCCTGGTTCGAGGGCGTCTCCACCGTCGGCGTGACCTCCGGTGCCTCGGTGCCAGAGGTGCTGGTCCGCGAAGTCGTGGCGCTGCTGGCAGAGTACGGCTTCACCGACGTTTCCGAGGTCACCACCGCGCAGGAAGACATCATCTTCTCGCTGCCCAAGGAAATCCGCGGAAAGCTCAAGGAAGCCGGGGACGAGGAACGTGCCCTGGGCGGGCACGCCCGCCCGCAGGCCTGATTTCTCCATAAGAATTCAAGCGCCAGTACACCATTGCGCGCTCATCACTAGTAAAAGGTAGAATTTCCTCCCGTGGCTCTTACTATCGGAATCGTCGGACTGCCAAACGTCGGCAAGTCCACCATGTTCAACGCGCTGACCCGTGCCCAGGTGCTGGCAGCCAACTACCCGTTCGCAACCATCGAACCCAATGTGGGTGTCGTGCCGTTGCCTGACTCGCGGCTGAAGGTGCTCGCCGGAATCTTCAATTCCGAGCGCATCCTGCCTGCGACCGTCTCCTTCGTGGATATCGCCGGCATCGTCAAGGGCGCTTCGGAAGGCGAAGGCCTGGGCAATAAGTTCCTGGCGACCATCCGCGAAGCTGATGCGATCTGCCAGGTCACCCGCGCATTCGTGAATGACGACGTGATCCATGTGAACGGCAAGGTGGACCCGGCCTCGGATATCGAGACCATCGCTACCGAGCTGATCCTCGCGGACCTGCAGACCATCGAGAACCAGCTGCCTCGCCTGGAAAAGGAACTGCGCACCAAGAAGATCGAGAAGTCGTTCCTGGACGCAGTGCTCAACGCGCAGAAGGTGCTCGAAGAAGGCATCACCTTGTTCGCCGCCGCGAATACCAAGGGCGTGGACCTTGAAGTGCTCGCGCCGATGCAGCTGATGACCACCAAGCCATTCATCTACGTGTTCAACACCGATGAGGCTGGCCTGGCCGATACCGAGATGCAGGCCAAGCTCTCCGAGCTGGTTGCCCCTGCCGAGGCGATCTTCCTGGATGCCCAGTTCGAATCCGAACTGGCTGAACTGGAAGAAGACGAAGCGGCCGAAATGATGGAAGATGCCGGCATCGTCGAGTCCGGCCTGGGCAAGCTGGCCCGCGTCGGCTTCGACACCCTGGGCCTGCAGACCTACCTGACCGCTGGCCCGAAGGAAACCCGCGCATGGACCATCGCCAAGGGCGCCACCGCGCCTGAGGCAGCCGGTGTCATCCACACCGACTTCCAGCGCGGCTTCATCAAGGCCGAGGTCATCGGCTTCGAAGACCTCGTTGCCGCTGGTTCGGTGGCTAATGCCAAGTCTGCGGGCAAGGCCCGCATCGAAGGCAAGGAATACATCATGAAGGACGGCGACGTCGTGGAGTTCCGCTTCAACGTGTAGTCGCGTTCCGCTTCAGTGTCCCGCTCGAGTGCCCGGATCTCCCTGTGGAGATCCGGGCACTTGATCTATGTGCGACCAGCAGGCGAGTCGCCGTGCCTGGGACTAGCGAAATGTTCGGCTGATCGCGCTGCCGGTCTGGAACAGGGTGATCCACACCAGGAACTTCTGGACTGGACGCAGCGGCCATGCGACAAGTCCTCGCCACCCTTGGCGTCGCGACCAGGACCTGCTGATCCGCAGCTGTGTGCCACCGGTCGCGTTCGCCAAGGTGAATTCAGTCAGAATCGAATTACCCTGCGCGACGTCGGGATAGCCAAAGCTCCATGCGATCCTGTCCGGTTGGTGAATTGCGATGAGCTCAACACTGCGTCGACGAAACTGAGGCTTGATCTTCACAGGTTTGCCGTCTGGATAGATTGCGGGTGCCGAGCCCTCCCAGACCGTACCCGGCATCGCTTCTTGCCCGGTCTGGTCGAGGGTGCCGATGCTCGGTTCCCACTCGGGGATACGTGCGGGATCTGTGAGGAACGCCCACACTTCGTCCAGTGGTGCGGATACGAAAGTCTCAATCGTTCCCGTGGTCCGCCCCTTCACTTTCGCTGCAAAGGGCATGGACTTCATAGAGGGCGAGTCGGCCCGATCGAGGCGTTCGATGAGCGCATCGGATGTTGTGCCAAGGCGGCCGAGGATATCCGTGATCAGGCCGCTGGGCTCTACGACGAGTTCCCGGAGAACGGCGGCAGCGTCGCCCGACTTGCCTTTGCTGCTGGATTTCGCGATGAGGTCCCGAGCGGGACGAGTCCACTCGTACCCATCCGTCTCATGGAACACGATGCGCCCGGCCTCGGGGAACGACGCCTCGATGCCGAGTGAAGCCAGCTGTGCATCACGTTGGTCCTCGACGGCGAGACGTGCGCTGTCAATGTCGATACCCAGCTCGCGCAGTGCGCGGCCGGCAGACTGGTCGTTGATGACCAATGCGAGGAACAGGTGGTCGATGTCGGCTTCGCGGAGCCCGAGCCGTGATGCTTCCTCCATGGCGGCCAGGGAAAGCGATTGGCTGGTCTGAGCGGCGCGGACGAGTTTGTTCATCTGTTCCTCCTAGGTGTCGAGATCGCGGGGTCAATTCTTTTGGAGTGCTTCTTGTGGGCAGCTTGTCGCGTCACTCCGAGCGCGTCGGCGATCTCCTGCCAACTCATGCCCGAACGCAACGCGGCCTCGACCTGCCGAAGTTCCAAGGTGTCCGCAAGCACGCGCAAGGACGCTACGGCCCGCAATCCTGCTTTCGGGTCGCTGGTATCGGCTGCTTCTACTGCGATCCGCGGAGACTCCATGTCGTCAACCTATGTTGCTAATTGGCCGGATGTCAACCTGGGTTGCCTAATTGCTCGGCGAGTTTGGTGTTCGCTGGGCCAGGAGAGGATCGACGCTTCGGGGATTCGCCGGGTACTGAGAGGTTGGTAAGGACGGCGACGTGGTTGAGCTCCGCTTCAACGTGTAGTTGCGCGCAATCCCGCGCTTCTTTGAGGGGAGTTTGACACAAAATAAATGTGTCAAACTGCCCTGTGTGCCATGTCTGTGCCAAAGATCGGCGTTGATCGCTGGCTGAGGGCGTCAGAGGAAGTAGTCGTTAGCGTCCGGCCAGTTTTCTTCCCAGTCCATATTCTTAGGATGACTCGATAGCCACTGTCGTATGTTGACCAGAACTTCATTTACGAATCGGAGCAGATCCACCTACTTCCGAACTAGAGTGCGGTCAGTGACGTTCTTGCGTAGCGCGTGCGCCGGTTTCTGGCGAGCCGACCTCACCAACTTGCGAGGCGTGACAGCCCGCTCCGTTTGTTCCGGAGTCACATGATTCATGGTCATGAGTTCTTGAAGACGTCCAATAGTCCCGAATGGATGCTGGCTCGTGTCGTTTTTCCCTGGAACGCCCGCTGCATCGAAAGCCGAATGTCTGAGATTCTCCGACAGTGCTTCGCCTAGCAGGTGAATGAAGTGATCCCACTCTCGCTGGCCTGATCTCAGAGTCCAACGCGTATCGTCGGGTAAATCGGAAGTCGAGAACAAAGGCTGCCCCCAAATCTAGGGGATTCAAACGCACGGTGTGGTCTGCCGTACAACAAGCTGTACCATCGTGAGCATGAGTAGACGTTCGGTCAAAAAGGCAGTCGGGTACGTCGTCCACGACGGAAACCTGCTCGTGTTCACACACGACGATTACCCGGTGGAAGTCACTGGTGTGCAGGTGCCCGCTGGGTCAATCGCCGAGGGCGAGTCGCCTGCGCATGCCGTCGTGCGCGAGGTGGGGGAAGAGACCGGCCTCGCAGCCAGGATCGTTCGCTCGCTGGGCGTCGAGTCGTACGACATGTGGCCTGCGAAGCCTGAGGTGCACGAACGGCACTTCTTTCAACTTGAGCTGGTGGACTCGGACGTTCAAGTTAGGTGGAAGTGCGGTGAGAACGATGCATCTGACGGCGGGCAACCGGTCAGCTGGACGTGCTGGTGGATGAAGCTGAGCGATGCCCACGTTCTCTGTGCTGGCTTTGGCGCGCGACTTGGCAGCATCGGTATCGATGGCGATCTCTAAGCTTGCATCGTGCCGGCGCTCGGTGGAGTTTAGATTTAACGTGTAGGAAGACGTCCTGGCCAGGGGCTTTACTGCTTGGTTCCCTGCGGGCAAAGGGGTCGAACGTTCCGATTTAACGTCTAGCAGCAGGTCCAGATATGCCTTCCGCTGTCTGCACGCGTCTTTCGTTGTCGGTGGACGTGGCTAAGATCCATATAGACCTGCTCTCGTATGAAAGGAATCACTATGGGGTTGAACTGGCCGGGCGCATTCATGGGCGGAAACGAGCTGCCGGAACCGGAGCAGAAGATATGCCAAGCAGTCGTCGATGAGTTCGGCGACGCTTTGAAGGACGAATTGGCTTCTCGCGGGCTGCCGCCTCATGCCTCCCCGTTTTATCGACAGTTCTCGTTCATTGCCATACGCGACAATTCGCAGATCTTGGTTGGGATTAGTCCGGCCACAGGTATGCCTCAGGTTATCTGGCTGGACCGCCCGAACGACCGTTATCCGCTCTCAGCTATGGTCGACTTACTCCAGAACCAACAGGGTTGGCCAGTTGCGGCGGTGGTTTCGTTGCCGCTCCCCGGCAGCCCCCAGCGATCTGGCGTCGTGCGGCGAGTCTCGGCAGAGCACGCACACGAAATGGAGACCATGAATACGCTCGGCAAGCTCGGCGATATCAGCCATGTTCGACACCTTGAAGGCGACCTCCGCCGCTTTCTAGAAGACCACCCAGAGCCGAGCCGCAATGTCTTCGTCATGATGCGCTTCGCCGACACTGTACAGATGAACCAGATCTACGAGTCGGTTAAAGCCGCACTCGCGGAGTTGGGAATGACTGCTGTGCGAGCCGACGACAGGGACTATACCGGGGAGCTGTGGTCCAACATCGAGGTGTATTTAACCGGCTGTCAGTACGGCATCGCGGTGTTTGAGGATGTCGAGCAGCGCGACTTTAACCCGAATGTGTCGCTGGAACTGGGCTATCTAATGGGCCGAGGTAAGCGAACGTTGCTCTTGAAGGAAAAACGGTTGCCGCGTGTCCCCTCAGACGTGGTCCACCGTCTGTACAAGGAGTTTGACATCTTCGATATCGATACTTCGATCAATCGTGAGATCAAGCGATGGATCAGCATCGACCTCGGTCTGGATTTCTAGATTCGGCGGATCTGACGAGTAACAAGATAGCGGTGAGTGTTTACGTCAGATGGTCGTATGTGTCGAAACGCGGTGGAGTTCCGATTCAACGTCTAATCCTGCTTAGCCCGAACGCCCTCGGTTTCTTAAAGAAATCGGGGGCGTTTTCGCGTTTTATTTCGGATTGTAGTTGCATTAAGAATAGAGACCAACGCCAGCGGATCGATGAGCGACGGGATACTGCGCGGAGGCTCGGAAAAGCTACACGAAGGCTCCAGGGCTTTGGCACATGTAGATCACGGGCGGCAGTACGCCGTCTGGGGCCGGAAAGATATTTTGCAGGCGCTTGGTACCGTGCAATCCAAGAGCTGAATTGGGAATGTTGGGATAACGCCGTAGACGAGTCTGCATTTTCGATGGTTAAGAATGCGTTGTTCCATCGTAGGGCGTTCACCGGCCATTTGACGGCCCGGCCCGCGGTAACGGAAAACATCGAGGCATAGAACAACCGGAGGCTTCCGCATACGGTCCATGGCGGGTTGAGCTCTCAGGCTGTTGCGGCTTGAGAGCATTCAGGAAAAATCAGAGATTGTGTCTCAGAATCTTGATCAGTTCACTGCGGACAATCTGGCGAGGGCATCACGGAAATGTATTTACCACTATGAAATGAGTAGGGTTGCGTAGGGAGAGTTGTACTGTTCCGGGCCTTTTGCGTCTCTGCTTTCGTTCGCACCAGCGTAACCCTCTTTCCCAGCTAGATGCTGCTTTGCTGCTGACCCCACCATGGATTTGAATTTTTACAACGCAAAGGTGCCACCATGAGTTTGTTTCACGTACATCAGATTGAGAGTCATCTTCGAGGACTCTATGAGCAGGATCATTGGGATCCCAAGCTGACAGATGTAAACAACCTTTCTCGTTTGCTCGCATTTCACGCCCTCAAGATGAACATTGGTGAAGGCGCTGACGGATCACAAAAGCTTGAGATTGTTGATGGGGGCGGCGACCGAGGGATTGACGCTGTGGGGATAGATCCTGTCTCCAACGTAGTTGTTCTGGTTCAGGCCAAATGGCGCGCAGACGGCACAGGCTCGATGGGACTGGACGGAATGCTCAAGTTTCTGGACGGGGCCCGTTCCTTGCTTGGAATGCGTGTCACTGGCGAGCCAGCTACGGCCTCTCAGGAAACTCGGGAATCCCTGCAAACAGTGCTGCGAACTCCAGGCGCAAAGATCCGTCTAGTGACTGTCACAACAGCCGCGCATGCGCTGGATAATGCAGTCTTGCAGCCACTCAATGTGATGCTAGAGCAACTGAACGACCTTCAGGAAGTTGAACCTCTAGCGATTCATGTTCACTTAGGGCAAGCCGAACTGTTCAGATCTATCTCAGTTCGAGCAGATGAAGAAGTTAGCGTGGACCTTCAGATTCTCGACTGGGGCAGGCTTACTGAGCCTCAACGTGTCTACTACGGCAGGGTAAGCGCTGCCGAAGTTGCTAACTGGTATGTTCAGCATGGAGCTGACCTATTCGCCGAGAATATCCGAGTCGTGATTCCGCGGTCTGAGATTAACGATGGCATCAAGGAGACGATTCAGGATTCCCCAGAGGACTTCTTCTATTTTAACAATGGACTGACAATGCTGGCTGACTCCATTTCAATTGGTCCGATCGGTGGACTATCGCGTGAGGTTGGTTACTTTAAGCTTAAGAATGCAAGTATTGTCAACGGGGCCCAGACAGTTTCGACGCTTGGAAAGCTCGCGAGCGGGCCTTATATGGAGAACTTGGGGCGCGCATTTGTGATGATTCGTTGTATCGAGGTTCCAGCGGAGGAGGAGACCCTCGGGGCATCGATCACGAGATTCGCCAATACTCAGAACCAGGTCAGTTCTCAAGATTTCGCGTTTCTGGATCCCGAACAAGGCCGGCTTGTGCAGGAGCTTCATGTTCTTGGGTTTGAGTACCTGCTGCGCGCCGCCGAAGTCCCTAAGAGCGCCAACCCCAAGGACATTATTCGTGTCCGAGACGCCGCGATTGCCTTGGCCTGTGCCTCTTCAGATTTATCTCACGCAGTCACAGCAAAACGTGAGGTGTCTAGGCTGTTCACGGATACATATTCTGCACTGTTTAACCCCTCAACGGATCCACTGCGTCTAAGTAGGGCTGTGCAAATTGTTGCAGCTGTCGATGATGCGTTGGATGACTATGTCGACGCATCAGACGGAATCACCGCTGGTATTGCCGTTCACGGACGAAGGGTGATTGCTCATCTGATTATGCAAAACCTGGGTAGGGCGTTCCTTTCGAATCCTGTATCGGAACTCGTGCCCGTGTTAGATGCTGTGCCTTCTCAGGCCACGAAACTCGTGGCAGACTTTGAGGATCATTTTCCTGAAAATACGTACCCTGGAAACCTTTTCAAAAATGTATCCAGAGTCCGAGCACTTTTGCGGCGGCTTTAAGGCGCAAGGACGTTCACGTGTGCGAGTGGCGATAGAACACAATTCTCTGGAACTTGAAAATGACTGATGTGTGACTAGAGGCCGGTATTTGTGGACGCGGGGTGGAGCTCCGGTATACCGTCTGAGTCGGCCGCTCTCCGAATACTGTTGCTATCGGGTGGAGTCGTAGTGCGAGGCAGGGTCCATGGTAGGAGCCCGAGCGTCGGCTGAGGAAGCCGGTTGGCCTCTATCCCTCGGAGAATTGATTCGACTCGCGGATGCGCTGAGCGCCGCGTATTGCGATCCCCGTTCAGGTGACGCGCAAGAGGTTTGTCTGTACCGGACTACGGTGGAGTTCCGCATCAACGTTTAATTTCATGTCTCAATCGCCCTCGGTTTCTTTTGGAACCGGGGGCGATTTTTTGCATCGTGCCCTTGATTCATCACGAAGTAGCGCCTGAAGGAAAGCTCCTCCAAATTAGCGATGCCGTTCAAGGTGCATGGGCCATTCCCCTTATGGGGCAACGCCGCAAGCAGGCTAAGGCACCAGGCCCCGCGTTACGGCGATCTAACCGACTGTCTGGGAGCCGGATCCGCGCGGCAATCCGGTCGGACTCCGCCCTGCGCTCTAAAGCCCTTACTTGAGAGAGCTCCGAAGTGCGACTAGGGACCTGTTGAGTGAATGGGCCCTCAAGCATCAGCCTGAGCGCGGTTGAGCCCCATGGAGACATACGCGGAGAACCCCGCTCGCTTCGCGAACTTGATGCGTCGCCGCTGTGTTTCGGTGAAGCCGAGCTTGGCGTACAGCCCGAGGGCGGGGGTGTTGGTGTCCTTGATGTCGCGCAGCACGAACTCGTCGGAGGGCAGTTCCAGGAGTCGGCGCATCAGCGCAGTGGCTACGCCTTTGCCCTGATGCTGCGGCGCTGTCGTGACGAACGCAATCTCCGTCAGACCGGTGCGGGCACCGCCATAGGCCCCCATGAATTGACTGCGGATGATCCGATAGCTGATCATGCCGTGTATTGGACCGAGCACGCGCTGGAGCTCGCGCCGATCCGGCTCGAAGCACTCCTGCTCGCCTTCGGTGACGACCGCGACCGCGGCGGGCTCGCCGTCGACGAGCGCGACGTGGAAGCGCTCCAGGATGAGCATCGGGGCGAACGCGTCGGCAAGCACACTGGGGTCCTTGGAGAAGAACGCGAAATCCTCGGCGAACCCTTGCGTGAGAACTTCAGCGATCCTGTGCCGATACCCCTCACCCAGTTCGTCTGCGCGCGCGACTTCGATCTTCATCGGGGTCCTCTTGTGAACATTCGTAGGATCAGCTCGACATCGGGCTCCGCAAATCCCTCCCGAAGAGCAACGTGCATCGTCGTTATACCGGCAAGCATGGCGAAGTAGTGAGAAGTCATTCGGGTTGGGTCTCCCGCGGTGATTTGGCCTGCGGCCTGGCCTCGACCGATGAGCAAGGTGAAGGCCCGCCAGAGCGTCCCCTGCGTTGCGGCCAGTCGCGCCGCAGTCCCCTCAGGAGTGTCCGTCGAGAAGCCCTGGTTGATCACCATGTAGAACTCGGCCGCGCCGTTGTTCGCTGCGAGGTCTGCCACGTATACCTCGGTGAAGGATCGGATCATGGAGAGCGGATCCCCTTCGGTCGAGAGCTGAACGGCGACAGCCTCGAGCCCGCGTGAGGCCTGATCGATTAGTTCATCGAACAGTTCTTCCTTGCTCGCATAGTGCCGGTAGATCGACCCAGTGCTGATCCCCGCCTCGACGGCGATCTGACGCATGTTCGTGGCCGCGAAACCACGGTGCGCGAAGACCCGGACGGCGGCCGTCTCCACAGCAGCGCGTGTGGCTGAACGCAACGCTTCATTCTGTTCCGTCGTCCGCGGCACGAAGATCCTTTCAATGAATTTCTGTTCATTTTATGCTTCGATCGCAGACGGCACAACTCTGTGCTCGACCTGGGCTGGTGCCCGCGAGGTGCCAGGTGGTCGGTGGATTGATTCGTGGCACCGTTTCGGCACCCAGCGGTTGGTAGTGCCGGAACTCGGTGGAGTTCCGCTTCAACGTGCAATTCTCATGTCTCAATCGCCCTCGGATTCTCTTGGAGCCGGGGGCGATTTTTTGCATCGTGCCCTTGATTCATCACGAAGTAGCGCCGGAAGGAAAGCTCCTCCACATTAGCGATGCCGTTCAAGGTGCATGGGCCATTTCCCTTATGGGGCAACGCCGCAAGCAGGCTAAGGCACCAGGCCCCGCGTTACGGCGATCTAACCGACTGTCTGGGAGCCGGATCCGCGAGGCATTCCGGTCGGACTCCGCCGTGCGCTCTAGAGCTCTTACTTGGGTGGAGCCCCGAAGCGCGATTAGGGACCTGTTGAGTTCATGGGCACTCAAGTATCGGCCTGAGCTCCCTGCGGCCACTGCCCGCGGCGCGCAAGGAGCTGACCTGCCGATCATGCCCCGCAGAGGACGCGATCCATCGCGTCGATGTATCGCGTCAGCGCGTCGCGGTTCTGCTGGAGCAGGACGATGCGCTCGGCCAGCTTGTCGCGCTGTTCGACGAGCATCGCGCGCAGTTCGGGATCGGGATCGGCAACGATCGTGCTGCCAATGTCGTTCAGGCACGGCAGCATGTCGCGGATGATCCGGGTGGGGACCCCTGAGTCGAGCAGCCTGCGGATCTTCAGCACGCGCTCCACGAGATACTCGTCGTAGTCGCGGTACCCGTTCTCCAGCCGTAGCGGCGTGATGAGTCCCTGCTCCTCGTAGTACCGGAGCATGCGCGTGGGCACCCCCGTTCGATTGGCCAGCTCGCCGATCCGCATTCCCGTTCTCCTTCACATCCATGTCAAGGATACGGGTCGGAACCGCCTCCCGGCCACGGCAGCCCTCATCGAATCCGCCCGCAGGCTGCGCGCAGTCGGCCTTGACTCCAGAGTCCGCGGACCTGCAGGCACGGTAATTTGACCTTTACATGGATGTCAATGTTCGATGATGGTTCCATGGACAAGGAACAACGCAAGATGATTCTCCGCTTGGCGCTGACTGACGGCTACGGCACCCTGCCCGGTGCCTGGCGGGCACCGCACGTCGACCCCGGAAACTACTCGAAGGTCGAGGCGAACATTCGCTACGCCCAAGCCGCCGAGCGCGGTGGCTTCTCGTTCGTATTCACGCCCGACTTCCCGGCCGTGCGGGGCAGCCTGGAGCATTCGACCGTCAGCAACATCATGGATCCGCTCATGGAGGCGGCCGCGATCTCGCAAGCGACGAACAACATCGGTTTCGTGCTCACGGGGTCCACAACGTTCCAGGAACCGTTCAACACGGCCCGGCAGTTCAAGACGCTGGACATCATGAGCCGTGGCCGCGCCGGCTGGAACGCCGTCACGACGAGCGACCAGCTCGTCGCGTCGAACTACGGCAAGCCCGTCGCGGACCGGGCCGAGCGATACCAGCGCGCCCATGAATCGATCCAGATCGTGCAGTCGCTCTGGGGCAGCTGGGAGATGGATGCCTGGATCAAGGACCAGGAATCGGGCCGCTTCATCGACCCCGCGAAGCTGCAGCCGATCAACCTCAGCGGCGAGTACGTCGCATCCCGCGGGCCGCTCGCGTTGCCGCCGTCGGAGCAAGGGCAGCCCGTCGTCTTCACCTCGGGAGGACCGAGCCCGCATCTGCTCGAGCTGGCGGGGCGCTATGCGAGCGGCTTCATCACGGAGGTGTGGACGATCGACGAGGCTCGCGCTGCGCGCAGGGCGCTGCGCCGGGCCGCCGAGGAAGCTGGCCGCAACCCCGACGACGTGAAGTTCATCGTCGGCATCATGACCACAGTGTCCCCAACGGTGCGCGAAGGGCTCGACCGGCGCCTGTCGATGTCAGGCGAGGTCATGGAGGCGCGCCTGCCGCACCTCAGCGCGATGATCGGTGTGCCGATCCTGTCCGAGCGCATCGACAAGCCGCTCACGCCCGAACAGCTGGCCAGCGCTCACGCCTCGCCGCAGGACCCGCGCTCCGGGATCGCGCTCAAGGTGGCGCGCGAGGGGTGGTCGCCGCGCGACATCCTCGCGCACGGCGTGATCGACTACCATCCCGTGACCGTGGGGCCGGGAACGGTGCACGCCGATCACCTGCAGGAATGGTTCGAGGCCGGTGCTGCCGACGGCTTCTGGCTGTCGCCCGATGTCTATGAGGACGGCGTTGACGCGTTCGTCGACGAGGTCGTGCCGATCCTGCGCGAACGCGGCCTCTATCCCGAGGACTACGTGGGCTCCACGTTGCGCGAGAACCTCGGCGTCCCCGGCCAGTACGGACTCGGCGACTGGCTGAAGTGATCACGCCTGATCGGATGCCTGCGAACTCGCTCGTGCGGGTGCCGCTGGTCGCGCCGCTCGTCTGATTGCAGGTCGCGAGAGCAGAGGCTGGCCTGTGCCGGAACCTCGTGGAGTCCAGGGATAATGCATAGTCGCGTTCCACGCTGATTACTGGATGAGCTGCGCCAGACAGAGGGCAGGATCCGCACGTTGGTGCGGGTCCGGCTCTTTTTCGTTGGACTCAGCCATCCCGGAAGCTCGGAAGGTGCGGGATACTGGCAAGGGAAATATGGCAGGAGACAGTAATCCATATCCCACGCATACCCCTGATACTTGAAGCAGTTACCGGAATCCAAAAGGAGGCCTGTCGTTGACGCGAGCAGACGATTCGAGCGAAGCCACGATACTTGAAACTGCGCTGGAGATTGTTGCGCACGCAGAACTGGCAGAGCAAGATGCCGCGGAGCTTCGCAGACTGTTCGATGCCGAGTACCTGCGGGATGCCGGCATCTGGGATCCGGATCTGCCATATGGCTATGCCCCGCATGATTTCCACATCATGGCCCGGTGCAAAGGCGAGGTTGTCGGCCATGTCGGGTGGGCGCGACGCACGATCGGTGTGGGAGGCCGCGACCTTGTCGTTGCAGGTGTGGGTGGAGTGTTGGTTTCCGAGCGCGCGCGGGGCCGCGGCCTAGGCGGGATCCTGATGAATCTCGTGGCTTCATCGATGGTTGATGCCGGCGGTATTGCGTTCGGCTATCTCGGTTGTCGCGAGGAGGTGGCCGCTTTCTACAGCTCGTGCGGATGGACTCGGATTTCCGCTGCCGAGCGTTCGATTAGCCGTGGAGGCCACGCAATTTACGACCCGCCGGGCCAACCTCTGCTTATTTTGCCCATCGAGTCCCAGCTTGCTTCCTGGCCAGAAGGTGAAGTCGACCTTCGCGGGCGGGCGTGGTGACGCCCAAGCGATATCCTACGCAGGCTATGACCGGGCTTGGCGATAGCCCGGGCTATTTTTCACGGTCGATGTTGTATATCCCCACAGCTCAACATTCCGTTGGAAGAAAAAGGATCGAGCGCTAGGGAAGTGGAGGCAGATCGAATGAGGAAACTTCCCAAGGTAGCCTGGCTACGAGTCTCGGTGTACCTTGGCATCTCGATTTTGGGGCTGGCCTTGTTCCTTGCGTGCTATTGCATGATTTCCGGCCGGTCGCTCGCCGAGGCTCTTGGCAGCTTCTGGATCGCGATAGCAATTGCTCTTGCTACATCCGCTATCACTGCGGTACGCGACCAACGGCAAGACACTGGAACCGAGTATTCCGAGCCGGAACTATAGCCCCTGCCTTTCGGCTGGTTCAGTTGGAAGGCTTAGTTGCGATGCCGTCGAGCCACAGAACATCTGATTCGTCATTGTGCTTGCCTCCGGATCCAACGTGCTTGCTAGCGATAGTCGGTCCCTTTTGAATGACATGGACCATCGCCATGCCGTGGCCCCGGCCCAGCTGGTAGTCCTCCTTGAGCCATGCCAGAATCTCTGCTGCTTTGACCCCTTCTTGGCTAAGGCCTTTCTCACGGGCGATCTCGATCAACTGGCGAGCAGTGAGCCCGGTCTTCATTTCTATGGTGTCCAGATAGGCTTGAAATGACATGGAGAAACCTCTCGAAGGCATGAATAGGTGCCTCGAATACTAGACCTAATCCCACGCCGCGCATAGAAGTAGTAGCCGGAGGATGCCACGCGGCTAGCGCACGAGAACCACGGTGTGCTCCACGACTGGCATCCTTGCGGCCTTCCGCGTCTAATCGCCACCAGTGATGGCGCCCTGATCAGCAGCAACCAGGCTGGTTGAAATGACCCGCAGGCAAGTAAAGACGCATGCCTCGGGACAGTGGAGAACGGCTGCCCGCAAGTGCTGAAGCCTAGTTCCGTCAGCTGAATTCCAACGTGTAATTCTCCGCCGTTGGCAGGTGCCCGGGATCGTCTTCAAACGGCATGTAATCGACTGAATGCAGGTATCCGGCAACAACCCAGAGATCCAGATGCCCCAGCTCCTTGCCATCTTTTGAAACGAGAACAGTGGAGAATGGGCCACCACCATGCCGGACGCTTTGGCAATCGAGTTTGCTTGTGAAGGAAATCGAGAAGCACTCGCATTCTTTGAACTGGTAGCCGCCCCAACGCGCAAACTTCAGTTGCTGTCGAGCCTTTGCTGATTCAGCATCTGTGCCGCTGCAGAGCAAGGCCAGCAGCTCTAGTTCAGCAGGTCGAAGTTCTCCGCCTGGGACTCGCTTAGGTCGGTTATCCATGGGGACAGCCTATATTGCCCTGTGACTAGGAATTGCATCGCTACGTTCCTAGAGCAGCAGCATCGAAGAAGCTACCTCGGAGATCGCCGAAGACGGAATGGCAGTTGAAGCGTTTTCAAGGACGAGCAAGGAAGCGTTCGGGATTTCTTCGGCTAGCACTATGCCGTTGCCGACGGGGAAAAACGGATCCTTTGCACCGTGAACCACCAAGGTGGGGATATCGAGCTCGGACAGCCGCTCGCGCCAGCGCGGAGTGCAGTCCAGCTTGGAAAAGACGATCCCGATCTGGTTTGCCAGATGGGCTTCGGGCTCTGCGCTGGCCGTACGGTCCCAGATGCGGGAGGCCAAGTCCATGGCAACTTCTGGATCATTGCCTAGAATTTGCGAACCCTCGGCGGAGAATTGGGCAACGGCCGCGCGGTCTGCCCAATCCGGCATAGGGCGGGACAACAGCTTGCCCATGGTTGCCTGGTCATGATCTGGCAAATCTTTGTCTACCGGACCGGGAGCTACTGGTCGTGTGCCTATCAGCGTCAGGGCGCCAAATGATTTGGGATGATCCAGCGCCGCAATCTGCGCGATCATGCCGCTGACTCCGATACCGGCTACATGCGCTGGACGGTTATCCAGTAATCTGGCCAGCGCTGCGGCATCCGAGGCCAGATCGCGCAGGTTGTAATCGGGTTTCATCGGGTTCCCGGCCGTTGATTCACCGCAATCCCGCAGGTCGTAGCGAACCACATGGCGCCCCCCAGCGGCCAGAGCCTGGCACAGGGCATCTGGCCAAGCAAGCATGGTGGTTCCGCCGATGAGGAGAACCAATGGATCACTTTTGCTGCCGAAGGATTCGGCACCGAGCTCCACACCGTTGGCTTCAACCGTTCCCATGCGCGACCTGCCTTTGCTATCAGAATCCAAGGATGGCTTGCCTGCCGTCCTGGGGTCAATAGGAATCGGAGTTCTAGAAGAGCGGCCAGGGCACGGCGGGCATCTGCCCCCTATGAGCAGGGAAGTGCCCTTCGCTGCACAGGGTAGCGCAGCGCTCGGCGAGCGCCGCGATTTCTTCATCGTCTAGCAGGTTGGTCAGTTCTTGGCCAAGTTCTGCGTGCAGGGCTTCGCTGACCGTCCGGAGGCCGGCCAGTTCTTCTTCACCCAGCGGTTGGCCAACCCAACCCCAAAGCACGGTGCGCAGCTTGTGCTCTGCGTTGAAGCAGAGCCCATGATCGACTCCGTAGCGGTGGCCACCGGGCATGGCTAGAACGTGGTCGCCCTTGCGGTCTGCGTTGTTGACCAGTGCATCGAAGACCGCCATGCGCCGCAGCGCAGGTGTATCCTCGTGGATCAACGTCATCTGCCGCCCCGATTCATCCTGCCCATGCAGAATGGTCTTCCAACCGCCAGCTGGCACCATGTCCGCGGCTACGATGTCTACTGGGTGCTGTCCTCGATCAACTTCTTGCCATAGCTGCACCATGCCTTCGCCAAACTGCCCTTCGCGCAGCCAAGTGCGCGGGACGAGGTTCCAGCCCAGGGCTTCAGATACGAGGAAGGCGGCAACTTCGCGGTATGCGAGGGTGCCTTGGGGAAAATCCCAGAGGGGTTTCTCGCCAGCAATGGGCTTGTAGACCACGCTGTTCTCGCCGATGCTGCCCAGGAAAGTTGCGTTGGAGGCGGTGGTGATGCGGCCGGTGAGTTCCAGCTGCGCGGTCAGCAGATCGGGAGAGCTCATTCGCCGTTCTCATCTTTGCAAGTGTGCCCATCCGGATCAATCGGATAACCGCAGTTGGCGCACATAGGCCGCCCAGCAGCCACGATCTCGTGGGTGCGCATGGCGAAAGCGCGTGCAGTGCCTACGGGCATGCGCACGCGCAGGAGCGCGCCCGGTCCATCTGGATCAAAGTCGGCTTCATCTTCTTCGTTCAAGGAGAAGGCTTCCAGAACTACCTGCGCTACGGTGGCATCCCATCCGAGATTCATGGAACCCACCCGGAAGGACTCGTTGACTTCTTCCAGCGGATCGTTGTCAACCAG
This sequence comes from Arthrobacter sp. JUb119, assembly GCF_024807995.1. NCBI lineage: Bacteria > Bacillati > Actinomycetota > Actinomycetes > Micrococcales > Micrococcaceae > Arthrobacter > Arthrobacter sp. JUb119. The sequence goes on from NZ_JANUFE010000001.1 coordinate 253,400, forward strand.
TTCCACCGGAGTATGTTCGGGAACGCTGAAGGGGTTGCCCTTGACGGTGGAGAGCTGATCGAGAATCTCGTCAATCATCTCGGCAACCACCGCGGCTTGCTGTTTTTCCAAGGCGATGCTGGACAGTTCCTTGCCGGCTCTTGCCTGGAGGTAGAAGGTGCGGGACCCGGGCTCGCCGATGGTGCCAATGACAATGCGGTCTGGCCAATTGAATTCGTTGACTGTTGCCGTCATTTCGCTCTCCTTAGTGTCCTGCTCCGCCGCCGACTGGGGCGTCGGTTGTCTTGATTCCTGGGGCTAGCCAGGAGAGGTCTCCGGCGTCGGTGTTGATGGAATACACGCGAGGCGCACCGGTCCCGTAGTGCACAATTGATGCGGAAGCCGGGCCCACATTCAGTCGCTGGAACAGATCCAAATGCATTCCCAGCGCGTCAGCCAGTATCGATTTGATGATATCGCCATGGCTGAAGGCTGCCCATACTGCTCCGGCACCATGTTCGGCCTCGATGGCCGCGTCATGGCGCCTGATGGCTGCTACTGCCCGGGATTGCATTCCGGCCATGGATTCGCCATCCGGGAAGGTCACCGAGGACGGAGCTGACTGCACTGTTTTCCAGAGGTCTTCGGCGGCCAAGTCCTGCAGCGTGCGGCCTTGCCACTGGCCGTAGTCGCATTCCGAGAGTTCGGGTTCAATTAGCAAATGCGCCGCTGGGCTTTGCCGTTGCATGGCGAACTCCGCCGTCTGCACACAGCGTTCCAGCGGGCTTGAGACAACGCCAGCCAAGGGGAGCGCTGCTAGGCGTTCGGCGGTACGAATCGCCTGTTCTTCGCCGGTTTGGTCGAGGAATACTGAGGGGGTGCGTCCGGCCAGTACGCCGGTGGCGTTGGCGGTAGTGCGTCCGTGCCGCACAAGGATTACTGTGGCCATGAACCCAGCCTAGTCATGGAGATGGTGGCAAGCGACTCCTGGGCTGAAAACAGGTCCGGGGCTTCGAAGAGCCCGGCAGGTTCTGGAGGTGCGGTACCTTCACCCGTTGCACCCTTGCTGCAACGCGAGGGCCAGGGCTGTTCATTGGTTCGCCGAGCGAACGCTATGGCTCGATGAGCGCCGGGCGAGGTGTGAGTTCAGTCCTCATAACAGCGCCTTTGCTCGTACCGGCTCACGGCATCGGGGTACCATGAAAGTTGGCCAATTCGGGGCGGCAGCTCCCGGAAGTCCCTCGCAAATGACTCGTCGAAAGCGGTGACGCCATGATCCACCACTGGATGTGGCCTTATAAACGGAGTGATAATTCTTGTCTGGAGTCCTCCAGCAGCCAGCGTCAGAACAGCGGTCTGATTCCAAGACACGCACCATCCTTGTCGACGGCGGGCATGCTGGCCGGCGGATCGAGAAGTTCCTCCGGGTCCAGCTCAAGACGATGCCCGCCGGGCAGCTTTTCCGGCTGATGCGCAAAGGGCAACTGCGTGTCAACGGCAAGAAAGTCCAGGAAGGCTACCGGCTAGCCGTAAACGACCAGATCACGCTGCCGGCGCTATATGCAGAACAGGGCGTGGCACCAGCCTTCGGTGTCCCGGCACCCTTGCTCAAGCGGCTACGCAACTGCGTACTGCACGAAGACCAAGACGTCCTGGTGATTGACAAGCCTGCCGGCGTCGCCGTGCACCGGGGAACCGATGTTCCTGCGGGGGTTATCGAAGCTTTCCGCCAGTTGCGCCCCGAGCTGCCGGACCTGGAATTGAGCCACCGGCTGGATCGCGATACTTCCGGGCTGCTGGTGTTGGCGAAGACCCCGAGCATGCTGCGCTATCTGCATGAGATGCTTCGGGAGAGCGAAGAGGAGATAGAACGCCACTACCTTGCGCTCGTTGCAGGGCATTGGAGCTACAAGACCGAATCGATCCACTCGCCGCTGCTGCGCCGTGCCGACAAGGTCGTGGTTGATCCGAACGGGCAGCGAGCCGAAACCCATGTCACCGTGAAGCAGCGCGTAGGCCAGCGCGCCACCATTCTGGATGTGCAGCTGATGACCGGACGCAAGCACCAGATCCGGGTCCACCTGCAAAGCGAAGGCCATCCGATTGCAGGAGACGACCGGTATGGCTTCGCGAAGTTCAACCGCCGCGTCGAACAGCTTGGGGGTCGCGGGCTGTTCCTGCATGCGACTAAGCTGGTGATTCCCAAGCCCGATGGCCAGGAACTGGTGATCGAGGCACCCATGCCGCAGCGCTGGAAGCAGCTGCTGAAGGCGGGGCTATAGCCCAAGCAAGGCTGGCGGGAGGGGAAAAGATGGCTGAAGGACCCTGGAAGCACGTTGCCGAGGGAGTATTCCAGCGCAGATATGATCCGTTGGATATTACCGTGGGAGCGGTGCTCGGCGGGCAAGGCGTGGCGATCATCGATACCCGCAACAACGCACCCGAAGCACAAGAAATCCTTGACGAAGCCACAACGCAATTCGGACTGCCGATCGTTGCCGTGATCAACACCCACGCGCATTATGACCACACCTTCGGCAACCAGCTCTTTGCCCAGCGGGGAATCCCGATTTACGGCCATCACCGGATCCCCGCGCACTTCGAGCAGTTCGAGAAGCCCCGGCTTGAAATGGTGCAGCGCTCGCCGGAACTCGAACCTGAAATGAATTGGGGCGGTGTAACGCTGACGCCGCCTAGCCACTTGCTGGCCGAACCCTGCACGGCAAATCTAGGCGGACGGGAAGTTGAACTGATCCCGCTGGGTGCCGGGCATACCGACACCGACCTTGCGATCCATATTCCTGATGCCAAGGCATGGTTCCTTGGCGACATCATCGAGCAGTCTGGTCCACCGATGTTCGGCTCGGGCGCCTATCCGATGAAGTGGCCTGTGGTGCTCCAATCCCTGCTAGCGCGCATCCAGCCGGGAGACGTCATTGTTCCAGGCCATGGAGAGCCCGTCGACCGGGAATTCGTCGTTCGGCAAATGCACTGCTTCGAGCTGCTCGCCGCGACCCTGGGTTCGGCTCATGGGAACGGTGCGGCAATCAAGGACATTGCGTTCCCTGCAGAACTGCAAGAACTGTGGCCTGCCGATTTCCTTCTCGAAGCTGCCAAGGATGCCTACGCGCAGCTGCCGGATAACGCGAAGGAACCAGGAAAACGCGGCGCATGAAGCCAGAGCACTAAATGACCTCATGGCCGGCACGTGACTGAGGGCAGCGGCGGAATGGGCGAAATGTCAGTATTCGTTCTTGATCACGAAGTACGAGCCGCGGATGGTCCCTGCAAGCTTGGACTTCTGGCGAGCGAACTTGAACTTCCCTTCCAGCTCGCTGGGCACAGCCATGCCATCGGAAAGCTTGAAGCCCACTGCGCGCTTCTCGCCGGGATCCAGGCCGTAGAGAACATTGATGGATAAGCCGGACTCGTAGAAGACATAGGCGCGCTTGGCGCCATCCGCCTCGAACACAGCTGCCTGCAATGGCTTCGATGCGATGTGCAAGTCGCGTTCCTGCGCCAGAATCGTGTGCACCCAAGCTATGGCTTCCCTAGCGTCGTCTGCTTGCTCCACGGCAAAGTCGTGGTTGAACTTGTTCTTCAGATAGCGCGCTTCGTTGGCGCGCAAGCCTGCCAGCGCGTCAGCAACAGGCGAAGTCTCAAGACCCTGGGTGGATACGTCTTTGAAATCAACAAGGTATGGCATGGGCATCCCTTCGGGCGTTGGCCCCGTGGATTCGGTAATTCGTTGTTATCGTACTCCGCGAAACTAGCCGAAGGCACTGAATCCGGTCAGATCCCTGCCGAGGATCAATGCCTGCACAGACTCGGTTCCCTCATAAGTATGCAAGGCTTCGATATCGCCGAAATGGCGAATCACGTGATTTTCCAGCAAGATTCCATTGCCGCCGAGCAGGTCGCTGGCGGTGGCTGCCACCCGGCGGGCAGCCCGGGTGTTGTGGTACTTCAGCAGCGAAGCTTGCGTGTCTTTCAACCGGCCGGCAGCCTGGGCACCGGCCACGGCCATGCACTGCAACTGCATATTGGTGATTTCGGCGAGCATCTGCGCCAGCCGTTCCTGCACCATCTGGTGCGCGCCCAGGGGTTTGCCGAACTGCGTGCGCTGCTTGGCGTACTGCAGGGCCGCTTCGAAGACGAACTGGGCATGGCCTAGCGCCGACCAGCCAACATTCACCCGGGTTTCAACCAGTGCCCGCGAGACATCCTTGAATGCGCCGGCCCCGGTGAGCCTGGCGGATTCAGGAACGCGAACGTCCGTGAGCCGGATCTCTGCCTGTTCGATCGCGCGAAGCACGCCCTTGCCGCGCACCGGGGAAGCCTCGTAGCCAGGGGCCTGCTGGTCGAGAATGAACCCCTTGACCCGGGAGTCGGCGACGTCGCGTGCCCACACAATGGTGATGCCTCCGGCGGCTCCATTGCCGATCCATTTCTTATGGCCATTGATGATCCAGTGATCCCCGTCGCGCCGGGCACTGGAATCCAGGCCAACAGAGTCCGAGCCATGATGCGGCTCGCTGAGGGCGAAACCACCGAGCAGCTCACCGGAGGCCACGGGTTCCAGATACTTCTCCTGCTGTTCGGGGCTGCCGAAGAATTTCAGGCTGCGCAGCACCAGGCCGCCCTGCACCGCGGCGGCCGCGGCCATCGAACCGTCTGCGCGCGAAAGCTCCATGGCCACTAGGCCCGCGGCCAGCGGGGAGAAGTGGGCGTGGCCTGGAATCCGAAGACCGTCGGTGAACAAATCGAGTTCGCCCATGCGGCGAACCAGATCCAGCGGATAATGCGCGTTCTCCCAATGCTGGTTGATGCTGGGCAGGATCTCTACTCCGTAGTGCCGGGCGCGGGCCCAATGCTTGCGATCCTCGTCGGTGGCAGCATCGAAAGCGGATAGATAATCGATGTCCAAAGCCGAGGCCAGGTCGTAGGGTGCCCATGGGTCCCGGGTCAATGGGTGCCGCCCGAAGTCTTGTTGCGTTCGGCACGCAGCTGGCGCTTGAGCAATTTGCCCGATTGGTTGCGGGGCAGCTGTGCGGCAAAGTCCACCCGCTTGGGAACCTTGTAGTGCGCCAGCTTGGACTTGACGTGCTCGCGCACCTCTTCGGCGGTGAGCGTGGCGCCGGCCTTGAGCACAATGACCGCGGTCACCGCCTCGATCCAGCGTTCATCATCGATGCCCACCACCGCGACTTCCGCAATTTCGGGCAATTCGTAGATGCAGTCCTCCACTTCGCGCGGGGCTACCAGCACCCCACCGGTATTGATGACGTCCTTGATGCGATCCACCACCTGGATGTAGCCGCCCTGGTCCTTGACCACTTGGTCCCCGGAGCGGAACCAGCCGTCGGCAAATGCCTGCTCGGTTTCCGCCGGCTTGTTCCAGTAGCCGCTCATGACCTGTGCAGAACGGTATTGGATCTCTCCGGGCTCACCGGCATCGGCGAGCTTCCCCTCGGCGGTCATCACGCGCGCTTCGATGAAGAACACCGGGCGGCCGCAGGACGCGGGGCGTGCATCGTGCTCCTCGGGGCGCAGCACCGTGCACAACGGGCCGAGCTCGGACTGGCCAAAGCAGTTGTAGAACCCGATCTGCGGATAGCGGTCGCGCAAGCGGGCCAGCACGGTTACCGGCATGATCGAGGCACCGTACTGCGCCTTGGCCAGCGAGCCCAGGTCGCGGGTGTCCAGATCCGGGTGATTGCTCAGAGGCACCCAGACGGTGGGCGCCAAGAACAGCGAGCCGATGCGTTCGGATTCGACGCGTTCCAGGATTTCGCCGATATCGGGTTTGGCGAGCAAGCGGATGCTGGCACCCAATGACAGATAGGGAAGCAGGAACACGTGCATGGCCGCCGAGTGGTAGAGCGGCATCGCGATCAGGGGCCGGTCCGTGCCCTCCAGATCCAGGGCGATAATGGCTGAGACGTACTGGGCCACCAGCGCCGAATGGGTCATCATTGCGCCCTTGGGTGCCGAGGTGGTTCCGGAGGTATAGAGCAGCTGGGCCAGATCCGTGCCGGCCACCGCAGCTCCAGGCGGCGCGGCCTCCACGCTTTCATCCATCGCCGTTTCCAGCACGCTGGTGCTGTTTCCGGTTCCGGGCAGCAGCGGCCAAACATCCTTGACTGCCTGCAGGCCGCCGGCATCGCGCAGTTCCTGGACCAGTTCGAGGCGGGACTCATCGGCGATGACCAGTGCGGCCCCGGAATCGTGCAGCAGGTAGCGCAACTCGTCGCCCCTGAGTGCGAAGTTCACCGGCACGTGGACCAACCCGGCACTGGCGCAGGCGAGGAACAAGATGGCATAGGCGTCGCTGTTCGCTGCATAGGCAGCAACTCGCGAACCGGCCGGCAGGCCTGCCTGCCGCAACCGGGCAGTCACCCGATTCACCCCGTCGGCCAGCTGGCTGTAGGTCCAGTTCCGTTCCCCGAAGGCCAGAGCATTGTCCGCGGGGCAGCGGGCCACCGAGCGGCGCAGCAGCGCGCCAATGGTGTTCTGGTCATCGGAATTCATCGCCGAGGTGGCTCGCAATGCACTCATGGTAGTTTCCTTTGCGGCGGGTGCGGGTAGCTAGAGGCGTTCGATGATGGTGACGTTGGCTTGGCCGCCGCCCTCGCACATGGTCTGCAGGCCGAAGCGGGTATCGCTGCGTTCCAGCTCATGGAGCAAGGAGGTCATCAGCCGTGCACCGGTGGCACCGATGGGGTGGCCCAGGGCGATGGCGCCGCCATTGGCGTTGACCTTGGACATGTCGGCGCCGGTTTCCTGCTGCCAGGCAAGCACTACCGCGGCGAAGGCCTCATTGATTTCAATGCGGTCCATGTCTTCGATGCCCATCCCGGCGCGTGCCAGGGCATGCTTGGTGGCGCGGATCGGGGCCGAAAGCATCATGACCGGGTCATCGCCTCGGGCCGAGATGTGGTGGATGCGGGCGCGGGGTTTCAGCCCATAGCGTTTGACCGCGGCCTCGGAAGCAATGAGCAGCATCGCGGCGCCGTCAGACATCTGCGATGCTGTGGCTGCCGTATGCGCGCCGCCTTCGGCAATCGGTGCCAATGACTGCATCTTGGCACGGTCCACGGGGCGTGGCCCCTCATCTGCAGCCAGGGAATCCAAAGCAAGGATCTCGCGGTCGAAGTATCCTTGCGCCTGGGCGTTCAATGCCCGCTCATGGGAGGCCGCAGCGAAGTCCTCTAGCTGGGTGCGGGTGAGGCTCCAGCGTTCTGCCATCATCTCTGCGCCGCGGAACTGCGAGATTTCCTGCTCGCCGTAGCGGGACGCCCACAGCGTGGAGCCGGTGTAGGGATCGGGGAAGCCGAAGTCCTTGGCGGCGGAGTTGGAATAGGACAGGGGAATGCTCGACATGGACTGGACGCCACCGGCAACCACGAGGTCGCTGCTTCCGCTCATGACCGCTTGGGCCGCGTAGGAGATCGCCTGCTGCCCGGAGCCGCACTGGCGTTCTACCGTTGTCCCGGGGACATGTTCGGAAAGGCCGGCGGCCAACCATGCGTTGCGGGCGATGTCCATTGCCTGGGGTCCCAGCTGGTCGATGCAACCGAGGATGACCTCATCGTATTGCTCGGAATCAATGTTGTTGCGGTTCACCAGTTCGGCCAGCGGCGCGGCGGCGAGGTCCAGCGGATGCATATGCGCCAGAGACTTTCCCCGGCGTCCGACAGGTGTACGCAGCGCATCGATGATGTAGGCCTCGGGCATGGGCTCCTCCAGGAAGTTTTTGACAGGAAACGTCTGCTGAACCAACAATGCCCAATTCATCAACGGTTGTCTAGGTCACAATTGCCACGCTTGGCTTGGGAAAATGCCACTAGCTCCAAATTCGCTACCGATAGGCGCGGCTTGGCTGGGGAGTATGCTCCAGAACGGAAAACGGATGCGCGGGCGAAGCGAGCCGGGAAATTGCCTGCGACCGGAATAGCGCCCAGTCCAGGTTCAGCGACCCCAACCCGGACCTGCTAAACGTCGCCGAGTCACGGGCACAAGACCGTCTGATCGTTTTTGCTTCGGGAAGCCTGCAACCATTGCCGGGACTCATCCGGCCTCCGCTGGACCTGCGGTGCCCAAGGCCGCGGTCAACTCGTGGCGTGATTCCGGGTGCTGCCAGGTGGAGACAGGGCATGGAAGGCAGCCAATTCGGTTCCGCGCTTTGCCAAGGCTGGAGTCCTGGAAGGTCAAAGCAGGAGCGCGGTGCCCTCGGTGTTGGCGCGAGTACTCGGCGTGGTGTCCGGCGAATTGAACACGCCTGATGGAAGTACTTGCCAATGGGCGGGCTGCACCTAGGCAATGCAAGAATTGATGGAGCACACTGCACCTCGACGGAAATTTTGAGAACGGAACAGGCCCAAGTGAGCTTCGCTGACTACGATCCACGAATCATTGCGCTCTACGATACGGATAATCCCGACGGACCGGATCATGACTATTACCGTGCCTTAGCGGCTGAAACCAAAGCGCACCGGATTCTGGATCTCGGCTCCGGCACCGGCCTTTTGACGGTTACGCTTGCCATTGCGCAAAGAACTGTCGTTGGAGTTGACCCCTCACCGGTAATGATGGACTACGCCAGACAACGGCCCAACGCTGAGCGAGTCACATGGATTGACGGCGACGCTTCGGCAATCGACGGCGGGCCCTTTGACCTGATGGTGATGACCGGCAACGTAGCCCAGCACATCCCGGATCCGCAGTGGGCGCAAACCCTGAAACAACTCCGCGCTGCCGCGGCGACCGGGGCCGTGCTGGCCTTTGAAAGCAGGAACCCGTCGACTCGCGCCTGGGAGCAATGGAATGACGAAGAAACCGCAACCCGGGACACGCAATTCGGTCCGCTGACCGAGTGGAGCGATGCGGAAGAAACCAGTGCGGGACTCGTGCGCTTGACATCCTATGCCAAGATTGAGCACTCGCAGGAAGTACTGGTCGAAAAGCTGGACCTGGCTTTCCGCAGCGCCGAGCAGATCAGTGCAGATCTAGTTGCCGCAGGGTTCAAAGTTCGCGCAATTTGGGGTGACTGGCAGAAGAACCGCTTCAACGGAGAACAACCCCTGATGATCTTCGAAGCGGAAGCGATCAGGAAAGTGGCCGGGGAGACTGCTCATGGATAGGCAACCTTCCAAGTTGCCGGTTACCGTGCTTTCCATCGAGCATTCAGCTTGCCTGCAACGGCTGATGGAAAGCAACCCGGGATATTCGCAACGTGTCACCGGTGCCGGGCCTGCATCCGATGCCGCAATTCAGGCATTGAGCGCCCTGCCGCCGAAGGCGCAATCCGAGCAGAAAATTGATCTTGGCCTATGGGAAGGCGAAGAACTGGCCGGATTCGCGGATCTGATCGTCGGCTGGCCCAGACCAGATACGGTCCACATCGGATTGCTCATGGTCGATGGTGCCAGGCACGGACGGGGCCTGGGGAAGCAGATCCATGAAGCGGTGCTCGATGTGATCCAGGATCATCCGTTGATCACCGCCTGCCGGATTTCGATAGTCGATGCCAATGCTGCTGAAGTTGAACCGTTCTGGAAGAGCCTTGGTTATGCGCCGACCGGAGAAATCAGCACCTACGCGGTGGGGGACAAGCAGTCATGGGCGCGCACGTGGTCGCGCCCGATCACCAGCATGAGGAAGGAGAACCTTGATGAGTAGGTCCCCGGACAACATTTTGCTGCACCTTCCAGCAGAGCAGGAGCAGCAAGTACAGGAGGTCTTTGCCCAGTTGGAGATGCGCGGCTTCCCCGCGCAACACCAGACTCCGCATATCACCATTACCTTTTCGCCCAGCATGAGCGAGGTCGTGACGCAGCGGGCGGCAGAATTACTGCCTGCGCTCATCCCCGCGAGCTTCCAACGGGTGGGCACTATTGTCTTTGGCACGAAGCGCAAGCAAACGGTTGCGTGGCTGCTGGAAACCACGGATGCCTTGGAAATGGCAGCCCGGGAAATCAGCGCGCTGAATCCCGATGGGCGGGGACCGCGGTGGACCCCGCACCTGACCATGGGGTTGCGGCTGCCACGCGAAATTGTTCCCGACTATATCCGGGCACTTGAAGAGCTGGCCTCAACGCAGCTCAGGGAACTGACTGCCTGCCGGGCAGCCTTGTGGAAGCCGCGAATACCCGAACTGACGCTCCTGGCCGGAGCAATGCAGCAGGAAAACCGCGACTAGCTGGCCGATGCAGCTTGCTCTTTGGCAGAAGCACGCATGATGCGCAGATAGCCGAACCCGACAAATAAATGCAGCACCGTACCGGCAGTCAAAATGGCTACGCCCGGTGTTGCCAGCACCGAAAAATCGGGGATCCTGCCACACGCCACGCAGGCCAGCCCCAGCATCATGATGGCGGTGCGGATCTTTCCCAGCCACGTGGAAGCTGGCGGGGAGCCCAGGCGCAAGAAGAAATAGGTGCACAGCAGGATCAGGTCGGTGATGAAAATGGCCAGGCCAACCCATAAGGGGATCGCCCCATTGGCCACCAGGGCGATCGCGATAGCCACGATGCCCAAACGATCAGCTATGGGATCCAGCAGGACGCCCAGATGCGAAACCTGATTGAACTTGCGGGCAATAAACCCGTCAACCCAGTCGCTCAGGCCGAAGGCGAGAAGCAGAACCGCTGTCAGTGCCGGTTCGGTATCGGCCAGCAAATAGCCGACGATGGGAACCACCAGGAGAAAGCGAATAATCGTGATGGCGTTCGGAATCGTCGCCCACTCATGCTTGCGTACCGCGCGCGTTTCCACTGCTTTCCCCTTTCCCTTAGTTGAACGATGACGCACTGCGTCGCAATATACAAGGGTGCGGGGCATCTGGCCTGCAAATATGATCCGTCCAGCGTACCGGTGCAGGGAGATTGTTAACGAACTGCGGGGCCGTCCCGAAGGACGACCCCCGCAGCCAAAGCTAAAGGGCAGGGTGCAGAATTAGCCCTGCTCAAGGAGCTGGAAGCTTACGCCACCCTGCTCATCCACCGCCGCGTCGAGTACTTTGCCCTCCAAAGCGTCGGCAATCGCTTCATCCACGTAGACTGGGCTGCCTTCGGAAGCCACGACGCCGTCGGTGCTTTCGGGAGCGGGGACAATCTGCAGGCCGAAAGCGGCATCTTCCGGGTGGGTGCTGTCTGCCTGCATGATGCGCAGACCAGCGGTTTCTTCCTCGGCCTGGTTGGTGACGATCGCGGTCACGATCGATGCTGCTTGGTCGGTCAGTGCGAGCACGAGGCTCTCCTTCCGGTTGAGGACATACCAAGTTCAGGGCATGTGGGTGCCACGATTCCAAAAAACGCAACGAATCTCAACACCGCTTAACAGCTGCGCAACATGCTTGGACTTGAACCCCGCCAGCCCGATAGGGTCCGCCCCAACACATAGACTGGCGTTGCCCTGCAAAGGAGAAATAATGCGCGATGCTCAGGCAGCCCGCGGCAGGAGTACCGCTGGGCACGGAATACGCTTGGCTGATTTTCAACCGCAGGACTTGCCTGCAATCCATGCCTTTGCCGCTGACCCAGTGGTGTGCCAGTACTCGACATGGGGACCCAACCAACTGGCCGACACCCGGGAATTTCTCGCCGATGCACTGCTCGAGCAACCGCATAGGGTCCTGCAGGCGGTCATGCTCGGTGATGTTCTCATCGGTTCGGCTTCGGTGTGGGTCACCGACCGGAAAGCCAAGGCAGGGGAGATCGGCTACACCCTGAATCGAGAATACTGGGGAAACGGATACGCCACCGAAACTGCTGGACTCCTGCTCCGTCGGGGATTCGAGGATCTTGGTTTGGAACGGATCAGTGCAACCTGCGATGCGAGAAACGCAGCTTCCATCCGAGTCCTTGAAAAGACCGGATTCAAGCCGGAAGGACGCCGGGTTGAAGATCCAGACAGCGACGCCGCACGGGCTGAAACCCTGATCTTCAATATTGGCCGAACCTAGCCCTGGGCAGTCTCCTTGCAGGTATATTGGCAGCAACAGCGACGAGGAGGGACCAGATGAGACTCCATCACGTTCAGTTGCCGATGCCACGCGGCCAGGAAGCTGAAGCCCGCCGGTTCTACGGTGAAGCCCTGGGGCTAATCGAAGTCCCCAAGCCGCCTTCCCTTGCCGGCAGGGGAGGTTGCTGGTTCCGCGCTTTCAAAGCAGATGCCGTTGTGGCGGAAATCCATCTGGGCATAGACGATCCATTCATTCCAGCCAAGAAAGCGCATCCTGGAATGGTCTGCGACTCGGTAGAGGAGTGGGAAACCCTCGCTGGCCGTATCGATTCCATGGGCTATGAACTGTCTTGGGCAGAGCGCGAAACCTTTGAAGGATATCTGCGGTTCCATGCCCGCGACGGGTTCGGGAATCGTCTGGAAATCATGACCCCATCTAGCTAGCGCAAGTACTATCCGGTCAGGAGCCATCGTGGAACAATCCAGCTTTGCAGCAACCAGGGACCATCCCGTGCCAGACGACGTTGCGCGGTTGCTTGCCACCGTTCCTGAATGGTTTGGCCAACCTGAATCAAACGCAGAGTACATCCAGTCCGCGCGGACCAAGGAAACCTGGACCGTTCGCAATGCCCAAGGCGCAGTGCTCGGTGTGCTCTTGGCAGAACGGCACTACCACCACTCCGTTGAGATCCATCTGATGGTGGTCGACCGTGGATACCACGGCGGTGGAATCGGTTCGGCTTTGTGCGCAGCCATTGAAGCCGAGGCGCTCGCCGGCGGAGTGCAGCTCTTGCAGGTCAAGACCCTGGGTCCTTCGCACCCGGATGCCGGCTACGCGAAAACTCGGCGATTCTATGAAAAGCAGGGCTTCCTTCCCCTGGAGGAAACTAGCCTCTGGGGAGCTGGGACGCCCTGCTTGACCATGGTTAAACCGCTACCTGGCAAGTAGCAATAGGATTGAAATGATGCCTGGTTCCAGCGCTCATGCCGAATCCTGGGAGTTCATCTTCCAGTTGTTTCCATCGTGGACTCCGAGCCGTAGACTGGGTGGATTCCGTCACGACTCTAGGAGATATCCTTGACTGAAATTTCAGCTCTCGCCCAGAACCTCGCCAAGCAGCACGCCTCAGGTGAACTGCTGGTCATGCCAACCGTGTGGGATGCCTTCAGCGCCAACATCGCGGCATCCGCTGGCTTCGCCTCGCTGACTGTCGGAAGCCACCCCGTCGCCGATGCCTTGGGCAGTGAAGATGGCGAGAAGATGGACTTCGCAGACTATCTGGCCGCGGTTCAGCGAATCACCAGCAGTGTCGATGTGCCGGTCAGCGCTGACGTTGAATCCGGCTACGGCCTGGATCCGAAGGAACTCTTCGAACGCGTTGCGGCAGCGGGCGCTGTCGGCGTGAATATCGAAGATGTTCTCCACAGTGAAGGCGGCCGTGTCCGTGAACGCCATGAGCATGCGGACTACATTAACGGCGTCCGCCAAGCAGCAGATGCAGCAGGCATCGAATTCGTGATCAACGGACGCACCGATGCAGTGAAGCTGGCCGATAAGTTCGCAGACCCGCTGGGCGAGGCAATCGAGCGCATCAAGCTGATGGAGCAGGCTGGTGCGCGTAGCGTGTATCCGGTGGCCCTGGCCAATGCCGATCAGGTTGCTCAGGTCGTGCAAGCAGTCAGCATTCCGGTGAACGTGACGGCCCACCCAGTCAACGCGCACCCGGCCGGTGACCTCGCAGCCTTGCGTGAGCTAGGGGTTCGTCGCGTGAGCTTCGGACCGCTGTGGCAAATGTGGTTGGCGGAGATGTCCGGCAAGCAGCTCGGAGCTTGGCTCTAGGCCTTCCCCGGATCAGGCAGTGCGCGCCAGGCGGGCGACGGCCGCACGCTGGTTGCAACGAGGAACGGCAACCCGGGCACAGTCCGGCACCTCACAGGACATTTGTGTTCTGTGAATAGTTGGAAAATCTGCCGCCAGGGCATTTCGCCTTGGCGGCAGGCTCCGGCAATGCCGGGACTGGCCCGCACCAAACGGGTGTCAAGGGCCCCTGGCTTTCTGCAGCCGAATTAGTTGCTGATGCCGTAGGCCTTGCTGATGCTCTGGTTGCTTTGAAGTGTTTCGAGCATGAACGCGGCAAGATCATCACGCGTGATGCTTCCACCCAGCCGGCCTGGTTCACCAACTTGCAGTGCGGTCCACTTGCCGAGGGCAGGCTTGCTGCCCAATCCGGTGGGGCGCACAATGCTCCAATCCAAGCCAGAATCTTCCACTAGCTTTTCCTGCTCGGTGTGGTCGGCCAAAGGCTGGGCCAATAGCATTTTGGAGATGAGACCGATGACGCCGGGAAGTTGCGAACCGGAGTTTCCGGCGCCCAGGGAAGACTGGATCAGCAGGCGCTGGGGACCGTTCGCCTGCATCGCGTGGACAACACTGCGTGTCACGCTGGTGCGGGCATTTTTCTTTCCCTTGCTGCCACCCACGGTGATAGCTACGGCGTCGGCGCCGACAATCGCCTGCACCGCGAATTCAGGATCAGAGGCATCGCCGTTGAGCTGATTTATTTGCCCATGCGCGGTGCGGGAACCGCTTCGCGAGACGACGGTAACTTCATGGGATGCCTGGCGAGCGAGTTCAGCCAGCGCAGCGCCGGTTCCGCTGTTGCCACCGATAATAACGAGTTTCATGAGTTCTTTCCTTGAAGCGTGAAGGCATCAGGTGCCCTGCACTATTCTCCCGCAATGCGGTTGAGAGTTTTCATCAGTTTCTTGAAGGTGCGCTGGCCAGTCTCCGACAGGCACACGAGGGTGATGCCGTAGCGGTCTTTGCGTTCCTTTGACAGGTGGATTAGTTCACGATTTTCCAGATCCTTGAGGATCTTTGAAAGGTCGGCGGTGGACAGCCCCGTGGCTGCTTGGAGTCCAGCGAAATCCGCCTGTTCTACTTGGCTCAGATGCGCCAGCGTAACGAATCTTTTGGGCGCCAGAAGCAAGGGATCAAGTTCTTGGTAATTCATGGAGCTCAGCGCCGAATTAACAGGAAGAGATAGTAGCCAAGCCACAGCATCGGTGCGAAGCCTCCCAGCAGCAGCGCTTCAGGCCAAGGTGCGGTTTCATGATGGACGATGCTTCGCCAAATAGGCAGGAGCAACCAGGTGGCAAAAATGGCCAGGATCGTGCGGGCACCGGGATAACGCGGTTCATTGATGCGGCGCTGCCGCGCAGCGAACCAGTGATTCGCTGACAAAAAGGCAATAATTGCTGGCGCTATGGAGATCCAACCGTATCCGGACATTGCCAGTAGTCCTGCCGCCAATGATGCGGCAACAACCAAGATCGCTATCGCGTGATCGACGGCCTTGAGTTCGCGGCGGGGGCGGTGGGGGACCGAGCCCAGCAGTTGCTGCGCCTTGCCGGGCGATAGCGGGGTGGATGAACTGGAATCTTGGCTCATGCCTCAATCTTTGCAACTAGTTGCAATATTTGCAAGTAGTATTTTGTTTCAATTCCGTATCTGTTCATGCTTTTTATGATCGGACGGTTGAGGAACTGCTATTCTCGGACGGAGCCAGCTAAACCACCCACGGCACCGAGGCACGTCAACATGAATGCTTTTTCTGCTCGATCTGAAACAGCCATGGATCACCGTCGGAGTGCATTCGCGTGGCGACCTGAAGCCGATACGCTCATTGCCTTGGCCACGTTGCTGGCGTTTTCCCTGTGCTACTACGCGGGGACCGCGATTGATAGCCTTTTTCTCTGGCTCGGCATTTTGGTCTTCGGAACCTTTGTCCCTCTCTGGACGGTGCTGCACCGGCGCCGAGAGACTCTTGCAGGGGTGGGGATCACGAGAAAACTCCTGCTGGCATCCCTCGCTATTTCCCTGGTGCTGGGTGCCGGGTCCGCCTACCAGCTGGTCACCTTGGCCAACGCCAGTGGCGCCGATATCGCAAGCCATCTGGCGGCGAACTTCTTGGTCTTGTGGGAACCGTTCTTTGTCTTTGGATGGTTGTATCTGCGGTGGGAACGCGCTTTCGGATGGTTGCCAGCTATTGCGCTGACTGGCCTCGGCTTCATGGTTCAGCACCTCGGTTCGGTTCCGGTGGCAGCTGCAGCAGGATTCGGTGTTTTCGCGATCTTGTTCGCGATTGCCTTTGCCATGATGCGCAACCTCGCGGTGTTGTGGCCGCTGTTCTACCCAGTAGCCAGTGGAATCGGGACCTTGCAGGCTGGGTATTCGATGGGATGGGGCGATGCCGGCATCTCGGCTATCGTACTGGTGCTCCAGCTGGTGATCTTCTGGTGGATCGCCAAGAGGGCCAAAAGCCTGCCTGCAGCCTAGCCCAAGGCGCCAGCGGCATAGGCAGCCTGCCCGACATGGACCGAGGCGTCGTCAATGATCGATACCAAGCGCACCCCACGGGTAACCGCCGGGTCCCAGCTTCGATCAATGATTTCGTCGAGTTCGTCCTCGCGCAGTCTTGAGGCGTAGCCGCCGAGCGCGGAAAAGCACGCCTCCAAATAGTCCAGGAGCAGCTGCTGGTCGTTGACGATGATCGAGCGAGCCTGCTCGGCGCTGTGCCCGAAGCCCATCGAATCGCCGAGCTCGCCCAAATTGAAGCGGTCCCGGAACTGCTCCCAGAGTTCAGGCTGACCGCTCAGCGCCGAGAGCTGGATATCTGCTTCGCGCCCTGAATGCCATAGAAGCCATGCAATGGAGTTGGGGTGGTTGCCCGGGTGCGCGTTGAGCTGTTCATTGCCCAGCTTCGGTAGCGCGCGTGCCGCGTCAATTGTCCGCTGGGCCAAGTC
The DNA here is from genome assembly GCF_024807995.1 of Arthrobacter sp. JUb119. Classification (NCBI taxonomy): domain Bacteria; kingdom Bacillati; phylum Actinomycetota; class Actinomycetes; order Micrococcales; family Micrococcaceae; genus Arthrobacter; species Arthrobacter sp. JUb119. The sequence continues at coordinate 270,149 of NZ_JANUFE010000001.1, forward strand.
TGACAGGAGCTCGGAGACTTTCATGATTCCTCGTTCTTCCCGCGATGCCAGTCGCAGGATTCGTTATCGGCAATGAATTCGGCGGCGAGATAGGTGGCAACGGCGGCAGTGTTGTCGCTGGCAGTGCATACCAAGGCGCTGGATGCTCCCATGGATCGCAGTTCTGCAGCGGCCGCCAGGCTGATCGCCGTGCCGTACCCCTGGCCGCGGGATGCCGGATGCACCGCGATGGGCTCCAGCAGCCCTGGCCGTCCGGGACCAGCAGACCAGACCGCTGCGACAGCCAGCGGGTTCATGTCGCTGTCATAGGCGGTCAGGCATTGCCCCTGGGCATAGATGGGAGTACTGGCCATGGTATGCCAGCGCTGCACCGCACGCGCCAAGTCTTCTGCTGAGAAATCGGCGCCGCGAAAGGCATTGAGGTGGACTTCCATCCATTGGCTGGCTTGGGCGGAATCGACCCGCCGAAAGGTAAGCTCCGGCAGATGCACCGGAGTGTCCAGCGAACGGCGCAAGGGAGTCCATGCTTCGCCCGGAACCCACCCGTTGGCCTGCAGGACCTGGCCCAAGGCCGTCGCGCCGCGGGCTTCGATGCTGGCGGATGAGGAAGGGAAGATCCGCTGTTGCGGCGAGAGGAGGTCGGTGTGGATCTGCTCGGCCAGCGGCTGGATGCCGACGTAGTCCGGATGCAGGGCCATTCGCATGTGATCCGGGCCATCGAGCAGGCCAATGGCATAAATCGATTCGCGATCCGCCCAGACCCGCAGGCTTTGCGCAGTGATTTCCAGACCCCGAATTGCGTACCAGCCCACATCCCCGGGATGCAGCTGCAGGGGCAGGCCATCGCGTTGCCAGCTGGCGAGCTCATCGACGAGGTCGGCAACCTGCGCCGCGGCGGGGGTAAGCATTCTAAGGCTCATTGGCCCATTCAAGCACTGGGCCTGCCATGGGACAAGGGTTCGCGGCAGGCAGCGGGCCAGCAGCATCCGCCGGATGCTGCTGGCCCGCTGCCTATGGGCGTGCAAGTTGCATCGGACTACAGGTTGGCGGTGGCCTTCCACGCAGAATGCACGGCACCGTGGATGTAGTTGACCGCACTGGCATCGCCGATGACATCGACGCTGAATCCGGCACCGCGCAGCTGATCGGCTACCGGCGCGGCACTGGTGGTGCCATCGGCGTAGATGACCATGTCGGCCGGGGCGCTGAACTGCTCTTCGCCTTCGGTCCATTCCACGGTCTTCTCGGTGATGCGGGTGACCGAGACATTGCGGTGGATCTTGACGCCATGCGCGAGATTCTCCTTGACGGCGGTCCAGCGGCGCGGCATGGCCAGCGGCAAGCCCAGCTGCTGGCTCTCATGGACCAGAGTGACGTTGCGGCCGCGCTCGGCCAGGAACTCGGCCAGTTCCAGTCCCACCAGCGAGCCGCCGATGACTACAACGTCCTTGCCCATCGGCAGCCAGAACTTGGTGAACTGGCGGACGAATTCCGGGGACTTGGTCAAGCCCGAGAGTCGTCCGAGCTTGCCCATGGTGCTCAGCACCAGTCCGGCTTCCTCGGCTGTAGCGGTACCCAGCATCATGGCGCGCAGGGTGTCGCCGGTCTGCACGTTGGGCAGGTCGCCGCCTGGCATGTCCGGCTTCGGGCGCACGGCGCCGGTAGCGACAATGACGTGGTCGGGGTTCAGCCCGCGGATGGTTTCCGCGGTGGCTGGGGTATTGAGCTTCACCGCAACCCGCAGGCGCTTGAGCTCGGATTTCAACCAGCGCAGCAGGCGCTCGTTATCCGGGGTGGTCATGGTGGAGAACCACATGGTTCCGCCCAAGCGGTCGGCCTTGTCGACGATGGTCACCCGGTGCCCGCGCTCGGTGAGCACGCGTGCGCTCTCCATGCCCGCAGGGCCCGCGCCAACGACAACCACATGCTTCGAGGCGCTTGCCGGCTTCAACGGCAGCAGCTTCTCGTTACCCAGTGCCGGGTTCACTGCGCAGAACGGGGTGTCATCGAAGAAGTTCTCCGCCACGCACAGGTAGCAATTGATGCATGGGCGCACCTGGTCAAGCTTTCCGTCGCGCAGCTTGTTGGGAAGCTCCGGGTCGGCCAGCAGCTGGCGTCCCATGGCAGCGAAGTCCACCTTGTTCTGGGCGATCGCCTTCTCGGAAATGTCCGGGAGCATGCGGCCCACGGCGATCACCGGAATGGAAACATGCTTCTTGATCTCTGCGGCATTCTCCAGGTAGGCCCCGACCTTGTTCGGCAGCGGCCCGTCGGTGAAGTTGTCGAAGGGGTTGCGTCCCCAACCGGTCACGTGGATGCCGTCAGCGCCTGCGGCTTCGAACATCTTGGACGCCTCGATGGATTCGGCAAGGCTCAACGCGCCTTCCTGGCCGTATTCCTCTCCGGCTACGCGCACCAGGATCGCCAAGGAATCTCCCACACGTTCCTTGACGGCGGCGATGACCTGGCAGGCCAGGCGGGCACGGTTCTCCAGCGAGCCGCCGTACTGGTCGGTGCGCAGATTATCGCGCTGGTTCAAGAAGACGCCAAGGATGTATCCGTGCGCCGCGTGGATCTCGATGGCGTCTGCTCCGCCCTTGGCTACGCGTTCTGCCGCGTCGGCCCATGCGGCGATCAGCCAGTCGATGTCCTCTTGGGCCATCTCGTGGTAGCTGGCTTGCTTGCCCTTGGTGGCAGCACCCATCTTCGCGAGTTCCTCGGGGGTGCAGTCGGCCAGCGCGCTCATGGAGTAGCTGTAGTCCGGCTTGTTCGGCGCCATGACTGGACGTCCGTTGGCGGTGTCTACGCGCGCTACCTTGCCATGGTGGGTGGACTGGATGCACAGCTTGGAGCCTGCAGCGTGGATGGCGTCGGCCAGTGCCTTGATGCCCGGGATGTATTTGTCCTCTGACAGTCCCGGTTCTTTCATCGAGGCCGCTCCGTAAGGGAAGGCGATAGCGCATGCGCCGGTGATGACAAGTCCGGCTCCGCCGGCGGCACGCGCGACATAGTGGTCGATTTCCGACTGCTCGATTTCACCGCCTTCGGAAACGTTCATGTCCATAGCGGGAAGGACAATGCGGTTGGCGGTGCTCATAGGCCCGATCCGGCCTTCTGACATCAGGTGGGGAAAATCCGTGTTGCTCATGGCAACATAATACCGGCGGAAAATGCTCCAATTTCCGCCAGGAGAATCTTGGAATTGGAATTAATGGCACTAAGATAAACAACTTGCTCAAATTCAAGCATGTCATAATGGTGTTAGAAATTAGCATTGCAACTAATTCTTATGGAAATCCTGCGAAAAGAATTCTTGTTTCCATTGCCTAAGTCAACGATAATCAATTTCCATATGTGGATATTATTGGCCGGTTCAACGAATGCGCGAAGTGACCGGAATCACCTCAGCGGTAAGCTGGAAGCATGTACTGGGAAAATATCGTCTTCGATGCCGAAAGCCCGAAACAGCAAGGGGAATTCTGGGAGGTCCTGCTCAAGTGCCAGATGCTGACCGATAACGCCGACGGCTATGAAACCCGACTGCAGCTGGCGGGACCGAGATACCTGGATTTGTGCTTCCCCGCTGTCCGGAACCCGGACCGTGCTCAACAGCGCGTGCACCTGATCCTCGGATCCGGCACCCATTTCAGCGAACGCCTTGGCGATCGGCACCGGGATGCCATGGAGTCCAGGCTCGATGCCGCAGGCAACGAATTTCTGCTCCGTGCCCACGACCAGGACGCAAGCGGCTTGGTGCTTGAAGCCCTGCAACTGGCCTGCGTTGACCCGGCCGGAGATGCAGAATTCTGGAAGCAGCTGCTGGGATGGGACATCGTTGCGCGGTCTCCAGTGGTTCTGGCTCATCCATCAGGCGCGGGCCCGCGGCTGGTCCTTGTCCGGGAAGCTTCACCCAAGACTGCGGGGAAGAATGCGATCCATCTGGACCTGCGTCTCGAACAGGCCGAGAGCATGGAGGACGCGTTGGGAATCATCTGCGCATTGGGCGGCAAGGAACTGGACCGTCCGTGGGGTACGCTGCCATGGCGGGTATTCCAGGACCGCTCGGGCAATGAATTCTGCGTCCTGGCCCCGTCGGCTTCCAACCGGTGACGGATCCGGCAACGCCCCGAGGCCGCTAAACGCAATTATCGGCACTACCCAAGGAAGAAAGTGCAACCACACCTAGGCAATGAGCACACCGTTGCGGTGATCCCGGGGCAGTCACGCCGCGGGATCGCGGCTCTGGCGCTCCTGCTCGCAACTGCCACCCATTTGCTGGCACAACTGTTCTGGCCTTCGGGGCTGCTGGCGGACGCCACGCAGATCCTGCTGATGCCGCTGTTGGCAGGAACGGTTCTCGCCCTCACCACCTCGCCGCGTGGCACACTGATCCGGCTGGTGCTCATAGCCCTTTTCTTCTCCTGGGTCGGTGACACCTTGCCCCGGTTCATGGACGGCGATTCTGCATTCCTGGCCATGGTTAGCGCATTCCTGGTTGCGCAGTTCTTCTACATCGCCGCTCTGGCAAGATACTGGAAATCTTCGATACTGCGCCATTGGTGGATGCCGCTTCCTTATCTTGCCGCATTTGCCCTGCTGCTGGTCCTCTGCTCACCCGGTGCGGGAGTGCTGCTCGCCCCGGTGATCATCTATGGCTTGGCATTGATGATGATGGCCATCCTCAGTACCGGGCTGGGTCCGATCGCAGGCTTCGGCGGCGCAATATTCTTCCTCTCTGATTCCTTGATCGCACTGCGCTCATTTGCGGATATCGATGTCCCCGGAATGGGATTCTGGATTATGCTCACCTACGTAGCTGGCCAATGGATGATCAGCTACGCTGCGAGCCAGCGCGAGGCACAGGAGAAGAGCACGGTGAAATGCGAGTAGCGCCAAAGAGCAGGATCCCGTTGTTCATGGTGCATGGCAACGGGGTAGACCACCGTATCCTCAAGCCGCTGGAAGCAGAGCTGGCCAACGCGCAGATCTTCGACTTGCACTACGTCGACTTGCCCGGCTTCGGAACCTGTCCACCGCTAGGGAACCCCGGGGGACTGCCAGAACTTGCAAACTGGTTGGAGGAACTGATCAGGCAAACCGCGGGAGAGGGGCCGTTCGCACTGCTGGGCAACTCTCTTGGCGCCTTGCTCTGCCAGGAGATGGCCGACAGGTTTCCCGGCCAGACCCAAGGACTATTCCTCCTGGCCCCAGTGGTCTTTCCCGATGCCTCGCGGCGCACTGTGCCCGAAGCGCAGGTAGTCGTAGAGGATCCCGGGCTGTTGGCCCGGATAGATCCCCGCCAAGCACAGCAATTCTCCGATATTGCCGTGGTGCAATCGCAGCAGGCGTGGCAGAGCTTCGCGCAGTGGGTGCTGCCCGGGCTGGACTGCGCGAACTTGCGCTCTATGGCCAAGCTATCCAAGCGCTACTTCCTGGATCCTCTGCCCGTGGAGCGTAAACGCCAGCTGGATATTCCGGTAACCATCCTGTGCGGGAAACAAGACCACATCACCGGATACCGGGATCCCGAGCAGCTATCGCGCCGGTACCCCTCGATGAGGATCCGCGTGCTTGATTCTGCAGGGCATAACGTGCACCTTGAGCAGCCCGAGCAGGCCGCGGCCGAATTGCGGGACTGGGCCCACCGCACGGGCCGCATGAACGAGCCGGCTTAAGCCGGGGAAAAACCGCATGCTGGTGTGCCGCAACGATCCATGAAAACTTGAGGAATCGCTGGCACCCGGCTACATTTCGAATCAGCAAGTACGGATTCGCTTGAGCATGAAGGAATATGGCATGGAAGAGACTCTCCTGCTGCGCGAGCTGTCGAGCGTAGATGAAGTGCCTGACCTGCTCGACATTTGGCGCAGTTCGGTGGAACGCCGGGGAGACTTCCTCTCGGCTGCTGATATTGATGCGGTGGCCGTCGCCCTGGAAGCTGTCTATAGCCAATCGGTCTCAGTCAGGATTGCCCAGCATGGTCGACGCATTGTTGGCTTTGCGGCATGGAGCAGTACACGCATCGAACTGCTCTGGGTGAGGCACACTGATCGCCAGAAGGGTGTGGGCCGCATCCTGCTGGATGAAATCATCGCCAGCATTCCCGGGATCAGCGTTCATCTCGATTGCCAGCGCCAGCCTGCCATTGCGTTCTTTGGCGACTGCGGATTCGTGCCTGTGCCCGGGGAAACTGCATCGTCGCCGCAACGAGTCGTATTGCGCCACGTGTAGTCTTCAGCCTGGATCGTGGCACGATAGTTTCATGAGTGAAAATAGCCGTGAGATCCGTGAAGTCAGCATCGAACGCGTCGAGGCACGCAAGTACAAGGCCACCAGCCTCGAATCGGGAGCCAGCCTAGAATTCGGCCAGGGCGAAGGGTTGCTAACCCCGGTGGAGTTGCTGCTTGCTGCCATCGCAGGGTGTTCCGCAATTGATGTTGATGTGGCGACCACCAGGAGAAGCGAGCCTGAGAAATTCGAAGTCAAAGCGGGCGGCTACAAGGTCTCTGAGAACTCGGCGAGCCGGATGGAGGACATTCATCTTGGTTTCGATTTGAAGTTCCCCGACACCGAGGAAGGCCGCAAGGCAGCCAGCATGGTGGAGCGCATCGTCAAGCTTTCGCATGACAAATACTGCACCGTCTCCCGCACCGTTGAACTGGGTGCTTCCGTGCGGAGCGAAGTCATCAACTAGGTAGCGGGACTTCCGGTAATTCCCGGATTGATAAAGATCAATGGCTGAATCCGCAATAGCTTCCATGGCAATTCACGGGTTTGGACGCAGCCGCGAACTTTCTAATATTGCGTGGATCGGTTGTCGGTAGGGCCTTATTGTTCGGAATTCGTTGAATCCATCGGGATATAGTCAGCTTTTCGCAATTCGAGCTGTGAAAGTCCAATGATTCAAGCTGGGAGCATGGGTCTTTGCCCTAGTCAGCGGAGAACCTTCATCGTAGGGTCGGATTGTCCCTACGTTGAAGGAGCAGCAATGCAGTCTGAGAACGTTTTAGGCAATATCGACTGGGCGTCGATGCTACAAAAGGTTGGCATCGCGCTAATCATCCTCATCATTACGTGGCTAGTTGCACGCATAGTTCGTTGGGCTGCCGCCAAACTGGTGAACAGGGTGAAGTTCCTGCAAAAGCAGGGCAATGACGGAGAACAAATAGGCCAATCCCTGGGCAAGGTCGCGGGGTTGATTGTCTGGCTCTTCGGCCTCGTGGCAATCCTGCAAGTCTTCGCTCTATCCGAAGTGCTATCGCCGGTGCAGGGCATGCTCGGCGGCGTCATGGCCTTCATCCCCAACCTCATCGGTGCGGGCTTCATCTTCTTCATTGGCTACGTCATCGCGAATATTGTTCGCCAGCTGCTGAGGACCGGTTTGGGAACTGTCGATTTTAGCGGACTGGTCCGCAAGGTCACCCCAGGCAACGAACCAGTAGATGAAGTTCAGTCTCGCGAATCCCAAGCGAAGATCGTTGACATCATTGCCAACATCGTCTTCGCCTTGATCCTGCTAGTCGTCGCAATTTCAGCCCTGCAGGTTCTGGGCATCGCGGCAATTTCGGTACCTGCCCAGCAGATGCTGCAGCTGGTCTTCACCGCAATCCCGCAGGTCATCATGGCCTTGGCGCTCTTGGCCGTGGGTATCCTGATTGCCAAGTTCGTCGGGCAGCTACTTGAATCCACCCTCCACGGCGTGGGTACCGACACTGTTGTTGCCCAGTGGGGCGTAGTTCCCGAGGGCAAGAGCGCTTCGGGAATCATCGCTGGCATCGTCAAGATTGCTATCGTGCTGTTCTTCGGTGTGATGGCGGCCCAGATGCTGAACTTCCCAGCGATCACCAATATCCTCAATGAGATCCTGGCCTTGGGCGGCAAGATCCTCTTCGGCGCAGCAATTATCGCCGCAGGTTTCGTCATCGCCAACGTCATTGGCCGCTTCTTGGGTGACACTACTGCTTCGAAGATCATCCGCTACACGGCAATTGCGCTGTTCGTGGCGATGGGCCTGAAGTACATGGGTATCGCCGATTCGATCATCAACATGGCCTTCGGCGCAATCGTCATTGGCGCAGCATTGGCAGCGGCTCTGGCCTTTGGCCTCGGCGGTCGTGATGCTGCGGCCCGCACGCTGAAAAAGATGGAGGCCCAACAGACCACCAATGGCCCGGACTCGACGCCACCGGCATCGAGCCCAGGCATCTAACCACGCATCACAAAACCTGAGGGACAGATAAGAAGTCGCGGAATCCAAGACCGGATTCCGCGACTTTTTTGATGCCCGCCAAGCTACTGCTGCGTGCCCCACGGCAAGGGCATGACCGCAGAGCCGCCATCGGTACGCAACCGTGCGTAGGTGTGCACATCGATGCGTTCTCCGGCAACCAGGAATTTGCCCCGTTCGATACCTTCGTGCAGGAAGCCGTTGCTTTCTGCCACATGCTTCGACCCGGGATTATTTGCCCGCAATCCCAGCTCCAAGCGGTACAGTCCCAGCTCGTCGAACAGGTAATCCACCAAGGTTGCCACGGCGCGGGTGGCCAGCGACCGGCCCCGGTAATTCTGGTTCATCCAATACCAAATCCACGCGTTCCGATTGGCCGGGTCTACCGTACCGCACACCAGTCCCACCAGCCGATCCCGATATGCGACGGCCAACGCCTGCTGGCGTTCCCCGGCCTCCAGCAGTGCGCGAACATACGACTCAGCCTTTTGCGGGGAATCGGCGTCGCCTTGGCGCAACATGTCGGGGTTCGAGGAAAATGCCTCGTAGACCGCTTCGGCATCCGAAAGGCGCAGCCGGCGCACCGCGAATTCACCGTCGGCATGCACGGCTTCCTCCGGTCCTGCAGATGGCTGCGGATGAGCGGCGGCCGTGCCCTGGTGGAAGAGCAGCTGCCAGCGGCCCTGCTCATGGATCCACAGTGAACTGCGTTCGCTGGGGGAACCGGCGAGCAGCTTCCAGCGCAGCAGCACCAGCTGGTCTGAAAGCTGGAGAGCCACCGGGCTTTCGACTTTCAACGCCCCGGCATCCCGTGCCGGCTCCCGGGCCAGCTGGGCAATGATGGCCTCGCGATCATAGACTCGCCCGCTGGCTCCCACCTCGGCGAACCGAGGATGCAAGCGCCGCTGCAATTGCTCCTGGCTATGGCGTTGGCTGGATTCCAAGAGTTCTTGCTCCAACGAGATGATGGTGCTGGATAGCGCAGAACCTTGGGGAAGCACGATAGGGAAGTCATGGAATGCCATGTCAGCAAGTACATCACAGAAGATGACGGAACTGCTTTCAATGAAGTTCGACTTTATGAGCTGCATCATGCTTATAATCGCTGTAATCCGCGGGAGCCTGAATCGACCAGGCTGAGAGGGCACCGAGCCGACCGCTACACCTGATGCGGGTCATGCCGCCGTAGGAAGGAAGCGTGCCCTTGTGCATGTCAACATTGTTGGCGCCGGGATAATCGGCCTGGCCGTCGCGTTCGAGCTGGAATCACGCGCACACACCGTCACCCTCATCGATCCGGCACCCGGCCAAGGTGCAAGCTACGCGGCAGCAGGAATGCTGGCCCCGGCAGCTGAAACGGTCTGGGGCAATGGCCCGTTGCACCAGCTGCTTGCCGCCTCGAATGCCGCCTATCCGCAGTTCATCGAGCGCATCGCATCGGCCACCGGGCAACGCCCGGACTACTTGCAGAACTCCACGCTCGTTGTCGCCGCAGAGCCTGCGGACCGCGAAGCCCTGCACGAGCTGGCCGAACTGCAGATATCCCTCGGCCTGTCAGCGCAAAAGCTGCTGCCCAGCCAAGCCCGCAAGCTCGAACCAGCCTTGGCCGCCAATATTGCTGGCGCGGTCCTGTGCCAAGATGACCACCAGGTCGACCCTCGATCCATCGTCAAGATCCTGTTGGAGCATCTGCGTCCGCACCTGGTCGAGGAACGGGCGCAGGCACTGGTGACCGACGGGAAGCGGACCACCGCTGTGCGGACCGCATCGGGCCGAATCCTCGAAGCGGAGCAGACCATCGTGGCCACCGGTCTTGGCACCCTCGATGGCTTGAACGAACTTCCGCTGCGCCCGGTCTACGGGGACATCCTCCGGATCCAGGGACCAGCAGGCCCGCCGCTCATCACCCGCACCATCCGCGGCCTCGTGCACCGGGAACAGGTGTATCTGGTGCCGAGAAGGGACGGCAGCCTCGTCCTTGGCGCCAGCGTCCGTGAAGACCGGCAACAAGCGGTGAACATTGGCGCGATGCACCTGCTGCTGGACAACGCGAGAAAGCTGGTCCCCGGCATCAGCGACTGCACGCTGAACGAGGCAACGGCCCGGGCACGTCCCGCCACGCCAGATGACCGGCCGCTGCTTGGACGCCTTGATCCAGGGCTGCTGCTCTGCACCGGGTACTCCCGGCACGGCGTGCTGCTGGCTCCGCTGGGCGCAACGCTCACTGCGGATCTCGCCCACGGCCACCAATCCCACCCCTTGCACCAGGCTGTGGATCCCCACCGCTTTGCCAACGCAACCTAGACCGCTCACCGAACGGAGCAGCAACCATGACAAGCATCGGCATTAATTTCAATTCACGGCAACTGAACCTGGACGAAGGAACCACCCTTCGCGAATTCATCAGCACGCAAATCGGCAAGGAACTGGACGCCAACTCGGTGGCCGCTGACGGCAGCAAGCTCGGAGTTGCCGCCGCCGTCAATGGCGCTGTCGTTCCACGCAGCGCCTGGAATAGCTACCTGCTGGCCGAAGGGCACAGCATTGAACTCGTTACCGCGGCCCAGGGAGGCTAGGCATGGAAACGCGCAACATCACCGAGCTGGACATCCACAGCGACCCATTCCAGATCGCCGGACGCACCTTGTCCTCGCGCTTGATCCTCGGCACCGGGGGAGCGAGTTCGCTGACCACCCTGGAAAGCGCCCTGCAGGCCTCCGGAACGGAGCTGACCACCGTGGCCATCCGCCACTTTTCGGCGGCCGGCGCAGGCAACGTGTATGAACTGCTGCAGCGCAACAACGTGATTGCGCTGCCCAACACCGCTGGATGCTTCACCGCCCGCGATGCGATCCTCACCGCGCACCTGGCCCGTGAAGCTCTGGAAACCAATTGGATCAAGCTCGAAGTCATTGCCGATGAGCACACGCTGCTGCCGGACCCGCTGGAACTGCATGCGGCCACCGAGCAACTAGTGGCCGACGGGTTCCAGGTCTTCGCCTATACCAATGATGATCCGGCACTTGCCCAACGCCTGCAGGACGCCGGGGTTGCGGCAATCATGCCGGCCGGAGCGCCGATCGGCTCGGGCCTGGGGATCCTGAATCCGCACAATATTTCCACCATCGTCTCCCGCGCGCAGGTACCGGTGATCCTTGACGCCGGGGTGGGCACCGCCTCGGATGCGGCCCTGGCCATGGAGCTCGGCTGCGACGCGGTGCTGCTGGCCAGCGCGGTGACCCGGGCGCACAACGCGCCGCTCATGGCCAGGGCCATGAAGGATGCTGTGCGTGCCGGGCGCGCCGCGCGGCTCGCTGGCCGGATCCCGCGCCGCGATACCGCACTGGCCTCCTCGCCGGCCGAAGGCATGATGCAAACCCTGGTCGGTGACTTCTCGTGAGCCGGGAAGCCCTGGTAGCACCCGGCGCGCAGCTGGAACCGGAAGAGCTGGCGCGCTACTCCCGGCACTTGTCCCTGCCCGGGGTGGGAGAAGAAGGGCAACGCCGCATCGCCAACGCCAAGGTGCTGGTTATCGGAGCCGGGGGCCTGGGCAGTCCCATTGCCAGCTACCTGGTCGCTGCGGGAATCGGCACCCTCGGGGTCATCGACGATGACACCGTCGAGCTGTCCAATCTGCAACGACAAACCATGCACCGGCAACAGGATGCAGGGCGCCTGAAAGTGGATTCGGTGCGGCGGATGGCCCACGAGCAGAACCGGAACGTCCAGATCATCACCGTGGATGAAAAGCTGGATGAATCCAACGCCGTGGCGCTTTTCAGTGAATACGACTTGGTCATCGACGGCAGCGACAACTTTGCCACGCGGTACCTGTCCAATGATGCCGCGGAAATCACCGGCACCCCGCTGGTGTGGGGAACCCTCGTCCAGTTCTCCGGGCAGGTGTCCGTCTTCGATCCGCGCACCGGCCCGATGCTGCGTGATCTTTTTCCTGAAATCCCCGACGCGGACTCCGTGCCCAGCTGCGCCGAAGGAGGAGTCTTCGGCGCACTGTGCGGCGTTATCGGTTCGGTGATGTGCGCCGAAGCCCTGAAGCTCATTACCGGAATCGGGACCACACTGAGCGGCAAGCTCTGGCTCTATGATGCGCTGGAAGCCAGTGTGCGGACCCTCGAATTCGCCAGGGATCCGCAACGTGAGCCGGTGACCGGGCTGGGGGAGTACCAGCCGGTTTCCTGCGCTGTCGACGGGCATGTCCCGGAGCTCACGGTTCAGCAGCTAGCGGAGCTGGAAGCGGATGAACCGGTATTGCTGGTGGATGTGCGCGAATCCTGGGAACGCGACATCATAGCGATCCCGCACAGCCAGCACCTTCCGCTCGCGCAGCTCAAAGAACGGGGACTGGGAAAGCTCGCGCACGGCGCTTCGGCGGTCGTATTCGTGTGCAAAACCGGTGCCCGTTCGCAGCAGGCGGCGCGGATCACCATGTCCGGTCGGGATGCAGGCATTGCGGTCTACAGCCTTAGCGGCGGAACCGTGGAATGGGCCAGGCAAGTGCGGGGCCAGCAGGTGGCCTACTAGGGCTCAGGCGCATCTTTGGCGCGCAATTCACCGGTGGGAGGTGGAGGCGCTCTGGCATACTGGCGCTATGACGTTGGGAAAGACGCTGGAGATCCGTGAATTGGAAAGCCAGGACGAACAGCAGGCAATCGATGCCCACCACTTGATGCTTCGCGAAGACTTCGAGTTCTTGCCGACTTGGTCTGCAGCCGAGGACTGGGAGGACTATATCTACCGGATGAAGGCCGGGCGCCGAGGCGAGCACATTCCAGAAGGCTGGGTTCGCTCGGCGCTGTTCGCCGCCTTTGACGAGGGGGAACTGGTTGGCCGGGTTTCCGTCAGATATGAAATCAACGAGAGCCTGTTTCAGGTCGGCGGACATATCGGCTATGGTGTAGTTCCCGAGTATCGTCGCCGTGGTGCGGCACAGGAACTGTGCAAATTCGGGTTGCAGGAACTTCGCGAATCAGGAATTGAACATGCGCTGGTTACCTGTGATTCCGATAACATCGGTTCAAAATCCACCATAGAAAAATGCGGCGGCTTGCTTGACGCTGAACTCCCGGAAATTGAAGTCAACTTTGGGCCTAGCAAGCTGCGTTTTTGGATGCCAACGCGGTTAATCCGCTGAATTCTTTGCGACAGATACATGAAATTCCTGTATGTTCTGACACAGATCAACAGACTATGAGTCTCGAGCGCGTAAACTGGATTGTTGGGTCGACTTTGGCCCCGACTCCACAGACCCAAATTTTCGAGCGGAAGTGAGCCTTCACGCATGTCAGCAAACACCATTACTCGCGATGAACTTCGCAATGTAGCCATCGTTGCGCACGTTGACCACGGCAAGACCACCCTCGTCAACGCCATGCTCCAGCAGACTGGCGCATTCGACAGCCATGGTGAAACCGAAGATCGCGTGATGGACTCAGGTGAGCTGGAACGCGAGAAGGGCATCACCATTCTTGCTAAGAACACCACCGTGTTCTACAACGGCCCAGCAGCCGAGGGCAAGAAGATGACCATCAACGTCATTGACACCCCAGGCCACGCCGACTTCGGTGGCGAGGTGGAACGCGGCCTGTCCATGGTTGACGGCGTGGTTCTGCTCGTTGACGCATCCGAGGGCCCGCTCCCGCAGACCCGCTTCGTGCTGCGCAAGGCATTGAGCGCCAACCTGCCAGTGATCATCGTGGTCAACAAGACCGACCGTCCCGACTCCCGCATCGATGGCGTCATCTCCGACTCCATGGACCTGCTGCTGGGCTTGGCTTCGGACTTGGCTGACGAAGCTCCGGATCTGGATCTGGACGCAATCTTGAACGTTCCTGTCGTCTTCGCCTCGGGCAAGGCCGGCTACGCTTCGATGAACCAGCCTGGCGATGGCACCCTGCCGGACAACGAAGATCTTGAGCCACTGTTCGAGACCATCATCAAGCACGTTCCTGCACCGACCTACACCGAAGGTGAAGTCCTGCAGGCCCACGTCACCAACCTTGACGCTTCGCCATTCCTTGGCCGCCTGGCGCTGCTGCGCATGATCAACGGCACCTTGCGCAAGGGCCAGCAGGTTAACTGGGCCCGCCAGGATGGCACCATGAAGCAGGTCAAGATCACCGAACTGCTGGCCACCCAGGGCCTGACCCGCGTTCCAGCTGACGAAGCTGGTCCAGGCGAGATCGTTGCAGTTGCCGGTATCGAAGACATCATGATCGGCGAGACCCTCACCGACCTTGAGAACCCTAAGCCGCTGCCACTGATCACCGTTGATCCACCTGCGATCTCGATGACCATCGGTATCAACACCTCGCCACTGGCTGGCAAGGTCAAGGGCGCCAAGGTCACCGCACGACAGGTCAAGGATCGCCTGGACAAGGAACTGATCGGCAACGTTTCGCTGAACATCCTGCCTACCGAGCGTCCAGATGCTTGGGAAGTCCAGGGCCGTGGCGAATTGGCACTGGCCATCCTCGTTGAGCAGATGCGCCGTGAAGGCTTCGAGCTGACCGTTGGCAAGCCACAGGTTGTTACCAAGATGGTTGACGGCAAGGTTCACGAGCCAATGGAACGCATGACCATCGACGTACCTGAAGAGTACCTGGGTGCTATCACCCAGCTGATGGCATCGCGCAAGGGCCGCATGACCGACATGGCTAACCACGGCACCGGCTGGGTTCGCATGGAATTCATGGTTCCAGCACGTGGCCTGATCGGCTTCCGTACCCGCTTCATGACCGAAACCCGCGGCGCCGGCATTGCTGCTTCGCTGGCTGAAGGCTACGAGCCATGGGCAGGCCCAATCGAATACCGCATCAACGGTTCGATCGTTGCCGACCGTTCAGGCGTTGTGACTCCATTCGCGATGATCAACCTGCAGGAGCGCATGAACTTCTTCGTGAAGCCAACCGAAGAGGTTTACGAGGGCATGATCGTCGGCGAGAACTCCCGCGCCGACGACATGGACGTGAACATCACCAAGGAAAAGAAGCTCACCAACATGCGTGCTGCTTCCTCGGACTCGTTCGAGAACCTGACCCCACCACGTAACTTGACCTTGGAAGAGTCGCTCGAATTCGCTCGCGAAGACGAGTGCGTTGAGGTTACCCCGGAAGCCATCCGCATCCGCAAGGTTCTGCTGAACGCCAACGACCGTGCCAAGGCTACCCGTGCACGCGCTCGCTCCTAATAAGCGCAAATCCCTCGGCAGCAACTTCTCCGCGCTCTGGCGCGGTGTTGTTGCCGCCGTGGCAGCAGGATTATTCGGGACCGCAATCCACGCCTCCATCAGCTATGTCGGAAACGACATCCCGCTGGTTTGGGGTGTGGGTCTGGCCTGGCTCCTGCTCGGGGTTCTGGTGTACTGGGCTGCGGTTTCTTCATCGAAGCTGTGGGCCGGTGCGCTGGGGTTCATCGGTTGCTATGTGACCGTTGGCCTGATTTCCTATGTGGGCGATGACCAGCTGATCTTGGGCATGGAGTACTACAAGTACCTGCCCGGGCCAACGCTGGCCTCGGCCTTGTGGATGTATGGAATGGTTATTCCATCGGTGATTGCCCTGCTGTGCTCCTTGCGAGTGCTGCGCAAGCAACAACGCCAGAACTGAAAACAGAAGGAGCTCTTCCCAACGGGAAGAGCTCCTTCTGTGTTTAATTAGGCGAAAAGCAGGCTACTGGTCTTTGCGCGCATTGCCGGTGATATCCAGGTGGTGGGCCAAGAACAACGAGGTGGCAACGCCATCTGGATCCGGATCTCGCATCGCGTAGTCCTCGATCACAGCGCGCAGCCGGCTCATGAGATCCTTCTGGCTTTCTTCATTGAGCTTCAGGCCCAAGCGGATTACCTGTATCTCCTGGGGATCAAGTCCCTCGATTTCCTGCAGGAAGGTGTCCACCAGCATGGGGGCCGCGTCGGGAATGCGCGTGCCCCAGGACTGCTTGGTGCTGCGGTAGGGCACTTCTTTGGCGCCACGGTTGCCTCGGCGCGATTCTTCTGCCGCGAGGTAACCGTTGCTGACCAGGGTTCGCACGTGATGCAAGGAGGTGGCGGGATTCAAATCGAGAATGTCCGCAATTTCCTTGTTCGTTCGTGACTCATGCAGGCACAAGCGCAAGATGCGAAGCCTCAGCGGGGAGCTGAGGGCTCGTGCTCGCGATTGGACAAGTTTATCGGAGGGCATGGAAACAGCATACGCGAAAAGCGCTGAGTGATTGGCAGTTTCAAATCACATGTCGTCCCAAGCGGTATGGGTGTGCCCGCGGCAGCAACCCATGGAAGCAGGAAAATTGCGCGGCTTGCAGGCTGCTACTCGGCGCGAGGGGCACGGGGCCTGCGGCGCGCCGGAGCCGGCGGTACCCGCTTGGCGTGAGTGATCGCCGCGCGGGGGATGCATACCAGTTCAGCCCGGGTTTGGATGCTCACCGATTCCTCCGTCACTTCCTGCAACTCGCCCAGTGCATCGGAAAAATGCTCACCGGCCCGGCCGTCGGCCAAGCGGTAGCGGACAACAAGCCGTTCACCGGGCGTCACATCACTGAAATTAAGCATTTGGAAACGTCATCTTTTCGTAAGAAGAATTCATCTGGACCCCGGGAAGCTGAAATGTGAATGGTCGATTACGTCACAGCGAGCCAATGGGCGGTCCGATGCATGGGTATCAGGACTAGACTGTAGTTTGAGCTGGTAAAGGATTCAAAGAGCATCTGAGGAAGACCACTAGCTCCTGTTGAAACCACCCAGTGCAAGGAAAGGTCTCGGCCCTCGTGACTTACATCATCGCTCAGCCGTGCGTCGACGTTAAAGACAAGGCGTGCGTCGAAGAGTGCCCGGTAGATTGTATCTATGAAGGTGAGCGCTCGCTCTACATTCACCCGGATGAATGCGTTGACTGCGGCGCCTGCGAACCTGTCTGCCCCGTTGAAGCCATCTACTACGAAGATGACGTGCCGGATGAATGGGCCGACTATTACAAGGCAAACGTCGACTTTTTCGATGAACTTGGATCCCCGGGCGGCGCCGCTAAAATTGGTAACACCGGCACTGACCACCCACTGATCAGCGCCTTGCCACCACAGAACCAAGGCTAGGTTTTCACTTTTATGCTTGAGCTCCCCGATTACCCCTGGAACCAGCTTGCCCCATACCGCGAGCAAGCATCCACGCATCCGGGGGGAGTCGTGGACCTGTCGATCGGCACGCCGATCGATGGCACGCCGCAACTGATCCAGCAGGCGCTGGCCGAGGCGGCGAACTCGCACGGATACCCGACCACGCACGGCACCATTGAAGTTCGCGAGGCCATCGTCGACTGGTTCGCCCGTCGCCGCAATGTCACCGGTTTGAGCACCGATGATGTCATGCCAACGGTCGGTTCCAAGGAAATGGTGGCATGGCTGCCGCTGTTCCTGGGCCTGGGTGCCGGCGACATCGTGGTACGTCCAGAGATCGCCTACCCCACCTATGACATCGGCGCCCAGCTGGTTGGCGCGACCCCCATCGCCACCGACGACCTTTCGGATTTGACTGCTGAGCAGCGTGAACGCGTGAAGCTCATCTGGGTCAACTCGCCAGGCAACCCGACCGGCAAGGTCCGTGCTACCGCCGAGCTGGCAAGCATCGTGGCCCAGGCGCGTGAGATGGGTGCCGTAGTGGCCTCCGATGAGTGCTACGCCGAACTGGGATGGGATGAATACGAGGGCCAGGTGCCAAGCATCCTGGACCCGGCGGTCAACGGAGGAAACCTCGATGACCTGTTCGCCCTGTACTCGCTGTCCAAGCAGTCGAACCTCGCCGGATACCGCGCCGCTTTCGTTGCCGGCGCCCCGAACCTGATGCCAACTCTGGTCAACAGTCGAAAGCATGCGGGCATGATCGTGCCCGGTCCAATCCAGCACGCCATGGTGGTGGCATTGAATGACGACGAGCATGTTGCGGCGCAGCGCGAGCTGTACCGGGCACGCCGGGCCATGCTGCGGCCAGCGCTGGAGAACTTCGGCTTGGCCATCGATGATTCGGTGGCAGGACTGTACCTGTGGTGCACCGCTGGGCGGCCAAGCTTCGAAACCATCGGGGCGCTGGCGGAACTGGGCATCGTTGCCGGTCCTGGCGTCTTCTACGGCACCGCGGGGGAACGCCATGTACGCGTGGCCTTGACCGCCTCCGATGAGCGGATCGCGGCTGCCGTTGAACGGTTGAATTCTTCCGCCAACCGGTGAAGATGACACCCTAATTAGCTTGAATGGGTCAAATCGCGGTATGTTCTACGGTGACGACTGACCTTTCGGAACTACACGCTTTCCGGTTAGGAGATGCAATGACAGATACCACATCTGCACAGCTACACTTTGGAGAATCCAACCTCGAGCTGCCAGTAATTCAGGCAGCAGAGGGCAATGACGGATTTGGCGTAGCCCCACTTTTGAAGACTACCGGGAACGTGACCTACGATCCCGGCTTCATGAACACCGCGGCTACCAAGTCCGCGATTACCTACATCGACGGCGACGCGGGCATCCTGCGCTACCGCGGTTACCCAATCGAGCAGCTGGCCGAGAAGTCCAGCTTCATCGAGGTAACCTACCTGCTGATCTACGGCGAACTGCCGACTGCTGATCAGCTGGCCGAGTTCGACAATTCGCTGCGCCGCCATACCCTGCTGCACGAAGAGCTCAAGGGCTTCTTCGGCGGCTTCCCGCGCGACGCGCACCCGATGCCGGTATTGTCCTCGGCTGTTTCGGCCCTGTCGACCTGGTACCAGGATTCGCTGGATCCGAAGGATGACGCACAGGTTGAGCGTTCGACCCTGCGCCTGCTGGCAAAGCTGCCGGTATTGGCTGCGTACGCGCACAAGAAGTCCATCGGCCAGGCATTGCTGTACCCGGACAACTCGATGAACATGGTCGAGAACTTCCTGCGCCTGTGCTTCGGCACCGCTGCCGAGCCTTACCTTGCGGATCCGGATGTGGTCAAGGCCCTCGACTTGCTGCTGATCCTGCACGCTGACCACGAGCAGAACTGCTCCACCTCCACCGTGCGCCTGGTCGGTTCCTCCGAAGCCAACATGTTCGCTTCGGTTTCTGCAGGTATCCATGCACTGTCCGGCCCAGCCCATGGCGGCGCCAACGAAGCCGTGCTGAAGATGCTGCGCGAGATCCAGTCCTCCGGCATCTCCCCAGAAGACTTCATGCAGAAGGTCAAGAACAAGGAAGACGGCGTACGCCTGATGGGCTTCGGCCACCGTGTGTACAAGAACTACGATCCACGCGCCAAGATCATCAAGAAGACCGCTCACGACCTGCTGGCAAAGCAGGGCAAGAACGAGCTGCTTGAGATCGCGATGAAGCTGGAAGAAACTGCGCTGAATGATGAGTACTTCATCTCGCGCAAGCTCTACCCGAACGTGGACTTCTACACCGGCTTGATCTACACCGCCATGGGCTTCCCGGAAAAGATGTTCACCGTGCTGTTCGCCATCGGCCGTCTGCCAGGCTGGATCGCACAGTGGCGCGAAATGATCAAGGACCCAGAGCTGAAGATCGGCCGCCCACGCCAGCTGTACATGGGTGAAACCGCTCGCGACTATCCCGGCTACCAGGCCTAGGGCGAGTTTCCGGATCCCGGCGGCAGGACCTGTCTTCCCACACAAGTGGGGCGACAGGTCCTTCCCTGTTTTAAGCGGTACTTCGGGAGTATCCTATGAGGCAGAGGGAACGACAAGTGTGCCGAAGAGTCAGGTGGTATGCATGTACCAACGTCGTGGAAATAATTGGTCGCTAGCCATAAATACCAATCAGAATATGCTGATGGCGTTGTACCTGCGCGAACTGTCAGGCGTCCACCCCGCGGAGGCCGGACCCAATAGCCGGCTGGCTTCCAATATCAAGAACCGCAACAAGATCGACGACTCGCATGGACAGCTCAAGCAGGAATGGAGCTCCTGGTGGGATTCGCTGACCGCAATAGCGCCGGCCAAGGAGCCGGCGGCCAGCGATGCACTGATTGAACGGCTTCAAGACGACGGCTACCCGGCCCTGGCCCGGCTGGCCCGCGCGCACTACGGCCAGGCCACGGTTTTTGCCCAGCAGCATGCCCAGGACTTTGCAGAAAACAGTGGCAAGTACGTGCCGCACCGCATGGATGAGCTGGAAAGAATCCTCATCGACCACGGGGTGGAGCACGGCATGCAATCCACCCGCCAGGAAATCCAGCTCATTGACGTGCCCCTGGACGAGCCCAGGGCATGGCTGACCGGCACGGCTACCATCGTTGCCAGTACGTCGCTGCTACGCGACTCCAAGGCCTTCCACGGCTTCATCCAGCCGATGGTGACCATCATCTTCCCCGGCGGATAGCCGAGCAATAAAAAACTGGCAGATCACTTCCGTGATCTGCCAGTTGGATTGCAGGGCAAGAACTAGTTGGCGTGCAGTGCGCTGTTCAGCTCTACGGTCTGGCCGGCGCGCGGCAACGCCTCAACGGCGCCGGTGATCGAATTGCGGCGGAAGAGCAGGTTCGGCACGCCGGAAAGCTCCAGCGCCTTGACCTGCTTCTCGCCCAGAACCACTCGGGTGCCGGCAGTCACGTACAGGCCAGCTTCCACTACCGAGTCGTCACCGATGGAAATGCCTACACCGGCGTTGGCGCCCAGCAGTACGCGTTCGCCAATGACAATGCGCTCCTTGCCGCCACCGGAGAGGGTGCCCATGATCGAGGCGCCGCCACCGACATCCGAACCATCGCCGACAACGACCGAAGCGGACACGCGGCCTTCCACCATCGAAGTGCCCAAGGTGCCGGCGTTGAAATTGACGAATCCTTCATGCATGACGGTGGTGCCTTCGGCCAGGTGTGCGCCGAGGCGCACGCGGCCAGCGTCGGCAATGCGTACGCCGGCTGGGACCACGTAGTCGACCATGCGCGGGAACTTGTCCACGCCGTACACGGTGACCGCTCCACGGGCGCGCAGCTTCAAGCGCGTCACCTCGAAGCCCTCTACCTGGCAAGGCCCGAAGTTGGTCCACACGACATTGGCGAGGTGGCCGAAGATGCCGTCGAGGTTGATGCTGTTCGGCTGGACCAGACGGTGCGAGAGCAGGTGCAGGCGCAGCCACACATCGGCGGTGTCAGCTGGTGCTACATCAAGATTAATGGTCAGTGAAACGACCTTCTGGGTGGTGCCGCGGGCTGCATCGTCCTGCGCGGCGGCAGCGAGTTCACCGGAGAGCCCTTCAGCCTTGGCGAGTTCGCCCAAGACTGGAGCCGGGTACCAAACATCAAGGATCGTTCCATCGGATGCGACCGTTGCCAGGCCATGGGCTGAGGCTAAACGGACAGATGATTCGCTGGATGTCACAGATTCTGAAGTCATACACTGATCGTATCTTTGTTGCCCGGAGTAACGTTGATAAATGACAAAAAAGTGAAGCTAGAGACTCAGGACGTAGCCAGCCGTGAACGAATTGGACCTGCAGCAAGACGTTGCCCTGCTTACCGAGCAGATCATGAACATTGAATCCGTTTCCGGCAACGAGCAAGAGCTGGCCGACAAGGTGCACCAGGCGCTGCGGAAGCAGGCGCACCTTGATGTGCACCGGGACCAGGACGCCATCGTAGCGCGCACCAACTTCGGCCGCGAACGCCGCGTCGTGCTGGCCGGGCACCTCGATACCGTGCCTTTGCCGCGCACCGAGGGCGCCAAGGGCACCGTGCCCGCAGAAGTCATCGACGGGGTGCTCTATGGCCGTGGTGCCACGGACATGAAAGGCGGGGTCGCCGTGCAGCTTGCGCTGGCTGCAGAACTGACCGAGGCCAAATACGATATCACCTACGTCTTCTACGACCACGAGGAAGTAGAAGCAGCCAAATCCGGTCTGGGCCGCCTGGCCAAGAACAGCCCGGAACTCTTGGAGGCCGACTTCGCGATCCTGCTGGAACCGACCGACGGCACCGTCGAAGGCGGCTGCAACGGAACCAGCCGCTTCGTCATCCGCACCCGCGGCAAGGCAGCCCACTCGGGACGTGCATGGATGGGGCATAACGCGATCCACGATGCGGGGGAGATCCTGCAGCGCTTGGCTGCCTACCAGCCCCGGACCATCACCGTTGAGGGCTTGGACTACCGTGAAGGCATGAACGCGGTCCGTGTTGCCGGCGGCATTGCCGGCAACGTGATTCCCGATTACTGCGAGGTGGAAGTGAACTACCGCTTCGCTCCGGACAAGACACTGGCCCAAGCTGAAGCCGTGGTCCTTGAGCTTTTCGACGGCTTCGACATTGAACGCACCGATGGCGCTGATGGCGCCAAACCCGGTTTGGACCAGGAGATCGCCGCAGACCTGATCAAGGTACTGGGCCAGGAACCGAAGCCGAAGTACGGATGGACCGATGTTTCCCGCTTCTCCGCCCTGGGCATCTCTGCCGTGAACTTCGGCCCGGGCGATGCGCTGCTGGCGCACAGCGATGATGAGCATGTGCCGCAGCAGGCCATCCGCGATTGCCTGCAGACCCTGCGTACTTGGTTGGGCTAGCGAGGCTGGGATGATCAGCCTTTGAAGAGACAAAAAATCTCCGTACCGCGCGAATCATGCGGTACGGAGATTTTTTTGTTTCAGCTGCTAGGCCTTGGGATCGGAAGGATCCTGTGGCGCTGGCACGTCGAGGCCGGCTGGGGCGCCGACTATGGCTGCGGCCGGGCCGGCCGGGGCATTCTTCTCCTTCTTCACCCGGCTGCTCAGCCGGCGCGAGACAATCACGGCAATCTTGCTCAAGGTGAAGTTGATGATGATGAAGATGGCTGCCGCCACAATCAGCGCCTGCAGGACGTTGCCGTTAGGCGAGGAGTAGGTGCGGGCGAAGAACAGCAACTCGTTGAAGCTGATGATGTAGCCCAAAGCCGAGTCCTTCAAGATCACAACGAACTGGCCGATCAACGCCGGCAGCATGGCGACCAGCGCCTGCGGAATCTCGATGTGGCGCAGCGACATGCCACGGGTCAGGCCGATCGCTATGCCTGCCTCGCGCTGTCCCTTGGGCAGATTGTGAACGCCGGAACGGACCAGCTCCGCAACGACCGAGCCGTTGTAGAAGATCAGCGCCGCGACCACGGCCCACATCGCCGTATCACCTGACAGCTGCAGGGAACGGGAGAAGAAGACGTTGAAGAACACGATCATCAGCAGCACTGGTACCGCGCGGAAGAATTCGACAATCACGGTGGAGATTCCGTTGATCAGCGTATTCTGCGCCAAGCGGCCGACACCGAAGATCAGGCCGAAGATCACCGAGCCGATGATGCCCAGGACTGCTGCCTTGGTGGTGTTCCACAAGCCCGGAAGCAGGTAGTTCTTCCAGGTGCTGCCTTCGATGAAGTCATCCCATTGCGAAGGCTGCATCTGGTCCTTGGCGGCCAGGCCGAGGACGATCCACGCCACGATGCCCAAGGCAATCAAGGCGCCGACTATGTTTACCGCCAAGATGCGGCGGCGGGCCTTTGGCCCGGGAGTATCAAAAAGAATCGACGCGCTCATCGTGCCACCGCCAGTTTCTTAGAAGCCCAAGTAGTCAACAGGCCCACCGGAATGACGATGATCACGAAGCCCACTGCGAAGGTCAAGAAGATCGGGATCACGATATCTGCGCGGAACTCAATCATGGTCTTCATGACCGAGGAGGATTCCGTGGCAACCGAACCGACCGCTGCGACGGTGGAGTTCTTGATCAAGGCGATCAAGGTGTTGCCCAAGGGGACAATCGCGCCGCGGAAGGCCTGCGGCAGAATCACCAAGCGCGCTGCGGGCAAGAAGCTCAGGCCGATGGCACGAGCAGCTTCTGCCTGTCCCAGGGGAACCGTGTTCACGCCCGAGCGGATCGCTTCGCACACGAACGCCGCGTGGTAAACCGCAAGGCCAAGGACGGCGAGGCGGAAGAAGTTTCCCTGGAAATCGCTGCTGAGCACGAATCCGAGCTGGCCGTAGAGGGCCAGCACGCAGAACAGGATGATGATGGTCAGCGGGGTATTGCGAATCAGGTTAACGTAGCTGGTGCCCAGGGCCTGGAAGCTCCCCACGGGGGAGATGCGCAGCAAGGCCAAGATGGTGCCCAGCACGAGGGCGCCAATGGCAGCCCAGAAAGTTAGTTGGATATTGACCCAGAAAGCTCCGGGAATGTCGTACTCAGTGAATATGGATAAGTAATTCTCCACTGCAAGCCTCTGTCTCGATGGCCGGAAAACCGGCCAAGCGGCTATGGGTCCGGTACCTGCATTAGCTGGTACCTGGGAAACGCAGATTGCAGATGGGGGCCAAACACGCTGCGTTTGGCCCCCATCGCATCAGATGCTGCTAGGCGCAGGAATCCGAAAGGGTTGGCGGGTTGGTTTCAGCGTTCGGCTTGTAACCGGTGCCTTCGGTGTTCTTGTCCAGGGCCTTCTGCCACTCGCCGGACTCGATCATCTTGGTGATTGCCGCATTGATGTCGCCGCACTTGTCGGTGCCATCAGGCAGGCCCACGCCGTAGTTCTCTTCGGTGAATGGCGCGCCGACAACCTTGAACTTGCCCTTGTAGGCAGGCTGCGCAGCCAGGCCGGCAAGGATGATGTCATCGGTGGTAACCGCGTCAATGGTGCCGCCACTCATCTGGGTGGTGCACTCTGCATAGCCCGGAAGTTCCTGCAGGTTGGTGTTCTGGGCGTAGTTGTCCTTGACCTTCTGGGCCGAGGTGGAACCGGTGACCGAGCACAGGTTCTTGCCATCGAGGTCTTCTGGGCCGGCGATATCCGAGTCGGATGGAACCAGCAGGTCCTGGCCGGCGACAAAGTATGGACCAGCGAAGTCGACAACCTTGTTGCGCTCATCGGTGATCGAGTAGGTTGCGAAGATCATGTCAACCTGGTTGTTCTGCAGCATGGTCTCGCGGTTGGCCGACGGTGCCGAAATGAATTCGATCTTGTCCTCGGTGTAGCCCAGTTCGCTGGCTACGTACTTGGCGACGTCAACGTCGAAACCGGTGTAGTTATCGCCGTCCTTGAAGCCGAGTCCCGGCTGGTCGTACTTGATGCCGATGCGGATCTTGTCGCCGTCGGCTTCGCTGTCGCCGGAGCCGCCACATGAAGTCAGGGCCAGGGCTGCGACGGCGGCCATTGCGGCTACAGTGCCGAAACGAGTCTTGCGCATTGTTCCTCCTATTGGATGCGTGATGATGAAATTAGTGGTTGGTGATCAACTTGCCAAGGAAATCCTTGGCACGGTCGGATTTGGGATTGGTGAAGAATTCCTCAGGAGTGGCCTGCTCGACGATCTGGCCGTCGGCCATGAAGATCACGCGGTCCGCCGCCTTGCGGGCGAAGCCCATCTCGTGGGTGACCACGAGCATGGTCATGCCTTCCTTGGCAAGACCCACCATGGTGTCCAGGACCTCGTTGATCATTTCCGGGTCCAGGGCACTGGTTGGCTCGTCGAAAAGCATCACCTTCGGCTTCATGGCCAGTGCGCGGGCGATCGCCACACGCTGCTGCTGGCCGCCAGAAAGCTGTGCGGGCAGTTTGCCGGCCTGATTGGCCACGCCCACACGCTCCAGCAGCTGCATCGCCAATTTCTTGGCCTCATCCTTCTTCATGCCCTTGACCTTCATCGGACCGAGGGTCACGTTCTCCAAGATCGACTTGTGGGCAAAGAGGTTGAAGGACTGGAAGACCATGCCGACATCGGCCCGGAGATTGGCCAGTGCCTTGCCCTCTTCGGGAAGGGTCTTGCCATCAATCTTGATGGTGCCTTCGTCGATGGTTTCCAGTCGGTTGATGGCGCGGCACAGCGTGGACTTGCCCGAGCCCGACGGGCCGAGGATCACAACGACCTCGCCCTTGGTCACTTCGAGATTGATGCCGTTGAGCACATGCAGCGCACCGTAGTGCTTATTGACCCCAGTCAGCTGGACGATAGGGCCTTCAGAAGAAGCTTGAGCCTGATGATCGCTTTTCATGTTGTAGACATTACTTGATGTGACGGCGACTACGCGACCCGTCGACCATGTCACACCTAGTTGTTATCAAACTGTTCTCCAATCCGCGGTAGGTCACATCCGAAGATGCGCAGGAGTAACCGATAGAGTGAAGCTATGGTTCATCAGCGTAAGAGTGAAGAAAATGCCCGGGTCGGGCAAAAGCGCCACATCGAAGCGAGCTGGCCAGGAAAGCAACCGGAAGATCAGCTTGACCACCATCTTCTGGAAAGCCCGCAGGTCGATGTCACGCATAGCGACGTGTGGCGCGTGTTGCGAATCCAATCGGAATTCGTCTCCGGCTTTGGAAATATGGCCGGCACCGGTCCTGCCATCGCGGTTTTCGGTTCCGCGCGCACGGATCCAGGCAGCCCGTACTATGCGATGGCCCAGCGTGTCGGCAGCCGCTTGGCCGAGGAAGGCATCACTACCATCACCGGTGGCGGCCCCGGCGCCATGGAAGCGGCCAACAAGGGAGCTGCTGACAAGGACGGCGTTTCCGTAGGCCTGGGCATTGAGCTGCCTTTTGAAACCGGACTGAATGCCTGGGTCAACAAGGGCCTGAACTTCCGCTACTTCTTCGTGCGCAAGACGATGTTCGTGAAGTACTCGCAGGGCTTCATCGTGCTCCCCGGGGGTTTTGGCACCCTGGACGAACTGTTCGAAGCATTGACCTTGGTCCAGACCAAGAAGATCACCAGCTTCCCGATTGTGCTTGTGGGCACCGAATACTGGGGCGGCCTGGTGGACTGGATGACCAAGACGCTCGTTGCTGAAGGCACCATTTCGCCCGGTGATCTGGACTTGTTCACTATCACCGATGATCCTGATGAAGCGGTGGATCTGGTGCTGCGTGCGCATAAAGAAAACCTGAAGGTCGGCGACCTGGCGAAGGGGCAGTAGGCGATGCCGTTCCTCCTTGTTGCCATCGCAGTATTGCTGGTGGGTGCTGTTGCGCTGCTGCTGTCCAGCCAGCGGAAGAATGTACCGGCAGGTCGCCACTTCGAATCCACTGGGGAGCCCATCACGGGATTGGTAGAGCACCAGGCTTCGTTGCCGCCGGTGCTGCTGGCCAAGAATCCGCGCGCTGAAGATGTGGAGAAAGTTCGCTTCTCCTTGGGCTTGCGCGGTTACCGCTGCGACCAGGTGGATGAGGTGCTCGATGTCCTCGCGGCAGAAATTACCGAGCTGGAGAATACGGTTCGTGACCTTGAGTCACGGCGTGTGATTAGCGACACGGGCGAAAATTAGTAATAATAAAAGATAAGTGTCCCAACTCAGCAGGGAATCCTTGCTGAGGATGGACTAGGCATTCGGTTGTATGCACGGCAAGCGCCAGTGCATGCGTTAGCCACAGACGAAGGGAACAGCTTAATGGCTGCTATGAAGCCACGCACCGGTGATGGACCAATGGAAGTCGCTAAGGAAGGCCGCAGCCTCATCTTGCGCCTGCCAATCGACGGAGGCGGACGACTGGTAGTCGAGTTGAACAACGACGAGGCAACCGAATTGCGTGAGTGCCTGCTCAAGGTAACTGAGTAAGCTTGCCCAAGTTCTAGCTTTGGCCGCACGGGTTGCTGGTGCGGCAATCGAGGACCGACAGAAATGTCGGTCCTTTGTTTTTCCCGAAATCAGCCGCTAGAGGCGGGTCGCGGCCTTGGCAGGAAGGACAGTGGCCACAAACAGGCCCTGCTCGGTAGGGAACAGGTGGGTCTGCAAGCGCGGGTCCTCGCGCAGCATGCGCAGCGCATCTCGGGTCGTGACGGTGGAGGGGCGGCGAACCGCGGGCTTGGCTAGGCGGTGCTCGTCGTAGGCGTTGTTCACTATGATCACTCCGCCGATTCCGACCAGCCGCTTGGCCTCGGCCACGTACTCGAGCAGCAGCTCAGCGCCGGCGTCGATGAGTACCAGGTCGTAGGCGTGGTCGGCCAAGCGCGAGAGCACGTTCTCTGCGCGCTCGTTGATAATGCGGGCGCGGGCCGTCGGGATGCCTGAATCGCGCAGGCCCTGGCGCATCGCGTTGGCGTGCTCCAGATCCGATTCAATCGCGGTCAACGTCATGGCGTTGCCCATGACCTCGAGCATCGCCAGCGATGCGACACCCACACCGGATCCGATCTCCACGATATTGCGCGGCTGGCGCAGGGTGCAGAGCATCTGCAGCATCGAGCGGCCGGCCTGATCGATGCAACGCACGCCCAGGTCTTCCGCACGTTCGCGAACCGGGGCGACATGCTCTGGTTCGTTGACGTGGTTCTGGGTATAGGTCCAGCTCGCGAAGAGTTCTGGATTCATCGATGGCATCGGCGGAGGTCCTCAAGGGTTGAATTGGCGGGGCCAGTTCCCATCGTACCTACGTCGTTACCTGAAGTTGTTGAACTTGGAGGTTCTCGCGCAGGGTATTCTTAGCTTCAGCTCAGCTTCCCATTTCATACTTGGAGTGTGAACAATGCACGAAGTGAAACAGTTTCTTCTACGGTGACTGCCGAAACCACGACTCCGACATGGGATCAGATGGTCCAAGAACATGGGCAACGGGTCTTCCGTTTGTCCTACCGTTTGACTGGTAACCGCCAAGATGCCGAGGACCTCTCGCAGGAGGCATTCGTTCGCGCATTCAAAGCCTTGGAAAATTACACCCCCGGAACCATGGGCGGGTGGCTGCACCGCATTACCACCAACCTGTTCCTGGACCAGGCTCGGCGCAAGAGCAAGATCCGCTTCGACCGTTTCGCCGAGGGATCCGAAGACCGGATGCCCGGTACCGCGGTAACCCCGGAACGCTATTTCGAATTCAACAACTTGGATGTCGACGTGCAAGAAGCCCTGCGTGCGTTGTCGCCGGAGTTCCGTGCCGCTATTGTCCTGTGCGATATGGAAGGCTTCTCCTACGAGGAAGTCTCACGCATCCTGGATGTCAAGCTCGGGACCGTGCGTTCTCGCATCCACCGTGGCCGCGCCATGCTTCGTGATGCGCTCGCTCACCGCAATCCAGCCAACCGCCCTGCAAAGACCATGTCGTTGCCGCGCATCCCGCGAGGCTTGCGCGCCGCCAGCTAACCCCGTTCATCGCGTGTTCACCGTTGGCGTGGCGCGGTGACTTCGTTAGTGGCACTGGAACAAGGTAATCTTCTTACGTGGATCTTTTTGGTATTAATGGTGGCGAGTTTATCGTTCTCGCCGTGCTGGCGGTCGTTATTCTGGGCCCCGAAAAGCTTCCTGAGTACGCCAAAAAGCTAGCGAACCTGGTCAAGGAAGTGCGGCGCATGGCCAATGGCGCCAAGGAGCAGCTGCGCGAGGAAGTAGGCGACGAGGTTGCCGACATCGACTGGAAGAAGCTGGACCCGCGCCAGTATGATCCACGTCGAATCATCAAGGAGGCGCTTGTCGATGAATTCGACGACGCCGTGAATGCCGCAAAGGGTTCTCCAGCCAAGACCGTGGCCCCAGCACCGGTGCGCACCGCGGTCCCTTCGGCTACCGCGCAGCAGCTGCAGCTGGGCGCCAACGAATCGGCCCCCTTCGACTCAGAAGCCACCTAGGCCCAGAAGTCCTCAGAAAGACATCGGCAGTGATCGCCCGGCAAGCCCGCGCGGTCGCTGTTCCAATTTCCCGGCCAATTCACGCATCGCTGCCGCGGCCGGTGCCCCCGGGGTGCTGAGCACTACCGGCTGGCCCTGATCCGAACCCACGCGTACGGACTCTTCCAGCGGAATCTGGGCCAGCATCCCAACAGGGTAGCCCAGCTGCTGGCTCAGCGATTCGCTGAGCTTGGCACCGCCACCGGAACCGAAGACCTCCATGCGCGACCCGTCGGGCAGCTGCAGGAAGCTCATGTTCTCAACAACCCCGATCACCTTCTGATGGGTCTGCAAGGCGATGGTGCCGGCGCGTTCGGCAACCTCGGTAGCCGTGGACTGCGGAGTCGTGACCACCAGCAGCTCGCTATTGGGCAGCAGCTGGGACACGGAGATGGCCATGTCCCCGGTGCCTGGCGGCAGGTCCAGCAACAAGTAGTCCAGGTCCCCGAAGTAGACATCCGAGAGGAACTGCTCCAGGGCCCGATGCAGCATCGGGCCGCGCCAGATCACCGGCTGGTTGGAATCCAGGAACATGCCAATGGAAATGACCTTCACTCCGTGCGCCACCGGCGGCAGGATCATGTCATCAACCCGGGTGGGGTTCTGCGAAATACCCATCAGCGAGGGAATGGAGAAACCATGGACATCGGCGTCGATCAGGCCGACCTTCAAGCCCTGGGAGGCTAGCTGGCAGGCCAGATTCGCGGTAATCGACGACTTGCCCACGCCGCCCTTGCCGCTGGCCACAGCGATCACCCGGGTCAGGGAAGCAGGATCGGAGAACGGGGTGCGGCGGCTGGCCAGTGACTCGCGCAGCTCCGCGCGCTGCTGCGGATCCATGACGCCCAGGCTCACCTCAACGCGCTGCACCGCTGCTACGGTCAGCAGGGCCGCGGTGGCCTCTTCCTCGATGGTGGAGCGCATCGGGCAACCGGCGATGGTCAGCAAGATCTTGACCTTGGCGGTGCCATCGGCCAGGACAGCTGATTCCACCATGCCCAATTCGGTGATCGGCCGGCGAAGCTCCGGGTCGTTGACCTTTGCGAGGGCGGCTAGGAGTTCTGGCGTGGTGCTCAATGCTTATTTGCTCTTCCGGTGCTGGCCCTGCTGGGGCTTGACGGTTTCGATCATCCCGGTTTGCGGGTGCGAATTCTTATTGCCGCCCTTTTTCTTCGCGCGCAGGTGCAGCTCTTCGCCATCAGAGGTTTCCAGCAGCTCTTCAAGCACATTGCGCAGTTCGGAACGCACGTAGTCGCGGGTGGCAACATCGCGCAGTGCCAAGCGCAGGGAAGCCAGCTCGCGGGTCAGGTACTCGGTGTCGTACAGATTGCGTTCAGCACGGGCGCGGTCCTCGGTCAGCGAGACGCGGTCGCGGTCATCCTGGCGGTTCTGCGCCAGCAGGAGCAGCGGAGCCGCGTAGGAGGCCTGCAAGGAGAGCATCAAGGTCAGCGCGGTGAAGCCGATGGTGGCATCGTCAAAACGCCAATTGATCGGGGCGACCGAGTTCCAGATCAGCCAGAAGGCGCAGAACACCGTCATGTACAGCAGGAAGGTCGGGGTGCCCATGAAGCGGGCGAACTTCTCCGTGGCCGAACCAAAGAGGTCGGGGTTCGGGGAGAACCGGGGCCAGAAGCGTTGTCGTGCTGCAAGCGGGGTATCCAGGCCGTTACTCTTGCGCTGCTCAGCCATAGCTGGAACTCCTTTGCTGCTGATGGGTGGGTGGGGCGTTGGCTAGTCTTGGGAACGCCAGTCATCCGGGAGGATGTGGTCCAGCACGTCATCCACGGTGATGGCCCCTACAAGCCGGCCTTCCTTGTTGGTCACGCCTACGCTGGTGAGGTTGTAGGTGGCCAAATGGCGAACCACTTCGGTGATATTGGCCAGATCCGACATGGGCTCCAGCTCCGTATCAAGGATATCGCCCAGCGGCTCCGGGGGAGCGGCACGCAGCAGCGCCTGGATGTGGACTTGGCCCAGGTAGCGTCCCGTGGGCGTCTCCAGCGGCGGGCGCACCACATATACGGTCGAAGCAAGCGCCGGGCTCAATTCCTCCAGGCGCACCGAGGCCAGGGCTTCAGCGACCGTGGATTCAGGGGTGAGAATCACCGGAACCGGGGTCATGATCGACCCGGCGGTACCTTCCGGGTAGGCGAGCAAGCGGCGGACATCCTTGGCCTCTTCCTCGTTCATCAGATCCAGCAGCTGGTGCTTGGTCTCTTCGCTGACTTCAGCCAGAAGGTCGGCCGCGTCATCCGGGTCCATTTCCTCAAGCACGTCCGCGGCACGTTCCAGGCCCAGGGCGGAAAGGATCTCCACCTGCTCGCGGTCCGGAAGTTCCTGGAGCACGTCGGCCAGGCGCTCATCTTGCAGATGGGCCGCGATTTCCAGGCGGCGCTTCTCATTCATTTCATGCAGGGCGTCAGCAAAGTCGGCAGGCTTCATCTCATCGTGGGCGGCCACGAAGGTGTCAGCGGACTGCGGTTCATTCTTCGAACCGTGGCTGACCTCGTCCCAGGAGACCAGCACCTTGTTGCGGCGGCGCGAACGCAGTCCCAGCAAATTGGCCGTCGGTTCTCCACGCTGGACATAGTATTCGTTGATTTCCCAGTCCCCGCGACGGGTCTGCGCCAAACCGATGTCCTCGATGACACCGCGACCGGAACCATCAACGAAGGTGATGGTGCGGTCGAACATTTCGGCGACAACCAGAATTTCCTGGCCGCGCTGCTGGAAGCGGCGCATGTTCACCAGGCCGTTGCAGATCACCTGGTTGGCTTCCATGGACTGGATGCGGGTCATCGGAACGAACACCCGCCGTTTGCCGGGGACCTCGACGACCAAGCCCACGCAGGCGGCGGGTTTCTTGGGGCCGCGGGAGACCACCACGACATCGCGCAAGCGGCCTAAGCGGTCGCCCAAGGGGTCAAAGACATCAAGCCCGAGCAGCCGGGCGACGAAGATTTTAGACACTTGTGCGCTCACCCTCCTAGACTATCGCGTTTCAGCCCCGTTCCCGGTGTGCAAAGCCACAGGGCCAGTGCTGTTTCTTTCACCCTCAGCGATAGTTGCTTCACAACTAGGCAGGCTCACAGTAAACCTGTGCACAATATAGTTATGACCTCGCCTCATGGAGTAAATTCGATTAGCACCAGCGGCCTGCCGCGCGGAGAACTGCTTGGACGTTACACCAGCTATCTCGACGCGCAGAAGCTCGTGGATTACCTGGCCGATAATGATTTCCCGGTCGCCGCGGTAAGCATCGTCGGCAATGACGTACGCACCGTGGAGCGAGTCACCGCGAAACTTTCCTACCCGCGCGTGGCGCTGGCTGGCGCGGCCCAGGGCGGCATGATGGGCCTGTTTGTCGGCCTGCTCCTGACCCTCTTCGGCGGTGGCGGCAACGGGCTGTACCAGATTCTCTCCGCCATCGGCCTGGGCATGGCTATTTGGATGATCGCTGGCGTGATCAGCTATTCGACCCGTCGCGGCAAGCGCGATTTCGCGTCCTCCAGCCAGTTCGTGGCCACCAGCTTTGACGTGGTGGTGGATTTCGAGCATGCGCAGTCGGCCCGCATCCTGGCCTCCAAGCTGCCCATGCGTCCGCAGCAGGCACCTGCGCAACCAGTTGCCCAAGCCCCGCAGCAGCAGCCTGCCGAAGCTGCCGCACCGTCGGCCCAGGCAGCCGCTGCAGTGCCGGCCACGCCTGCGCAGCCGGCCGCCGAGGAAGAGCGCAGCTCGCAGTTCCCCGACCTGCCCGATGGGCGTCCCCGCTATGGCGTGCGCGTCAACGAAGCCAAGCCAGCTGCGCCAGTTGAGCCGGTCGAGCAGCCAGCCAAGGACGAAGCGCAAGCACCGGCCGCCGAGGCCAAGGACACGCAGGACCTGTCGCAGGTAGAGCCGCGAGTGGATACTTCGCAGCAGCCTCAGGCCCCGGTCCAGGAACCAGCGCCTCGCAAGGATCCTGAAGCATAGGGACCAGCTAGGCCAAAGAAAGGCATGGGCGCAGTTACCTCGGTAACTGCGCCCATGCCTTTCGCTGGTTAACGCTGCGGGACGAATTAGCCGCGCAATTTAGCCATCCACGCTTCAACTTCCTCAGGCTTGCGTGGCAGGGCAACGCTCAAGTTCTCGGCGCCATCGGCGGTGACCAGGATGTCATCCTCGATGCGCACGCCCAGGCCGCGGTACTCCTCAGGGATCGCCAGATCCTCGTCCTTGAAGTAGAGTCCGGGCTCGATGGTGAAGACCATGCCCTCCTCCAGCTCGGCATCCAGGTACAGCTCGGCGCGTGCCTGGGCGCAGTCGTGCACGTCCAGACCGAGATGGTGGCTGGTGCCATGCGGCATCCAGCGGCGGTGATGCTGCCCCTCTGGATCCATGGCTTCTTCCACAGATACCGGCAAGATGCCCCACTCGGAGAGCCGCTCAGCCAAAACGCGGGTAGCCACCAGATGCAGGTCGCGGAACTTCAGGCCCGGCTTGGCCGCAGCGAAGGCGGCATCGGCGGCATCCAGCACGGCCTGGTAGACCTTGCGCTGCACCTCGGTGTACTTGCCGGACACCGGCAGCGAGCGGGTGATGTCTGCGGTGTACAGGGATTCGGCCTCGACACCTGCATCCAGCAGCAGCACCTCGCCCTGCTTGACGGTTCCGGTGTTGCGGATCCAGTGCAAGATGGTGGCGTTGTTGCCCGAGGCGGCGATGGTGTCGTAGCCCAGCTCGTTGCCTTCAAGCCGGGCGCGGGCGAAGAACGCGCCTTCGACAACGCGTTCGCCGCGTTCGTGCGCGACGGCCTTGTCCAGGTTGCGCACCACGTCTTCGAAGCCGTTGATGGTCGCGGCAACCGACTTGCGCAGTTCGGCGATTTCGTACGCGTCCTTGACCAGGCGAAGCTCGGAAACGAACTCGGCCAGCTCGGTATCCAGGGCATCGCTGGCTTCCAGGTCCTGGCCGGTGTTGATGCGCGAGGTATCCACCAGCGCCTCGATGTTCAGATCCACCTCGCGCACCAGACGGATGCGGATGCCGCCCAGGGCCTGCGGGCCGGAATTCTTGGTGATCGCGATTTCCAGCTGTTCCAACGAATCGGTGGGCATCCCGGTGCGCGCCGACAGCGAGGACAGGGTTGGGCGCGGGCCCACCCAGAATTCGCCGGAACGCGAATTCAAATAGAAATCGGTGGTGTCGCGGCCGGCCATCGGCGCGAAATACAGGGTGGAAACGTGGTTGGAGCCGTGCTCGCCCACGCCGTCATCGGTCGGTTCCATGACCAGTACGGCGTCGGGCTCGTGGTCGACGCCCAGGCCGGTCAGGTGGGCGAACGCCGAATGCGGGCGGAAACGGTAGTCCGTATCGTTGGAGCGGACCTTGAGCGGGCCTGCCGGAATGACGATGCGCTCACCGGGGAAATTCTCCGAGAGCTTGGCACGGCGAGCGGCTGCGTAGCTGGCAGCGGCATCTTGTTCTGGCAGATCAGAAGTGTCTTGCGCCCACGAGGAGGCCATGAAGTCCTGGAATGCCTTGGACGTTGGACGCTGGGAACGGTTGTTCACGCGGTCTTCCAACGGCTGATCAGTGCTTGGTGCAGATGAATCTTGATTGGTCATGTTCCAAGTGTGTCACCATCAGCTGTATCCCAGCAAAGAATCAGCGCAGGGGATAACCTAGGCATATGCGAATCGACCTGCACACCCACTCCAATGTGTCCGACGGAACTGAAACTCCGGCCGAGCTCATGCGCGCCGCTTCGGTTGCGGGCCTGGATGTCGTGGCGTTGACAGATCATGACCAGACCACCGGTTGGGCCGAAGCCGCGGCGCAAGCCGGGAAGCTGGGACTGGGATTCATACCGGGCATGGAAATCACCTGCCAGGATACCCACGGCATCAGCGTGCATCTGCTCAGCTACCTGCATGACCCCACCTACCAGCCGCTGCTCGATGAGCTGGATATTGCGCTGAACTCGCGGATCGTTCGTGCCCGCCGCATTGTCGACCTGCTGGCCGAGGACTATCCGATCAGCTGGGATCTGGTGGGGGAGCATTGCCTGCCGGGTTCAACCGTGGGCCGCCCGCATATTGCCGATGCGCTGGTGACCGCGGGGGTGGTGGATAACCGCAATGAAGCGTTCGCCAACATCCTCTCCTCGCGTTCGCGCTACTACGTTTCGCATCCAGCGGTGAATCCTGCCACTGCGGTGCAATTGGTGCGGGAAGCCGGTGGCGTTCCGGTGTTCGCGCATCCCAAGGCCTCTGCACGCGGACGGGTAGTTCCCGATTCCACCTTCTACGAGATGATCGATGCCGGGCTAGCGGGGGTCGAAGTGCACCACCGGGACAATACCGCCGAGGGAAAGGCCTGGTTGCTCCAGCTGGCCGCAGATCGCGATCTGATTGTCACCGGATCCTCCGACTACCACGGCACCGGAAAGCTGAACCGGCTCGGCGAGAATCTCACCGAGCCGGAAATGCTGCATAGGATTATTGCCCAGGGGAACGGAACTCAGGCCTCGATATAGCTGGTGCTTCCAGGCAAACGAGCCTTCATCACCTCGACGGCCTCGGGGTTCTGGTCAATCAACACATACTGGCGTCCCAGCTTCGCGGACACCGCACCGGTGGTGCCTGAGCCGGCAAAGAAGTCCAGCACCCAATCGCCGGGGCGCGACGACGCGGCCACAATCCGGCGCAGCACGCCTTCGGGCTTCTGCGTCGGGTAGCCGGTCTTTTCCTTGCCGGTCGGCGAGACGATGGTGTGCCACCAGACATCGGTCGGCAACTTGCCCAGGGCGCGCTTCTCCGGGGTGACCAGGCCGGGAGCCATATACGGCTCGCGGTCCACCTCGGCCGAATCGAAGTGGTACTTCTTCGGATCCTTCACGTAGACCAGGATGGTGTCGTGCTTGGCCGGCCAGCGGCTCTTGGCGCGGGCACCATAGTCGTAGGCCCAGATCAGTTCGTTCAGGAAGCAGTCCCGGCCGAAAATCCCATCGAGCAGCACCTTCACGTAGTGCACCTCGCGGTAATCGAGGTGCACATAGAGCGTGCCGTCCTCGGCCAGCAGGCGGTGGGCCTCGCGTAGCCGCGGCTCGATGAAGCTGAGGTAGTCGTCGAAGGTATCGTGATACGAACGGGCGATCCCCAGCTCGGTGTTGTACTCGCGTCCCTTGAATCCGGTGCGATCGCCTTCGCCTTCGGCAGCGCGAACCATGGTGCGCTGGGCACGGGTCTGCTTGCGCCCGGTGTTGAACGGCGGGTCCACATAGATCAAGGTGAAGCTTTGATCGGGCAGGGTGCCAAGGATGGAGAGGTTATCACCGTGATACACGGTATTACCCGAGGCTGGAACGACGGACGCCGGGGCATCCTGCGTTCCAGCGTCGGGCAAAGCTGGTTCTTCGGGTAGAGCGAGCACCGCTGGTGTGGGTTCCTTTCGGAAAAGTTGGCTGACCGGTTGGACTGGGAATTAGTCCTGGCCGCCTGCTTCGGTGCTGCGGGTGCGACGGCGCGGACGGCGTCGGCGGGCAGCGGATGCGCCCTCGGTCGCCTCCTGCTCCCCGCCGGAAGCATGGGTTTCGCGGTGGCGCTCGTTTTCGCGTGCCGGACGGTCCTGTTTGCCCTTGGAGTGGCCGTGGCGTGCGCCCTCCTGTTCGGCGCCGGAGTCCTGCGCACCGCGCTGCTGGGTTTGCTCGCCGTTCACGGTGCGGGTGCGGGTACGCGAATTGCTGCGGCGGCGCGGGGTGCGCGCCGAATCCTCGCGGCGTGGCGAGCCATCGCCCTCAGCTGCCGCGGTCTTCTTGGCACGCTGCAAGCGGCCCTTGGTGCCCTTGGGGATTCCCAAGTCGGCGAAGAAATGCGGCGAGGACGAGTAGGTCTCTACCGGCTCGGGAACGTTCAGGCCCAGCGCCTTGTTGATCAGCGACCAGCGGGGCACCGAATCCCAATCCACGAAGGTGACCGCAATACCGGTGTTGCCGGCACGACCGGTGCGGCCTACGCGGTGCAGATAGGTGTTCTCATCATCCGGGCACTGCAGGTTGACCACGTGGGTGACGTCATCCACGTCGATGCCGCGGGCCGCGACATCGGTAGCTACCAGGATGTCGACCTTGCCGGCGCGGAAGGCCTTCAAGGCCTGCTCGCGGGCGCCCTGGCCCAGATCGCCGTGCAGCGAACCGGCGTTGAAGCCGCGGTCCACCAGCTCATCGGACAGCTTGGCAGCCGAGCGCTTGGTCTGGGTGAAGATGATGGTTTTGCCGCGGCCTTCTGCCTGCAGCAGGCGGGCCACCATCTCGTCCTTGTCCATGTTGTGCGCGCGGTAGACCAGCTGGCGGATGTTGCGCTTGGTCAGCGAGTCATCATCGCCGGGATCCTGGGCGCGGATGTGGGTGGGACGGGTCATGTAGCGGCGGGCCATGGTGATCACGGCGCCGGGCATGGTGGCGGAGAACAGCATCGCCTGGCGTACCGGCGGCAAGGCGGCCAGAATGCGCTCGACATCGGGCAGGAAGCCCAGGTCCAGCATCTCGTCGGCCTCGTCCAGTACCACGGTGCGAACCTGCTTGAGGTTCAGCACGCGCTGGCGGTTCAGGTCGATCAAGCGGCCCGGGGTGCCGACAATCACGTCGGTGCCGGCCTTCAGGGCATTGATCTGCTCTTCGTAGGGACGGCCGCCGTAGATGGTGGTGATCGAGATGTTCGAGTGCTTCGATGCCTGGGCCAGGTCGGCGCCGACCTGGATGGCCAGCTCGCGGGTCGGGGCCACGATCAGTGCCTGCGGGGCACCGGGGAATTCAAGATCCCCGTAGCCCTTGTCGCCTTCGCGGATCACGCGCTGCAGGGCAGGGATGCCAAAGCCCAGGGTCTTGCCGGTGCCGGTCTTGGCCTGGCCGATGATGTCGTTGCCGCCCAGGGCAACTGGCAGGGTCAGGGCCTGGATGGGGAACGGGTACTCGATCCCGGCTTCCGAAAGCGAAGCAACGATGTCTTCGCGAACCTTCAAATCGGCAAAGCTCTGCTTGATCGGCTCTGCGATGGTTGGCTCATTGTCTTGTGGTTCGGCCACTGGGGCCGAAAGCGTCGTGTCAGTCACGATGTCTTTGTTCTCGTTTCATGTGGGCACGGTACCTGCTCCATTCCGGCTTGCAACAAGCCAGGAGCATGCGGATACCGCACGAATCCAGCGGAGCCGATCGCTACTTTCACGTTAGGTGGCTTGGTCAAGCACCTGCGGGATGGCGGCCGCTGGGAAGTCGCCATAAAACTGTTTCATCTATCAGCCCATTGCGATCGGGCATCCTATTTACTAATAGGCCAAGCATAGCCGGTTTTGCCCGGAAACCCGGGTTTAGGAGTCTCAGGCCACGATTTCGAAGCTGATCTTGCGGGCCACGGGATCAGCTTGGACCAGCTTTACGCGCACCAAGGTGCCCGGCTGGGCGGAACCGGAAAACTCTCCGGTGACCGGTTCATCGGCCAGCTGCAGCACTCCGGGACGAATCTTTCCATCTTCCTTTTGCTCGGCTGACTTCAGCACGATGGCTTGGAATTCTTCCCCGACACGTGTTTTGAGCACATAGGCTTCGAGCAGGTCGACGGCCGCATTGTTCACCCGGTTGGCGGCAATGCTGCTGGTACGCATCAGCCCGGGCAGCTCTTCCAGGGCCGAGGCGAGCTGCTCGGGGATCGGTTGGCCGGTGGAAAGCAGGTGGCAGGTGAGTAGCACGAAGCGGTCCACGAGCCGGCGCAGAGGCGCGGTGGTGTGCGCGTAGGGTGCCGCCAGTGCCGCTTGGATCAGTTCCTCTTCGGGCTGCCCGGCTATGACCCGGTAGTCCGCACCGCGGAACAGCGCGGCGGCACGATGCATGATCACCAGTTGCTTCGGGTCGCTGACATCCAATGCATGCAGGTACTGCCCATAGCTTTGCGTTGCGTCCCACGGCGTGCCCAGCAACTGGGTCTGGGTGCGGAATTCCTGCTGGTCCGCTTCATCCGGTGCGGGCATGGTGCGCAGGATGCCCACACCGGCCTCGAGCATGATGCGGGCTGCGGCTATGCCGGTGAGCAGGGAAATCTGCGCGTTGTGCCCTTCCAGGGGCAGCGGGGTGCGGCTGACCAGCTTATAGCCGTCGCCTGCTTCTTCAATTTCCTGGTCCGGCAGGTTCAATGAGGCGCCGCCGCGCAGTTGCTCCTGCAGCAGGCGCGCAGCACCGATTTCGGCGAGCAATTCCAGCTGCTCATCGGGTTCCCCCGAATCCAGCCGGGCCTGGGCGGAGGCGTAGTCGAGCTGGGCGCGGGAACGGATGCGCGCGCGGTTCAGCTGGACCTCGCCCAAGGCGCCATCGGCATCCAGGGAAATTTTCCAGTGGAAGGCCGGCCGGTCCTGGTCTGGCAGCAGCGAGCCCTGGTCTTCGGAAATCAGGGGCGGGTGCAAGGTGATCTTTCGGTGCGGCAGGTAATAGGTCTGACCGCGTTGGCGGGCCACCTGGTCCAGCTGGCTGCCCAAGGTCACGAACGCGGGAACGTCCGCGATCGCATAGTGCACGGTATAGCCCTGGCCGTTTCGTTCAAGGAACATCGCCTGGTCGAGATCGGTGGCGCCGAGCGGGTCAATGGTGAAGAACGGGATGCCGGTGGCGTCTTCTTCGGGGTGCTGGACCTGGGCTACCGCCAGTTCCGCGGCTTTCAGGGTTTGCTCGTCGAAGGGTGCCGGTACCTCGACCTCTGCTTCAAGGCCGAGCAGTAGCTGGGCCAGCGAGTTGGCGGGAACCGGGCGGGGGCTGCGGATTCTTCGTTCAGTCACCCCTTAGCAATACCATGACTCGGTGAGTCAAATCACCATTTGGGCGAAGAAATAGCCGGTTTCGCTTCTAAGCGAAACCGGCCACCAGCTGCCAAGGCGATGCCTCGGCGCGCAACAAGCTCTACTGTGCGAAGCCGACGCGGCGGACTTCTTCCGGGCCAACCTCAACGTAAGCGATGCCAGCAGCAGGCACCAGGACCTCGCGGCCCTTTGGATCCTTCAGTGCCAGAACGGTGCCGTCGGCGATCGCCTTCGAGACCAGCTCATTGACTTCGGCGTTGCTGAGCTCGGATTCAAGTACAACTTCGCGGGCTACATTCTGAATGCCAATGCGGATTTCCATGATTGTCGCAGATCCTCTCGAACGAAATAGGTGTCCCGTATGGGGCCTCTGAACACTAATTTAGCTAGTTTTCTTTCGGGAACTGCGAAATTCCGCGCCAAGCTAAACGGGAGATGAGATCCACGGCGGCATTCTGGTCCACCGAGGAGCTGCTGGTGGCCCAGTAACGCGCCGAAACCTGGGAGAGGCCTGCCAGGGCACGGCCTGCCAGCAGGCCTTCCTCCTCGCTCATGTCGGTATCTTCGACCACGACGCGGGCGATGGAGGAAGCCAGCGAACTGTTGAACTGCTCGATGCGATGGGCGATCAGCGGGTCCGAGAGCACATCGGATTCGAAGATCAGGCGGTACGCCTGGGATTCGCCCTTGATGTAGCTGTAGTAGGTGTTGATGGTGGCGAAGACGCGCTCGCGATTGTCGCTGGTGGAGCGGATCGCTTCATCCAGCTGACGGCTGAAGTCGGCCAGGTGCGAATCCAGCAAGGCGAGGTAGAGTTCGCGTTTGCCGGGGAAATGCTGGTAGAGCACCGGCTTGGAAACCAGGGCGACTTCAGCGATTTCGTCCATGGACGCACCATGGTACCCATGGGCCACGAAAACCCGGTGCGCTGCCTGCAGCAGCTGGCGACGACGCGCTTCACGGGGCATCCGTTGCGGGCGGGTGCCTTTGATATTTTCGAGTTCCGTCATGTCGAATGGGGCCTTTCCAGCTGCAGAGTGATCAGCTCCCAAGTCATCAAAGGAATTCTCGGGTGGATAATCTACTTGGAAGTAGTATTCCATGCTTCTGTGCGGAAAGTGGAAATATGCTGGGGGAAATCAGGTTTTCTACGCTGATTTGGCTTCCGGGGCGGCTGGACAGTTGCCCGGGGCCTGCGTAGTCTCCGATTTCCCGGGCTCCGGCTGCGAGAGCTCCAAGCCGTAGAGGGTTTCCAGGGCCGAGACATATTCGCCGGTGCGGCCTTCGCCTGCCAGTTCGCGGGCACGCACGGTAGGCACATGCAAAAGCTGGCGCACCATGCGGCGCATGGCCAGCTCGACTTCTTCGGCCGCGGCGCTGCAGCCGTGCTGGGCACGGACCTTCGCGATCTCGGCATCCAGAACGGCTTTGGTGTGCTGGCGCAGCGCGACAATCGCGAAGTCGGCCTCGCGTTCACGCTGAGCGGCGGCAAATTCTGCGGTGGCGTTCTTGACGATGCGGCTAGCCGCGTGAACGGCCATGGCCTGCTCGGTCGGGGCGGCCATGCGCACCGATTCCAAGGTAATCAGTTCAACATCGGGCAGTTCGACCATGGTCGGATCGAAGTCGTGGGTGAGCGCCATGTCGATGGCGATCAGCGGGTGCTTCTTCACGCGCAGCGCTTCGAGCTCTGCACGGGCCAACTGGTGACCGCCGCCGGAGCAGCCGACGATGATGTCAGCTTCGCGCAGGGCCTGCGGCAGCAATTCGTCGCTGAGCGGGAAGCCGCCGCGCTTCGCGGTGAAATCTGCGGCGCGCCCGGAATGGGAGTAAACCGAAATTCGCTGGACGCCGCGTTCCTTGAGCAATGCCATGGTGGCGCCAGCGTAGGAACCGGTGCCAAAGAGCACAACATCCTGCTCGGACCAGTCGCGGCCTTCAGTGGCCAGTTCTTCGGCCAGATCGAGGGCCACCGAAACCACGGACTTGCCCTGGGTGCCAAGGTCGGTATTCGAACCGACATCCTTGGCCGCGCGGGTGGCGTTCTGGAACAGGCGGGTGAGGTTGCTGGTTGTGGTCTTCTCTTGCTGCGCCTGGGTCAGTGCTCGACGCACCTGGCCAGCGATTTCGCGTTCGCCGACAACGGCCGAGTCCAGTCCGGCGCCTACGGAGAAGAGGTGCTCAACTACCGGGTCGCCTTCCAGCGTGGTGAGACGGCGGGCCAGGAATTCGGGGGAGAGGTCGGTGCTTGCTGCCAGCTCGTTGACCAGATGTTCTGCTGCGTCCTCCACGTGGTCCACGTCTGCGTAGACTTCGAAGCGGTTGCAGGTGGCCAGCACGACGGCGCCATTGATAGCCGCCGAACCGTTAACGGAGGCAG
The DNA here is from genome assembly GCF_024807995.1 of Arthrobacter sp. JUb119. Classification (NCBI taxonomy): domain Bacteria; kingdom Bacillati; phylum Actinomycetota; class Actinomycetes; order Micrococcales; family Micrococcaceae; genus Arthrobacter; species Arthrobacter sp. JUb119. The sequence continues at coordinate 313,168 of NZ_JANUFE010000001.1, forward strand.
CTGCCAGCCCGTCGGCCGAAGCACTGATTTGTGCGACGGTCTCCAGATCGAGCTGGGAATGCGATGCGACAAGAGATAAGAAAACCACAGTGACCCCAGAATAGGCCGGAAAATACCGGCAGACAACGCAGGTGTGCCTAAATCCGCATGGTTCCAAGGGGTTAGTTTGCTCACCTTCCCCTGCGGGCGAACGCAGTAAATGGGCTTTTAATCTGAAGAGTTGGCAGAATTGGGGCATGACCCTGTCGCAGAACCATCCGTTGATTGATGGACGTACCCAAGATTCCGCTTTGATCCAAGCTTTGACCGGCAAGAAGCCGTCGCATCACCCGGTGTGGTTCATGCGCCAGGCTGGCCGTTCGCTGCCTGAATACCTGAAGCTGCGTGAAGGGGTGAGCATGCTCGAATCCTGCCTTGACCCTGCCATGGCCAGCGAGATCACCTTGCAGCCGGTGCGCCGCCACAAGGTGGACGCCGGCATCTTCTTCTCGGACATCGTCATCCCGCTGCGCCTTGCAGGCATTGGCGTGGACATCGTGCCAGGCGTTGGCCCGGTGCTGGACACCCCGATTCGCACCAGGGAGCAGGTAGCTGCCCTTCCGGAGCTGACGGACGAGTCGCTGGAACCCATCCGCGAAGCCGTGCGCTTGACCGTGGCCGAGCTGGGCAAGACCCCGCTGATCGGTTTCGCCGGCGCGCCATTCACCGTGGCCGCCTACATGGTCGAGGGCAAGCCAAGCCGAGACCACCTGGGCCCGCGCACCATGATGCACACCGACCCGGATGTCTGGGACGGACTGATGACCTGGGCTGCCGACGCCTCGGGCAAGTTCCTGCGGGCGCAGGTTGAAGCCGGCGCCTCGGCCGCGCAGCTCTTCGACTCCTGGGCTGGTTCGCTCTCGCTTCCGGACTACCAGAAGCACGTCGCCCCGTACTCGGTGAAGTCCCTGGACTACGTCCGCGAACTGGGCGTGCCGTTGATCCACTTCGGCACCGGCACCGGCGAACTGCTCACCGCCATGCGCGATGCTGGCGTGGATACCGTGGGCGTGGATTACCGCATCCCGCTGGAAACCGCGATTGAACGCTTGGGCCAGGACGTTTCGGTCCAGGGCAACATCGACCCGGCGTTGCTCGATGCCCCGTGGGAAGTTCTCGAGGCGCACGTGCGCGAAGTGGTTGCAGCAGGCAAGAAGGCCCGCGGACATGTGGTGAACCTGGGCCATGGCGTTCCGCCAACCACCGACCCAACCGTGTTGACCCGTGTGGTGGAGCTCATTCACTCGCTGTAATTCAACAGGTCTAAGCTAGGTTTAACGCTGTGTTCCAGCTGGCCCCCGAGGCCATGGGCAGGGAACAGGGCATCGGCATATTGTGAAGGTAGAAGGTGCTAGGCACGTGAGCAAGGAACAGCGCAATCTGCGCGCAGGGGATTCAGCTGAAGCCACTGGGGCGTCCAAACCGCGACGCGATATTGCCAACGATGCCGCAGCGCATGCCTTGCGCCTGCTGGAAAAGGTGCGCAGCGCCAGCGAAGCTCGCCTAGCGAAGACCGAATCGGCCGATCAGGCCCAGAAGCCGCTGGCCCCGCATGCGGTGGTGATTGGCGGCGGCATCGCCGGCCTGGTCGCTGCCCGTGAACTTCGCCAGACCGGACACGAAGTGACCGTGCTGGAAGCAACCGCGAACTTCGGTGGCTGCGTGCGCACCACCGAAGTTGCCGGCATGGAGATTGATGCTGGCGCGGAATCCTTCGCCCTGCGTGGCGGCATTGTTTCCTCCTACCTCGACGAGCTGGATCTAGGCGGGCAGATCGCCAGGACCTCCGGAGAGCGGGCCTGGCTCATCCAGGGGGAAGAGCAGGAAATTCATGCTCACCAGATGCCTGCCACCGCAATGCTGGGCATCCCGGGCAATGTGCGCACCGACGAGGTGCGCGGCATCATTGGCCGACCGGCCACCGTGCGTGCCGCAGCGGATCTGATCACGCCAATGAACAAGAAGTGGGCCACGGAGAACCTGACCATCGCTGAAGTGGTCCGTTCCCGCATGGGACAGGCGGTACTGGACCAGCTGGTGGCCCCGGTCATCAACGGCGTCTATTCCACCGACCCTGCCAAGATTTCCATTGACGCCGCCGCGCCTGGCCTGCGCCAAGCCATGCAGGAGACCGGTTCGCTGGCCCGCGCCGTCACCCGGCTGCAGGCTTCGGCTCCGGCTGGTTCCCGTGTGGCTGGCCTCAACGGCGGCATGTACACCATGGTCGAAGCCCTGGTGTCCCAGCTGGAGCAGGCTGGCGTTGCGCTGGTGCGCAATTCGCCGGTGACCTCCTTGCGCCACGATGCGCAGTCGCCAACTCCGTATGCAGTCACGACCTTGGGCCATGAACTGCTCGCTGACCGGGTAGTTCTCGCGACGCCGGCCGAGCCGGCACTGGACCTGCTGAACCCCCTGCTGGCACCAGAAGAGCGGATCGCCGGCGAAAGCGGTGCCAATGCCATTGCCTTGGCGATCTTGGTGGTCGATAAGCCGGAACTCGATGATGCCCCGCGCGGATCGGGTGTGCTGGTCTCCAGGAACGCCCCGCTGACGGCCAAGGCTCTGACCCATTCCACGGCCAAGTGGCCCTGGCTCGCCGCAGAGGCCGGCCCTGGCACCCACGTACTGCGCCTGTCCTTTGGACGAATCGGCGAACATGAGCAACTTGTCGAATCCGGAGATGATTCAGCTCTCATCGACCAGGCAATCAAAGATGCTTCAAAGATTCTCGGTGTTCAATTGCATCTTGATGATGTCTTGGGCAGCACCGTTTCACGCTTCAGCGACATGGTTCCGCTGCAGGGCCAGGCCGCTACCGCGCGCCGCGCGCAACTGCAGCGCAGCCTGTCGGGCTTCGAAGGGCTCGATGTGGTTGGCGCATGGATTGCCGGCACCGGACTGGCGCGAGTTATCGCCCAAGCCCGCAGTGCCGTCGCGATCAGCGCCCGCTAACCGCACCCGGGCCAACTATCCTGGACTTTTGTCCGAAACCAGATCAAGGAGAATATCAAGTGAGCAACGCACCGGAGCATAATTCCCCAGTAATTCGTGAACGCGAAAATGCAGGAGAAAACCCGACGTTCTTCTACACTCTCTGGACCATTTTCAAGCGTTCGGAAATTGTCGAGCGTTCCGAGGCTGCTGCCGCTGAATTCGATGCGCTGGTCGCCGAGCTGGCCGCCGAAGGCGCCACCGTGCGCGGCATCTACGACGTTTCGGCCATGCGCGAGGACGCTGACGTGATGTTCTGGGTGCACGGGCCATCGGCCCAGCTGCTGCAGGCATCGATGCGCAAGATCCGCCGTTCGGCCCTGCTGGCCGGCACCGAAATCGTTTACTCCACCATGGCCGTGCACCGTGAAGCGGAATTCGCCAAGGACCACTCGCCAGCGTTCGCGCGCGGCCTGGATCCGAAGGAATGGATGACCGTTTACCCATTCGTCCGCTCCACCGAGTGGTACACCCTGGATCCAGCGGCCCGCGGCAAGATGCTGCGCGACCACGGCATCCTGGGCCGCGAATTCCCGAACGTGCTGGCCAACACCGTAGCGGCGTTCTCCTTCGGCGACTACGAATGGCAGATCTGCCTCGAAGCCGACGACATGATCGATCTCGTCGACATGATGCGCCACCTGCGCTACACCGAAGCCCGCCACCATGTGCGTGAGGAGACTCCGTTCTACACCGGCCGCCGCATCTCGGCAGCTGAAGCGCTAGAGGTACTGAAGTGAGCCAGGCCTTTGACCCCCGCGAGGGATATGACCGCAACGGCCAGATGATTCCCAAGTCCTACGATGCCATCTTGCTGGCATCCTTCGGCGGACCGGAAGGGCAGGATGATGTCATCCCGTTCCTGCGCAAGGTCACCGAGGGCCGCGGCATCCCTGACGAGCGCCTGGAAGAAGTTGCGGTGCACTACCGCAAGAACGGCGGCGTCTCGCCAATCAACGCGCAGAACCGTGCACTGAAGGCCGCGCTGGAGGCAGAGCTGGCTACCCGCGGCATCGACCTGCCCATTTACTGGGGCAACCGCAACTGGCACCCGTTTATCGACGACACCCTCAAGCAGCTGGCTGCCGACGGCCACCGCAAGGTGCTGCTCATGGGCACCGGCGCCTACTCCGGCTACTCGGCCTGCCGCCAGTACCGCGAGGATGCGGGCATGGGCCTAGTCAACACCGGGCTGGACGGTGTGGTGGAAGTGGACAAGCTGCGCCAGTTCTTCGACACTCCTGCCTTCGTGACGCCCTTTGTGGATTCCTTGCGTTCCTCGCTGGCCAACGTGCGTGCGCAGCTGGCCGAAGCAGGCAAGGAAGACGGGGAGATCAAGATCGTTTTCGTCACCCACTCCATTCCGATGGCCGACGCCGAGGCCGCAGGACCCGAAGGTATCCGGGCCGCAGGCTACGGGAATCTCTACACCAGCCAGCACCAGGCGGTGGCCAACTACATCCTGTCCCAGGTAGAGGAGGCCAAGGGCCTGGAGCACAGCCTGGTCTACCAGTCCCGCTCCGGGGCACCGCATGTGCCATGGCTGGAACCGGATATCAACGACGCGCTGGAAGAGGATGCCGCAGCCGGTGTCGCCGGCGTCGTGGTCGTGCCCATCGGCTTCATCTCGGACCACATGGAAGTCATGTGGGATCTGGATACCGAAGCCAAGGACAGCTGCGCCCAACTGGGCCTGGCCTTTGACCGCGTCGCCACCCCGGGCACCCACCAGGCGTTCATCTCCGGACTGGTGGACTTGGTCGAAGAACGCCTGGCCGGCCCCGATGGCAAGGCCCTGCGCGCCGGCCGCACCTCGGTTCTCGAATGCGGCCCATGGTTTGATGTCTGCCGTCCGGGCTGCTGCGAGAAGCGCGCCCTGGACGGAACCTTGCGCCCGACCATCGGCGCAGTCGATTCAGAAGTTGGTGTACCCCAGCCATGACCGAAGCATTTCGCGTAGGAACGCGCGGCAGCGCGCTGGCGACCACCCAGACCGGATGGGCCGCGCAGAAGCTGGCCGGGATTTCCGGGTTGGCCGCGCAGACCGTGCTGGTCAAGACCGAAGGCGATGTGGTGACCGGCTCGCTGGCCACCCTCGGAGGCACCGGCGTCTTCGCCGCCGCGCTGCGCCAGCACCTGCTCGATTCCGGCTGCGACCTGGCCGTGCACTCGCTCAAGGACCTGCCCACTGCGCAGCCCGAGGGCCTGGTCCTGGCCTCGATCCCGCCGCGCGAGGATGTCCGCGATGCCCTGTGCTCGCGCGACTCGCTGGGCTTGGACCAGCTGCCCCAGGGTGCGAAGATCGGTACCGGTTCGCCGCGCCGTGCAGCCCAGCTGCTGGCCTACCGCAGCGACTTCGAGATTGTCGATATCCGCGGCAACGTCCCCACCCGCTTAGGCCGGGTCAAGGGTGTCGGGAAGACGCTGGATGATGGCAGCGTGGGCCGCGGCACCCAGGGTGACCTGGACGCGGTGATCCTGGCAGCTGCCGGGATGCGCCGCCTGGGCTTGGACAAGCACATCACCGAGTACCTGGATCCCTCCATCATGCTGCCCGCCCCGGGCCAGGGCGCCTTGGCGCTGGAAACCCGTACCGCGGGCACCGGCCACGGCGCATTGGATGCGGCTCTGGCGCAGTTCGATGATGCCGCTACCCGCATGCAGGTGGAGGCCGAACGTGCGCTGCTCTCCGAATTGGAAGCCGGCTGTGCTGCCCCGATTGGCGCCTTGGCCCATATCGAGGGCGATGAGCTGGTCCTCGAAGCGGTGGCCTGCAACCCCGATGGCTCGCAGACCATGCGCCGCAGTGCGCGGATCTCCTGCAGCACGGCGGATGCAGCACAGCAGCTGGGCCGTTCGCTGGCGCAGTCGATGATCGCTGATGGCGCTGCCGTAGTTGCCGGGCTGGCCTAGTTCCGGACCATGGCTTATCAAGCACTGATCCTGCGCAACCCAGCACGTGCCGCGGCCACCGTGCAGGAATTCGATCGGCTGGGCATCACCTCGTGGTGCGCCCAGCTGATCGAAACTGTTTGGCCCGCCGACCGCAGCGCATTGCAGCGCATGGCCAGCGATCTGGTCGCCGGAGACTACTCCTGGCTGGTCTTCACCTCGGTGAATACCGTCAAGGTGGTGCAGCAGGTGCTGGCTGGAGCGCTCCTGCCGGAGCAGCTGCGTCTGGCCTCGGTTGGAGAGAAGACCACCGAGGCCATCAAGCGGCACTTGGGCCGCAGCGTGGACTTCGAAGCTGAAGAGCAATCGGCTGCCGGCATGCTTGCGGCATGGATCCCGGAGCCGGGTGCCAGGATCTGCTATCCGCACGGCGATCTGGCCAGCTCCACGCTGGCTGATGGGCTGGGCAAATACCCGGTGCAGGTCAACGAATTCATTGCCTATGAAACCGTGGATGCCCCGGCGCCCGGCACCCCGGTCTCTGAGCCGGAAGCGGCAGCCGGACTCAACGTCCTACCGGCGAACCGGATCGGTGACAGACTGGAAGAACAGGATTTGGTGGTCTTCTCGGCGCCCAGCGTGGTCCGCCGCTTCGTGCAGCTGGCAGGGACGCAGCTGCCCGGGAAGCTGCAGACCATCGCGATTGGCCATCCAACGGCCCGGGCTATGGAGCGTGCCGGGCTGCCGGTGCATGCCGTGGCTTCCGCTCCCACCCCGCAGGGCCTGGCCCGTGCGGCCCAAGATTTGCTCCGGCACCGGTAACTCCGGGACCGGAAGTGTGCACAACGGAATAAGAAGTTATGAGAACTGGAGAAAGAGGAGCCATGGGTTTCCCTCAGCATCGCCCGCGCCGGTTGCGGCAGAATCCTGCCATCCGCCGCCTGGTGGCAGAAAATGAGCTTTCGGCACGCCAACTGATCTTGCCTGCCTTCGTGCGCGAGGGACTGGGCGAACCCAACGAGATCACCTCCATGCCGGGGGTCTACCAGCACACCATGGACTCGCTGAAGGCTGCCGCGGCGTACGCGGCCGAGCTGGGGCTGGGTGGCATCATGCTCTTTGGCATCCCGGAAGTACGCGACGAGAACGGCTCGGCCGGTCTGGACCCGCAGGGCATCTTGAACCGCGGCATTGCCGCGGTGCGCGCCGAGGTAGGCGATGAACTGGTGGTCATGTCCGATGTCTGCCTGGATGAATTCACCTCGCACGGCCATTGCGGCGTGCTCGATGCCCAGGGCAACGTGGATAACGATGCCACCTTGGAAATCTACGGCCAGATGGCAGTGGCCCAGGCCGAGGCCGGCGCCCACATGCTGGGCCCGTCGGGCATGATGGACGGCCAGATCGGCGTCATCCGCCAGGCACTGGATGCTGCCGGGCGCCAGGATGTCTCCATCCTCGCCTACAGCGCCAAGTACGCCAGCGCCTTCTACGGCCCGTTCCGCGAGGCAGTGGACTCCCAGCTGGTGGGGGACCGCCGCACCTACCAGATGGATTCGGCCAACCGCAGCGAAGCGGTGCTGGAAGCTGAACTGGATATTGCCGAAGGCGCGGACATGATCATGGTCAAGCCGGCCATGAGCTACCTGGATATCGTGCGCGATATTGCCGATATTTCCCCAGTTCCAGTCTCCGCCTACCAGATTTCCGGCGAGTACTCGATGATCGAGGCCGCCGCCGCCAACGGCTGGATTGACCGCAAGGCGTCCGTGCTTGAATCGCTGCTGTCGATCAAGCGCTCCGGTGCCCAGCAGATCCTCACCTACTATGCAGCCGAAGTTGCCGGCTGGCTCAAGGAAGGCAAGTAATAACATGTCGAACTCTGAAAAGCTTTTCGCCGAAGCCCGCGAAGTCATGCCAGGTGGCGTGAACTCCCCGGTGCGCGCCTTCGGTTCGGTCGGCGGTGTTCCTCCATTCATGGTCGGCGCCAAGGGCGCATACCTGACCGACGCCGACGGCAAGGAGTATGTCGACCTGGTGTGCTCATGGGGTCCGGCACTGCTGGGCCACGCCCACCCGGAGATCCAGGCTGCCGTGCACGCGGCCGTGGACCGCGGTTTGTCCTTCGGCGCATCCACTCCGGATGAGGCCAAGCTCGGCGCGCTGATCAAGTCCCGCATGGGCGGGGTGGAACGCGTGCGCATGGTCTCCACCGGCACCGAAGCCACCATGACCGCCGTCCGCCTGGCCCGCGGCTACACCGGCCGTGACCTTGTCATCAAGTTCTCCGGCTGCTACCACGGCCACCTCGATGGCCTGCTGGCCGACGCCGGCTCGGGTGTTGCCACCCTGGCCTTGCCAGGTTCCGCCGGCGTGACCGCTGCCACGGCAGCAGAGACCTTGGTGCTGCCCTATAACGACCGCGCCGCCATCGAGGCGGCCTTCGCCGAGCACGGTGCGAATATCGCTGCGGTGATTACCGAATCTGCTCCGTGCAACATGGGTGTCGTAGTTCCAGAGGACGGATTCAACAAGTTCCTGAAGGAAACTACCGCCAAGCACGGCGCGCTGCTGATCCTCGACGAGGTCCTCACCGGCTTCCGCGCTTCCTCATCGGGCTACTGGGGCCTGACCGGCAAGGAAGAGGGCTGGAACGCAGACCTCTACACCTTCGGCAAGGTCATCGGCGGCGGTTTGCCCACCGCGGCCCTGGGCGGACGCGCTGAGGTCATGGACTACCTGGCACCATTGGGTCCGGTCTACCAGGCAGGCACGCTGTCGGGCAACCCGGTAGCGATGGCTGCCGGCATCGCCCAGCTGACCCACGCGACCGAGGACGTCTACGCGCACCTGGCCAAGCAGTCCGAGGCGCTGCAGGGTGCCATCACCGAATCCTTCAATGCTGCTGGCCTGGACCACTCGATCCAGCGCGCCGGTACCTTGTTCTCGGTAGCTTTCGGCACCTCCGAAAGGGGAGTGCGCAACTACGCTGACGCGCAGGGGCAGGAAGCCTTCCGCTATGCACCGTTCTTCCACTCGATGCTGGACTCCGGGGTGTACCTGCCGCCAAGCGTCTTCGAAGCATGGTTCGTCTCGGCGGCCCATGATGATGCCGCAATGGAGAAGATCTTCGCGGCCCTCCCAGCAGCTGCCCGGGCCGCTGCGGCCGCCACGGCCTAATTGCAGGCTCCCGAGGGCAACAGCCAGGGCCAGGCAGGCACCGTGAGGTGCTTGCCTGGCCCTGGCTCATTTAAGCCTGGAAAGACGGTGGGAAACGGAACTGCCCGAGTTCCGTATACGGAACTCGGGCAGTCAAGGTTCAAGCGTTCGGGAATGCCCCGTGGCTGGAAACCGGATTAGAAAGCGGCGATAACGCTGCCGTCGGTCCAGGTCTTCTCGATGTAATCGCGGACCTCATCGGAGTGCAACAGCTCTTCAAGCTTCGCAACAGCCGGGGTCTCTTCGCCGTCGCGCCAGGTCAGGAAGTTGGCGTTGGGGTTGTTCGCGCCCGACTCCTGGGCAAGCATCTCTGCTTTGTCCAGCTTGGCCTGGACGATGTAGTTGCCGTTGATGACCGCCAAGCCGATGGAATCATCGGACTTGTAGTACTGGACGACCTGCTCGGCGTTGGCGTCAGTGATTTCGAGGTTCAGCGGGTTCTTGTCCGCGTTGCCGTTGACGGTCAGCAGGGAATCATCATCGCTGAGGTTCTGCAGCAGCCCTGCTTCTTCCAGGACGCGCATGCCGCGGATCTGATTCACCGGGTCGTTGTTCAGCAGTACCTTGGTGCCTTCTGCGACGTCCTTGGCGTCCTTGAACTTCTTCGAGAAGACGGTCATTGGCTCCACATGAACGCCAGCGCCGTGCGCGAACTCGTAGCCCTTTTCCTTCATCTCGGTAGCCAGGTAGGCCTCGGTCTGGAAGTAGTTGGCATCCAGCGAGCCGTCGGCAAGTCCGGTGTTCGGGGTGACGTAGTCATCGATCTCCATGACTTCCAAGTCGATGCCGGCTTCCTTCGCCAAGTTCTCATCGATGAAGTTCAGGATGTCTGCCTGTGGGACCGGGCTGGCGCCTACCTTGATAACCGTAGGGTTTGCCGGATCCAGGGTCGCTGCAGCATCAGCAGTTGGTTCGCTGCTGCCGCAAGCAGTCAGGGCGAATGCGGTGGCAACACCGGTGATGGCGAGTGCGAGTTTCTTGCGCATAACTTGTCTTTCCTTAGGTAGAGCCGTGAGGCACGATGCGAGTGGATTTGCCGTGTCCTCAGCGGTTCCACGGCTCCGCCGGATAGACCGGCGGAAGTTTTGACTAGCGGTGATCGACCTTGCGGGCGATCGCATCACCGATGACCTGCACCAGCTGGACCATGATCACGATAATCACGATGGTCGCAAGCATGATGGGCATGTTGTAGCGGACGTAGCCGTAGTTGTAGGCCAGACGACCCAAACCGCCACCGCCTACCAAGCCAGCCATCGCGGAGTAGCCGATCAAGGTCACCAGAGTGGTGGTGACGGCCGAAATGATGCCGGGCATGGCTTCAGGCACCAGGACCTTGCGAATGGTTTGCAGCTTGGTGGAACCCATCACCAGCGCGGCATCGACCTTGCCAGCGGAAACATCGCGCAAGGCGGTTTCCACCAGGCGGGCGAAAAATGGGACCGTGCCGATGGTCAAAGAGACCGAGGCAGCGATCGGGCCCAGCGCGGTGCCGATGAGCATCGCGGCGAACGGAATCAGGGCGACCATTAAGATGGCGAACGGGACGGAACGGGTGATGTTCACGATCACCGTGGAGAGAATCGCGTTTAGCCAGCGGACCGGCGCCAGTCCGCCTTTGCCAGTGACATGCAGCAAGATACCCAGCAACAGTCCGATGATCACGGTGATCACACCTGAGATCAAGACCATCTGCAGGGTTTCGACGGTCGCTTGGCCTACGGCCTTGAGTACGGTGGGGGTGAAGAAATCCATTGCTTACTTGGCTCCCTTCACGGTTACGGCGATGCCGGTGGACTTCAGGTGGTTCACGATTGCATCCAGATCCGCGTCGGGAGCCAGCTGCAGGCGCAAGTGCGCGTACTGCTGGTTGCCAAGCTGCTCGACCGAACCAGCCAAGACATTGACATCGGTATTGAACAAGCGGGCAATGGAAGAGATGACAGGCTGGGTCGCCTGGCCGCCGGTGTAGAGCAGGTCCAGGATCGGTCCTTCGCCCTCGATGCGTGGTGCGTCGCCCGGAAGCGGGAGCAACGTGGAAGCCAAAGTGCCTTCGGCGTTGGTGATGACCTGTTCGATATTGCCGTGCTCCACGATCTTGCCGCCTTCCAGCAGCGAAACGGAATCGCAGGCTTGCTTCACGACGTGCATTTCGTGGGTAATGATCAGCACGGTGATGTTCAACCGATCGCGCAGCTTCTTGACCAAATCGAGGATTTCATCGGTGGTCTTCGGATCCAAGGCACTGGTCGGCTCATCACAGAGCAGGACATCCGGATCGGTGGCCAGCGCCCGGGCGATACCAACGCGCTGGCGCTGGCCACCGGAAAGCTGGGATGGGTACCCTTTGGCGAACCTGGTCAGGCCCACGAGCTCCAGGAGTTCAGCGACCTTGGCATCAATTTCGGCTTTGGGCATGCCACCAAGCTCCAGCGGGTATGCCACATTCTGCTCGGTGGTGCGCGAGTCGAAGAGGTTCGCGTGCTGGAAAACCATGCCAATTCGACGTCGCGCATTCCGTAACTCGTCGGTGCTGACGTTGGTCAGCTCCTTGCCGTTAACGGCAACGGTTCCGGATGTGGGCTGGTCGAGCAAGGTCAAGCAACGGACGAGAGTGGATTTACCCGCTCCGGAATGTCCGACGATGCCATGAATTTTCCCGGTAGGGACTTCAAGGCTGACACCATCAAGGGCAACAACATCCTTGCCGTCTTGCTGGTAGACCTTGCGCAGGTCACTGACTGTGATCACTAGGCGTGTTCCTTCAGATTCTCAAAGGGTGTAGAGAGTACCCTCCATTGAATCATCATCGAACAAAATCGCCCGAATCAAGGGGAAATTACAGTCAAGATTCTTAGTATGAGGCCTTAATGGGGGAGCCTTCGAATATAATTTGTTGATTTGTGACACAAAATGAACGATTGGCTTCCGCATGGTGGTCGCGAGGCCTGTTGACCCCATGTGAAACGGGGCACAAGAAGCTGATTATTTCAATCTTTACGACTCGGTGATAGGCCAAGCGCCGTCGACAACAGCTTCAGGCTTCGTCTTGCGCAAGTATTTCTGGAAACTTTCTGCCTGTTCTTTCGCCCAACCGATCTGCCAGCCGTGCAGCACCATCGGATCTACTTGCAACTGCGGATAGCGTTCGCCCAGCTGGCGAGCGACCTCGACGCAGGCAACTGCATCGGCCAACGAGGTGTGCGCATTTTCGAGGACTACACCGTAGAACTCGCAAGCCGCCGCAAGGGTGCGCTTCCCCTTGCGGAACTTGTCAACCTGCTTGTCGATGATGAACGGATCGATCACATTGCCCGGGAAAAACGGCTCAAGGTCGTAGCGAACGGCTTCGCTGTAGAGCACTGAGAAATCGTACGAAGCATTAAAAGCAACGATTGGCGCTTGCTCCGAGGCGAACTTCAGCAAATTCAAGATCTCCTGAACGGACTGTTTCGCCGGGGCACCGTCGGCGCGGGCTTTCTCGGTGGAGATTCCGTGAACTGCGGCCGCGGCCTCTGGAATCTCGACCCCGGGGTTTACCAGCCACTCGCGGTTGTTCACCACTTTGCCATCGGCATCCAGCAAGACAACCGATGCCGTAACGATGCGTGCAGTATTGGTATCAACACCAGTGGTTTCCAAATCAAAGCCAATTGCCAGGCCCTTGTGCCATTCAGTCATGGATATAACGCTACAGCCAAGGCGGGACAGGACGGCCCTGCGAATTGCGTGTTGTGGAGTCCTGCAAGCTAATTGGCAGAATAGGGCTATGACATCTGACGCAGCCGAGAAGCCCCTGGACTATTCAGAGGCGGTGCATCGCCTCGCAGCACTCGTCCCGGCAGGGGCGGTGCTCAGCTACAAGGACGTGGCAGAACTTCTCGGAAGCGGGGGAGCACGCCAAACGGGCAAGGCGATGGCAAGCGCGCCGGAAGGGACACCATGGTGGCGGATTATCCGCTCCAACGGTTCCATGGCCGATGCGCTTGCCGAAGCAGCAGAACGGCACTGGATCGCAGAAGAACTGGCAGCACCTGGCCGTCACGTGAACATGAATAGATACCGCTGGAACCCCAACGACTGGGCGTGGGAAAAAATTGACGCGCTGCGTACGGCGCTGGGCAACCCCAAAATGTCCGAGATGGATGATCAACTATGAGTATGGAAGAGACCCGAAGCCAGCCCCGCGAAGAAGCCACCTCGGTCCTTGGCCACTTGCATTCGGTGGAAAGCCCGGTCCTGGTCACTGGGGCTCCGGGTACCGGCAAGACCCATCTGCTCATCGACACCGCGGTGGCGCACCTTGACGCCGGGCTCGATCCGCAGGCCCTCTTGATCATCGGGCCAACTCGACTGACCGCTGCCTCGATCCGTGATGAGCTCAGCCGCCGAGCAGAACGGACTTTCACCGAACCGGTGGTTCGCACCTGGTCGGCTTATGCCTTTGACTTGATCCGCCGTGCCCGCGTTGAAGGACTCTTGCCCCAGCTTGAACGCATTCCCCGCTTGCTCTCCGGTCCGGAACAGGACACCCTCATCGGCCACCTGCTGGAAGGCCATGCCGAAGGCCTCACCGAAGGACCGCAGTGGCCAAGCGAACTGGCGCTGGCAGTAGGGACTCGCGGCTTCCGCAAGGAAATCCGCGAGTTCTTCGACCGTGTTTCAGAGCTGGGATTGGAACCTGCAGACATCGCTGACCTCGGCCAGCAAGCCAACCGCCCCGAATGGCACGCTGCTGCGCTGTTCTACCAGGAATACCGCGACCTGCTGGACTTGGGCAGCGCCGAAGCCTTCGACCCGGCAGGGCTGATTACCCGGGCGGCACAAATTCTGGAAGACAATGAAGCGTTCCTGCACGCAGAACAGGACCGGTTGGCCCTGATCCTCGTGGATGACCTGCAAGAAGCCACCCTGTCGCAGCACCGCCTCCTGGCTCTGCTCGGCAAGGACCGCGCCATGGTCGCTTTCGCTGCACCCGACAGCGTAGTTCAGGGATTCCGCGGTGCCCGCACCGATGAATTGCATCGTTTCGCACAGAATTACGCGAGTGCTGGCGAAGCGACGTGCCTCGAACTGACCCACGGCTATCGAATGTCTGGACAGATCACCGAGGCATGGAAACGGATCGTCAGCCGCGTGCCGCTGGCTGCAGGCTTGCGCGGACGAGCTATTGAGCCGTTGAACGTGCCGGAACACGAACTGTGCCAGGCACTGGTATTCGAGAATTCCACCTTGGAAGAACGTTTCATTGCCCAGCGGATAGTGCATCTGAACCTCTACGAGAACCGCAGCCTCGCTGAAATTGCGATTGTGGTGCGCAACGGTTCACAGGTGCGCTCCTTCAGCCGTTTTCTTGAAGGCCAGGGAATCGGCGTGCAGGTGCCGCCGGCCGAAATTCCATTGAAGGATGAAGGTGCGGTCCGTCCGCTGCTTGACCTGTTGAACTTGGCGTTCAGCGATTCTGTCACCGATGACCCGCTCCTGATGCAGAACCTGCTGCTGTCGCGTTATGGGATGAGCACTGCCTTGGAAATCCGCCGGATCCGCCAGCTCTTGCGCCAGCAGGAAGCCGCAGCCGGCGGACGCCGCTCCAGCCAGGAGTTGCTTGAATCCTGCCTGCGTGAACCGGCAATGGCCGAGAAATTGGGCAAGCCGGGTTACGGATTGAACCGGCTGCTGAAGATGTACTCCGCGCTGCAAGACGAACTGGCCAGCGGAACCGCTACACCGGAAACAGCGCTCTGGGTGATGTGGGAGGCCTCGGGCCGGGCAAAGGCCTGGCGCGAAGAGGCCCTGGGCACCGGCACTGCCGCCCGCCGCGCAGATCATGACCTGGATGCTGTCCTGTCGCTTTTCCAAGCCGCAGAACGTTTTGTGGATCAGCTTCCCGGCGCCAGCGTCCAGCAGTTCATCGAGCACATCTTGCAGCAGGAATTGCCCATGGACTCCTTGGCAACCCGTGCTGCCGGTGGGCAAACCGTCACGGTTCTCACTACCGCTGCCGCTGCCGGAAAGCAATGGCCAGTGGTCTTTATCCCCGGGCTGCAAGAAGGCTCCTGGCCCAACCTCCGGCTCCGTGGCGAGCTGCTCGGTTCCAATGCGCTCGCCGACGCCGCGGAGCATGGCATTGAATTCCTGGCCACCCGAACGCCAACGCATCTGGTACGCCAAATCCGCAACGACGAATTGCGCAGCTTCAGCAATGCCGTCTCCCGTGCTGGAGACCAGCTGATTTGCACGGCGGTCGATAACGAAGACAGCCAGCCTTCCTCTTTCCTGGATCTGGTCGAGCCACCGGGGCCAGAAGGCAGGGAACCAACCGCGGTTCCGCGCATCCGTTCGCTTCCAACCTTGGTGGCAGAGCTGCGCAGCACCGCCGAGAGAGCCAGGGCCGCCGGCCTTGGGGCAGCGCCAGCGCCGGACGATGTGGAAGCAGCTAACCTGTACCAGGACGCCACCCACGTGCTTGGACGCCTGGCTCAGGCAGAGCGCCCGGTGCGAGGAGCGCATCCAAGTTCCTGGTGGGGGTTGCGCGAACTGACTACCCATGAACCGGTTATCCCGGAAGACCAGCCTCGGCGGGTGTCACCGTCGAAGGTGGAAACCCTGGTGAAATCGCCGCTGAACTGGTTTGTGCAAAGCGCTGGTGGAACCGCTGCCCGCGATTTCGCGGCCTCCTTGGGTACGCTGATCCACTCCATCGCCGAAGAGCATCCCGATGCAAGCGGAAGCGAATACCAGCAGATCCTGGATCAACGCTGGCCAGAGCTGGAAAAACTGGAGAACTGGGAAGGTCAAAGGGACTTCGACCGTGCCAATAGCATGCTCAAGAAGTTCGCCGCCTACTGCGTCACCATGCGCCAAGAAGGACGCGAACTGGTGGCTCGCGAGATGCCGTTCCAGATCGAGGTCCCGGCCCCTGACGGCACGCATATCCAGCTTCGCGGAATTATCGACCGCGTCGAAGCTGACGCCAACGGCAAGGTGAGGGTCGTTGACCTGAAAACCGGTTCCACTGCGCCATCCAAGGACGCAACCTTGGAACACCCGCAGCTAGGCGTCTACCAAACCGCAATCCAGCTCGGTGCATTGCAAGATCACGAGGAAACTGCAGGACTCCCGGATGAGCCAGCCGGCGCATCCTTGGTCTACGTCGGTACCAGCACCAAGGGCGCCTCGGTCCGTGAACAACCATCAATTGGTGAAGGGGACTGGGCCCGCGCGCTCATCTTCGAAGCTGCCTCGCTGATGGGAAACAGTGAATTCATCACCCGGCACGTTTCGGGAGCCGCAGGGATCCTCGGCAACTGCACGCTGCCTGAAATCTGCCCTTTGTGCGCCCAAGGACGACAGGTCACCGAACCATGAGCAATATCAGATTCACTCCAGAAGAACTCTCCGCAGCCCTGGGCGAGCAGTTTCCGCCCACCGCGCAGCAGGCTGAGATAGTCGCTGCGCCATTGGAACCGATGCTGGTCATCGCCGGCGCCGGCTCGGGCAAGACCAAAACCATGGCGGATAAAGTCGTCTGGCTGGTAGCCAACCAGCTGGTCCGGCCGGAAGAGATTCTCGGGGTGACCTTTACCCGCAAGGCAGCGGGAGAGCTTTCCGTGCGTATCCGTGCCAAGATCGCGCAGCTTGTGGCCACCGGTCTGCTCAGCCCAGAAGAAACCCGGGACTTCCTGGACCCTGTGGTATCCACCTACCACTCCTACGCCAACACCCTGGTCCAAGACCATGGGCTGCGGCTTGGCCTTGAAGAAGACAGTGCCTTGTTGGGCGCGGCCCAATCATGGCAGGTGGCCCACTCGGTGCTGGAAAGATACACCGGCAACTACGAGCACCTGAACAGTGCCACCAGCACACTGATTGATGCCATCGTTTCCTTCAGTTCGGAAGCATCCGAGCACTTGGTCACCGCACCTGAGGCCCATCAGTGGATTGATGACCTGGTGGCACGCCTGCGCACCTTGCCGATGGACGCAGAGAAGCCCAAGAAAACTACCCAAGCAGCCCTCAAGCTCATCGACAAGCTGGCTTCACGTGCCACCATCGCTGAGTTGGCTGAAGAGTACGCCCGGGAAAAGAAGCGCCTCGGGGTGATGGACTACGGCGACTTGGTGGCCCACGCAGCGCGTATCGCCCAGGAGGTGCCGGCAGCTGCGCTCGCCGAACGGGCTAGCCACAAGGTGGTGCTGCTGGATGAATTCCAGGACACCTCGCACGCGCAGATGGTGCTCTTCTCTCAACTCTATGGCGAAGGCCATCCGGTCACCGCGGTGGGTGACCCTAACCAATCCATCTACGGATTCCGCGGGGCCAGTGCCGGACAGCTGTTCCGATTCCCAGAAGTCTTCCCGATTGTTCGGGACACAGGCCGGGACGTCGCCCACGTGAAGCACCTGACCATCGCATGGCGCAATACCGTCAACGTGCTCGCGGCAGCGAATAGCATCACCGCCGGCGGGCCGCAGCATCAAGGCCCGGTCTCGGTCAAGCCCTTGGATTCCTCGGCGCATGCCAAGCCAGGTCGTGTGGTGCTCAACCGTTGCGCAACGGTTCGCGACGAGGCAGACGCCATAGCCGACATGATTGTTGCCGAGAATAGGGCATCTTCCGAGCCGAAGACCAGTGCGGTGCTCTCGCGAAATCGTACCCAGTTGAGCATCATGGGCGAGGTGCTCGCTGAGCGGGGCATCAAATACCAGCTCGTGGGACTATCCGGATTGCTGAGCACCCCTGAGCTCACCGACCTGGTCTCGTACCTGCACGTGCTGGTTGACCCGCTGCGCTCCGACAAGCTCATGCGCTTATTGGCTGGAGCGCGCTGGCGGCTGGGTGCCGCAGACCTGATGGCCTTCGCCGATTGGTCCCGCCAGCTGGAACGGCGGCGAGCCCGCGGGCTGCAGCCAGACCCGGCAGAAAGCGAAGAGGCGCAGAGCCCCGAAGAAGCAGTGACCGAGGCGGCCCGCGCCGAACTCAATGATGCGGCCAGCCTCGTCGAAGCACTGGACTTCCTGCCCAGGGAAGGGTGGACCAGCAATGACGGCAGGACCATTAGCGCAGCGGGCTACGAGCGCTTGGCGGCTCTGCGCGATGAACTCGCCGGCCTGCGGCTGCTGGCCAATGACGACCTTGAAACGCTGATTCGCGAGACCGAACGCGCCATGAACCTGGACATCGAGGTGGCTGCCCGTCCGTGGATATCTCGAGACAAGGCGCGAGCCAACCTCGATGCCTTCGCCGATGTGGTGCGCGAATACTGCCGCAATGCGCCACGCGTTGAACTGTCCGGCTTCTTGATGTGGCTGGAACAGGCCGCCGAAAAGGAAAAGGGACTACCGCTGCCAAGCGAAGATGCTGACCCCGCGGCAGTCCAATTGCTGACGGTTCACGCGTCCAAGGGATTGGAATGGGACATCGTGGCGGTGATGACCTTGAACGACGGGGTGTTCCCGGGTTCGAAGTCTGACCGGTGGACCAGCGGCGACAAAGCGCTGCCCTGGGAAATCCGTGGCGACGCCCGCGACCTGCCCCAATGGGACACCGACCAGCCGGCCTTGAAGGAACTGCTGGAAGCCGAATCGGTCTTCAAGGACCAGGTAGAGGACCACCACATTGCCGAAGAGCGTCGCCTGGCCTATGTTGCGGTGACCCGCG
Organism: Arthrobacter sp. JUb119; assembly: GCF_024807995.1. NCBI lineage: Bacteria > Bacillati > Actinomycetota > Actinomycetes > Micrococcales > Micrococcaceae > Arthrobacter > Arthrobacter sp. JUb119. The sequence goes on from NZ_JANUFE010000001.1 coordinate 331,969, forward strand.
CCAAGTCATTGCTGATTTGCAGTAGCAGCGTCTGGACGAGCACCCGTACCAAGCCAACCGAGCCATCAGAATTCTTCACCTGTTTGCTTCCGCTGGCCGAAGGCGAGGAACCCCAGGCGGAGATCGGGGTCTGGGTGAAGGACGAAGAAGCGCCGGAACAAAACCCGAGCACTTTGACGCCCCTTGAAGCGCTGTGGCCGTACGATCCATTGGAAGGCCCCGTCGTCACGGGGGGAGTGCAAAAGACTCCATACCCGTATTCACGGCGCAATGTCATTGCGGAAGTGGCGAAGGATCTCGAATCCGTTCCAACAGATCATGAGCCGCTGACCAGCTTCGGGAGGCAGTGGGCTGAAGAAGCCGAGAAACTTCTAGGCCAGCGCGAGTTCTTGGCTGGCCGTGAGCGCAGCATCGAGGCACCAGAGCATGTGCGTGCTTCGTTGTTTGTCGAGCTGGCCGAGGACCCGGTTGGGGTACTGGAAAACCTTCGACGCCCGGTGCCGCGTCGACCGGGGCTCGCTGCACGGCGCGGTACCGCGTTCCATGCCTGGATTGAAGAGTTCTACGAGAAGACGTCAATGCTTGATCTGGGAGACCTGCAGGATCCGGCAGATGGCTATCTTGATGAGGCGCTGGACCTTGAATCCATGAAGGAAGCGTTCCTATCCAGCGAATGGTCCAAGCTGCAGCCGGCCTATGTCGAGGTTCCATTGGAGACCCGTGTGGGTCCGGTGGCTGTGCGTGGCCGCATTGATGCCGTCTTCCGGATGGACGACGGTACGTGGCTGATGCTGGACTGGAAAACCGGTCGAGTTCCTAGCGGCAAGGATCTGAAGAGCAAGCTGGTCCAGCTCGCGGTGTATCGTCTGGGCTGGTCACGCCTGCACGGAATCCCGCTAGAGGAGATCAAGGCCGCCTTCTACTATGTGGCGGCGGGCATTACGATCCACGCGGAGTATCTCTCCGATGAGCAAGAACTGGAACAGATGATCAGCAGCGCGTTTGAACAGCTCGAGGGCTAGCCGCTCAGGACGCTGGGAAGTCTTTACTTCTCGGCGTCCTCAACAGGCTTGTTGTTCTTTTCAGCAGGCTCAGCCGTGCTCATTGGCCCTGCGGCAGCTGACTCGGCCTCCGCTGCATCACTATCGTGTTCGGCGGCCTTGGAGGCGGGTTCATCCTTCGCAGGCGAACTGTTCTTGGCATCAGCCTGAACAGCATCAGATTTTGGCTGGTCACCAGACTCCTCTGGCGCGGCCTGGACATTGGACGCTGTGCTTCGGGGTGTTGCGGAGTTCGGCGATTCCGCTGCCAGGGGAGTGACCTTGTCGGTGTTAATGCTTGGCGCGGCGACGGCGGCCGGCTTTTCCGGAGCCTTCTGGGCCGGTGCTTCTGGCTGGGGAGCCAAAGGGCGCGGAGCTTCCACGACCGACAATGGCTGGCCACCGTACTCCGCGATGTTCTGGTCCAATTCGCGTAGCATCTCTTCGGCCTCGGCGATGCGCTCGTAGTCCTTGGAATCCAAAGACTTCACCAGCCACTGCGCCAGCGCGAATTCGGCGGCCAGCGCGGCGCGACGCATGATGTGCGGATCCGCAGCCTTGCCGCGGGCTTCGACATAGGCGGTGAAAACGCGCTCGCTGAAGCTCTGGTCTTCTATGGCCGAAAGCCAAGCGAAGTCATCAGCGGGATCACCGACGTGCAAATCTGTCCAGCCCTTGACTGCAGTGATGCTGGAATGGGAAATCTGCAGCTGCTCTTCATCGAAGTCGCCGTGAACTACGGCAGCGTTGAAACGCCACAGCGCCACGTCCTCCATGGCGTGTTCCCAACGGCGCAGCAAACCGCTTGGCACCTTGCCCGTAGCCGCGGCCGTATCCAGTTCGTTGAGTTTGCGCTGGCGAATCTCGTCGGCAGTGTAGGTCGGCAGGCCTGCTACTTCAACAGCTTCATCTGGGATCTGGTGGATGGCAGCCATGCACTGGCCCAGCGACTTGGCCAGGTTGCTGCCGACATCAACCAATTCATCGAGGGTCGGAACGTGTCCGGGCATATCCTTGTAGACAAAGGTGCGCAGTGGGCCCTGGCGCACGGTGCCGGCTACGGCAGGCAAGGAAAACGGCAGTGAAGCGCGGACCTTGGCGGAGAAAGCGCGCAAGGCCGAAAGCTCTGCTTCCAGACGCATGCTTGCCTCGTCATGCCGAGGTGAACGAACGCGCCAGCGATGCTTGAGTGCGTCGACGATCAATGCTGAGTCAAAATCTTCTGCATCGTCGGACAGCGCCGCGAAGCCTACCGGAGTCAATCCGGGGACGGCGGCGGTGGCAATTGCGGCGAGTTCCATGGCAGTGCGTTTCACAAGTTCCACCGTATGCGAGATTCCCTTTTCTATCGTTGAATGACGCACGGAATATGGCGGGATTCACCGGCAACATTCAGAGTTGCGACGAATCTCATTGATCAACAGCTATCCACATTGAGCAAGCATCAAGATTCTGGAGCGCTATGTGCATTAGGTTAGAGGTATGGCTCTGGCAGAAACTTATCGAACCCCACTTACCGGACTTCACTTCGGACAGTCTCTGATTGAGCGCCCACTGACCGAAAAGCAAGACCCGATGCTTTTGCCTGGCCTATTTAAGCAGCGCAGCACCAAGGTGCTGCTCATCAGTGGTGGTGGCGCGGCAACTATCGGCTCTGATCTCTTCTTTCTCAACGGCACGGACTACCTCGCAAAAGACTCCGAGCGCCAGGTGTACCTGGGGCGTGCATCAGGCACGGAATACGTTCTGGCTCTCGTTGATGCCGAGGACTATACCTCCAGCGGCATCGAGCGCTGGACGACGCTACGTGAAGGCTTCAACCTGCTCAATGAACTGCATGCAGAACTCTTCGTTGAAGCGCAGGCGATCGCCAATTGGATCCGTTCAGAGAAATTCTGCCCACGCTGCGGTTCACCCGTTAGGGCTGCCACCTTCGGGTGGGGCCAGCGTTGCGTGAACAATGACCACGAGCTTTTTCCACGTACCGACCCGGCAATCATTGCCTCGGTGATCGACAGCCAAGATCGATTGCTGCTCGGATCCAACGCCACCTTCAAGCACCGGATGTACTCGGTGCTTGCAGGATTCGTCGAAGCAGGGGAGTCCCTAGAGTCTGCTGTGCGCCGCGAGATCTTTGAAGAATCCGGTGTGCGTATTGGAGAGGTCGCCTACCGCGGTTCCCAGCCCTGGCCAATGCCGCGATCGCTGATGCTCGGTTTCGCTGCTGAAGCCTTGAGCGAAGAGCTGGTTCCGGATGGTGCAGAAATCATGGACCTTCGCTGGTTCACACGAGCCGAACTGCGTGAAGCTCTGGAATCAGGAACAATAGATATACCGCGCGGAGTCTCGATAGCCCACGCATTGATCCGTACCTGGTACGGCGAACCCCTTCCGGAGGCCCTGAGCAAGTGACCGAATACGACAACCCGCCAGCAGACAATTTGCTAGCGGGACTGGATGCTGAACAGCGGCAAGCAGCTGAAACCCTCAGCGGTCCACTGTGTATTCTGGCGGGCGCAGGAACCGGCAAGACCAGGGCAATTACCCACCGGATCGCCCACGGCGTGCATACTGGCATCTACAACCCGACCAGTGTTCTCGCGCTGACTTTCACCACGCGTGCAGCTGCGGAGATGCGTACCCGCTTGCGTCAGCTCGGCGCACCCGGCGTGCAGACGCGTACCTTCCACGCAGCTGCCTTGCGCCAGCTGCAGTACTTCTGGCCGCAGGCCGTTGGCGGTACCCTGCCGAACTTGGTAGAACACAAGGCCCCGCTCATTGCGGAGGCGGCGCGTCGCCTGCGCATTTCCAGCGACCGCGCCATGGTCCGTGATCTGGCTGCGGAAATCGAATGGGCCAAGGTCTCCATGCATACCCCGGAAAGCTACGCCAAGATTGCGTCTTCCCGAGAACTGCCCAACGGTCTCGAAGCAGTGAGCATGGCCCGCATCTTCCAAACCTACGAAGAGCTCAAAGATGACCGCGGAGTTATCGACTTTGAAGACGTACTGCTGCTGACCATTGCAATTCTTGAAGACAATGAAAAAGTCGCAGCCAGTGTACGCCAGCAGTACCGCCACTTCGTCGTCGACGAGTACCAGGACGTTTCGCCGTTGCAGCAACGGCTCCTGGATCTCTGGCTTGGCCAGCGCAACGAACTGTGCGTGGTGGGCGATGCCTCCCAGACCATCTATTCTTTCACCGGTGCACGCCCAGACTTCTTGCTGAACTTCGGCACACGGTTTCCGGAAGCAAAGGTCGTGAAGCTGGTACGCGATTACCGCTCCACTCCTGAAGTCGTGAACCTGGCGAATAAGGTGCTTGCTAATCGGCGCATTGAATCCCAAGTCCCTGACCGTAACGTGACCTGGCCCGAACCACTGGAACTCATCGCGCAACGCGATCACGGTCCGGCCCCTGAATTCTTTGAAGCGACGGATGACGAAAATGAAGCCGAGGAAGTCGCCCAGCGCATCAAGCGGCTGCTCAAAAACGGCCAGGACATCTCCGAGATTGCCATCTTGTACCGCACTAACGGGCAGTCCCAGGCTTTTGAGCAAGCACTGACGGCGTATTCCATCCCCTACGTAATGCGTGGTGCCGAGCGGTTCTTCTCCCGTCGCGAAGTCAAGGAAGGGATGCTGGCCTTGCGGGCCGGCTTGAGCGTCGCCGCAGATACTCCGGTTGCGCAGATGGTGCGCGATGTGCTCTCCTCGCACGGCTACTCGGCGAATGCCCCAAGCGGCGGCACTGGTGCGGTGCGCCAGCGTTGGGAATCGATGTCGGCACTGGTTCGCCTGGCCGACGAAGTCGTTGCGCTTAAAAAAGAACAAGACATTGATGCCACATTGCACGATGTGGTCAAGGAATTGGAAGACCGCGCAGCGATCCAGCACGCGCCAACTCTGGATGGCGTCACCTTGGCATCATTCCACGCAGCCAAGGGGCTGGAATGGGATGCTGTATTCCTGGTTGGATTGAACGAAGGCCTGGTCCCGATCTCCTATGCCAAGGACCAAGCGGGCTTCGATGAAGAACGGCGGCTGCTGTACGTGGGTATTACCCGCGCACGGAAGCACCTGTACCTGTCCTGGTCGCTGGCAAGGACCCCGGGCGGACGCGCGCACCGATACCCATCACGATTCCTCGATGGAATTAAATCGGTACGCCAAGCCAGCAGCAGGCAGCAGACCACCTACCGCAAACGCGAACAGAAAATCACGCCCGCAGTCTGCATGACCTGTGGATCCTTCTTGACCAGTGCAAAAGAGCGAAAGCTCAAACGTTGCGCCTCGTGCCCTGCTGCCTATGATGAAGCGTTGTTTGAGACTTTGCGTGAATGGCGATCGGAGGTTGCCCAATCCAACGCGGTCCCGGCATTCGTCATATTCACCGATGCAACCCTCATGTCCATCGCGGAGCACCAGCCGGATTCAATCCAGGGATTGTCGAAGATTCCCGGGGTGGGACGTAGCAAGCTTGAACGATATGGCGAGGCGGTGCTTGCGGTCGTTGGAGAGCGCCGAGCATAGGGTTCTCCACAAGTTGGCGAATTGGTCCGAAGCTGTTCAGGCTAGGACGTAGCTTAGAGAGATGACGTAGTGAGCGGTCGGGAAGATCCGCGGCCACTGCCATAGATGAGGAAAGAGGGGCAATGCAATGCCAGCTTTTCCAAACTCCGTCGACTTCATAGCGCCGGATGAGATTCCAGTGCGGGTTCTGCGCTCGGCCAAGCGCAAGAAGACCATTTCCTCCCAGTGGCGCGATAACCGGCTGATTATCCAAGTCCCTGCAGCGCTGGACGAAAAAACGGAACGCGCTTTCGTTGATGAGATGATCTCGAAGTATCGCAAGGGACGCCAAGCACGTACCGCGGGTCATACCGATGATGCGCTGGAGCGCCGAGCGGCATCTCTTGACCAGCAGTACTTCGCCGGCGAAGCCGCGCCGCAATCCGTGCGTTGGGTAGCCAACCAGAATAAGCGTTGGGGTTCGGCTTCATATCGGCAGCGCAGCATCCGCTTATCGGTCACGTTGCAGCATATGCCCAGCTGGGTGCAAGACTATGTTCTAGTCCACGAGCTTGCGCATCTGGTGGCCCCGCGGGCCGGCCACGGACCTAGGTTCCAGGCTTTGCTGAACCGGTTCGAACGCCGAGCGCAGGCGGATATTTTCTTGGAGGCATTCCACGCAGGCTACAACGCTCACGCCAAGGAATTGGGCCGGGCCCAAGATGAACTTTCGGGTTTCGGCCATGACGAAGAACAGTAGTTCAATGCACGAAGGAGGGATGTGCACTCGTGCACATCCCTCCTTCGAGGTTTCGATCTAATCAGCTCTTCGGATCCTCTGGATTCCCTGAGCCGTCATCGCCTTCGGCTTCGGGTTCAGCGTTGTCGAAGCCGCCGTCCAGAAGCTTACCCAGTGCTGCGTCGAAGTCGTCGAACTCGGTCGCGGCAACTTCACGGCGATGCGTGAAGCCCTTGGGATCGGTGAGGTCTTCCGCAGTAGGCATCAGATCTGGGTGATCCCATACGGCATCACGGCCCTCGATACCACGTTCGTCGTACAAGTGCTCCCACAGGGCAGCCGCTTCGCGCAGCTTGCGTGGGCGCAATTCAAGTCCCACCAGAGATGCGAAGGCAGTCTCAGCTGGGCCACCGGAAGCGCGGCGGCGACGCATCGTCTCGCGCAGGTGACCAGCAAATGGAAGGTTCTGAGCGGCCAAGGAGACCACATGATCAACCCAGCCCTCGATCAATGCCAACGTCAGTTCTAGGTTTTCTAGAGCTTTCTCCTGAGCGGGGGTGCGCTGCGGGGTGAACAATCCTTCACCCAGCATCGATTGCAGCGCTTCGGGGTTGGACGGATCGATACCGCGTACTGCTTCTTCAATGCGCGACATGTCGATATGGATGCCCCGAGCATAGGATTCCACGGCACCAATCAACTTGGAGCTTAGCCAAGGGACCCGGTTGAACAATCGTGCGTGAGCGTTCTCCCGCAGAATCACATACAGCAGGACTTCCTGCTCAGGGATTTCAAGGCCATCGCCGAACTTGCTGACGTTGGCCGCGATAATGCCTGGAGTGGTTCCTGCCAAAGGCAGGCCGATGTCGGTGCCGCCAAGCACATCGGTTGCCAAACCGCCCAGCGCAGTGCCCAGCTGCATGCCGAACATGCTGGCTCCGAGATTGCGGAACATGCCATCGGAATTGCCGAGCATGCCCTTCATCTCTTCGGGAATCTGATCCTTCATCGCGGTGGTGATTGCGTTAGCTACCGACTCGGCAACAGGCTCGGTGACCTGCTTCCAGGTGGCCAGGGTCTTGTCATACCATCGTTTACGAGTCCATGCCTCGGTCGAGCGGCCGTTCGACTCGAACACCGTAGCGTTGTTCAGCCACAGTTCAGAAAGGTTTGACGCATCGCTGATGGCGTTGTTGCGCGCGTCCGATACCGCCGGATCATCGCTGGCATATGCCTGCAAAGCGGTGTCGGATGCAAGCTTCCAGTTCACCGGACCGGAAGACGCGTTATTGCTCATCATCGCGGACATCATGGCCTGGGCCTGCTGCATCATTTTCTGCATCGCAGCCGGATCGCCTTGAGCACCAAGGGCATCACGAAGCTGCGGCGGGAGGTCATTCGGGTCGAATCCGCCACCGAAGAGCTGACCAAACATTGCAGAAAATGGGTCCTGCGGATTGTTTTCGTCGTCATCGCCGTTAGGGCGGTTATTCGGGGGGTTCTGTGCCATGCCTTTAAAACTACCGCGAGTAGCTGATAGTTCCCATGAATCTGGGCTTCAGTTCGCTTTCGGCACATCGAATACGCCTTGATGCTGATGCTTTTAAACCCAGGGCTTCAGTAGGCTAAGGGTGGGGATGTCTGCAAGGACGGATCCGCGTATTTTTTGACAGTTGGCGGGAGCAGGATCAGTGCACGTACAGGAACCACAAGACTCGACTTTGGAGCCAGGCGATTCCAGCCGCACTCCGCGAGGTTCCAAAACCATGAAACGCACCAGCTCCGGCGTCGTTGCGCTCCTCCTGATCGGCGTCATGATGTTTCTCCCGACGAATTTCATGATCCGGTCGCCTGGCCCAGTGTTTAACACTCTTGGCGAGGACAACGGGCACGATGTGGTCTCCATCAAGGGAGCCCAGTCATACCCTTCGGAGAGCGTCTTGGATCTGTTGACCATTTACGTCCAGGGTGGCGGGCAGAACCGAATCACCATACCTGTCGTACTTGAAGCATTGGTCAATCCGGCCAAGGATCTAGTTCCTGAAGAAACCATCATTTCTCGTGGTGTCTCTTCAGAAGAGAAGAATGAACAAAATGATTTCATGATGACTTCATCGCAGGACTTGGCTGTGGCAGCGGCTTTGGCCGAGCTGGATCAGGGCTTTACCGAGTGGCTTACGGTCGCTGAGTTCTCCACCGGCACGAATGAAAAAGTGCTTGAGCCCAAGGATCGCCTTCTGAAATTCGAAGGAGAGAAGATCACTTCGCTGGAACAGCTGAAGGAAGAACTGAATTCCCGCGGTGCAGAACCAGCAATCTTGACCGTTGGCAGACCGGATAAGCATGGCGTCTACAGCGACGTAGATGTCACTGTGAACACCAAGGAAGCCGAGAATGGCGAACGCCAGTTGGGTGTCTTCCTGGGCAACGAATACGAGTTCCCTATCGATGTGAGCTTCGGGTTGGAAAATGTTGGCGGTCCCAGCGCCGGCATGATGTTTGCCTTGGCGATCATTGACCGCCTGACGGAAGGCTCATTGGCGGGAGACCACCACATCGCAGGTACCGGTGAGATTTCAGCCGATGGCAAGGTCGGTCCAATCGGTGGAATCGCCCAGAAGATGGTGGCGGCGAAGAATGCCGGAGCAACCGTCTTCTTGGCCCCGGCTGATAACTGCGCTGAAGCCATTGGTCGTGTTCCTGCCGGACTGGATGTCATCAAGGTTGCAACCCTGTCAGAAGCTCGCCAGGCATTGGTGAAGATCGCCGAAGGTGAAGACCCGGCGACTTTCACGACATGCGAATAGATTTAGCCGCGCATCAAGGGAAGAATGTGATGCAAGGAAACCAATCTAGTACACAACGCCCGTACAAGAATTAGGTATACGAGTTCTCTTGTTGGGAACAACGGGAAGAACCCAAAGTAAGGAATAGATAGTGTCTTTCGGATCGGATAGTCCGTTCGGGGGTCCGCCGCGGCCCCAAGAACCACAACGACCTTCCAACCCTTCGGGCAAGAAAGCCTCACCGCTGACCCTGACCATCTTCGCGGTGGTCATTCTCGTCGCAGTCTTCGTTTTCTTGTCGAATTTCTACGCTGATATCCTCTGGTTCAACCAGCTGGGTTTCTCCGAGGTCTACTGGACTGAGCGGATCTCCAAATTAGTGATCTTCCTGATCGCTTTGGTGCTGATGGCGGTTCCAATGTGGTTCTCGATGCGCAGTGCCTACAAGCACCGCCCTGTCTATGCGCCAAACTCGACCCGACCTGATTCCATGTCGCGCTACCAGGCCCAGCTGGAACCAGTCCGCCGATTCCTGATGGTTGGCATTCCATTGGTGATCGGCATTTTCGCTGCCGTTGCCGTGGCCGGACAGTGGCAGACCATCTTGCTGTTCTTCAACCAGGTCGGTTTCGGTAGCACTGACCCCCAGTTCAACATGGATCTGGGCTTCTTCGTTTTCTCCCTTCCATTCATCGCACTGGTCAACGGCTTCCTGATCTCGGTCGTGCTGCTCAGCGGCGTGGCTGGTCTGCTGACCCACTACCTCTACGGCGGAATCCGCGTTGAAGAGCGTGGCGGCATAACCGTTGGCAAGGCCGCTCGGGTGCACACCGCAGTTGTTGTCGGAGTCTTCTTGATCTTCCAGGCTGTGAACTTCTGGATCGGCCAGTACGAGACCCTCACCGACCAGTCCGGCCGTGTCGCCGGTGCACTGTACAAGGATGTCCACGCTGTCATCCCTGCACAGATGATTCTGGCCATTGTGGCAGTCCTTATCGCCATCACCTTCGTGATTGCGGCAATCAACGGTCGCTGGCGTTTGCCATTGATCGGCACCGCCATGCTGGTAGCAACGATGATCGTTGCCAGCGGCGTCTACCCGTTCCTGATCCAGCAGTACAAGGTGGTCCCTTCCCAAAGGGCGTTGGAGAGCGACTATATTGAGCGCAACATCGAAATGACGCGCTTGGCTTTCGGTCTCGACGATGTCGAAGTTACTGACTACGATGCGAAGATCTCGACTGAGAAGAATGCGCTGGCCGAGGAAACCTCAACCACCGCGAATATCCGCCTGCTGGATCCAAACCTGGTTTCGGCTGCTTTCGCGCAGCTGCAGCAGTTCCGCGGCTACTACACCTTCGCCGAGACCCTTAACGTCGACCGTTACGAGATCGACGGCAAGGTGGAAGATACCGTTATTGCCGCCCGTGAAGTGAACGTGGACCCAACCGACACGTGGGTGAACCAGCACATCAACTACACCCATGGCTACGGCCTGGTGGCTGCCTACGGTAACCGCGTGGCTGCCGGTGGTCGTCCGGACTTCATGCTCGGTGGCATCCCGACCTCCGGTGATTTGATTACCGACGAGGATTACGAGCCGCGGATCTACTTCGGTGAGAATTCTCCGTCCTACTCCATTGTCGGCGGGCCGGATGAGGGATGGACCGACCAGGAACTTGACCGTCCAGGTACCGGTGGCGAGAACCAAGACACCCGCTATACCTTCCAGGGCGATGGCGGTCCGAACGTTGGCAACATGTTCAACCGCTTGGTCTACGCACTGAAGTTCGCCTCCACTGACCTCTTGCTCTCACAGAACGTCAATAGCGAATCGCAGATCCTCTACGATCGTGATCCTCGCGATCGCGTGAGCAAGGTTGCTCCGTACCTGACGCTGGATTCCCAGGCTTACCCTGCCATCATTGATGGCCGCGTGCAGTGGATCATCGATGGCTACACCACCTCCAACGACTTCCCGTATTCGCAGCAGCAGCAATTGGACTCGGCAGTGACCGACTCGCTGACTAATGCGCAGGACCTGTCTTTGACCGGCCGCGTGAACTACCTGCGCAACTCGGTGAAGGCCACCGTCGACGCCTATGACGGAACGGTCAAGCTTTACGCCTGGGACACCGAAGACCCGATCCTGCAGTCCTGGCAGAAGGTCTTCCCTACGGCATTGAACCCGTTGGATGACATGTCGGCTGAGTTGATGGAGCACGTACGTTACCCTGAAGACATGTTCAAGGTGCAGCGCGAAGTGCTAACCACCTACCACGTGGACAACCCGGACGCGTTCTACGAGTCCAACGACGCGTGGGCTGTGCCGGATGATCCGACCTCATCCGCCGCTGGCGTGAAGCAGCCGCCATACTTCATGTCCTTGAAGATGCCGACCCAGGATGAAGCGTCGTTCTCGCTGACCTCGACGTTTATCCCTGCTGCCGCGGCCAACGGCCAGCAGCGCAACGTGCTCTTCGGCTTCCTTTCGGCCAACGCCGATGCCGGCTCCGAACCTGGGGCGAAGGCCGAAGACTACGGCAAGCTGCGCCTGCTCGAGCTGCCACGAGATACTGCGGTTCCTGGCCCAGGCCAAGCACAGCAGAACTTCGATACCAACACACGCGTGACCACTGAATTGAACCTGCTGCGTCAGGGTGCTTCGGAGGTCAAGAACGGCAACCTGCTGTCGCTGCCAGTTGGCGGCGGTATCCTCTACGTTCAGCCGGTCTACGTTCAGTCCTCGGGACAGACCAGCTACCCGACCTTGCGTAAGGTCCTGGTTTCCTTCGGCGACAAGGTTGGCTTCGCCGATACCTTGGCTGAAGCACTGGATGAGGTCTTCGGCGGTGAGTCCGGTGCAGTGACTGGTGAGACCGAAGGCGTTACGCCAGAGGATGATCCAAAGGGCGAGAAGGAACCAACCAAGACTGATACCCAGAAGCTCTCCGAAGCTCTGGCTGATGCGAATGAAGCCATCAAGAATGGCCAGGAAGCGCTGGCCAAGAGTGACTTCGGAGCCTACGGCGAATCGCAGAAGCAGTTGGAGGATGCCTTGACCCGCGCGATGGACGCAGATGCGGCCATCAACGGCACCGAGGTTGACGGGGATGTGAAACTGGACGACGGACAAAATCAGGACGCAGCCCAATCGCCAGCACCCCAGGACGGTACTGAAGGCTAAGCACTAGCATCAGCTGACCGATTTGCTTTCACTCCGCGATGATGCAAGAATTGTCTAGTCATCGCGGGGTGGAGCAGTTCGGTAGCTCGCCGGGCTCATAACCCGGAGGTCGCAAGTTCAAATCTTGCCCCCGCCACGAATGGCAAAATGGAGATCCTAACGGATCTCCATTTTGCGTTAATCTGCAAGTTGCCCGTTGCCGGATCAGTACCCGTGAATTGATGTGGGAACTGCCGTCAACCCATGTACGGGAAGGGGGCGGTCGCCGGCATATGTGTAAGTTGGGGCCGAAGGCTGACGCAGTTCCAGGCCTACCGCAGGGCCCCGGGCGCTGGAAGGCCCGAGAATCTTCCCCTGAGCGGGCTAGGGTGATCGCAGCAGACTCTCAGGCACCTTGTGGCGACGGGCTACCCGCCGGAGTGTGCAATCATGCGGCGGAAGACCCCTGGGGTCTTTGAAACCCGGGTAACGCCGGGCCAAGGCATCTGGATATAACCAAAGGATAATTCGGATCAGGTCGGACATTTAGGCGTAGTGCGATTAAGGACACTCTTTTCGATTCGCTATTGAGTTCACCAGTTGGTAATGTTGTATTTACCGACGCGGGGTGGAGCAGTTCGGTAGCTCGCCGGGCTCATAACCCGGAGGTCAGAGGTTCAAATCCTCTCCCCGCCACGAAAGTGGAAACGGAGATCCGGAAGGGTCTCCGTTTTTGGTTTAACCGGACTTCTCAGGCCTGCGCCAATGGGCGACCGTGGCGTTTATTTTTATTCAAGCTCGCCGGATGGGTCTGAAAAGCTTTCTCTTCATCCGGGGGAGAGCCTGTGCAGAGTTGGGCGGTTGCCCCCGCTTCGCGAGCCGGGGGTGTCCTGGTGATGCAATGCACTATCCCAGGATTGGCCAAGTCATTCACTGATTGGTAATGTTGTATTTACCGACGCGGGGTGGAGCAGTTCGGTAGCTCGCCGGGCTCATAACCCGGAGGTCAGAGGTTCAAATCCTCTCCCCGCCACGAAAGTGGAAACGGAGATCCGGAAGGGTCTCCGTTTTTGGTTTAATTGGATTTCTCAGGACGGCGCCAACGGGTGAGCGTGGCCAAGCGCCAGTAGGCACATGATCGACTTCCCGATGGGGGAGCAACTAATATGTCCGCATTCACTGGGCCGAGGCGGACAGGCAGCGGACCCATGGCGTTGATTTTGTTTCGAGCCCGCCGGATGGTCCTGAAAAGCTTTCCCTTGACCCTGTGGAGATGCCGTGGGGAGTGGGGCGATTTCCCCGCTTCATGAGCCAGGGGTCTCTTGGTGATGCAATGCACTATCCCAGGATTGGCCAAGTCATTCACTGATTGGTAATGTTGTATTTACCGACGCGGGGTGGAGCAGTTCGGTAGCTCGCCGGGCTCATAACCCGGAGGTCAGAGGTTCAAATCCTCTCCCCGCCACGAAAGTGGAAGCGGAGATCCGGAAGGGTCTCCGCTTTTGGTTTAAGCATTAAAGAAGTTGGCTGGCAATGCTTTCGCACTGCCAGCCAATTGACACAGTTCAGAGAGCAGAAAGTTTAGCTCTCCAAAGCATCGGTTTGTTTGGCCTTCAGAGCGGCCAGACGGGCTTCCACCTCGGTCTGCTCACCCAGATCTTCCAGAGACTCGAACTGGGAGTCCAGGCTTGATGCCTGCAATTCTGCAGCACCGCGAACGCGGGCTTCTTCGCGACGAACCTTTTCTTCGAAGCGACCAATTTCGCTGGACGGATCCATGATGTTCACGGACTTGATGGCTTCATTGACCTGGTTTTGAGCGTGTGCCGACTTGGAACGGGCGACCAGCTCGTCGCGCTTGCTTGCCAGTTCGGTACGCTTTTCCTTCATCATGTTTAAGCCGCTTTTGAGCTTGTCCACGATCTCGCGTTGCGAGGCGATCGTCGGCTCGGCGGTCTTCATCTCGGACTCTGCCTGCATCTGGCGCTGGATGGCGACCTTAGCCAAGTTGTCGAACTTCGAGGCATCATCGGCATTGCCTGCAACTCGGAACTCTTCTGCCTTGTTGGATGCTGCCAGAGCCTTGTTGCCCCACTCGGAAGCTGCCTGCTCGTCTTCGCGGAAGTCGTCTTCCAGCATGCGCAAGTTGCCGATGGTCTGGGCAATCGCCTGCTCTGCTTCAGCAATATTGTCGTTGTAGTCGCGCACCATCTGATCCATCATTTTCTGGGGATCTTCAGCTGAGTCGAGCATTGCATTGATATTGGCCTTGGCCAACTGGGAAATGCGTCCGAAGATTGACTGCTTGATCATGGTTGGACCTTTCTGTCCGTCAAGAAAACACTATGAACTTGAAACCTTCTGGTGAAACTGGTCCGGCAAGCTAGAAGTTGCCGCCTCCTCCGCCTCCGAAGTCACCTCCTCCAAAGCCGCCTCCGCCGCCGCCGAAGCCACCGAAGCCGCCCCCGCCAAAGAAACCTCCACCGTCGCCGCCATCGGAATGACCGCCATGGCCTCCGCCGCCGAGGATGGTATTGATCAGGATGCCTCCGAGCATCGCGCCACCGATGCCATCAAACATCCCGCCCCCGCGGCCACGGCCGTAGTTCCCGTAACCGCGCGAGTCGCCGAAGCCGTCGAATCCGCTGACGTCGCTTTCGGCCATCTGCGCAGCTTGGTCAGCTAGCTGAATGGCACGCTGTGCGGAACCTACAGCACGCAGCGGATCGCTGCCAGAAAGCGAGCGCGCCTCATCGAAGGTGCGCTGCGCCTCAGCAAGGCGGGTTCGAGCTGAAGAGCGGACGCCGCCGCGACGGGCACGGATGTAATCGTCGGTACCGCTGATGCGCGACGCTGCGGTGTGCAGCAACGAATCCAGTTGTGCACGGGCTGATTGTTCCTGCTGAGCCTGGTTACGCGTACTTGAAAGAGCTTCTGAAAGCGGGCGAACGGACTCATCGAGCTGGGTGATCAAAGCCAGCGGGTTGTATTTGCCGCTGCTCAGTGCTTGCTTGGTATTCGCCAGAGTGCTTTCGACACCGGCCGCGGCGCTGGAAAGGCGGGGATTTGCTCCGTTGCCAACGAAGGCGTTCGCTTGAGCCAGGTCGCGTTCGGCCAGCGCGATTGCGGACTTCAAGTCTTGCTGGGCCTGCCCCAAGGCTTCGCCAGCCTTGTTGATGGCCTTGAGCAGCACATCGGCCTGGTCGTGGGCTTCTTCCGCATTCTGGATCAAGATCGCGGCATTGGATCGGTCAGTGGCCAGTTTCTCTGATGCCTGCTTCAAGGCGGAAGAAGCAAAGGTCAGGCGCTCGGCGGCCTGGTCGGCGTTGTCCTTGATCTGCGATACTGCGCTGGCGTCATATTGGCCGGCAAGGCGTTCCAAGTCTGCCACGCGGGCCGACAGCCTCTGGTTGAGCGGTTCCTGGTTCGCCGATACCTCAGTAATGCGATCCTCGGCATTCTGCTCCAGCTGGCGCAATTGCTTGAACTCGTCGGCATGGGCCTGCAGGGAACTGTTGACCTTCTTGCAACGGTCGATGATTTCATTCAACCATGAACGCTGATCTTGCTCGGTATCGGGGATATCGTCATCCAACTGCTGCTGCAGGCGGAAAGATTCAGTCAGGTGGTTCTTGGCTTGTTCAATATCCTCCACATAGACCTGGACAGCCTGCTTGCCGTATTGTGCTTCGGCGAAGCCCAATTCTTGCTGCGAAGAACGGATCGAGTCATCTGCAGCCACCAGCAATTGGTCTGCCTGCAAACGGAGCTTGTCCAGGGGGACCAGTTGCTGCTGCGGAGCAGGGGCCCCGTACTGTCCTGGGTGTTGGCCTTGGCTCTGGCCGAGTTGCGCGGTCTTCTTCTTGCTGCGCCGTGAAAGGAAAAGGAACCCAACCACAGCAACGGCACCAATGGCCAGTACGACGGTTAGGAAACCACCGCCAGAGGATGAACCATCTGGGCTGCCTCCACCTTCAACGCTGCGCATGCCAGCGATGGCCCCCTCGACTGCACCGGCCCAGTTTTTCTCACTGAGTGCCGGGCTGATTTGGCTGCTGTAGATTTCAGTATCGGCTTTGGCAATCGGACCGCCTTCGGCGCCAGCAAAATATGCTTGGCGGGTCTCGGTTGCCACCACCAGGATGGAGTCAGCGCTGCCCAAACCCTTTTGGTTGGCAACTTCGGCGGCCCATTGATCTGCCTGGTCTGGGTTGGAGAACTCGTCGACGAATATCGCAAACAGGTTTAGTCCGGTATTGCTGCGAAGTTCCTTAATTTCGGATTCCAAACGCGTTTCGTCGGAGCCGAGCACGCCTGAAGAATCGACGACGAAGTCGCCAGGTGGAATCGTTACAGGCGATTCAGCCATCGCAGGTGCCGATAAGCCGAAAGAGGCTACCGTTGCCAATATTGCTCCAGCAATGAGCCGTCGAGCTTTCATACGCATGTCTTGTTCCCCACCTGAAATGCATCAGTCAATCTAAAATCGGGAGAATCCCGATCTGGTGATCCCCGAGATTGGGTTCACACTTATGATTGATTCTATTTGCCCTAATGAACAACGTCTACGACATTCAGCTGGCAGAATAGTTAACTCACAGCCGGTGCTCAGACACCACAATTCGATGCCACAGACCAGAGTTGGATAATAGAACTCAAGAGATTCGACAGTTCGAAAGAGGCAAGCCATGAGCCAGACACCGAATGAGCCACGTGGGAACGATGCGGGCGATTCAGCAGAGCCAATTAACGACACCAATAACGACCCAATTGCTTCGGCCGAACCTACGGTGCGCTACCCGCGAGTGAATCAGGCTCCAAGCGCCAGCGAGAATCCAACCAGCGTTTACCCCGCGCCGTCCGTTGACAGAACGCAGAACGCGGCCCACTCCCACGGACAGCATTCCGACGCCCAGCAAGTCCAGAACGGCTCTCCCTACGGTTCCCCTTACGGCCCTCCGTCCAACGAGCCTGCGAATTACCCGATCCCGCCCGAGAAGCCTTCCAAGGACAAGAAGTCCTTCTCTGGCAGCACGCTCATCGCCGGAATGATTGCCGCGGCCTTGGTAGGTGGCGTCACTGCCGCTGGCACGACCTACCTGATGAATGACGACGCGGGGTCTTCCTCGGTGAGCAGTTCGCCGCGTGAGGGCGTGGTGATCAACAACCCGGACAAGGTCACCGAAGTCACCGCCGCTGCCGCCAAGGCAAGCCCAAGCGTGGTGACCATCGAGGTTTCCGGCAACGGTTCGGGCGGTTCCGGATCGGGCATCGTCATGGACGACAAGGGCAATATTCTGACCAACACCCACGTGGTTACCCTGGGTGGCGAAGTTGCCAATCCCAAAATTTCGGTCCAGATGAACGACGGTTCGGTGCATAGTGCCACCGTGGTAGGCACAGATCCTCTATCGGACCTGGCAGTCATTAATATCCAGGCCGACGGCCTAGTACCTGCCACCGTGGGTTCCTCGGCCGAGCTGAATGTCGGGGATACCGCTGTCGCCATCGGCGCACCGCTGGGTCTAAGCGGCACCGTCACCGACGGCATCATTTCCACCTTGAACCGCACCATCTCCATCGCTTCTTCGGCCGTTCCGAAGGAAAGCGACCAGAGCGAGGGCGGGGATGGCAACCAATTCAACTTCCAGTTCCCGGGACAGGAACAAGAGCAGCAGCGTTCAAGCGGTTCGATCTACGTAAACGTCATCCAGACTGACGCGGCGATCAACCACGGCAATTCCGGCGGCGCATTGGTCAACGCCAATGGTGAAATCATCGGTGTCAACGTTGCTATTGCCTCGGCAGGCAACAGCGAAGAAGGCGGATCGATTGGCGTGGGCTTCGCGATCCCTATCGACTATGCAAAGCGTGTTGCCCAGGAACTGATCGATAACGGCGTGGCTACCCACGGCCTGCTCGGAGCCACGGTGACCCCGCAGGGAGCAGCTGGATCCAACCAGCAGAACGCTTCGGCGTTCTCGGTGGGTGCCCGCGTTGTTGAAATTAGCCCTGACTCGGCAGCTGATAAGGCCGGACTGAAGTCCGGTGACGTGATCACCGGCGTCAACGGCCGTGCAGTCCAGGACTCGCAGACCGTGACCGCGGCCATCCGCGAGATTCCAGCCGGGGGAGAAGTGGAAATCAGCTACCTTCGCAATGGCAAGGAACAGACCGCAACAGCAACTGTCGGAGCGCTGTCAAATAACTAAACAAATCGTCATGATGACGCTGTGAAACAAGTGACGCGGGCTGGTGATCGACTAGCCCGCGTCACTTGTTGATCTGAGAGCGATAAACACCCAGTGAACTGCATTGTGTCGATACGATAGACACTGAAGGAATTAGCCTGCCCCGGTGCCCCGCACCGGTGCGGGCATCGAAGCTCGTAGGAAGGCGCGAATGAGCGAGGAAAGCACCACTCCACTGAAAATAGTGGTCCTGGTCAAACACGTCCCAGATGTTCAATTTGACCGTCATATCGATTCGGGAACGCTGCGCCTTGACCGTGCAGAATCAGTACTCTCCGAACTTGACGAATACGCCGTGGAAGCTGCTGTTTCCATCGTGGAAGCCAACGGCGGATTCGCCGCCGGGCATGAAGTCATCGCCGCGACCATGGGCGGCAAGGGATCGGGCAACTCCGTCAAGAAGGCCCTGCAGATGGGTGCCAGCTCAGGGCTGCATCTGAACGATGACGCCTTGGCCGGTTCCGACACCATCGCCACGTCGAAAGCGCTTGCGGCGCTGGTTGAGCATGCCGGCAACGTGGACCTGGTTATTACCGGGATGTCCTCGACCGACGCTGAAACCTCGGTTGTTCCAGCCCAGCTCGCAGAACGGCTGGGCTTTGCGCAGCTGACTCACGCGCTGGCCGTTGAGTTCGATGCCGCACAGCGTGAACTGGCCATTAAGCGCGATCACCTGGACCGCACTTTGACCCTGAAGGCGAACCTGCCGGCAGTGCTCTCGGTCACCGACCAGGCCAACGAGCCGCGCTACCCGAATTTCAAGGCCATCATGGCTGCCAAGAAGAAGACTGTCACCGAGCTGGACCTGGCCGCTATCGGCCTGGATGCAGCCGCGGTCGGCGCCCTCGGCTCGAACACCGAAGTTATCGCAGCTGAAGCCCGCCCTGCGCGCGAAGCCGGAACGGTCATCAACGACAGCGGCCAGGCAGGTATCGCCTTGGTTGATTTCTTGGCCGAACAGAAGCTGATCTAAGGAATATTGAACATGCCTTCAGCACTAGTATTTTTCACTGAGCTTTCCGCGGCTCCCTCCAAAGGCCAGCGCGAACTGCTGACCCTGGTCTCTGGTTTCGAGAACCCGGCCGTGGCCGTTGCCAACCAAGTCAGCGACGAAGCCCAGCAGGTTCTCGCTTCCTATGGCGTGGTGAAGCTATTCACCGCTTCCGGCGATGCCCCAGTTTTCGGCCAGCACGAAATTTCCGTGCTTGACGCAGCCGTGCAGGCTACTGCCGCCGAACTGGTCTTGCTTGCTAATGACAATTTCAGCCGTGAGCTCGGTGCCCGTTTGGCTGTGCGCCGCAACGGTGCGATTATCACCGACATCATTGGCATCAGCGGGGATCTTGTAGCTACCAAGGATGAACTGGCAGGAAGCTACAGCGTTCAGGCCAGGGCAACCAACGGCACCCTGTTTGCCACCTTGAAGCCGAACAGCATCGAAGACACGCCAGCGGCCTCCAGCACCGCCTTGGCAGTTGAGGAATTGGCTTTGGAGAACTCCAACGATGCCAAGGTCCGGATTGCTGCGGCGGAGGCGAAAGTCGCAAGTGATCGACCTGCCCTGACCGAAGCGCGCGTCGTGGTTGCTGGTGGTCGTGGTGTCAACGGAGACTTTGGCCCGGTTGAAGACCTTGCCGATGCCCTGGGAGCTGCCGTGGGCGCTTCTCGTGCAGCTACCGATGCCGGCTGGATCTCGCACGATGCGCAGATCGGCCAGACCGGTGCCACCGTCGCACCGCAGCTGTACATCTCTGCCGGCATCTCGGGAGCGATACAGCAGAAGGCCGGAATGCAGACCAGCAAGTTCATCATCGCGATCAACAAGGATGTCGACGCCCCGGTGTTCGAGATCGCAGACCTGGGTATCGTTGGTGACCTGGCCAAGGTCCTGCCGCAGGCCGCCGAAGAGATTCGACGTCGCAAGGCATGATCGATACAGCGCAATTCATTGGTGCAGGCGCCCAACGGGTCCTGGCCTTCGGCGCCCATCCCGATGATCTGGACTTTGGGGCAGCCGGGACGGTAGCGGCCCTGACCGCGGCGGGGGCAGAGGTTCAGTATTGCATCATGACTGACGGCGACGCCGGCGGTTTTGATGACCGGGATCCTGAGGAAACGGCTAAGCTGCGCCACGAAGAGCAGAAACAGGCCGCCGCCAAGGTGGGTGTGAAAACGGTCCACTTCCTTGGCGAACGCGATGGCTTCCTGGAAGCCAACCACGATGTCATGCGCAAGGTGGTCCGGCTGATGCGCCAGGTGAAGCCAACCATCGTGATTGCAATGCACCCGGAGCGCAAGTGGGATCGGATACAGGCCTCGCACCCAGACCATCTGGCCTGCGGTGAAGCGGTCACCCGTGCGATCTACCCGGCGGTGGAGAATCCGTTCTCCTACCCGGAGCTGCTGCATGGCGAAGGACTGGAAGCCTACAAGGTGCCTTGGCTCTGGTTGTGCGGGGCTCCGCAGGAACGCGAGAACGCCTATGTGGACATCACCGAATTCTTCGAGAAGAAGATGGACGCCTTGCGTTCGCACTTCACCCAGCACCCGGATGTTGCCGCCATGGAAAACTACGTTTTGCAGCAGTGCGAGGAAAACGCCGAGCGTGGCCAGCTGGGAAAGGGCAAGCTTGCCGAAGCATTCCACGCAGTTGCCGTGAACGCCCGCGACACGATAGCCGGGTTCTGAGTATCCAGGCAAAGCAGACCGGAAAAAGTTCGGGGCGAAGATCAAGAATTGATCTTCGCCCCGAACTTTTTGGCTGGCCAGAGGTGAGCTGCTAGCTCTCGTCTTCCGTTGCCTTGTCTTGAGCCAGTGGCAGGTCGACCGATGCTTCAGCATCTTCAGATGGAGCGTCAGGGATCTTGGATCCCTCAATGGTGATGTGGAGGGCAATCACGTCTTCAGCTGGAGACAGCCCAGCCGCGGCATCTTCACCGGTGCTGGAAACGATCACGGAGACGCTGCCGGACTCATGCACGGCCCATGCAACGTACTGTTCCGAACCGTCCAGGGCAGGCAGCTCGGAGAGCTCGACACCCACAGCGCTTTCGGACTTCGACGAGCTGAGCACCGCTTGGCCTCCGCTCTTCAATTCGACGGTCTCGGTGACTGCATCATCGGCCTTGGATGCTTTGGACGCCTTGGTGCCTCCATTGAGCAGGGAGAAAATGACCACCGCTAGGACAACGATGATGGCAAGTCCCGTGACAGCGAAGATCCAGCGCTTAGGCTTTTTCTTGGCTGCACGTGAACTGCTGGCCACTTGGCTCACCAGATCTAGACCCAGGTTCTCGTCCTGGGGCTCGTCGCGGTGCTGAGAATGGCTACCGTTCATTGTCTTGGATTCTCCCGAAATGTAGTCGGCACAGTTCAATACCCGAAAACTGCGGGTACAGACTCGAGCCTACTTTATAAAGATTAGGTAAAGCTGTATGCGTGGCGCGGGCTGGCTGGTACTTTATGCGCCAGCGAAGCCGTGCTGGCGCCAAGCTTCGAAGGCTACCACCGAAGCGGTATTGGCCAGATTCATCGATCGGCGGCCTGGAAGCATCGGCAAGCGGACCAGGTCGTTGATGCGCGGATGCTTCTTGTCTTCTGCGCTCAAGCCAACCGATTCACGGCCGAAGAGCAGGATGTCGCTGGCCTCGTAGCTGATATCCGAATAGACAGTAGTTCCTTCGGATGTGAAGGCAAAGACCCGGCCTTCTCCCAGTGCTTCAAAGGCTGCGTCAAGATTTTCATGCACCGTGACGTAAGCCAGGTCGTGGTAGTCCAATCCTGCGCGACGCAGGTTGGCATCCTCGAAGTTGAAGCCTAATGGCTTGACCAAATGCAGTTCTGCGCCGGTGATGGCGGCTAGTCGGATAGCGTTGCCGGAATTACCCGGGATCTCTGGGGCATTGAAAACGATACGAAACACTCAACCAGTTTAAGCTCTCACCAACAAGAAATAGGCCATTGACCTTAGTACATCGCTTCACGTAACTGCGCCAGGGCTAGGCGATCGACGACATTCGGCGATGGGCCAGAGCCCAAGAAGAGTTTCAACTCGCGAATCAATCCCGCTGCATTGAGCACATTCGGAGTCGATGCAAGTGTTGGATCGGCATTGCGCCGGTACTCAATGACCGGTTCGTGGTGATTGCCGTTGGCAGAAAGCACCAAGGTGAACGCAACTACGTTCATCTGCATGAATTGCCGTTGCAAACCGGAGATGGAGAACTGCGGAGGCTGCGTCAGCTTATTGCCGTGGCGCAAGACATTGCCATCAAATGAATAGTAGCCATCGGGCAGAGTCATCGTATTGATCACCGCCATGCGGTAACCGGCAATCAGCACATGATCGTAGTGCCCCGACGCGGGCGAACGCAGGCCGTTGACCAAACGGGCAGCTGGCAAGATATTCAGGACGTTCTTGGAAAGCAGGTTGATGGTCTGCGCCTCGCGGATCAGCCGTGCACGGTTGGAGAACAGACCGCGTTTTCGGGGTTCTCCATGAACGCGCTGCTCACAGACTTTTCTGTCCAGCAATGTAGGAGACGTATCCGAGAACGGTGGAACATATTCGGTGGGCAACTGCGCCTTGGGCTGCTGAGGGCTCTTGCGCAGGCGCTCGTCAAAAGGACGGGCGCTGAACCCGGCGCGTGGAGCGTTGCCCGGAGACTGGAAGGTCTGCTCATAACCCAGCGGAGACGCCATCTCGCTGAGCTGCTGGAAAGCGCGCTGTACTTCTTTGAACTTTTCTTCGCTGCCACCGAGATCGGGATGGGTCGCGCGAGCGGCCCTTCGGTAAGCGACCTTGATATCTTCCATGCTCGCAGTAGGCGCGACACCAAGAATTTCGTATGGGCTTGGTGTACTCATTGAACGGAGGAATCCTCTCGGTGAAAAAGACCGGATGGCCAGTGTTCCCCAGTTTAGCGAATCCAACCCAGCAAATTCTTTGTAGAAGCGTCAAGTTGCTGGGTAATCTCTATGGTCATGAGCTCGTTTGGTCGCACCGCAGAAATCCGCATCATCTTCCACCCCGCCTCAGGCCGAGGCCGGGGGATGCGCCTTGCCCAGCAGCTTGCACACGCGCTTGGCAAGCTCGGGCTGGAACATGGGTTAGTTGATACTTCAAGGACGAGCGTGGAACTGGTGGGGGACCAGCTCAGAGCTTCGCGGGCGATCGTCATCATTGGCGGTGATGGGCTCATCCACCACTGCATCCAGCACGTTGCGGGAACTTCGATTCCCATCGGTGTCATCCCCGCAGGCAGCGGCAACGACTTCTGGCGCATGACAGGGGACGCGAATGCAGAAGAATCCTTGGCCAAGGTGATTGCGTTTTGCAAGCAGCCGGGAGCAACTATGCCCATTGACGTGCTGGAGCTGCGGTTTGACCAGGCCGGCAGAACACCGCGCTATGCACTGGGTGCCGTGTCCTGGGGATTTGAAGCCACCGTCAACGCGAAAGCCAACGCGTTGCCGCGGCAGCTGGGAGCACTGCGGTATATCGCCGGTTTGATCCTGTGCCTTCCCCAGCTGCGCGGATGCCCCAGTGGGGTGAGGGCCGACGGGCTGCGATTCAGCGGAAGCGTCCTGGCCGCCAGCGTCGCGAATATCAAGTCCCTTGGTGGCGGCATCAAGCTCTTCCCGCATGCTGATTTCACCGACGGTACCGCGGAATTGGCTATCGTACGCGGACCAAATATTCTGCGGGTCCTTCCGTATCTGGCAAGGATCCTCACCGGAGCGCCGCATCCATGGAAGGTCAGCGCAAACCTCACGCGGGCCCGCATCGAGACATCCCGGGACAGCTATGCTGACGGGGAATGCATGGGGGCCGGGTCCTTTGAGCTAGCTGTTATTCCCGCGGGGATCCAGCTGATTTCCTAAGTCGATAGTCGCAGAAGAGCATGCTGTCCTCTTCAAACAAGGAATGCAGCTCGAAGGCGTGGAACCCCTGCCGATCGTGAACCGCTATTCTCATGCCATCACCTGCCACAAGGACAGGGGAGTAGCTGATGCAAACCGAATCCACCGCGCCAGCCGAGGCGAACTGCCCAAAAACGTGAGGACCGCCTTCAGCGTGGATGAAGCCGTATCCCTTGGAATGCAGATATGCGATGATTTCGGTCGGATCACACCCGCCCTCGGTTTCGGAAACCTGCACGAGAGTGGCATTGGGTCCAAAGGACCGACGCTGTTCGTCGGTGACCTGGACGCTGGTGAAAAGCAGAACCGGAACCGGGGATTGGGCAAACACCGGGGCCGTTGGCTCCAGATGCAATCCTCGTGAAATGAGCGCCAGCACGGGTTGTGGCGGCAGGCCATGCTCGATACGCCACGCCATGTCCTCCGCGGACAGGAGCTGGCCTTCGTAGCCCTCGGCACGAACCGTTCCAGCACCCACCATGATCACGTCGGCAAGCCGGCGCAAGAGTGCGAAAACC
Source organism: Arthrobacter sp. JUb119 (assembly GCF_024807995.1). NCBI lineage: Bacteria > Bacillati > Actinomycetota > Actinomycetes > Micrococcales > Micrococcaceae > Arthrobacter > Arthrobacter sp. JUb119. The sequence continues at coordinate 356,902 of NZ_JANUFE010000001.1, forward strand.
CTCTGATCGCCAGGAGAGCCCAATGCTTTGGAGAGCCCATCAACCTGGGCACTTCCGTCGATGCTGCTGACGAAGTTGAAACGAACGAATGGGCGATGCTCGCTGGAATAGCGCTCAAGCAGGAACTGGTCATCAACCTGATCTGCTGGTTGGGGAAGCAGGGCACGCACCTGGGAAACTCCTTACTTGCTGACTTCGGGTTCTGGGTGAGCAGGAGGATTGACATCCCCCATGTTATGTATCTGGTAGGCAGGCTCCCGCCACCCTTGAGCTGCTTCGAGCAGGCGTACTGTCTGCACCGATTCAGGAATATTGTGCATCCGCAATATGCGGGCACCGTTCATGGCACAGATCGTTGCTGCCACCATAGAACCAACCATGCGCTCAGCCTTCGGCAAGTTCAAGGTTTCACCGATAAAGTCCTTGTTCGAGACCGCTGCCAAGGCCGGATAGCCCAAATCGGCAAAGGCCTGGAACCCAGCGGTCAAATCCAGAGTGTGGCGGGTGTTCTTGTTCAGGTCGTGCCCTGGATCAACAATGATCTTTGCCGCAGAAACACCAGCGTCCAACGCAATCTGGATTTTCTCCAGCAGATACTGGCGGATCTCGGCCACCACATCGTCGTAACTAGGGCGCGGGTAAACGGTGCGGGGCTTGGCTAGCGAATGGGTGATCACCACATGCACGTTGTTCTTGGCTACCACCCGAGCCAAACCGGGATAGGAAAAGCCTGTGGTGTCATTGATGACATCAGCGCCGGCATCAATGGCAGCCTGCGCCACCTGTGGATGGAAAGTGTCTGCAGAAATAATCACCGAACTGCGGCTACGCACTTGATGGATAACCGGCACAATTCGCTCTGCTTCCTCCTGCCACGGGAGCTCCGGGCCAGGAGAGAAGGGGACTCCGCCGATATCCACCCAGTCAGCACCTGCCTCGACCGCACGCATGGCAGCGGCCACAGCATCATCCAAGCCAAAGGTCGACCCGGCATCGTAGAAAGAATCCGGAGTGCGGTTGATCACTGCCATCACCGCGATCCGCTGTGAGAAATCCAGGGAGCGCTGGGAGAAATCATGGACTGGAACCAAGAAATCAGGCTTGAACATGCAGGAAGGCTCCCTTAGCTGGAATCGACACGTCATCAGTTGTTCCTCTATTCATACCACCGACCACGGTTCGGAGGAGGAATCCGCCCGCTGCTCTCGCTAGGCTTGGACCATGCAGTTTTCACACCTCTCCGCAGCCCACGGGCAATGGATCGCCGCAGCTTGTGCATCAGCCGACCCCAGCACGGTAGTAGCCCAGATCCCGCATGGCTACGAACGCTACGTCCGCATCCTTCACCCAGCACTGGATGAAGATGACCAGTTGGTGCGCTGGGAGACGGTGGCACAGAGCCGCAAGCACATCATCACCGCCGCGGATCTTTTTGAAACCGTGGCCGGACTGGACGCGCAAGGCAATCCTGCGACCGAAGACGCCTGGGTAGATACCGACCTGCCGCTGGACCAGCTCCCGGAATCGCAATGGCAAGCACTAGCCGCCGAAATGGTCCGGGTTTCTGCCAAAGACCAGAAGTTCGTGGTGGGCTTGTGGGCCGGTTACGCATTTATCGCGGGCGGGGAACGCATACAGATTGAGCGCGAGCCGGATCCTGCATTGAGCGATGACGAGAACCAGCGGGTGTACGAGTTGGCGCTCGCCGAGGCGCAGAAACCTGCCTTTGGTCCCGAGATCATCCAGGCAGATCCGTTCGACCTGGGTGGCGGATACCGGAACTACCACCTGTTCGAAGCGGACGCGGAGTTCCTGGCGCAGCCCGAATGGGCCAGAACTGCCGACGGCGCCCAACGCCAGCGCCCGGCGCTGGCGTTTGCGGCGGACCATTCCTGGATGCTGTCGACAGAACCGTTTGATGATTGCACCATCCTGGGTGGTCCTGCTTCATTGATTGAGGCGGTCTTGAACAATCCGGCGCTGGAGGCCATTGAGGTTGGCCAATTCACACGGATCGGCCATTCAAACTAGGGCGCCCCACCCCGTACCATTGAAGTGTTATGAAAACTTCCGCCGTATACCTGGATCACGCGGCAACCACCGATCTGAATCCAGCAGCTCTGGCTGCCATCACCGAACAGTATTCCCGCACCGGAAACCCGTCTTCTTTGCATGGGGCCGGACGTCGCGCCAACCGTGCGGTGGATGATGCCCGCCAAGCTATCGCCATGGCCGCCGGGGCGCACTCCAGCGAATTGATCTTCACATCTGGTGGGACCGAATCGGATAACTTGGCGCTGAAGGGACTGTTCTGGAACCGCGTGGCGGCCAATGAGCAGGCGCGTGCCATCGTGCTCACCGGCATTGAGCACCACGCGGTCCTGGATACGGCTACCTGGCTGCAGGACCATGAGAATGCCACCTTGCTGTGGCTCGCCGTGGATGAAGACGGTGTCGTTGATCTGCAGGCGGCCGAAAAGCTATTTGAAGAGCAGCACGAGCAGATCGCTTTGGCCACCTTGATGTGGGCCAACAATGAAGTCGGCACCGTTCAGCCGATCCGTGAATTTGCTGCCCTAGCTGGCAAGTACGGGGTCCCGGTGCATTCGGATGCGGTGCAGGCCTTTGGTGCGCTCGCGGTCGACTTCGGCTCCTCGAATCTGGCCACCATGGCGATTAGCGCGCATAAGATCGGTGGCCCGGTAGGCATCGGCGGGCTACTGGTTCGCCGCGATATTGTGCTCACCCCGGTCCAGCACGGCGGTGGACACGAACGCAAGCTGCGATCGGGAACTTTGAATGCTGCCCACGCGGCCGGCTTTGCCGCCGCGGCTACCGCGGTGCGTTCTGGATTGCGGCAGGAAGCTGCGCGGCTGAGCGAACTGCGTGAATATGCGATTGAGAAGATCACCGGCTTGATTCCGGAAGCGGTGCTGAACGGACCACGGGATCAGGGCAATGAGGGCCAGCGCCTCCCGGGCAATCTGCACTTCACCTTCCCGGAATGCGAGGGGGACTCCTTGCTATTCGGCTTGGACATGGTTGGCATCGCATCATCCACCGGTTCGGCGTGCACCGCTGGTGTTCCGCAGCCTTCGCATGTTTTGCTGGCTATGGGACGCGATGCGCGCACCTCGCGCAGTGTGCAACGCTTCACATTGGGGCATACATCCACACGCGCCGACGTTGACGCATTATTAGAGGCTTTGCCCCAAGCGTATGCTCAGGCAAAGAAGGCTGGCATGGCAGCCGATGAAAGCAGCATCCACACGGCAGGAACAGGTTTTACACGATGAAAGTACTAGCAGCGATGTCCGGAGGCGTGGACTCGGCGGTAGCCGCGGCCCGCGCAGTTGAAGCCGGCCATGATGTGGTCGGCGTGCACCTGGCCCTGTCTCGCATGCCGGGGACCCTTCGCACCGGTTCGCGCGGTTGCTGCACCTTGGAAGACTCCAATGATGCATGGCGTGCCTGCGACAAGCTGGGCATCCCATACTACGTCTGGGACTTCTCGGACCGCTTCGCAGAAGACGTGGTGCAGGACTTCGTGGATGAATACGAAGCTGGCCGCACCCCGAATCCCTGCATGCGATGCAATGAGAAGATCAAGTTCGCTGCCTTGCTGGAAAAGGCATTGGCCCTGGGCTTCGACGCGGTATGCACCGGGCACTACGCCAAGGTGCTGCGCGATTCCGAGGGCAACCCGGAGCTGCACCGAGCCGCAGACTGGGCCAAGGACCAGTCCTACGTTTTGGGCGTGCTGACCCACGAACAGCTGGAACACTGCATGTTCCCGCTAGCCGAGACTCCCTCCAAGGCGGAAGTTCGCGCCGAAGCCGCAGCGCGCGGACTGACCGTGGCGAACAAGCCAGATAGCTATGACATCTGCTTCATTCCCGATGGCGATACCCGCGGTTGGCTGGCTGAACGCATCGAGATGAAACCAGGCGAGATCGTTGACCACGAGGGCAACCAGCTCGGTGAGCACGAAGGCGCCCAAGCCTTCACGGTTGGCCAGCGCAAGGGTCTTCGACTGGGTCGTCCGGCCGCCGACGGCAAACCGCGCTTCGTCTTGGAAATCCGTCCGAAGGACAACAAGGTCATCGTCGGTCCAGAGGCCCTGCTGGCTGTGGACCAGCTGCGCGGCATCCGCATTTCCTGGGCTGGCCTGCCGATCGCTGAAGTTTTCAGCGGAGACAAGTTCGACTGCATGGTGCAGGTGCGCGCGCACGGCGATCCGGTCGCCGCGGTAGCCCACATGGAGCGCTCGGAAGAAGGCCGCGACGAGTTGGTTGTCAACCTTCCCGAAGGCATGCGTGGAGTCGCGCCGGGCCAGACCATGGTCGTCTACCAGGACAGCCGCGTGCTGGGCCAAGCGACCATCGATTCTGCTCGTTCCAGCGAATGGGACTCCAGCATGGTCAATTAATTAGCCATCCAAAGAAACCCTTGGTCAAGTTCAAGATAATGAACTGGACCAAGGGTTTCTTCGCGTCGTGATTCAAGTTAGACGAACGGCTGGTTGCAACGGAGCTCGGCGGCCATCCGCTTCGGCCGTGGGCGTCCGGCACGTATTCGCCCGGCATTGCCGGCGATGACCGGTGGTGTGTGGGATTCGGCCTGTCTTCAAGGGCCGCTTGGGGCTTGCTGGCTCACTGCATTGGTTCGACCCTCTAGGTCTCGCTATTGAATTGGGCTGCCGACCCTGTTGCGCCACCGGATGCCCTGGCTTCCAATGCGCTCGCTGCGATGTTCTCGAGAATGCTCACCAGCGGTAGCTGGGCGGATAGGGGCGCATCGTCCAGAACAACGGATCATTCCAGTCGGCAGAACCAATTCGTACCAATCCGGAAGGCCTCCACGAGCTAGATGCCCGAGGGGCTCGGGCAGCAGTACTCAAGGCCTGCGCAAGATCCAGCCGACGGCCGGTGCATGGAACCTGCACTGGATGATGCTGGACTCTGTCCGGTTGCCCGCTGCATGCATTCCCGTGGCGGAAAGGACGCCCAGGGGGATGAACCGAGTGAAGAGCACGCGCTAGCGCGACGGCGAAGGGTGCCGGACCAATATCGGTCCGGCACCCTTCGCCGTTGTGTTGTCGTCAGCTTTTAGCCTTCATCGACAATGCCGAACATATGAGCGGAAATATCTTGGTACTCCACCCGGGTCTTGCCCTTTTCCAGCTTTGGAAGCTGCGCCGGGGAGTGGGTGTGGCAGTGAACGAAATCGAAGGCAGGCCACCACTTCTTGGGGCGTTCGTATTCGCTGAAGCCGCAGACTTCGCAGACCAGATGAATCCACACGGGGCGTTTGCCGGTGCGGTTGGCGCGCGACTGCTCCAACCAAGCTGGTGGATTGGTGTTCAGCTCACGGAATTCTGCTTCGCTCATTTTGGAAGGAATGCCGTGGCGCTTGGCCATTTCTACTGGGATATCCAACGCGATTGCCGCGTCTCTACGAGTCATCATTGACATCTAGCTTATGCCACCTGGCCAACGAGCCGGAAGGAATCCCAACCCATCTCACCATTGAGTTAGAAAGGCTATGGGCTGAAGCACAAAAAGTGGGCGTCGAGACCGCGTTTTTGCCAGTTTCCGCCGGCCCCATTCGTATTTTGTGCCTTGCATCACTTAGGATATGTGAAGCATGTGCTAATCATCACAGCCCATGCATGTACCTAGACGAAGGATGACTCATGGCTCGCAAGAAGAACGGGCTGCGACTCGCAGCAGCCGTTGTGGGTATCTCTGCCCTGGCACTGACCGGCTGCACCCAAGCCGCAGACAGCGGCAATGAAGAGGGCGGCAATGGCGAAGCCAGCGCCCCAATCACCCTGGGCACCACCGACAAAGTGACCTCCCTGGACCCTGCCGGATCTTACGACAACGGTTCGTTCATGGTCATGAACCAGATTTACCCGTTCCTGCTCAACTCCGAGCCGGGCAGCCCGGACCCATCGATGAGCCTTGCCGAGTCCGCGGAGTTCACTACCCCGACTGAATACACGGTCAAGCTGAAGCCGGGCTTGAAGTGGGCCAACGGCCACGACCTTGACTCCAAGGACGTCAAGTTCACCTTCGACCGCCAGCTGAAGATCGCGGACCCTAACGGTCCATCCTCGCTGCTGGGCAACGTTGAATCCATCGAGGCTCCTGACGCCACCACAGTGGTCTTCAAGCTGAAGGTCGGCAATGACCAGACCTTCCCGCAGGTGCTGACCTCCCCGGTCGGCCCGATCGTCGATGATGAAGTGTTCTCTGCAGACGCAGTCATGGACGACCAGAAGATCGTTGAGGCCAAGGCCTTCGGCGGCCAGTACGTCATTGATTCGTACAACAAGAACAACCTGATCTCCTTCAGTGCCAACGAGTCCTACCAGGGCGTTCTGGGCCCTGCAGCCAACGACAAGGCAGCGATCAAGTACTACGCGGACGCCAATAACCTGAAGCTCGAAGTCCAAGAAGGCAAGATCGACGTCGCATGGCGTTCGCTGACCCCAACCGACATCGAAGACCTGGGCAAGGATGAGAATCTGGCGGTCCACAAGGGACCGGGTGGCGAGCTGCGCTACATCGTCTTCAACTTCGATTCCATGCCATACGGTGCCAAGACCGATGATGCTGATGAAGCGAAGTCACTGGCCGTACGCCAGGCAGCGGCGCACCTTGTGGACCGCGAAGCCATCGCGAAGAACGTCTACAAGGACACCTACACCCCGGCTTACTCGTACGTGCCGCAAGGCTTCACCGGCGCCACCGAGCCGCTGAAGGACATGTACGGCACCGACGGGAAGCCGGATGCAGCCAAGGCCAAGAAGGTTCTGGAAGATGCCGGAGTGAAGACCCCGGTCAAGCTCGCGCTGCAGTACAACCCGGATCACTATGGCCCGAACTCCGGTGACGAATACGCACTGGTTGAAAAGCAGCTGGAGGCCGATGGCCTGTTCGAAGTGGATTTGAAGTCCACCGAATGGGTGACCTACCAGAAGCAGCGCGTCACGGATTACCCGGCCTACCAGCTGGGCTGGTTCCCGGACTACTCGGATGCCGACAACTACCTGTCGCCGTTCTTTGCCAAGGAGAACTTCCTTTCGAACAACTACGACAACCCCGAGGTTGACAAGCTGATCTCCGATCAGCGAGGAATGGTCGACGCTGCGGAGCGCACCAAGGCCATCGAAGAACTGCAGACGATGGTGGCTGAGGACTTGTCCACGCTTCCACTGCTGCAGGGTGCCCAGGTGGCCATTGCAGGCAAGGACGTCAAGGACGTTGACAAGACCTTGGACGCATCGTTCAAGTTCCGTCTCGGTGTGCTGAGCAAGTAATTCGGCTCTCGCCTCGCAGACACCAAACCTGAGGGGATCTGCCACGCGCCAACCCTTGGCGCGCGCGGTGGATCCCCTTGGCATGCGCCGTCATTGACCGCTCAAGGCGGCGCATTGCCACGCATCCTGAACCATAAGGACAGACGATGACTATCACGTCGCCACCGGGCCAAGAAGCAAGCCCGCTAGCAACACCCAAACCAGCAAAGCAAAAAGGCGGAGGATTCCTCCGTTACTTGATTACCCGATTCTTGCTGATCATTCCCACTGTCTTCATCCTCATCACAGTGGTGTTCTTCCTGATGCGCGTGACCGGAGACCCGATCACCGCAGCCTTGGGCGGACGGCTCACCCCGGACCAGCTGGCCCAGCGCATCCATGAAGCCGGATACGACCGGCCGATCCTGATCCAGTACTTCGAGTACCTGGGCCAGATCTTCACCGGCGACCTGGGCCGCACCATGAGCGATAACCGGGCGGTCACCGAGGTGCTGGCCACCTACGGCGCAGCAACTTTGGAACTGGCCATCAACGCGGTCCTCGTCGCACTGCTGGTCGGCATCCCGCTGGGCCTGGTTGCCGCGAAGTTCCGCGACCGCTACCCGGATGCCGTGTTGCGCATCCTTGCAATCCTCTCCTACGCCACCCCGGTGTTCTTCGCCGGCTTGCTGCTCAAGCTGGTCTTCGGCGTATGGCTAGGCTGGCTGCCGATCAGCGGCCGTGCCGACTGGCAGACCGAGCTTGAACTGACCGGCCTGCAGAGCCCATCGGGCATCTACTGGCTCGATGCGCTGCGCAGCGGCAATAGCGCTGCCTTCTGGAATGTCACCGAGCATGCGATCCTGCCAGCCCTGGCACTGGGCCTGCTCACCGGCGGCGTGTTCCTGCGCCTGGTGCGCACCAACGCAATTGGCACGCTGGGCCGCGAATACGTGGAAGCCGGCCGTTCGCGCGGTGTCAGCGAATTCCGCCTCACCACCAAGCACGCCTACCGTCCGGCGCTGATTCCGATTATCACTGTCATGGGCCTGCAGATTGCCATGCTGCTCGGTGGAGCAGTGCTGACCGAGACCACCTTCGAATGGTCGGGATTGGGCTTCAAGCTCGCCGAATACCTCACCGCCCGCGACTTCGTGGCTGTGCAGGGCATCGTGGTGCTGCTGGCCATTATCGTCGCCGTCACCAACTTCATCGTTGACGTGCTGGCCGCCTTGATCGACCCGAGAGTCAGGTACTAATCATGAGTACAGCTACCTTGCCGGCTTCGAACAAGTCCTGGCTGGACCGGCTCCCGGTCATCTCCCACCTGCGCATGTCCTCGGGCCTGCAGCGGGGCATGCTGGTTGCCGGTCTGGCGCTCTCCGGCCTGTTCATCGTTACCGCCCTGTTCGCGCCGCTGATTGCGCCTTTCGATTTCGCGCAGTCCTCGGATGCATCCGGGGACTTCCCGCGCCAGGCGGCTCCGGACAGCAAATTCATCTGGGGCACCACCGCCACCGGCTATGACGTGTTCTCGCGGACCCTCTTCGGTGCGCAGACGGCCATCTGGGTGATCCTGGCGGCCGTGGTCATGTCCCTGTTCCTGGGCGTATTGCTGGGCTTGATCTCCGGCTACCTCGGCGGCTGGTTCGACCGCATCGCCGTGGTGTTGGCCGATGCGATCTACGCGTTCCCATCCCTGCTGCTGGCCATCGTGATGTCCATCGTGATTTCCCAGGGCCAGTCTTCGCTCTTCGGCGGCGTGATGGCAGCGGCCATCTCCATCACCGTGGTATTCATCCCGCAGTACTTCCGCGTGGTCCGCGCCGAAGTGATGCGGCTGAAGGCGGAACCCTTCGTAGAATCCGCACAGGTGATCGGCGCCAGCCCATGGCGAGTGATGTTCGCGCACCTGCTGCGCAACGCCACCCGCACCTTGCCGCTGATCTTCACGCTGAATGCCACCGAGGCATTGCTGACCCTGGCGGGCCTGGGCTTCCTGGGCTTCGGCATCGAACCGACCAGTGCTTCGGAATGGGGCTACGACCTGAACCGAGCGATGTCAGATGCCACTAGCGGAATCTGGTGGACCGGCCTGTTCCCGGGCTTGGCCATCGTGCTCACCGTGATGGGCTTGACCCTGGTTGGCGAGTCCATGAATGACCTCAATGACCCGCGCCTGCGCCGCTTCAGCCGCAAGAAGGCCAAGCGCATCACCCAGTCCGGACAGGTAGGAGCAAACAAATGACCAACAGTCCTCTCCTCGACTCCGAGGCCAACGTCGGCACACCCGCTGTCTTGCGCATCGAAGACCTGAACATTGATTTCGTCACGGACGCCGGCGCAGTGCCGGCAGTGCGCGGCGTTGATTTGCAAGTCAGGGCCGGCGAGATCCTGGCCATCGTGGGCGAATCCGGATCCGGCAAGTCCGTCACGGCACGCACTGCTCTGGGCATCCTGGCCGAGAACGGTGCCTCGCACGGCGGGGTCTACCTCAAAGGCAAGAACATGCTCACCCTGCGCGGCCGCGAGCTGCGCGCGGCTCGCGGCCGGGATGTGGCCATGGTCTTCCAGGAACCGTCCACGGCACTGAACCCGGTGTACACCGTGGGGTGGCAGATCATGGAGGGCATCCGCGCGCACAACAGGATTTCCAAGAAGGAGGCCAGGACGCGCGCCATCGAGGCGATGCGCCAGGTCGGCATCCCGGATCCAGAGCAGCGCGTGGACTACTACCCGCACCAGTTCTCCGGTGGCCAGAAGCAGCGCGTGGTCATCGCCGCGGCGCTGGCCCTGAAGCCGGAACTGATTGTGGCAGATGAGCCAACCACCGCATTGGATGTCACGGTGCAGGCTGAAATTCTCCAGCTGCTGCGCGACCTGCGTGATCAGCTGGGTACCGCCATCGTCATCATCACCCACAATATGGGGGTGGTGGCCGATATCGCCGACCGCGTGATCGTGATGAACCAGGGGCAGATCGTTGAGCAAGCACCATCGATCCAGCTCTTCGAAGCACCGCAAGAGGACTACACCAAGTCCCTGCTGGCTGCCGTGCCGCACCTGGGGCGCGAAAGCGCCTCGGAGGGACTAGTCGAACGTCCGAACCAGGATGCTGAATTGCTGGTGGAAGCCAAGGGCCTGAAGGTGCATTTCCCGGGACGCCTCGGGGCCCCGGGCTTCACCGCGGTCGATGAGGTGGATCTGAAGATCCACGCCGGCGAGGTCTACGGACTGGTGGGCGAGTCCGGTTCGGGGAAAACCACCATCGGCCGCAGCATCGCGGGATTGAACCGCATCACCGGTGGCTCGCTGAAGGTGCTGGGCTACGAGATGGCCCACTTCAAGGAACGCACCTTCAAGCCGCTGCGTGAGCAGATCGGCTTCGTGTTCCAGGATCCAGCGGCAAGCTTCAATCCGCACTTGACCGTAGGCGAATGCGTGGCCGAGCCACTGGCCGTGCACCGTGATCTGAACCCGCTGCAGACCCGCAACAAGGTGGCCGAACTGCTTGAGGCCGTGCAGCTTCCAGCCGGTTTTGCCAACCGCTACCCGCACGAACTCTCCGGCGGCCAGCGCCAGCGCGCGTCGCTGGCCCGCGCACTGGCCTTGGAGCCGAAGCTGCTGATTGCCGATGAGCCAACCAGCGCACTGGACGTTTCGGTGCAGGCCAAGGTGCTGGAGCTGTTCCGCGAATTGCAGACCGAACTGGGCTTCGCAGCCCTGTTCGTCTCGCATGATCTGGCAGTGGTGGACCAGCTGGCTACCTGGGTGGGCGTCCTGTTCCGGGGCACCTTGCTGGAAGAAGGCTTGGGCTCCAAGGTCCTGGCCAACCCGCAGCATGAATACACCCAGCGCCTGATCGCCTCGCTTCCGGTTCCGGACCCGCGCGAACAGGCGCAGCGACGCAAGCTGATTGAACAGCTGAACGCCTCCTGAGCAGCTGGCAATCAAGGAACAACGGGCATGCCCCGGGCACGGTCAGGCACCGTGTCCGGGGCATGTCACCTTGTGGGTAATCCGTCATGCGAACCCGTAAACTGGTGATCATGAACGAGCCGAAGAACACTGAGACCACCCAGTCATTCGACCCGCACGCCAGCTCGTTGCAGGGCGAGGTCCAGAATGAAGTCCTCGAAGAGCTGTACGCCATCCGCGGCAGCATCGACAACTTCGATGCGCAGCTGGTTTTCCTGTTGGCTGAACGCTTCAAGGCGACCCAGCGCGTAGGGGTCCTGAAGGCCGAGCACCAGTTGCCGCCGAGCGACCCTAGCCGCGAGAAGGCGCAGATCGAGCGCCTGCGCGCCCTGGCCCACGAAGCGCATCTTGATCCAGAATTCGCCGAAAAATTCCTGAATTTCGTGATCTCTGAAGTCATCCGCCACCACCAGAACATTTCTGACTCGCACAACAATGACTGAGCAGGAACACGAGGCAGCTGAACGCCGCGATGTTCACGCCACCGCTTTCTGCCAGTTCCCGGGCAGCGACCCGTCGGCCATCCACGAAGTGGTGCGCGGGGAATTGGGAGAACCCAACCTCGCGGTCTTCCCGCAGCTGCCGGATCGTGGCGTCGGCGCCGATGCGGTAGGGCGCAGCGCCACCTTGCTGGCAGACCTCGGCTTCGATCTGCAGCCGCACGGCTGGAGGATCGGTGCCAAGGACGGTATCGATGCCCGTCGTGCCCGCAGCATCCTGCGCAGTGACGAGAATCTGCTAGCTGATGTACTCGGCGCGGAAGCGAAACCTGCCCAGCGCCTCAAGCTCACCTTGCTCGGTCCGTGGACCTTGGCCGCCAGCCTGTACCTGTCGAACGGGGAGCGGGTGATCAGCGATCATGGGGCGCGCCGCGACATCATCGAGTCCTACGCCCACGGAGCACGCGAGCATCTGGACCGACTGGCCCGCATTACCTCGCTGGCGGACTTCACTATCCAGATTGATGAGCCGCTGCTGGGCGACGTGCTCGACGGCACAATCAGTACCGCCAGCGGATACCGGACCCTGCGCTCGATCCCACGCGCCGAAGTGCGAAGCGCCTATGCGCAGTTCTTCAAGGTGCTCGCTGGCGAGGCCGAAGGCCAACGGGTCACCTCGCTGCTGAATCTGCCTACCCAGGATGAACACTGGATTGAACGGGTGGATCTGCTGCACCAAGCCGGTGCCGGCGCGCTGGTCATCGACCCTGGAGGCTTGACGCACCGCAAGTGGGAGCGGGTAGCGGGACTTGTCGAAGGCGGGGGCCGCGTCTTCTTGCAGGTGCTCGCCCCCGGAACCCGGGCACCAGGTGTTGTAGAAGGGGTGAACTCCATTCTTCGTCCTTGGCGTCAGCTGGGCTTGGGCTTGGGGCAGCTAGGTGCACTAACCCTGATGCCGCGTGGAGACTTCTCGCGCAGCAGCTCGGCGCAGGCCATCGAGAACCTGCGACGGCTGGCCAGTTATGCCCAAGCGTTGGAGCAGACACGCGTCGATGCGTAGCTAACTGCCTGATTCCTGCCGGTCACAGCCCGAAAAGGGCGGTTGATCATGTATCTTAGGAATAGTGGGGTAGCGGATCTACCCGGTTTGGCCAGTTGGCTGAAACCTCAAACCTACGGTTTCAGGGGGACATGGGATGAAGGCACGGATTTTAGTCGTTGACGATGACGAAGCGTTGTCGGAAATGATTGGCATTGTCCTGCAAAATGACGGCTTCGATGCCTCATTCTGCTACGACGGTTCCGGTGCTCTGGAAGCATTCCGTGAAGCGAACCCCGACCTGGTGCTCCTTGACCTGATGCTGCCTGGCATTGACGGCATCGAGGTATGCAAGCAGATCCGCGCGGAATCCGACGTTCCCGTCGTGATGCTCACCGCCAAGTCGGACACTGCCGACGTTGTCCGCGGGCTGGAATCCGGTGCCGATGACTACGTGCCCAAGCCTTTCAAGCCAGCCGAGCTGGTGGCCCGCGTGCGAGCCCGCTTGCGTCCAAGCGAAACCCACGCCGCGGAGACTTTGCAAGTTGGCGAAGTGACCATCGACGTGGCCGGGCACCGAGTGACCCGCGGAACCGATGTCGTGTCGCTGACCCCGCTGGAATTCGACCTCCTGGTCACCATGGCCCGCAAGCCATGGCAGGTCTTCAGCCGCGAGCAGCTGCTGGAAGCCGTCTGGGGCTACCGGCACGCTGCAGATACCCGCTTGGTCAACGTGCACGTGCAGCGCCTGCGCTCGAAGATTGAAATTGACCCGGAGAAGCCGCAGATTATCGAGACCGTTCGCGGTGTCGGATACAAGGCTGGTTCGGCAAGTTGAGTTCGCACACGTCGACCGGTGCAGAGTTGGTTCCGGTCGATGTGCATGCCCAGTCGCAGTCCAAACCCGCCCGGTGGAGCAAAATCGAGCAGTGGATCAAGCGTCCCTGGCACACCGCCAAGCTGCGTTGGCAACGCCACCTGCTGTTCCGCACCGTCATTTCGACGCTGCTTTTCACCGCGCTGGCTTTGGTTGCCGCCGGCGCCTTCCTTTCCAACCAGATCGCCTCCACGCTTTTCGAAGAGCGCGTGAACCAGATATCCAAGGAATCGGAACGCGGCCTGGTCCAGGCCCGCTCCATTCTCGAATCGGCTTCCACCACCGATCGCGCCTCCACCCAGGCCCTGGTGAATTCGACCTTGGCTTCCCTGGAAGGCGATGGCGCAACCGTAGTCCGCGATTTCGTGCTGATGCCCATTGCCGGTGACCAAAGCCTTTATGTTGGGCCAATGGCTTCCGGTTCCCTGACCACCCGCGTGATCCCTGGCGATCTCGCGGAGCGGGTTGCAGGGGAGCAAGGCATCTATTGGCGTTCCATCGAGCTGGGTGCCGATACCGCAACCAAGCCCGGTCTCATTGTCGGCACCAAGGTACTGATTCCGCCTGGACGCGAGTACGGACTGTATCTGGTCTACGACCTGTCCAGCGTGCAGGATACCCTCGAATTCATCAATCGTGCGATGGCTTTCACCGGGCTGATTCTGCTGGCAGTGGTTGGCTTCGTTGCGTGGTCGGTCGCCCGTACCGTGGTCCGCCCGGTGGCCGATGCCGCGTATGTTTCGGAGAGGATTGCTTCCGGTGACCTCGACCGCCGAATGAAGGTCGCCGGCAAGGACGAGGTGGCCCGATTGGGGACGGCCTTCAACCACATGGCCCATTCATTGCAAGAGCAGATCACCGCATTGAATAATCTCTCGGCCATGCAGCAACGCTTCGTTTCCGATGTCTCGCACGAATTGCGCACCCCGCTGACCACCGTGCGCATGGCTGCCGAAGTGATCCACGATGCCCGCGAGGACTTCGATCCGCTTACCGCGCGGTCCGCCGAGCTGATGTACAACCAGATCGAGCGTTTCCAGCACCTGCTCAATGACCTGCTGGAAGTGTCCCGCTTCGATGCTGGTGTCGCGGTGCTTGACCGTGAGTCAACGGACTTGAACGTCATAGCCCGCAAGGTTATCGATATCGCCACCCCGGTGGCTGATGAATACGGTTCGCTCATCCGCCTGAACGCGCCCAGCGACGGTTGCGTCGCAGAAGTGGATCCGCGCCGCGTCGAGCGTGTGATCCGCAATCTGGTGCTCAACGCGGTGGAGCACGGTGAAAGCAAGCCAATCGATATCACCATCGGCGCTAACCAGAGCGCGGTGGCGATCACCGTGCGCGACTACGGCATCGGCATGTCCGAAGAGGCGTGCAACCACGTCTTCGACCGATTCTGGCGCGCTGATCCGGCCCGTGCACGGACCACCGGAGGTTCCGGCCTGGGCTTGTCGATCTCGATGGAGGACACCAGGTTGCACGATGGCCGATTGGAAGCGTGGGGCAAGCCGGGGGTCGGCTCGGTCTTCCGACTGACCTTGCCACGCAGCGAGGACCTGGAGATCGCTTCGTCGCCGCTTCCACTGGAACCGCCAGTTCCTGAAAGCCTGGCAACGGTGATTTTGGGAGACAGCTTCCCGCTGACCGGTGAAGTGCCAAAGATCGGATACACGCCGCTGGTTCTTGATCCGGATTTGGATGCGGATTCGCCAGATGACGATGTCACCAATCCGAACCTCGGCAGCAACGAGCAGAAGAAGGAAGGGGAGAGCTGATGCGGAAGAAATTCTTTTCCAGCCTCGCGATCATCCTTGCTGCTGCGCTTGCGATCTCTGGCTGCGCCTCGATTCCCAGAACTTCCACCGTCCAGCAGATTGAAGCCGGAACCGACACCAGCGGGGCTGAAAGCTACAGCTATGCGGCCGATGGACCGGCAGCAGGTGCTGATGCCAGGGCCATCGTCGAGGGGTTCGTCGAGGCTGGGCGTTCGGTATCCGAAGATTATGCTGTCTCCCGCGAATTCATGGACGCGCAGCTGAGCAACACCTGGCGCGGTGATACGCAGACGCTGATCTACGATGCCTTCAATGTGGTCAACGGGGCCGATGCGAACAAGTACACCATCCAGCTCGAAATCACCGGTGAAGTCGACGCGCATGGCGTGCGCACCGACTACCCGGATCACTCGACCCGTGCAGTGGATATCGAAGTCGCCAAGGTAGACGACGAATGGCGCATTACCAAAGCCCCGGACGGCACGATGCTCGAAGCCTCGACGTTCACCAAGATCTTTGCCGCGCAGACCCTGTACTTCTACGATGCGAGCTTCGCCTATTTGGTTCCCGACATACGGTGGTTCACCTCGGGTTCGGGCACCACCACGTCGATGGTGGAAGCCTTGTTGGCAGGACCAGCCCCGTACCTGCAAAATGCTGTCGTCTCCGCTTTCTCGACGGCCAGCGGACTGGTGCGTTCAGCGGTGCCGGTGCGCGATGGCGAAGCGACCATTGATTTGAACTCCAATACCTTCGCAGATGCTACCGACCGGAGCATCTTGCTGATGAAGCAGCAGATGGAAGCCACGCTGACCAGCCTAGCTCCGGTGGACTCGGTAAAGCTGCTGCGGGAGGAAAACGAAGTCAACCTTTCGACCGAAGACACTAACTTCGAGCCGGCTACGTCCAACCCCAGCACGCAGGATACGCTGATCGGCATTTCGGACCAGTACTTGGTCTACGTCAAGGGACTCTCGATCATTCCGGTGGGCGGCGTCCCGGATATTTCCGGATACAACCCACGGGACCCGGCCATGTCTCCGGTCGGCAATCGCTATGCCTTCCTCAACGGCCGCCGCACCCAGCTGTGGGGGATTGACGACAAGGGCAGCCTGCGCCTTTCGCTGGAGGGCGAGGAGCTCATCCAGCCGTCCATGGATCTGGCCGGCTGGACCTGGACCGCGGATAACGGGGCAGCTACCCCGATCAGGGCGGTCCCTGCCGACACCGAAATGAAGGGTGAAGCCCGTCCAATCGATGTGGCCTGGCTGGAAGATGCCCAGATCGATTCCTTGCGGATTTCCCGTGACGGCGCGCGGGCGCTGATCGTGGCAACCATCGGCAAGACCACGTCGGTTTACGTCGCCGGCGTGATCCGCGATGCTGAAGGTGTGCCCCGCGGACTCACGGATTCGCCAATGAAGATCTATCCAGAAGTTCCGGTGAATACCGCGCTATGGGATTCGGACAGATCCATTATTGTTGCCGAGCTCGGTGATGACCAAGCTGTTGAAGCGGCCCAGATCACCTTCGAAGGCGGCAGCGAGCACCTGCAGCTGCTGTTGGGCATGGTCGGCATCGCTACCGGTGTCGGCAGTCGCCGCGAAGTGTATGCCGAGACCAACGAGAAGCTGTATACCCGCGTGGGCAATTCCTGGCACGAGCTTGAGGATTTTGCCCAGGACGTCGCCTATCCCGGCTAAGCAGGACCTTGCTCCACAACTCGTTGGCGACCAGACCGATCGACGCGGTTCATCGGCCAGTCTGGCCGTATGGAAATTCCCGAAGAGTGGCTGCGGTGCGTCGATGAGCTGTCCCGCAGCCGGCCCATGCGCTGGCTGGGATTCGGCACCAGGGAAATCGCGAACTTCCTGCTTCCGGCCTGTTGCGCGGTCTGCGCCCGGGCAGATTTTCGGCTTTGCCCCGAATGCCGCAGTGAAATCCAACGCCAACTGAGCCTGCCGCCCCTGCCGGACACGCATCATCTCTATGTCGAGCTTCCCGCGCTCGGCCAGCAGCTTGCCGTTAGTTCCTGCGGCGCTTACGGCAAGGAGCTGGCTCGGGCTTTGCTGGCATTCAAGAACAAGCAGCGCTACTTCCTCGTCTCGCTCTTCGCCCCTTATCTTGCTGCCGCGCTGAACGCCGGATGCATCCCGCAGCGCGCGAATCTTCCTACCCTGGTGGTGCCGGTGCCCAGTTCGCTCAAGGCAACAGCGCAGCGTGGCTACTCTCCGGTGAAGACGATGCTCGACCACGGCTTCGCTCGCGGGCTGCTGTCGGCAGATCTAGAGTGCCGCACGCTGCTGCACTACCGCCTCGGTTCTGCCTTGGGCGGGGCGCAGAAATCCAAGAGCGGTTCAGACCGGCGCGGCGGCCGGACCCATTTCGTAGCCGAGCGTGCCAGCGCTAATGGCCAGCCGGTCATCCTGGTCGACGACGTCCTCACCACCGGTTCTACGTTGCGGCACGCGGCCATGGCCTGCCATGAGGCAGGATATGACGTCACCAGCGCTGTGGTACTGGCTTTGACGAGACCGCCAAATAATGCACCTGAACAGTAATTACGCTTACCGCGATCGGAAATTGTGAGCCCGGATACTTGAATCTTGGCCACGGTGGCATAAGGTGAAGTATGGGATGCATCACAGATGCAGCTAAAAGCCCATCTTCAGTCCGAAAGGATGGAACTTTCGGACTGTTGTGTCACCCGACTCCCTATTGGAGGACACCATGGAGCTGAACTACAGCGGACGCAACATCACCATTTCGGATCGTTTCCGTGAGTATGTTGACGAGAAAATCACCAAGGTTGACCAGCTGGCCACCAAAATACAGCGCATCGACGTCAAGGTCCTCAAAGAAGCACA
Source organism: Arthrobacter sp. JUb119 (assembly GCF_024807995.1). NCBI lineage: Bacteria > Bacillati > Actinomycetota > Actinomycetes > Micrococcales > Micrococcaceae > Arthrobacter > Arthrobacter sp. JUb119. Next base: position 375,187 of record NZ_JANUFE010000001.1, read on the forward strand.
CGCTCGTGATCAGAGCACTGCACTGTCCGTTGAATTGACCGTTGTTGGCCGTGGCCCAGCAATTCGAGCCGAGGCTCGCGGCGCTGACAAGTTCGCGGCTTTCGACATCGCGTTCGCAAAACTGCTTGAACGCCTGCGCAAGGCCCGCGACAAGCGCAAGGTGCATCGCGGCAACCACACCCCGCTGGCTGTCCACCAGGCAACTGGCGGCCTGCCTACCGCATCGAGCGGCAAGTCTTTGGTTGAAGAAACCATCGAAGCCCAGAAAGCCGCGGAAGCTGCCGAAGTCGAGGCCAACGCCGAGTACTCGCCAGTGGTCATCCGCCGCAAGTCCTTCCCTGCAGAAGTGATGAGCGTTGATGACGCAGTGGACCGCATGGAACTGGTCGGCCATCCGTTCTACCTATTCATCGATGAAGCCACCGGCGAGCACGCTGTGGTCTATGGCCGCACCCAGTACCAGTACGGTGTCATCTCCTTGGATCCATCACTGAACTCCAATGAAGAAGCCACCAGGGAAACTCGCGGCTACCGTGACAAAGCCTTGGCAACAGAAGGCTAGTCATCGGAGCCACAACTAGCGTGGGCGGCCAACGCATTCTCAGTCTCAAGCAGGCACGAAGAATCGCGTTGGCCGCCCAAGGCCTGTCCAAGGGCAGGAAAGTACAACCCGTCACCGCGCGGAAAATCGTCAGCGCTATCGGCAGTATCGCGCAATTGCAGATTGACTCGGTGAACGTCGTTCGCAGGGCCCATTACATGCCGATGTTCGCCCGGCTCGGCGCCTATGACACCAAGGTGCTGGACCAGCTTCTGGCCAAACCGCTCAGCCCTATCACCGAATATTGGGCCCATGAGGCCTCGGTGGTCAGCTCGGAACTCATTCAAGACCTGCGGGTATGGCAGCGCCGAACCTGGATCGATAAATCAGATGGGTTCTCCGCCGAACAGCATGACCTCTCGGATCGCGTCCTTGAATACCTGTCCAATAATCCAGGCTCCAGCGCCCGGCAAATCAGCCAGGCTTTGGACGTCGCCCCGGTCGGGGAGAAAAAGCATTGGGGGTGGAATTGGAATGACACCAAGTTCGTCACCGAGTCCCTTTTCGCCCAAGCCAAGATCTTGACGCTGGGACGCAACTCCCAGTTTGAACGCCGTTACGCACTAGCCGCGGATGTGGTGGGCAGGCAACAGGAACTCGATGCGGCGCAGCGGCACGAGGCCCTCGCCCGGCTGGTTGTCCGGGCCATGGATGCCCTTGGCATCGCCACCGCTCACTGCGTCGCAGAGTATTTCCGTCTTCCGGTGCGCGCGGCCAAAGAAGAGCTCGCCCAGCAGACACGTGCTGGTCTCATCGAAGAAGTACAGGTTGCCGGCATTGCCGAGCCTTGCTATTTGCAGGCCGGCACCAAGATTCCGCGCAGGATCGATCCTGACCTGCGTTTGCTGTCACCTTTTGATTCGATGGTTTTCAATCGCCGCCGGCTGGAGAAGTTCTTCGGGTTCGAATACCGCATCGAAATCTACGTGCCGGAAAATCAGCGCCGCTACGGCTACTACGTTTTCCCGATGCTTTTCGGCGAAGAGTTCGTGGGCCGAGTGGATCTGAAAGCTGACCGGGCCAGGTCGGTGCTGCACGCAAAGCAGGTGCATTACGAGCCGGGTGTCGACGCCAGTGTCGAGGCTGGATTGCGAGCCGAGCTGGATCGCATGGCGCGCTGGCTGGAACTTGAACGAGTGGAAATCGGGCTGTGAAGGGCCTGTTGATCAAATCGCTGTTCGCTATAAGAACAGCGCAAATGGGATTGAAATAGCCAGATGTGCTGTTTTCCTCACGTAGACTGAAGACGCCAGAAATTACTGTGCTTGAGATATTGGGAGCTACCACGTGGCATCATTGCTAGAACGTATTTTGCGTACCGGCGACAAGAAGATTCTGAAGACTCTTCGTAAGTACGCCGACACGACCAATACGTTGGAAGTCGAAATTCGCGAACTTTCGGACGAAGAGCTCAAGGGTGAAACCGACAAGTTCCGCGAACGTTTGGCTAACGGTGAGACGTTGGATGACTTGCTCCCAGAAGCTTTTGCGGTGGTCCGCGAAGCCTCGGACCGGGTCCTTGGCATGCGCCACTTCGATGTCCAGCTCATGGGCGGTGCTGCCCTGCATCTGGGAAACATCGCTGAAATGCGTACCGGTGAAGGCAAGACCCTGGTCGCTACCGCACCGGCTTACCTGAACGCGTTGACCGGTGACGGCGTGCACGTGGTGACAACCAACGACTTCCTCGCCCAGTACCAGTCGGATCTGATGGGTCGCGTCTTCCGCTTCCTCGGTCTGACCTGCGGCTGCATTCTCTCCAGTCAGAAGCCTGCCGAGCGGCGCAAGCAGTATGAAGCCGATATCACCTACGGCACGAACAACGAGTTCGGATTCGACTACCTGCGCGACAACATGGCGTGGAGCAAGGACGAGCTGGTCCAGCGCGGACACAACTTCGTCATCGTCGATGAGGTCGACTCGATCCTGATCGATGAGGCGCGTACCCCGCTGATCATTTCCGGACAGGCTTCGGGAGATGTGAACCGCTGGTACACCGAATTCTCCAAGATCGTCTCGCGACTGAAGCGTGAAGACGATTACGAGGTCGACGAAAAGAAGCGCACCATCGGCGTGCTGGAGTCGGGCATCGAAAAGGTCGAGGACTACCTGGGCATCGATAACCTCTACGAAGCGAACAACACCCCGCTGATCGGCTTCCTGAACAGCGCCATCAAGGCCAAGGAACTGTTCAAGAAGGACAAGGACTACGTCGTTGTCAACGGCGAAGTCATGATCGTTGACGAGCATACCGGCCGTGCACTGGCTGGCCGCCGCTACTCCGAGGGCATGCACCAGGCCATCGAGGCCAAGGAAAACGTTGAGATCAAGGCCGAGAACCAGACTCTGGCCACCGTGACCTTGCAGAACTACTTCCGCATGTACGCCAAGATCTCGGGCATGACCGGTACGGCGCAGACCGAGGCCGCGGAATTCATGGGTACCTACAAGCTGGGCGTGGTGGAGATTCCTACCAATAAGCCAGCAATCCGCATGGACCAGTCGGACTACATCTACAAGAATGAAGTCGCCAAGTTCAATGCTGTGGTTGAGGACATTGCCGAGCGCCATGCGACGGGACAGCCGATCCTGGTGGGCACCACCAGCGTGGAAAAGAGCGAATACCTCTCCCGGCTGCTCTCCAAGAAGGGCATCCGCCACGAGGTGCTCAACGCCAAGCAGCACGCTCGCGAAGCTGCCGTGGTCGCGATGGCCGGCCGCAAGAACGCGGTGACCGTTTCTACCAACATGGCCGGCCGCGGTACCGACATCATGCTCGGCGGCAACGCTGAGTTCCTGGCCGTGGCCGAGATGGAGCGCCGTGGCCTGGATGCGGAGAACAACCCGGAAGAGTACAACACGGTCTGGGATGAAGTCTTTGACAAGGCGAAGGAAACCGTCGCCAACGAATCGAAGGAAGTTGCGGCGCTCGGCGGCCTGTACGTGCTGGGCACCGAACGGCACGAATCACGCCGCATCGATAACCAGCTGCGTGGTCGCTCCGGCCGCCAGGGCGACCCGGGCGAATCGCGTTTCTACCTGTCGATGACCGATGACCTGATGCGCCGGTTCAACTCCGGGATGGCCGAGCGCATCATGAACAACCCGTCGATGCCAGATGACGTGGCGCTGGAATCCAAGATGGTTTCGCGCGCCATTGAGTCCGCCCAGGCACAGGTGGAAGGCGTCAACGCCGAGCAGCGCAAGAATGTGCTGAAATACGATGACGTGATGAACCGCCAGCGTGAAGCGATCTACGCTGACCGCCGTTCCATCCTGGAAGGCGACGACCTCGAAGAGAAGGTCGGCCACTTCCTGGAAGATGTCGTCAAGGCAATGGTCCTGGAAGCGACCCAGGTCGGCGATCCGGACGATTGGGAGCTCAAGTCGTTGTGGACCAACCTCAAGCAGCTGTACCCGATCGGCATCACCATCGATGAAGTTCTCGAAGAGGCCGGCGGAGTGGGGCACCTCTCCGCGCAGTTCCTGGAACGCGAAATCCTCTCGGATGCCCAGTACCAGTACGAAGAGCGGGAAAAGCTTGTTGGTTCTTCCACCATGCGCGATCTGGAGCGCCGTGTAGTGCTCTCGACCATCGGTCGCAAGTGGCAGGAGCACCTGTACGAGATGGATTACCTCAAGGAAGGAATCGGACTGCGTGCCATGGCCCAGCGCGACCCGCTAGTGGAATACCAGCGTGAAGGCTACACCATGTTCCAGACCATGATGGAGGGCATCCGCGAGGAAAGCATCGGAACCCTCTTCAACTTGGAGATCCCCACCGGAGCTGAAGCAGTTGCCGCGCCAGCGGTCGACGAATCGGCGAAGCCGAAGAACCTGCAGTTCACCGGCCCGGATGAAGATGGCGAAGCCAGCACCACTCGCGCCCAGGCAACGTCGAGCAAGAAGAAGAACAAGAAGGCCAAGCGCAGCTAGATTAGCTCCACATCGGTCACCTGCCACCGTCCGTGCCAGGGCTGAATTTTCAGAGCCACGGCACGGACGCGGTATTTAAAGCCCAAGATGACGGTGCATTCCCAAGAACCTGATATGCACCGGTCCAGGTGCAATGAGATGATCTGCCCGTGTGCCGTGCCCGGCAGCGGCTCGAGCGTGTAGCACTGGGTCTCCAGGAGGGCCCGGCGCCGGAGCTTGGCAATGCAAGAGGGCTCCATCACGAATGCCAGCTGATTCACGGTGCGGTACCCAGCCACGATTTCGAAGACCGCGCGGGCTACTGCATGCGAAATCTCAACGATGGCCCGGTGCTCGCTGCGGTAGACAGCAGAGCGATGGAAGATATTGTCCATTGCCCGACGCAGGTGAGCCGGAGCCTGGCATGGATCGGCAGCCGAGGTGGCGCCAGCCGGGTTCGGGTCTGGGAGGTTGGCTGCGTAGATGTCCGGTTGATAGTAGCCGGTGTTGGCGCTACGGGGGCTGATGGCGATGGTGCTCATGATGACTCCTAGTTGGGCGTGGGGAAGTTCTTGAATGCGCTTAGCTGGCTGGTGGTAGTTCAAGTACCGTTCCAACTCGCAGCAGGTCCGGGTCGGTGCCGATGGACTTCTTGTTGCGTTGATAGATCTTTGGCCAATAGGCAGAAATTTCTTCCACGGTGGCCTGGGTACCTAGATGATCTGCCGCTATGGTCCACAGATTCTGCCCTTCAGCGACGACAACTTCTGTGCGTTGCACCGAACGTTGGCCTGGATTCCTGGCCCCGGGGGATACCAGTGGGCTCAGGGGAACGCTCATGGATTCGGGGAACCATTGCGGGCTCGGTACGGAGTTTTGCTGCGGGCCTGCATGGCTGGCTAGTTCTTGGCTGGCGTTTTCCGCCGGGACCTGTGCCAGGGAAACTGCCAGTGGTTCACCCGCGTAGGCTGCAGCGACTGAAGAGAGGGCAATCGAGGTTCCAAGCATTGAGCCTAGAATTCTCCTGCTCAGTGCGGGGGCGATTCGTTCGAAGAACCGCGCTAGCTTCGGCTTGCGGTGGGTGAACGCCCAGCGGATCATCTGGGCCAAGGCCACGCGCAGCAAGTACAGCGTAAGTAACGCCAGGAACGAAAGGCTGACGAGAAGCCTTATGTGGTCCGCTGTGGCGCGCCCATCGACTGGGGACCGGAAGTAATCAGATATCCACTGGATTCCCACATAGATAATGACCAATGACGCTGCCGAAAAGAGCAGCAGCACGAATATTTGCCGTTGGCGAGACACCCGAATCACTTCCTTGAATGAATTTTGATGTCATTTGATGTTGTTTGATGTTTATAGTGACACTTAGAGTTCGTTTTGTGAATAGGGTTACGCAAAAATGTTTATTCTCGTACAGTGGGCGCATGCGGTGGGATTCACTCTTCGACGACTTGGAGGCTCAGCTAGCAGAACAGAGCCGGGCGCAGCTGCGTGAAGAAATTGCCGAAAACATCAGGGTTGAACGGGCAACTGCCGAACTGCTGCCTACTCTGATGCGGTTCTACGGACACGAATTGAGCCTCCGGCTGGCCGGGGGAACCGAACTCCGCGCCAAGCTCGGCCCTTGCGCGACCGATTACATCTGCCTGGAAACAGAGCAGGCCCAATGGGTGATCCGCAGTGGAGCGATTGAATCCTTTGCCCTTCCGCCGAGGCGCGCACCTGCGGTGGAACGGCGGGCGCCGGGCCGCTCGGTGAAGTTTTCCTCGGTTCTGCGGGGATTGCTCCGGGACCGCGCACGATGCCATGTTTTTGGCCGTGCGGGCAGCTCCATGGCTGAAGGAACTCTGACTCAGGTAGCCAAGGATTTTTTGATTATTCTGGTGCATCCTCGCGATGAATTCGCCAGAGCCCAGCAGGCCTCAACGCAACTGCTGATTCCACTGGATGCTATCGGATGGGTCGAAGCGATCACTCTTTCGTGATCCACAAGTGCACGCAAGGTCTTTCCAGCAGGACCAAGTTGTCGTAGGCTCACCATCCATAAGCACCTATGCTGGCGGAAGGTCAAAGCCGTGATCACAGAACAGATCGCCCAGGACGCGCGGACAACCTCGGCCTCGCGTGTGCGACGGCCTAGTTGGAAGGACCCACGCCTGGCTCTCGGCGCGGTGCTCGTAGTCGCTTCGGTCGCGGGAACCGTGTACCTGGTCGGCGAATTGCATCAGACGTCCACGGTGTATGTCGCCAGCACCAATATCACCCTCGGAGAAAAGCTGACCAGCGAGAACATGAAAACTCAAGAAGTCCAGCTTGGCGAAACTCTCGAGAACTACCTGCACACAGATGCGCAGCTCGGCCAGGACGCCCGAGCGAACACCTTTATCAGCGAAGGGCAGCTGATTCCAGTCACCTCGATAATGCACAGTGAAGTGGGATCGCGCAGGCCGGTCAATGTCGATCTTCCGGCAGACCTTTCTTCGTCGATTACCCCCGGTAGCTTCGTTGACGTATGGATTGCCAAACGCGAAACCAGCGGCAGCACCTACGGAGTCCCGGAAAAGCTCTCCTCCATGGTCGAAGTCGCCGCACGCGTTGAAAGCGGCGGGGGACTGGTGGGAACCCAAGGCACCAACCTGGAACTGCTGTTGGAACCGAATCAGCTTGAACCGCTGCTTCAAGCGCTGGCCAACGAATCGAGAATTATCGTCGTCTACAACCCGGCCGGGACCGAACAATGAGTATTTCGGTCGTAGTGCTCGGAGACCAGGAGAAAATCGTCCGGCAAATCGAAGGGTACCGCGGGGAACTGATGGTCACCCGCGTCTGCTCCGGCATAGCCGAAGCCATTGCCGCTTGCGATACCGGAATGGCTGATGTGCTGATCGTTGCCGACGCCCAGCTGGTGCCGCCCATGGAACAACTTGATGCGTTGCTGATGCGCCAGACAGCGGTTGTCCTGTTCTTTGACCGGCCCGAAGACTGGAAGCCATTGCCTGATGTGCTTCATCTGCCTGCGGATTCCGGCATGGCCGAGCTGGAAGGACGCATCAGGGGCGTAGTTCAGTCATTGAATCATTCTGGAACCGACGGAACGCTCGCGGTTCCCGAACCGGAGGACGACTCTACGGGCCGGAACGGAAGGATCGTCAGCTTCTGGAGCGCCCCTGGATCTCCCGGGCGCAGTACCGTCGCGCTGAATTATGCGGTGGAAACGGCGGCAGCAGGAAAAACCGTGGTGCTTCTGGACGCAGATACCTACGCCGCCAGCATCGCCATTCAATTGGGGCTCATGGACGAATCGGCATCCATCGCGCAGTTGTGCCGTGCCATCGACGCCGGCTCGTTGGATGTTGCCCGACTCAACGCTGCATGTTCCTTGGTCCAGGTCGGGGAGGCGACCATGCGCGTGGCGACCGGAATCCCGCGTGCTAGCCGGTGGCCCGAGGTCCGGGCCTCGGCGCTGCGGCGAGCGGCCATGCTGCTCAAAGTTCACTACGACCTGGTCGTATTGGATTTGGCTCCGTACATTGAATTGGACGAACAGCTCAGTTTCGATACCCAAGCACCACAGCGAAACGCTGTCACCGTCGAGATGCTCCAGTGCTCCGATGAGCTTTTCATGATCGTGCGTGCCGACAGCTTGGGAATTCCGCGTGCACTTCGCGCCATCGACGAATTGGAGGATGCACTGCCCGGGCTGAATCCGAAAATCGTCTTCAACCGCGTGGGAGCCAGCAGTACCGGGCGCAGCCCGAAGCGCAGGTTGATTGAAGCGTGGGACCGGTTTGGGCCGACGCACCAAATCGCAGGGTATCTGCCCGAGGACAACGCCGCGTGCAACGCGGCAGTGCTGGGAGGAAGCCCATTGCTCGAAATCGCACCTCGGTGCCTATTGCGTATGGAAATACGGTCTTTGGCCGGCATAAATTCCACGGATTCACCCAAGAAATGGAATAGTCGTCGATTTCGCTCCGAAGCTTGAACCCCAGAGGTGAAAACCGAGTAATGTGGGTAAAACTAGAGATCCGCAAAGGCGCGGGTTGATCGAACTTTGTTCTTGGAGGCGTTCTTTTGAACTCGTCGGAATCCAGCATGTCAGAATCATTCATGGATGAGACACTCACCTCGAAATTGGTGAGCGAGTACTATGGCCAAATTGCGACCGAAGACGTGGCGGCCTACCGGCCAGACGAACTCGAAGCTCGCGTGGCAGCACATCTGGAAATCGGGTATCAGCGTGATGCTGAAAACGCTAATGTCGCCATTACCCGCAACAACGGAATTTCAGTGGTCCACATCGTCACCGATGACATGCCATTCCTTGTTGATTCGGTAACTGCCGCACTAGTGCAGCTGAATTCACCAATTCAGCTGGTAGTGCATCCGACGTTCGTTGTCTCCCGCAAGACCGAGACCGGCGAAATTTCAAAGATCAGCCATGCTGGTCTGCAGCATGTTGCCAGCGGTGACACCGCTGCGCTCTCGGATTTGAGCACCCTGATTTCGGCCGGTGCAGAAACCCGCATCGAATCGTGGATTTCAGTCGAGCTCGCTCGCGAGCTCAGCGATGAGCAGGCCAAGGAATTTGTTGAGCGCCTCTATAGCGTTCTGGCAGATGTGCGTGTTGCAGTGAAGGACTGGCCGGCCATGCTGGACCGGGCCAAGGATATTGCGCAGAGCCTTCCGCAGACTCCGAAGGCTGAGGAAATCGCCGAGGTGCAGCAGGCATCGGAGCTGCTGGACTGGTTAGCTGACGGAAAGTTCACGTTCCTGGGCTACCGCGACTACTCGCTGGAAACCATCAACGGCGAAGACGTCCTGGTCGCCCGCCCAGGCAGCGGCTTGGGACTGATGCGCGATCTGGCGGACCAAGGTCCACAGCACCTGACCAAGCGCGGCCGCATCACCGCTCGCGACAAGCGAGCGCTGATCGTGACCAAGGCGAACTCCCGTTCCACCGTTCACCGTGGCGTGTACCTGGACTATGTCGGAGTCAAGAGCTTCGATGCCAATGGCGAAGTCAACGGCGAACGCCGTTTCATCGGCCTCTTCTCCTCCAGTGTTTACACCTCGAGCGTGAAGACCGTCCCGCTGGTACGCGAAAAGGTTGAAGCGGTGCTGAAGCGCACCGGCTTCGCGCCTGATTCCCACTCGGGCAAGGACATCACCACTATTCTGGAAAGCTACCCACGCGATGAGATGTTCCAGATCTCCGTCGATGAGTTGACCAAGATTGCCCTCGGTATCCTGCGCCTGCAGGAACGCCGCCGCACCTCGGTCTTCCTTCGCAAGGACGACTACGGCCGCTTCGTCACTGCCATGGTGTTCCTGCCACGTGATCGTTTCTCCACCGCAGTGCGCCTGCGGGTGGAGCAGGAGCTGCAGCGCAGCTTCAACGCAGAATCCGTTGAATATGAAGCGCAGCTGGGTGCGGGCGCGCTCGTTCGCTTGTTCTACCGGCTGCGCCTGCAACGCCACGGACTGGCCCCCGTGGTTGACCGCAAGGCACTGGAGAATCGTATTGCCAAGGCCGTGCGCTCCTGGTCTGACGCCATCGTTGACACCGCCCGCGCGCGCCTGGAACTGGGCGATGCCAACACGCTGTCCAACGCTTGGGCCGAAGCTTTCCCGGCTTCCTACAAGGTGCAGTTCGAAATCGAAGATGCGCTGAAGGATATTGACCTGCTCACCGAGTTGAGCAGTCCAGAAGTCGATGGCCCGGTTGTCTCCTTCTACGATGACGAGAAGCAGGATGAGGATTCTGCTGTTTCCAAGCGCATGAAGATCTATGTGACCAAGCCGCTGCTGCTCTCGCGCATACTGCCAGTTCTGCAGCATCTGGGTCTTGAAGTCGTCGATGAACGCCCCTACGAGCTGAATCCAGAAGGAATCGGCGAACGCTACATCTACGACATGGGCCTGAAGATCGATGAGGAGATCAACTTCCAGGCCGTGGAAGCCAAGCTGGCTGAGGCCTACTGCGCAGTGGTCCGCAACCTCGCCGAATCCGACAGCCTTAACGCACTGGTGCTGCACGAGGGACTCACGTGGGAGGAAGTCTCGATGCTTCGTGCCTACGCCCACTACCTGCTGCAGCTCGGGGTTCCGAACTCCACTGGCTTCATCGCCAGCACCCTGGTTGGCAACCCGTCAGTCACCCACGCCATTGTGGAGCTGTTCCAGGCCACCTTCGACCCGCAGCTGAGCTCCGTGGCTTCGGAAGCTGCTCGGCAGAAGGCGCACGCAAAGGTCGCCGAAGCGCTGGAATCCGTGCCAACGTTGGATGCCGACACCTTGCTGCGCCGTTTCGTGAAGGTGATCGAAGCGACCAAACGCACCAACTACTTCACCACCCACCAGGCACTGGCATTCAAGCTGGCCCCGGAAGAGATCGATTTCGCGCCATTCCCGCGTCCGAAGCACGAACTGTGGGTCTACTCGCCGCGTGTTGAGGGTACCCACTTCCGCTTCGGCGCCGTGGCCCGTGGTGGCCTGCGCTGGTCCGATCGCCGAGAAGATTTCCGTACGGAAGTGCTGGGTCTGGTCAAGGCCCAGATGGTCAAGAACTCCGTCATCGTGCCAACTGGTGCCAAGGGCGGTTTCTACGCCAAGCAGCTTCCCAATCCAGCTCTCGACCGCGGTGCATGGATGGAAGAAGGCAAGGGCGCGTACAAGGTCTTCATCCGCACCCTGCTGGAGCTGACCGACAACATGGTTACCGACGAAAACGGTGAGCACATCGAAGCCCCTGCCAACGTGGTTCGTCGCGATGGCGATGATTCCTACCTGGTGGTCGCTGCCGACAAGGGCACCGCGAGCTTCTCCGATATCGCCAACTCGATCTCGGCCGACAAGGGCCACTGGCTGGGCGATGCCTTCGCTTCGGGCGGCTCGGTGGGCTACGACCACAAGGGCATGGGCATCACCGCACGCGGCGCCTGGGAATCGGTGAAGCGCCACTTCTTCGAGCTGGGCATCGACACCCAGAAGGACGAATTCACCGCCGTCGGCGTGGGCGATATGTCCGGAGACGTGTTCGGCAACGGTTTGCGCCGTACCCCCACCGTGAAGCTGGTGGCGGCCTTCGACCACCGTGATATCTTCCTGGATCCGAACCCGAATCCCCAGGTCGCCTTTGACGAGCGCCAGCGCCTGTATGATCTGCCACGCTCCAGCTGGGCAGACTACAACAAGGAGCTGCTCTCGGCCGGAGGCGGGGTGTACTCGCGCAGCCTCAAGTCCGTGCCGGTTAGCGCCGAGGTCCGCGAGGTCCTGGGCTTGGACGCCGGCACCACCAAGTTGAGCCCTAACGAACTGCTCAAGGCCATCCTCTCAGCGCCAGTGGACCTGCTCTACAACGGCGGTATTGGTACCTACGTGAAGTCAGCGGCTGAAACCCACGGCCAGGTCGGCGACCGAGCCAACGACGCCATCCGCGTCGACGGTGCAGATCTGCGCGTGAAAGTTGTTGGCGAAGGCGGCAACTTGGGCATGACCCAGCTGGGCCGTATTGAGGCAGCCCGCAAGGGCGTCCTGCTGAACACCGATGCCATTGACAACTCTGCTGGCGTGGACACTTCTGACCGCGAAGTGAACATCAAGATTTTCGTGGACCGCCAGATCAAGGCGGGCAATCTCACCGAGGCTGAACGCACGGAGTTCCTGCTCTCGATGACCGATAACATCGGTGATCTGGTGCTGACGACCAACTTCGAACAGAACGTGTTGCTGCTCAATGAGAAGCATGCGGCACTGACCTGGACACCAGCGTACGAGCGCCTGATGCAGTGGCTGGAAGCCCATGCTGACTTGAACCGTGGCTTGGAGTTCTTGCCAAACGCGGATCAGCTGGAAGAGCGCCGCGCCGCTGGCGAGGCGATGACCACCCCAGAGCTCTCGGTGCTGGCCGCATACGCGAAGATCCAGCTGGCGAACGCGCTGACCGAATCCGATCTCGCCGATGATCCGTACTTCACCCGGACCCTGCGCCGCTACTTCCCAACCAAGTTGGTAGAGCGTTTCGGGGATCAGCTCGAAAGCCATCCGTTGCGCCGCGAAATCATCGCGACCGTGATCGCCAACGACATCGTGAACATGGGCGGCATCACCTACGTCTTCCGTGCCATGGAAGAGACCAGTGCCAGCGAAGTCCAGATTGCCAAGGTCTTCTGCGCGCTGCGTGAGATCTACGGGTTCGACCGCCAGTTCGATGCGATCAATGCACAGCCTGCCGGAACCGATCTGGAACACTGGGGCCGCCAGCACCACGACATGCGCCGCCTGCTGGACCGTGCCACCCGCTGGTTCATCAACCGCGTCGATCAGGAACTGCTGGTCACCGAAGCGGTCAAACGCTACGAAGCGACGGTTACCGAACTGCGTGAGGCCCTGCCAACCTTGGTTCGGGGCACTGACCTCCAGAGATTCCAGGAGTGGCGTGAAGAGGCCATGGACCAGGGGATCCCGGAGCGTCGTGCCAGCATGTGGGCGACTCAGTTCGAATCCTACGCGCTGCTGGACGTGGCAGAATATGTGCACCGCACCGGGACCGCTCCGGTCAAGGTCGCAGAAACCTACTACGTGCTCTACGACTTGTTCGATGTGGACAGCCTGCTGAATCGCATCACCAACCTTCCTCGCTCGGATCGTTGGCAGGCGCTGGCTCGTGCCGCAATGCGCGATGACCTGTACACCACGATCATCGACCTGACCGGCAACATCCTGGATGCCCACGGCGATATTGCTGACCCGGCAGAGCGTGTTGCTGCATGGGAAGAGGCAAACGCGGCTAACCTTGATCGTGCGAAGACTATGTTCGCGGAAGTGAACAGCCTGGAACGAGACGACATGGCTTCACTTTCCGTGGCACTTCGCCTCTTGCGTTCCATCGTCCGAAGGTAAATACCGCCAATGGCCCTCATCACCGAAGAATTACGTCAACGTGCTGCACTAGCGCCCGGTGATGAGGATTGGCTCCACCTCCTGGTGGGGGACTGGCAACTGGTCTCGGATCTAGCATTCGCAGACCTGGTGCTCTGGTTCCCCACCGGGGACGGTTCCTATACGGCTTTGGCACACGTGCGCCCTTCCACCTCGCATACCGCCTTCCATAGCGACTTCGTGGGAGAACGGATCCGCAAGGATCTGCGCATCATGGTGGACCGCGCTTGGGAAACCAAGCAAGTACAACGCTCGGCCGAACAAGCCGGCAAAGATATCATCATGGGGTTGACCACGGTGCAGGCGATTCCGCTAGTGCGCCAGAACCAACCGGTTGCGGTCATCACTTCCCACTTCGATCCGAACCAGTCCCGCACACCCAGCAATCTGGAATTGGTCTACCGGCAAAGCGCTGATGACCTGTTGCAGATGGGTACCCAAGGGCTGTGGCCGGACTTCGCCAGCCCTACCGGCTCCCGCCGTGGCGCGCCGCGCGTCGGTGATGGTTTCATCCGGCTCAACGTTGATGGAGCCGTCGAATTCGCCAGCCCGAACGCTGTTTCAGCTTTCCGCCGATTAGGCGCAGCTGATGTCCTCCAGGGCCAGCCACTGGCTGATCTGACGATGGCACTGGTCAGCGACCGTCGTGTAGTCGACGAAACTCTTCCGCTGGTGCTCCAGGGCAAGATGCCATGGCGTACCGAGGTGGAACATCGCGGAGTCACCCTCTCCCTGCGTGCCATTCCGCTGCGCAACGAATCAAAGCGCTGGGGCGCACTGGTGCTGTGCCGCGATGTGTCCGAACTGCGCCGTCGCGAAAAAGAACTGGTCACCAAGGACGCTACGATCCGTGAAATCCATCATCGCGTGAAGAACAACTTGCAGACTGTCGCGGCGCTGTTGCGCATGCAATCGCGCAGGATGAGCTCAGAGGACGGCAAGCAGGGCCTGGAGCAGGCAATGCGACGAGTCTCCACTATCGCTTCGGTCCACGACTTCCTGTCCAAGGGCCTGAACGAAACCGTCAAATTTGATGATCTGATGGATCGCCAGTTCCGTCTGATCGTGGAAATCGCTTCTCCGGAGCAAAGGGTATCCACGCGTCGTGAAGGCGAATTCGGCATGCTTGACGCTGATTTGGCGACACCGTTGTCACTGGTGATCAATGAGCTGGTGACTAATGCCGTGGAACATGGACTAGCGCATCGCAACGGTGAAGTCGCGCTGGTTGCCGAACGCTACAAGGGTGCCGATAGCAAGGATTGGCTACGGGTTGTCATTGAAGATGACGGCCACGGGTTGCCAGAAGAGCCACGCCGCGAGGGACTTGGGCTGCAAATCGTCCGCACTCTGGTTACCAGCGAACTATCGGGTGAAATCCGTTGGGTACAGAGCGAGAAGGGCGGGACCAAGGTGGTAATCGACATGCCATTGGATCTTGACCACCGTACAGGCTAGAAGCAGCCTGATCAGCTGCAACAAAAAAGAGGCGCTTCCAACACACCGTGTTGGAAGCGCCTCTCCTTTTGGCTATTTAGCGGTAATTCTTCATGTGAGCCTTGATGCTGGCTACATAATGCTTGGTGTCTTCGTACATGCCGTTGTTACGAACACCGGCCAGACCCTGGTAGTACGATGCGATTGCGTTGTCCAGGTTGTCGGTGTTGTCCAAATTGTAGGCAATTACTGCGACACCAGCGACAACGTTATCCCGTGGGTTCAGGACGTTCAGGTCCTGGCCAATGACCGATGCGATCCAGTCACCGGTGCTTGGCAGTACCTGCATGGCGCCAACGGCGTTAGCAGGGGAGACCGCACGCATGTTGAAGCCAGACTCCTGGTACGCGTGAGCCAACGCCAGAGCCGGGTCGACGCCCATGCTCTTTGCAGTGGAACGGATGAGGTCCTGCATCTCGCCGCGGCTCGGGACGCTGATCGAGTCAAGGTAGTCCTTGTTCGAGTTAGCATCTCGCACAACGTGATCTGCGTAGGTACGACCAGCGAAGCTATTGCCGATCTTCTGCTTCTTGACCTGACCCGACGGTGCAACCGAGGAGCCCGAAACCTTCAGCTTGGCGCCGATCTTCAATGGCGTGCTCGAGCTGTACTCGGGGTTCAAGTCCAGCAAGGTGGCCAGCTTCATGTCGTGGCTGGTCGCGATGCCACTGAGAGTATCGCCGGACTTCACGGAGTAGGTCGACGTCTTGGCCTTGGCCTTGGGCGCAGCAGTGCTCTTCGGCGAGGAACTCGAAGACGACGTGCCACCCGAGACCTTGATCTTGCTGCCTGGGAAGATCGGCTTGCTGGCAGAGATGTCATTGGTCTTCAACAGATCGGACAAGCTCATGCCGTGCTTGGCCGCAATGCCGCTGAGCGTGTCACCGGACTTGACGGTGTAGCTTGAAGAACCGGAGGAGGAGGAGGAGGACTTCTTCTGGGAGGACTTCGACGAAGAGCCAGAGGACGAAGAACCCTTGACCTTGATCTTGTCGCCAGGGAAGATCACCTTGCTGGCCGAGATATCGTTCTTGCTAAGGAGCGAAGACAAGCTCATATTGTGCTTGATGGCGATGCTTCCGAGGGTGTCACCGTTCTTCACAGTGTAGGTTGAAGAACCCGACGAAGAAGAAGTTTTCTTCGTCTGCGTCGTATTGCTGGAGCTCGACGCCGAACCCTTGACCTTCAGCTTATTGCCGGGGAAGATTACCTTGCTTGCAGAGATGTCATTCTTCTTCAACAGATCAGACAAGCTCATGTCGTGCTTGCTCGCAATGCCGCTGAGGGTGTCACCGTTCTTGACGGTGTAAGTGGCGGTACTTGAAGATGACGAGCTCGAAGACTTGCCCTTGGAGCTGTTCTTCAAAGCATGACCGGAGACCTTGAGTGTCTTGCCGGCGACGATTGAATCATTCTTAAGATTATTGAGCTTCTTCAGCTCTGACACGGTTGTGTCATATTCCCGAGCGATGCTCCATAGGGACGCACCTGCCGGGATCTTGATTTCGGAAACATCTCGTTTAGCTGGCAATCCCAGCGTAGATACTCGCGAAGCGATCAGGTGGGCCTTGATCTGGTCTTCAGCGACCTTGAGGGTCTCCGGAGTTACCGACTTGGCAAAGCTTCCTGAGGTGTTGGGAACAGTCATCGGTGCTGCCTGCGCTGCGGGAGCTAAGGCGAGGCTGCCAATGACCGCAGCGGGAATGGCCGCGCCTGCTACAACGCCTAACGCATGCTTGGAAGCATGTTTGGATTCGTGGGGCATGGAGTCAATCCTCATTTATACGGTGAAAATAACGGGCTTTGCTCCGCAGGTAACAGAGGGGAAGTGGTTCCCCATGTTGACTGTGATGCAATTGTTATCAAAGTGATACAAGAAAATTTACACTACTCCTGTGACTCATGGGAACTGCTGAGGTGAGTTTCATCCAAATTTCTGCGCGGATCAGGAATTTGTGGGAACCTTAAGGAGTGAAGGAAACCGTAGATCTCGTCGGCCAGTGGCTGACCCTGCCCGATGTGGCTGAAGAATTAGATGTAGATATTCGCCGCGTGCACCGACTGCTGGATGAGCGTGCCATTGTTTCGTTGAGAATTGGCGCTCGCAATGTCCGTTCGATCCCTGCAGATTTTCTCCAAGACGGAGTAGTGGTGGAAAGCCTGAAGGGCACTCTTTCGGTACTCTTGGATGCCGGCTTCTCCGATGAGGAATCGGTTATTTGGCTGTTCACCGAGGATGAATCGCTGCCCGGCACTCCAATGAATGCTCTGCGCACCGGACGTAAAACTGAAATCCGTCGGCGGGCGCAGGCCATGGGCTGGTAATGGCCCGGACGAACTAGCCTTAGTAATAACAAAAGGTCTCAACCGTATTCCATATCGCATGGATGGTTGAGACCTTTCGTTATGTCTTAGTAACGAATCGCTATTTACTTCTCTTTGTCACTGCATCACTGAGCTGCTGCATTCCCGCTAAGGCGAGGGGCGTGACGTGCAATGCGTTCAGGGCGAGATCTGATTGGGTGGTCAACTCACTAATGCTCTGCTCGGTGGCCGCCAGGGCGCCGCTATCGCGCAGAATACCGCTTAGTCTCAACACTTCTTCTTCGCTGAGATCCACTGCGCCGAGGCGACTCTGAATGAAGTCCTGTTCGTCAGAAGTTGATAGCAAGAGGGCGTGGGCAATCAATTCCGTGCGCTTGCCTTCTTGCAAATCGCCGCCGGTCGGCTTCCCTGTGACTGCTGGATCGCCAAACACGCCCAGAACATCGTCACGTAGCTGGAATGCCTCACCCAGCGGAAGCGCGAATGCGGAGTAGCGCTCCATAAGAGCCTCGCTGGCGCCGGCCAACGCGCCGCCAAGCAAGAAAGGGTTTTCAGTGGAGTATTTGGCTGACTTGAAGCGCACGATAGTGCGAGCTCGCTTGACCGCTTCCTTCGGATCGTAGGCGGGGCCCGCAGACTCTTCTAGAACATCAAGATACTGCCCGGCCATCACCTGGGTGCGCATCTGATTGAAGATGGTACGCGCCCGAGCGTTGAGGGAAGCAATACCTGAGAAAACTTCCTCGCTCAACGACAGGCATAGGTCGCCGGTAAGGATTGCGCTGGCCATGCCGTAGCTCGCTGCGCTCCCCGCAAGCCCAAGTTCTCGGTGCTGGGCCTCGAAGCGCTTGTGAACGCTCGGCTGACCGCGTCGTGTATCGGAATTGTCGATGATGTCGTCATGAATCAGCGCGGCTCCTTGGAAGAGTTCCAAGGCCACCCCGAGTTGGACGATGTCGCGTTCGTCGGGCCGACCACCTGCACCGAGGTAACCCCAGAAAGCGAACAGGGCGCGAAGCCGCTTGCCGCCACGAGTCAGTGACGTGATCGCATTGACGATTTCGACGGCGCTGCTAGTAATCTGACCAACTTCAACGCTTTTCGCAGCCAGGAATTCTTCCAATAACTGAGCAACGTCAGAAGTGTAGGTACGGCTCAAGCTCTGGGCTTCAGTGTTGAGGTCCGGCACAGAATCAGGCATCGACATGCAAAATCATTTCTACGGGTAAACAACTAGTGGTTAGCAACAACTCTACCGGTGATTCCCGCCCGGCGAAGAAGGCACCCAAAGTACACGGGGTGCAAACGGAATCCGAATATACATTCGAGTAAGCTGGTGGTGCAGCCGAACGAGGGGAGAGGAATTGAAATGGTGGATCGTGCAATCCTCCATGTCGATATGGACGCCTTCTTTGTTTCAGTGGAACTCCGGGACCGCCCCGACCTAGTAGGCAAGCCAGTTATTGTAGGCCACCGTTCAGGCCGGAGCGTGGTGCTCTCTGCGTCTTATGACTGCCGAGCTCGCGGGATCCATTCGGCGATGCCGATGAGCCAAGCCATCCCGCTGCTACCACAAGCTACCGTGATCGAGCCGAGCCATCACAAGTACTCGCAAGCCTCGGCCCAGATCATGGCGTACTTCCGCACATTGACGCCTCTGGTTGAGCAAGTCAGTGTCGACGAAGCGTTCCTAGACGTTACTGGAAGCATGCGCATGCTTGGCGGGCCAGTGCAGATCGCTCAGCAGATCCGCGAATATATACGCAAAGAAATGGGACTGCCGGCCAGCGTGGGCATTGCAAGGAATAAATTCGTTGCGAAACTCGCTTCGACGTACGCCAAGCCTGACGGCATGGCGGTAGTTGCACCCGAGCGAACCGAAGAATTCCTGCACGAATTACCCGTGTCGAAAATGTGGGGCGTGGGAAAACGAACCGCTAGTCAGCTTCACTCCTTGGGGATTGAGACCGTGGGGCAACTCGCTGGCGAGCCAGAAGCAAGATTGATTAGCCGGTTGGGGGAACACGGCCGCGCCCTTTATTTGCTCTCGCGGGGGATCGATAACCGTCCGGTGGAGGTTAACCGGGATGAGAAGAGCATTTCATCGGAACATACCTTTGCGGTGGATATCACCGATCCCCAGGTGCTTGAGGGCGAACTTTTGCGGCTGAGCCATAAGGTCGGTCAACGGCTGCGGCGGCACGGCAAATCAGCCAACGGTGTTGGGCTCAAGATCAAGTACAAGGACTTTTCTGGAATTACGCGTTCGAAGGCGCTCGCAGCTGCGACAGATTCTTCAACGAAAATTAGCGAGTCCGCGCTGGCCCTTCTGCGAAAATTGACCCCTATGCCGCAACCGGTCCGGCTGATCGGGGTGAAAGCTGAACGGTTGCAAGATTACGAGTTGGGTCTGCAATTTAGCTTGGACCCCCGCGAAGAGAAAGCCCGAGAAGCGGAACGCATCGCTGACCAGATCGGACAGAGATTCCCGCAGTCCATCGTGACCCCAGCACGTTTTCTGCGCCCCAAGGAATAAACACATTCTGTGTAGAACGTATGGATATCTGGACAGTGGGGAAGATCAACTAGCAGGGCGGGTGCAAAAGAGACTATCCTTGAATTAAGTTCGATCGAATCCAGGGAACTTTTCCCTTCGACCCGACGTTGAACTTGAAGACGGTGGACGACCGTCGAGATTGCCTTTGGAAGGAGAAGACGATGCCGCTATCGGAACACGAGCAGCGTTTGTTGGAGCAGTTGGAAAAGCAGCTGCATGAAGACCGTCGCTTCGCTTCGAGCATGAAAGGCCCATCGGGCACGGGACGTTTGTCGACCCGAAATATTGCTCTGGGTATCTTGCTGGTAATCGTCGGCCTAGCGGGACTCATCTTTGGAATCTCGCAGCACATCATCATCGTAGGCGTTCTCGGATTTGCGGTGATGTTCGCGGGTGTACTGCTTGCCCTGACTAAATCGGCTACTGGAAAAATTGGTCCGTCCAACGGAACGGGATCAAAATCTGCAGCCAAGAACAATTCGCAGTTCCTTTCCGGCCTGGAAGAAAAATGGAACCAGCGAAAGCGTGATCAGTCCGATAGCTGATCTGCATTGATATTGAGGTGTGACCCCTAGGGTTGCACCTCTTTTCTTGTTTAAGCCCCGCTTCTCACGTCCCTACGGTCACCGTGCACCTCATGCCGGGGCGCATGGGTTTCGTTCAATTCGGGAAGTTGGATGTCCTGGATATTCGGTGCGCCTATCTGAGGGCCGCGCGACTTTGCAAGTGATCTTGAATTCTCTGCAGATTCCAAGGTTCACGTCCACCTCGCCGGTCAGGCAGGCCCCCACTTCCCTCCCCAGGTTCCTCCACTTCCCACCACCGCGCCTAAAAATAGCTATATTCCGCGGATTTTGCGTGTGGAATCTCTGAAAAATACTGGATCATGCAGCGGGACGATTCCCATCCCTCCACCTGAACATAGGCTGAGCATCCGCTAGATTCAGGTGTTTTTTAAGTCCAGACCCTCGCGAAACCACTGAAATTGCATTGACAGTGGAGGGTAGTGGAGTAAAGTGGAGGCAAGTAGAGGAGAATGGGGCTTCTGGCCACTTCACGGGAAAGGTGGTGTGCATGTTCCTTGGAACTTACACACCGCGTCTTGATGAAAAAGGTCGGTTGATTCTTCCAGCTAAATATCGAGATGAGCTGTCCTATGGGCTGGTTCTCACTCGCGGCCAAGAGCGTTGCATATACGTTTTCAGCCAGCGGGAATTTGAGAAGCAGCACGAGCAGCTGGCGCAGGCATCCTTGACCTCCCGACGAGCACGCGACTATGCGCGTGTGTTCCTCTCAGGGGCCTCGGATGAAGTTCCAGATAAGCAGGGGCGCGTAACGATTCCGCAAGTGCTGCGCACTTATGGAGGCCTTGATCGGGAGGTCACAGTTATCGGTGCGGGTAACCGTATTGAAATCTGGGATTCGACCGCATGGCAGCAGTACTTGGATGAACAAGAAGACGTGTTCTCCGATACTGACGAAGATTAGGGCCTTGTGCCCTACACCGACAAAACACCACGTTTGTTGAGATGAGATCTCCAGCCACCTTGGGGTAGAAAATCGTCTGGCTTCACTTCCCCGGAGCCAGAAGGTTGGATCGCCACTTGGTTGGAGGGGGATCTGATCTCAACAGCAGATCGAAAGCGAAAGGGGGCGCAGTGCCAAATCAGGATTCCCAGCGACCAGCATCCGAACGCCACGTTCCAGTACTTCTGGACCGATGCGTTAATTTGCTAGCTCCAGGTATTGAGCGAGCCAATGCTGAAGGCCGTCGGGCAATTGTGGTTGACTGCACCCTCGGGATGGGTGGGCACTCCGAAGCCATCCTCAAGCGGTTCGACAATTTGCACCTGATCGGTCTAGACCGTGACGAGCAGGCTCACGAACTTGCCGGTGCACGGCTCGCCCCGTTCCAGGACCGCATCGACCTCGTGCACGCGGTGTATGACGAAATTGCGGATGTCGTAGAAGATCTGGGGTTCCCGGGGGTCGACGGCGTTCTGTTCGACCTTGGCGTTTCCTCGCTGCAGCTCGATGAGCGTGAACGGGGTTTCGCCTATTCGTATGATGCACCGCTGGACATGCGCATGGACACCTCTGTTGGCCCAACTGCCGAGGACCTGGTCAACGACTTGGAACGCGACGAACTGCTTCGAATTATTCGACAGTGGGGCGAAGAGAAGTTTGCTGGACGCATCTCGACGGCAATCGTCGAGGCACGCGCCAAGAGCCGCATCACTACCACTGCTGAACTAGTTGAAGTGATCCGCAGCGTTGTGCCCGCGGCGGCAGCTCGAAACCACGGACACCCGGCCAAGAGGACCTTCCAAGCATTGCGTATTGCAGTGAATGAGGAACTTGACGTCTTGGAACGTGCGATCCCGGCGGCAATGGGAGCTTTGAACGTCGGCGGAAGAGTCGTCGTGATGAGTTACCACTCCTTGGAAGACAAAATCACCAAGCGGCACTTCGTCCATGGATCTACCTCGTCGGCCCCTCCGGGATTCCCGGTGGAGCTGGACGAACACAAAGCTGAATACAAGGTGCTCACCAAGGGCACCGAGAAGCCAAGCGACCACGAAATAGCAGAAAATTCACGTGCAGCCTCAGCCCGCTTGCGAGCTGTGGAACGAGTGTTGAAGAGGAGCTAGCATGAGCCAACGAGCCCAGCGCCGCGTGCAGAAGACCGCAGCCGTGAACAACCAGCCTGTTGTCGACGGTAATACTGCGCGTGCAATGCGACCCGAGCCCGTCCCAGCTAGCAACCTGCCTAAAGGCGATTCGCGTCAGCGCGTAACTCTTTCGTTGGTTCCTAAGATGAACGAAACCAGCAAGCGCTCCATGTTCACCATGTCTGCGGTGCTCGTTGTCTTGGCATTCAGCGTGATCGTTACGCTGGTGCTGCTCAATACTTCTGTAGCTCAGCGGCAGTACGACATCGTGAACTTGCGTTCGCAAGAGCGTGCGCTTTCCCAAGAGAATCAGGCACTGCTGAAGGAGGCCCAGTCGTTGGCGGCGCCACAGGCACTGGCCGCCAAGGCAAAGGACCTCGGTTTGGTTTCGCCAGGTGCTCCAGGGCTGATCAGCCTGTCTGAGGGCAAGGTTGCCCAAGACGCTGAGAAGGCGGTCAAGGCAAAGAACAGCAAGCAGGAATACGGAACTATTCCGCTGCCGGGCGACAGCATCCGCAAGGGTGAAAGCAAAACTGAAGCCAACGCATCAAACACGCCGAAGACCACTGTGGGTAAAGCCTCAGCAGATTCACAGAAGGAGTCCGGTGCCACTGAAGGTTCCAAGGAACCAGAGGTGAAGCCGGAGAAAGCTGAACGTGAAGTTGCCAGTGATGGCCGCCCAGTGTTCAATGACGCTGAGCTTAACGGGGGCACGATCCCTGCACCAAGCATCAAATCCCCAGCAGAGTAGTTAGCCCTTTCTAAGCTAGATACAGGTGGCCTACGCTGCTGGAAAACCACGCTGAGGGAAAGTTAGGTTCTTTTGTGAGCTCGACGGCAATCGACACTGCGAAAAAGCGAATGCGCTTTGTGCTGCTCCTCTCCGTGGTTTTGCTGCTGGTGATCCTGGGCCGGCTGGTCTGGGTCCAGGGCATCAACTCGGCAACCATTGCCAATGCTGCACAGGAAAACCGCGAACGCGTTGAAAACATTGCGCCAAATCGAGGATCCATCGAAGACCGCAATGGCACCACCCTCGCCGTCTCAGTAGACCGCTATGATCTGGTCATCGACCAGCGCGAGCAGGGTGAGAACATTCGCCGTGCGAAGCGGGATGGAACCAATGGCCAGGAACGCATCACGTGGGACCAAGCCATTGACGAACTAGCCGATTCCCTTGACCAGGACCGTGAGGAACTTGCCACGAAGGTTCGCCCGCAGGGCGATGCCAAGCCCAAAGGGTACGTCATGCTCGCCAAGAGCGTGACCCCGGAAGTACGCAACGAAGTCCTCGAAATCGGTATTCCGCGACTTGCCTCATTGCTGCGCAGCGAACGCCAGTACCCGCAAGGCGTAATTGCAGGACCACTGCTGGGGTTCGTGCGCAACTCCGAAGACCAAACAGCCGTGGTGGGAGCCGAAGGCCTGGAACTGAGCCAGGAGGAACACCTGGCCGGTACGGCCGGCAGCCGCAAGTTCGAGATCAGCGCCGATGGCGTGCGCATTCCCGTCACCGAGGTCGAAGAAACCCCTGCAGTCGATGGCCAGGACGTCATCCTGACCATCGACTCGGACATCAACTACGTTGCCCAGCGTGCAGCAGAAAAGAAGCAAGCTCAGTTCAACGCTGAGTGGGTTTCCGTGGTCGTCATGAAAGCGGATACCGGCAAGATCCTCGCCATCGGCGACTCCGCTGAATTGGACCCGAATGATCCAGGCGCTACCAAGCCGGAGTTCCGCCGCTCCACCTCCATCACCCGTGCTTTCGAGCCAGGTTCCACCGGCAAGGCCGCGATCTTCGCGGCGGCCATCGACCAGGGCGGAGTGGATCCGCTGACCGAGATGCGTGTGCCGAATAAGAAGACGTTCACCAAGGAAACCATCAATGACTCGTTGGAACACCCAACGTACGACATGACGGTCTCGGGCATCTTCGCTCGTTCCTACAACACCGGCACCGTGATGGTCGGAAATACCATGAGCAAGCAGACCCGTTACGACTACATGCGTGCCTTCGGATTGGGTTCGCCCATCCGCGTCGGCTTGAATGGCGCTAGCGCTGGCCAATTGGCGCATCCCGATAATTGGGACCGCCGCCAGCAGTACACCACCATGTTCGGCCAGGGCTATTCGCAGACCGTGCTGCACACCGCTTCAATTTTCCAGTCCTTGGCCAACGGCGGCGTTCGCCTTTCGCCAAGCCTGATTGAGGGCTACCGCAACGAAGACGGTACCATCACCAAGATCCCCGCACCGGAAAAGAAGCGCGTGGTCAAGAAAAGCACCGCTGACGAAATGCTCAAGCTCATGGAATCGGTCGTTGACGACGGTACCGGCTACAAGGAGCGCATTCCCGGGTACCGCGTGGGCGGCAAGACCGGTACAGGCCAGGCGGCAAGCGCCAAGGGCTATGACGGATATACTTATTCCTTTGCAGGTGTCGCTCCCTTGGAAGATCCGCAGTTCGTCGTCGTGGCAACCATGTACAGGCCAAAGGGCAACTGGAAAGACTTCTCGGTAGCTGACACGTTTACCGATGTTATGAGCCATACTCTCAACACATTCAATGTGCCACCGAGCACGACAAAGTCAGAGGCGTATGACGTCTTTGTAGGTGAGGATCAGAAGAAATCTTGGTAGTCCAGAACCCCGACACTCCGCGTGAGCTAGAACGGTACCTACGCCCAGAGAGCATCGCCGGTCTTGGCTTCGACCAGCTCTGCGGCACAGCTGGCGCGGTGCGAACTGGAGCGCTGCTCAATGCCGCTCCGCAAATCCTCGGCGTCAGCCTCAACCCGCAGATCGTACAGAGCGGTGACGTCTTCCTGGGTATTTCCGGCGCCAAGCGCCACGGTGCCGAATTCGTGGAAACCGCCATCGGCAACGGTGCTGTCGCACTGATCACCGATACTGCAGGACTCGAATTCCTCAACGATGACCTCTCGATCCCGGTGGCCGTCGTTGCAGATGTACGCAAATCCGCAGCCGTGATCGCGCAGAGCGTCTACGGAACCGACCAGCGCAGCCCGAAGCTGTTCGCTGTCACCGGCACCAACGGCAAGACCACCACAACCTTCATGATCCGCGCGATCCTGGATGCGCTGGGTGAAGAAACCGGCCTGATCGGCACGATTGAGATGTCCGCCCGCGGGCAGATCATCCCCAGCGTGCTGACCACCCCGGAGTCCACCCAGCTGCACGGCGTGCTCTCGCGAATGGCGCAGCAGGAAGTCACGTCGGTGGCCATGGAGGTATCCAGCCACTCGCTGAGCTATGGCCGCGTTGATGCCCTGCGCTTTGCCGTTTCCGGTTACACCAACCTGACCCAGGACCACTTGGACCTGCACGGCACGATGGACGAGTACTTCGAAACCAAGGCCGAACTATTCACCGCGGAACGCTCCGAGCGCGCAGTGGTCATGGTAGACGATGAATACGGCCAGCGCCTGGCCGAGCGCGCCCTGGTGCCTACCGAGACCCTGAGCCTCGACGGCGAACACCCTTCGGCGCACTGGAGGGTTGCCGAACTGGCGCACTGCGGATTGGGCCACAGTTTCACCCTGGTGCACCGGGATGGACGCCAGCTGCGGACCCGGACCCTGCTTCCAGGCATGTTCAACGTCGCCAACGGAGCACTGGCGGCCTTGATGGTGCTGGCCGGCGGTGCGGACCTCGAAGCCCTGCAGCAGGCCTTGGACTCCAAGGATCCGCTGTCGGTCGCCGTTCCAGGGCGGATGCAGGTCGTAGCCGAATCTCCGGTAGCCGTAGTCGATTTCGCCCATAATTCGGATGCGCTGGCAAAGGCTTTGGATTCCGTCCGTCCGGGGGAGCAGGGACGCCGGATCGTCGTCTTCGGCGCCACCGGAGAGCGCGATAAGACCAAGCGCCCGGATATGGGAGCGGTGGCAGCCCGCCACGCGGATATCGTCATTGTGACCGACGACGACCCGCACAGCGAAGACCCGGCTCCGATCCGCGCCCAGGTTGCCGCCGGAGCACAGCAAGTTCTCGATTCCGAGCGTCCGCAGGTGCAGCTTCACAACATCGCGCCACGCGCCAAAGCCGTAGAGTTCGCTGTGAGTTTGGCCGAAGCCAACGACGCGATTCTCGTGGCCGGGCGGGGACATGAAGTCAGCCAAGACGTCGCGGGAATTGACGTGGAACTGGATGATCGAGTGGAACTAGCGAAAGCACTGAATCTTCATGGATTTGTGACCAATTCCTAGAACGTACAAGTCCACTATCGCCACCGCTCAAGTGTAAAGTCCTTATTGCCATGATTGAACTGTCTCTGACCGACCTGCTGGAAATCACCGGCGGAAAAGCGACTGCTACAGCCGCCTCCGACACGGTGATCACTTCCGTGACCACTGACTCGCGCGAAGTCGTCCCGGGTGCCTTATTCGTCGCCAAGCCCGGAGAATTCTCCGACGGGCACGCCTTTATCGACCGTGCACGCGCCGCCGGCGCAGTGCTGGCCCTAGCCGAACGCATTACCCACGATGAAGACCGCAGGGAACACCCGGCGATCATCATTGAAGACGCGGTAGAAGCGATGGGCAAAATTGCCGCGCACATCGTTGCCCTTCTCAAGGAAAAGAACGACGCCAAGGTCGTGGGAATCACCGGTTCGGCCGGCAAGACCACCACCAAGGACCTGCTCGCCGGTATTCTGTCGCAAGTGGCGCCGACCGTGTCGCCAATCGGCTCATACAATGGCGAAGTCGGCGTCCCGCTGACGGTATTCAGCGCCACCGAAGAGACCAAGTACTTTGTCATCGAGATGGGGGCCACCGGCCTTGGCCACCTGACGTACCTGACAGATATGGTGCACCCGCAGGTCGGTGTCGTGTTGTGCGTCGGTACCGCCCACGCCGGCGAATTCGGCGGGGTGGAGAACATCGAGAAGGCCAAGGGCGAACTCGTTGAAGCCCTGCCAGCCGATGGCACGGCCATCTTGAATGCTGAAGACCCCCGCGTGGCACGCATGGACTTGCGTTCCGGGGGAGCCGTGCGCTTCTTCGGCACCGGAAAGAACAAGCCGGAAAACGCTGGGGTCTGGGCCACCGACGTTGTTGTGAATTCCCACGGGCAGCCAGAACTCACTCTTGAATTCCCTGGCGGCTACAGCAAGCGCATCACCTCGGGCCTCCTGGGACGCCATCACGTCTCGAATATCCTCGCCGCGGCCAACGCTGCACTGGCCCTGGATATCGCCCCGGAAGTGATCGCCGCAGGCCTGGAAGGCCGCGCTGCCGGCAGCCGCTGGCGCATGGAGCGCATCGAGCGCGCTGACGGCGTGAGCATCATCAACGACGCGTACAACGCGAACCCTGAATCAATGCGCGCTGCGCTGGTGACCCTGGCCGAATTGGGCCTGGGCGCCGACGGCGCACCGGGCCGACGCACCTGGGCAGTCCTGGGCGAAATGCTGGAACTGGGCGATGACAGCATCCACCAGCACGACCTGCTGGGCCGCATGGCAGTTCGCATGAACATCAAGAAACTTGTAGTGGTAGGCCGTGGCGCAAAGCCCGCCTACAACTCCGCTGTGCTCGAAGGCAGCTGGGGCGACGAGGCCTTCTACGTTGAAGACGTAGATGAGGCTCGCGCGCTGCTGCAAGAGCAGCTTCAGCCAGGCGACATCGCCTTGTTCAAGTCCTCTAACGGGGCCGGTCTACGCTTCCTCGGCGACGACATTGCAGCATTCGCGAAGGAAGGCGACAACGCATGATCGCATTGATTCTGGGGGCCGGCATTGCCCTCGTGCTGACCATGGTGGCCATGCCGCTGTACATCCGCCTGCTCACCAAGAAGCAATACGGCCAGGTCGTGCGCGACGATGGGCCGAACTCGCACGCCATCAAGTCCGGCACCCCGACCATGGGCGGAGTGGTCTTCGTCCTGGCCGTGTTCGTGGCGTACTTCGCCACCCATGGCATCCTTTCGCTCATGGGACGCACTTCTTCGGGAATTACCGCCAGCGGAATGCTGGTCCTGATGCTCTTCGGCGGCATGGGGCTGGTCGGATTCCTCGATGACTTCATCAAGATCTTCAAGAAGCGCTCATTGGGCTTGCGCGCCTGGCAGAAGATTGTCCTGCAGGCATTCTTCGGCATCAGCTTCGCCGTGCTGGCCTTGCAGTTCCCCAATGACCAGGGCCTGACTCCGGGCTCTACCGCGATCTCCTTCCTGCGCGACACCAACATCGACCTGGCCTTCGCAGGCCCGATGCTGGGCATGATCCTGTTCGTGCTCTGGGCGAACTTCATCGTGACCGGTGCTACCAACGGCGTGAACCTGACCGATGGCCTGGACGGACTGGCTACCGGTGCCTCGATCATGGTCTTCGGCGCCTACACCCTGATGGGCATCTGGCAGCAGAACCAGGCCTGCAGCAACATGGACTCGCTGGACGTCTGCTACTCGGTACGCGACCCGCAGGACTTGGCCCTGCTGGGGGCCACCCTCTCCGGTGCGCTGATCGCCTTCCTCTGGTTCAACGCCAAGCCGGCGAAGATCTTCATGGGCGACACCGGATCGCTGGCCATCGGCGGCGCCGTGGCTGCCTTCGCGATCCTCTCGCGCACCCAGCTGCTGCTGGTGGTAATCGCCGGCCTGTTCGTGATCATCTCCCTGTCGGTGATCATCCAGGTGGGCTACTTCAAGCTCTCGGGCGGCAAGCGCGTGTTCAAGATGGCGCCGCTGCAGCACCACTTCGAGCTTTCGGGCTGGTCCGAAGAAAACGTTGTTATCCGATTCTGGATCCTTGCCGGCCTGTTCGTGGCCGCGGGCCTGGGTCTCTTCTACTCTGAATGGGTTGTCGCACTGTGAGCGTAGACGCTGGCAAATCTCTTGACTCGCTAACCAGCTGGGATGCTGATTGGAAAGGCCTGCGCGTAGTCGTCGCCGGATTGGGACTCTCCGGATTCTCTGCGGCCGACACCCTCATCGAGCTGGGTGCCATCGTCACCGTCATCGACGGCCGCGATGACCAGCTGAACCAGCAACGCGCCGAGACGCTGAAGATCGTCGGGGCCCATGAGGTGCTGCTGGGCGACGGGAACGTTCAAGCCCTGCCGTTGGTCGATGGCAAGCCGGCCCAGCTGGTCATGGTTTCCCCAGGCTGGAATCCCCGTAATCCGGTCATCGCAGAGGCCGAGTCCGAGGGCATCGAGATCTGGAGCGATATCGAGCTGGCTTGGCGCGTGCAGAACCGTGCCGGCCACACAGCACCACAGTGGCTGGCGATTACCGGCACCAACGGCAAGACCACCACTGTGGGCATGACCGAGGCGATCCTGCGCGCCGATGGGCTGAAGGCCATCTCCGTCGGCAACGTCGGCACCCCGATCCTGGATGCCGTACGCGAACCGGTGGACTATGACGTATTCGCCGTCGAGCTCTCCAGCTTCCAGCTGCACTACACGCATAGCATTTCTCCGCTTGCCTCGGTGGTCTTGAACCTGGCCGAAGACCACGTGGACTGGCATGGCGGCTTCGACAACTACAAGGCCGCCAAGGCCAAGATCTACGAACGCACCCAGGTAGCAGCGATCTTCAACGCCGCCGATGAGCGCACCATCACCATGGTGGAAAACGCGGAAGTCATCGAAGGCTGCCGTGCTATCGGCTTCACCACCGATACCCCAGCAGTATCGATGGTGGGTGTTGTCGAAGGCCTGCTGGTGGACCGCGCCTTCATCGAAGAGCGCAAGACCAGTGCCGTGGAACTGATCGCCCTGAAGGACATCGGCGAGATTGTTCCGCGCCACACCGCCGCGAACGCGGCTGCCGCGGCGGCGCTGACCCGCGCGTACGGAGTGAATGCAGAAGCTGTCGCTGCGGGTTTGGCGAACTTCGACTCCGGCGATCACCGGATCCAGGCCGTCGCCCGCAAGAACGACATCCTGTGGATCAATGATTCCAAGGCCACTAATCCGCATGCGGCCGATGCTTCGTTGGCCGCATTCACCCGTGTGGTCTGGATTGCCGGTGGCTTGTCCAAGGGCGTGGAATACGGCGACTTGATCGCCAAGCACGCGCAGCGCCTGGCCAAGGTCTTGCTCATCGGCACCGACACCGCAAGTTTGCGCCAAGCACTCGCTGCCCACGCGCCAGAGGTTGAAGTCATCGACATCACCGGGGCAGCGCAGGGCGGTGACGGTTCGGTTCCAAGCGGCGCCCAGGTCATGACGCGTGCGGTCTCCAAGGCTGCCGAAGTAGCCGAAGCAGGGGATACCGTGCTCATGGCTCCCGCCGCGGCCTCGATGGACCAATTCAGTTCCTACGCCCAGCGTGGCAACGCATTTATCGCTGCCGTCAGTGATCTGATGGATAAAACTGGCGAAGACCAGTAATCGAAAGCTGACCGAATAAACGACACCGAGGCAGGAGGCACCGATGGCGATGAAAATGAACAAGAAGCCAGCAGGTTCCAAAGCCGAATTCCCTTGGTACGTGAGATTCGGCAGGATGCTCGGAACCGTCGAGAACTCCAGCGGCCGCATGGCCTCCACGGACTACTGGCTGGTGCTCGTGGGCTCCATCGTGCTGGCCGTTTTCGGTGTGGTCATGGTCCAGTCATCGGCGTCGGTTGAAGCGATCGCGAAGGGCAGGGACGGTTTCACCGTGGCGCTGTCCCAGGGTGGCTTTGCCGCCTTGGGTATTCTCTGCATGCTGGTCATGCAGCGGATCAAGCCGGAAACGCTGAAGCGGCTGGCCTGGCCTTCCGTTATTGCGGCAGTGGTCCTGTTGTTCCTCGTGGCGTTCACGCCATTGGGCCATACGGTGCTCGGCAACCGAAACTGGATCCGCATCGGCGGCTTCGGCCTGCAGCCCAGCGAGTTCGCCAAAC
Organism: Arthrobacter sp. JUb119; assembly: GCF_024807995.1. NCBI lineage: Bacteria > Bacillati > Actinomycetota > Actinomycetes > Micrococcales > Micrococcaceae > Arthrobacter > Arthrobacter sp. JUb119. Next base: position 406,557 of record NZ_JANUFE010000001.1, read on the forward strand.
TGGCGTTGTCTGTTTTTGCCGCGTTCATGCTGGAAAAGAAGCAGCATCTGCTGCACGACATCAAGCATTTGGTCGTCCCAGTGGTTGCCCCGGTGGGGGTCTTCATTGTTGGCCTCATCGTGGTCGGCAAGGACGTAGGTACAGCGCTGGTCTTGTTGATGATCATTGCCTCGGCGATGTTCTTGGGCGGCATCCGGATGAAGTGGCTGGCGGCGTTTTCGGTGGTCGGTGTCCTGGGCCTGTCCGTGGCGATCTTCGCTTCCTCCAACCGCCGCCAGCGCATCCTCGCTTGGCTTGATACCGATTGCGGCCCGAGCAGCGACCTTTGCTACCAGGCCAGCATGGGCCTTCACGCCTTCGCCTCCGGCGGCTGGTTCGGTGTGGGCGCAGGCCAGTCCCGCATGAAGTGGTCCTATGTGCCTGAGGCGCAGAACGACTTCATCTTCTCCATCCTGGGTGAAGAGTTCGGCCTGATCGGCGTGCTGTTCGTCCTGGTCATGTTCATGCTGCTGGCCTTGGCGATGTATCGCATTGCAGCACGCGCCAAGGACTTGTACACCAAGGTGCTCATGGGTTGCCTGATGTCCTGGGTCATCGGCCAGACCTTCGTGAATCTGGGTACCGTCACCGGCGTACTTCCCGTGATCGGTGTTCCGCTGCCGTTCATTTCCTCCGGCGGCTCGGCGATGCTCGCCATCATGCTGGCAATGGGCTATGTCCTCTCCTCGGCCCGGGCGCAAAAACTTGAATTCGAAGCAACGCTGGAAAAGAAACCGGCAAAGAGCAAGAAAACCAAATAGTGCGCCGCAAGCGGCCGCTATCAGAAGCAGAGGCCCATCGCTGAATCTGCGGTGGACGTTGATCCTGCCCATTGGCAGGACGAAGGAGTACAGCAACAGATGAGCGAAGCACTTCGTCTAGTCGTCGCCGGCGGCGGAACTGCCGGCCATATCTCGCCCATGCTGGCCATAGCTGATGCCGTGAAGGCCGAGCATCCCGAAGCAATGGTCACAGCACTGGGTTCTCCCGGTGGCCTGGAAACCAAGCTGGTACCGGAAGCCGGCTACCCGCTCGAACTCATCCCCAAGGCCCCGATGCCACGCAGCATCAACATGGATCTGCTCAAGTTTCCTTTCCGTTTCATCAAGGCCATTAACAACGCGAAGAACGTTCTGCGCACTACCAAGGCCGAGGCCGTCCTGGGCGTCGGCGGTTATGTCTGCACCCCGGCATATCTTGCCGCGAAGCAGCTGAAGCTGCCGATCTTCGTGCATGAGGCCAACTCCGTTGCCGGCATGGCAAACAAGCTCGGGGCAAAGAACGCGGCATTCGTCGGAACCACTTTCGCCAACACCGGGCTGCCCGGTGAGATGCAGGTGGGCATGCCGATGCGCTCCAACGTTGCCACCATGGACAAAGCCGCGCTGCGAGGCGAAGCACGCGGGTACTTCGGTATCACCGGGCAGAAGCCGGTACTTCTGGTCACCGGTGGATCCTCCGGAGCGCAGAGCATCAATACCGCCATCGAGCAGTCCCTGGACGAGCTGAACGCAGCTGGCATCCACACTATCCACATCACCGGACGCGGAAAGCAGATTCTGGACGCCTCGGGCAATCTGCTGTCCCATGAAGGATACAGCCAGACCGAATACGTGGACCGCATGGACTACGCCTACGCCGTCGGGGATTTGATGATCTGCCGCTCCGGCGCGGGCACCGTCTGCGAACTGGCCGTAGCTGGCACGGCCTCGGTACTGGTCCCGTTGCCCATCGGCAACGGCGAGCAAAAGCTCAACGCCCGTGAACTGGTCGCTGCCGGGGGAGCCGTCCTGGTTTCCGACGCGGAGTTCACAAAGTCCTATATCAGCGAAAATGTCATCAATCTGCTGACCGATCAGCATAAAATTGAAAAGATGTCTCAAGCCGCTGCCTCATTGGGGCAGCGCGACGCCGCGCAGATCATGGCGCGACGGATTATTGATGAAGTTTCAACCCGCCGCCGTGCGGGTCAGGAAGGCTAGAACCATGGCACTGCGAGCCGACGAACTGAACGCCGATCTGGGCAAGGTACACCTGATGGGTGTAGGCGGGGTTGGCGTATCAGCGGTTGCACGGCTGCTGCTCGACTACGGCCTGGCTGTCTCCGGCACCGATGCCAAGGATCTCCCGGTGCTCGATGGCTTGCGTGAGCGCGGCGCGCGAATCCACGTAGGCTACGACCCAGCGAACCTCGGCGACGCCGACACCGTGGTGATCTCCTCGATCATCAAGGCCGGAAACCCGGAATACGACGAAGCCCTGCGCCGCGGACTGCGAATCTTGCACCGCTCCGAAGGCCTGGAAGCTACCATGCGCGGCCACGAGAAGATCGTGGCCATCGCCGGTACTCACGGCAAGACCACCACCACTTCGCTGACCGCCCATATGCTCAAGACCATTGGCGCGCGTCCGAGCTTCGCCGTGGGAGCGAATATTCCAAGCCTGGGCACCAACGCCGAGCTCGGATCCGGATCCTACTTCGTGGCCGAAGCGGACGAATCCGACGCTTCCTTCCTCAACTACCGGCCGGATGCCATCATCGTGACCAACGTCGAAGCCGACCACCTGGATCACTACGGTACCGCTGAAGCAGTGCACCAGGCCTTCGTGGACTTCGCCAGGCTATTGCCGGCAGACGGCTTGCTGATCTGCTGTGCAGATGATGAGGGTTCCAACGACCTGGCGCACAAGATGCGCGCAGAGCGTCCGGAAATCCGCGTGCAGACCTACGGCTTCAGCGATCACGCCGACCGCCGCCTTTCCGATGCCCGCGCCACCGAAGACGGCCGCTTCACCGCAACCATCGAATGGGGCAGCGGACAAAGCCGCATCCTGGATCTGGCAGTGCCCGGCCAGCACAACCTGCTTAATGCTGCCGCCGCATTGTCTGTCGGCATTGATGCAGGTGTGGACGTTGACGAAGCGCTGCAGGCGCTCTCCAGTTTCTCCGGGGCAGCTCGCCGATTCGAATTCAAGGGTGAAGCCGCAGAGGTCCGTGTCTACGACGACTACGCGCACCACCCGACCGAGGTGCAGGCAGCGCTGACCGCCGGCCGTACGGTGGCCGGCACCGGCCGGCTGCACATTGTCTTCCAGCCGCACCTGTTCAGCCGTACCCAAGAGTTCTTCCGCCAATTTGCCCAGGCCTTGTCCCTGGCCGATTCGGTGGCCGTGCTGGATATCTACCCGGCACGTGAAGAACCTATCGATGGCGTGGACAGCGAACTGATCGCATCGCGCATCGAGGTTCCTGCCCAGGTACTTTCGCCGGCAGCCGCTGTAGCGCACGTGGTTGAGCAGTCCGAGCCGGGCGATGTCATCATGACCATTGGCGCCGGCGATGTCACAGCGCTAGGTCCAGACATCGTCAAGTCGCTGAGCTGACGAATTCCGTCCCGAGTCCGAGGCCATCGCAGTTGGTCCACTTCCGTCTACCAAGGTGATCCATGGGTGAAGCAGCAAAAGTCGTAGAACTTCCGGAGAGCCCGGAGAAAAAACGGCGCAAGATCCTGATTATTCTCGCGGCATGCATCGTCGTGCTCAGCCTCGCTGCGGTTTTGATCTTGAGCTTCTCACCGGTGATCGCTGCCAAGAAGATCGAAGTAACCGGCACCAAGCTGGTCAATTCCGAGAAGCTGGGGAAGTCCCTGGAACCATTGAAGGGCGTTCCGCTGCCGCGGATCTCTGAATCGAGGGTCCAGGAGCTGATCGGCGAGCAGCCGGCCATCGACGAAATCGTGGTCAAGGCCCAGATGCCCAACACCTTGGTCGTTGAGGTAATCGAAGCTGTGCCGGTGGCCATCTTGCTGGAGGGCAAGAAGCAGTACCTGGTCTCCGAGACCGGCAAGAAGCTTCGCACCGTCGGCAAGAATGACAAGGACAAGTTGCCCAAGATCAAGGCCACCGACGTCACTGCTGATCCGGAGCAGTTCAAGCTGCTGACCGGAATCTTGAGCACCGTTGACAAGAAAGTGCTCAAGGAAGTCTCAACGGCATCCTTGTCCAAGGCAGGGTTCGCCGAACTGGCGTTGCCGAAGAACCGTACTTTGATTTGGGGAGACGCCAAGAAAGCGGCCCTGAAAAATGAAGTGGCGACGATCTTCTTGAAAGAGCTTGAGAAAAAGCACGCGGCCAAGACGACCATCGACGTCACCAACCCAGAAAATCCCGTGGTCTATTAAGTCGCGGTGCTCTGGGCGCGGGAAGACCAATAAGCCAAGAAATTCTGGAAAGATAGTTTTGAATAAGCGACACGCCTAGGCGGTCGTTGCAGAAAGACCACACGACTCATAGCGTTTCTAATAACGACAGCTTGACAGAATCTTAACCTTAAGGCTAAAGGTGAAGGTCTTTAGCTGGAGTCGTGAAATATGTAGCACATCTAACAAGGGAAGCGGGACGTGGCAGCTCCACAGAATTACCTCGCGGTCATTAAAGTCGTCGGAATCGGCGGTGGCGGTGTAAACGCAGTCAATCGAATGATCGAAGTCGGTCTCAAGGGCGTAGAGTTCATCGCCATTAACACCGATGCCCAGGCTCTGCTTATGAGTGATGCCGACGTCAAACTCGACGTAGGACGCGAACTGACTCGTGGCCTGGGCGCTGGCGCCAACCCTGATGTGGGACGCCAGGCAGCGGAAGATCATGTAGAAGAAATCGAAGACGTCCTGCGCGGCGCGGACATGGTCTTCGTGACCGCTGGCGAAGGCGGCGGTACTGGTACTGGTGGCGCGCCGGTCGTGGCCCGCATTGCCCGCTCGCTTGGCGCGCTGACCATCGGCGTGGTCACCCGTCCATTCACCTTCGAGGGTCGCCGCCGCGCTAACTCCGCCGAGTCGGGCATCGAAGCCCTGCGCGACGAAGTGGATACCCTCATTGTGATCCCGAACGATCGACTGCTGTCGATCTCGGATCGCAACGTATCGGTGCTCGATGCATTCCGCCAGGCAGACCAGGTTCTGCTCTCCGGCGTGCAGGGCATTACCGACCTGATCACCACCTCGGGCCTGATCAACCTCGACTTCGCCGACGTGAAGTCCGTTATGCAGGGCGCAGGCTCGGCATTGATGGGCATCGGTTCGGCGCGGGGCGAAGACCGTGCAGTGAAGGCAGCGGAGCTGGCTATTGCCTCGCCACTGCTCGAAGCTTCTATCGATGGCGCCCACGGCGTCCTGCTCTCCATCCAGGGCGGCTCCGACCTCGGCTTGTTCGAAATCAACGAAGCTGCACGCCTCGTGCAGGAAGTTGCCCACCCGGAAGCCAACATCATCTTCGGCGCCGTCATTGACGACGCCTTGGGCGACGAAGCACGTGTCACCGTGATTGCAGCCGGCTTCGACGAGCCAGATGTCACCAGCAAGCCAATGGCACCGGTCGCAGCAAAGCCAGCTGTCTCCGCGCGCCCGGCTGAGCAAGTGCCAGCGAGCATTCCAGAAACACCAGCACCTGCTGCAACCGAAGCTGCGAAGCCAGCCCAGGTTGCTCATGAGAAGCCAGCTGCCGCAGAGCAGGCCAGCTCCTTCCAGGACCTTCCAGATGTTGTCGACTCGGACCTGAACGGTTCGAACGACGACCTGGATGTCCCGGACTTCCTGAAGTAAAAACAGCAAGAAGCTGAGCAGTGCTACATTTCGCGTCGAACCTCGATCCGAGCATCCAACTGGCATTCACATCGCAGGCTGAGGGAAACCTCGCCCTGCACGTGAATGACGATCCCCGCCTTGTGGCGGAGAATCGAGCCAAATTGGAGGACTTGATCGGGGTTCGACGCTTCTCGCTTAACTTCATGAACCAGGTGCACTCCGCCGATGTATATGAGGTCACGCCGGTGCGGCGCACCTCGTGGCTAGAGCCGGCAGCGCCAACCTGCGATGGATTGCTGGACCCAACTGGCACCCAGCCCCTGGCAGTGATGGTCGCCGACTGCCTTCCGGTGCTCTTTGTCGGAAGAAACACGCGCAATGGGCAAACCCTGAGTGCCGCAACCCACGCCGGCAGGCGCGGGCTGCTCGACGGGATCCTGGCGAAAACGGTCGAGGGCCTGAAGGCTCATGGTGCCGACACAGTGGAAGCCGTGATCGGCCCTTCGATCTGCGGCCGATGCTATGAAGTTCCAGAAAGCATGGCCCAGGAATCCGAAGAGTTGCGCACCGGGATTCGCACCACGACTCGCTGGGGGACCCATGGGCTGGACCTTCCGGCCTCAGCCGAACAAGAACTGCGCGGCCTCGGGGTGGACGTGCGGCAATCCGGTGTCTGCACCTTGGAAGACGAAAGCTACTATTCCTACCGGCGTTCAAGCCGTGCAGGACGACTTGCCGGACTCATCTGGACCGCCGCGTAGGCGTGCGCGACACACCGCCAAGAATTGATCGAATGAACGATGCCTGCATTATTTTGTGCGGTAGCGTCGAAGTAGCGGAAGCGTGCAATGGGGTTGCATGCATGGGATAAACGAGGAGAAACATCGTGGCTGACGGACTGCGTAAGGCAATGGTATATCTCGGCTTGGCGGACGCCGTCGAGCAGGAAGAGACCCAGACACAACACGCTGAGCCCAAAACCCAGGTTCGGGTAGTTGAGGACACAGCTCCAAAGCGACCTGCCGAAGCCCCACGCCCACAGCCTGTTGCAAGGCAGGCTGCGCCGCAAACTCAAGCTAGAGAACCAGAGACGGAATACCGTGCTCCGGTCACCCCTATTAAGCGTGCCCCTTCAGTACGGGATGAGGATTCCGAATTGCGTCAGATTACTACCGTCCACCCTCGTTCTTATAACGATGCCAAGATCATCGGTGAGAACTTCCGTGACGGCATCCCGGTGATTATGAATGTCACCGACATGGGTGAAACCGATGCCAAGCGCCTCGTCGACTTCTCGGCCGGTCTTGTTTTCGCCCTGCACGGCTCCATTGAGCGAGTCACGAACAAGGTCTTCTTGCTCTCACCAGCGACCGTTGAGGTCCTCGGCGAAGATCGCAAGCAGTCCGAAGCGCAAGCAACCTTCTTTAATCAGAGCTAAGACACCAGGAGCACAAGCACAAAATGGTGTTCGGGATCATCTATCTCGCCTTAGCCATCCTCCAGATTCTGCTCTTAATGAGAATTGTGTTGGATGTAACGGAAAGCTTTGCTCGCCACTGGCGACCCAAAGGCATCGCATTGATTGTCGCAAGTGCAATCGTGTCGATTACCGATCCTCCGCTGCGCTGGTTGCGCCGGAAGATCAAACCCCTGGATCTCGGCGGAATCCGTCTTGACCTGTCCTTTCTTGTGTTGTTCATCGTCGTAATCATTCTTAAAGCGGTGGTAGCCAACCTGGGCCTCAGGACAGGGATCTGATTAGGGCATTTCCGTGCTTCACGGGGATTGTCCTGAGCAGTCAAAAGCTGTAGATTCAAAGAATAAGAGACTCGCGCGTAAGCTCGATTTCGTAATAATTGTCCAAATCGTTATATCCTTTAGGAAATGGTGCTCCGACTTCACCGGTCGCGACACTGACAAAAACGGTAAGTGTTTCGCAAGGCAAGACAATGGTCGTGCGGAAATGATCCCAGTATTGAGGTGACCCAATGGCTCTGACGCCAGAAGACGTAGTCAATAAGCGGTTTCAGCCGACCAAGTTCCGTGAAGGCTACGACCAAGACGAGGTAGATGACTTCCTCGACGAAATCGTTGTGGAGCTGCGTCGCCTAACCGGTGAGAACGAGGCTCTGCGCAGCCGCCTTGCCGAACTTGGCGAAGATGCGGGTTCGGTATCGAAGGAGCAGGCTGTTCCTGCACCTGTTTCGGCCGCTCCAGTTACTCCTGCTGCTCCAGCTGCTAAGCCAGCTGAAGAGAAGAAGGCAGAAGCTAAGCCTGCAGAGCCAGCGAAGGCAGAAACCCCAGCTGCCAAGCCAGCTGAGGAAAAGAAGGCAGAAGCTAAGCCAGCTGCCGCTGAGAAGGCACCTGCAGCTCCGGCCGCAGCAGCAGCGCCAGCTGCAACTCCTCGCTCCGAATCCGCAGAGTCGGCAGCCAACGTGCTGTCCATGGCTCAGCGTCTGCACGACGAGTACGTCGCTGCCGGTGTCGAGCAGCGCGACAAGATCATCTCCGAAGCGAAGACCGAAGCTAACACCTTGGTCACCACCGCTGAAGAGAAGAGCCGCAAGACCTTGTCGGCCTTGGAGCAGCAGAAGTCGGTTCTGGAGCGCAAGCTCGAGCAGTTGCGTGGCTTCGAACGCGATTACCGTGCTCGCCTGAAGACCTACATCGAAGGACAGCTGCGTGACCTTGAGTCCCAGGGTTCGATCGATGCTGGTGCGGCAGGCAAGACCAGCTAGTCGCTGACAGTTCATAACTTGATCTAGCTATCAAGTAAGATCAACGGTGGTGAACGGATACATTCCGATCACCACCGTTGACGTTTAAGAGGAAATAATGGGTACCACTGTGGACGCAGTTCAATCCGGAAACGCGGGCGCGAAGGCGAAGAAATACGTTGGCCTTGGCCTCGTGATCGCTCTGATCGCGCTGGTACTGGACCAAACCGTCAAAATTGCCGTTGAACAGAACATGCGGCTTGGCCAATCGATTGAAGTGATTCCCGGATTCTTCAACATCCACTACATCCTGAACCCTGGTGCCGCCTTCTCCATCGGCGAAGACTTCACCATAGTCTTCGCGATCCTGCAATCGGCAGTCGCGGTCTACGTCATTTACCTGTTTTTCCGCAAGGTGCTGTCCAGAAGCTGGGCCATAGCCCTGGGCTGCCTGCTCGGCGGTGTCCTGGGCAATGTCGTGGACCGGCTGTTCCGTGAACCGGGCTTCGGATTCGGCCATGTGGTAGACATGTTTTCCGTCACCCACTTCGCTATCTTCAACGTCGCCGACTCGTTCATCGTCTGTTCCATGATCGCGGTGGCGTACATGCTCATCCGCGGGCGCAACCTCGATGGCAGCATTGGCGATCCTCCAAAGAAAGACAAGTCCAACAAGGACGAAGCAGAACCAAACGCATGATCTCGAACGAAACCACCATTCACGAACTGCTGGTTGACCCAGCCGATGCCGGCGCACGCCTTGACGCCTATATCTCCCGGTCCCTGCAGATCCCGCGCACCTTGGCTTCGAGCCTTTGCAAGGATTCGCAGATCCAGGTCAACGGACGAACCATTGCCAAATCTCTGAAGATCAAGGCGGGGGACCAGCTGGTAGTCACCATCCCGCCGCAGGCAGACCCATTAGAAATTAAGGTTGAGAAAGTGGAAGAGCTGAAGATTATCGCGGACGACGATGACTATGTGGTCATCGACAAGCCCGTGGGTGTCGCAGCCCATCCATCCCCGGGGTGGGTGGGCCCGACAGTTGTCGGCGCACTCATGGCCGAGGGCTACAACATCACCACTTCCGGTGCCGCCGAACGCCAAGGCATAGTGCACCGCTTGGACGTGGGCACCAGCGGCCTGATGGTCGTGGCGAAAACCGAGCGCGCCTACACCGAACTGAAGCGCGCCTTCAAGGAACGCACCCCCAAGAAGATCTACCATGCGGTGGTGCAGGGCCTGCCTGACCCGCTGGAAGGCACCATCGACGCGCCGATCGGGCGCCACCCGGGCCACGACTGGAAGTTCGCTGTCCTGGATGGCGGGCGGGACTCGGTCACCCACTACAAGGTGATCGAGGCCTTCGGCCGCGCCTCGCTGGTCGAGGTGCAACTGGAAACCGGGCGCACCCACCAGATCCGCGTCCACTTCTCAGCCTTCGGGCACCCTTGTGCCGGAGACCAGACCTACGGAGCGGATCCCAAGCTGGGTGCCGCTCTGGGCCTGACCCGGCAGTGGCTGCATGCAAAACGTCTTGGATTCTCCCATCCGGTCTCCGGCCAGTGGATGGAATACGAAAGCGAATATCCTGCGGATCTGGCAGGCGCCGTCGAGCTGCTGCGCGAAGGCGGATACTGAGTTCCAAGGTGCTGTTGGCCACTGGCCGGCAGCACCTTGTGTCGTGCTAGCCACAGCACCGCGCCGGGGTGGGCCCAAGTCCGGGTTTGATCGCTAGACTGGTTGGGTGAGTGCTACACGTGACGGATTTGTCCATCTTCATACCCACACCGAATACTCCATGCTGGACGGTGCGGCGCGCCTAGGCGAACTCTTCGCCGAAGCTAACCGGCAGGGCATGGAAGCCATGGCGATTACCGACCATGGCTACCTGTTCGGTGCCTTCGATTTCTGGCGCCAAGCCACCGGAGCTGGCGTTAAGCCGATCATCGGCGTAGAAGCCTATGTCACCCCGGGCACCGCGCGCGACGACAAGACCCGCGTGAAATGGCGTACCGACGAATCGCAAAAGGGCGATGACGTTTCCGGTGGCGGCCTGTACAACCACATGACCCTGCTCTCGTACAACAACAAGGGCATGGACAACCTTTTCAAGGGTTCGTCCCGCGCCTCGCTGGACTCCGTGTTCGGCAAATACCCGCGCTGGGACCGCGAGCTGCTCAACGAGCACCACGAAGGCCTCATTGCCACGACCGGCTGCCCTTCGGGTGAAGTCCAGACCAAGCTTCGCCTGGGCCAGTACGATGCGGCGAAGGCGGCCGCGGCTGAACTGCAGGATTTATTCGGCAAGGAAAACTACTTCTGCGAGATCATGGACCACGGTCTGGAGATCGAACGCCGCATCACCAAGGACCTGCTGCGCCTGGCCAAGGAACTGGGCATTCCGCTGGTGGCTACCAACGACCTGCACTACACCCATGAATCCGATGCCAAAGCCCACGAGGCGCTGCTGGCCATCAACTCCGGCTCCACGCTCGACGAGCCCACCTATGACCAGGGCGGCAGCCGCTTCGCTTTTTCCGGCACCGGCTACTACCTGAAATCGGCGCGCGAAATGCGCGATTTGTTCAAGGAATTTCCTGAAGCCTGCGACAACACCCTGGCGATCGCTGACCGGGTCGAGGTCTCCTTCGACACGAACGCCAACTACATGCCGAAATTCCCTTGCCCGCCGGGGGAGGACGAAACCAGCTGGCTGATCAAGGAAGTCGACAAGGGACTGCACTACCGCTACCCGAACGGCATCCCAGAAGCTTCGCGCAAGCAGGCAGACTACGAGCTGGACGTCATCATCAAGATGGGCTTCCCGGGATACTTCCTGGTCGTGGCCGACTTCATCAACTGGTCCAAGGACCACGGCATCCGTGTTGGCCCGGGGCGTGGTTCGGGTGCAGGCTCCATGGTCGCCTACGCCATGCGGATCACGGACCTCGATCCGCTGGTGCACGGCCTGATCTTCGAGCGTTTCCTGAACCCGGAACGTGTTTCCATGCCCGACTTCGATGTCGACTTCGATGATCGCCGCCGTTCCGAGGTCATCAAGTACGTGACCGAGAAGTACGGTGATGAGCGCGTATCGATGATCGTGACCTACGGTTCAATCAAGACCAAGCAGGCGCTGAAGGACTCATCGCGCGTGCTCGGCTACCCGTTCAGCATGGGCGAGACCCTGACCAAGGCGCTGCCGCCGGCGGTGATGGCCAAGGACATCCCGCTGAACGACATCGAGAACCCGCAATCCAAGCGCTATTCGGAGGCGGGGGACTTCCGCAACCTGGTGGCCAATGACCCGGAGGCGGCCCGCGTCTTCGAGACGGCCAAGGGCCTGGAAGGCCTGAAGCGCCAGTGGGGCGTGCACGCCGCCGGCGTGATCATGAGCTCGGACCCGATCATCGACGTCATCCCCATCATGCGGCGCATCCAGGATGGACAGGTCATTACCCAGTTCGACTACCCGACCTGTGAAGGCCTGGGGCTGATCAAGATGGACTTCCTGGGGTTGCGCAACCTCACCATCATTTCCGATGCCCTGGAGAACATCGAGTACAACACCGGCACCAAAATCGACCTCGAGACCCTGAGTATCGAGGACCCCGAGGCCTACAACCTGCTGGCCCGCGGCGACACCCTGGGCGTGTTCCAGCTCGATGGCGGTCCCATGCGCTCGCTGCTGAAGATGATGCGCCCCGATAACTTCGAAGACATCTCCGCAGTGATCGCGCTGTACCGTCCGGGCCCGATGGGCGCCAACTCCCACACCAACTACGCCCTGCGCAAGACCGGGTTGCAGGAAGTCACCCCAATCCACCCGGAGCTCGCTGAACCGCTGGCAGAGATCCTCGGCGGCACCTACGGCCTGATCGTGTATCAGGAGCAGGTTATGGCTATTGCGCAGAAGCTGGCCGGCTACTCGCTGGGCCAGGCCGATATCTTGCGCCGTGCCATGGGCAAGAAGAAGAAGTCGGAACTGGATAAGCAGTTCGCCGGCTTCAAGCAGGGCATGAACGACAACGGCTACTCGGACGCCGCCGTGCAGACCCTGTGGGACATCTTGCTGCCATTCTCCGACTACGCGTTCAACAAGGCCCACTCGGCCGCGTACGGCGTGGTCTCCTACTGGACCGCCTACCTCAAGGCGCACTACCCGGCCGAATACATGGCCGCGCTGCTGACCTCGGTGGGCGATGACAAGGACAAGCTGGCACTGTACCTGAACGAATGCCGCCACATCGGCATCACCGTGCTGCCGCCGGATGTCAACGAATCGGCGTTGAACTTCACCCCAGTGGGCAAGGATATCCGCTTCGGCATGGGCGCCATCCGCAACGTCGGCACCAATGCGGTGGCCGGCATGGTCGAGGCCCGCACGGAGAAGGGCAACTACAACGACTTCAACGATTTCCTGGGCAAGGTCCCGGCCGTGGTCTGCAACAAGCGAACCATTGAATCGCTGATCAAGGCCGGTGCCTTCGACTCCATGAAGCATCCACGCCGGGCGCTGGTGGCCATCCACGAAGAAGCCGTGGATTCGGTGATCCAGGTCAAGCGCAACGAGGCGGCCAACCAGTTCGACCTGTTCAGCGCCCTGGGCGCGGATGAGTCCTCGGAGTCGATGCACGTGGCGATCCCCGACATGCCCGATTGGGACAAGAAGGAAAAACTGGCCTACGAGCGCGACATGCTCGGCCTGTACGTTTCCGACCACCCGCTGCAGGGACTGGGCTCGGCCCTGGACCAGTACGCTGACATGCCGGTCACGCACGTGCTCTCGGATGACGGCCCGCAGGATGGCCACATCATTTCCATCGCCGGCATGATTTCCGGTCTGCAGCGGCGCATCGCCAAGAAGAGCGGCAACCCGTATGCGCGCTGCGAGATCGAAGACCTCTCCGGTTCGATGGAGGTCATGTTCTTCGGCCAGGCCTACCAGCCGATCGCCGAGATCCTGGCCGATGACCTGATCGTGGTCATCAAGGGGCGCGTGCAGCGCCGCGATGACGGCTCCATCACCCTGAACGCGCAGGAAATGATGATCCCGGAAATTTCCGAGGATGCCAACGGGGGACCGGTAGTCATCGGCATTCCGACACACAAGGCCACCGAGACCCTGGTGCAGAAGCTGGGCGATGTGCTGCGCACCCACAGCGGCAACACCGAGGTGCGGGTGAAGCTCACCGGCAGCCGCGGCACCTCGCTGCTGCGCCTGGGCATGAACTTCAGGGTGAACCCCAATCCTGCCCTGTTCGGCGATTTGAAGGTGCTGCTGGGCCCTCACTGCCTGGACGTATAGGGAAACGGATCACGGCTTGGATGACCGGGGAAGGTAACTAATGAACCTTCCCCGGTCATCGGCGTTAAACTAGGTAGGTGAGCACTATTCCAGAAACCGAATTCTCAGCACTCGCCACCCTTGATTGGCGCAACGAATCCCTGGGCTACGCACAGCTGAAAGCCAAGCTGCCGCGCCCGGAGATGAACTCCCAGACCGCAGCCGAAACCGTGCAGCAGATCATCGATGATGTCCGCGCCCATGGCATGGAAACACTCAAGGACCTGGCCCAGCGCTTTGACCACGTTGAGCTGGAGCATACCCGTGTGCCGCAGCATGAGCTGGACCGCGCCCTGGAAGAACTGGACCCGCAGGTCCGCCTGGCGCTGGAAGAATCCATTGACCGCGCCCGCGTATTCGCCAAGGCCCAGCGCCCGGACGACGCCGAAGTCCGCTACGCTACCGGGGCAACTGTCACCCAGCGCTGGGTCCCGGTGCGCCGCGTCGGCCTGTACGTGCCAGGTGGCCTGGCCGTCTACCCGTCCTCGGTCATCATGAACGCCGTACCTGCCCAGGCAGCCGGCGTCAGCTCGCTAGCCCTGGCCAGCCCGCCGCAGAAGGAATTCGCCGGACTGCCGCACCCCACCATCTTGGCTGCCGCCAAGCTGCTGGGCATCGACGAGGTGCACGCCATGGGCGGTGCCCAGGCTGTTGCCGCGTTCGCCTACGGGGTGGACATGCCGAACGATGAGCGTGGCGGGATCGAACCGGTTGACGTGATCTCCGGTCCAGGCAACGTGTTCGTGGCAACCGCCAAGCGCTTGGTCAAGGGCGTGGTAGGCATTGACGCTGAAGCTGGTCCTACGGAAATCGCGATTCTTGCCGACAAGGGAGCTAACCCGGGCTTCGTCGCTGCCGATATGATTTCGCAGGCAGAACACGATGCCAACGCCGCGGCCGTGCTGATTACCGATTCACCTGAACTAGCTGCTGGCGTGCGCAAGGAACTCATGGTGCAGGTTGCCGCCACCAAGCACTCCGCCCGTGTGACAGAGGCACTGTCAGGATCCCAATCGGCCGTCATCTTGGTCAAGGACCTGGAGCAGGGGATCGAGGTGTGCAACGCCTACGCCGCCGAGCACCTGGAAATCATGGTGGCCGAGGCGGAATCCACCGCGGCCCGCATCACCGCTGCTGGCGCCGTGTTTGTCGGCGCCTATGCCCCGGTTTCGCTGGGCGACTACTGCGCAGGATCCAACCACGTGCTGCCGACCAGTGGCACCGCGCTGCACGCCTCGGGGCTGAACGTGAATACCTTCTTGAAAGCCATCCAGGTGATCAACTACGACAAGGCCGCGCTGGGCGAAGTGGCCGCTCACGTGATTAATCTTGCCAATGCCGAGGACCTGCCAGCCCATGGAGACGCGGTCGCGGTGCGAAACGCGCAATAGACGCTAAACTGTTAGGTGACATGAGTTGATTCTTGCCACCATGGGTGAACCGAGAATGCTTCTTAGGCTACAGATGGAGGTGCCGTGAACTGCCCGTATTGCCGCAATGCGGATTCCCGAGTGGTCGATAGTCGAGTTGCCGACGACGGCGTCTCGATCCGCCGCCGACGCCAGTGCACGGCTTGTTCGCGCCGTTTCACCACCACCGAAACTGCCAGCCTCAACGTGCTCAAGCAGTCCGGTGCCGTAGAACCGTTCTCGCGCAACAAGGTCATTAACGGTGTTCGCAAGGCCTGCCAGGGCCGCCCGGTCACCGATCACGACCTTGCCGTCCTGGCCCAGGAAGTCGAAGAGGCAGTCCGGACCTCCGGGGCTGCTGAAATCCCGGCCCACCAGGTGGGCTTGGCCATCTTGGAGCCATTGTCGCGCCTCGACGAGGTCGCTTACTTGCGCTTTGCCAGTGTCTACCACAACTTCCAGTCGCTGACTGATTTCGAGACCGCCATTGCCCGGCTGCGCGATCGCCGTGGCAAGGTTCCGCAGGGAAACCAGCGTCCGCTCTCGGCCGACTAGCAGTTTTCGCATAGAGCAAACGCCAGTGCCCCAGACCTTTCGAGGTCGCGGGCACTGGCGTTTGGCGTAGGCGTCGCAGCGGCTATGGCAGGGTGAGAATTTCCGCGCCATCGTCGGTGACCAGCAGGGTGTGCTCGAACTGCGCGGTGCGCTTCTTGTCCTTGGTGGTCACGGTCCAGTCGTCTTCCCACATGTCCCATTCGACGGTGCCCAAGGTGAGCATCGGCTCGATGGTGAAAACCATGCCCGGCTCGATGGGAGTGTTGTAGGCCGGCGCCGCATCGTAATGCGGGATGATCAAGCCGGAATGGAAGGCCTCGCCGACGCCGTGGCCGGTGAAGTCGCGGACCACGCCGTAGCCGAACCGCTTGGCGTAGGTTTCAATGCTTCGGCCGATCACATTGATCTCACGCCCTGGCATCACGGCCTTGATGGCGCGCTTCAGCGAGTTTTCGGTGCGCTCGACCAGCAGGCGCGATTCTTCATCCACGTCACCGACCAGGAAGGTGGCGTTGTTATCTCCGTGAACGCCACCGATGAAGGCGGTGATATCGATATTGATGATGTCGCCATCTTGCAACACGGTGGTGTCCGGGATGCCGTGGCAGATGACCTCGTTCAACGAGGAGCACAGCGACTTGGGGAATCCGCGGTAGCCCAAGGTTGACGGGTAGGCGTTGTGATCCATGAGGAATTCGTGGCCAAGCCGATCGAGCTGGTCGGTGGTGGCTCCCGGCTGGCAAGCCTTGCCAACTTCCTGCAGTGCCTGAGCGGCAATCCTTGAAGCTATGCGAATGCGTTCGATGACTTCTGGGCTTTTGATTTCCGAAGCCGTGTTGCTGGCAGGTTCCTTCTTGCCAACGTATTCGGGGCGTTCAATGTGTTTCGGTACCGGAAGTTCCGGGGAGACCGTGCCGGCGGTGAGATTTCCAAGGGGTGCAGTTGAAGCAATAGCCATGCTTTAATTCTAGCTTCACGTATCTGCCGCTTCGCTAGGAGATAGCCGATAGAACAGGTGGTGTTGCACCTATTTTCCGCCGGTTGGGATACCGTGGAAGAAGCAGCAAGAATCGAGAATAGAGGAGTTTTCCATGAGCTCAGTTGGCACCCCGGGCGAGGGGCAGTACTGGTACAACGTCTCGACCAAGACCGTGGAGAATGGCCCGCAGTCTGATTGGTCGCAGTTGCTTGGCCCATATGACACGGTTGCTGAAGCCGAAGCGGCAATGGCGAAGGTCCAGGCACGCAATGAGGCGTGGGACGACGCAGAGGAAGACGACGAGTAGAAGTCAAGGGCACCGAGCCAGGCCGGTGCGGCGAATGGCAAAGCGGTGCGCTGCCACGATGGATGACATCGAGGCAGCGCACCGCTTTGCGATATGGCGTGAGCCGGCTTCTATTCCTTGAACTCGTACTCTGCCGAGGGGAAGGTGCCGGAAACCACGTCCTGGTGGTACTCGCGCACCGCGTTGCCGACAACCTCACGCAGATCAGCGTACTTCTTCACGAAGCGCGGGGTGCGGCCCCCGCCAAGACCCAGCATGTCCTGCCAAACCAGGACCTGTCCGGTGGTGGAATTGCCAGCGCCGATGCCGATGGTCGGCACCTTCAGCGCGGCATCGATTTTGGCAGCGACCGGGCTTGGCACCATTTCCATCAGGATGCAGAAGGCGCCTGCATCCTGCAATTGCACAGCGTCGTGCTTCATTTGCTCTACAGCGTCGCCACGGCCCTGCACACGGTACCCGCCCAATGCATGCTCGGACTGCGGAGTGAATCCGATGTGCCCGATAACGGGAACTCCGGCAAGGACCATGGCGCGGACATGCTCGGCGTATTGCGCGGTGCCCTCCATCTTGACCGCGTGGGCATGGCCCTCCTTCATCAGGCGCACCGCAGTGGCAACGGCCTGGGCAGGGGACTGCTCGTAGCTGCCAAACGGGAGGTCGGCAACGACCATGGCGCGTTTGGCCCCGTTGGCGACAGCTTTGGTGAACATGATCATTTCGTCGAGGGTAATCGGCAGCGTGGACTCGTAGCCGAGTACGGTATTGGCAGCGGAGTCGCCAACCAGCAGCATCTCGATCCCGGCCGAATCGAAAATCTCTGCCATCATTACGTCATAAGCAGTTAACATCGCGAATTTTTCGCCATTGTCCTTGGCCTGCTGCAAATGATGAAGTCGGATACGGGACGGGCCTTTTTCAGGGTTCCCTAGGTATGGTTGTGGCATGAATCGACTTTATCGCACTTGGACAGGGCGATGCTGATCGTTGGGACGGTTCTGAACCGATATAGTGTTGCCACAGGTCAATTTTCTTACCGGTTGTGATCAGCGCCGGATATCAGAATCCCAAAGGTGGTGGAAAATGGATCGTCAGCAGGAATTTGTACTGCGCACCATTGAAGAACGCGACGTTCGATTTGTGCGAATGTGGTTTACTGACGTCGTTGGTTCGCTCAAGTCGGTGGCGTTGGCTCCTGCTGAAGTTGAAGATGCTTTCGAAGAAGGTCTGGGATTCGATGGTTCCTCCATTGATGGACTGTCCCGGATCTCCGAGTCTGACATGTTGCTTCAGCCAGATCCTGCCACCTTCCAGATCCTGCCGTGGCGCGGCGAAGTCGAACCGACCTCCCGCATGTTCTGCGACATCCTGACCCCTGAGGGCCAGCCGTCCAATGCAGATCCGCGCCAGGTGCTCAAGCGCCAGCTGGCCGAAGCATCGAATATGGGTTTCACTTGCTACACCCACCCGGAGATCGAATTCTATTTGCTGGAGAACGATCAACTGGATGCCAATGGCCGTCCCCAGCCGATCGACAACGGTGGCTACTTCGACCACGTGCCAGATGGCGTGGGGCAGGACTTCCGCCGTGCTTCCGTGACCACGCTGGAAGCGCTGGGCATTTCGGTGGAGTTCTCCCACCACGAAACAGGTCCAGGCCAGAACGAAATCGATCTGCGCTACGCAGATGCCTTGCAGACCGCCGATAACATCATGACCTTCCGTACCGTCATCAAGGAGATGGCGATGCAGAAAGGCATCCACGCAACCTTCATGCCCAAGCCATTTGCCGACCATCCGGGCAGCGGCATGCATACCCACTTCTCCTTGTTCGAAGGTGACGCTAACGCGTTCTTCGAAGCTGGCCGCGAATACCAGCTCTCCGATGTGGCCCGGTCCTTCATCGCCGGCATCTTGCACCATGCGCCGGAAATGACCGCCATCACCAACCAGTACGTGAACTCGTACAAGCGGTTGTGGGGTGGAGGCGAGGCGCCGAGCCACCGTTCGTGGGGGCACAACAACCGCTCGGCACTGGTCCGCGTGCCGCTGTACAAGCCAGGCAAGGGACAGTCCGCCCGCGTGGAATACCGCGGTATCGACTCGGCAGCCAATCCGTACCTGGCCTACGCAGTATTGCTGGGCGCTGGGCTGAAGGGCATCCGCGAAGGCTACGAGCTGGAAGAGCCAACCGAGGATGATGTCTGGAGCCTGTCCACGGCAGAACGCCGCGCCTCGGGCCACGTTCCGCTGCCTGGCAGCCTGCACGACGCATTGCGCGCCATGGAAGAGTCGGAACTGATGGCCGAGATCCTCGGCGAGCAGGTATTCAACTCGTTCCTGTCGAACAAGCGCACCGAATGGGAAGAGTACCGTCAGGTCATTACCCCCTACGAACTGAACAAGTATTTGGGAATCCTCTAGAGACTTCGCCGCGTGAAGCTGCGCGGCGAAATGCGGGAGAACACGAGACACCATGCCGGAAGTACCCTCGCGAGCATTGCTCAACGCTGGCTTCAGCGACATCGAAAGGGCCAAGAAATTCCTTCAGGCCGAGGAACTGTCCCGGATTGATCCCAGCCTGATCGTGAGCAAGATGGCGCATGCGCCAGATCCGGACCAGGCACTGCTGCTGGCCCTGCGGTTGGTAGATCGGCACCCGGAAGTCATCGATATCTTCCTGGAGCCCGATAGCTGCCAAGGGCTCGTCAGGCTTCTGGGCAGCTCTTCTGCGCTCGGGGAGTTCCTCATGCGTTGTCCCGAGGCGCTGGAGATCGTCCGCCACGCCCCACCCGGTGAATTCGTACCCGTGCCCGCGGAACAGCTGGTCGAGGACTTGCTGGCATCGATCGAGGCCAAGCAATCAGACGGCGGGCACTGGGTCTCTTCCCATACCGGTGCTGAAGCGCGACAGCGCTTGCGCACCGCCTACCGCAAGGCCTTGCTCTCGCTGGCCCACCGGGACTTGGGTTCCACCCAGCCGCAGCGCATTCTGCCCCTGGTCGCCGCCGAACTGGCCGACATGGCTGGTGCCGCGTTGGAGGGGGCATTGGCCATTGCCCGGGCCGAAGCCGCCGAACAATATGATGCTGGCGACGTTGATCGGGTTAAGATCACCATCATTGGCATGGGCAAGTGCGGTGCACGTGAACTGAACTATATTTCGGACGTCGATGTCATTTACGCCCACGATTCCACGCCGGGAATCGATGACGACCTGGCCGCCGCGATCGCGACGGTGATCTGCGGGAACACGGCACGTGCACTGATGGTCCCTGGCCCTGAGCCGATGCTCTGGGAAGTGGATGCGAATCTTCGCCCCGAGGGCAAGGACGGGGCCTTGACCCGTACGCTCTCATCCCATGAAGCGTATTACCGCCGGTGGGCTCATTCATGGGAATTCCAAGCCCTGCTCAAGGCCCGCGCGATTGCCGGCGACAAGGAACTGGGACGCTCTTATGAGCGGATGGTTTCGCCAATGGTTTGGTCCAGTTCCGAGCGTGAGGGCTTCGTTGAATCCGTCCAGGCCATGCGCCGACGCGTCAGCGACAACATCGACAAGCAAGATGTTGCGTGGCAAATCAAGCTGGGCCCCGGTGGACTGCGCGATGTCGAATTCACCGTCCAGCTGCTCCAACTCGTCCATGGTCGAGTCGACCCCGCCATCCAGGTGCCAACCACCACCCTGGCCATCCAAGCGATGAGCGATATCGGCTACATCGGCCGTGATGATGCGACGAATTTCGATGACTCATACCGTTTCCTGCGCTTGCTGGAGCACCGGATACAGCTCAGCCAATTGCGCCGTACCCACTTGATGCCCCGGGCAGAAAGCGCCCAGCGCGTGCTTGCACGATCGATCCGTGGTGCCGGAGACCTGCAGCTCAGCAGCCCGGAGAAGCTGATGCGCCGCTGGAATGAAACCAAGCGCATGGTGCGTTCGCTGCACGAGCGTATTTTCTACCGTCCGCTCCTGGTCAGTAGTTCCAACCTCTCGGCCGATGATGTCAAGCTCACCGCCGAATCGGCGCAAGCGCGCCTGCGCGCCCTGGGCTATCTCGACCCGAAGGCGGCGATGCGGCACATTGAAGCCCTGACCGGTGGGGTCTCGCGCAGTGCGTCATTGCAACGGCAATTGCTGCCGGTACTCCTGGACTGGTTTGCCCGCGGGGTGGACCCGGATGCTGGATTGCTGGGCTTCCGCCGGCTCAGCGAAGCGCTGGGCAAGTCCCATTGGTTCCTCGGCATGCTGCGCGATACCAACGCTGCCGCCGAACGGCTGAGCCACTTGCTCTCCAATACGCGCTTCCTGACCGACCTGCTGGCCAATGAGCCGGCGGCGGCCGCTTGGCTGGGCTCCGACGCGTCCTTGACGCCGCAGACATTCGAGAACCTGCTGCAGCAGAACACCTCGATCATCCATCGCACGAAGCAGCCAGAAGCTGCCATCCGCATGATCCGCATGGTGCGCCGCCGCGAGTTCTTGCGTGTCGCGCTTGCCGACGGCGCCGGCCTGCTGACCGTTGACGAAGTTGGCGTAGCACTCTCTAACATCGACGCCGCCATGGTTGACGGGGTGCTGAAGGTCCTCTTGGCTGCTGACCAGGCCAAGAACGGGGAACATGCTGTCGTTTCGGTCATTGCCATGGGCCGCCAAGGCGGTCGGGAAATCGGCTACGGCTCTGATGCGGACGTCCTGTTCGTGCAGCGCCCGGTTCCTGGCGCCACGGCCCAAGCTGCTCAAGAACAAGCGCTTCGGGTAGTTACCGACCTGGTGTCGTGGACCGCCAAACCGTTGAAACCAGCCATTCCAGCTGAAGTGAAATTGAAAGTGGACTCGGATCTGCGCCCCGAGGGCCGCCAGGGAATGCTGGTCCGTTCTCTGGACGCCTACGCCACCTATTACCAGCGATGGGTGGAAATCTGGGAACGCCAGGCGTTGCAGCGTGCACGCCCGTTTGCCGGCGATGACCAGTTGGCTGAAGATTTCATGGAATTGATTAGGCCGGTGCGCTACGGCAAGGGACTGGACGAGTCGGAGATCCGGGATATCCGCAAGATCAAGGCCCGCGTTGAGTCCGAACGGCTCCCACGAGGTGCCGACCCCAACCGCCACCTGAAACTGGGACGAGGCTCGCTCTCGGACATTGAATGGCTGGTGCAGTTCTACCAGTTGCAATACGCCTGGAAGCACGAATCCCTGCGCACCACCTCGACGCTCCGGGCGTTGGAAGAGCTGGCGAAATTGGAGCTCATTGCGCAAGACGATAGCGAACTGCTGGCGATTGCTTGGCGGCTGGCTACGCAGATTCGCAGTGCTGAAATCATCACGTCCGGACGTTCCAGCGATGTCTTGCCGAGTTCGGCGCGCGATATGGAAGCCGTGGCTCGGTGGTGCGGCTATGAGCCGCACTTTGGCGTGGAACTCGAAGAGGACTACTTGCGTGCAACCCGGCACGCGCGTGGCATCTTTGAACTGCTGTTCTACGGCTTTGAGAACTAGGAACCGCGGTGGCCGTTGAAACGCTGCTGGAACGTACCTGGAGCCCGCTGGCTGCTTCATCCAGGCCGTGGCAACGCCGCGTGCTGCTAGGTAGGGGAGTAGCCCTGTGGAACGTTGCGTGCGCTGCCTTGCTCCGTTGGGAAGTCAAGACACGCAGCGGGTTCAGGCTTCAGCCGCAGTTGCCGGTCGCCGTGGGCCAGCAACCCTTGATCACCATCGGTGTCGGACCGTTGCGCATCCATGAACCTGTGGAGGTCGTTGACGTCGTTGCGGAAAGTGATTGGGTAGGGTTTTCCTACCGGACGCTGCCGGGGCATCCGGTTCAGGGTGTGGAAGCTTTCATTCTTGAACGCGCGGACGAGCAAGTTTTCCTGCTGATCAGGTCGGTCACGGCACCTTCTGATGTGCCTGCTTGGCGTCGAGTCTTCAAGGCGCTGCTCCTGGCGCAGTGGGTGACACGTCAGCGTTACCTTCGTGCGCTGAAACCTTAGTCCGCAACCGGCAATTTCCTGCGCTTCCCGCCGAAACAGGATGCTGGGGGACTAGGGTGGGGATTGTAATCTCTACGCGAATAATGAGTGCAGGGGAGCTTCGAAAATGCTGGACCCAAAGATGCTGCAGGCTGCCATTGATCAGTCCTTGCTGGCCCTGGAATCCAATGACAGCGGACCATTTGGCGCGGTGGTAGTCCTTGACGGAAAAGTCGTTTCCGCTGGCTACAACTCGGTGGTGGGTAGCCAGGATCCAACGGCGCACGCCGAAATCAATGCCATCCGCGCAGCGGGACAAGCACTGGGAACCTTCGATCTGTCGCAATGCGAGCTCTACACCAGCTGCGAGCCATGTCCCATGTGCCTGGGTGCCATCTATTGGTCCCGCTTCGAGCATGTCTACTACGCGAATACGCGCGACGAAGCCGCGAAGATCGGCTTCGATGATGATTTCATTTACAAGGAGCTTGAGCTTCCCATGAGCGAGCGGAAAATTCCGTTTACCAAGGTTGAAGATTCCGGTGCGCTCAGGGCATTTGAGCTTTGGGAAGCAAAGAGCGACAAGCAGGAATACTAGTACTTGTTATCGGGGCGGCACTTGCCCTGAGCGCGATGGCCGCCCATGTGCGGGCCCGCACTGATGCTTAAACAGAGGAGTCCGCACAAGTGCCAGAACATAGTTCTTGCGCTTTGTGCAGACTCCTCTGCAAACTACACGGGGCGATGCCCCGTCAGCTGATTAGCAACCGTAGTAGAGCTCGAACTCGTATGGGTTCGGGCGCAGGCTCAATGGCTTGATTTCGTTTTCACGCTTGTACTCGACCCAAGTCTGGATCAGGTCCTCGGTGAAGACGCCGCCTTCGAGCAGGAACTCGTGATCAGCTTCCAGGGCCTTGAGCGCCTCTTCGAGGCTTTCAGGTGCGCGCTGGATTTCCTTGGCCTCTTCGGCAGGAAGCTCGTAGAGGTCCTTGTCGATTGGCTCTGCAGGTTCAATGCGGTTCTTGATGCCGTCCAGGCCAGCCATCAGCTGGGCTGCGAACGCCAGGTATGGGTTCGAGGAAGCATCCGGAGCGCGGAACTCGATGCGCTTCGCCTTAGGGTTCGAACCGGTGATCGGGATACGGATACCGGCAGAGCGGTTGCCCTGCGAGTAAACCATGTTCACTGGAGCTTCGTAGCCCTTGACCAGGCGGCGGTAGGAGTTCACGGTTGGGTTGGTGAACGCGAGCACGGCGTCTGCGTGCTTCAGCAGGCCGCCGATGTACCAGCGTGCGGTATCGGACAGGCCAGCGTAGCCCTTTTCATCGTAGAACAGCGGTTCGCCGTTGGCCCACAGCGACTGGTGCACGTGCATGCCCGAGCCGTTGTCGCCGAAGACTGGCTTTGGCATGAAGGTTGCGGACTTGCCCCACGCGTCAGCGACGTTCTTCACGATGTACTTGAAGAGCATCAGTTCATCAGCGGAGTGAACCATGGTGTTGAACTTGTAGTTGATTTCTGCCTGGCCAGCAGCGCCCACCTCGTGGTGGCTGCGTTCAACCTCAAGGCCAGCCTTGTCCAGCTCGACGCAGATCGCGTCGCGCAGGTCAGCCTGCTTGTCAGTCGGTGCAACTGGGAAGTAGCCGCCCTTGTACGGGGTCTTGTAACCCTGGTTGCCGCCTTCTTCCTTGCGGCCGGTGTTCCAAGGTGCCTCGTCGGAATCGATCGAGTAGAACGCGCCCTGTGGCTTGGATTCGTAGCGAACGTCTTCGAAGATGAAGAATTCTGCTTCTGGGGCGAAGAACGCGGTGTCAGCGATACCGGTCGATTCCAGGTATGCCTCGGCACGTTCCGCAACGCCACGTGGGTCGCGGTGGTACGGCTCACCGGTGCGTGGGTTGATGATCGAGAAGTTGAAGGCCAGGGTCTTTTCCAGGCGGAAGGGATCGATGAAGCCGGTGGTGACGTCCGGGATCAGCTGCATGTCGGAATCAGAGATGCCGGCGAAGCCGCGGATGGAAGAACCATCGAAGAGCTGGCCGTTGACGAAGAAGTCGGCATCCACGGACTTGGCAGGCACGTTGAAGTGCTGCTGTACACCTGGTAGGTCGGTGAAACGGATATCGACGAACTTGATGTCCTCTTCGGCAATATATGCCAAGACTTCTTCTGGACTGGTAAACATGTGCAGGTGACTCCCTGGTGAGATATAAGGTTTGGTAAACGGAACCGGTAGCCGGAATGATCCGGCTGGTCCTCTTGCTTACGTATCAAGCTTACCTATAATCCATTTCTGAATGGTGTCTCTATTGTTTCCAACCTGTTACAAGCGGAGAATCCGGGCGTGTCGTATCGCGCTGATCTGCGCTGATTGCCTGCTGTAACAATCTGACTTGGATACTTGCTACCTGGTTATCGCGTTCTAACTGGCGCACAGAATCGCTGGATAGACTGTATTGGTGGAAAGAAAAGACTTCAGCTCGTGGCTTGAAGGGCCGCCGCAGCATAATACGCAACAATGGCCCGGGCAGGATATGGGGCGCCCCGAGAAGGGCCCCGGCTCCATTGCCAGATTCCCGCGACGGGTCGGTGCACTGCTCTTGGACTGGGGGCTCTCGATGCTGCTGAGCTGGTGGCTGTTTGACAGCCACGATCTGGCAACATTGAGCCTGTTCTGCGCCGGGCAGATCATCGGTGTCGGGTTCACCGGGCACACGATCGGGCACCGTACCTTTGGAATGCAGGTGCAGTCGCTGGATGGAACCGCAATCAAGCCGTTGCAAGGCCTGATTCGTTCCTTGCTGCTTTGCCTGGCTATTCCGGCCTTCGTCACCGACAAGGACCAGCGTGGACTGCATGATCGTTTGCCCAAGACCATCCTGGTGAATATCTCCTAGCAATAGATCCGGACAGCAAGAAAGAAGCCGCAACTAGAAATTCCAGTTGCGGCTTCTTTAGTAGTTGTCTTTAGCGTCCGCGCGTAGCGCGGCGGTTTGGACGGACGCGGTTCGGGTCTACGCCCTTGGGGATAGGCAGACGATTCGCGGTCAACGTGCTCAAGCGCTTGTCGATTGCGCTGACTTCCAGCTTCGTAATCGACTTTGGAAGCTTCTTCATTGCCTTGCCGACTTCAGCCAACGGAGTCTGGCCTTCTTCGGAACCAGCGTTGATGATGTGCACGGGAACGTTCGGCAGAACGCGGGCGATGCGCTTGCGCTCGGAAGAGGCAAGCTCACGAACCCGGCTCTTTGGTCCCTCAGTGACCAGGACGATGCCCGGGCGACCGATACCGAGGAACACCAGATCCTGGTGGCGGTTGTAGGCAACTGGTTCCTGCTTCAGGATCCAGCCGCGACGCAGCACGCTCATGGCGGCGCCGGCAGCGCCGGGGCGGCCCTCAAGCTGCGAGAACGCAGCTTTCTCTGCGCGGCGGGACATCACGAACATTGCAGCAAGGAGCGCCAGCGGGATTGCGATGATCAACATCGTGATCCAGTTTTTGATCAAGAAGCCGATGACCAAGCAGACAGCAATGACGGCCAAGGCTGCCAATGCCATCCACCACACGACCATCGGGTCATTGCGGCGAGTCATCTGGAAGACCTGGCCAATTTGCTTCAGGCGGCCCGGTTCTTTGTTCTTCTTCTCAGCTTTTGGTTTACGCGAAAACAAGCCACGCTTAGGCGCGGCTGCGTCGTTGTCGGAGTTTTTGGCCATAGTGCCTTAATTCTACGCGATGAAGTTGATAGTTCTAAGCCGAGCCGGATCGAACACGGCATTTTCAGCTGAATTGCCCATGGACGGGCAGTGGGAAAGCCCCGGAACCCTCGATGGATTCCATCAGGAGTTCCGGGGCCTTAGCCGTGGGGTCCACTGGACCGAGCTACTTGATCAGCGAAGCTGCTTCCTGGCGCGTGTTGCCCGAGGACTCGATATGTGCCAATGCCTCAGGGATTTCGCGGCCCTTCTTGCGCATGGCGCCGGCCCACAGGCGGCCAGCGCGGTAGGAAGAACGGACCAGCGGCCCAGCCATGACTCCGGCAAAGCCGAGTTCTTCGGCTTCTTGCTGAAGCTCCAGGAACTCCTGCGGGGTGACCCAGCGGTCGACTGGCAGATGCAGGTCGGTTGGGCGCAGGTACTGGGTCAAAGTCAGCAGATCGCAGCCTGCCTCATGGAGATCACGCATGGCCTCGGAAATTTCTTCTCGAGTTTCGCCCATACCCAGAATCAGGTTGGACTTGGTGATCAAGCCACGCTTGCGGCCATGGGTGATCACATCCATGGAACGCTCGTAACGGAAAGCCGGGCGGATGCGCTTGAACAGGCGAGGCACAGTCTCTACGTTGTGGGCGTAGACTTCTGGCTCCGAATCGCAGATGGTATCCAGGTTCTCCGGCTTGCCGCTGAAATCGGGGATCAGCAGCTCTACGCCGGTGCTTGGATTCATCTTGTGGATCTGCCGCACAGTCTCGGCATACAGCCAGGTGCCCTCGTCTTCGAGGTCATCACGGGCGACGCCGGTTACGGTGGCGTAGCGCAGATCCATCTTCTTCACGCTCATGGCGACCTTGAATGGCTCTGAGCGGTCAATTGCCAAGGGCTTGCCGGTGGCGATCTGGCAGAAGTCGCAACGGCGGGTGCACTCTGAACCGCCGATCAGGAAGGAAGCCTCGCGGTCTTCCCAGCACTCGAAGATGTTCGGGCAGCCTGCTTCTTCGCAGACCGTATGCAAGCCTTCGCTCTGTACGAGATTTTTCAGGCCAACGTATTCAGGGCCAATGCTCAACTTGGCCTTGATCCATTCTGGCTTACGCTCCACAGGTACGGCAGCGTTGCGCTTTTCTACGCGCAGCATACGGCGGCCTTCTGGTTCGACGCTCATTAAACAGCTCTTTCTTTGGTGAGGGCGTGACTGTCTAGACGACTTGAGGGGTGAGCAGACGCTCTATTTCGGTTTGTACGCGGTCAACGACGTCTTCGGGGGTGACGGTACGGCCGAGTTCTTCGGAAATGGTGGTGACACCTGCATCGGAGATGCCGCAGGGGATGATCTGTTCGTAGGCGGAAAGCGCGTTAGAGCAGTTCAATGCGAAACCGTGCATGGTGACACCGTGGTTGATGCGGATTCCAATGGCTGCGATTTTGCGGTCCTGAGCGCCATCTTTGCCCGGTACCCAGACCCCGGAGCGGCCCTTGATCTGGGCCGTCGGAATGCCTAGCTCGCTGACCACGTTAATCAGGGCTTCTTCCAAGGTCTCCACGTAAAGTCGGATTGCGCTGATCTTGCGTAGCTTGACGATGGGGTAGCCAATGAGCTGTCCCGGGCCATGCCAGGTCAACTTTCCACCGCGATCCACATCCACCACGGGGGTCCCGTCCATCGGGAGATCTTCAGGTTCAGTTCGCTTGCCTGCGGTGTAAACCGCTTCGTGCTCCAGGAACAGGACTTTTGGGGTTTGCGTGTCCGCGGCTACCGCATCATGCAGTTGGATTTGGTAATCCCAAGCTTCCATGTAGGGCACAAATTTTGAGCCTAGTCCGACTCGTTCGAATTCGATCGCCATGACGGCTAGCCTACGCTCTTGAACGATCGGTCGCTAATTCAGAGCCGTCGAACCCATCTGTGGATATCCAGCTTGCAATTTACGATTCTGGGTTACAACGGAGTCATGGATGATTCTACGAATGTTCTAGCGTGGCCGACAAGCCCCGGGCATGTCACGGTAAGGCCGCTAAGTTCCAAGTCACCGTGTAAAGTTTGGCTGATCCGGAGGGAAAGCGACCAGTTGTACCTCACGCTAAAACTTAGCCTGACTATGGAAAACATCACTTCGCTTCGCCAAGAGCAGGTAACGCAGTCAAGGAAATATGTCGTTGATTTCTACGGAACCCTGTCGACACAATTGGGCGAGGGGCTGGTTATGGAATATTGCCCCGGTGGCAGCGTGGCTGATCTTGTGGCAAGTCGAAGCGCCTTTGGCCTGGGGGAGTGCGTGACCGCTCTGGCACCCATCGCCCAGACGCTTTCGGTGATGCATGCGCAGGGCCAACGCCATGGAGACTTATCGCCGGCCAATATATTGCTCACTGCCAAGGGAATGCCGAAGATCATTGACTTCCAGGAATCAGCTTCAGCACGGCAGGCGCTCACCGGCTCCGGTACGCCAGGATTCATGGCCCCTGAAATGCAGGCCGGGGTACGGGAAAGCCAAGTTGGAGAGCAGGACGTGTTTTCGCTGGGCGCCTGCTTGTGGTTTCTCCTATCCGGACGGATTCCCGAAGAGGAACTGATGCGTCCACCGGCAAGCGTGATGTTCCCCGGAATCCCTTCGATCATTCATGAACTGTTGATCGATTCGCTGAATCCAGATCCGCAAGCACGACCGACCGCAGATCAGTTTGCTCGAACGTTGTTCGCAAGCTGTCCGGCAGAGCCCATCAGCTGGGAAGGGCATGTAGCTCCAGAAGCTACTCATCTGATGGAGACCATCCATCCATCCGCGGAACAGAATGCTGCGCACAAGCGCTTCAAGCGCCAGGCCGATACCGCAAGCAGGCAGCGAAGCCCCAGCCGCGATGACTCCTGGCATAGCCATCGATTGCGCCGGACCCCCGGGGCCGTGAAATTGGCCGGTGCCGCAGCACTGGGCTCCTTGGTTATTATCGGGAGCCTCGTGGGCGTCAATCATTTCCGTGCGGCTGTGGCCACCGAAACGACTGCGGCTACGGCAGTACCGTCAGCAGAGCAAAGCTGCAGAATTGAAGACGGGGCGCACGTTCCAGCTTGTGCCTTGAATCGGGACACCGTGATCTCTGCATTCCTCGCGCTTTCAAGAGAGCGCGATGAAGCGATGGGGCAGCTGGCGGGGGAGAAGCTCAAGGGGCTCTACACTTCAGGAGCGGAGCAGCTGCAACGAGATCTCGAAACAATCGATCAGCTTCGGAAAATGGGTTTGGAATTTGCGGGATTGCGCACGAGACTCACGGACGTCACGGTATCGGCGCGTGGGCAGGGGGACTCTGTCATTCTTGCTGCCACTTCTACCCAAGAGGAATACCGCTACGTGGATGCCCGCGGAGCCACGGTTCACGCCGTCCAGACCGCGCAGCCGCAACGCATCGAAGTGGAACTAGTGCTGGAAGACGAGCGCTGGAAAATTGGCAAGGTATTGCGCCGTTAAAAGCGAAACGGCGGGAGGTGCAACCACAGCTTGCTCCAAGCTGATGGTTGCGGCTCCCGCCGTCAATGCTAATGCTGATTAGTTCCAGAGTACCGCGATGGCGATGTTGATCAAGGCCATGCCACCCACGGCGTGAGCGATCCCCGTAGGAACTTCCTCGCCGTTCTTCATCTTCTTCCGGCCAAGGAACGCTGCCACCAAGATAATGATTGCAATCAGCGACTTGATTCCAATCTTCATGTGGTTTGGCGAACCGTCGCCAGCCTCGAGAATACCGACCATGGCCAGACCCGTTACGACCTGAACGATAGCGCCATACCACTGCCATACGGAGACGGTTGGAGTCTTGAAATTAGCAAGCCAGCCGCCGAAGATAGCTGCTGCACCCAAGATATGCACGAAAATCAGGATTGAAAGAAGAATAGTCATGATACTAGCCTAATCTATTTTCGACTGATCGTAGAAAACGCAGAATCGCCCCTGTCGAACCAACGACAGGGGCGATTATCTACCTAGGCTGCGAAAGCGAAAGCTGGATCTTTACAGTCCCAGTTCGCCTTCGAAAGCGCCGCCTTCAAGGCGAGCCTTGACGGTCTGCAGGAAGCGGCCTGCATCGGCACCGTCTACCAGACGGTGATCGTAGGTCAGGCACAGGTACATCATGTGGCGGATGGCAATCGAATCGTTGCCCTCTGCGTCGGTAACGACCATTGGACGCTTCACGATCGCACCGGTGCCCAGGATGGCTACCTGTGGCTGGTTGATGATCGGGGTGTCGAACAGTGCGCCAACCGAACCGATGTTGGTGATCGAGAAGGTGCCACCGGAGAGCTCATCCGGACCGATCTTGTTGCTGCGGGTGCGTGCAGCTACATCAGCGATACGCGAAGCCATGCCAGCCAGGTTCAGATCGCCAGCGTTCGATACAACAGGAACCAGCAGGCCCTTGTCGGTGTCGACTGCGAATGCCAAGTGCTCGGCATTGTGGTAAGTGATCTTCTGGGTCTCTTCGTTGTACTCGGCGTTCAACTTAGGGTGTGCCTTCAGGCCCTCGGCAACAGCCTTGGCGATGAATGGCAAGTAAGTGAGGTTCACGCCGTTGGTGGCCTTGAAGTTGGCCTTTGCCGAAGCACGCAGCTTCACGATGCGGGTCATATCGATCTCGTGGACCTGGGTCAGCTGAGTCGATACGTCCAGGGATTCGCGCATGCGGCGAGCGATGACCTGGCGGATACGTGGAGCCTTCTCCTCGGTGCCGCGCAGCGAGGAAACCTCAACTGCAGGAGCAGCTGGCTTCGCGGCGGCAGGGGCAGGGGCGGCAGCTGGGGCGGCAGCTGGTGCAGCGGCTTCCTGGGCGGCAACAGCGTCCAAGACATCCTGCTTGCGGATGCGACCGCCAACGCCGGTACCCTTCACCGAAGCAATGTCGATGCTGTGCTGGTTAGCCAAGCGGCGGACCAGTGGGGTGACGTAGCCGGACTCATTGGTTGCCTCAGCGGCAGGTGCCTCTTCCTTTGCAGGAGCGGGAGCGGCCGGAGCGGCAGGTGCCTCTTCCTTAGCGGGAGCCGGAGCGGCCGGAGCCTCTTCCTTTGCAGGAGCCGGAGCAGCGGCAGGTGCTTCTTCCTTGGCTGGGGCGGCAGCTGGAGCAGCGCCAGCTGCACCGATAACAGCCAGAACAGCGCCAACTTCAGCGGTCTCATCTTCTGGAACGCGAATTTCCAGCAGGGTACCTGCAACGGGGGAAGGAACTTCGGTGTCAACCTTGTCGGTGGAAACCTCAAGCAGTGGCTCGTCGACGGAGACTTCCTCGCCAACTTCCTTCAGCCAGCGGGTGACGGTACCTTCGGTAACCGACTCGCCCAGAGCTGGAAGGGTCACGTCGGTGCCTGAAGCAGCGCCGGCGGCTGGTGCAGCTGCTGGAGCTTCTTCGGCTGCAGGTGCTGCTGGTGCTTCTTCAGCGGCTGGTTCGGCAGGTGCTTCTTCAGCAGCCGGAGCTGCTGGTGCAGCTTCGCCAGCGCCGGAGCCATCGCCAATGCGAACCAGTGGGGCGCCAACTTCAGCGTCCTCGTCTTCGGCTACGAAGATTTCCTCGATGATGCCGGCAACCGGCGAAGGAACTTCAGTGTCAACCTTGTCGGTGGAAACTTCCACCAACGGCTCGTCTACCTCTACACGGTCGCCGACCTGCTTCAGCCAGCGGGTTACCGTACCTTCGGTAACGCTTTCACCCAGTGCGGGTAGGTTTACGGTTTCAGACATCGTCCCGTATCTCCTTGTTTTATAAAGCTTGAAAAGTGGTGGGAGGCGTTGCCTCCGAGCCTAGTGCATACAGGCAGCGCGTTGAACTAACGCGCTGCCTGTATGACCAAAGCGTGATTAACCGTGCAGCGGGGCGCCGGCCAAAGCCATTGCGGCTTCGCCCAGGGACTCGTTCTGGGTTGGGTGTGCGTGGATCAGCTGCGATACGTCCTCTGGGTAAGCTTCCCAGTTCACGATCAGCTGGGCTTCACCGATCTGCTCGCCAATGCGGCCGCCGATGCCGTGAACGCCAACGATTGGGCCGTTCTTGACGCGAACCATCTTGATGATGCCGCTGGTGCCCAGGATCGAGGACTTGCCATTGCCAGCCAAGTTGTACTCGGTGGTTTCAATCTGGTCGGCACCGAACTTCTCCTTGGCCTTCGGCTCGGAGTAGCCCACGGAAGCGATCTCTGGCTCGCAGAAAGTCACCTTCGGGATGTTGATGTCCTCGACGATGGTTGGCTTCATGCCGTGGATTTCCTCGGCTACGAAGCGGCCATGCTGGTAACCGCGGTGTGCAAGCTGTACGCCTGGAACGATGTCGCCGATTGCGTAGATGTTGCCAACGCCGGTGTGCAGGCGCTCATCGGTGATCACGAAGCCGCGGTCAATGGTGATGCCCTGCTCTTCGAAGCCGAGGCCCTCGGTTACCGGACCGCGACCCACTGCAACCAGAACGATCTCTGCTTCCAGGACCTTGCCGTCAGCCAGGGAGACCTTGGCACCGTTAGCATCCTGCTCGACCTTCTCGAAGAAGACGCCGGTGTTGAACTTGATGCCGCGCTTCTTGAAAGCGCGCTCCAGGTTCTTGATGATGGCTGGGTCCTCGTTCGGAACCAGCGAAGGCAGGCCCTCGACGATGGTGACGTCGACGCCGAAAGACTTCCATACGGAAGCGAACTCGACACCGA
This sequence comes from Arthrobacter sp. JUb119, assembly GCF_024807995.1. Lineage (NCBI taxonomy): Bacteria > Bacillati > Actinomycetota > Actinomycetes > Micrococcales > Micrococcaceae > Arthrobacter > Arthrobacter sp. JUb119. The sequence continues at coordinate 439,861 of NZ_JANUFE010000001.1, forward strand.
TGACGCCGCCGCCGAGCACGATGGCGCTCTTTGGCAGGTCTTCCATGTTCAGTGCTTCGGTGCTGGTCAGTACGCGGCCGCCGATTTCCAGACCCATGGTCTTGGAGGTGGAGCCGGTAGCCAGGATGATGTACTTGCCCTTGTAGACGGTGCCATCAACATCGATGGAATCCTGGGAGACCAGTCGGCCGTTACCGGTGATAACGTTGACCTTCTTCATCTTCAGCAAGCCCTGGAGACCCTTGTGCTTTCCAGCAACAATGTCTTCCTTGTACTTGCGCACGCCAGCCAGGTCGATCGACTCCAGCGAGGAGTTGATGCCGAACTTGGCACCCTCGCGAGCGTTCTCGGCCAGCTCTGCTGCGTGCAGGTAAGCCTTGGTTGGGATGCAGCCGGTGTGCAGGCAGGTGCCGCCCAGCTTTTCCTTCTCGATCAATCCAACGGTGTAGCCCAGCTGGATGGCGCGCAATGCTGCCGAGTATCCAGCGGATCCGCCGCCGAGGATGAGGACATCAAATTCTTGCGTTGCTGCCGAATCGGCCACGTGAACGCTCCCTCGTATTCGCTTAGTGAGGCCGGCTTAGGCCGACCAGGGGATCGGGTGTGGACTTCCTGGAGCGTGACACATGCGGGCGCGCACCATTAATCCACGGTGATGTTTCAAAACTTACCTTAGTACCGTCCAATGGTTGCAGTCACCTTCGGGGCATTAAAAGTCAGGTATGTCTCTTATTTTTAAACTCATCCCGGCATCGTGCAGATAGTTCTGGCGATACCGGGATGAGTTCCAGGACACAGGAACTGCCATTAGTCCTGCGTTGCTGCGGCTAGTTTGCTGCAGCGAGCTGCTCTGCGTAGGCAACCAGGGTGCGTACCTGGGAGCCGGTGCCGTTCTTCGGAGTGTAGCCCCAGGCGCTGCCTTCGTTGAACGCAGGACCAGCGAAGTCGATGTGGGCCCAAGGGATCTTCTTGCCGTCCACTTCACCGACGAACTCTTCGAGGAACACGGCGGCAGTCATCATGCCGCCCATGCGCTCACCGATGTTCGCCAGATCGGCAACCTGCGACTCGATGGACGGGCGCAGCTCCTCCGGAAGCGGCATGGCCCAAGCCAATTCGCCCACCTTGTCCGAGACGGCAACCAAGTCGCTGGCGACCTGCTTGTCGCCCATGACACCTGCGGTGCGCAGGCCCAGGGCCAGCATCTGGGCGCCGGTCAGCGTAGCGATGTCGATCATGACATCCGGCTTCTCCAAGCTGGCAGCTGCCAGGCCATCGGCCATGACCAAGCGGCCTTCGGCGTCGGTATTGAGCACTTCAACGGTCTTGCCGCCGAACATGGTCAGCACATCGCCCGGACGGGTCGAGGCGCCGCCAGGCATGTTTTCTGCCAGGCACAGCCAGGCAGTGACCTTGACATTCAGGCCAAGCTCGGCGACTGCGGCAACGGTCTGGAAAACCGCGGCGGCACCGGACATGTCGGACTTCATGGCGTGCATGCCGGCAGCAGGCTTCAGCGAGGTGCCACCGGTGTCGAAGGTAATGCCCTTGCCGATCAAGGCGATGTGCTTGGCGGCCTTCGACGGCGCGTATTCGATCTTGACCATGCGCGGCTGGCGAACCGAACCGCCGCCAACACCGATCAGGCCGCCGAAGCCGTCCTTGGCAAGGCGCTTCTCGTCGAAAATGGTGACCTTCAGCGGCAGGGACTTGGAGTGGTCCTTCACTGCTGCGGCGAAGGACTCCGGGTACAGCACGTTGGCTGGGGCGTTGATCAGATCGCGGGTGCCCCGTACTGCGCGGCCCAGGATGGCAGCGCGCTTGAGTACTGCTGGCAGGTCCTTGGACGTCGCTACCGAGGTGACGATCTGGGCTTCGGCCAGTACCGGCTTCTCGCTCTTCTTCGAACGGTGGTTCTCGTAGCGGTAGCTGCCCAGCGCGATGCCTTCTGCGATGGCGGCCACGCGCTCCACGCTGTCAGCAGGCAGGGCGAAAATGGCGCTCTTGGCGTTGCTCAGCTGGCGGGCAGCCGAACCGGCGGCACGGCGCAGCTTCTCCTCGGTCAGATCAGCTAGCTCGTCAACGCCCAGGCCGATGAACTGCAAGGTCTTGGTCTTGGCACCGTCTACGCCTGGCAGCGCGGTGATTTCGTCGGCCTTCCCGGCAACGCCCAAAGCTGAAAGCGACTGCTCCAGGGAAGTGGTGGTTTCGGCGGTGAATGGGGATGCCGCGATGGACACCTTTTCGCCGTTCTTGAGTACACCCAGGATGAGGGTGTCAGCGCTCTTGCGCTTGATGTCGGCGCCAATGGCGCTCAAAGTGAGATCACTGGAGTTGATCACAAAATCATTCCTTCTATGCCTTTGTAGGGTCTAAGGTCGCGACAGCCCCTGTGGTTTTCCGGAACAGGTCATGCCGGCGGGCTGTGCGTCTCCTACCCCAAGGTTATCCGAGGTTCCGCGTCATCGTGCGTTACTTCACAGCGAGCGAAAGCCAAGTAGCGATAAGATGGACCATTGATCTGTACTTGAGGTGCAGTCCCAGCCGATGGTTGCCGCTCCCGCTTTGCCGGATGCCGACCCTGAATGAGGAGAAAATGTCCAAGGAATCGTTGATGACGCTGGTCGCAGACGACTTGGATGACTCGCGCCTTCAAGGTCTTGGCATGTTCGTCTCGCTGAAGAGCATCAGCGATGCCGGGCATAACCATTCGCAGGTCTCCAACGAGCTTTTCGGACGCCTCGACTCGGAGCTCTTCGCCACTTTCGACGCCGATGAGCTGATCGCCTACACCTCCCAGCGCCCGCGGGTCTCTTTCCTGGGTGACCACTTCGCTGGATACCAGGCTCCACGCATGGAGATCTACCTGATGACCGATGAGATGGACCGCAAGTTCTGGTTCCTCACCGGTGTAGAACCCGACTTGAAGTGGGAACGCGTGATCGCGGAACTGCATTCCTTCATTGAAGCCTTCAACGTATCGCTGGTTGTGGGGACCGCATCGTTGCCGATGCCGGTGCCGCATACCCGCCCGGTAGGCGTTACCGCACATGGAAACCGCAAGGATCTGATCGAGAACATCTCGACGTGGAGCCCTACGGTGGAATCGCCAGCAGGTCTGGCCTCGCTGCTCGAAATTCGCCTGAGCGAAGCTGGCCGTGATGTCGTGGGATACTCCCTGCACACCCCGCACTACCTCGCCGAATCCGAGTACCCGGCCGTTGCCGTTGCGACGCTGGAATACGTAGGAGCGGCACTGAAGCTGGCTTTGCCAACGGACAAGCTGCGTGAGGCAGGTCGACTGGTCGACCAGCAGCTAGCCGAACAGCTTGAAACCAATAGCGATGTTCGCCAAATGGTCGACGGATTCGAAGAACGGTTCGATGCGCATGCCAAAGAGCATGAACCGCGCTCGCTGTTGCTGGATGAAGACGAGCAGATGGCGGATGCCGAGGAATTGGGCGCCAGCGCCGAGCATTTCCTTGCGGCCATTGAGAACACTGAAGATTGGTTGAAAAACGGTCACATCGAACCGTTGCCAGGTGATCACGACCAGTGAGCCAGGCCCATCTGAATTCACCAAAGTCGTGGGTTGTCTTCGGCTTCGCAATTCTTGCCTACATTTCTGCAATTTCGCAGCGCACCAGCTTCGGCGTCGCTGGCATCCAAGCCACCGAACGATTTGATGCCAGCGCGCAGATTTTGGCGACCTTCTCCGTCGTGCAGCTGGTTGTCTATGCCGGCGCGCAGGTGCCCGTAGGGCTGCTGCTGGATAAATTCGGTCCGCGCATCCTGATTACCTGCGGCGCCCTGCTGATGGCCGCAGGTCAAGCGTTCCTTGCGATTTCAGTCAACGTCCCCATGGGGTTGGCCGGGCGCGTCATGGTTGGCATGGGCGATGCGATGGTCTTCGTATCGGTGCTCAAGCTGTTGCCCCTATGGTTCTCCGGCTCGCGAATCCCGGTGCTGACCCAGCTCACCGGTACCTTCGGCCAGCTCGGCCAGCTCATCAGCCTCTTTCCTTTCCATATGATCTTGCTGGGCGTCGGCTGGTCCTCGGCGTTCTCGGTCATGTCCGGTTTCGCTTTTGCCACCTTCATCACCACGATCGCTTTCGTGCGCAATGGCAGGACCTGGGAAGGGTCCGGCCAGGGGGAGCAGGAGACCGGCTCGCGGATCGCCCGGGCCTGGAAACAGCCAGGAACCCGTTTGGGGTTCTGGACCCACTTCTCCACGGCATTCATGATCAACACCTTCATGATGACCTGGGGCTATCCTTTCCTTGTCGAAGGCCAAGGCATAGACGGTGCGCTGGCATCGGGCTTGATGGCGGTGTTCGTTGTCGTTTCCATCGTGGTGGGACCGATCCTCGGCGCCCTGACCTCGCGCCATGCCAGCCAGCGTTCCAACTTTGCCCTGGGCATTGTCGGCTCAATCCTGGTGATGTGGGCAGTCGTCCTATTCTGGCCAGGGCAGGCCCCGCTATGGATTCTGGTGCTATTGATGATCGCCATTGCCGCCGGTGGCCCGGCCTCCGTAATCGGCTTCGACTTCGCCCGAACGTTCAACCCGCCGCAGGTGCTGGGAACGGCCACCGGCCTGGTGAACACCGGCGGGTTCATAGGTGCCTTTGTCACGATCTACGCCATCGGATTCATCATGGACATGCTGTATAAGGCCAACGGCTCGGTGGGCGAGCTCTACAATCTTCAGGCCTTCCGCGTGGCCCTGTCAGTCCAGTTCGCCATGGCATTGCTCGGTATGGTGTTCATGGTCGTTGAACGCCGCAAGGCACGCCGCTTCCTCGCCGAGCAGTAAGCCCGCACCGGGGCGATCCGAAAGGTTCTCCACAGCTCGCAGCCTCTGACCTCATGCGCCAAGCGCAGCGTTGCACCGTGGAGCCATGACAACTACACCGGAACGCCACCCTCTCTCGCTGTCCAGTTGCGAGGACATCTTGGCGTATGTGCCCCATGCCCTAGGTTTCTATCCTCAGAATTCGGCCGTGCTGATGCTGATAGACGAGGACCATCTGGAAGCGACCTTGCGAGTTGATCTGCCCGAGGAAAACACGGCTGCAGAGCTTGGGACGTGGACCGCGCAGCTGCTGAGTCTGCTAGAACGAATGCCCCATATCCAAGGGGTGGTTCTGGTGGTCTATGCGCCCGAAGGAACGTCGGCCGGCTCCGGTATTCCCTACGCGGATCTGGTCGCGCAGCTAGAGCAGGGGCTGACAAGCAAAAAGGTCTTGCTGCGTCACAGCTGGTGCCGGCAGGATCGTGTGGTCTGGAACTACGCGACCGATGATTACGCAGAGCCGACGCCCGTGCGCCCGGTGGAAACGAACGAAACGCATTTGTCGTTGGTCTTCGCCGGGTCGGCTCCGTTGGATATTCCATGGGACGGTAGCGGAATCCCGCAATGGCCGCAGGCTGCTGAGATCCTGAAGATCATCTCGAATCAGCAGCACAACGTCGTCAACTGCTTGGAAGCGTGGCTGCAGACCATGGATCTGGCTGAGCCAGAAGCCCGGGCCTGGATTCACGATGAGCATGAGCATGCCGCATTGCTACTGGGTTCCTTGGAAGTGAAAATCGTGCGTGACCTTCTTCCGTACCTGGCTGGTCAAGGACTTGAAGCATCACTGGATGTGCTGTTCGGCGTGATGCGCGGGGATCGCGAAGCTGCCGCCGCGCCGTTGACCAACTATTTGCTGGGACGTGGTTGGCATGCTCCGGACTGGCAGAGGATTGACCGGTTGTGGCTGGTCGCCAGAGACCTGCTCGGCGTTGCTGAAGGCAACGCGCGGCACGCCCTGCTGTGCATTCTTGCGTGGATCGAGTGGGCGCGAGGCAGGGGATCCATGGCGTTGTGCCTGTTGGGGCGAGCGGTCGAGGAAAACCCGAATTACGAGCTGGCCAGGCTGCTGCAAAAGCTGATGTCCCATGGAATCATGCCAGAATGGGCGACCGACCAATTGCGGGCATGGCGTGCTAGTTTCAGTTGAGCAGCAACAGCCGGAGTGTCTCAAGTGGTGTCCTGGTGGCAATTCATGGATAATGGGACAACAGACCCGGTTAGGTTCGAATTGCCTATGTCTTGAAATCTCCGGATTTCGGGAACATTAGGCGGGCTTGATGCGTTGATATCAATGTGCCAGCCCTCGGTGTTTAGTCAATGATTAAACGCCATCGGACTTGACAGGGTCATAGTGGTGTTACCGGCAGGTGCATCCGGAACGCATCGTTAGAAAGGTTATTCGTGTCATCTTCTGAGACGAACGCTAATCGCAAAGCAACTGAGGCCGAGGTTGAAGCGGCCGAGGTCGAGGCAGCCGCCCCTGCAGCGAAGAAGCGCGCTACCAAGGCCAAGCCTCGGACTAAAAAGGTCGCTGCTGAAACTGCAGTGCAAGACGAATCAACCGGAGCGTCGGCTGACGCCGATGACGATGTTGAGCAAGGCACCGATTCGAAGGACTCGAAGTCTGACGATGATTCGAAGGGCTTCACCCTTTCAACCGGTGACGATGATGCTCCACAGCAGCAGGTCATGGTCGCTGGAGCGACCGCTGACCCAGTCAAGGATTACCTGAAGCAGATCGGCAAGGTCGCGCTGCTGAACGCTGAGCAGGAAGTTGACTTGGCTCTGCGCATCGAAGCGGGCCTGTTCGCAACTGACAAGTTGGAAAAGGACGACGGCTCGATGGACCAGCGCTTGCGCTGGGACTATGAGCAGATCATCCACGACGGCAAGATCGCCAAGAACCACTTGCTGGAAGCCAACCTTCGCCTCGTAGTTTCGCTGGCCAAGCGCTACACCGGCCGCGGCATGCTGTTCCTGGACCTGATCCAGGAAGGCAACCTTGGCCTGATCCGTGCAGTGGAGAAATTCGACTACACCAAGGGCTTCAAGTTCTCGACCTACGCCACCTGGTGGATCCGCCAGGCAATTACCCGTGCCATGGCTGACCAGGCACGTACCATTCGTATTCCAGTGCACATGGTTGAAGTCATCAACAAGCTGGCACGTGTCCAGCGCCAGATGCTCCAGGACCTGGGCCGCGAACCAACCCCAGAAGAGCTGGCCAAGGAATTGGACATGACCCCTGAAAAGGTTGTCGAAGTCCAGAAGTATGGTCGCGAACCAATTTCCTTGCACACCCCATTGGGTGAAGACGGCGACTCCGAATTCGGTGACCTCATTGAAGACTCGGAAGCAGTAGTCCCAGCCGATGCAGTTTCGTTCACCTTGTTGCAGGAGCAGCTCCACTCGGTGCTCGACACGCTCTCAGAGCGTGAAGCAGGCGTGGTGGCCATGCGCTTCGGCCTGACCGATGGCCAGCCTAAGACCTTGGATGAAATCGGCAAGGTCTACGGTGTGACTCGTGAACGCATTCGCCAGATCGAGTCCAAGACGATGTCCAAGCTTCGTCACCCATCGCGTTCCCAGGTACTGCGCGATTACCTAGACTAAGAATCTGAGGATGTGGCCAGTAGTTCATTCATTGAACTGCTGGCCACATTTTTTATTTGCCGTTAATGCAAGAAGAAGGTGACCCAGAATTGGGTCACCTTCTCGAATTAGTGGCTGGCAACGAGTTTAGTCGTTGGCGTCCACCTTGGGCTTTTCATAGAGTCGCGAGGACTCATCCTGCCAGACCGAAGTCTGCGGACGCAGTTTCGGTTCTACATCGCGGGCATGGTGAGCGCAGAAGAGCAACTCACCGCCTGTCGAAGCCAGCACGGCTCGCACGTAGGCCTGTGCGCCGCAGCGGTCGCACCGGTCGAGGGCGTTCAGTTCACGACTAGCGGTCGTAGTAGTCATTGCCAGCCTCCTAAAGTTGATGGTTACTCTATACAACCAGCTTGGGCTCCGACTTTATCCCGATTTGCCTGTTCTTTCGCTCACCGCGTAGCGCATGTGGATAAGGTCATAGGAGACCGGCGTGCTGGGCAGCACCGGAAAATAGCGGGTATTCGAACACATTAACGATTAGAATATGGAATAAGACGTACTTTCTCATGCAAGTAGGAGACAACAGCTCAGTGGCTTCATCCGACAATTACAGCGCCCGGCACCTTTCGGTCTTGGAAGGCCTGGAAGCGGTTCGTAAGCGCCCAGGCATGTACATCGGCTCCACCGACTCCCGTGGCTTGATGCATTGCCTCTGGGAGATCATCGATAACTCAGTTGACGAAGCGCTGGGCGGTTTCGGCCAGGCAATTGACGTCATCTTGCACTCTGACGGCTCCGTTGAAGTCCAGGATGACGGCCGCGGCATTCCTGTCGATGTTGAACCCAAGACAGGCTTGAGCGGTTTGGAAGTTGTCTTCACCAAGCTGCACGCCGGCGGCAAGTTCGGTGGCGGCTCCTACAGTGCTTCGGGCGGTCTGCACGGCGTGGGCGCCTCGGTCGTCAACGCCTTGTCGGCCCGTTTGGACGTCGAAGTTGACCGCGGCGGCAAGACCTACGGCCTGCAGTTCCGTCGTGGAGAGCCAGGCAAATTTACCGATAAGGGCCGCAAGAAAGCGGACGCTTCTTTCAAGGCTCATGAGACGGCGACGGCTCCGGGCGTTATCGGCAAAGCCAAGCGGGGCGTGACTGGAACGCGCATTCGCTACTGGGCGGATAACCATATCTTCACCCCGGATGCGAAGTTCTCCTATAAGGATTTGCAGGATCGAGCGCGCCAGACCTCCTTCTTGGTTCCTGGGTTGCGCATCACCCTGCGCGATGAACGTGGATTACCGGATACCCCGGGTGCGGACGGGCCTCATGAGGAAGTGTTCCAGCATGATGGCGGCATCAGCGAGTTCGTCGACTATCTGAGCAGCGACTCGCCGGTCACGGACATCTGGCGTTTCCATGGCAGCGGATCGTTCCATGAAAAGGTTCCGGTCATCGATGGCAGTGGTCGCAGCCATATTGAAGATGTGCAGCGTGTCTGCGAAGTTGACGTCGCGGTGCGTTGGGGAATCGGCTACGAAACCTCGCTGCGCAGCTTCGTGAATATCATTGCGACCCCCAAGGGCGGTACGCATACTGCCGGCTTCGAACAGGCCATGCTCAAGTCCTTCCGCAAGAATGTGGAGGCCAATGCGCGGAAGCTCAAGTTCGGCCAGAAGGACAAGCTGGAGAAGGACGACGTGCTGGCGGGCATGACTGCCGTGCTGACCGTCCGACTGGCAGAGCCGCAGTTCGAAGGGCAGACCAAGGAAATTTTGGGTACACCGCAGGTGCGCCAGATTGTTTCCAAGGTGCTGGAGAAGGCACTCAACGACCGACTGGGATCCAATAAGCGCAACGAGAAGGCTGAAGCGTCCACGCTGCTGGAGAAGGTCGTCAACGAGATGAAATCTCGCGTGTCGGCACGTATGCACAAGGAAACCCAGCGTCGCAAGACCGCTTTGGAGTCTTCTTCGCTGCCAACCAAACTGCTCGATTGCCGCAGCAAGGAAGTTGGAAAGTCTGAACTGTTCATCGTCGAGGGCGACAGCGCATTGGGCACTGCCCGTCTCGCGCGCTCCAGCGAGTACCAGGCGCTGCTGCCAATTCGAGGCAAGATCCTCAACGTGCAAAAAGCCTCGATTTCGGACATGCTCTCGAACGCGGAGTGCGCAGCGATGATCCAGGTGATTGGGGCCGGTTCGGGGCGCAGCTTCGACATTGAGCAAGCCCGATACGGCAAGATCATCTTGATGACTGATGCTGATGTTGACGGTGCGCACATTCGGACATTGCTGTTGACGTTGTTCTATCGCTACATGCGTCCCATGATCGAGCACGGTCGCGTCTATGCAGCGGTTCCGCCGCTGCACCGCATTGAGGTGATCAATCCGGGGTCGAAGCAGAATGAGGTTATCTACACCTACTCTGAGGCGGAAATGACCAAGCTGCTGGCCAACTTGGAGAAGGAAGGCCGACGCTACAAGGAGCCGATCCAGCGCTATAAGGGCCTAGGCGAAATGGACGCGGACCAGCTGGCTGAAACCACCATGGACCTGCGTCATCGTATGCTGCGCCGTGTCGGCATCGAGCATGCGCAGGCAGCCGAGGAGGTCTTTGATCTGCTGATGGGCTCCGACGTAGCGCCTCGCAAGAAGTTCATTATCGACGGCGCCGACGATCTTGAACGAGATCGTATCGACGTCTAGAGCAATGCAAACGGCGAAGTCCCTGGCCCTAACGGGGTCCAGGGACTTCGCTGTTTGCGCCAAGAGAGTGCTACCAGTCCAGCAACCGCGGTGCGATGAGCAGGACTGTCGGGCAGATCAGCAACATGATGGTGCTCAGGAGCACTAGTGCGCGCTGCGGGCGGCCCAGCGGATCCTGCGGGGAGAGCAAGCGTTGCAGCCGGCGGGAGGAGACTTCACCATCTGGCATGCCAACTAGGCCGGCACTGGACGAATGATTCTTTGACGACGAATCATCCATTGCTGCGGCGGTGGCGACAGTGACAATGGCTTTGAGCAAAGTGTGCCTATTGACCTTTTCCAGTGCTTTGTCGTCGGCGAGCATTTCTATCAGTTGGCGCACTGCGTCGAGGGCAAGGCGTGAAGTCGGTAGCCAAGGCAACGCTTCGTGCCACGCCGTGAATGCCAGGATCAGCAGATCATGCCGTTGATCCAAATGGGAGCGTTCATGGGCAATAACCGCCTGTTGCTCTTCGGCAGAGAGCTGGGTGAGCAATCCGCGCGATAGCACGGTCACCGATTGCGAAATCCCCGGCACGCAATATGCAACAGGCATGTCGTGATCAATCACTAGGGTATTTGGCCGCGTCTGGGACGGGTTGCTCAAGAGGCGCAGCAGATGCCGGTGCTTGGCTCGTTGGCGAGAGATGCGCCAAGCCGCTCGTATGAGGGTTAATACCAGGTGAAATCCGAAGAGCAGTGCTGCGCTCAAGGCGAACAGGTGCACTTCGCCGGGGTCGGGCACACTGGGATCTCCCATTATCAGGAGCCAGCCGCCATGAAGCGCGGAGATGAGGTCATCGCCCAATGGGGCCAAGCCACAAACAAGCATCGAGCCGATCATGGAAAGTCCACCGCCTAATGCGATGGCTTGCCAAAGGAGTACCGCTTGCACTGGTGAGCGGGCGGTCCATTTAGCCTTGGATAAAGCCAACGGCGTCGGCCACGCCAATGCGATAGCCAACGCCGCTAGGAAATATGAGGTGAGAAGCACTCAGTCCCCGAAGTTCTTCTAAATTATGCGGACTTTACTGAGTCCAAGATAGCACGCAGGGATGCTGCCTCGTCGGGGGAGATGCCTCCGATGAATCGTGCCAGGACTGCTTCACGGTCCTGGGCGGTGCCCAGGGCGTCGTTGAGCAGTCCAACGGTGTGATCCTCACGGGAGGATGAAGCTGCGTACCGGTGAGGGCGGGTAGTGCGCTCGCGCTCTACCAAACCCTTCTTTTCGAGACGGGCTAGCACAGTCAGCACCGTAGTGACTGCGAGTTCTTTCGCGTCGGTGCCAAGCGCCGCCAAATCATCACGAAGGTCATTCGCGGTGAGTGGTTCTGCAGAATCCCACAGAAGATCCATGACGGAGCGTTCCAGATCGCCAAGGCTGGCCACTAGGTCGTACCTCACTTGCATTAGTTTTGACGCGGTTGCTTGACTCATGGAGTGCAAGCACACTGCTTGGGTTCTTAATTGTAGCCATCTTTCCACAATATTTCTACGGCATGTAAAAGAGAGGGGTGAGTACATGCTTTACCCGTTTCGCAATGAGGTGCGAGAATGTCGCGGGTGAAACTTGTTGACTTGGGTTTTTTAAGAACCGTAGACACAACCCTGTCAATAGGCTTAGTATTTGCGCCCACGTGCGCACTGGCGAAGTTTCCAGTTTCTGAAATTGCTCATCGTCTCGATTTCTACACGCTGTCGAAATCGTCTATGGTGGCCTTGGAGAACTTTTCTACGGAACGTAGAAAAGTGATTGAACTTCGATCCCACGATAGTTGAGGAATCCATGGATGCTCTAGAGATTGCCCGCTGGCAATTCGGCATTACGACGGTCTACCACTTCCTGATGGTGCCCCTGACCATTGGACTAGGCCTGACCGTGGCCACGCTGCAAACCATGTGGCATCGCACCGGCAACGAGCACTGGCTGCGAATGACAAAATTCTGGGGCAAGCTTTTCCTGATCAACTTCATCATGGGCATCGCCACGGGCATTGTCCAAGAGTTCCAGTTCGGCATGGCTTGGAGCGAATACAGCCGCTATGTAGGGGACGTATTCGGAGCGCCGTTGGCCATGGAAGCACTGCTGGCCTTTTTCGTAGAATCTACATTCCTGGGGCTCTGGATCTTCGGCTGGAAGAAGCTTCACAAACGCGTGCACCTGGCAACCATCTGGTGCGCATCCCTGGCAACGATCTTTTCCGCCTACTTCATCCTTGTTGCGAACTCATGGATGCAGCACCCGGTTGGAACGAAAATAGTTGACGGCCGAGCCGTGATGACCGACGCATGGGCGGTGTTCACCAACAACACGGCGCTAGTGACGTTCCCGCACACTATTTTCGGTGCCTTCGCCGTTGCCGGCGGCTTCCTGCTGGGCATCTCATGGTTCCATCTCTACCGCCGACGCAAAGAAGGCATCGACTCGGTGGATGCCAACGGATATGTTGTCGTGGGCGAAGATCCCAGCCGCGGTAAAAGCCGTGACAAGGTGGACTACCAAGTCTGGATCAAGTCCCTGCGCATCGGCGCCGCGGTAGCAATGGTCGCGTTCCTCGGTGTGGCACTGAGCGGGCACGAACAAGCAAAGCTCATGTTCGAGCAGCAGCCGATGAAAATGGCTGCTGCGGAGGCAGCTTGCCACGATGGAACAGGCTTCTCGGTGCTGTCCTTGGGAGATATCACCGCCAAGGGTTCAACCAACTGCGACAACGTCGTAGCGGTCTTCGAAATCCCGGGCATTCTCTCGTATCTGGCCAATGGGGATTTCACCACCGAAATCAAGGGCGTGAACACGCTGATTCCGGAATACCAGGAAAAATACGGCAAGTACTATCCGAACGATGAATCCTTCGGCAAGTACGCAGGCCAGGAAATCAACTACTTGCCAGTGATGGAAGTGACCTACTGGGGCTTCCGCTTGATGATCACCCTCGGCGGGCTCTCGGCATTGGCTGCTGGCGTTGCGCTATGGATCACTCGCAAGGGCACCGTCCCAGAAAACAAATGGCTCTCGCGCCTTGCCCTGCTAGGCATTGCCGCACCCTTCGGCGCAAACGCCACTGGCTGGATTTTCACCGAAATGGGCCGGCAGCCATTCACTGTAGTCCCCAACCCGCAGATGGGTGGCGTGGACCAGGTGTTCATGTACACCGCAGCATCGGTCTCTCCGACAGTGAGCGCAGGAGAACTGCTCTTCTCGCTGATCGCGCTCACGACAATCTACGGTCTGCTGCTCGTCGTGGAACTGGTGCTGCTCAGCCGCTACATTCGTGGCGGCGTGGCATCGGCAATGCCGGAGCTTGAACCGTCAGATCATTCACCAGCGGACGGCCCCTCGGACCCGGACAACGATGACAACGACGTACTGGCCTTCGCCTACTAGCGGCACGGACTAAGGAGAACATCAATGGATTGGCTTCCAACACTTTGGTTCATTGTGATCGCGCTGCTCTGGTGCGGCTATCTCTTCCTCGAAGGCTTTGACCTCGGGGTGGGCATGCTCATCGGTCTCGGCCGTTCCACCGAGAAGCGCAAACGGCTCTTGCTCAATACCATCGGCCCGGTCTGGGATGGCAATGAGGTATGGCTGCTGACCGCCGGCGGTGCGACCTTCGCAGCGTTTCCGCACTGGTACGCCTCGCTGTTCTCGGCCCTCTACATTCCGCTGACCTTTGTCCTGCTGGCGTTGATTTTCCGTGCCGTTGCCATTGAGTACCGAGGCAAGGCGATCACCGCAGCAACCCGGAAAGCTTGGGACCTGGCCTTGGGAATCGGATCGCTGGTGGCCGCCTTCGGTGTCGGTGCCATGCTGGCATTGACCACCTTGGGTCTGCCTTTGAACGAGAACGGCGACCGAATCGGAGGGGCCTTCGCGTGGCTGAACTGGCATGCCGTCCTCGGCGGCGCAGCAGTGGTGGCGTTCTGCTGGATCCATGCGTTGGCATTCCTGCGGTTGAAAACCGACGGAAAAGTCCGCCATGAAGCAGGAAAGCTCGTAGGCCGCTGGCTGCCGCTAGCAATCCTGCCCTTAGTTGCGTGGGTCCTGCTGGTGCTGCTGGACAACGATTCCACCATCGCCTGGGCGGTGTTGGGCCTGGCAGCGGTCTGCCTGGCCATTTCGATAGCCAGCGGCCGCGCTGGGCGCGAGGGACTCTCCTTCATCGCCCTGGGCGCCACCTTGCTCGCCGGGGTCGCAGCGATCTTCACCGCCGCTTACCCGGTAGTGCTGCCATCGACCATCGACCCGGCCTTCGACCTGACCGTGGCTAACGCGTCCAGCACTGCCTACACCCTGAAGCTCATGAGCGTCGTGGCCGCCTTCGGCGTGCCAATGGTCCTGGCGTACCAGGCCTGGAGCTACTGGGTCTTCCGCAAGCGCTTGCGCGAAGAGCACATTCCAGAAACTCATCGAGTCGTCTCCATCATCAAGTAACCGCATTTCCGAGGGAAAGAAGTAGTAATGCCAGCCCCGCGATTCCTGCCGCGTGAACTGATCACGCCACGACAATTCCTGGTTTTGGCGCTGTTCTCCGCGCTCAAAGTCGTCGGGCTGGTATTCGTCGCCTACGCGCTGGGCCAATGGATCGCCACCATGGCCGATGGAGGGGCCAATAAATCGCACCTGCTGATCCTGGCGCTGGCCGGCGCCGCGCTTCGAGCGCTCAGCGCATGGGGATTGAACGCCGGCGCCCGCCGCATGGGCCTGGGCGCGAAGGAACGGCTACGGCTGAACCTGGTGCGCAGGCAAGCCGCGCAACCGGCCATCGTCCCCGCGGCGGAACAGCATTCCATACCGGTCACCGCCACCTTGGCCAGCCATGGCCTTGAGAAGCTCGATGACTACTTCACCAAATTCATTCCTGCGCTCATCGGCGCCCTGGCCGTCCCGCTGCTGCTTGGCCTCTACATTCTGCAGCTGGACTGGATCAGCGCAGTGGTGCTGCTCCTGACGATCCCGCTGGTGCCGGTGTTCATGGCATTGATCGGCATGCACACCCAGGACACCCTCAACGAATCCCAAGCCACCTTGGATCGGCTTGCCCACCAGCTCTACGAACTCGCCCAGGGCTTGCCCGCACTGCTGGGCTTGGGCCGGGCACGGGCCCACGGCAGCGCCATCGCCGCCGTCAGCAGCAAATACCGGGCGGCCACCATGGCCAACCTGAAAACCGTATTCATGTCCAGCTTCTGGCTGGAACTGATCGCAACCCTTTCGGTGGCGGTACTCGCGGTGATGATCGGCGTGAGACTGGTCAGCGGGAATATGGATCTCGCCGCCGGGCTGATAATCCTCATCCTGGCACCCGAGCTGTTCTCGGCACTGCGCGAAGTGGGCTCTGCCTACCATGCGGCCGATGACGGGCTGGCTGCCTACCAGAAGTACACAGCCATCACCGCTGCCACCCCGGTCCATCAGCTTCGTGCCAGCACTGCCAGGAATGCAGATAGCGTCCTGGACGTCGCGGACCTGCGGATCAGCTACGATGGCATGCATCCAATCCACCAAGCCGTGAATATTCAGTTGCGCGCGGGGGAGCGCCTTGTATTGTCCACTGCCAGCGGTTCGGGCAAGAGCACGCTGCTCAAGCTGATCGCCGAGGCGCACAGCAGCGACAACACCTTCGATCCGGCCTTGGCCACCGGGCGGGTCTTCATAGCCGGCCAGCTTGCAGTGATTAGCCAGCATCCGCAATTCAACGCAGCAACCGGCAACGGGCAACTGGACCAGGACGCCCCCGCGGCATCGGCTGAACTGCGCCGAGAGCTCAGCTCCCGGCTATCGATGGAGTCCATGCTCGAGCGCCCGATCGGTGAATATTCACCCGGCGAGCTGCGCCGCCTGGAAGTGCTGCGCGCGTTGCTGCGGGTTCACAGCGACGACCACTGCACCGTGCTGCTGGCCGATGAGCCTACCGCGCACCTCGATGAGCGCAACGCCCAGCAAGTACGCGAACTGCTGAGTGAACTTCCAGCCCGCTGCGCGATGCTGGTCGCCAGCCACGACCCCGCCTTCGGGCAGGACGAACGTGCGGGCAGCATAGCGCATGGTGCTGGCCCTGCCCACCGTGAAGAATCCGCAGGCAACCGGTCGCGAGCCACCGCGGCAACGCAGCCTGGCGCCACTGGCCAACGGCCGGTGAAGTCCAAGTTCACCCCGATGCGCGACTTGCTTGCCGGGTACAAAGCTGCCCCCAAGGGCGTGCTCTGGGGGACAGTCAGCGTGCTATGCGCCGTGGCGCTCGCGGCCCTGAGCGGTTGGCTGATCGTTGAAGCCAGCTACCAGCCTCCCATCTTGCACCTGACCGTAGCCTTCGCGATG
Organism: Arthrobacter sp. JUb119; assembly: GCF_024807995.1. Lineage (NCBI taxonomy): Bacteria > Bacillati > Actinomycetota > Actinomycetes > Micrococcales > Micrococcaceae > Arthrobacter > Arthrobacter sp. JUb119. The sequence goes on from NZ_JANUFE010000001.1 coordinate 456,376, forward strand.
GTCCGAGGCCTGGGAATCGGACGAGCTGCCTTCCGCTACCTGGAACAGCTCGCGATTCACGACGCGGTGCTGGCCTATGCCTCGGATTTGCGCGAGAAGATGTGGAACGCGATGGTGGCCAACCCCGCACAGTGGGGCTTGCTGACCCGTTCCTCGGTCATCCTGCGATTCTTGCTGGCCGAGGTCGATGAACTGCGCGACCTATTGGCCCGGGTGCTGTTCCCGCCGCTGCAGGCAATCGTAGTGTGGGTTGCAGCAGCAACGGCCTTGTACTTCATCCAGCCCGAATTCGGATATCTGGCCCTCGGTGCGCTGCTGGTGCTGGTCTTCCCGGTGCGTTGGCTTGTGCAGCGCATTGAAGGCGAACACCTCGTGCATCAGCTCAGCCACCGGATGCAGATGAACCAGAGCGTGCTGGGCATCTTGCGGCACAAGTCCGCACTGCGCAGCAATCAGGCCATGGAACGGACCATTGGCCGGTTCCAGGACGCCGAAGCACGCAATACGCAGCGCGCTCGCCGGCATGCCCTGGGCCAAGGCAGCGCCACGGCCCTGGCCACGTTGACCAGCGTATTGCTTGCCATTGCCATCACCGCGCTATCGCACAGCAGCGCATCGTTTACGGCACTGGCCGTACTCCTGGGCCTGGCCTTGGGGGAGAGCGCTGGCAATGCCCTGCTGGCGGTGCAGCAGGGGCGGGCGCTGAAGGTACTGTCATCGAAGCTGGAAGAACGCGGCATGCAAAGCCACGGCGCACGAGCAGCGCAGCACAACCCGCCGGTGAAGCAAAGCAGGATCGCCGGCTTCGATGCGCAAGCGCTGAGCCTCGGGTACGAGCAGGGAACGCCAGTTCTGCAGAATCTGAACGCCCGCATCCCGGCAGGGCAATGGACGGCCATTACCGGTCCATCGGGTTCTGGCAAATCGACGTTGCTCACCGCGTTGCTGGGCGCGTTGCCAGCGCAATCGGGCAAGTTGAAGGGCATCGATGCCCGCGGGAACCTGCTGGATCTAGAGCAGGCAGACCTGTCATCGGTTGCCTGGTGCCCGCAAGAGGCGCACCTCTTCGACTCCTCGATTCGCCGGAACCTGATGCTGGGCGTCACTGAAGGCAAGCTGCGCAGCGATGCGCAGCTGGAAGAAGTGCTGGAGCAAGTCGGGCTGTCGGACTGGTTGGCAACACAGCCAGAAGGCCTCGAGGCACGCATCGGTTCCGGCGGGCACCAGCTCTCCGGCGGTCAGCGGTGCAAGCTCGCCGTGGCCCGTGCCATGGTGGGCGGCCACCAGATCATCTTGCTTGATGAACCGACTGCCCATCTGGGGGTGGATGAAGCCCAGGAGCTGCTTTCCACCTTGCATCTCGCCCTTGCCGGACGAACCGTCGTCTTGATCACCCATGACCAGATGCTTGCCGGGCAGTGCACCCACCGCATTGAACTGGGAAGCCAGAAGCCCAGGGTCAGCGCATAGGACTGCGGCGTCGCTTCCACCCACGGATAGGAGGTGGAAACGACGCCGCGTTCAGTTCTGGCGCTGCTGGATTAGAGGATTACTCCACCGTCGTCGAAAGGCAGCGCGTCTTCGCCCGGCGTGATGGCCGGGGCCGCTTTTGCCTTGGTTGGCTCGGGAATCAACGCTTCTTGCCGCGCGGTTGCCTGGAGGTCCTGGGCAGCAGGTGCTGCAGGAGCATCGTGCCCGCCGGCAATGGTTCCGCCAATGATGTTCACTGACTGGGCCAAAGGCGCGCCCGAACCATCGCGCTTGCCATATTCGGTAGGCAAAGCACGCACTACGCCTGCCGTGGAGCTGGCACGCGCAGGACCCTGGCCGGCATAGCCTAGCTGCAGGTAGTCCTCACCCTTGACGAAACGGTGAGCGCGCACGCCCGCGGTGGCGCGGCCCTTCGCCGGGAACTCGGAGAAGTCGGTGAGCTTCACCGACTGGCCCGAGGTGCCAGGAAGGGTCTGCGAACCGGCAGCGATCGTGGCCACCACCGCGTCGCCAGCACCGGCAGGAACCACACCGAAGAAGATCACCTGGTCATCGGCTGCGAGCTTGATGCCGGCCATGCCTTGTCCGGTGCGGCCCTGGGCACGCACCGCCGAAGCGCTGAAACGCAGCAGCTGAGCCTGCCTGGTCAGGAACACCAGCTCATCGGCATCCTCGGCCGGCGCCGCGGCAATCACGACGTCGGTGTCCTTGAGCGTGATCGCCTCGAACTCGTCACGGTTCAGCGGGTAGTCCGGGGTGACCCGCTTGACCACACCGTTCTTGGTGCCCACGGCAATCACCTGGTTCAGCGGAACCAGTGCCACCGCGCTTTCGCCCTTGCCCAGCTTGAGGAATTCGGAGATCGGCACGCCATGGGCCAGCTGCGGGAAGCCATGGGATTCGGGAAGCACCGGAACATCGATCAGCGAGATGCGAATAATCCGTCCGGTACTCGTCAGCGCTCCGATCTCACCACGGGCGCTGGAGGCAACCTGCGAGGTGAGCACGTCGTGCTTGATGCGCGCCGAGGAGTAGTCCACGACGTCCCGATCAGGAGTCCGGGCGAGCTGCCCCGTGGCCGAGAGCAATACCCAGCACGGGCTGTCGGAGACTTCCATGGCCAACTTGGCCTTCTTGCCTGTCCCGACTTCTTCAGGCAACGCGGTGCCCTTCAGTGGTGCCAGCTGAGCAGACTTCAGCAGCTTGGTCCGGCGCGGGGTGCCGAAAGTGTCGGCCATTTCCCCGAGCTCATCGGAAACCAGGGTGCGCAGCAGCTCATCGGACTCCAAAATGGCGCGCAGTTCCTCAATTTCATTGCGCAGCTGCTCGGCTTCGGTCTCCAGTTCCAGCGTGGAGTACTTGGTCAACTGGCGCAACCGCAGTTCCAGGATGTGGCTGGCCTGCGGCTCGCTCAGGTCGAAGACCGTCATCAGGCGTTCGCGTGCTTCTGCGGTCTGCTCGGAGGAACGGATAATGGCAATGACATCGTCAATATCAACGATGGCAATCAGCAGGCCCTCCACCAGATGCAATCGGTCTTCACGCTTGGCCAGGCGATGCGCGGTGCGACGGCGTACAACATCCAGCCGGTGGTCCACATACACGGTGAGCAGCTCGCCCAGCCCCATGGTGCGTGGCTGGCCGTCGACCAGGGCAACGTTATTGATGCCGAAGGAGTCTTCCATCGGGGTGTACTTGTACAGGCTGGCCAGGACAGCGTTCGGGTTGAAACCGTTCTTCAGCTCGATAACCAGCTTCAGGCCGTGATGCCGGTCGGTCAGGTCGACAACATCGGAGATGCCGGAGATCTTCTTGCTGTTGACGCCATCCTTGATCTTCTCGATGACCTTTTCAGGGCCCACGCCATAAGGCAGTTCGGTGACTACCAGGCCCGACTTGCGTGCGGAGATCTTCTCCAGGGCCACGGTAGCTCGGGTGCGGAACAAGCCACGACCGGTGCGGTAGGCATCCTTGATGCCGTCCAAACCGGTAATGCTGCCGCCCGAGGGCAAATCCGGGCCCGGAATGAACTTCATGAGTTCTTCGACGGTGGCGTCGGGTTCCTTGAGCAGGTGTTGCGCAGCAGCGACAACTTCGCCCAGATTGTGGGGAGCCATGTTGGTGGCCATGCCCACGGCAATGCCGGTGGTGCCATTGACCAGCAGATTGGGGAATGCTGCCGGCAGCACTTCGGGCTGCATGAACTGGTTGTCGTAGTTCGGGACGAAGTTCACGACGTCTTCATCCAGGTTAGCGGTCATGGCAACAGCGGAGGCTGCCAGACGGGCCTCGGTGTAACGCGGGGCTGCCGGGCCGTCATCGAGCGATCCGAAGTTTCCGTGGCCATCGATCAACGGCAGCCGAAGGGAGAAGTCCTGGGCCAGGCGGACCATGGCGTCGTAGATCGCGGTGTCGCCATGGGGGTGCAGCTTGCCCATCACTTCGCCGACCACGCGGGCGGATTTGACATGGCCCTTCTCCGGGCGCAAGCCCATTTGCGCCATCTGGAAGAGGATGCGGCGCTGAACTGGCTTCAGCCCATCACGGGCATCGGGAAGCGCGCGGGAGTAGATCACCGAGTAGGCATACTCCAAGAAGGATGATTCCATTTCATTGGTGACGTCTATATCGACGATATTTTCAACGAAATCCGCTGGAATCTCTTCAGACTTCTTACGAGCCATTACTCTGTTCGTCCTTCATCTACTGTCTTAGGGCCGGAACTGCCGAATCTTCGTGTTGCATCTGGGCGCAACGCCGAACTGCCGACTATCCTAAGCCTATGGTGGATCGTAAACTTTCGGCGGCATATCCGGCGCATTGGGAAGCAGATGTTGTGCTTCGCGATGGGACAACTGCACACCTGCGGCCGATTACTCCGCAGGATGCCCAAGCGCTCCAGGAGATGCACAAGCAGCAGTCTGAGACGTCAGTCTACTTACGCTATTTTACGTATAAGTCGTCACTGACCCCTAAAGAGCTCGAACGGTTCACCAATGTCGACCATGTGAATCGCGTCGCCTTCACCGTGGTTCGTGGCGCAAGGATCATCGGCGTCGGCCGCTACGACCGCTTGGATGACCCGAGGGAGGCGGAAGTCGCCTTCAACGTCTCGGACGAATACCAGGGCACCGGTATCGGCTCGATCCTCTTGGAGCATCTGGCCGCGGCGGCCCGTGAAAACGACATCGAGAAGTTCTCGGCCGAGGTACTTCCAGAGAACCGGAAGATGCTCACCGTCTTCTCCGATGCCGGGTACGCGGTCGCACGGCATTTTGAAGACGGCGTAGTCATGCTCGAATTTTCCATCAGTCCCACCGAGAAGTCCCGCGAAGTGACCGAGGCGCGAGAACATCGCGCCGAGGCGAGCAGTGTTGCTGCTCTTCTGGCGCCTAGGTCCGTTGCCGTCATCGGAGCCAGCCGCACCTGGGGCAAGCTGGGGCACGACGTGCTGGAACAAATTGTGGAATCCGGGTACACCGGTGCCGTGTATGCGGTGAACGATGCGGCCTTGGAAGTGGGCGGCATGGTGGCCTATGGGAAGGTCACCGAAATCCCGGGACCGGTGGATGTCGCCTTCCTGTGCATTCCGCGCGAAGGGGTCATGGAAGCCATCAGGGACTGCGCCACCCACGGGGTCAAATCCCTGGTCATCATGACCACCGGCTACGAAACTCCGGAAGGGTTGAGTGCCCAGCGTGAACTTGTGTCGCTGGCTCGTGCCAACGGCATGCGGGTGGTCGGGCCGGGTTCTGCCGGGCTGATGAATACTGACCCGCAGGTGAAGCTGTATGCCACCGGAAGCCACCACGTTCCGCCATCCGGAAACGTCGGATTCTTCACCCAGTCGGCCGCCATGGGCACAATCATCCAGGGTGTGGCCTTGCAGCAAGGTGTTGGCCCCAGCAGCGCCATTTCCGCAGGCCTGCGCGCTGACGTATCCGGCAACGACGCGATGCAGTTCTTTGAAGACGACCCGCGTACCCATGTCGTCGCGTTGTACCTGGAATCCTTTGGCAACCCACGCAAGTTCGCACGCATCGCCCGGCGTCTGGCCCGCAGCAAGCCTGTGATCGTGGCTAAATCCGATGTGATGGGCCGCCGGCTTCCACCGGGCCACTCGGTGCGCGTAGGCCAAGCGCCACCAGGTGCAATGAACGCAATTCTTCGCCAGTCTGGCGTGATTCGCGTGCGTTCATCAGAAGAGCTGCTGGATGTCACGGCCCTGCTTTCGGTCTTCCCTGCGCCGAAGGGCCCGAACGTTGCGATCCTGTCCAACTCCTCGACCATCGCAGAGGTGGTGTGCGACGTCGCCGAGGACAGGAACCTGAACACCGTCGTGCAGAGCGAAGAGCTGGACTACAGCATGGGCCAGTCCAAGGCCATTCCGGTGCTGCGCGCCCGGATCAAGGAACTGGTGGAAGACCCGCAGGTCCACACCATCTTGCTGGCGCACCTGCCCTACTCGGAGCTGGATACCAGCGCAGTTCTGAAGGTCGCCAAGGAGTTCATTGGCCAGCCAAAACCAGTGGTGGCATTGGTTCCGGGCCTGGCGGATACGAAAATTACTGGCGGCCTGAAGCAGGGGATTCCGGTATACACCTCGCCAACCACCGTCATCGGCGCCCTGGCCAAGGCCTATGGATACCAGCAGTGGGTTGACGTTCCCTACGAGCCGATGAAGGATCCAGCTGGAATCGACGTGGACGGTGCCGCGGAGTACCTTGATGAATTGGTGCAGACCATCTCGGGGACCAACCTGCTGGAATTGGACGACGCGCAGGTGCAGAAGCTGCTTGACTTCTACGGGATCAAGTTCCTGTCCCATCGGGTGGTGCACACCGCAGAAGAAGCTGTTGCGGCGGCCGAAGAATTCGGCTGGCCGGTGGCACTGAAAGCCAACGACCCTGATCTGCGCCAACGCCTGGACTTGGGCGGCGTGCGCTTGAGCATCCCGGACAAGCAGAGCCTGGAAGCGAACTTCACGCATATGAAGTCGCTGATGGCGGTTTACGGCGTGGACTCCCTGGAAGTGCAGAGCATGGCTCCTGCTGGCCAGGCTTGCGTGGTCAAGGCCGTGGAAGACCCGTTGCTTGGTCCAGTCATTTCCTTCGGGCTCAGCGGCGATCCGGTAAACCTGCTCGATGATTGGGCCCACGGCGTGGCGCCGTTCTCCACCCATGACCTGGAACAGCTCATCCGCCGTCCGCGCAGCAGCGTGCGGCTCTTCGGCTACCAGGGATTGCCGGCGGTGGATCTTGATGCCCTGAAGGACTTCATCACCCGCGTTTCGCTGTTCAAGGACAACCATCCTGAAGTGACCGTTGCCAAATTCGCGCCGATCACCGTTGCCACCGATTCGTTGAGCGTGCTGGCGGTGAACATCCAGATCAGCAACGCTGAGCAACGCACCGATAGCGTCCGCCGGGCATTGCGTAACTGAGTGCAATCGCCGAAACGTGAATTGCCTGTGGCGACTGAGTAGAATTGGGGCATGAGTTCTCCAACGTATTCGACCACTCCTGGCGCTGAGCTTCAGCATGATCTGGTCCGTGCGGGTTTTTATCCGCAGATGGTCCAGGATGTACTGGCTGAAGCCATGATGGGCCAACCAGTGCTTGACCACTATGTACATCTGGAAACTCACTTCGACCATACCGAAGTGCACCGCCATATCACCGTTATGGTGATGAGTGAAAAGGTGCTTTTCATCGTGCACGTCGATGACCAGCAGCTTGACGACCACGGCAAGGACGTCATGGCGCAGGTCTCCGTCGAAATGATTTCCCTGGCCCGCATCGCCTCGGTTGCCACCAGTTACGTCTACCACCAGCCGCAGCATTACTCGGCCGCTGATCCAGTCAAGGAATTGACCTTTGGACTGTCCTGGAACGGAACCAAGCGGATTGATCTGGCCCCTGCCGCCTGCGCCGATCCGCAGTGCGATGCCGACCATGGGCTGAATGGCACCTCGCAGCCTGAGGACTTGGTCATCCGCGTCAGCGCCGAGGCCGACGGCCAGCAGGCCGTGAACAAGGCCCGGGAATTCGCTGTCCGCCTGCGCCTGGCCACGATCGCCTGAGCATGATCGAGGAACAGAAACGCAGCAACCTGCCTGTCCCGGCACAGAAAATCCCGGACGCGCCGAAATACGGCCAAGCTACGCTGTCGGAGATCCTTCCGTCGGCAGCCGCTGCAATGGGCGTTCCGGGCTACGAGAACGCTTTGGGCTTTGCCCCGACAAAACGTGTGGCACTGATTATGGTTGACGGACTGGGCTGGAACCAGCTCAAAAGCCATCTCGGGCATGCACCCTTTCTGCGCGGCTTGTTCGAAAAGGGGCAGAAGCTGGGAACGGGATTCCCCTCGACCACCGCGACTTCCCTGAGCAGCCTGGCCACGGGCCTGGCTCCCGGTGAACATGGAATGGTTGGCTATGACGTCATCGATCCGGCCAAGCGCCGTGTAGTTAACCAGCTCGGAGGATGGCCAGGGGACTTGGACCCCGAAGCGTGGCAGACTCGCCCGACCGTTTTCCAGAAAGTCGCCGAGCACGGCATCCACGTGGCCACCGTGTCTATTCCGATGTTCGCCAAGTCGGCCCTGACTCGCGCGTCGTTGCGCGGCCCCAAATTCGTGCCGGCGAACCAGCCTGCGGCCCGTGCGCGTGCTACCCGAACCATCTTCGAGTCGAACCGCAATTCGCTGGTCTACACGTACTTCAATGAATTGGACAAGGCCGGACACAAATTCGGCGTGGACTCCAGCCAATGGCGGGACACGCTCGAAGAACTGGATTACGTCATTAAAAACCTGGTGTCCAAGCTGCCAGAAGAAACCACGGTGCTGATTACCGGTGACCATGGAATGGTGGACATCCCCGCATCCCAACGCATCGACTACAGCCAGCAGCCGGAGCTTATCGAAGGCGTGGAGCTGACCAGCGGCGAACCTCGTGGAGTCCAACTGACCTTCGACACGCAGACCGACGCGGCTAGCCGGTTACGCGTACGCGAGGCCTGGCAGCAGGCCTACGGCACTAAAGCCTGGGTGATGACGCGCGAGGAAGCCATTGAACTGGGCTACTTCGGCGCCATTACCGAAGAGCATGCAGCGCGGCTGGGTGATCTGATGATCCTGGCAGCGGAAGCTATCGCTTTCTATGACGGCCGGCGCGTTACGCCGATGGCGTTTGACATGGTAGGGCAGCACGGATCGCTCACCGCGGGGGAGCGTTTCATCCCGCTGCTGGTGCACCGCACCACCTAGTGCTCAACGGAACAAGCGCATACGGGTGCGGGAGCAGCATTGAATCAATGCTGCTCCCGCACCCGTATGCGCTCTAGCTCGGCGGCGCGTCAGGAATCGGTGTCCTTCTTGCGTTTGCCGAACATGATGTCATCCCAGCTGGGAACCGAAGACCGCTTGGCCTTGCGCGGAGCGGACTCCTCGGCAGTCTGCTCGGACGGCTTGTCCTCAGTGCTGTTCGCACCGCCGGCATCCTGATCGGTGACGACCACCAGCTGCGAAGTGCGTGCCGAAATTCCTTGCGGAAGGTGCGGCAGCGAGTCCTCATCGTCGGCGTCGTACTTGCTCATGCTGCGTTCGATGATCTCGTTGTAGCGTGACTCGCGCTCCGGATCCTGGTCCTTCGTGCGCTGCCCACGACGAGCGTTCAGCAACGTGACCAGTTCTTCGGTCTCATCCGGTTCCGGGGTGCTGGCTGCAGGAGCCGGCTCAGGCTCTGGCTGGTTCAGCGCAGAGACCGGGCGAAAGTATTCAGGGGCCACCTGTTCGCTCAAGGTTTGTGCCCAGCGGTTCAGGTTTTTCAACGACTTGCGTGCCGGGGTGAATGCCCACCGCGCACTGTTCGAGGAAGCTTCAGTGGAATCCGAGCCCAGGGACTCGACATTCTCGGTCGGCAGCGGGGAATCGAACTGCACGGTGACGATCCATTGGCCTTCTGGATCTTTCCAGGCGTTCCATCGAGCCGAGTCGGCGTCGATGTGCAGCTGGTGCAGGCGGTGGACCACCATGGAACCAAGATCCGCAGGCTCTTCGCCGAATACTTCGCGGTATTCGGCATCGGTTTGTGGTCCTGAAACCTCGACACGACGTGCTAGCTCGGCGATGTGCTCGCGCTCAGCCAGTACCGGACCTTCGTACTTGACGATGTCCTCGACTGGGATATCCCACTCGAGAGACAGATCGTAGGCGGAAGCACCAGCGCGCACTCGCGCTTGAATTTCGCGCGGCGAATGGACCGAGGACTCCTCACGGTTCCTTGGAGCCCGCGAACGGGCAATTTCGGCCATTGCACTGCGCAGTGCATCGTCAACAGGTAGCTCGAAGCTCATCCCGTCGTCGCTGCTGACCTGCAGGCTGGAACCATTTTCATGAATTCCTACCAGTCTCAGCTGACGCATTCCTACCCTCCACACGCTCTATTTCCTGTGTAAAACTCTGCCACCTCGAGGCCTGAATTCCTACCACCGCGCAGGGTGTGGCGCAAGATTAGTCATCAACCTCACGCAGTAATTCCTTGAACCTTCCGCCCATGGCATAGCGTGGCAAGAACGGGAATGGATGACCCGGAATAACGCTATACTTCTATGCCGGTATAAGTTTTCACCTTGTGAAACAGCCGGCTAGGACGAAGACCTGCAGGAAAGAGCGAAAAACGATTATGGCAAATGAATCTGCTGCACCCGTGGCAATGTCAGAAGCGGAACGAGCCAAGGAAATCGCTCAGCTCAAGGCAGGCAAGACCGCAGCCATGGCCAACCTGGTCGATGAGGCCGAAACACCCTTGGCTGAGGAATATGTTTTGCCCGGCGGCGAAGCATCGCAGGAAGAAGCGAGCATCGAGATCCTGCCGGAGCAGGCAGACGAGTTCACCTGCGCATCTTGCTTCATGGTGCGTCACCGCACGCAGCTGGCCCGTGAAGACAACGGGCAGAAATTCTGCAGCGAGTGCGAAGGGTAGGAAGCTTACGCAACAGTTCTGACAGCGATGGCGTCCTGGACCGGAAGGTCCAGGACGCCATCGCTTTATTCCATGGAGCCGTGAATGCTATTCGCCTGAAGCGTCTTCTGCCTGTTCCTGCTTGGCTGCTTCGGCCTTGCCTTCCTCGGTGAATTCGTACATCACGCCCGAGAGTGCGGCAGCCAGCTCTTCGGGACGGCGGGTGGAAGTCAGCCAGTACGGCGTGGTGTCTCGCTCGTCGGTCACTTCCATGCGCACGGCACCGTCGATCCAGCCACGCAACAGCATGTAGGCCAAGCCGTGAAGCTTCTGTCCACGCTGCTTGAAAGCCTCATCGCCACGGTAGCCGACGACGTTGCCGATGTACTTGCGTTCAATGCTGGCCCGGCCAACGGTGACCAGATCATCGGTGACTTCGATGGCTGGCACGCGCAGCAGGAACACCGCGACCAGTGAAATCAGAACTACGCCACCGGCAACCCATCCAAGGGTGCTGTTAATCGGTGCTACTGCGATACCTGCGGTGATGGAAATGATGATCGGCCAAATCCAGGTGCTGGCTGATGGCCAGAGCTTTTCGCTGTACAGGACGTTCGAACCCTCGGGGCTGGAATTACTCATGGTTCCAAGTTTAGGCAATATTTCCTGGTTCCATGACCTCGGGGCTGGCGGCAGGGGATTGCCCTGCGCGCGCGATAGAGTTAGCCACGAGAAACTATCGAGTGACTATTTCACATAACTCCGGGGGAAGACCTACACCGATGAGTGAGCCATCAATTTCCATTGCCATCAAGATGCTTGACACCGAACTGCCGGTTCCCGGCTACGCGCATCCGTCAGATGCCGGTGCTGACTTGCATGCTCGCGAGTCGCTGGTGCTGGAGCCTGGCGCCCGCGCGCTCATTCCAACAGGCATTGCGCTGGCCCTCCCGCATGGCTATGTCGGTCTCGTGCATCCGCGCAGCGGCTTGGCTGCTAAGCACGGCATTACCGTTGTGAATGCACCGGGCACTGTTGACGCGGGGTACCGTGGTGAGATCATGGTCACCTTGCTGAATACCGACACGTCTGAGTCTTTCGAAGTCAGCCGAGGCGACCGAATCGCCCAGCTGGTAATCCAGAAAGTCGAGCAGGCAGCGTTCATCCAAGTCGATTCGCTGGACGACAGTGCTCGCGGCGCTGGCGGGTTCGGTTCGACCGGCGGATTCAGTTCCAAGTAAGTACCCTTGAGTGCAAGACGAGATTTTCTAAGGACACCATGATTTTCAAGCGCAAGAAAGCCCAAGACCAGCCAGTCGACGCACCAGCTGCTGAGGCAGGCCAGGGTGAGGCCGAGCCGAAGGACGGCCCGTTCGACTACAGCGAGGTCGAGAATACGCAGGAATACCTTGACTTCGGCTCGATCCTGATCAAGCCAGTAGCAGGCTTGAAGGTCCGCATGGACGTTGAAGAGTCCAACAAGCGTGTCATCGCGGTGTCGCTGGAGATCGCCGAGTCGCGTATCCAGCTGATGGCTTTCTCTTCCTCGAAGTCCGAATCGCTGTGGCCTGGCATCAGCGACAAGATCAAGAGCGATATCAGTGCCCAGAACGGCGAAATTTTCACCCGCGACGGCGATTACGGCCAGGAGCTGCTCGCCAAGGTGCCGCAGCAGCTGCCTGATGGTCGCGCCGGGCATGTCGCCCTGCGCTTTGTCGGCATCGACGGCCACCGCTGGTTCCTGCGTGCGGTCATTGGCGGCGCTGCCATTGGAGACGAAGAAGCGGCTGGCATCGTTGACGGGATCCTGCGCACTGTCGTGGTCAACCGCGGCGACAAGCCACTGCCACCGGCCGAACTCCTGCCCCTGAGTGTTCCGGCCAATGCGCAGGCCCGCCCGGCAGGCACTGAGCAGAACCCTGAGCAGAACTCTGAGCTGAAGCGTCCAGAACGCGGACCAGAGATCACCCAGATCGGCTAATGCATGTCGCTGAAGGACAAACCCGTCACTGCGCTGCTTGGCCCCTCGGGCCAAAAGCTCAGCTACCAGCGACTGGACAGCTTGGAACAGCTGCCTGTCAAGGGCAGGGTGGAGCACACGGGCTACATCCAATCGGTTAGCTATTCCGCGCCACACGTCGCACCCACGCTGACCGCGGTGGTGGTCGACCGGCTCGGTGCGGTGTCTGCTCGTCGCGGGACTGTACCGCATGTGCGTTTGGCGTTCATGGGCCAGAAATCCGTTCCGGGAATCAAGCCGGGCGTGAAGGTGGAATACTCGGGAATGGTCGCTCCCGTGGATCAAGTTCCGACGATCTTTAATCCGCGCTACGTAATCGTGCCGGAGGCCCGCGGGTGATCCGCGCGTTCCCTCAAGGTCTTGGGAACGAGAGCATGCTGGCGTCTAACTGGAAGAAAACATGATGAACAACGACGAATCGCGTCCGGAAGATGGATCCACGCCGGAAGCAAAGCATCCAAGCTTCGCGGAAATGATTGGCTCGAACGCCAACATCGCGCAAAATGCCGACGGCGGGATAGATCTGCTCTCCACCGTCGGTGGCGTGCGCGGAATCCTGGAAACGGTGCTTCCCGGTTTCGTGTTCATCATGGTCTTCGCGCTGACCTCCAATCTGGGCTGGGGGCTGATCGCTTCGATCAGTCTTGGCGTGGTGTTCATGATCATCCGCCTAGCCAAGCGCTCGACGCTGATCCAGGCCGGCTCCGGGCTGATCGGCATCCTGATCTGCGCGTTCGCCGCACGCAATTCAGGCAATGCCAAGGACTACTACATTCCAGGGTTCTACGTATCGGCCGCCTACTTGGCGGGATTGCTGATTTCGGTGATGGCCCGCTGGCCGCTGATCGGCCTGCTCTTCGGGTTCATCCGCAACGAAGGCACCGAGTGGCGCAAGAAACCCGCGCGCTTGCGCCGCTACCAGGTGGCCACCTGGATCATCATTGCTGTTTTCGCGCTGCGCCTTGCAGTGCAGATCCCGATGTATATCGCAGATGACGTCGTGGCCTTGGGCTTGGCCCGCGCCTTGATGGGGGTGCCGCTGTATGCAGCGGGGCTCTGGTTTGCCTGGCTGGTCTCGAAGCCTGCAGCAGAAGCCAGCAACGGGACCAGCCCTCCAGCACAAGCCGTCTAGCGGGTGGCGTCGCGCAGCGTGCGGCGCAACAAGGCTTCGGCTTGCGGGGTGGTGATGAAGAAGATTTCATCGCCACCCTCAATCACATCATCGGCACTGGGCGGGAACGGCGTCTTATCGCGAACCACTGCCATCATGGTGGTGTCTTCGGGCCAGGAGATGCGCCCGATGCTGCGGCCAATCAACGCCGAATCGTGCGGGACGGTGAACTCGACCATGTAGACCTCGCCGGTCTTCAGCGTCAGCAGCCGCACCAGGTCGCCCACCTCCACGGCTTCTTCCACCAGCGCGGTCATCAGCCGCGGGGTGCTGACCGCTACATCTACGCCCCAGGCGTCATCGAACATCCACTCATTCTTCGGATTGTTCACGCGGCCTACGGTGCGCCGGATGCCGAATTCGCTCTTGGCCAGCAACGAGACCACAAGGTTCACCTTGTCATCGCCGGTTGCCGAAACGACCACGTCGTACTCTTCCAGCTGTGCCTGCTGCAAGACAGCTAATTCGCAGGCATCGCCAATCAGCCACTTCACCGCTTCCAGGTCGGCGCGCTCGGCCATTTCCGGCTGCAGGTCGATAAGCAGGACTTCGTGATGGTTGATCACAAGTTCGCGGGCAATGGAGGAACCGACCGAGCCGGCCCCGGCAATCATGACCTTCATGGGGGTGCCTCTCAGATTATTCGTTGGCCTGCGCAGCCGGCGGGCTGGCAAGGATCTTTTCGATGTCCTTGGACTCATCGAGCCGCATCATCACGTGCACCAGGTCGCCGCCCTGCAATCGGGTGCGGCTCTCGGGGATGGTGCCTTCGCCGAAGCGGGTCAGATAGGCCACTCGTACCCCGGCGGCCGCTTCCAGCTCCTTGACCAGCCGTCCATACCAGTCGCGGTGCAGGGCAACTTCGGAAAGCACCAGGCGCCCCGATGGCTCCCGGAAGTCCCCGCGCATCGAATAGTCGGGCAGGATCCGGCGCAGCACCTGATCGGTGCTCCAACGGACCGCGGCCACGGTGGGGATACCCAGGCGCTGGTAGATCTCGGCGCGCCCTGGATCGTAGATGCGGGCCACGACATGGGGGACGTTGTAGGTTTCGCGCGATACGCGAGTAGCGAGAATGTTGGAATTATCACCGCTGGATACGGCGGCGAAGGCATAGGCCTCATCGATTTTGGCAGCTTCCAGGGTGTCCTTGTCGAACCCCATGCCGGTCACCGTGGAACCTGAGAAGCCTTTGCTCAGCCGGCGGAAGGCATGCGGGTCCTGGTCAATGACTGCCACGGAATGCCCCGCTGAATCCAGCGTGTGGGCGAGCGAGACACCGACGCGTCCGCACCCCATGATCACGAAATGTGCCACCGAGAACTCCTTGGGTCTACTGCTTGCTGCATGTCCAGTGGCGCACACAAGCTGTGTGCTCCGAATGCAACAATAGCGCTGATCGCACCCAGTTTATCGGTGGTGCAGCACCCATGTGCCTTGCACCCTGCGATAACGTTGTGTCGTGCCTGCATTATTTGACGGTCTGAAGCGGATCTTGGTGGGCCGGCCTTTCAGAACTGAACAGCTGAAAAAGAAGCCGTTGCCACCTAACGTCGCGTTGCCGATTTTCTCGTCCAGCGCCCTGTCGTCCTTGGCGTACGCGCCAGACGAAATCTTGCTGACGCTGGCCATTGCGGGCATCGCGGCCACCGCGCTTTCGCCGATGGTCGGACTTGCTGTCCTTGCCGTGCTGGTGGTGCTGGTGCTGTCCTACCGGCAATCGGTCATGGAGTACCCCTCTGGCGGTGGCGACTACGAGATCGTGAAGAAGAACCTGGGTGCGCGCCCGGGAACAGCGGTCGCCGCTGCGCTGCTGGTCGACTTCGTGCTCACCGTTGCTGTGTCCAGCTCATCAGCTGCCCTATATCTCGCCGCCATTTTCCCTGCAGTGGCCGAGTACAAGGCTTGGGTGGCTGCTGGCCTTGTCGCATTCCTCGTGGTCGGTAATCTGCGCGGCAGGGGACAAGGGCGCTGGACCCTGGCCATTCCGGTCTACCTCTTCGTGATCGGCATGCTGCTGCTGGTCGCTATCGGCGGGGTGATGGCGCTGACCGGTACTCTCGGGCTTGCCCCGAGCGCGGATTTCACGATTGTGCCGGAAGAAGAGTTTGCCAATGGGCTGCACGGTGTCGTCGGTGCATTGCTGATCCTGCGTGCTTTCAGTACGGGTTCGGCGGCGCTGACCGGTATCGAGGTCCCGATCTCGAACGTGCAGACCCTGGCCAAGCCGCGGGCCAAGAACGCGGCGCGGATCCTGCTGGTGCTGGGCCTGCTCTCCGGGGTGCTGACACTTGGCACGCTGATGCTTGCCCGTGCCACCGGCATCAAGGTCGTCGCCGACCCGCAGGCCTCATTCTTGCTCGACGGTGCCCCGATCCCTGAAGGGTTTGTGCAGGTCCCGGTCCTTGGCCAGCTGGCGCAAGCCGTGTTCGGCGATTTCACCTTCGGCCTGGTCATTGTTTCGGTGCTGACCATTGCCGTGCTGCTGCTGGCCGGAAACCAGGCCTTCAACTCCTTCCCCCTGCTGGCCAGCCATCTGGCTACCGACGGCTTCCTGCCACGCCAGCTGCGTACCCGCGGTGATCGGCTGGGCTTCTCCAACGGCATATTGTCCCTGGGCGTTGCCGCGATTGCACTGGTGCTGCTGTTCCAAGGCGATGTCACCTTGCTGGTCCAGCTGTACGTGGTGGGCGTGTTCGTTTCCTTTACGCTCAGCCAGCTGGCCATGCTCAAGCACTGGAAACGCGTGCTGGTTCCCATTGCCGACCGCAGGATCCGTGCGGCCAAGCAGCGCAAGCGCCTGCTGAACCTGGTGGGCCTGGTCCTATCGGCACTGGTGCTGGTGGTCGTCTTGGCCACCCGCTTGGTCCACGGCGCGTGGTTGGCCGTGCTGGGCATTGCGGCCTTGATGCTGATCATGGATTCACTGCAGCGCCACTACCAGAAGGTTGACGACGAGCTGGCGGTGGATGAGGACGTTGCCGCCACGGCCTTGCCCTCCCGGGTGCATGCACTGGTGCTGGTCTCCACCGTGCGCAAGCCGGTGCTGCGGGCCTTGGCCTTCGCCCGAGCTTCGCGTCCCTCGAAGCTCGAAGCAATCATCGTGGATGTGGAACGAAGCAAAACCGAAAAGACCCTCCGGGACTGGGAACGCCTGCAGATTCCGGTGCCGATCACCGCCCTGGCTTCTCCGTACCGCGATATCCCCGGGGCGCTGATTGAGCATATTCGTTCCATCAAGCGTGAATCCCCGCGGGAACTGATCGTCGTGTACATCCCTGAATACGTAGTGGGCCACTGGTGGGAACAGCTGGTGCACAACCAAACCGCTTTACGAGTGAAAAACCGGCTGCACTATGAACCGGGCGTCTTGATCGCCTCGGTTCCATGGCGCCTGCTCAGTGCTTCGCATGCCCTGGGCGGCGGGCCGACCGAAGAATCTTCGGCACACCGCTGAATTCAATGCTTCTGATGAAAGACAAGATCGATGACTGAAACACCAATGCTCACCGTCCGCCTGGGCAAGATTGCCCATGGCGGCCACACCGTCGCCCGCCATGAGGGCCGCGTGATCTTCGTGCGCCACGGCATTCCCGGAGAGCTGGTGAATGTGCGCCTGACGGACAGTGCGCCGGAGGCCAAATTCTGGCGTGCCGACGTCGCCGAGGTGCTCGAAGCCAGCGAGCACCGCGTGCCCCACTTCTGGGATGCCGCTGATGCCCTGAAGCATCGTGACCCGGTGGGTGGCGCAGAGTTCGGCCACATCACCCTTGAGCACCAGCGTGAGCTCAAGTCGCAGGTTGCTGCCGAGCAGATGACCCGTCTAGGCGGCCTGAAGGCGGAGGACTACAACTTCCCTGCGGTGCAAGCGGTCAAGGGCGCGGCCGACGGCCTGGGCTGGCGTACCCGGATGTCCTATTCGGTGGACGCACAGGGCAAGCTCGCGATGAGCGCATTCCGCAGTAACCAGTTGACCGGCATCGCGCAGATGCCATTGGCCCATCCGGCTATCGAGGCCACCGGCTTGTACTCTGTGGACTACAGCGGAATCGAGCGTGTCGAGGCTGCGGTATCCAGCCAGGATGACCAGACCGTGCTGATCCTGCTGGCTGAAGCAAGTACCGGCGCCGCGGCAAAGGTGGCAAAGCAGTTCCCGGAGGGTGTCAATGTCGCCGCTTTCAGCCAGCGGGGCGGCTCGGCGGCTGACGGCAAAGGCAGCTTGCAGACCTTGGCTGGTTCGGCGTTCCTGACCGAAAAGGTACTGGGGGAGAAGTTCCGGATTACCGGTGAAGGCTTCTGGCAGGTGCATCGAGAGGCGGCCAGCCTGCTTTCCCAGCGCGTAGTTGAACTGACCGAGCCAGCCGCTGGCGAGCAAATCGCCGACCTCTATGCGGGTGCTGGCTTGTTCTCCGTCCCGTTGGCTAAGGCAGTTGGCTCCCAGGGCCGGGTCTTCTCAATTGAAGGCGCTCCGGGCACGCATGCCGATGCGAAGAAGAATCTGCGCTCCTATTCGCAGGCCGCGGTGATCCGAGGCCGTGTTGAGCGAGTGTTACGGCAGGTCGCCGGGGATGCCTCCCTGGACGCCGTGGTACTTGACCCGCCCCGCACCGGGATCGATAAGCAGGTGGCTGCGGAGCTGGCTTCCATTGCTGCATCCCGGATTTGTTACGTGTCCTGCGACCCTGCGGCATTCGCCCGTGATACCGCGCGTTTGATGGGCCGCGGCTACGAATTAGAGCATATGGAGATTCACGATTTGTACCCGCATACCCACCATATGGAGTCCATCGGGCTCTTCGTGCGCCGTTAAACACCTGAAATTGTCCGATTAGACACGAATTCGGATGAAAATTTATTCCGAGGAGTCTTTTTATGAGCTTAGGCGATAGACTGTTTTTAGCTCTGCCACGCTAGGAGCCTGACTATCTCAGTTAGGAACTCCTAACTGGAATTACAGTGTGCGTGTGCAACAGAATGAGTGTCTGGCGAGAGGAGTCCCACGTGAGCAATGTGGACAGCTTCGGTGCCAAGGGCGTACTTGACGTCAATGGAACCGAATACGAAATTTACCGACTAAATACGGTTGAAGGCTCGGACAGCCTTCCTTACAGCCTTAAGGTTCTTCTTGAGAACCTGCTTCGCACCGAAGACGGCGCGAACGTAACCAACGAGCACATCAATGCACTGGGTCAGTGGGATGCTTCGGCTCAGCCGAACACCGAAATCCAGTTCACCCCTGCACGTGTGCTGATGCAGGACTTCACCGGCGTGCCTTGTGTCGTTGACTTGGCAACCATGCGCGAGGCTGTCAAGGACCTCGGCGGTGACCCAACCCGCGTTAACCCGCTGGCACCAGCCGAAATGGTCATCGACCACTCCGTGCAGATCGACACCTTCGGTTTCGAAGGCGCTGTCGAGCGCAACATGGAGATCGAGTACCAGCGCAACGGCGAGCGTTACCAGTTCCTGCGCTGGGGCCAGACTGCATTCGATGACTTCAAGGTCGTCCCACCGGGCACCGGTATCGTGCACCAGGTCAACATCGAGTACCTGGCACGCACCGTCATGACCCGCGAGGTCAACGGCGTACTGCGCGCTTACCCGGATAGCTGCGTAGGCACCGACTCCCACACCACCATGGTCAACGGCCTGGGCGTGCTGGGTTGGGGCGTTGGCGGCATCGAAGCCGAGGCAGCAATGCTCGGCCAGCCTGTCTCCATGCTGATCCCACGCGTTGTCGGCTTCAAGCTGGCTGGCTCGATCCCAGCTGGCGCCACCGCAACCGACGTGGTGCTGACCATCACCGAAATGCTGCGCAAGCACGGCGTTGTTGGCAAGTTCGTTGAGTTCTACGGCGAAGGCGTGGCAGCAGTGCCACTGGCCAACCGTGCAACCATCGGCAACATGTCCCCAGAATTCGGCTCCACTGCCGCGATGTTCCCGATCGACGATGTCACCCTCGACTACCTGCGCCTGACCGGCCGCAGCGACGAGAACGTGGCACTGGTCGAGGCTTACGCCAAGGAACAGGGCATGTGGCACGATCCAAGCCGCGAGATCCGTTTCTCGGAATACCTCGAGCTGGATCTGTCGACCGTGGTTCCATCGATCGCCGGCCCGAAGCGTCCACAGGACCGCATCGAGCTGTCTTCCTCGAAGGAACAGTTCCGCAAGGACCTGCACAACTACGTATCGAACGCCGACGACACCCAGGGCGCTGGCCGCCCGTCGGTAGCCGTCGATGTCACCAAGGAAGATGGCACCCAGTTCACCCTGGACCACGGCCTGGTTTCGATCGCTTCGATCACCTCGTGCACCAACACCTCCAACCCTTCGGTCATGCTGGCCGCAGCCGTACTGGCTCGCAACGCAGCTGACAAGGGCCTGACCTCCAAGCCATGGGTCAAGACTTCGGTCGCGCCAGGCTCGAAGGTCGTTACCGAGTACTACGAGAAGTCCGGCCTGCTGCCATACCTGGAGAAGCTCGGCTTCTTCGTTGTTGGCTACGGTTGCGCAACGTGCATCGGCAACTCCGGTCCATTGGATGCCGAGATCTCCGAGGCCATCAACGCCAACGACCTCGCAGCTACCGCAGTTCTTTCGGGCAACCGCAACTTCGAAGGCCGCATCAACCCAGACGTGAAGATGAACTACCTGGCTTCCCCGCCACTGGTCATCGCCTACGCACTGGCTGGCACCATGGACTTCGACTTCGAGACCGACGCACTGGGCCAGGACGCCGAGGGCAACGATGTCTTCCTGAAGGACATCTGGCCATCGCCTGTCGAGGTCCAGGAGATCATTGACTCGTCGATCGACAAGGAAATGTTCGCCAAGGGCTACGACGGAGTCTTCGAAGGCGACGCTCGCTGGAAGGCACTGGACACCCCGGAGGGTTCGACCTTCGCATGGGACGAGAAGTCGACCTACGCACGCAAGGCACCGTACTTCGACGGCATGACCGCCGAGCCGCAGCCAGTCCAGGACATCAGCGGCGCTCGCGTGCTGCTGAAGCTGGGCGACTCGGTGACCACCGACCACATCTCGCCTGCAGGTTCGTTCAAGTCGGAAACCCCGGCTGGCCGCTACCTGATCGAGAACGGCGTGGATCGCAAGGACTTCAACTCCTACGGCTCGCGCCGTGGCAACCACGAAGTCATGATCCGCGGTACCTTCGCCAACATCCGCATCAAGAACCAGCTGCTGGACGGCGTCGAGGGTGGCTTCACCCGCGACTTCACCCAGGCTGATGCTCCGCAGGCTTACGTCTACGACGCTGCAGAGAACTACAAGGCTGCCGGCACCCCGCTGGTCGTTCTTGGCGGCAAGGAATACGGCTCGGGCTCCTCGCGTGACTGGGCTGCCAAGGGCACCGCATTGCTGGGCGTCAAGGCCGTCATCACCGAATCATTCGAGCGTATCCACCGCTCGAACCTGATCGGCATGGGCGTTCTGCCGCTGCAGTTCCCAGAGGGCGAATCCGCTGATTCGCTGGGTCTGACCGGAACCGAGACCTTCGCTGTCTCCGGCGTGACCGAGCTGAACAACGGCACCACCCCGAAGACCCTGAAGGTTACCGCAACCGCACAAGACGGCAAGGTTACCGAGTTCGACGCAGTTCTGCGCATCGACACCCCAGGTGAAGCTGACTACTACCGCAACGGTGGCATCCTGCAGTACGTACTGCGCCAGATCGCCGCTGCCAACTAGCAGATCCACCTCGGCTCCGGTCGAAGCGAATCTCTAAGTAGTTCCGCATCGCGGGAAAACCTGAGACCCAAGGCAATTGCCTTGGGTCTCAGGTTTTTAACCAGCCTTTTGCGCACTCAGCTGACCATGGGTGCGGGCCGTGGACCGGGTGCGGGTGCCAACTTCCAGCACGCTGAAGCCTGACGTTTCCAACAACAGCTCCAATTCCCGGGGCGGCCAATGCCAGGCCGGGGCGACCTGGTGGCCAAAGGCTTCTAGCTGATCCCCGGCAAAGAATCCGAGCAGCAGCTTGCCGCGTGGCTTGAGCACCCGGGCAAACTCGCCCAACAGCTGCGGAAGCTCGGCTGGAGGAGCATGGATTACCGAGTACCAGGCGAGCACCCCGGAAAAATGGTGGTCTTCGAACGGCAACTGTGCCAAGTCCGCACGCAGGAAATCGGGCTTCTGGAAGTTGCGCCGTGCGAAGTGCAGAAACTCCGGAACGAGGTCAACGCCTGTAGCCGGCCGATGGGCATCGGCGATGAACTGTGTCCAATGCCCAGGCCCGCAGCCAGCGTCCAGGACCGGCCCCTCCAGCTGCCCCGCCCACGCCGCAATCAGCTCCCGGTCTTCAAGCTCCGCCTGCTCGGGCGAAGCGAACAGATCGATATAGGCGCTGGCGAGACTCGAATAACTCGCTGAGACGTGATGAGGATCGAAGGAAGATGGCATACGCTCAGCTTAGCGCCGCCCGCAGGGAGCCTGGAGATCAATTGCTAGACTCGGGAATCACTTCCAGAAAACTGTTGGCGGAGAGGAACTTCCGATGACGTCACCTGCCCTTGAAGATCTGCTGAATGCGGGCCAAGTGCACCAAGTGCGTTCCTGGCTCGGAGAGGCAACAGTCGTTTCGGACATGTCTTGGGGGCTGACAGACATTAAAGTCCTCCATTTGGATGCAGCCGGAAAGCACTTCGTGCTCAAGACCGCGGGCGAAAGCAACCATCACATCATCCGGGAGCTGGAAGCACATCGCCGGTACACGCGTGTACTTGCCGAAGCCGGGCTGGCCGCGCGGCTGCGTTTTTCAAGCGATGTGCACCGCCTGGCAGTGCTGGACTACCAACCCGGAGAACTGTGCGTAGGGACAGAACATGAATACGCGCCGGATTCGCATCGACAGGCGGGACACGCGCTCAGGTTGCTGCACGATCAAGAACAGCGTGTTGCTCATGGCTACGAAGCCCGGCTGACGGCAAAATTCCTTCAGCTGCTTGAACGCAAGCACCGCATTGGTGCTTCACGGTGCCGGCAGATCAGGGACCTGTTCACCAGCTACGAGCCTAAATCCGTGGCCGTCGTCCCAACGCACGGAGACTGGCAGCCTCGTAATTGGCTCGTAGACCAAGGAAAACTGAAAGTCATTGATTTTGGACGTTTTGAATTCCGTCCAGCTTCCAGCGACTTCGCGCGACTCTCACTACAGCAGTGGGTGGGGCATCCGGAGCTGGAACAAGCCTTCCTTCAGGGCTACGGCTATGATCCGCGCGAAGAATTATCATGGAAAATGATGCAACTACGTGAAGGCCTGGGCACGGCCGTCTGGTCTTATGAAGTTGGAGATGAATCCTTCGAAGCGCAAGGGCTGCAAATGCTGGCCGATACGCTGGACCGCAACTAGGCTCGCACGCGAACGGGCACATGCGTTCGGGGTAGTGAACGTCATTGCTAGGAAATTAGCACCAGCACGGACGTTGACGGATAATGAAAGAAGCCTTGAACGCGGTAAACTAGGTATTTCGCATGGGCTTTCCAGCCTATTGTCGGCGAATTTGTGAAGGGGATGAACGTGTCTTTATTGAAGACCATCAAGAAACCAAGTGACCTGCGGGCGCTTACCCTCGAGCAGCTCGACGACTTGGCGGAGGAAATCCGCGGCTTCCTCATCGACAATGTTGCTCGTACTGGCGGCCATTTGGGTCCCAATCTCGGTGTTATCGAGCTGACCTTGGGCATCCATCGTGTCTTCGATTCCCCAACTGACTCCATCGTCTTCGATACGGGACACCAGTCGTATGTGCACAAGTTGGTTACCGGACGCCAGAATTTCGAGACCTTGCGCCAGCAAGGAGGCCTGTCGGGCTACCCTGACCGCGGTGAATCAGAACACGATGTGGTTGAGTCCTCCCATGCTTCCTCCTCGCTGTCGTGGGTTGATGGAATTTCCCGCGCCAACAAGCTGATGAATAACAATGACCGCTACGCCGTAGCCCTGGTGGGCGATGGCGCCTTGACCGGCGGCATGGCCTGGGAAGCAGTCAACAACATCGCTGCCGACAAGGACCGCAAAGCAGTCATCGTGGTCAACGACAACGGCCGCTCCTACGCCCCGACCATCGGCGGCCTGGCCAACCAGCTTTCGGGACTGCGCCAGCAGCTGGACAAGTTCCGTACCCACCCGGCCTACGAGAACGCCATGGACAAGCTCAAGGTCAAGCTCAAGGGATCCGGGCCAGTAGGCGATTTCACTTACAAGTCCCTTCACGCCACCAAGAAGGGCATCAAGGACTGGTGGGCACCGCAAGGCCTGTTCGAGGACCTGGGCCTGAAGTACATCGGCCCGATCGATGGCCACAACCAGCGCGCAGTAGAAGAAGCGCTGCAGCAGGCCAAGCAGTACGCGGGCCCAGTGCTCGTGCATGCCCTGACTGAGAAGGGCCACGGCTACGCTCCGGCCCGCGCCGATGAAGCTGACCAGTTCCACGCCGTTGGCGTTATCGACCCAATCACCGGTCTGCCGGTTTCCAAGTCCAGCGCGCAGAGCTGGACCAGCGTCTTCGGCGAAGAGATCGCGGCGGTGGCCAACGAGCGCGAGGACATTGTGGCGATCACCGGTGCCATGCTGCAGCCAGTGGGCCTGAAGAAAATGTCCCAGGAACACCCTGAACGCGTCATTGACGTGGGCATCGCCGAACAGCACGCCATGACTACTGCCGCCGGCCTTGCCTTTGGCGGACTGCACCCGGTGGTCTGCGTCTACGCGACCTTCCTTAACCGTGCCTTTGACCAATTGCTGATGGACGTGGCCCTGCATAAGGCAGGTGTCACCATCGTGCTGGACCGCGCTGGAGTCACCGGCCCGGACGGCGCCAGCCACCACGGCATGTGGGATATGGCGCTGACCCAGATCGTGCCTAACCTGCATCTGGCTGCGCCGCGCGATGCCGACCGCCTGCGGGAGGAACTGCGTGAAGCCCTTGACATCAATGATGCGCCAAGTGTCGTGCGATTCTCCAAGGGCTCGGTGGGTGAACCCAACGAAGCTGTGGACCGCCTGCCAGATGGCGTGGATGTTCTGGCACACTTGGGGGACCGTTCCGCACCGGATGTTCTCATCGTTTCCGTGGGCGCCATGAGCGAGCTTTCGCTGGATGTCGCAGAACGACTGAACAGCCAGGGCGTATCGGTGACCGTGGTGGATCCTCGTTGGGTTCTACCAATGCCAACCTCGGTGATTTCACTGGCAGCCCGTCACCGCATTGTGGTCTGCATCGAAGATGGCGTCCGAGCCGGCGGTGTGGGTTCGCGCTTGCGCACCGAAATGCGTGCAGCGGGTGTCGATACGGCTCTGAACGAAGTAGGTTTGCCTACCGAATTCTTGGCGCACGGAACTCGTGCTGAGGTCTTGGACCGCGTTGGACTGACTGCACAGCAGGTAGCCCGCGATACCCTGGCGCAGGTTCTGGGAACCAAGGTTCCATTCGCCCGGCCCCTCCCTGGACAAGACCTGCCTACCGGTCAGATTCCGAAGCTGTGAGCTCACCGTCCGGCTGCCCGGTAGACCTGCCCCGTAGCCCAGAAACTATCGCCGAGGGTTCCTTGGTGGTAGCGCGCGCCTGGAAGTATGATTCCAGCCCGCACTGGGTGGTGCCCGGATTTTATCTCGGACAGGACAAATACGGACATTGGCTTCACCAGCCGGCCGGCGCACTGGTAGCCCGTCCGGGCACCGCACACTTGGCAGCGAGTAATGCGCTCTGCCTGATTCCACACTCGGGCCAGTGGATTGCCACCCTCTATGCGGATGCACTGGAAGATTTTGATGTCTACATCGACCTGTCCAGCAACATCGGATGGCGACGGATGAAGCGGGGCGCTTGGGAAGTCAACTCCATTGACATGGATTTGGACGTGATTCGTTCACGTAGCCAAGGCGTGTTCCTTGATGATGAAGATGAATTCGCCGAACATGAAATAGGCATGAACTATCCAGCTTCCCTAGTTCGTAGTATTGGAAGAGAAGCTGGACTGTTGCTCGGCACCGTGATCAACAACGATGCACCGTTCAATGCCGAACACCGCGCCACCTGGCAATCCAAGGCTGAGCGCCTAGCCGCACAGCTTGCCGAAGCCTCCAAAAATTTAGATAACTAAGCACACCGTAGACCCAAGGGGTAATCACATGGCGATCATTCGCACCTACCGGATGAACGAAAAGAACGAACTGGAATTCCGCGAAGCATGGTTCCAGCAGTTCGAGGACGATGAATTGGGTCAGTTCGTGATCAATCACGGCACCGTGGGACATATGTCCAAGACCAATGAAGTCCAGGACGTAAACACCGACCGCGCCGACGAATTGTTCGCTGGTTTCGCTGAAGCCTGTGCTGCCGAAGGCTATGCAGAGATCAAGGAAGAAGATCAGTCGTGGGTTATCGTGCAGTACGCGCTGAAATCCGCAAATGGCACCGAGCGCGACCAGTACCTGGACAAGAAGGCCAAGGAAGCGCTGACCGGCCACTTGGCATGGCGCGGACTTGGCACGGTGGAGTCCAGCGATTTCGGTAACCGAAAGCTGAACATCCGAGTCCTATCACCAGCTCCAAAGCTTGCAGTCGCTGCGATCAAGACGTGCATCCGCGAAGCCAAGCTGGACTTCACCAAGATGAGTATCGGTGTTGCGCCCTATGCGGAATTGAACAAGCTGAAGATGGCGCACCCGATGCCACCAAAGCCGATGTCCATCGACTGATCACGAATGATAAGCCCCATAGTTGCGACGCAGCCAATGCAGGCAGCGGACCACCCGGCCATCCGTCGGCTGTCGGAGAGTTTGGGGCGTCAGGCTGAACCTGGAAATTGGGGCGCTGATGAATGCCAGGTAGTCGTCAAGAACCCGGCCGGAGAGCTGCTTGGCTGGGCTCGAGCCCATTGGTGGGAGCCTGCTGATCCGTTGGCGCCAGCTGGCTATTACCTTGCCGGGATCGAGGTTGCCTGCGGATACCGGCAACGGGGCGTGGCACGAAGCCTAACCGAGGCCAGGCTGTCATGGATTGCGCAGCGCGCTTCGACCGCATGGTGCGTGGTCAACGCGCAGAATACTGCGTCTTTGGCGCTTCATCGTGCCCTGGGATTCGAAGAAGTAGCCCGGGCTCCACGGTTCGGTACTGTGGTTTTTAACGGCGGCAGTGGCCTGCTGTTGTCCAAGGAAGTGGTGTCTTCGCGCGGCCCCGCGAAAGCACAGGTTTAAACGAGCAGGAAACAAGGAGAAATGATTCCACAAGAAGACCGGGACGAGACCCCCGGTGCCCAGCGTAAAGTCCCGCGGATGGGAGCAACCCGCACGCCGTTGCATCTGGTTTTCCAGGCTTGCGTCGGTGTCATCATCGGCATTGGAGTGGTGTCCCTGCTTTCTGGCCTCGCCCCAGCGCAGGTTGCCTTGACCGGAGTTGTCATTGCCATATTGGTGTGGATCGTTGAACAGGGCTTCCGCCTGCCAGAACCGAATACCAAGCAGGGAGCACGTGTCCGCATGGTACTTCGACTGATTTCCTTGATTGGTTTCACCATCGCGGTGAGCCCGCTGCTGTCCTTGATCGAGGGCTGACAGCCTGCAACCCAGGCTAGTCCCGGACGTTCACACGTCTGGGACTATTTTTTTGCGCTGACCGGTTTCCGGGCAGAATAAAAGATCGGCCAGGTTCTCCCCGTGAAGGGAGAACCTGGCCGATCCACTAGCTGTGCCTTGGCGTCTAGTCGGTGCCTGCGTCGAATGCAGCAGACTCGATAGCGCGGTCGGTCGCCAGGTCATCGCTATCAACCTGGGTTGCGTTCACGATGTCTTCAGCTCCGCCAGCTTCCAGCGAGCCGACGAGTTCAGCGGTGGTGCCGCCGACCAGGCCCATGTTGGCGTACTGCTCCAGGCGGCCGCGGGAGTCCGCGATATCCAGGTTGCGCATGGTCAGCTGGCCGATGCGGTCCACTGGGCCGAAAGCGGCGTCGCCTACGCGCTCCATCGAAAGCTTGTCCGGGTGGTAGCTCAGGTTCTCGCCCTCGGTGTTCACGATCGTGTAGTCGTCGCCACGGCGCAAGCGGATGGTGACGGTACCGGTGATGGCCGAGCCGACCCAGCGCTGCAGCGATTCGCGCAGCATCAGGGCCTGCGGGTCCAGCCAGCGGCCTTCGTACATCAGACGGCCCAAGCGGCGGCCTTCGTTGTGGTAGCTGGCCACGGTGTCTTCGTTGTGGATCGCGTTCACGAGGCGTTCGTAGGCGATGTACAGCAGCGCCATTGCTGGTGCTTCGTAGATGCCACGGGACTTGGCCTCGATGATGCGGTTCTCGATCTGGTCGCTCATGCCCAGACCATGGCGTCCGCCGATGATATTAGCTTCGTTGACCAGAGCCACCGGATCGGTGAACTCCTTGCCATTGATGGCTACCGGGCGGCCAGCGACGAAGGAAACCGAGACATCTTCGGTCTTGATCTCTACGTTCTCGTCCCAGTACTTCACGCCCATGATCGGCTCAACAGACTCGATGGAGCTGTTCAGCAGTTCCAGGGTCTTCGCCTCGTGGGTTGCGCCCCAGATGTTGGCATCGGTTGAGTAGGCCTTTTCGGCCGAATCGCGGTAAGGGAAACCGTGCTCCTGCAGCCATTCGGACATTTCCTGGCGGCCACCAAGCTCTGCAACGAAGTTGGGGTCGAGCCATGGCTTGTAGATGCGCAGCTTAGGGTTGGCCATCAAGCCGTAGCGGTAGAAGCGCTCGATGTCGTTGCCCTTGTAGGTCGAACCGTCGCCCCAGACATCCACGCCATCTTCGCGCATTGCGCGGACCAGCAGGGTGCCGGTGACGGCGCGGCCCAGCGGGGTGGTGTTGAAGTAGGTCTTGCCGCCAGTGCGGATGTGGAAAGCGCCGCAGGCGAGTGCTGCGAAGCCTTCTTCAACCAGAGCAGGCTTGCAATCAACCAGGCGGGAGTTCTCTGCACCGTACTCCAGTGCACGGCCAGGTACAGCGTCGATATCTGGCTCGTCGTACTGGCCGAGGTCGCCAGTGTAGGTGTAAGGGATGGCGCCCTTGTCGCGCATCCAGGCTACTGCCACCGAGGTGTCGAGGCCACCGGAGAACGCGATACCTACGCGCTCGCCTACAGGGAGATTGGTAAGAACTTTAGACATGTTTCCATCCTAATGGATAAATATGCAATGCAGTGAATTGTGCTGTGAAATGTTGAGCACAACTACCTACCGGATAGCCTATGGGTATAACGTCGCTCAGTGAAGCGGATGAACAAACCAACAGATGAGGTGTCCATGGAATTCCGTCAGCTAGGCCGCAGCGGCCTGAGTGTTTCCGTCGTCGGGCTGGGCTGCAACAATCTTGGCCGCGCAGGTACTGCGACCGAATCCCAAGAAGGAACCGACGCGGTTATCCATGCGGCGCTTGATGCGGGTATTACGCTCTTCGATGTCGCGGATGTCTATGGAAAGGAACCAGGGCTTTCCGAAATCCGTCTGGGCAAAGCGCTAGGGCAAGCACGCAATGACATCGTGCTGGCCACCAAATTCGGCATGGATATGCAGGGCGCAAATGGTCCGGACTTCAATGCACGTGGTTCGCGCCGTTATATCGTCAAAGCCGTCGAAGCGTCGCTCAAGCGGCTCGGTACCGACTACATCGACCTGTATCAGTTCCATACCCCAGATGCGAACACTCCCATCGAAGAAACCTTGCGGGCTATGGATGAGCTAGTCACCAGCGGCAAGGTTCGCTACATCGGTCATTCCAACCGGGCCGGCTGGCAAATCGCCCAGGCGGAGTACGTGGCCCGTGAATTGGGAACCGAGCGATTCGTCTCGGCACAGAATCACTACAACCTGATTGACCGCCGTGCAGAACTGGAAGTGCTTCCAGCGGCTCGTGAATTCGATCTGGGCGTCTTGCCCTACTTCCCGCTGGCAAACGGCCTGCTGACCGGGAAATACTCCAAGGGGCATGCCCCAGAAGGCAGTCGCCTGACTCACGCTCGTCAGCATCTCGTGGAAACCAGCGATTTCGAGCAGTTGGATCAATTCGATGCGTTTGCCGCCGAACGGGATCTGACGCCGATCGAATTGGCGTTTTCGTGGCTGGCAGCGCAGTCGCCGGTGGCCTCAGTGATTGCCGGTGCCACCCGTCCCGAGCAGATTCGAGCCAACGCTGCAGCGGTGCGTTGGGTTCCGAGCGCTGCGGAACGGGTCCAGATGGATGAGCTCTTCCCGACCCCACAGAAGGTTGCATTGTTCTAAACGAACCAATTAGAAAGCACGAAAGGCTGAACCCATCCGGGTTCAGCCTTTCGTGCTTTAAAAGAGCTGGGAAACTACTCTGCGGCGGTGATATAGGCGACGATGTCGTCACCTTCAATTGCCGCCGCGTAGCGTGGCAGAGCCGCGATAGCTGGACCTTCGTCCACGGTACCGTCAGCGGGTGCGAATCGTGAGCCATGGCAGGCGCAGTAGAAATCTTCCTTGCTGGACTTCGGGCTCACGGCACAACCCTGGTGGGTGCAGACGTTCGAGTAGGCCAAAACTGTCTTCTCATCCTTGCGGAAGAGCAAAACGCCTACTTCTTTTCCGGAAGGATCCTTGGCTGGAGCGAGTGCACGCGATCCGATGGCAAGGTCCTTGGCCTTCATGAGCGCCTGTCCTTCTCCGGTTGGTTCAGGGATCGGCAATGCCTCGGGGGTGTCGGCTTCAGAATGTCCATCACCGCAGGCGGTGAGCAGTGCGGCGGAACCAAGTGCTGCCGAGGCGCACATGAACGTACGACGGGCTGGTCGGGCGATGTCAGTCATGCACCCATTCTGGCAGAGATCTCTGTGCCGGCGCTAAGAGCAAAGCGTCCGCGTCAGGAGGATGCGGCATGCGGTGAGTTTGATCGGCGGGGGAGCGGTCTGCATGCGTTCGCCAGGCGGTATCGAATACTATGAATATTTATGCAGTGTTTTCGAAGTCCCGAGAGTATCCATAGCGCCGGGTGCTCCCTCGGCATGGCTCTGAATCCCGCACTTTGGAGAGGTTAGTAATCCAGGTGGGGCATTTCGGGTGGTGTAATTGGGGCATGCCCGCCCGTCTCCCAGTGGGGAATAGAACGGCCAGAACTAGATATTTTTTACCCCGGTTTTCCGCACTTATGTGCGCACCGTTACACGCATCTGCAAGGTAGTCCCGTGATTGATACAGGCGATGGGCTGATTCAACATCGTGCCCCCTGCCGGCCGATCGGTGATTGGGTTGCCCCGCTGCCTTGCGGCGGAAGATTCGAATATCTTTGCATTCATGCTAATATTTGTATGTAGTTAGTTGAAGCTACTAATTTCGGAGAGAGCTTTCGCTGTTTTCCCGTGCGGCATTTTATCGCCGACTGAGTTACTCCACGCAGTAATCGCGTGTTGAGTTCCGGGCAGCAGTCCTCCGATGGAAGGCAGGCGGCATTCGCCAACGCGAGTACCGCGCCTGAACTGACCCGAAGCGCCATTGCGCGCCAATATGGCTAGCCGCAAGTGCGATGCAGGCAAACCATGGGTCCGGATTCACGTTGTGAAGCCAAAAGCGCCAGGTTCTGGAGCGAATCCACGAGCTGGTGCTCCCCGTGACTAGGGATGAACGATACGAATGAGAAACGAACGAAACTTGAGTGTTGGGAAGTGGTTCATGGGCCCAGGGGCTTGTGCGCGTCAGCTGAAATTTACCCCTTGCGATGACATCTCGCAGGAAGACGTGCAGGATAAGTCGCCGGTTGAGCATTTAGCTCCCGGCGCGAATCTCATCACTGTCTATTAGAGGGAGGTGGCGCGTGAATAACGAAATAGTGCAGTTCAGCGCCCTAACTGTTGTCTTGCTATTGGTGTTCTTCTATGGAGGAACCTTCTATATTTCCACCCGAATCGGGAAGAAGAAAGAAAACGCCGATGACTACATGACGGCGGGAAATAAAATTGGATTCGGCATTTCCGCTGCAAGCATGACCGCTACCTGGATCTGGGCCTCATCGATGTATGCCTCGGCCACGTCCGGGTACACCTACGGAATCTCCGGCCCGATCCACTATGGGCTCTGGGGTGCGTTGATGATTCTGTTCATCTACCCATTCGGCAAGCGGATACGCAAGGTCGCGCCACGCGCGCACACGCTCGCAGAGGTCATGCACGCACGCCATGGGCGCTCCAGCCAGCTGATGCTCGCCGGGTCGAATATCGTTGGTTCGGTCATCTCCTTGATGTCCAACTTCATTGCCGGTGGCGTATTGATTTCGATGCTTTCGCCCTTCAACTTCATCCAAGGCGTGCTGGCCGTTGCCGGCGGCGTTCTGCTCTACACGCTGTGGTCCGGATTCCGTGCCTCGGTATTGACCGACTTTGTCCAGGTCGTTGCCATGCTCGGCGCTGTAGCAATTATTGTCCCAGTAATCTTCTTTGCCTCAGGGTTCCCGGCCGCATTCGAAACCGGTGCGAGCAACTTGACCCCGCAGCAGTCCAATTTCTTCTCTTCTGAAGCATTCTTGGGCCAGGGCGCACCATACATTGCCGCTGTTCTGGCCTACGCAATTGGCAACCAGACCATTGCCCAGCGTCTCTTCGCAGTACGCGAGGACCTGATCAAGCCAACTTTCATCACTGCAACCATCGGCTACGGCGCGATGGTCATTGGCGTGGGCATGCTCGGCGTGCTCGCCCTGTACATTGGGTTCGAGCCATCCGGTGGCGACATGAACAACCTCATCCCTGAGATGGCAGCCAGCTACCTGCCAGGTGTACTGCTGGCGCTGTTCTTCATCATGATCATTGGTGCACTGTCGTCAACTGCTGACTCGGACTTGGCAGCTTTGTCCTCGATCATGATGGCCGACGTGTACGGACAGAACGTCGCAGGCAAGGACAAGGCTGATCCGAAGAAGATGCTTCTCATTGGCCGTGCGACCATGGTCGTTGCCACCGCGTTGGCAGTCGCTTTCGCGAGCATGCAACTGAACATCCTGGACCTGCTGGTCTTCGTAGGAGCTCTTTGGGGCGCGCTGGTCTTCCCGGTTTTGGCCAGCTTCTACTGGAAGAAGGTCACGAACAAGGCTTTCACCGTTTCAGTACTGGTTGCTCTGGCGATCTTCATCCCGGTTCGCTTCGAGCTGATCCCTATCAATGGCGTCACCGGCTTGCTGATCGAGTTGCTGTCGGTGATTGGCATTGGCGTGGTCTTGGCATTGATGAGCTTCGGGTTCTTCGGTCTGCGCGTAGCCAAAATTGTTGGGGTCGTCGCGATGCTGGCCAGCGCACCATTCGTCTTCGGATTCTTGCGCGACTACACGACCTTGAGCGCCTCGCTGGTTGCCTACTCGGTAAGTACCATCGTCTGCTACCTCATGTCATTCAGATCCAAGATGGAATTCGACTTCGATGTCATCGCAGTACGCACCGGTGACTTCGACGCAGTACCTGCAAAGACCGGGGCTGCAGAAGCCGGACACGACGCAAAGAGCCTGGGAGGCAAATAATGACGACGTTTTTCCTGAGCCTGTACGTACTGGTATGGCCAGTTATAGTGGCCGGAGTACTGTTCTTCATCAGCAGGGGATTTATCCAGGAATGGCTGGAAGCCCGCCGCAATGGTGAAGACATCATCTAAGTAACTGGGCATGCGAAGCCCAGCTCCATGGAGCGCAGGAACCCCGTACAGCAACATTTTCCAGCTGTACGGGGTTCCCGCATCTTAACGGGGCAGCAAGAAGCCGGGACCAGCTTTCCTCATGGGGGGCGGGTTCCAACGGTCGTTGCAACACCTGAACAATCAGGAGTTGCAACGACCGTGCCTCATTTAACCTGCACTTCAGTACCTACCACCCCTCGACTAGCGTCAAGAGCAAGGCTAAGCGAAGTCGAGAAGCGACGATTCAAGGAAGTCCTCGACCGAACCCAACGCGTCAAAGACGCAGCCCAAGCCATTGGTATTCCCCTGCCAACCGCTTATCTACTCGCTAAGAAATACGGCTGGGCATCATCTCGAACTGGTCCGTCTGCGACACTTGGCAAGCCCAAAACGCGATACACCCAAGAACAGAAAGAAACTTTCTTCAACGCTTTCGACAAGCACCAAAACGTCAGTAAAGCAGCACGCGAAGTCAACATCCCCATCCACACCTGCTATCAATGGGCGGTCAAAACGGGGTTGAAAATCCCTCAAACACGTGCGGGCAAGCGCGAGGAGTTCTTACGCCTACGCGTCGAAGGTATGAGCCTTCGGGATGCCGCCAATCAGGTGGGCGTCCATGCGGAAACCGGCCGAGAGTGGGACCATGGCATCCGCAAGTGCGGAAACAAACGGATCTATCCTGACGGTCGGGTGGTGGACTATAACAGTGGAATGACTACCTATACCACTGAGGCAGGCCGGCGACAGAGTACAGCGAATCCGAGCATACTGGCGTTGGACAAGCTGATTGATCCACGATTCTTATCCATGACTGAACGTGAAGAAATCTATGCGCTCACCATCGCTGGACATTCCATTCGTCAGATCGCAATCAAGCTCCACCGATCACCGTCCACGATCAGCAGGGAACTGCGACGAAACCGCACTGCTCAAGATGATTACTATCCTTACGCAGCGCACCGGCAGGCCGTGACACGCCGGGCACGGTCTAAGACAGCGAAGCTTGCTTGCCCTGGCCCGTTACGTGATTACGTGACTTACGGTTTAAGTCTAAGGTGGTCACCGGGACAAATCTGTTCCCGAATGAGGACTGATCACCCCGAGGATTTGGAGATGCGAGTGACTCACGAAACGGTGTATCAAGCGATCTATCTGCAGGCTCGCGGTGGGTTGAAACGAGAAGTTGCCCAAGCATTGCGTTCAGGCCGGGCCCGACGTAAGCCGCAGAAGAAGGTTGACGAGCGCCGTCCGCGTTTCCGTGACCCGATGATCAACTTCAGTGAGCGGCCTGCCGAAGTTGAAGATCGTGCCGTGCCAGGTCATTGGGAGGGCGACTTGATCATGGGTGCAGGGAATCAAACAGCGATTGGTACGTTGGTGGAACGCGCCACGAGGTTCGTGATGCTAGTGCATTTGCCAGAGGACCATACGGCAGAGACCGTGCGTGATGGCTTGATCAAGACGATGGCGTCGTTGCCTGAGGCGTTGCGTGGTTCATTGACCTGGGATCAAGGAATTGAAATGGCGTTGCACAAGTCGTTTAGCGAGGCAACGGATATGGATGTGTATTTCTGTGATCCGCACAGTCCTTGGCAACGTGGATCGAACGAGAACACTAACGGGTTGTTGCGTCAGTTCTTTCCGAAAGGTGCTGATTTGAGCATGTATGGTCCGGAGGATTTGGAGCAGGTGGCTGTGATGCTTAATGGGCGGCCACGCAAAACGCTCGACTGGAAGACTCCAGCCGAGCGTATGCATGAATTACTATCGGAAGCCTAGACCGTTGGTGTTGCAACGACCGTTAGAACCCGCCGGGAAGCGGTCCCGGCTTTTCGCATGGTTCCAGCACTCAGGGAGAAGCACCGGAACCATGAACGGCCTGGAAGGTACTAGCCGTTGAACTTCTTCCCGTTGACACGTTCGGAGGCGCCAACCTGGTCCAGGTACGGGGTGATGCCACCGAGGTGCATTGGCCAGCCGGCACCGGTGATCATGCACAGATCGACGTCGGCCGCTTCGGCAACGACGCCCTCATCCAGCAGCAGCCCGATTTCCTCGGCCAGCGCATCTTGAACACGAGCCAGGATCTGTTCCTTGCTCGAGTGCTGATCGCCGAAGGCCATCAGCTTTTCAGCCTCGGGATTCAGCACCTGGTTGCCAGCCTCATCCTTGACCCAGAGGGCAGTGATCTTCGCGTCGATCAGTTTCTGCAGATTCTCCGAGACGGCAAATCGTTCGCCGAAAGCGGCGTTCAGCGACTCGTTGACATGCTGCGCGACCGGCAGACCTACCATCGCCAACAAGGTCAACGGGCTCATTGGCAGGCCCATGGGGGTCAGTGCCGAGTCAGCTGTCTTCGCGTCGGTGCCCTCGTCGAAAGCGGCCTGGACTTCACTCATCAGGCGAAGCAGTACGCGGTTGACCACGAATGCGGCAGAATCCTTGGTTTTCACCGTGGTCTTCTTCAGCTTCTTGCCCAGCACGAATGCAGTGGACAGCGAGGAATCGTTGGTCCACTCCGTAGCAGCAATTTCCAGCAGTGGCATCACGGCTACCGGGTTGAAGAAGTGGAAACCGACCAGGCGCTCTGGATACGACAAGTCGCGGCCCATCTCGGTGACAGAGAGCGAGGAAGTGTTGGTGGCCAGGATGCACTCGGGGGAGACCACCGCTTCAACCTCTGCGAAAACCTGCTTCTTCACATTCAGCTCTTCGAAGACGGCCTCGATGACGAAGTCGGCATCCGCGAACGCCTTCTTGGTGACCGATCCGGTAACCAGAGCCTTGGTGCGGTTGACCGCATCCTGGCTCATGCGGCCCTTGGCGCGCAGCTTGTCGATCTCGCCATGGATGTAGGCAAGGCCCTTGTCCACGCGCGATTGATCCAGATCGGTGATAACCACCGGAACGTTCAGGCGGCGGGCGAACAGCAGGGCCAGCTGGCCAGCCATCAACCCTGCGCCAACGACACCCACTTTGGTGACGGGGCGCGCGAGCTTGGGATCCGGTGCGCCGGCGGGGCGCTTGCCGCGCTTCTGGACCAGGTCCAGGAAGGCGTACACGGTGTTCTGGAACTGCGGGGTGCTCATCAGGCCAGTCAGCGCTTCGACTTCAAGGACTGCTGATTCCTGCTGCGAGATGGCCAGGCCCTTGCGGAAGACCTCAAGCACCTTGTACGGTGCCGGGGCCGCGCCGGACAGCTTCGCATCGACGAACTTTTCGGCAGCGTCGGCCGCATCCAGCCAGCGGCGAGCAACCTCGGGATCGGTTGGATCGACCGCATTGGGGCGCTTGACCTCTGTGGTTCCGGAGATGACACCGTCAGCGAAGGCAATGGAGTGCTCGATGAAGTCAGCTGGTTCGAACAGGGCGTCGGCCACCCCCATCTTGGCAGCTGCCGGACCGGAGAGGGTGCGGTTGCTGTTCAGCGGGTTCTCGATCATGACCTTCAGCGCGTTCTCGGGGCCGACTAGGCGGGGCAGGCGGTATACGCCGGCCCAACCCGGAATCAGGCCGAGGAAACCTTCTGGCAGGCCCAAAGCGCCCGCGGCGGTGCTGACCGTGCGGTAGTTGCAAGCCAGCGCGATTTCCAAGCCGCCGCCGAGCGCCAGGCCGTTGATGAAAGCGAAGGTCGGAACGCCCAAATCGGCAAGCAGCTCATAGGTGTAGTGGCCCAGCGAAGCCATGGCGGTTGCTTGATCCGGTGCGCTCAGGCGGGTGACGGCCGACAGGTCGGCACCGGCAATCAGGAAGTACGGCTTGCCGGTGATCGCCAGGGCATC
This sequence comes from Arthrobacter sp. JUb119, assembly GCF_024807995.1. Lineage (NCBI taxonomy): Bacteria > Bacillati > Actinomycetota > Actinomycetes > Micrococcales > Micrococcaceae > Arthrobacter > Arthrobacter sp. JUb119. The sequence continues at coordinate 493,460 of NZ_JANUFE010000001.1, forward strand.
GATCTCGCCATTCTTGGCGCGTTCTGCTTGGACTTCCAGCGCGGCGCGCAGTTCCAGCAGGCCATTGGGCCCGAGGGTGGTCGGCTTCTTGTGGTCCAGGCCGTTATCCAGGGTCAGCAGTGCCAGTGTCTTGCCGCTTGGCAAGGCCACGTCCTTCACGAAGGTGTGGGTGACGGTCTCATCGTGCATCAGCTGCGCGACAGCCTGGAAATCTTTGCTCATTGCAGTCATTGTCTCTTCCTTATGCCTTGCTGCCGAAGTCCGCGTGGTTTGGGTTCTCCCAGATCACTGTGCCGCCCATGCCCAAGCCGATGCACATGGTGGTGATGCCATAGCGCACCGAATGGTCTTCGGAGAACTGGCGGGCCAGCTGGGACATCAGGCGCACGCCGGAAGAGGCCAGCGGGTGGCCCACGGCGATGGCACCGCCGTACCGGTTCACGCGCTCATCGTCCTGGTCGATTCCGTAGTAGTCGAGGAAGGACAGCACTTGCACGGCGAAAGCCTCGTTGATTTCGAACAGGCCGATGTCGTTGATGCCAAGGCCGGCCTTGGCCAGGGCCTTTTCGGTGGCCGGCACCGGCCCGTAGCCCATCACGTCCGGGTCCACGCCGGCGAAGGCGAAGGAGACCATGCGCATCTTCGGTTCCAGGCCCAGTTCGCGCACTGCCTCGCCGCTGGCCAGCAGGGCGGCGGTGGCTCCGTCGTTCAAGCCTGCTGCGTTGCCTGCGGTCACGCGTCCGTGGGCGCGGAAGGGGGTGCGCAGTTCGGCCAGCGATTCCATGGTGGTGCCTGGCCGTGGCGGCTCGTCAACCGAGTTCACGGCCCAGCCTTCGCCCGGCCGCTTGGCTGCCACGGGGATCAGATCGGCCTGGATCTGCTGGTTCTCGTAGGCCTTGGCCAGCTTGGCCTGCGATGCGACAGCATAGCGGTCGGCGCGTTCCTTGGTGATCGCAGGGAAGCGGTCGTGCAGGTTCTCCGCGGTATTGCCCATGTTCAATGCTTGCGGGTCGACGATGCGCTCGGAGAGGAAGCGCGGGTTCGGGTCCGCTCCGGCGCCCATGGGGTGGTTGCCCATGTGCTCCACGCCGCCGGCGACCACTACGTCGTAGGCGCCGAAAGCGATGCCGCCGGCGGTCGCGGTGACGGCGGTCATCGCTCCGGCGCACATGCGGTCGATGGCGAAGCCCGGAACGGACTTGGGGATGCCGGAGAGCAGGCCCACGGTGCGGCCCAAGGTCAAGCCCTGGTCGCCGGACTGCGTAGTTGCGGCCATGGAGATCTCGTCGATCTTCTCGGCAGGAACTTCCGGGTTGCGTTCCAGCAGGCCGCGTACGGCTTTGACGGCAAGGTCATCGGCGCGGGTACCGTGGTAGATCCCCTTCTCGCCGGCTTTGCCAAATGGGGTGCGTACCCCGTCGATGAAGACGACATCGCGGTCGTCGAGCGAAGGGCGCGCATTGTTGCGCACGGTCGAAGCGTTGGCACTCACCGTCGGGCTCCTTGGGGTTAGTTCATGCTGCCCGTGAAGACCGGGCAGTGGCCAGCATCACTGTGACCTGAACCATACGTTACTCAGTAGTAACTTGAAGTGCAAGTGCAGCACCTCGCAAATCCGGGAACCCGCGGTGAATCCTTCTTGGAAACCGCCTAGGCCTGCTTCAACGCGATGGCCAGCTTGTCCGCAAGAAGTCCACGCTGCCACTGGCGGGCACCGAGATTTTCCAGCATGTCCGCTACGCTTGCCTCGCTGATGCGAGCCGGCGCATTCCAGCACAATTCACGCAGGTACTTCGGGGTCAAGAGATTCTCGCCGGGAATATTCCAGTGCTCGCTCACCTCATTGACGACCAGCTTGGCCGCGTCCAGCCGGTTCGCCGCGGCCGGGTTCTTTTCGGCCCATGAACGAGGGTGCGGCAAGTCCGGCTTGGGGGCGCGCAGGTCGGGCAGGTCCCTGGTGCTATTGCCGCGCTTGATCGCGTCGACCCAGCGTGCGGCATCGCGTTTGGCATTGCGCGTGTGGAACCCGGGGATCTGCAAGAGCGCTGGAACGCTGGTGGCGCGCTGATCCACAGCGGCCATGATGGCGCGGTCGGGAATGAGCCGACCCGGGGCAACGTCGCGGCTCTGCGCCAGGGCTTCGCGGGAAAGCCACAGTTCGCGAGCTACCGCCAGGTTGCGTCGGCTCTTGAGCTTATGGATGCCGGACAATTTGCGCCACGGCACCTGTGCCGGGGAAGGGTCAGGCAGATTGCGTTCGTACTCGAATTCCTGGAAGGCGAAATCCAGCTTGCCCTGCTCTTCCAGCACCGCGGTGATGGCCTGGCGCAGCTCTTCGAGAACTTCCACATCCAGTGCGGCGTAGTTCAGCCACGATTCAGGCAACGGGCGGGTGGACCAGTCCACTGCCGAATGTTCTTTGGCCAACTGCAGCTCGAGCAATTCGCCCACCATGGTACCCAGCGAGACGCGGGGGAATCCCGCAAGACGGCCAGCCATCTCGGTATCGAACAGCGAGGTAGGGGACATGCCCAATTCGTGCAGGCACGGCAAATCCTGGGTGGCCGCATGCAGGATCCAGGGCTGCTCGTTGACGAACTCGCGCAACGGGGACAGATCGTCCAGGGTTTCCGGGTCGATCAGCCAAGTACCCGCACCTTCTCGGCGAATCTGCAGCAAGAAGGCGCGCTGGCCGTAGCGGAACCCGCTGGCTCTTTCGGTATCCACGGCCAGATCGCCGATGCCGGCTTCCAGCGCCCGCACTGCACGGCGCAAGGCAGGTGCGGTGTCGATGACTTCGGGGATCCCGTCGCGTGGCGCACTTAGTGGCGTCAGAACGGGTGCGGCGGCCTCGTTGGCAGTGGTGGATGATGCGGGAGCGGAAGAGTCAGAATTCGGCATGGTGCTTCCATTCTAGGACTATTCGGCTCCATCGCATTGATAATCGCTAGCTCAGGCGGCGATGAGGCAGCTGCTGCACGCCTTCGGGCAGGGGAGGCAGGCCGGCGAAAGTGCAAACCATATCGGCCCACGCGCTCAGATGCGTTCCCAGATGGTCAGAGTCCGGGGACCAGGAAGCACGCAGCTCGATATCGATATGGTCTTGTTCCCCGGCGAGATTGCCGAAGGATTCGGAAATTACCCGAGTCGCAGTACCGCCAGCGCAATGGTATGCGGCGTCGCGATCGCGCAGGGCTTCTTCGAGCCATGACCACGCGACGGAAGCCAGCATGGAATCCTGGCCCATTTCATGATCCAGACGGGCCCGAATGTAGGTGACGATGCGGAACTGGCCATTCCACAGTTCTTGGCCTGCGGGGTCGAAGAGGAGGATGAAGCGTCCGGTGGCCAGCTGCTCGGCTGGTTGGAGGAACGGGGTGCGGCCAATCTCCTGGCCCTGGGGGCCGTGTCCGGGAGCAACCACATCCATCACGTCGCCACTGAGTGCCAGCGCGAACGGCGCCAGCCTGCCAGGGGCCGGAATTTCGGTGAATTTCAGTTCCTTGCGCACCTTGGCATGCGACAACTCTTCAAGGGCCGTGGCAAAGGCCTTCGGAATGGCGGAAGCAGGGCGATCATTGGTCACAATTTGAGTCTAAGCGCGCCGTACCCGAGCATGGGTACGGCGCGCCGACCGCGGGTTCATGCTAAGCGGCGGCGTAGGCGCCAAGCAGCTCGTGCAGCTTGGCAATGAACGCTGCAACATCTTCCTCGGTGGTGTCGAACGAGCACATCCAGCGCACTTGGCCGGCCGCGCGATCCCAGTCGTAGAAGCGGAAGTGCTCGCGCAGCTGGTCGCTGACCTCGGTAGGCAGCTGGGCGAAGACGCCGTTGGCCTGAGTCGGGTAGACCAGCTGGACTCCGTCAATTTCCTCAACTGCCTGCGAGAGCTTGGCGGCCATGGCGTTGGAGTGGCTTGCCAATTCGCGCCACAGATCGGTGCCGTAGAGCTCGATCAGCTGTGCGGAGATGAAGCGCATTTTCGAACCCAGCTGCATGTTCATCTTGCGCAGGTACTTCAGGTCCTGGGCCAGTTCGCTGCGCAGGGTCAAAATGCCCTCACCGAGCAGGATGCCGTTCTTGGTACCGCCGAGGGAAACAATGTCCACGCCGACGTCAGTGGTCAGCGCGCGCAACGGCACGCCCAGGGAGGCCGCGGCGTTGGACAGGCGCGAGCCATCCAGATGCACTTTCATGCCCAGCTTGTGCGCGTGGTCGGTGATGGCCTTGATTTCCCCAGGGGTGTACAGGGTGCCCAGCTCGGTGGCCTGGGTGATCGACACGGCCAGCGGCTGCGCGCGGTGCTCGTCGCCCCAGCCCCATGCTTCCTGGTCGATCAGCTCTGGAGTCAGTTTGCCGACGGGAGTGTCAACCTGCAGCAGCTTGAAGCCGCCGATGCGCTCCGGCGCACCGTTCTCATCCACGTTGATATGTGCAGAAGATGCGCAGATGACAGCGCCCCAGCGTGGAAGCAAGGACTGCAAGGCGATGACGTTGGCGCCGGTGCCGTTGAAAACCGGGAAGATCTGGGCTTCCGGGCCAAAGGCATTGCGGGCGACGTTGCCTAGTTCCTCGGTGTACTGGTCCTCACCGTAGGAGATCTGGTGGCCGCCGTTGGCGCGGGCAATCGCATCCATGATGCGCGGGTGCACGCCAGAATAATTATCCGAAGCGAATCCGCGAATCGAAGCGTCGTGGGTAAAAGTCATGCTGTGGAGGTCCTTAGTAGTTCAAGGGGTGAAGTCGAAAGCTATGCCAGTGCAGCGCCCAGAGGTGTGCACCGACCAATAATCAGGCCTTGGGCAATGCAACCCGGGTGCCGTTGAGCTCGCGGGCATCCTGGCCAAGCAAAGCCACTGCGGCCTGGGCAAGAAACTGCACCGGGGTCTGCCCGGAAGGCGTTTCTTCGGGAGACTTGTCGCTCAATGCCTTGACGACCCAACTCACCGCGGCGGCATTTTCTGCCTGCTTGGCGAACAGGCGGGCGATGGCATTGACCCAGTGTTCCGCTGCGGCCTTGACCGCACCGTAGTTGGCATTGGACGGGGTCGGATTCAGCACTGCCTCGGCACTGACTATCGCCAAGCGGCCTGCGGGGGAGGCGACCAGATCATCGACGAAGGCGCGGGAGGTGTTGCGCAGGGTGGTCAGCACGCTGCTGTGCAAGAAATCCCAGTCCTCGTCGGTTTGGCCGGTGATCGACTTACCGCCACGCCAGCCACCTACCAGGTGGATCAGCGCATCGATGCTGCCGTGCTCTTCATGAATCCGCAGTGCCAATTGCTTGACCGCTGCGAAGTCGCCCAGATCGCATTCATAGCGGGCATGAACGAACGGGAGGCGTTCGTCGAGGCGCTCTTGGTTGCTTCCCACTGCAAGCACACGCGCTCCGGCATCAACCAGCGCGGTGGCGCTGGCAATGCCGGAGGCGGAAGTAGCACCGGCAAGGAGCACTAGTCTGGATGTCTCGTTCAAGGAGATTCTTTCTTTGCTCACATTTTCTAGCCTAGAGGAAAGGCTAGATTTTCGTTGCCCCGGTCATGCCCTTGGTCGATTCGATGACGGTGGCCATTTTCTTATTCAGAGCTTCGTAGAACATCGACAGCGGGAATTCATCGTCCATGACCTGGTCGGTGATTTCACGTAGTGGTGCGGTCAGCGGCAGGGCATCCGGACCCTTGGCCCAGACCGACGCGGGGTTCGGGGTGACGGTGGCCGAAACCAGTTCGTAGGCAGCAAGCCAGTGGGCCAGCTTCGGACGGTCGATGGACTTCCAATACAGTTCGTCGATCGCATCCCCCAAGGCTGCAACCACCTCGGGTACCTGATCCCAATCGATGCTCAGCTTGGTGTCGGTCCAGTGCAGCACATGGTGCTGGTGCATCCATGCGAACAGCAACTGGCCACCGAGACCGTCGTAGTTGCGTACGCGCGAACCGGTGATGGCGAAGCGGAAGATGCGGTCGAAGATCACCGCGTATTGCACCAGCTTGGCCATCTTGGCGCTCTTCTGATCCGAAGCCGGGTTGGCGGCGATCTTCATGCATTCGCGGAACGCGGTCAAATCGCAACGCAGTTCTTCGAGCGAGTAAAGGAAGAACGGCATGCGCTGCTTGATCATGAACGGGTCGAATGGCAGATCGCCACGCATGTGGGTGCGGTCGTGAATCAGGTCCCACATGATGAAGGTTTCTTCGGTCAGGTGCTGGTCCTTGAGCAGCTCTGCGGCGTCATCGGGCAGTTCGAGGTTGGTGATGCGTGTAGCTTCCTGCAGGACCTTGCGGAAGCGTACAGCCTCACGATCCTGGAAGATCGCGCCCCAAGTGAATGACGGAGTCTGCCGAATGGCGACCGACTCCGGGAAGAGCACCGCGGAATTGGTGTTGTAGCCTTCGGTGAAGTCGATGAAGCGCAGCGGCACGAACAGGGCGTTGGCGTAGTCCTTGCTCTCCAGGTCGGCAATGAACTCAGGCCACATGACCTGCACCAGCACGGCTTCGAGGTGGCGGTTGGTTGAACCGTTTTGGGTGTACATCGGGAAAAGCACCAGATGCAGCAGGCCGTCAATGCGCTGGGCCTGGGGCTGGAACTGCATCAGCGAATCGAGGAAGTCGGGAACGCCGAAGCCTGCATCTGCCCACTGGCGCAGGTCCGTGACCAGCTGCTCAAGATACTCTGCGTCGTGCTCGAAGTGCACGCGCAAGGACTGCACCGACTCGATGATGGAATCAACAAGCTTGGCAGCCTGTGGTGCAGATGCGCTGTCGGCCAAGGAACCGTCCTGTGCCTGGAGGCCCTGGAACTCGGTGGCGGCAGACTTCAGCGTCAGCCAAGCTTCCGAGTTTGCGATCTGCAGTACTTCTGCGTCGGTGGCCGGTACTGGCTTGGAGGAAATCTGAGTCATTTCATACACCTTCTTTTCATGTTTGGGGCAGCGCTCAAGTGCTTACCTTGAACGCTACGCTCAAACAACAGAAAAGGTGATGCTAAGTCATCAGTGAATAAGCAACTCTTGCTCTAAGTGTGATCCATGCCTTGCCACCGACAAAGGCATTAGCCCTGAGCAGGACGCAGGGTCAAGCTCAAAGAGTTCATGCAGTAACGCAGATCGGTTGGGGTTTGGAAACCTTCACCCTCGAAAACGTGGCCCATATGCGAATCGCAATTGGCGCAACGCACCTCAACACGCTTCATGCCCATGGACTCGTCGCTGATATAGCGCACCCGATCTTCGGCCAACGGCGCGAAGAAGGAAGGCCAGCCGCAACCGGCATCGAACTTCGTAGTGCTGGCGAACAGTTCCGAACCGCAGGCTCGGCAGGAGTACACGCCCTCGGTAGTGGTATCCCAGTATTCGCCGGTAAATGGACGCTCGGTCCCTGATTGGCGCAATACGCGGAATTCCTCGGAAGAGAGGATCTGCTGCCACTGCACATCGCTGCGCGCGGCTGCTTCGTCTGCTGGCTGTGCTGATTGGTTTACCGATTCATCATTCATGCAATATAAAACGCTTGAGCAGGCTAGATGATTCCCGGGCCAGGTCATGGAAAGATGAAAACATGGCTCGGAACATCGTAGATACCATGCAACCCCGCAGCGCAGTGCCTGCAACCCTGATTGGGGTTGGGCTGGGACTGGGCGCCGGTTCCCTTGTGGCCGCCAGCGTATCAGCGCTCGCCGGTTACTTCGCCCGACGTGTAGTGACCCCGGAAGAACGCCGCACCGGCAACAGCATCATCCGGGAGGTCGTCACCGATGCCGAGGGCAAACTCTGGTTGCATTTCAACAAGGACGCCGATACCAGCGAACCTGGTCCGTGCAGCTTCCTCACCGAATTCGACTCCTGCGCGCTGCGGCTTTCCGCGCCGGAAGCCGTTCCGGGCAAATCCCGCCTGGTTGCGCGCAAAATCGAGAAGATCTATCACGGCACCCTCCAGGGAGTACGCCGCGGCAACCTATCCGGGGCAATTTACGAGCACCCCGCGGACCTGGGCTTTGACGCAGAAGACGTAGTCGTGCCCCTGGATGGCGGCGACGGTCCAGCCTGGCTGGTGCGTGGCTCCACGAACGAAGATGTCTGGGTGATTGGCGTGCACGGCCGAGGCGCCCGACGTAATGAGACCATTCGGGCGCTGCCTGCCTTGAGCGAACTCGGGGTTACGACCTTGCTGATGAGCTACCGCAATGACGGTTTGGCTCCGAGCGCCCCGGATGGCCGCTACGGTCTGGGCGATACCGAATGGCATGACGTGGAATCGGGTATCCAATTCGCACTGGACCGCGGAGCGAAGCAGATCATCTTGCTGGGCTGGTCCATGGGAGGTGCCATCAGCCTGCAGACCGCCGATCGGAGCAAGCTGGCCCACCATATTGACTCGCTCATGCTGGTCGGCCCGGTAATCAATTGGGTAGATGTGCTTTCGCACCAGGCCCGGGCCAATAAGATCCCGCAATCGGTGGGCCTGTTCGGCCAGTGGCTGCTGTCCAATAAGGCAGGGCGCTGGGTCACCGGCCAAGCGGCCCCGGTCAATCTGCGCCGGTTGAATTGGGTGGACCGCGCGGACGAATTGAAATTCCCGACGCTGATAATGCACAGCCGTGATGACGAGTTCGTCCCTAATGGCCCGAGCTTGAAACTGGCGGCGCTGCGCCCGGATTTGGTCACGCTCAAGACCTTTGCCAAGGCAGGGCACACGCGTGAGCCGAATGTGGATCCACAGGGTTTTGCCCGGGCGATCACCGACTTCTTGAGCAAGCGCATGCCGCTGCCTCAAGTCCAATAGCCCAAGGCGGCAAAGGGCCCTGCCCGCGAGAACGATCAACAGATCTCGATCCCGCAGGCAGGGCCCTTTTTTGGCCAATCGCTGTCTAGCCGGAGGCGATCGGCGCCCAAATGGCTCCGGTCGCCTTCGCGGCATCTCGCGGAGCGATCTCCAGGCTGAAACCGCGGCGCCCGCCAGAAATGAATACCGTCTCGAACTGCTGCGCACTGGAGTCAATGACGGTAGCGGTTTTCTGGCGCTGCCCGAACGGGGAAATCCCGCCCAGGACATAGCCGCTGCGTCGCTGGGCGGCAGCCTTGTCAGCCATCTGCGCCTTCTTCTTGCCCAACGCGGTGCCAATCGCCTTCAGATCCAGCTTCGCATTCACTGGCACCACTGCGACGGCCAGATCCTGGGCGGCGTTGGCCCCGGTGGAGACCATCAGGGTCTTGAAGACCCGGTCGCCACTGGCACCCAATTGCTCGGCTGCTTCGGCGCCGTAGCTTTCGGCCAAGTCGCTATGCGCATAGCTGTGCGCTACATAGTTGATACCTGCCGCATCCAGCGCGGCGGTCGCCGGGGTGGAGGCGGCCTGCTTCTTCTTGCCCACGTGCTTGGGGATCCTTAACTACTGCTTATTGGCTTCTAGCTGCGTTCGATGCAAAACCTACGCAGGCAGCTGCTCTGAGATCTGGCGCTTAATGCGGCCGAGCATGGCGGTCATGCCGCGCATGCGCAACGGCGACAGCGCACGGGTCAGACCCAGCTGCTGGGGCATGTCATCGGGAACGGCGAGAATCGCTGCGGCCTCCGCGCCGTCCAGGCCGGCAGCCAGCACCGAGGCGAAGCCGCGGGTGGTTGGAGCCTCCGGGGGAGCGGAGAAGAACAGTCCCACCGGGTTATTCGCTTCGGCCGAGACCTCGACGGCCAAGAACAGCGGCGACTGGCATTCGACAACCTGCTCGAATAGTTCAGGATGATCAGCCAGGCGTGCTGGAAGCTCGGGCAGCTCGCGCGAGTACTCCAGCAGCAGCTCCAAGCGGTCGGCCTCGGGCACCTCGGTGAACTCCTCGACGATTTCGTTCAGTGCATCGGGGAGCTGGCTCATGCGCGGGCTCCGCGCTGTGCAGGCATCTCGCCGGCGGCTTCGCCGCGAACGATGGGCACGCCAACCGCGTTGCCCCACTCGGTCCATGAACCGTCGTAGTTGCGCACGGTTTCGAAGCCCAGCAGGTGCTTGAGCACGAACCAGGTGTGGCTCGAACGTTCACCGATGCGGCAGTAGGCCACCACATCGTCGCCCGGCTTCAGGCCGGCGCCGTCGAGGTAGATGGCTTCCAATTCTCCGCGCGAGCGGAAGGTGCCGTCCTCGGCCGCGGCCTTGGCCCATGGCACCGATGCGGCGGTTGGGATGTGCCCGCCGCGCAGGGCGCCTTCTTCCGGGTAATTCGGCATGTGGGTACGTTCGCCGGTGTATTCCTCGGCCGAACGCACGTCGATCAGCGGGTTGCCCAGGTGCTTCAGGACCTCCGGAAGGAAAGCGCGGATCTCGGAGTCGACGCGCTCGATTACCGGGTATTCGGTGGCGGTCACGGCTGGCTTCTCGGTGCTCAGCTCGCGGCCTTCAGCGATCCACTTGTCGCGGCCGCCGTCCATCAGGCGGACATCTTCGTGGCCGAAAAGTGTGAAGACCCACAGCGCATAGGCGGCCCACCAGTTGGACTTGTCGCCGTAGATGACCACGGTGGACTCGCGGGTGATGCCCTTGGCGGCCATCAGCTGTGCGAAGCCTTCGCCGTCGACGTAGTCGCGCGTGACTTCGTCGTTCAGCTCCGTGTGCCAGTCAATCTTCAGCGCGCCTGGCACGTGGCCAGTGGAATACAGCAAGATGTCCTCATCCGATTCCAGTACTACGAGATTCTCGGCTCCGAGGTTGTCTGCCACCCACTGGGTGGAAACCAGTCGTTCTGGGTGAGCGTAGGCTGCATATTTCTCGTTGGACTCGACGGGCAACGACATTCCTAATCACGATCCTTGCGGGTGTCAGTTTTTGCCACGCTGGAAACAGCGGGCACGGGCATTACTTCTAGCCTAGTCCTCATCCATTGCGAACCCAGTGTGCTCTACGACATTTTCGGCAATGATTCGCCGCGTTCAAGGTAAACTGGCCGATGGGAAAGCCACGGCTTCCCGACCATTTCCTGAGCAATCAACTGAAGGACTCCCACAGCCAATGGCGACGATCACCCACCTGAGCGAGACCAAGCCGAATCTTTCAATCGAAGAACTGCTGGCCGGATTCCACCCGTCCTACCGCTTTGGTGAAGTGTCCTTCAATACCTATCGCCCGGATCCTAACCAGCCTTCGCAGACCGAAGCCGTCAATAAGCTCAAGGCTTTCGCAGAAACCGTGGGCAAGAACAGCTCCGGTTCGTTCCTCTCCAAGCTTTTCGGCAAGAAGAAGGAAACCAAGAACGGCATCTACCTCGATGGCGGCTTCGGCGTGGGCAAGACCCACCTGCTCGCCTCCCTGTGGCATGCAGCCCCGGGCCGCAAGGCCTTCGGCACCTTCGTTGAGTACACCAACCTGGTTGGCGCGCTGTCCTTCCGCCAGACCGTTGAAGTGCTCAGCCAATACTCGCTGGTCTGCATCGACGAGTTCGAACTGGATGATCCGGGGGACACCGTGCTGATGTCCCGGTTGATGCGCGAGCTGTCCGATGCTGGCGTGAAGCTGGCGGCAACCTCCAACACCCTGCCCGGTGCGCTGGGCGAGGGGCGCTTCGCGGCAGTGGATTTCCAGCGTGAAATCAAGACCCTGTCAGAGCAGTTCGACGTGCACCGCGTCGAAGGCGAAGACTTCCGCCACCGTGGCCTGCCCGATGCCCCCGAGCCCTTGGAAGATGCGGGCATCGAGGCATTCGCCCTGGATCGCTACCCGGACAAGACCTTGGCCGATGACAACTTCGACGATCTGGTGGCTCACCTTTCGAAGGTTCACCCGTCGCGTTACCGCCAGTTGCTTTCCGAGACTGATGTGCTGGTTCTGCACAACGTGGATACCATCACCGATCAGGCCATCGCCCTGCGTTTCGTGGTTCTTGCTGACCGCCTGTACGACAAGGACGTGCCAATCGTTGCCTCAGGCAAGCCATTCAGCGAACTGTTCACTCCGGAAATGATGTCCGGCGGCTACCAGAAAAAGTACTTCCGTGCCGTCTCGCGCCTGACCGCTTTGGCTCGTGAAGGCCAAGTTGGAGAACCAGCGCTCTAAGCCGGAAACGCCGGCCCCGCCACTTCATCGTCGAGCCCTGCGCTCGACGATGAAGTGCGTTAAGAGCCCTGCCACCAAGGCCCAGAAGGCACCGCCGATCCCGAAGAGCGTGAGATTGCCGGCAGCGACCAGGACCGTGGCCAATGCGCTCAACCGCCAGGAGGAATCGGCCATCGCTCCGAGCAGCGCATTGGCGAGTGTTGCCAGCAAGGCCAAGCCCGCCGCCGCCTGGAACAGCCCCTCGGGCGACGCGCTGGCCACCGATACGATCAGCGCACTCAAGGCACCGAAGACCAAGTAGAAGACGCCTGAACTCGCCGCCGCCCGCCAACGCAGCCGGGGGTCCGGGCCGGCCTGCTCTCCGGCAGCCAGCGCCGCGGTGATTGCCGCCAGGTTGATGGCATGCCCGCCGAAGAACGCGCCGCTAGCCGACCCCACTCCGGTCGCCAGCATGGTGGGGCGCCACGGCGCGGTGTACCCGAAGGAGCTGAGCACGGCCACGCCCGGAATATTCTGCGATGCCATCGTCACCACGAACAACGGAACGCTGATGCTGGCAATGGCCTGCCAGGAGAATTCAGGACTGACCCACTGCAGCTGCGGAAGAACTTCGAGTGAATCCCACGTCGCGGAGCGGCCAATATGCCATAGGCCGAACCCCACCGCCGCTAGCATGCTCAGCGCTACGGCGAATTTCGGAAGGATCCTGAGCCCGACGAAGAACACCAGGAGAATTCCCAACGCGGGCAACGGGATGCTGGCCACGGCTGTAAATGGTTTCAGGCACAGCGGGATCAAGACACCGGCGAGCATGCCTTGGGCAATTGGGACCGGAATACGAGTGAGCAGCCGGTGCAAGGACGGTACCAGACCGGTCAACACGATCAGTGCGCCGCTGACGATGAATGCCCCCACTGCCTGATTGAACCCGAACACTCCGGGAGCCAGTGAGGCGAGCATCGCTGCACCGGGAGTGGACCATGCAATGCTGATCGGCTGGCGGTATCGCAGCGAAAGCGCAATGGTGCTCAGGCCTACGCAGAGGGACAGGACGAATAAGCCTGAGGCGGCCTGTTCGCTAGAAGCTCCGACCTGGAATAATCCGGCCAGTACGACAGCGAAGGATGCTACGAATCCCACCATGGTGGTGATCAATCCCGCAAGCACGGAATGGAAAAGGCCAGCTCCATCCGGGGGCGTGTGACGAGTCATACTCTTTTTCTACAGGGTGGCGCCGGTTTGCCGAAAATCGGCATGAATTAATTCCCCTGATATGACGTTAAAGCAGGGAAGGCACCGACCTCGGTCGGTACCTTCCCAGGATGCTCGGGCAAGCCGAGGGGAGTGCGTCGAGGAATTAGGCCTCGTTATTCTCGCCTTCGCCTCCGCCAAGGCCATTGAGGTAGTCGCCAGCGCCCTGCTGGACACCGTCTACCTGCTCGGCGAACTTGCCGCCGGTCTTGTCATCGACAAAATCACCAGCCTGTTCGATACCCTGGGATACCTGCTCCGGGTTCTCCTTGGCGAATTCCTCTGCCTTGCCACGCAGATCATCAAATCCTGCCATGCTGCACCTCCATTCGTCTGTGGGAACCCCTGTAGCTCCACAACTACTACCCACCCTAAAGGCTCAGGCCAACGCATGGAAGTGCATTAGGGACATTTCCCCAGTTGCCTAGGTGTTTTGCTGGTGGCTGTCAGATTGCACACAGGTTAGCTATTTACTAGTCAGGGAAGTGGTGGCCGCCTGGAACGATGGTTAAAGCAAAGATGGGAATCACGAAAAGTGATTCCCATCTTTATTTGGAGCGGTCAACGAGGTTCGAACTCGCGACCTCAACCTTGGCAAGGTTGCGCTCTACCAGCTGAGCTATGACCGCAAAACTATATTCAATTATTTGGAGCGGTCAACGAGGTTCGAACTCGCGACCTCAACCTTGGCAAGGTTGCGCTCTACCAGCTGAGCTATGACCGCATATATTTAATTAGTAGATCCATGGTCTGGTGAACCATGATTCCGTGCGCGATACTGGGATCGAACCAGTGACCTCTTCCGTGTCAGGGAAGCGCGCTACCGCTGCGCCAATCGCGCCGAAGATTCGCAAGGAATCTCGACAGAATTCAAAATTGCCTTATGAATTCACAGAGCGGTCAACGAGGTTCGAACTCGCGACCTCAACCTTGGCAAGGTTGCGCTCTACCAGCTGAGCTATGACCGCATATATTTAGTTATTAGATCCATGGTCTGGTGAACCATGATTCCGTGCGCGATACTGGGATCGAACCAGTGACCTCTTCCGTGTCAGGGAAGCGCGCTACCGCTGCGCCAATCGCGCAAAAAAGATCAAGCAATCTTCATTGCGAGGTGGGGACGGGATTCGAACCCGCGTATACGGCTTTGCAGGCCGCTGCCTCGCCTCTCGGCCACCCCACCATACTGACCGAAGTCAGAGTGACTAGTTTTACCTAGTCGGTGAATCTTTTTGCGAGCGGACAACGAGGTTCGAACTCGCGACCTCAACCTTGGCAAGGTTGCGCTCTACCAGCTGAGCTATGTCCGCAAAATGTGTTGTTTTGTGAACGTTTCCGTTCGCTCCAACGAGTAAAAACTCTATACGAGTTTTCGCATCCCCACAAATCGAGACGCTGAGATCTGGTTCACATGGCCTAAAAACCGCGGAACTACGCGGAAAATTGATTTTTCCGTCTCGACTAGGAGCGAAGCAAGCCGAGCGCATGCCATGATCGTGTGCATGACGTCACCAAAACTGGCTATTCAAACAGACCTGGGCCGCATGTACAGCCGAAAAGTCGGCGGGGAAGCGATTGTCCCATCCATCACCACAGTCATTGGCATGGACAAGCTCGACCTCTCCGGCTGGGCCGGGTACATGGCGGCCAAGTCGCTTTCCGATGATCATCGGCTGGTGCAAGCGGTGGGGGACCCGCGCCAATTGCGCTCACTCGTGCGAGATGCAGCCGGTGCGGCCGAAGCTTATCGGGATTCCGCGGCCATGCGCGGGGACCGGGTGCATAACTACGCGGAGCAGCGCGCCCTGCAAGCGCTGGATCTGGAACATGACCTAGGCTCAGCCCAAGCCGCGCTCGAAGCGAATATGGAGCTGGGCTTCGCACGCCACTTCGACCAATGGTGGGAAGACTACGATGTCCGGCCCCTTGCCGCCGAGGTGACGGTTTGGAATCACAGCGTCGGCTACGCCGGCACCATCGACCTGGTCGCCAAGATCGGCTGTCGAACCTGTCTCGTTGACTACAAGACCAAAAACACCGACCGCGACGGCTTCGTCAAGCGTCCTGACGACAAGGTGATCATGCAGCTCGCGGCCGCATGCAAAGCCGAAGAGCAAGTCGTCGATGCCGAACAAGGCACGTGGGAAGAGTGGGAGCACGGGACCGATGCCATGCTGCTCGCCGTAGCCCTGGGCGAGACCGGGGCGCGCACCTTCATGGCCCCGCCTCCAGCTTTGCCCGACTACTGGTCCAAGTTCTATGCCTTGCGCCGGAATTGGGAAGCCTCATTCAGGATCGCGCAGTCGCGTGCCTCACTGGCCGAAATCACGCCGCCAGCTCAATAAAGTCGCACGCCCACCGCGTAGACTGGAACGGTTAGCTTTCGGCATTGCGAAACCTAATACCAATGTCCACGGCAGGGAAGGTACCAGCGGATTATGGCGATTTTGGGAATTCGGATCATCGGAGACCCCGTTCTACGCACCCCAGCGCAGGAGGTGACCGACTTTGGCCCGGAGCTCCAGAAGCTCGTCGAAGACATGGACCAGACGATGGAAAACGTCACCGGTGCAGGACTTGCCGCACCGCAGGTCGGTGTTTCCCTGCGCGTCTTCACCTACCAAATTGGCGAAAAACGCGGACATATCGTGAATCCGGTGCTGGAGCTCAGCGAGGATTACCAGGAAGACCAGGTGGAGGGCTGCCTGTCCATCCCGGGCATTGCAGCACCAGTTCGGCGCCGGCGCTATGCCAGGGCCACCGGCTTCGATAAGTTCGGCAACCCGGTAGAACTCGAAGGCGCCGACATGCTCGCCCGCTGCTTCCAGCACGAAACCGATCACCTGGACGGCATCTTGTTCCTGGACCGGCTGGCACCAGAAGAAAAGAAAGCGGCGTGGCGCACCTTGCGGGCCAACAACTACTCGCAGACCGCTAACGCCACCGTAAAGAAACGTTCCGGAGCCCTGGGCTCCAGCTTTGGCGCAGGATTGGGGTTCTAACTCATGCGTATTTTATTCGCCGGCACACCACAGGTCGCCGTCACTTCCCTGGATTACCTGCACGAGGCCGGTTTTGAAATTGCCGCAGTGCTCACCCGTCCCGATGCCCCGTTGGGACGCAAACGCGTGCTGACCCCATCGCCGGTTGCCGCTCGCGCCGCAGAACTTGGCCTGCCGATCATCAAGGCTGCCAAGATCACCGAAGAAACTACCGCCGAACTTGCGGCCTTGGATCTTCAAGCCGCGGCCATCGTCGCCTATGGAGGGCTAGTGCCGGAGGCGGCATTGGCAGTTCCAACCTATGGCTGGATCAACCTGCACTTCTCCTTGCTGCCGCACTGGCGGGGTGCCGCTCCGGTGCAGCATTCCATTATCAACGGCGACGACATCACCGGTGCAGTCACCTTCCAGCTGGAAACCGGACTGGACACAGGTCCGGTATTCGGACAGGTCACCGAGAGAATTGGTGAACTGGACACCGCAGGCATCATGCTCGAACGGCTCAGCCGGTCCGGCTCGAAGCTGCTGGTGCAGACCTTGCAAGCTCTGGATTCCGGGCAGGCCATTGCCATTCCGCAGTCCGGATCGCACACCTACGCACCGAAGCTTACCGACGTGGATGCGGAGCTGGACTTCACCCGGACCGCCACGGAAATCCGTCGGCGCGCCCACGGAACGACCCCGTCCCCGGGCGCCTGGGTCAAGGCCGAAGACAAGCGCTTCAAATTCGGTCCACTGCGTGAGCACCGCGAGATCACCGACCTTGCGCCAGGCGAAGTGCGCATCGAGCCAGGCAAGCAGCCGAAGGTATACATCGGCACCGCCACCTGGGCCCTGCAGCCCACCGGAATCCAGCCTCCGGGCAAGAAAATGATGAACGCCAGCGACTGGGCACGTGGAGTGCTCACCCAGGGAACGAAAGTGAGCTTCGCATGAGCGGACAGGAACCACGCGGCGGATACCGCGACAATGATCGCCGCAATGAGCAGGGCCGTACCCGCAACCGCGGCCAGGCCGGCCCGCGCAAGTATTCGGCATCCGCACCCGGCCAGCGAAAGCGCGCGGCCGACCCGGCACGCCTGGTAGCTTTCAAGACCCTGCGTGAGGTATCCGGCGCGGATGCCTACGCCAACCTGGTGCTGCCGAAGATGATCCGCGAATACCAGCTTGACCGCCGCGACGCGGGCTTCGCCACCGAACTGGCCTACGGGGCACTGCGCGGACAGGGGTTCTACGACGCGATCCTGACCACCCTGGTTGACCGTCCGCTGGCCGAGCTGGATCCGGCCATCCTCGATGCGCTGCGCCTGGGCGCCCACCAGCTGCTGGCCATGCGTGTGCCCAAGCATGCCGCCCTGGATGAAACCGTGTCGCTGGCTCGTGCGCAGATCGGTGCCGGTCCGTCCGGCCTGATCAACGCCGTACTGCGGCGCGTTTCGGCCAAGGAAGCCGACGAATGGACCGAACTGCTGGCCAATGCTGCCGCTTCGGAGTCCGAGCGGCTGGCCATCGAGCACTCGCACCCGGATTGGATTGTCCGTGCCTTGCGTGGCGCGCTGATTTCCCATGGCCGCGACGCCAGCGAACTCGAAGCCCTGCTGGAAGCGGATAACCTGGCGCCGTTGGTGAACCTGGTGTCCCTGCCGGGGTTGGGCGATCTGTCCGGCGCCCTGGAATCCGGGGCGGAACCGGGCACCTTGCTGGCTGATTCGGCCACCTACAAGCACGGCGACGTCTCGCGTGTGCCAGGGGTCAAGGAAGGCACGGTGCGTGTCCAGGATGCCGGCAGCCAGGTCATGGCCCGCGCCCTGGCTACTATCGAATTGCCCGAAGCCGGCGAGGACCGCTACTGGCTGGATCTTTGCGCAGGTCCAGGCGGAAAGGCGGCGCTGCTCGCAGCGATCGCCGTGCAGCGCGACGCCCGACTGACTGCCAACGAGCCAACACCGCACCGCGCTCGCCTGGTCGAGAACTCGTTGGCTGCGGTGCCGCATGACTACTGGATGGTCACCGGTGACGACGGACGCAGCTTCGGCGGTCTGGACTATGCAGGGGACTACGACCGCATCATGGTCGATGCCCCTTGCTCCGGCTTGGGCGCATTGCGCCGCCGCCCGGAATCGCGTTGGCGCAAAGCCCCGCGCGACATTCCGGAACTGACCAAGTTGCAAGGCGAGCTGCTCGCTGCAGCCTTCAACGCGGTCCGCGTCGGCGGCGTCATCGGCTTCGTCACCTGTTCGCCGCATCAGGCCGAAACCCGCCTGGTTGTGGAAGACTTCTTGAAGCACCACGAAAACGCGGCACTGCTGGATACCAGCGCCGCGGTTTCCTCGGTGATGTATCAGGACGCGCCATCGGCAGGCCATGCACTGGGCGATGGGAGCACCGTGCAGCTGTGGCCGCACGTGCACGGCACCGACGCCATGTTCATGGCAATCCTGACCAAAAAAGCCTAGCCAAGCCCGAGTATTCCAAGGAGCATCCATGCGTAATGCGCGGATCAACCCGTCGATCCTGTCCGCTGATTTTGCGAACCTCGCTAGCGAGCTGGACCGCATCCACACTGCCGACGCGGTCCACGTGGATGTCATGGACAACCATTTCGTTCCCAATCTGACCTTGGGCTTGCCCGTGGTTGATGCGCTGCACAAGGTCAGCAAGCTGCCGATCGATGTGCACCTGATGATTGAGAACGCGGATCGCTGGGCCCCGGAATACGCGCAGCTCGGCGTGGATTCGGTAACTTTCCACGCCGAGGCTTCGGCAGCTCCTGTCCGCTTGGCTCGTGAATTGCGTTCCGCCGGGTCCAGGGCCGCCATGGCCTTGCGCCCGGCCACGCCGATCGAACCCTACCTGGACATGCTCGGCGAGCTGGACATGGTTCTGCTGATGACCGTGGAACCAGGTTTCGGCGGCCAGAAGTTCCTGGATCTGGTCCTTCCCAAGATCAAGCGTGCCCGGGCTGCCATTGACGGCAGCGGCAAGCCGATTGCGCTGCAGGTTGACGGCGGCATTTCGCGCGACACGATCCTGCGCGCCGCCGAAGCCGGTGCGGATGTCTTCGTCGCCGGTTCCGCGGTGTACTCGGCCCAGGAGCCATCGGTGGAAATCGATGTATTACGCAATCTTGCGCTGGGCGGTCACTAGCGGCGCACAAAGTGTGTCAGAATAAACCCAGTAAACACGAATACGTGCTCCGGGGTCGGTGAAAGTCCGAACCGGCGGTGATAGTCCGCGACCCGCAACCAAAGCCACAAGCTGAGGGAACGGTTGAACTGGTGAAATTCCGGTACCGACAGTTAAAGTCTGGATGGGAGAAGCACGAATTTGATATGCCTACTGGTACTGCCGATAGCCCGCACCGGGTCTATCTCTTAAAGCAGAGCCACAGGCCCATCAAATGCACACCCCCGGAGCCGCCGCTTCGAGAAGGGTGGAATGATGGATTTCCTGCGGTGGCTCATTGAAGCTTTCAACTCACAAATTGCGATCGGCTCGTCGGCACTTTTGGTGCGCGAAGTCGTAGGCAATATCTTCGGCCTGGCCAGCGCCGTGGGCGGCATGCGCCGCAAAGTCTGGGCCTGGCCTATCGGAATCGTCGGCAACCTGTTGCTGCTGACGGTGTTCCTGGGCAGCATTTTCGATACCGGATACACTGCCAACCTCTGGGGCCAAGCCGGCCGGCAGATCATGTTCATCGCCGTCTCGGTCTTCGGCTGGTACCGCTGGAAGCAGGCCAAGAACGGCACCGGTAGCGCCGTCACCCCTGAATGGGCTTCCAACAAGGCTCGCCTGGGCCTGATCGCCGTGCTGATCCTCGGTACCCTCGCAGTGACACCGATCTTCCGCCTCCTCGGCTCCTATGAACCTGTCTGGGCTGATGCGTGGACCTTCGTTGGTTCGATGCTCGCCACGTACGGCATGGCCAAGGGCTGGGTCGAATTCTGGCTGATCTGGGTCGCCGTTGACGCCGTAGGCGTGCCGCTGCTGTTCTCCGCCGGCTACTACGCCAGCGCGTTCATGTACCTGTTCTACGGGGCATTCACCCTGGTCGGCTTCTTCGTCTGGGCCAAGTCCAAGCGCGACGCGAAACCCCAGATTGAAACCGAAATGCTCGATCCAACCATCTCGCGCCAACGCTGAAAGGGGAGCAGCACCATGATTACGACCCAGCAGCTCGACGCCGCATTGCGCACCGCGCTGGAAACCGCCGGACGCGGCCACCGCGGGGCCAACCCGCTGGTCGGCGCCTGCGTCCTGGATGCCGAGGGAAATATCATCGCCACCGGTTTTCATATCGGGGCGGGGCATCCGCACGCCGAGGTCGACGCACTGCGGCGCCTGGGCAAGATGCCTCCTGCCAAGGCCCGCGAACTGACGATGGTAGTGACCCTCGAACCTTGCAACCACACCGGTCGCACAGGTCCCTGTGCCCGAGCCATCGTGGAAGCCGGCATCGGGCAGGTGTACTACGCAGTCTCGGATAACACCGCCGCCAGCGGAGGTGCCGACTACCTGCGCAGCCACGGAACCCAAGCCACCCAGCTGGAGGATTTCTCCGCGGCGAAGCAGCTGAACCACCGCTGGTTCATCGCCAAGGCCGAAGGCCGACCGTTCATCACGGTGAAAATTGCCCAGTCGCTCGACGGCCGGATCAACGCACCGGATGGCACGAGCCAATGGATCACCTCCGAGGCCTCGCGCAACCACGCGCACACCCTGCGCTCCCGCGTGGATGGCATCCTGGTCGGCACGAACACGGCGATCATCGACAATCCGCGGCTGACCGCCCGCACTCCCGAGGGGCAGCTGCATGAACGCCAGCCCTTCCGCCTGGTCATGGGCGAACGCGATTTGCCAGCAGATCTGGCACTCGCCCAGGGAAGCGATTGGTCGCAGATCCGCAGCCACGACGTGCAAGAGGCCATCGCCCGGGCTAACGAGTTGGGCCTGGCCCACCTGCTGATTGAAGGTGGCGCCACGGTCGCCTCGGCCTTCATCGCAGCAGATCTGGCCGACGAAATCTACTGCTACCAAGCACCAGTGCTGATCGGCGCAGGCAGCTCATCGGTCAACATGCCAAGCACCACCACACTCAGTGACGCGCAGCGTTTCCGGCTGGATTCGGCCAGCAACGAATCGTTGACCCGGCTGGGCGATGATATTGCCCTGCATCTAGAACCGTTGCCCCGCGCCTAAGCGCCAGCAACCCCAAACTTTTCAAGGAGTAATCATGTTCACCGGAATTGTCACCGGCCAGGGAGTCATAGAAGGCATCGAGACCTTCAGCGGCAAGGATCTGGCAGTACTGACCCTGCGTGCCCCGGGCCACACCGAAAACCTGGGCCTTGGCGGTTCTCTTGCCGTCAACGGGGTCTGCCTGACCGCCACCGAGCTGGAAGGCGACACGCTCAGCGTCGACGTCATGGGCGAAACCCTGCGCCGCACCACCATCGGCGCCTTGAAAACCGGCGACCAGGTCAACCTCGAACGCTGCACCCCCGCCGGAGGCCGGCTCGATGGGCATGTGGTGCAGGGCCACGTAGACACCGTCGGCGAGGTGCTGGCCCGCGAAGACCACGGCCAGTGGACCACCTTCCGCATTGGAATCGACGCTGCTTACGCGCCGCTGACCGCGGAAAAGGGTTCCATTGCGCTGGACGGCATCTCGCTGACCATTACCGCAGTCTCCCCGGCAACGAATTCCGGTGGGCACTGGGTCGAGGTCGGCATCATTCCGATCACCCTCGCCGAGACCACCATGGGCACCCGCCAAGTGGGCGAGAAGATCAATATCGAGGTCGACGTGCTCGCCAAGTACGTGGCACGCCTGAATGAATTCGGTGGCCAGCAGTAATGGGCACCTCGACTTTGGATTCCATCCCTACCGCGCTGGCAGCCCTGGCCGCCGGCCGAGCCGTAGTGGTCGTCGACGACGAGGACCGGGAAAACGAGGGCGACATCATCTTCGCCGCCCAGCACGCTACGGCCGAGCTGATGGCCTTCACCATCCGCTACACCTCAGGGGTGATTTGCGTGCCCTTGGGCGCCAAGCGGGCCGACGCGCTGCGCCTGGCCCCGATGGTCGGCATCAACCAGGATGCCAAGGGCACTGCCTTCACCGTCACCTGCGACGCCGCCGAAGGGATCACCACCGGTATTTCCGCTGCCGATCGTGCGCTGACCAGCCGACTGCTGGCCGACCCGGCCACCGAACCGGCCCAGCTCTCCCGCCCGGGCCATATCTTCCCGCTGCGAGCTGCGGCCGGGGGAGTGCTGGAACGTCGCGGGCACACCGAAGCGGCGGTCGACCTGTGCCAGGCCGCCGGCTTGGAACCGGTTGGGGTGATCGGCGAAATCACCAAGGACGACGGTGAAATGATGCGCCTGGATGACCTGCGCGTCTTCGCAGCTGAACACAACTTGCCGCTGATCTCCATCGACGACCTGGCCCGCTGGCGCCGAGTCAACGACGAGATCGAGCTGACCGATCCGATCAAGCTGCCCACCGCCTTCGGGGACTTCACCGCCCGCGCTGCTACCGCAGAAGGCCACGAGCACGTCGTGCTCAGCCACGCCGGCCCCGACGGCGCTAAGCCCGGCAACCTGGTGCGCATCCATTCGGAGTGCCTCACCGGGGACATTTTCGGTTCCTACCGGTGCGACTGCGGCGAACAGCTGCATGCTTCGATGGAAACCATCGCCCGCGAAGGCGGTCACGTCATCTACATCCGCGGGCACGAAGGCCGCGGCATCGGCCTGGCCAACAAGCTGCGCGCCTACGCCCTGCAGGAAGGCGGCATGGATACCCTGGACGCCAACCTGCATCTGGGCTTCCCTGCCGACGCACGCGAGTACTTCGCCGTCGCTGCCATCCTCAAGGCCATGGGCATGGACGAAATCCGATTGCTGAGCAACAACCCGGACAAGCAGGAACAGCTGAATGACGCGGGAATCAAGGTAGCAGAGCTGATCGGCCTGCAGATTGCACCGCGTGAGCAGAACTCGGCCTACCTGCGCACCAAGCAGACGCGCTTCGGCCACCACCTGGATCTGCCCGATGCCGACGATGACCAGCAGGCCGACGCCTACCACGGCGCCTGAACCCCACGAATCCAGAAGAATAGAAGGAGCATCAAGATGAGCAAGCATGGCGCACCTGCCGATGTCAGCGAACAGCTGAAGGCCCTGGCCGTTCAGGAGAAGTTCTCACAGCTCAAGGTGGCCATCGTGGCCGCGAGCTGGCACGAGGTGATCATGAACGGACTGATTGACGGCGCCGAGCGCGCCGCCAAGGATGCCGGTCTGGAATCGAGCACCACCCTGGTCCGTGTACCGGGCACCTTCGAATTGCCGGTCGCTGCCTCCACCCTTGCCGGCGACTACGACGCGGTCATCGCGCTCGGCGTGGTCATCCGTGGCGGTACCCCGCACTTTGACTACGTCTGCTTGGCCGCGACCAATGGCTTAACCAATGTGAGCGTGGACACCAAAACACCAATCGGTTTTGGCGTGCTCACCTGCGATAACGAAGAGCAGGCCCTTGACCGCGCTGGCTTGGAAAACTCCAGCGAGGACAAAGGCTATGAAGCCTACTCGGCTGCCGTCATGACGGTAGCCGCACTGCCATAGCATTCGGGTGGCCCTGTCACAAAGGGCCACCAGAATGCAGCCCCTGCAGAGAAAACAGCTAGGATAAGTTCCGTGAAAACTTTTGACGAGCTCTTCAGCGAACTATCGCTCAAGGCACAATCCCGCCCGGAAGGCTCACGTACCGTCACCGAACTCGACTCTGGTGTCCATGGCATCGGCAAGAAGATCGTCGAGGAAGCCGCCGAAGTTTGGATGGCTGCGGAGTACGAAACCGATGAGGCCGCGGCGGAGGAGATCTCCCAGCTGCTGTACCACCTTCAGGTCCTCATGATCGCCAAGGGAATGACCTTGGCCGACGTTTACAAGCATCTATAGCCGTCGCGCGATTGCGGCCTGATCCACTGCCGATCAGGGCGCAGTCAACGCACGGCGGCAGAAACAACGGCCAACGAATTAATCCTTGGCGCTTGTTTATGGCTAATCGCCGCAGCGCCATTCATGACGAAATGAGTCAATAATGCTCCGCGTAGCCCTACCCAATAAGGGTGCCCTATCCGAAATCGCTTCCACCATGTTCAAGGAAGCCGGCTACCTCCAGCGCCGCGATTCCCGCGAACTGGTCCTGGTCGATGAGGAAAACCAAGTTGAATTCTTCTACCTGCGTCCGCGCGACATCGCAGTCTATGTCGGCCGGGGAATCCTGGACGTAGGCATCACCGGTCGCGATCTGTACCTTGACGCAGATGTCGACGACGCTGTCGAAGAGCAGCTCTCGCTAGGCATCGGGAAATCGGCTTTCCGCTTCGCTGCCCCGGTTGGCGCCTTCAACGATGCACAGCAGCTCAATGGCAAGCGCATTGCCACCAGCTATGACGTGCTGCTGCGCCACTACCTCGAAAAGTCCGGCATCCAGGCTTCGATCGTGCGCCTTGACGGTGCCATCGAATCCTCGGTCCGGCTGGGCGTGGCCGATGCCATCGCTGACGTTGTAGAAACCGGCAATACCATCAAGGCCGCTGGCATGGAGATCTTCGGCGATCCGCTGCTGAACTCCGAAGCAGTCATGATCGGCCGTGTCGGCCACAAGCCATCCGGCTTGGACGTACTGATCCGCCGCCTGAACGGTGTGCTCGTTGCCCGCCAGTACGTCATGCTCGACTACGACGTCCGCCGCGAGCTTGCCGACCAGGCTTGCGAGCTGACCCCTGGCCTGGAATCGCCAACCGTGTCGGACCTTGCAAACTCCGATTGGGTGGCCGTGCGCGCCATGGTCAAGAAGTCGCAGACCAATAACATCATGGACGAGCTGTACGAAGTTGGCGCCCGCGCCATCTTGGTCAGCCAGATCCACGCCTGCCGCATCTAAGTAGACAAGGAAAATTCGCTGATGAGCGTTGCAATTCGTGTTATTCCTTGCCTCGACGTTGACGCCGGACGTGTTGTGAAGGGCGTGAACTTTGCGGGGCTTCGCGATGCTGGCGATCCCGTTGAGCTTGCCCGTCGCTACAATGATGCAGGTGCCGACGAGTTGACCTTCTTGGATGTCACCGCATCCAGCGCGGATCGTGAAACTACTTATGAGGTCGTTCGCCATACCGCAGAAGAAGTTTTCATCCCGCTGACCGTAGGCGGAGGCGTCCGCGCTGCCGAAGACGTCGATCGCCTGCTGCGCAACGGCGCCGACAAGGCCTCGATCAATACCGCGGCGGTGAACCGTCCTGAGGTCATCAACGAGATTACCCAGCGCTTCGGCTCCCAGGTACTCGTGCTGTCGCTCGACGCCCGACGCACAGATGATCCGACGATTGCATCGGGCTACGAGGTTACTACTCATGGTGGTCGGACCGGCACGGGCATGTGCGCCGTAGCTTGGGCCAAGGAAGCGGCTGAACGAGGCGTGGGGGAGATCCTGCTGAACTCGATCGATGCTGATGGCACCAAGGATGGTTTCGATCTGGAAATGATCCGTGCAGTTCGCGCCGAGGTCTCGGTCCCGCTGATCGCATCGGGTGGTGCAGGAAAGCCTGAGGACTTCCCTCCAGCAATCGAAGCAGGCGCCGACGCTGTTTTGGCCGCCTCGATTTTCCACTTCGGTCCGAAGGACATGATCGCCAAGGTCAAACAGGCCATCCGCGAAGCTGGCTACCCAGTTCGCTAGGCACGTAAGCCGAAGGCCCAGCACCAAATGGAGCTGGGCCTTAGCTGTACCCGGCTAATCGTTGGCAATCAGTTCCTTCTCGGTCCGCCAGACGTCAATTTCAATAGGAACGCTGGCGACGGCAGCCTGGCCGGGTATAGCTTGCCACGCGCCACCATCGACGCTGAATTCTCCGCGGTAGAGAGTGGTCACCCCGACCTTGAAAGTTCCCGTCTCTCCATACGAGTGACTCGTGGGGGTTTTATCTCTCAGCGTATGGTGCGGCATCGGTTCGCCAGGGAAACTTAGATTTCGAGTCGTCCCATCCCCATAGTTCCAGTTCCACTGAATCGGTATCGCATTGATTCGTACCGAACTTTGTCCTATCTCCAATTCGAAAGATTGAACTTCCCTAGTTGCCCAAAGATGACTATGACCATTTCGCAACGAAAATTTCGCCGGGGAACTGCTGATGTTCGAAGCGATGATTGGAAATGATCGGAATTGTTCGAGCGAGACGCTGACTGATTCCTTTTTAATTCTTTCTATTCTTTCGTCCTTGGGGTCTTCTGGGCAAACGCGGAAGGAATCCAGGATGCCGCCTTTATCATTCCCTTCCAAGACCAAGATTTGGCGGATTATCGGATAAGATCCATCGTCGCAAACCTTTAGGTCTGGATTCGATCGGCATCCCATGAAGGAATCATTTGTAGGGCTGCATGAATCAAAGTCACGGAAATCATATTTCGGTTTCTCTTGCTTTTCCGTTATTGGCGGATCCTCTCTGTGGTAGCCTCCGTCTCTATCCTTCTTGGGGCAGAATGACCACTTTACATTTACATCTTTTTGACCGAGAGATTCTTTCTTTTTGCAAGGTACGAGATTCGATTGTTGCTCCGTTAGCGAAACGGAACTGAGTGGAGAAAAGAGCAGGAGTGAGGCCATTGCTAGGCGAAGATAAAGCATGAGAATTACTCTTCTGCGACGAGTAAATCTTCAACTGTCCATTTGGTGTCAAAGGACAATTGAAAAGTTGATAAAGAAGACTTTACTTCTGAATATTCCGCAACTACAGAATCAGGCACTACGTAAGTATCGAACGGTTCTGCGGAGAATCTAGCGGTGACGATGGCCCTTCCTGGTGCAGAAATGTAAGAGTCGATTACTGATGCCTTATATTCGCCTCCGACTTGCCATTCACCGACTGATGCACTCTCGTCAGCAGAGTCGATAATCGCTTCGGCGCATAACTTGCAACTGCGAGAAGTCACGTTCTTGATCGGCCCAGTCTTCGTTGTTTCGGCAGTGTAATTGATGAGATCGAAGTAATATCTGGTGAACTCGGCTGCGCCTTCCTTCGATTTCACTTTGGCTGCCTCTGGCATTTTCGGAACAGGGACGTTTTGCGCTGGACCTTTTGCCGTGGCTGGTTCATATTTTTCCGTATTGCTCGGCGACGGCGGAGCCGACGTTGAACCTGGCGCCGAAGAAGACTTAGAGGCTTCAGTCGGTGATGCAGTTGGCCCTTCAGCGTTCCCGGCGTTGCAGCCTGATAGTGCGAGTGCAACAGCTGCAACGGACGCGACAACTGCAATTTTCCGAGTGTCCATTCGAACTCTCCATGATCATTGGGAATGCCAGGTTGTGCGCCATCCTATGCCCGTGTTTCAAGAAAGTGGAGAGTTTTCGAGGAATCTGTGGAAAACTCAGGGCAGCTAAATCCCGAATCCCAATTACCTGTAACCACGTTTGATGACGGTCTGGAGTGAAACGATGCGGCTGGCGACGTTTGATTTCAGGACTCATGGATTCGTCTAGCCTGAAATCAGGCACGTTCAATTAGCTGAGCGGTGCTTTACTCGGGGGACTCTCAAGCGCGATGGCAGAAACTTTCCATCCGTTGTCGGTGTATTCAAGTCCCATGGTGATTTCACCCAGATTTTGTTCTTCGACAATGATGTTTTCCTGATCGGGACGAAGGCGCGAACGTTCAGACAAGGTCAGCTCGCCCATCAGATAAGCAGAATTACCGTCAAACCGGACGATATAGTCCGTGTGCAGGAAGTAGTAGCCGCCGGTTTGCATGTATTCCGGACCTGTTCGGAGGTCTTCTTGCTCGCGGAAGGTCTTCCAGCACTGTTCCGCTTTGCATGTTCCGGTAACTATCGGGGTGAAATCGGCGGAGTCTTGGTAGATGATTTCATAATTGAGCAAGTCGAAGAAGTACGTTGCGGCGTCCTGGACTCCGTAATCCGATTTTTCATACGTGATATCTGCCGACTCCGGAAGCTCCAGTTCGCTTGATGGAGGTGCCTGCGTGGTACTTGAAGCAGTCGGCAATGAAGCCGAGGACGCCGGATCGGCGGGAGCGACTGAAACGAAGAGTGCTGATACCAGGGCAACCAAGACGAACGCGGGCACGATGGCGATAGCGACACTGGGGTAATGCTCAAGGACTCTGCGCGTGTTCATGGCCAAGCTCCAGACCTGTTGGATATCGATTGCTCGAAATCCTAGGCCGGTGCGACGCGAACTTGGACGGCACACCCACGAATGTGGATAACCAAGGGAGCTTTATAGCCCTGGCTTGAAGCCCTTGACGATTTCCAATGCGGTTTCCCCGCCTTCGAACAAGACCAGGCTCTGGTCGATGCGGCCGAACGAGTACATCATCAGCTCGGTGACCGGGCCGGTAATCGAAACAGCGTTCGGAGCCTTCTTGGCGACATGACGCTGGCCATCGGGACGCGTCAGGATGATGCCAATTGGCGCATGGCGGAACAGCAGGCGAGACATGCGGGTCAGCGACTGCCAGAGCAGTTCGGTGTACTCGGTGTCCAGGACCCGCGGAGCCCACTGGCCGCGGGCACGCCGCACATCTTCGGTGTGGATGAAGAACTCGGAGAGGTTCGCCGACTGGTTGACCTTGTCGATGGCGAAGGGCGAGAAAGCGGGCGGACCCGATCGGAAGCTGCGGACCAACCCGGCATAGCCTTCGGGAGTCTGCGCCGCGATCACCATTTGGTTCTGCTTCGCCTCGAGCTTCTTGGACAGCGGTTTGAAGAACATGCCGGCAGAAAGCAGTGAGCTTTCGCGCAACACAAGGTGAGCGGCGAGATGGCGGGTCTGCCAACCGTCGCAAAGGGTGTCGGCGGTAGGTCCTGCCGCAAGCAGGGTCTCGGCCAACGCAAGTCTGGAAGCCTGAACTAAGTGCATCACTTCTGAAACTAGCACGCTCCAAGTGACAAATTGTGCAAGGTGAAAGTGGTGTCGCCAAGACGGCGTGGCGCGTCGACGAGCGGTACGTCACAGGTCTCTGGATTCCGCGGAAAACCAGTATGCTAATGGTGATGTCTACTTCTAACGACGGCTCGAATCCGAGCCCTGAATCCCATAGCCTCGACCCGGCTATTGCCAGGCGTCTCAAGCGAGATGCCAATGGCCTGTTTGCTGCCATCGCGCAGCAGTACGACTCCGGGAAAGTGCTGATGCTCGGCTGGATGGACGATGAAGCGTTGCACCGCACGTTGACCACTGGTCGGGTCACCTTCTACTCCCGTTCCCGCCAGGAGTACTGGCGCAAGGGCGACACCTCCGGCCACTTCCAGTTCGTGAAGTCCGTTGCCCTGGATTGCGATGGGGACGCGCTGCTGGTGCAGGTCGACCAGGTAGGCGCCGCCTGCCACACCGGCACCGAATCCTGCTTCACCGATCGTGAATTGCCGGCCGTCGTGGGCCACCGCCCCGAGTAGGACTTTCGAAGCATCGGCACACGCGGTTGGCTAGCGCCGGGAATGCCGCGCCCAGCTGCGCATCGCAGCACGCGCTCGAAGAATACGTAGAAGAAGAACACAGATGAAAACCCTTGGCAAGATTTCCCCGTCCCGCGAGTCCTTCCGCGCCATGGCCGCGAACCGTCGTGTCATCCCCGTGACTATCACCGTGCTGGCTGACTCGCTCACGCCCATCGGCCTCTACCGCACCCTGGCGCAGGGCCGCCCGGGCACTTTCCTGATGGAATCGGCTGCCCCGGGCGGTGTCTGGAGCCGCTATTCCTTCATTGGAGTGAACTCCCCGGCAACGCTGAGCACCCGTGGTTCAGAAGCCTACTGGCAGGGCCATGCGCCAGCTGGCCTGCCTGCCGGCGGTGCGGGCGTGGAGGTCTTGCGCGACACCGTGCGCGCGCTGAAGACCGAACCCGTTCCCGGCATGCCTCCCTTGACCGGCGGCATGGTCGGCTTCATCGGCTGGGAATGCGTGCGCCACTGGGAGAAGCTGCCCAACCCGCCGGCCGATGATCTGAACCTGCCTGAGCTGAGCATGAACCTGGTAGCGGACATGGCTGCCCATGATGCGGCCGAAGGCACCGTCACGCTGATCGCCAACGCGATCAATTTCGATGGCAGCGACGAGAACGTCGACGGCGCCTACGACGGTGCCGTCACCCGCCTGCAGGCGATGCTCGACCAGCTCGCGGTGCCGGTGGATTCGGCCGCGGCGGTGCTCACCGGTACCGATGTGCCGCGCGAAACCCTGATGGAAGCTGTCACCCACTCCTGGGATGAGAACGAGTACCTCAAGGCGCTGGCCAAGTCCAAGACCGCGATCGTGGACGGAGAGGTCTTCCAGATCGTCGTCTCGCGCCGCTTCGAGCTGGAAACGCAGGCCGACGCGCTGGATGTCTACCGCGTGCTGCGCGCGACTAACCCGAGCCCGTACATGTACCTGTTCAACTTCGTCAACGAGCACGGCGAACGGTTCGAGATCGTCGGATCCTCGCCCGAAGCGCTGGTCACCGTCAACGATTCGCACGTGGTCACCCACCCGATCGCCGGTTCCCGCCCGCGCGGGGCGAACTACGAGGACGACCAGTTGCACGAGAAGTCGCTGCTCAACGACGAGAAGGAGCGCGCCGAGCACCTGATGCTGGTTGACCTTTCGCGCAACGACCTCTCGCGGGTCTGCAAGGCCGGCACCGTGGAAGTCACCCAGTTCATGGAGGTCGAGCGCTTCAGCCACATCATGCACCTGGTCTCCAATGTGGTGGGCAAGACCCGCGACGACGTGGACGCCTACGACGTGCTGGCCGCGACCTTCCCGGCCGGCACGCTCTCCGGCGCACCGAAGCCCCGCGCCCTGCAGCTGCTGGACGAGTACGAACCGTACCGCCGCGGCATCTACGGCGGCGTGGTCGGCTACCTGGACTTCGCCGGCGACATGGACATGGCCATCGCCATCCGCTCCGCCCTGCTCAAGGGGGAACGCGCCTATGTGCAAGCCGGCGGCGGCATCGTCAACGACTCGAAGTTCGCCGACGAAGCCCTGGAAACCGTGAACAAGGCAGCCGCTCCGCTGCGCGCCGTCTGGGCTGCGCAGTCGATGCGTGCGGCCCACAACATCAACACCGAATCAGGTGAAACGAAGTGAAGAAATTGACCAGCGCCCGCACCCTCGCCCTCTTCGGCATGGCCGGCGCACTGATCGGCCTCTGGTCGGCCACCCGCACATGGATCACCGTCGATGTGGCCTCCAGTTCCGTGCAGATCCCGCAGATCGCCATCGACGGCGCCACCGCGGCCGCCTCGGTCACCGCGGTCTCCGTGGTGGTGCTGGCCGGTTCGCTGGCGCTGCTGATCGCCGGGAAGATCGCCCGCTACATCATTGCGGCGATCTGCCTGCTCGCTGGTGCCACCGTGGTTGCCGCCGGCCTCGGGGCGCTGCGCGATCCGCAGGCCGTCGCCTCCACTACCGTGGCCGAAGCTACCGGATTGGCCCAGAACGTCGGCGAGTACACGCTCAGCGCGTGGCCAGCGGTGGCGGTGTTCGCCGGAGTGCTGATGGCGCTGCAGGCCGTGCTGGTGTTCGTCTTCGCCGGCCGCTGGCCCGCCAAGGCCAGCAAGTACGATCGGCAGGCGGCAAGGTCCAGCGCGGAGCCCAAGGACCAGTCCTCGCGCAACATCGCCAGCTGGGAGCAGCTCTCGGACGGCGAAGACCCGACTGCTGGCCGGAAATAACCCGGGCGGATCGTGATTCGCACCACCGGCGCGAAACGAAGGCTTCCGGAATAGGAGGTTCTCGCGCGCAGGTGGCAGAATGGAACCTGAAGACCAACGTCCCGGGCAGCAACGCCCTGCCGGGACGCAGCATCACAACATGAGGAGACATCGAACATGTCGCAGAACACCGAGCTCGATCCGGTATACACCGAAGAGATTGGCCACGGTAACTCCATCGCAGCGTGGGCCTGCGTACTGACCATGATTGCCGGTTCAATCGTGGCCGGCATCGCCTTCGCCTACTTCGCCTGGTCCATCGTCTGGGTCGGTTGCGGCATCATGGTGGTTGGCCTGCTCCTGGGCTGGATCCTGAAGGCAGCCGGTTTCGGCGTGGGCGGCGCTCGCAGCGGAGCATCGCACTAAATTGACTGTTCTTGATGAGATCATCGCGGGCGTCCGGGAAGACCTGGGCGCCCGTCGCGCAATCACCAGCCTGGAAGCGATCAAGCAGGCCGCGGCAGCGGCAGCTCCTGCGCGCGATGCTTTCGCCGCGCTCGGTGGCCATGCCGACCAGGCCGCCCGCGACACCACGCTGCGTGTCATCTCCGAGGTCAAGCGCAAGTCCCCGTCCAAGGGTGCGCTGGCAGATATCCCGGAGCCTGCCGTACTGGCCGCTGAATACGAGGCCGGTGGCGCCTCGGTGATTTCCGTGCTCACCGAAGCCCGCCGTTTCGGCGGTTCGCTCCAGGATCTCGACGCGGTACGCGCTGCCGTGCAGATTCCGGTGCTGCGCAAGGATTTCACGGTCGACGAGTACCAGATCTACGAAGCCCGCGCCCACGGCGCTGACCTCGTGTTGCTCATTGTTGCGGCGCTGAATGATGAATTGCTGGCATCTTTCCTAGAATTGACTCACCAGCTGGGAATGAACGCCCTGGTGGAGACCCACACCGAGGAGGAAATCGCCCGCGCCAGCAAGGCCGGAGCGAAGATCATCGGTGTGAACGTGCGCAACCTGAAGACGCTGGACGTCGATCCAGCCACCTTCGGCAAGCTCGCTCCGCTGCTGCCGGCCCAGGCGGTGATCGTCGCCGAGTCCGGTGTGGAATCCACCGAACAGGTCGTCCAATACGGTGCGGCCGGCGCCGACGCGGTCTTGGTCGGCGAAGCGCTGGTGAAGCATGCCGATCCGCGCGCTTCGGTCGCCGCGTTCATCAAGGCCGGTACCGGCGCCAAGCCGCAGCGCTAGCCGCGCACGGCGGCGAAGGACCCAGAACTGCTTTTCGTGCCCCGCAGGAGTTTCCGGCGGGGCACGAGACTTACCACGAATCAAGCTCCGTACGAGGAAAGAGGGAATCGATGAGCACTCCGGAAAACTCCGAGCACCGCCAGTCGATCGATGCACAGTCGCTAAGGCACGCAAGCGGCCCGTACTTTGGTGCCTACGGCGGGCGATGGATGCCCGAGTCCCTCATGGCCGCCATGGACGAGCTGAACGAGACCTTCGAAGCGGCCAAGAACGACCCCGAGTTCATCGCCCAGGTCAAGGACCTGAACAAGAACTACTCGGGGCGCCCCTCCCTGCTCACCGAAGCCAAGCGCTTTTCCGTGCAGTACTGCGGCGGGGTGCGGATCTTCCTCAAGCGCGAGGACTTGAACCACACCGGCAGCCACAAGATCAACAACGTGCTCGGCCAGGCGCTGCTGGCCAAGCGCATGGGCAAGACCCGCATCATCGCCGAGACCGGTGCCGGCCAGCACGGCGTCGCCTCGGCCACCGCCGCGGCCCTGATGGGCCTGGAATGCGTGGTCTACATGGGCGCGGAAGACACCCGCCGGCAGGCGCTGAATGTCGCGCGCATGCGCCTGCTCGGCGCCACCGTCATCCCGGTCACCGTCGGCTCCCAGACGCTGAAGGACGCGATCAACGAGGCGCTGCGCGACTGGGTGGCCAACGTGGATAACACCCACTACCTGCTGGGCACCGCCGCCGGCGGCGCCCCGTTCCCGGCCATGGTCCGCTACTTCCACGAGGTCATCGGCGACGAGGCCCGCGAGCAGATCCTGGCCCAGGCCGGCCGCCTGCCCGACGCGGTCACCGCCTGCATCGGCGGCGGATCGAACGCGATCGGCATCTTCCACGGCTTCCTCGACGATCCCGAGGTGGAGATCTACGGCTACGAGGCCGGCGGCGACGGCGTGGACACCGACCGCCACGCCGCGACCATCACCCTGGGCCGCCCGGGCGTGCTGCATGGCGCGAAGTCCTACCTGATGCAGGACGAGGACGGGCAGACCGTCGAATCGCACTCCATCTCCGCGGGCCTGGACTACCCGGGCGTCGGCCCGGAGCACGCCTACCTGGCCGACATCGGCCGCGTGAAGTACGAGCCGGTGACCGACACCGAGGCGATGGACGCGTTCAAGGCGCTGTGCCGCACCGAGGGCATCCTGCCGGCGATCGAGTCCGCGCACGCCCTGGCCGGCACCATCCGCCTGGCGGCGCGCAAGATCGCCGAAGGCGCGGTCCCCGAAGAGACCATCATCATCGCGAACCTCTCGGGCCGCGGGGACAAGGACGTGGGCACCGCTGCCGCCTGGTTCAACATGATCGACGAAAAAGACGCCGAGGCCGAAATCAACGCGGCCACTGCGCAGAACTCCGGCTCGCAGAAATCCGAGGAGAAGTAGATGACCCGCGTGACCAGCGCCCAGAAGATCGCCGCAGCCCGCGCCGAGGGCCGCCCGGCCCTCATCGGCTACCTGCCTGCCGGCTTCCCCGACGTCGCCACCAGCATCGAGGCCGCCGTGGCGCTGGCCGAGAACGGCGTGGATGTCATCGAGATCGGCATCCCGTACTCCGACCCGGTGATGGACGGTTCGGTGATCCAGGAAGCGACCGTGCAGGCGCTGGCCAACGGCTTCAAGGTCCCGCAGATCTTCGACATCGTGCGCGGAATCACCGAACGCACCGACGTGGCCGTGATGGTCATGACCTACTGGAACCCGGTGCTGCGCCTGGGCGTGGACGAGTTCTCCCGGCGCTTCGCCGAAGCCGGCGGCGCCGGCCTGATCACCCCGGATCTGGTGCCCGACGAGGCCGCCGAATGGATCCAGGCCAGCGAGAAGCACGGCCTGGAGCGCGTGTTCCTCATTGCCCCTTCGTCCACCGAAGCGAGGGTGCAGCGCACCGTGGATGCGTCCTCCGGCTTCGTCTACTGCGTGTCGCTGATGGGCGTCACCGGCGCCCGTACCGAGGTATCCTCCGCCGCGCAGGCAGTTGTCGCCGCCGCCCACAACGCCGGCGCCGAGAATGCCTGCGTGGGCCTGGGCGTCTCGCGCCGCGAGCACGTGGAAGAAATCGGCGCCTACGCCGACGGCGTGATCGTCGGCACCGCGCTGGTCGCCGCCCTGCGTGACGGGGGAGTGCCGGCCGTGGGCGCCCTGGCCGCCGAACTGAGCGGACGGGCCTGATGGCTTTTGCCGCGCAGCTGGCGCTTGCCTTGCCCGCCTCCATCCCTTCGCCGCCGCCGGAATTCGCCAGGATCTCGATCGGCCCGCTGACCATCCACGCCTACGCGCTGTGCATCCTGGCGGGCATCCTGATCGCGCTGTGGCTGACCAACAAGCGCCTCGGCGCCCGCGGCGGCAACTCCGACATGCTCTGGGACATCGCCATCTGGACGATCCCCTTCGGCATCATCGGCGGACGCCTCTACCATGTGCTGATCACCGACCCGATGTACTACTTCGGGCTCGGCGGGCAAACCGCCCACCTGGCCGAGATCCCGCAGATCTGGCTTGGCGGGCTGGGCATCATGGGCGCGGTGTCGCTCGGTGCACTCGGAGCGTGGATCGGTTGCCGGAAAGCCGGCATCCGGCTCTCGGCCTTCGTCGACGCGGCCGTGCCCGGCCTGCTGCTGGCGCAGGCGGCCGGGCGCTGGGGCAACTGGTTCAACCAGGAGCTGTTCGGCGCGCCGACCGACTTGCCGTGGGGCCTGGAGATCGATGCGGACAGCTACAACTTTCCGGCCGGGCTGCCCGCGGACACGCTCTTCCACCCGACCTTCCTGTACGAGTCGCTGTGGAATGTGCTGGGCGCCTTCGTGCTGATCGCGCTGGACCGGAAGTTCAAGCTGCGCCGCGGCGCACTGTTCTGCTGCTACATGATCTGGTACGGCATCGGCCGCACCTTCACCGAATCGCTGCGCCTGGACCCGGCCGAAATCATCGCCATCGGGCCGCTGGCCCTGCGCGTGCACCAGTGGCTGGCGATCGGCATCGCCATCGCCGGCATCCTCGCGCTGATCGTGGTCCTGGGCAAGCTGCGCAAGCAGCAGGTCGATCCGTTCTACCTGCCAGGCAGGGCCCCGGCGCAGCCGGTCGAAGCAGATCGCGCCAAGCCCGCCGCGCACTCACCGGCGGAGTCCAGCTCCGATCCGGGCAGCGACGCCACAGAGCGGCAGCAATAATTCCATAGCCCCATTCCGGTGGCCGGCAAGCATCCACGCTTGCCGGCCACCGGTGGTTTAAGCCGCGCCAGCAGCTGCCCGGATCCGCTTTCATGACGCGCTCTGGCCCCAATATGGCGAAATGTCCGGAAAATCTGGGCAGTTTTCCGTCCCTCGGGCGCAACATGCCCGAAACATTGGGCGGCTATCAAAACCGGCTGGCAAAACCGGTTTTCGCGATCCCCGCCCGCAAAAAACTGCTTTTTCCGCGCCGGTAGCGGCAGAAGTTTTTAACATTCCTGAAACACAAGCACGCGCATGCGAGAAACAAAACCTGCGTAACGTGTGATCCACGCGCCACGCTGGTCGATCGACCCCTGGAAAGGCCAGCTGGTGCAGCACCACAACGAGGTGGGAAATGTTCGTCCCCGAAACCTCGATGCGCCAGCAGACCCCGCTTAGCACTGTCGAAAAGTTTCAGCTAGATGAAACATCCAGGCGGCCGGAAGCCCTTGCCAAGAATAAGCCCTTTACCGGGGGCTGCCGCGCGCCTATCCTGCATGAACCACAGAAAGGCACGCTCATGAGCATGACCGGAGTCCAGATGAACGCCTCGCCAGGTTTTGGCGAGGAGGTCCCCTCGCCCTACACCCGTTTTTCCGCGCTGCCTGGCGCGCAGGGTCTGTATGACCCAGCGGCCGAAAAGGATGCCTGCGGCCTGGCGATGATCGCGTCCCTGAAGAACGATGCCAGCCACGAGATCGTCGCCCACGCGCTGACCGCCCTGCGCCGGCTTGAGCACCGCGGCGCCATCGGGGCCGATGAAGGCACCGGCGACGGCGCCGGCATCCTGCTGCATCTGCCCGACGCCTTCCTGCGCAGCGTCACCGCATTCGATCTTCCCGCCGCCGGCTCCTACGCCGTGGGCATGGGCTTCCTCCCGGCCGACGCCGGCGAACGTGCCTTCGCCCAGGAAGAACTGGAAACCATGGCCGCCGAGGAGAACCTGGCGGTGCTCGGCTGGCGCGAGGTACCGGTTGATTCCGACGTGCTCGGCGCCTCGGCCCGCAAGGTGATGCCGTACATCACCCAGATCTTCATCGGCGCCCACGCCGGCGCCCCGGCCGCCACCCGCCGCGAGCTGGACGCCGCCGCCTGGCGCATCCGCCGCCGCGCGCACAACAAGATGGGCGTGTACTTCGCCTCGTTCTCCTCGCAGTCCATCGTCTACAAGGGCATGGTCTCCACCGCGCAGCTCGAGCCGTTCTACCCGGACCTGTCCGACGCCCGCTTCACCAGCCGCTGCGCGATCGTGCACTCGCGCTTCTCCACCAACACCTTCCCGTCGTGGCCGCTGGCCCAGCCTTTCCGCACCATCGCGCACAACGGCGAGATCAACACCGTCAAGGGCAACCGCAACTGGATGCGCGCCCGCCAGTCGACCCTGGAATCCGAGCTGCTCGGCGAGGTGCCCGAGGAACTGTTCCCGATCTGCACCGCCGGCGCCTCGGACTCGGCCTCCTTCGACGAGGTCGCCGAAATGCTCATGCTCTCGGGCCGCAACGTGACCGAGACCATCATGATGATGATCCCGCAGCCGTGGGAAAACGACGATCAGATGGACGCGGACCTGCGCGCCTTCTACCGGTACCAGTCCATGCTCATCGAGCCGTGGGATGGCCCCGCCGCCGTCTGCTTCACCGATGGCGCGATGGCCGGCGCGGTGCTGGACCGCAATGGCCTGCGCCCAGCCCGCTGGTGGGTCACCGACGACGGCCTGGTGGTCCTGGCCAGCGAAGTCGGCGTGATCGACGTCGACGAAGAGCACATCGTGAAGAAGGGCCGTGTCGCCCCGGGCAAGATGTTCGCCGTGGACCTGGACGCCCAGCGTATTGTCGAGGACGCCGAGATCAAGGCCGAAGTGGCCGCCGCCAAGCCATGGCGCGAATGGGTTTCGCAGAACCTGAAGACGCTGGCCGACTTCCCGGACCTGGAGCACGTGCGCCACAACTCCGCCTCCGTGGCCCTGCGCCAGCTGACCTTCGGCTACACCACCGAGGAGCTGCGCGTGCTGCTCGCTCCCATGGCCGCCACCGGTGCCGAACCGCTGGCCGCCATGGGCACCGACACCCCGATTGCCGCCCTGGCTGACCGGGCGCGCCTGCTGTTCGACTACTTCACCCAGTCCTTCGCCCAGGTCACCAACCCGCCGCTGGATGCAATCCGCGAAGAGCTGGTCACCTCGATGGGCACCGCGATCGGCCCCGACGGCAACCTGCTGTCCCTGGACCGTGTCCCGCAAACCCAGATCGCGCTGGACTACCCGGTGCTGACCAACGACCAGCTGGCCAAGATCGTGCACCTGCGCGACGAATCCGGGTCCAAGTACTCGCTGAAGGTGCGCGGCCTGTACCGCCCGGCCGGCGGCGAATCCGAGCTGCGCGCCCGCCTGCAGGAAATCTGCGAGAAGGTTTCCGCCGCGGTGAACCGCGGGGTGCGCTACATCGTGCTCTCGGACCGCGATTCCTCCGCGGCCTGGGCGCCGATCCCGTCGCTGCTGCTGACCTCCGCGGTGCACCACCACCTGCTCAAGAGCTCCAACCGCACCCGCGTTTCGCTGATCATCGAGTCCGGCGACGCCCGCGAAGTGCACCACATCGCCCTGCTCATCGGCTACGGCGCCAGCGCCATCAACCCCTACCTCGCTCTGGAATCGGTCGAGCAGATGGCCGAGAACGGCGAGCTGCCCGGAGTTGACGGGCACCAGGCCAGCAGCAACCTGATCAAGGCGCTGGGCAAGGGAGTGCTGAAGATCATGTCCAAGATGGGCATCTCCACGGTCTCCAGCTACTGCGGCGCGCAGACCTTCGAGGCCGTGGGCCTGTCCCAGCGCGTGGTCGACCAGTACTTCACCGGCACCGCCACCAAGCTCTCGGGCATCGAGCTGGATGTGGTGGCCGCCGAGGCCGCCGCCCGCCATGCCCGCGCCTACCCGGAGATCGACGGCGGCGCCCAGCCGCTGGAACTGGAAACCGGGGGAGAGTACCAGTGGCGCCGCGAAGGCCCGCCGCACCTGTTCAACCCGGAAACCGTCTTCCGCCTGCAGCACTCCACCCGCACCCGCCGCTACGACGTGTTCAAGGAGTACACCAAGGCCGTCGACGACCAGGCCGCACAGCTCAAGACCCTGCGCGGGCTGCTGAAGTTCAAGACCGAGGGGATCACCCCGATCGCCATCGACGAGGTGGAGCCGGTCAGCTCCATCGTGAAGCGCTTCGCCACCGGCGCGATGAGCTACGGCTCGATTTCGGCCGAGGCCCACGAAACCCTGGCCATCGCGATGAACCAGCTGGGCGCGAAGTCCAACACCGGCGAAGGCGGCGAGGATCCGGAGCGGCTGCTCGATCCGGTGCGCCGCAGCGCGGTCAAGCAGATCGCCTCGGGCCGCTTCGGGGTGACCAGCTTGTACCTGGCCAACGCCGATGACATCCAGATCAAGATGGCCCAGGGCGCCAAGCCCGGCGAAGGCGGCCAGCTGATGAGCGCCAAGCTCTACCCCTGGATCGCCAAGACTCGCCACTCCACCCCGGGTGTCGGGCTGATCTCCCCGCCGCCGCACCACGACATCTACTCGATCGAGGACCTGGCCCAGCTGATCCACGACGCGAAGTGCGCCAACCCTTCCGCCCGCGTGCACGTGAAGCTGGTCTCCGAGTCCGGCATCGGCACCGTCGCGGCCGGCGTGGCCAAGGCCAAGGCCGACGTCGTGCTGATTTCCGGGCACGATGGCGGCACCGGCGCCTCGCCGATGAATTCGCTGAAGCATGCCGGCACCCCGTGGGAAATCGGCTTGGCCGAAGCGCAGCAGACGCTGATCCTCAACGGGTTGCGCGACCGCGTCACCGTGCAGGTCGACGGCCAGCTGAAAACCGGGCGCGACGTGCTGATCGGCGCCCTGCTGGGTGCCGAGGAATTCGGCTTCGCCACCGCGCCGCTGGTGGTCTCGGGCTGCATCATGATGCGCGTGTGCCACCTGGACACCTGCCCGGTGGGTGTGGCCACGCAGAATCCTGCGCTGCGCGAACGCTTCACCGGCAAGGCCGAGTTCGTGGTGAACTTCTTCGAGTTCATCGCCCAGGAGGTGCGAGAGCTGCTCGCCTCGCTGGGGGCGCGCACCCTGGACGAGGTGATCGGCAAGGTCGAACTGCTCCAGGCCGATCCCGCCCAGTTCGCCGCGCACGACAAGGTCTCCGGGCTGGCGCTGGATGCGATCACCCACGTGCCGGATACCGAGCTGGCGGCGCGCCGCCGCCGCATCGGCCAGGACCACGGGCTGGACACGCACCTGGACCAGCAGCTGCTCGCCGCGGCCGGACCGGCGCTGGCTGACCGCCTGCCGGTCAGCATCGACGCGGCGATCGTGAATACCGACCGCTCCACCGGCACGCTGCTGGGCCACCATGTGACCAAGACCTTCGGGCTGCAGACCCTGGAGCGGGACACCATCAAGGTGAACCTCTCGGGCCGCGCCGGCCAGTCGCTGGGCGCCTTCCTTCCCGAGGGCATTACGCTCAAGCTCTCGGGCGACGCGAATGACTACGTCGGCAAGGGATTGTCCGGCGGCCGGATCGCGATCCACCCGCCGCACACCACCCTGTCCAAGCCCGAGGAGCAGGTCATCGCCGGCAACGTGGTCGGCTACGGCGCCACCAGCGGCGAACTGTTCATCAACGGCATGGTCGGCGAACGCTTCGCGGTGCGCAACTCCGGGGCCACAATTGTCACCGAAGGCATCGGCGAGCACGGCTGCGAGTACATGACCGGGGGACAGGTGCTGATCCTGGGGGCCACCGGCCGCAACTTCGGCGCCGGGTTCTCTGGCGGCGTGGCCTGGGTGCTGGACTTCGATGCAGCC
This sequence comes from Arthrobacter sp. JUb119, assembly GCF_024807995.1. NCBI lineage: Bacteria > Bacillati > Actinomycetota > Actinomycetes > Micrococcales > Micrococcaceae > Arthrobacter > Arthrobacter sp. JUb119. Next base: position 534,841 of record NZ_JANUFE010000001.1, read on the forward strand.
AAGCTGAACCCGCTGGCTGCCGGGCAGTCGGACCTGCTGGTAGCGCCGATTACCGATGCCGAAGCCGAACGCATCCACGAGCTGCTCACCGAGCACATCGCATTGACCGCATCCCCGCTGGCCTCCCGCCTGCTGCTGGACTGGGAACGAACCCGCAGCCGGCTGACCAGCATCACCCCGCGCGACTTCGCCGCCGTGCAGCAGCTGCGCAGCGACGCAGTAGCCAACGGGCAGAACCCGGATTCGCCGCAGGTATGGAACAAGATTTTGGAGGTGACCCGTGGCTGATCCACGTGGATTCCTGAAGGTGACCGAACGTGTCACCCAGCCCAAGCGCCCGGTGCCGGTGCGCCTGATGGACTACAAGGAGGTCGTCGAGCGCCAGAAGTCCGGCATCCTGGAGGAGCAGGCCGGCCGTTGCATGGACTGCGGCGTCCCGTTCTGCCATTCGGGATGCCCGCTGGGCAACCTGATCCCGGAGTTCAACGACCTGGCCTACAGGGGCCGGATGGATGATGCGGCCGCCCGGCTGCTGAGCACCAACAATTTCCCGGAGCTCACCGGCAAGCTGTGCCCGGCCCCGTGCGAGTCCTCCTGCGTGCTGGGCATCAACCAGCCCGCGGTGACCATCAAGCAGGTCGAAGCCGAACTGGCTGGCCACCTGATGGACGCCGGCGACTTCGTGCCGCAGCCGCCTGCCCGCCACACCGAGCACCGCGTGGCGATCGTCGGTTCGGGGCCGGCCGGATTGGCCGCCGCCCAGCAGCTGACCCGTGCCGGGCACACCGTGGCCGTCTACGAGCGCGACGAAGCCATCGGCGGCCTGCTGCGCTTCGGCATCCCGGACTTCAAGCTGGAGAAGCAGGTCATCGACCTGCGCCTGGCCCAGATGGAAGCCGAAGGAACGATCTTCCGCACCGGCATCGAGATCGGCAAGGACATCTCCTGGAAGCAGCTGCGCCGCGACTACGACGCGGTCATCGTGGCCACCGGTGCCACGGTGCCGCGCGAGCTGCCGGTGCCGGGCAACAAGCTCGAGGGCGTGCACCATGCCATGGAGTTCCTCACCGAGAGCAACCGCGTGGTCGCCGGCCAGCTCGATGCCCCGCGCATCGATGCGGCGGGCAAGCACGTGATCGTGCTGGGCGGCGGAGACACCGGCTCGGACTGCATCGGCACCGCCCTGCGCCAGGGAGCGGCGAGCGTCACGACGCTGGCCATCGGCCAGCAGCCGGGCACCGAGCGCCGCGAAGACCAGCCGTGGCCGATGATGCCGGTGCTTTTCGAGGTGCAGACCTCCCATGAGGAAGGCGGCGAGCGAACCTACCTGGCTTCGACCGTGAACTTCATCTCCGGCGAGGGAACTGAGCAAAACAAGGTGATCGGTGTTACAGTTGCAGAGACAGAATTTGTTGCTGGCAAGCGCCTCCCGAAGCCTGGAACCGAACGCGTAATCAAAGCGGATCTGGTTCTGCTTGCCCTCGGGTTCACCGGTCCGGAAGTTTCCGGATTGGACGAACAGGTCAGTATCGAATTCGACAACCGGGGCAACGTCGCCCGAGATGGCTACTACATGACGAACACCGAATCGGTATTCGTCGCCGGAGACGCCGGTCGGGGACAGTCGCTGATCGTGTGGGCTATCGCCGAAGGACGCGCTTGCGCGGCCGCGGTCGACAAGTTCCTCATGGGTTCGACTACCCTTCCTGCACCGGTTGCTCCAACCGATAGGGCCATCAGCATCATTTGAGTGACATAGGCTTGAATGCGGCGCACCCGGATGCCGGGTGGGCCGCATTTTGCCTATGTGAACATGAAAGGCATTTGGCTGACGGAATGAGACGCGCAAAGATTGTGGCAACCTGGGGCCCGGCCCTGGCAAGTTATGAAAATACTGTAGCGGTACTGAAGGCGGGCGTAGACGTAGCCCGCCTGAACATGAGCCATGGAGACCACTCCATGCACGCACAATCCCTGGCGAATGTGCGCAATGCGGCCGCGGAGATCGGCCGCGCGGTTGGCATCTTCGCCGACCTGCAGGGTCCGAAGATCCGCCTTGGCCGCTTCAAGGACAACGCCAAGTACATCCTCGAGGCTGGTGAGGAATTCACCATCACCATTGAGGACATCGAAGGTACCCGCAACCTGTGCTCCACCACCTTCAAGGGCCTTCCCACCGATGTCCAGCCGGGCGATTTCCTGCTGATCAACGATGGCAAGGTCAAGCTCAAGGCGCTGGCAGTTGACCAGACCTCGGTGCGTTCCGAGGTTGTCGTCGGAGGCGAGGTGTCCAATAACAAGGGCATCAACCTGCCAGGCGTCGCGGTGAACGTTCCCGCATTGAGCGAAAAGGACGAGGACGACCTGCGCTGGGCACTGCGTGCCGGCATCGACATGGTCGCACTGTCCTTCGTGCGCAATGCCGAGGACATCGAGCGCGTGCACGAGATCATGGACGAAGAAGGCCGACGCGTGCCGGTGATCGCCAAGATCGAGAAGCCGCAGGCCGTGGCCGCGCTGGAAGAAATCATCAATGCCTTCGACGCCATCATGGTCGCCCGCGGCGACTTGGGCGTGGAGCTGCCGCTGGAAGAAGTTCCGGTCGTGCAGAAGCGTGCCGTGGAGCTGGCACGCCGCTGGGCCAAGCCGGTCATCGTCGCCACCCAGGTGCTCGAATCGATGATCGAATCGCCGACCCCGACCCGCGCCGAGGCTTCGGACTGCGCCAATGCGGTGCTCGACGGCGCCGACGCGGTCATGCTCTCGGGGGAGACCTCCGTGGGCGCGTACCCGGTGGAAACCGTGGAGACCATGTCGCGCATCATCTCCTCGACCGAGCAGCACGGCCTGGATCGCATTCCCCGCTTGGGCTCCCAGCCGAAGACCCGCGGCGGCGCGATCACCCGTGCCGCGGTGGAGATCGCCGATCAGCTCGACGCGAAGTACATCGTCGCCTTCACCCAGTCCGGCGACTCGGCACGGCGCCTCTCGCGCCTGCGCCCGAAGAAGCCGGTCCTGGCTTTCACCCCGCTGCAGCAGACCTACAACATCATGACCCTGATGTGGGGTGTGCAGGCACGCCTGGTGGCCTACGCCGACCACACTGACAAGATGACCGCCCAGGTGGACGAGGCGCTGCTCTCCGAAGGCCTGGCGGAGCTCAACGACATCGTGTGCATCGCCGCCGGCTCCCCTCCGGGACAGGCGGGGTCCACCAACTCGCTGCGCGTGCACAAGGTCGGCGACCTCGCCGATGCCGGCCAGCTGGTCAATGGCAAGCCGATGCCTGCTCGCGAGAAGGTCGGTCCGTGGGCACCGGAAAACGTCTCCACGCCGAAAAACCTGTAGACGCTCTGTCGCGCACTAGCTGAGGCAAGAAAATCCGCCCTGCTCCAGAATTCTGGAGCAGGGCGGATTTTTTGCCTTGGCGCCCGCAAAGCACGATTGTGAACTCGAGCACGTGCCCTGTGGTTGCGCGCGCAAAAAAAGGCCGTTGAACCGGACAATTTCCGATCCAACGGCCTTCATGCTGGTGCCCAAGGTGGGACTCGAACCCACACATCTTTCGATACCGCATTTTGAGTGCGGCGCGTCTACCGATTCCGCCACTTGGGCTGGCACTTTGACTACTTTACTAGAGGTTTTCCAGATTTCCTAATCAGGAACCTCGCGTCTTCGCCTCAACAAGAGTACATGCCAGTAGGCTTAGATGTGAAACCGAGGCAACGTGGCTTCGCTGAACTGAAACCATCTAGATACTGCCCATTCAGCGGGCAGGATTTCTGACCATGGAGGAAGGCGCCAATGAGCGAACTACCTGAAATCACCCGCATCCCATCCGAGGTGCAATCCACTCCGCGTCGAGTGGTCGTTGCCGAGGATGAAACCCTGATCCGCTTGGATATCGTCGAAATTCTCCGTTCCGAAGGGTACGACGTCGTCGCCGAAGCCGACAACGGCCAGACCGCCCTGGAGAAGGCGCGCGAATTGAAGCCCGATCTGGTGCTCATGGACGTGAAGATGCCGGTCATGGATGGCATCACCGCCGCCGAAGCCATCGTCAAGGAACGCATCGCCCCGGTCGTCTTGCTGACCGCCTTCAGCCAGAAGGAACTGGTGGAGCGTGCCCGCGAAGCCGGTGCCATGGCCTACGTGGTCAAGCCGTTCACCCCGGCAGACCTCACTCCGGCCATCGAAATCGCGATTTCCCGCAATGACGAGCTGCGCGCGCTGGAGGAAGAAGTCAGCAACCTGGCCGAGCAGTTCGAAACCCGCAAGCTGGTTGATCGCGCCAAGTCGCTGCTCATCACCAAGATGGGCTTGACCGAGCCGGAAGCGTTCCGCTGGATCCAGAAGACCTCCATGGATCGCCGCCTGAGCATGCGCCAGGTTGCCGAGACGGTCGTCGACCAGGTCAAGTAGGGACCGCCAAGCACTGGATTGTGCGCCAAGCCACTTATGGTTTGGCGCACATTTTTTATGCCTGCGATGCGCCGATACCGCGCTTGGAGGCTAGTTAACCCTCTGGTAACCAGTTGTTCATCCGAGTTTTCCCCGGATGGGGTTGAAGTTCCGGATTGACGTACTGCGCCGTACGCCTAAGATGGAAATTGCGCTTAGAACGAAGTCCTGCACGCCAATGCCTTTCGCAGGATCCTATTTCTGGCCCGTTCTCTTTTTCCTTGCCGTTCGACCCCTCAGGCTGGTATTCAATGGATTTGACGCTTATCGTCGTCCTGGTCATTGCCTTGGCGTTGTTTTTCGACTTCACCAATGGTTTCCATGACACGGCCAATGCGATGGCCACCCCAATCGCAACCGGAGCAATTTCCCCTAAGAAGGCAGTTGCCCTCGCCGCAATTCTGAACCTGGTTGGCGCATTCCTCTCCACCGAGGTAGCGAAGACCATTTCAGGTGGCATCATCAACGAAGACCCGACCTCGGGCGTGGCTATTGGGCCGGCGATGATTTTCGCCGGCCTGATGGGCGCCGTGATCTGGAACCTGTTCACCTGGTTGCTGGGACTGCCTTCGAGCTCCTCCCACGCATTGTTCGGCGGCCTGGTAGGCGCCGCGATCGTCGGTGCAGGCTTCGCCTCGGTGAACTACAGCGTGCTGCTCTCCAAGGTGCTGCTTCCGGCCCTGTGCGCGCCGGTGATCGCCGGCATCTCCGCGTACCTGTGCACCAAGCTGGCCTACGCGATCACCAAGCGCGAGAATGGAGCGGCGCCCAAGCGCGGCGGCTTCCGCTACGGGCAGATCTTCTCTTCCTCGCTGGTCGCGCTGTCCCACGGCACTAACGATGCGCAGAAGACCATGGGCATCATCACCCTGACCCTGGTGGCTTCTGGCCTGCAGGATTCCGACTCCGGCGTGCAGTTCTGGGTTGTTGCCACCTGTGCCTTCGCCATCGCGCTGGGTACCTACACCGGCGGCTGGCGCATCATCGCCACCATGGGTTCGGGCCTGACCGACGTGAAGCCCGCGCAGGGCTTCGCAGCCGAGATGTCCACCGCTTCGGCGATCCTGACCTCCTCGCACCTGGGCTTCGCGCTGTCCACCACCCAGGTAGCCTCCGGCTCCGTGATCGGTTCGGGCATGGGCCGCAAGGGCGGCGAAGTCCGCTGGGGCACCGCAGGACGCATCGCGTTGGGCTGGCTGTTCACCCTGCCAGCAGCCGCGGCCGTTGGCGGCGTGGCCGCAGCGATCACCCACCTGGGCACCATCGGCATCGTGATCGTCGCGATCGCCGGCACCGGCGCCATGCTGACCATCTGGTTCCTCTCGCGCAAGCAGCCGCATGACCACGAGTCGAACATTTCCGACATCGATAACTCGGGCGCAGCGGTGAACATCCTGACCAAGAAGGAACGCCGTGCCAAGGCCAAGGCGGAAGCCAAGCTGGCCAAGGCTGCCGCAGCGCAGAAGGAAGCCGATAATTCATGATTGACTGGACAGCCTTTCTCATCGTCGCCGCCATCACCTGGTTTTCCGCGATGGCGATCGTGGCGGCCTACTCCTTCGGCGTCCGCCTGCTGGCAGTTGCCAAGGACGAGGGCCGCAACCAGAGCCTGAGCAATGCCGGAGCCTACGCTTGCTTCGCGATTTGCGGCCTGATCGTCCTCTTCGGCGTGGTGCTGATCGTGCCGCAGCTGAGCGAAGCGATCCTGGGCTTCTCCTCGAGCCACTAGGAACTGCTCGCGGCTGCGGGTGGATCCGACACGATTTTCGGGTCCCTCGACAACTTGATATTGCCTTCGATGGAGGCACCTCTAGACTGGAGCCATGACTAGCTTCAAGTACTACGTGGGTGCCTCCATCGATGGTTTTATCGCCGATCGCAGCGGAAGCGTCCAATGGTTCATCCCCTATGCCACGCAGCCGGGAGTGAAAAAGCATTTCGACGAGTTCTTCGGGAGCGTCGGCGCCGTAGTGATCGGTGGCAAGACCTACGAGAACATCGTCCGTGATGCTGCCGAGGGAACCGTGCCGTGGGTGTTCGGCGAGAAGCCGGTGTGGGTCTTCACACACCATGAACTGCCGACACTGCCCGGAGCGGACCTGACCTTCATCCGCGGCGAGGTGGGCTTCTGGAGCCGGGACATCGCCCAGAGCGCAGGGGCCGGGGACGTGTGGGTGGTTGGCGGTGCCGACCTGGCTGGAGCGTTCGTCGAAGCCGATGCGCTCGATGAGCTGCTTCTGGTCACCGTTCCGGAGGTGCTGGGCGACGGGGCCAATATCTTTGGCCGCGGGATCAGCACGCAGCTCTCGGCCCTGGGGATCACCGAGCTCGGCGCGGATATCTTCCTCTCGCGCTACGCGATCGGCTAAACGGCCAAGGGGACCAGCCGGCCAGGGCCAGCGCTCCGGAAAAGCCGGATCCGCCGCGCTTGGCGCGAACGGCGCCTGCGGGGATCAGTTTTCGACCGGCAGCAGCATATTGGTGATGCGAGCGGTCGCGACACGCTGGCCCTGCTCATTGCTGATCACGATCTCATGGCAGGTGCTGCTGCGGCCCAGATGCACCGGCGTGCATACCCCGGTGACCAGCCCGGTGCGCCCGGCCTTGTGGTGGGTGATGTTCAAATCCACGCCGACCGGGTTGGCCCGGCCGGCACCGTGCAGCGCAGCGGCCATCGAACCGAGGGTTTCGGCAAGTGCCGCCGAAGCGCCGCCATGCAGGATGCCGTAGACCTGGGTGTTGCCCGCCACCGGCATGGTGGCGGCAACGCGCTGGGGTTCGAACCCGGTGAAGATGATTTCCAGTTTCTCCACGAGTTCGCCCACGCCATTGTGCAGCAGGTAGGGCCACATGGATTCGGGAATACCGTGGCGGGCCAGCTGCGCGGCAAACGGATGTGCCGAAGATTGCGTGGTTCGAGAAGTGAAATTGTCGCTCATGGCAACTAGGCTTTCAGGTGTGAGCGAAACTACCAAACCGACTGCTTCGTCGGACAAGAGACTGCTGATTATTGACGGACACTCCATGGCCTTCCGCGCGTTCTATGCGCTGCCTGCAGAGAACTTCGCAACAAGCACCGGCCAGCACACCAATGCCGTGCACGGATTCGTATCGATGCTGCTGACGATGATCCGCCAGCAAAAGCCCACCCACGTTGCGGTGGCCTTCGACTTGGACACCCCGACTTTCCGCTCGCTGGAGTACACCGAGTACAAGGGCGGACGCAATAAGACGCCCGAAGAGTTCTACGGGCAGATCGATCTGATCCAGGAAGTCATGAAGGCGATGAACATCCCTTCGATCACCCTGGAGAGCTTCGAGGCCGATGACATCCTGGCCACGCTGGCCACCCAGGGCGAAGAAGCCGGTTTCAACGTGCTGGTGGTGTCCGGCGACCGCGACGCCTTCCAGCTGATCACCGACAAGACCTTGGTGCTGTACCCGAAGAAGGGCATCAGCGATATCCCGCCGATGGATGCCGCAGCGGTGGAAGCCAAGTACTTCGTGCGTCCCGAGCGCTACTCGGATTTGGCGGCTCTGGTCGGCGAAACCGCGGATAACTTGCCCGGTGTGCCAGGCGTGGGGCCGAAGACCGCCGCCAAATGGATCAACCTCTACGGGGACCTGGCTGGCATCCTGGAGAATGTGGAGAACATCAAGGGCAAGGTCGGCGAGTCGCTGCGCGAGCACGTGGACAACGTGACCCGCAACCGCCGGTTGAACCAGCTCAAGCACGACCTGGAACTCCCGGTCACGCTCGATCAGATGGAACTCGAAGCCCCGAACCGCGAAGAGATCGAGAACCTGTTCGACGCGCTGGAATTCAACACCCTGCGCAAGCGCCTGTTCGACCTGTTTGCAGCCCAGGAAGAGGAAGCGGCACCCGAAGTTGCCGAATTCTCCCGGGTGCTCGGCGCCGATGCCGACGCACTGGACGGATTCATCGGGGCCGGGAAGGGCGCGCCGATCGCAATCCAGCCTGCTGCGGTTGACGGCGAAGCCGTGGGTCTGGCCCTTTTCCGCGGGTCGGAAGCCCTCTGGCTGGAACTGGCCGAACTCGATGAAGCCACCGAAGGCGTGCTTGCGCAGTTCCTGGCCGATGAGAACGCGCCGAAGCTCTTCCACGATGCCAAGGCCGCCATGCACCTGCTCATCGAGCGCGGGCTGCGGATCGCCGGCGTCAAGGACGACACCTTGATCAGCGCCTACCTGATCCAGCCCGATCGCCGCAGCCACGACCTGGTGGACGTGGTGCAGTACCACCTGAAGTACGCCGTGCCGGTGCATCAGGCCAAGAAGGGCGAACTGGATCTGGGGCTCACTTCGGATCTTGCCGAGCCAACGTTGGCCCAGGCGCAGGCCATCCACGACCTCTCCGCCTACCTGGCTACCAAGCTGGCCGAGAAGCACGCGGACAAACTGGCTGCCGAGATGGAGCTGCCGCTGATTCCGGTACTCTTCGAGATGGAACGCGCCGGCGTGGCAGTGGACGTGGATCGCCTGAACGAACTGCGTGCCCACTTCACCGAGCAGGTGGACCAGGCCACCAACGACGCGTTCGCCGCGATCGGCCACGAAGTCAACCTCTCCAGCCCGAAGCAGCTGCAGGTGGTGTTGTTCGAAGAGCTGGATCTGCCGCGCACCAAGAAGATCAAGACCGGTTTCACCACCGATGCCGAGTCGCTGCAGGATCTGCTGGTCAAGACCGGGCACCCGTTCCTGGTCGCGCTGATGGCCTACCGCGACGCGATCAAGCTGCGCCAGACCGTGGACGGCCTGCTCAAGGCCACCCACGATGATGGCCGGATCCACACCACCTATGCGCAGACCGTGGCCGCGACCGGGCGCCTCTCCAGCCTGAACCCGAACCTGCAGAACATCCCGGTGCGTTCGGAAGAGGGCCGTCGCATCCGCGACGTCTTCATGGTCGGGGCCGGCTACCAGAGCCTGCTGACAGTGGACTACTCGCAGATCGAAATGCGCATCATGGCGCACCTCTCCGAAGACGAGGGGCTGATCGAGGCCTACCAGAACGGCGAGGACCTGCACCGCTATGTCGGTTCGCGCGTGTTCAACGTCGAGCCGGACGAGGTCACCTCGGAGATGCGCTCGAAGGTCAAGGCGATGAGCTACGGCCTGGCCTATGGGCTGAGCAGCTTCGGGCTGTCCAAGCAGCTGAAGATCGGCGTGGACGAGGCCCGCAAGCTGATGAAGGACTACTTCGACCGCTTCGGTGCCGTGCGCACCTACCTGCGTTCGGTCGTCGACCAGGCCCGCAAGGATGGCTACACCGAAACCATTTTCGGACGCCGCCGCTACCTGCCGGAGCTGAACAGCTCGGATCGCCGGCTGCGCGACATCGCCGAGCGTGCCGCGTTGAACGCCCCGATCCAGGGTTCGGCCGCCGACCTGGTGAAGGTGGCCATGCTGCGCATCGATGAGGGACTGCGCGCTGGGCAGTACAAGTCCCGGATGCTGCTGCAGGTCCATGACGAACTCATCCTGGAGATCGCCGAGGGGGAGCTGGAAGCAGTGCAGGAGCTGGTGACCCGCGAAATGGGACAGGCCGCAGATCTGCTGGTGCCGCTGGATGTCCAGCCGGGCATCGGCCGGACCTGGCACGACGCCGCGCACTAGGGGCAGCAATCGAAAGGGGCAGGGGCACCGCGGGTGTTCCTGCCCCTTTCGGCAGGATCGAATGGGCTTGGGGAAAGAGACGAACTTGGAGCACTACTCGCGCCGTTGGGCGCTGAAAACCGGAAGCCTGGGGCTGGGGGCGCTGGCCGCCGCGCTGGTCTCCGGTTGCAGTACCGGCGGACCGGCGGAACGAGCCGGGTCCGCGGCGGCCTCGGCAACGGCGAGTCCTTCGCCCACCGCCACTGCTTCACCCCGGCCTACCGCCAGCCTCCAGACGGTGTATCCGAGCCGGAGCCAGGTCATGGAAAAGTTCAAGAATGTTCCTGCAGGGCAGTTCGGGCTGGAAGTCCCGGGCATCGAGCTGGGCCTGCCCAAGGGCAATGCCGCCGCGGCGTTGACCTTCGATGCCTGCGGGGGACCCCGGGGCTCGGGGGTGGATGGGGCCCTGCTGGACGCCTTGCGTGCCAAGCAGGTGCCCGCGACCCTCTTCGTGAACGAACGCTGGGCACGCGCCAACGCGCCGCTGATGGCCGAGCTGGCCAGCGACGAGCTGTTCGAGATCGCCAACCACGGAGCCAGCCACGCCCCGCTGGCCACTTCCGGGCAGGCAGCCTACGGCATCGGGGGCACGGAGTCGATCGGCCAGGCCTACGACGAGGTGATGGGCAACCAGCGGTATCTTGCCGACCAATTCGGCATCACCGCGAAATTCTTCCGCTCCGGCACCGCCCATATGGACGAAGCCGGCGCGGCAATGTGCCGGGACCTGGGCGTGGTGCCGATGAACTTCACCGTCAACCTGGACGCCGGGGCGACCTTTGGCGAGCAAGCCGTGGCCGCCCAGGTCCGCCAGCTGGCCGCCGGGGACGTCGGCATCGGGCACTTCAACCAGCCCGCCTCGGGTACTGCCAAGGGCGTGGCGCTCGGGCTGGGGCAGGTGCTGGATTCCGGCCTGCGGTTCACCACGCTCTCCGCTGCCTGGTGAATGCACCCCTTGCGCCGGCCGGACAGGCGCATAGACTGTGATCAGCCGATTTCCTCGCCAAGGAGCACGATGAGACCAGAGACCCCGCCGCAGCTGGAAACCCGGACCTGCCAGGCTGCGATCCGCAGTCCGGAACTCGACGAATCGATCAAGCTGTTCCATCAGGCCACCGGGATCGGCTTCTACGAGCAGCTGCCCGAAGAGCCCAATTGGACGCACTACCTGGACCTGACTTATGCGCAGAAAATGCGCTTCTCCCTGGTGTTCGATCAGCAGGCCGAACCGCACTCGCGCCATGCAACCTACCCGGTGCACACCTATGGAGCATTCCCCGGGCTGCTCAATGCCGGCGGCGAGGCGCCGGTGGCAACGCACAAGATCTCCGCGGTCACCGTCGCGCCGAGCTATCGGCGCCGCGGCATCCTGTCCAGGCAAATCACCGCCGACCTGGCCTATGCCCAGCAGGCGGGTTTCCCTATTGCGGCTTTGACCGCGTCGGAAGCGACGATCTACGGGCGGTACGGCTTCGAGCCAGCTACCTACCAAAGCCGATTCACGCTCAAGTGCGCCCACGGGGTGAAGCTGCGCGTGCAGGTACCCGGCCGGGTGGTGGATGCCGATCCGCAGCATTTCGGGCCCGGCTATGCCGCGCTGGCCGTGCGCGCGCTCGAGCAGACCTTCGGCTCCGTGGACAGCACCGAGTTCGACAATGGCTTTGCCCTGGGCCGCTGGGACACCTGGGAGACCCTGGAAAAGCCGAAGAACCTGCGTTTTGCCGCCTACTACGATGACGCTGGCCAGCTCGGCGGATTCGCCACCTACAAGTTCGGCGGCTGGGACGAGCCCAAGGCGAAGTTGGTGGTGCACAAGTTGGTGGCCACCAGCGACGCCGCGCGCATCAAGCTCTTCGAGTACCTGGGCAACCATGATCTGGTGGAAGAAGTGCATGGCCAAGGCCCGGTGGCCGATCCACTGCGCCAGGTGCTGGAGAACGTGCGGGACTACCACGTGCGTTCCATTGACGATGTGCTGTGGCTGCGCGTGCTCGATGTTGTTGCCGCCTTCCAAGCGCGCGGCTACCAGCGCGATGCCCGGCTGCTATTGAGCGTGAGCGACCGGCTGGAGCTGATCTCCGGAACCTACCTCTTCGAGGTGTCCGATTCCCGCGCCACGGTGAGCCGGATTGAGGACGGGCAGGCCGACTCCGGGCTGCCGCGCGTGGCGCTTTCGGAGCGGGAGCTGGCTGGACTGTACCTGGGCACCGTGCAGCTGGACCAATTGCTGGATTCGGGACGCGCCGAACTGGTCGGCGGGGGAGCTGCGGGGGACTGGGTTCACTTGTTCAGCGTGGCTCGCGAGGGTTTCACGCCGCACGGTTTCTAGTGGGACGGGTCGCATTATCCGGTTGATATGACGAAGTTCACAAAATGCTGGCGAGGATGTTAGCGGGTTACGCTTTGACCCGCGGTGTGCTAGGCGCGTAGACTTGAACAGCGTGCCATGGCTTCGTCATGTCCGCATTCATGTTCTACCCCCTTCGAAATTCCGGGACTTCCGGGGTTTCGACTGATCAAATCTATCCACATCGGAGTCCCTACTACATGACCATCACCTCGAACGAGAACAACAGCGCACCAGTCGTCGCAATCAACGACATTGGATCTGCTGAGGACTTCTTGGCCGCAGTCGACGCCACCATCAAGTACTTCAACGATGGTGACCTCGTCGAAGGCACCGTCGTCAAGGTTGACCACGACGAAGTTCTGCTCGACATCGGTTACAAGACCGAAGGTGTCATCCCTTCCCGCGAGCTTTCCATCAAGCATGACGTTGACCCAGGTGAAGTTGTCACCGTTGGCGACAGCGTCGAAGCCTTGGTCCTGACCAAGGAAGACAAGGAAGGCCGCCTGATCCTGTCCAAGAAGCGTGCGCAGTACGAGCGCGCTTGGGGCGACATCGAAAAGATCAAGGAAGAGGACGGCGTCGTTACCGGTACCGTCATCGAGGTTGTCAAGGGTGGCCTCATCCTGGACATCGGCCTGCGTGGCTTCCTGCCAGCATCGCTCGTCGAGATGCGCCGTGTGCGCGACCTGGCTCCATACATCGGCCAGGAAATCGAAGCCAAGATCATCGAGCTGGACAAGAACCGCAACAACGTTGTGCTTTCCCGCCGTGCATGGCTCGAGCAGACCCAGTCCGAGGTTCGCTCGACCTTCCTCAACAAGCTGGAAAAGGGCCAGGTTCGTCCGGGCGTTGTTTCCTCCATCGTCAACTTCGGTGCATTCGTGGACCTGGGCGGCGTAGACGGCCTGGTACACGTTTCCGAACTGTCCTGGAAGCACATCGACCACCCATCCGAGGTTGTCGAGGTTGGCCAGGAAGTAACCGTAGAGGTTCTGGAAGTCGATCTGGACCGCGAGCGCGTTTCCCTGTCGCTGAAGGCTACCCAGGAAGATCCTTGGCAGACCTTCGCCCGCACCCACGCACTGGGTCAGGTTGTACCGGGCAAGGTTACCAAGCTGGTTCCATTCGGTGCGTTCGTACGCGTCGAAGACGGCATCGAAGGCCTGGTTCACATCTCCGAGCTTGCAGTTCGCCACGTTGAACTGGCTGAGCAGGTTGTCTCCGTTGGCGACGAACTGTTCGTCAAGGTCATCGACATCGACCTGGAGCGCCGCCGCATCTCGCTGTCGCTCAAGCAGGCTAACGAAGGTGTTGACCCAGAGGGCACCGAGTTCGACCCAGCACTCTACGGCATGGCTGCAGAGTACGACGAGGCCGGCAACTACAAGTACCCAGAGGGCTTCGACCCAGAGTCGAACGAATGGCTCGAGGGCTTCGACACCCAGCGCGCTGCATGGGAAGCACAGTACGCTGCTGCCCAGGAGCGTTGGGAAGCACACAAGAAGCAGGTTGTTGCCGCTATCGCTGCCGACGCAGAAGCAGAGCCTGCTGCTGCCGGTGGTTCCGAGCCAGCTCCAGCTTCGTACTCCTCGGAGGCACCAGCCACCGATGCAGGCACCCTGGCTTCGGACGAAGCACTGGCTGCACTGCGCGAGAAGCTGACCGGCAACTAATTCCGGCTTCTGCCTCGTGCAGAGATCGTGATTAGCTTTAGCTGATTCACGAAGGTCCAACCCTGCAAGGGTTGGACCTTCGTTGTTTAACTGGTTTTTTGCTTGCCGGCATGGCTGGCACGTCATTATTTCTGCTGACATCCGCCGGGCAGGAATAGCTCCGAAGGAGCACTGCTCTTAATACTTGCTGAGGTTAGACTAAAAGTGCACCGATCAGGTGGACTCACTAACGGCAGGTAGTAGCACATGGCAACGACAGGAAATTCGCCGGCAGACTATGCGGCAGGCGCAACTGCCGGACAGCAGATCCCGGTGCGCCAGGTCAGCCGCGAGGAGTGGGAAACTGTACCGCGCACTATTCCCAATTTCTGGGTTGCCGTAGCGACCTGGCTTCCGCTGGTTGCACTGGTGGTCTTCGTCCGTTCGGATCTTCTGCATTCCCCGTACCTGGACAAGGGCTTCATGGACATCCTCTCCTTCTCCATGGTCGCTACCGTCCTGGCCATGATCTTTGGCGGCGGACGGCAATCACCCTGGATGGGCTTGGGCGTAGCCGCCGGAATCTATTTCCTGCTGGCTCCTGCCGGGGACCTGCAAAGGATCCTGATGCTGGCGCTGGGCTATTTCCTGCTGCTCGCACTGTCCGTAGGTCTCATGGACGCACGGTTCCGACGCCTGCTGAGAACCTGGAAGCGTGAAGCCTCAGGAGGCATCGCCTTGGCGCCGGGGCAAGAGAGCGATTTTGGAATCACCAAGCAAATGTCGCCCATGGTATGGAAGCTTGCGGTAGGAGCACTGATCTACCCGCTGCTCCGGCTGGGCTGGGAACTGGTCAGCACGGAAGTTTATTCGCTGCATGACTTGGATGAAGGTTACCGTCTTGACGTGTACGCCGCGGCCGTCCTGCTGGGCATCAGCCTGCTGCTGAGCATGCTGCGCTGGATGCGCTTGAAATCGATGGGACTTTTCGCACTCGAAGTTCCAGCGGACCACCGAATTGGTCCAACGTCATTGCGGGCCTATGGCAACGCGATCCTCATCGAAACGGAAGAAACCGGGGCCTGCCTGTGCCGCAACGACGACAAGAACGGATCCAAGCAGAAATTTGAGGATCCGCGATTCATTTTCTGCTCAGAGGTGTGCCCGGTGCACGGGGTGCATGCGGTCAACCAGCGCTCGGCCGAAGAGTTCCTGGGCATCGCCTCCCAGCCCTGGGTCTATGGGGAGAACCTGAATGGGAAACTGCTAGAGGCAACCGGCCAGCGCTTGGTCATTGCAGGGCTCAGCGGCTGGGGCTCACGCCCGGTCGCGGTGCGCGTTTCATGGCTCTACGGTGGAGGGAAGCAGGCCAGCGCCTACTACGTCCCGGCATCGGCACGCGAGCCTCTGGCCAGAACCAAGCGCCGCCTGGCGGTTCTGACCCCTGCCGGTGATTCGGTTACGGCTGATACTTTCGAGAATAATGAGCGGGGCGAGATCGACCGGATCGACCTTCGTCCATTGGGGATCAACGCCCAAGCCGTCCGCGTGCACGGTGGACGCCCTTTCTTGATCTAGCCGGATGGCGCCGGCGCATTGCCGCGAACTAGGCGGCCTTGGCCATGTGGTAGCTGTTGCGCACCGGGGTCTGGGTGGGATCGACGAAGCTGGGCAGGATGACCTTGGGTACGCCATCGTCGGCAATGACCTTGATCAACCCGGCATGAACGTCATGATGATGCGTGTCGCAGAGCATCGCGCTCCAGTAGACCGCAGTGACACCGCCCTCGGACCAGAACCAGATGTGGTGGATGTTGCAGCGTTCGGGATCCATGGTGCACCCGGGAACTATGCAGCCGCGATCGCGCACCGCAACACCCAGACGCATGTAGTTCGGATGCTTGCGCTGGCTGCGCCCGATATCAAGCAGCTCGCCCCTGCCGCCGAGCACCATCGGGATGATGCGTGCCCTGGACAGGGTCTGGCGCAGGTCAGTTGCATCGAGCTTGAAACCGTGCTGGGTGATGCCATGGGTTCTCGCGCGGCCTTCCAACTCGTCCAAGGTCAGCATGACCACGACCTGCGGGGTGATGGTGGGGACATCCACGGTGCCTGCATCATTCCCATCGGCGCCCTTGGGGGTCCCGCCATTGCGCGCGGCATCCAGCAGCTCCTGGAGCCGCTTCGTGTTGATCTCCAGCAGATTCATCAGGCCGTTGAGGCGGCGTGCCGCGGGAGAAAGCGGTGGGGAAACAGGATCTTCGCTGGCGGCAGCTTCCTCATCGGTCAAGAAGTCCGGATGGCCTCCGGCGTCGGCCTGGTAGGAAGTGCCAGGGGCAGCATCCTGCTCTGTACGTTGTCCCGGAGACTGGGCAAAAGCCTCCCGTGCGGCTTGGCCGGAACCGGAGCGGGGATTGTCGCTTTGCGAAATGCCCGATTCGAAGAGTTCTGCGCGCGTAGGGCGCAGGGCGAGGTCGTAGTGGACCAGGCCGCCGCGTTCGCCCCGCCGGTACAGGCCTTCCTGGGCTTCGGGCCGCTTCTTGCCCAAGCGTTCCTTCTGGGATTTCAGGAAGCTGTTGACCAATTGCCTGCGGGTGCCGGGGTCGGGCTCGTCCAATTGCTGGTTGACGATGGATTCAAGCAGCTCGCCATCTTCGGTGAGCGCCGAGGCGGTGGCCGGTGCGGCGTATTCGTCGCGTTGGGGTTCCAGAGCGCCCAGGCGCCGGGCCGCGCTGAGCACTTCGGCTGGCGGCTGGCGCAGATCGGCGAAGCGCCGCGCCAGCAAAGGGAACTGTGCCTGGTGCCGCTGATGTTGGTAGTCGTATTGCGCGAAGACGTGGCTGGCGGATTGGATGCGGCGCTTGGCCTCGAAATGGTCGGTGCGCAGCCAGGATGCCAGCAGTGCCGCAGGGCCGGTGAAGCTGGGCCGCTTTCCGGTGCGCTGGGCAGGGACGGAGAAATCGGTGGTGCCCTGGCGGGCTGCGGCGAGTTCAACCTGGGCCAGGGTGTGCGCCGCGGTGTCATCGACCAGGTGGGCTGCGTAGATCTGGGTGCGAAGGGCCTGGTGGGCCGAAGCTTCAGCCGCGGTGGACAGGGCCAAGGCGTAGCGCGGATCGTGCAGGTAGTGGGACTCGGGGCCGGTGGCTGGATCGGCGCAGAGCAGGGTCTGGTGCAGGACGGGGATGAACGCGGCGACGGCCAGGGCGTCGTCCACCGCGAGGGCCGGCGCGTCCTTGATCGCTTGGGCAAGCCCGGCTAGCGCCTGGCTGACAGTTCTGTTCATGGCCCCAGCATGCGCCAGGCGGTGCGCGGCGTGCCGGCCGGCAATACGGCCTGTGGAAAAGCCTAGTGCGCGCGGGTTGATGCAGTCACGGTGAAGGTCCTGTCGCGGGCCAGCTGTTCGGTGGGGCCAACGCGGCGGGCCAATTCGCTGCGGTAGCGCAGGTGCGAGTTGAACACGCACAGCAGGGTGCCTCCGGGAGCGAGCACGCGGGCGGCGTCGTCGATCAGCTTGAACGCGATGTCGGCGGTGACGGTGTTGCCGATGTGGAAGGGCGGGTTCAGCGTGACCAGGGTGGCGCTGGCGTCGGGCAGGCGGCCCAGGGCGTCATCCTGCACGGCAGTGAGGCGACCGTCCAGGTTGTTGCGTTGAGCGGCGGCCAGGGTGGAGGCGACCGCGGAGGCCGAATGGTCCGAGGCGTCCACGCGCAGCTGCGGGTTTTCCAGTGCTGCGCAGATGCCGATCGCGCCGTTGCCGCAGGCCAGATCGACCAGCGTGGCGTGCCCGGAGAGGTCCGGAAGGTTTTCCAGCAGCAGCCGGGTGCCCGGATCCAGCCGGGCGGCACCGAAGGTCCCGGCACCGGCATGCAGCGTGAAGCTGGTGCCGCGCACCTGGTGGGTGGCAGTGGCCGGGAAGCTGCTGGCGGGCTGTTCGGCGCGCGGGGTGCTGGCGGTGAGCACCCGGGATTTCTGCCGGGCCAGCGAGACGTCGACGCGGGTGAAATGCTCCGCGAGCACCTCGTTCATGGAACGGCTCATGTGCTTGATGCGGCCCCCGGCGAAAAGCTTCGCGCCGGGATCGGCGACGGCTGCTGCCGCGGCGGCCTGTTCGCCCAGCACGTCCAGTCCGCGAGGCAGGGCCAGCAGGATCGAACTGGCGCCCTGGGCAACCTGTTCCAGGGTGCAGAATTCGAGGTGTCCGGCCCGCTCGGGCATGAGCCGGGCGAGGTTGGCCTCGATGGCCCGGCGCGCGGTGAGCGAATCGGTGTGCACGCGCACGCTCGTGCTGCCTAGTGCCAGTGCGCCCAGGGCCAGCGCGCCGTAGTGGTCGCCGATGACCGCGATGGCATCCGGCCAGCGGTCCGAGGGTCCGGCCGCGGCGGCGCAGGTGTCCAGGATGAGCCGGTCGCAGGCGTCGGCGGCGTAGAGGTTGGCGGCTTCGACATCGGGCCAGCGGCGCAGGGCGGGCAGCAGGGCCTGGAGGCTGCTGGCGGCAGCGGGCGTGCCTTCGGGATTGGCGGCGGAGTTCAAATCAGATCAACCCATTGCGTGTTGGCGGCGGCCAGTTCCCCGGCGCCGGAGGTGAGTGAGGCGATGCCGGTGCGCAGCTGCGCGGCGGCTTCGGGCGTGTCCGGGATGCCGATCTGCACGATTGCGGCATCGGCCTGCCAGAGGGTCGGTTCGACCTGGTAGCCGGCGGCGCGCAGCTCGTTCTCGTAGCGGGCCGCGTCGGCGTGGGCGGCGGCGAAGGTGAAGATCCGCATGCGCTGGCGCAGGTGCAGCTGCGCATTGTCCAGCCCGGAAGATACCGCCTCGGAATATGCGCGGACCAGTCCGCCGGCGCCAAGCTTGATCCCGCCGAAGTAGCGGACCACCACGGCCAGCACGTCCGAGAGCACGCTGCCGTCGGCGATTTCGCGCTTGGCCAGGGCATCGAGCATCGGGATGCCGGCGGTGCCCGAGGGCTCGCCGTCGTCGTTGGAGCGCTGGGCCATGCGATCGGGGCCCAGGATGAACGCGCTGCAGTGGTGGCGGGCATCGAAGTGGGTCTTGCGCAGGGCCGCGATCTGCGCGCGGGCGGCGGCCTCGGTTTCGACCCGGTAGAGGTAGGTGATGAATCGCGAACGCTTGATTTCCAGCTCGTGCACGCAATCGCTGGTCAAGGTCGTGTACCGTGTCGCGGCCGAGTCGTTGGTGTTCATCCCTCTTAGTTTATAGGGTGGGAACATGATGCATGTGGGACTGACCGGGGGAGTGGCCTCCGGAAAATCTGCGGTCGCGGCCAAATTGGCCGCCCTGGGAGCCGTAGTCATCGATGCCGACGCGTTGGCGCGCCAGGTGGTCGAACCCGGCACGCCCGGGCTGGCTGCGATCAAGGACACGTTTGGCGAAGCCGTTTTGCTGGCCGACGGGTCGCTGAACCGTCCCGCATTAGGCGCGATAGTCTTCGCCGACGAGGCGGCGCGGGCCAAGCTCAACGCGATCGTGCACCCGCTGGTGCGGGAGCAAGCGGCGAAGTTGCGCCAAGGAGCGCCAGCCGGCTCGCTGGTGGTCGAGGACATCCCGCTGCTGGTCGAGACCGGCCAGCTGGACAGCTTCGACGCGGTGGTCGTCGTGGCCGCCCCGCACGCCGAACGCATTCGCCGCATGGTCCAGGATCGCGGCTGGACCCGGGAAGACGCCGAGGCCCGGATGGCCGCGCAGGCCACGGATGACCAGCGGGCGGCCGTAGCCGACTACCTGCTGGATAATTCCGGTACCTTGGAAGAACTGGAGGGGCAGGTTTCTGCCCTCTACCGCCAATTGGCGCCAGCACAGGAGTAGGAATGTACAAGATCTGCAAGTGGAGCACCCTGATCGCTTTCGCCGTCGCCTTGGTGCTGTGGCTCGGTTTTGGCGGCCGCGCCGAATTCGTTGCCAGCGAATCCGGGCCGTATTCGCCGGTGGTCTACATTTCCGGCTGCCTGGCCTTGCTGGGGCTGATTGCCGCCACCATCATGACCGTGGGATTCTTCGGCAGCAGCATCCAGCGCACCGTCAAGCGCAATGCGATCCGCTACGGGATGCGCAAATAGCACCCCGGGTTTAAGCTGAAAGCTGGCTAGGGCGCAGCCCCAACGGTCGGGGCAAGTGGATATGCTGGAAGCATGAGTCTTGCACAGCCGATCAAGCGCGTGGTCGCCCCCTTCGAAGTCATCAGCGAGTACCAGCCTGCCGGCGACCAGCCGCAGGCCATCAAGCAGCTGACCGAGCGGATCAACGCCGGCGAGAAGGACATCGTGCTGCTCGGTGCCACCGGTACCGGCAAGTCCGCGACCACCGCCTGGCTGGTGGAGCAGGTGCAGCGCCCCACCCTGGTGCTGGTGCAGAACAAGACCCTGGCCGCCCAGCTGGCCAACGAGTTCCGCGAGCTGATGCCCAATAACGCGGTGGAGTACTTCGTCTCCTACTACGACTACTACCAGCCCGAGGCCTACGTCCCGCAGACCGATACCTTCATCGAGAAGGACTCCTCGATCAACGAGGAAGTCGAGCGCCTGCGCCACTCGGCCACCAACTCCCTGCTCACCCGCCGCGACACCATTGTGGTCGCCACCGTCTCGTGCATCTACGGCCTGGGCACTCCCGAGGAATACGTGGCCGGGATGGTCACCGTGCGCACCGGCGAGGAACTGAACCGCGACGCGATGCTGCGCCAGTTCGTGGCCATGCAGTACACCCGCAACGACATGGACTTCCACCGCGGCACCTTCCGCGTGCGCGGGGACACGGTGGAGATCATCCCGATGTACGAAGAGCAGGCCGTGCGCATCGAGTTCTTCGGCGACGAGGTGGAAGCGATCCACACCCTGCACCCGGTCACCGGCGAGGTGATCCGCGAGGAGACCGAGATGTACATCTTCCCGGCCAGCCACTATGTGGCCGGTGCCGAGCGGATGCACAAGGCGATCAAGCGGATCGAGGACGAGCTGGCGGTGCGCCTGAAGGAGCTGGAATCGCAGAACAAGCTCGTCGAGGCCCAGCGGCTGCGCATGCGCACCACCTACGACCTGGAAATGATGGAGCAGATGGGTTTCTGCAACGGCATCGAGAACTACTCGCGCCATATCGACGGCCGCGATGCCGGCAGCGCCCCGCACTGCCTGATCGACTATTTCCCCGATGACTTCCTGCTGGTGATCGACGAGTCGCATGTCACCGTGCCGCAGATCGGCGCCATGTACGAGGGCGACATGTCCCGCAAGCGCACGCTGGTGGAACACGGCTTCCGCCTGCCAAGTGCCATGGACAACCGCCCGCTGAAATGGGATGAGTTCCTTGAGCGCATCGGGCAGACCGTGTACCTTTCGGCCACCCCGGGCAAGTACGAGCTGGGCAAGTCCGACGGGTTCGTGGAGCAGATCATCCGCCCCACCGGGCTGATCGACCCCGAGATCATCGTCAAGCCCACCAAGGGCCAGATCGATGACCTGCTCGATGAGATCCGTACCCGTGTGGATCGCGATGAGCGCGTGCTGGTCACCACGCTGACCAAGCGCATGGCCGAGGACCTGACAGACTACCTCACCGAGCACCAGGTGCGGGTGCAGTACCTGCACTCCGATGTGGACACGATCCGCCGCGTGGAGCTGCTGCGCGAGCTGCGCATGGGTTCCTTCGACGTGCTGGTGGGCATTAACCTGCTGCGCGAGGGCCTGGATTTGCCCGAGGTTTCGCTGGTCGCGATCCTGGATGCCGACAAGCAGGGCTTCCTGCGTTCGGCCACCAGCCTGATCCAGACCATCGGCCGTGCCGCGCGTAACGTCTCGGGCCAGGTGATCATGTATGCCGACAAGATCACCGATGCGATGGACCAGGCGATCGAGGAGACCAATCGCCGACGGGCAATCCAGGAAGCGCACAACAAGGAGCACGGGATCGACCCCACGCCGCTGCGCAAGAAGATCGCTGACATCACCGACCAGCTGGCGCGTGAGGATGCCGACACCCAGGAACTGCTGAACAACAACCGGTTGGCGAAGAATGCCAAGCGCACCAAGGCCTCGTCCGCGGTGCGCAAGGATGGGCTGGCCGCCGCCCCGGCCGAGGACCTGCTGGCCCAGATCGGGGAAATGACCGAGCAGATGCACGCCGCGGCCGCTGAGTTGCAGTTCGAACTGGCCGCCCGGATCCGCGATGAAGTTTCCGAGTTGAAGAAGGAATTGCGCCAGATGAAGGCTGCCGGGCACGCGTAGCCCTGCTGCTGTCCGGCGCAGTAATTGGGACATGCGCCAAGCCTGTGCAGTTCCTGTGCGCTACACTTGATCACTGGACGTAGGGGAGTATCCCAATGCTGTGGACGTCAACACGCGAACCAATGATGTTTCGCCGGGCACAGCAGCCGATCACTGAGCCAGCTATCGAAGTGTTTCGAATTCTGGTGTGGCGGCGGAGAGACTTGCGGCGATTTTCCATACCCTCCAACGAAAGGTCGCTCGTCCGTGGGCACTAATGGGTTAACTATTCAATTCGAGATCATCGCGCTGATTGTTCTGTGCGCGGTGCTCATCGCAGACCTGCTGTACGTCACCAAGCGTCCGCACATTCCTTCCATGAAGGAAGCAGGCATTTTTGTCGGCATCTACATCTCCTTGGCATTGATCTTCGGTGCCGTGATCTGGACGCAGGCTGGACCCCAGCTTGGCCAGGAATTCTACGCCGGCTGGGTCACCGAATACGCGTTGTCGGTGGACAACCTGTTCGTCTTCATCATCATCATGGCGCGCTTCTCGGTACCGCGTAAGTACCAGCAGGAAGTGCTGATGTTCGGCATCATCATCGCGTTGGTCCTGCGCGCAATCTTCATTGTGCTCGGCGCCGCGATCATCGAGCAGTGGTCGTGGGTCTTCTACATCTTCGGTGCCTTCCTGCTCTGGACCGCATGGAACCAGCTCAAGGACGAGGATGAGGACGAGGAAAGCGGCCTGGTCAAGAAGCTGACCTCCAAGCTGCCGATTTCCAAGGACTTCGATGGCGCCAAGCTGCGCACCGTGGTCGACGGCAAGAAGCTGTTCACCCCGATGGTGCTGGTCTTCGTGACCATCGGCATGACCGACCTGCTGTTCGCCTTCGACTCGATCCCGGCGATCTTCGGCCTGACCAAGTCCGCGTTCATTGTGTTCACCGCGAACATCTTCGCGCTGATGGGCTTGCGCCAGCTGTACTTCCTGCTCGGTGGCCTGATGAACCGCCTGGTCTTCCTGAAGCACGCACTGAGCTTCATCCTCGCTTTCATCGGCGTGAAGCTGGTCTTCCACGCCCTGCACGAGAACAGCCTGCCGTTCATCAACGGCGGCGAGCCGCTGCATTACGCGTGGCTGGACATTTCCGTGGGTGTTTCGCTGCTGGTCATCCTGGGCGCGATCGTTATCGCAACCGTGCTGTCGCTGTGGAGCCCATGGGGCAAGCGCGCCGCTGCTTCGGCTGAAGCCGCGGAGCTCGCCGGCGCAGCGGAAGCTGCAGAGCAGGACGCGGCCAAGTAATCCGCACAATTACCCGCCGGGACCAGTTGCTTCCAACTGGCCCCGGCGGGTTTTCCGCACCCGCATAGTGTGCCTATGCTGTTCTGCTAAGGTATTTTCCATGAGCGACCTATCGACAGAAGCCAGTGGCATTGCCACCGGCGTAGCACTAGCGTCGGGCACCATGTCCCGGCTGCTTGGACGCGCGGCCGGGCAAGGCCGATCGGTGACCGCTTGGCGGGTGCTTTCCACCCTGGACCGGTTGGGCCCCCAGCGCGTGGGCGACTTGGCGATCGAGCAGCGCGTGGCCCAGCCGACCATGACCGGTCTGGTCATCCGCATGGAAAACGACCAGTTGGTCCAGCGCCAACCGGACCCTGGGGACGGGCGCGCCAGCCTGGTGAGCCTGACCGGCGACGGCAAGGAGGCCATCGAAGCCTACCGGCAACGCGCGATTTCCTCGCTGGCCGGCGGCATCGATTCCTTCAGCGCCGAGGAACGGCGGATTCTGGCGCAGGCTGTGCCGCTGCTGCAGCGGTTGAATGACCAGGTTGCCGCGAAGCTGGACCATTAGCAGCAGAAGGCTTAACGCGCAGGGCGCTTGAATCCCCGGGGGATTCAAGCGCCCTGCGCGTTAACCTAGCCGGTGCGCGGGCTAGCTGTCCTGGGCCGCGGCGTCCGGGTCTTCGCCGTTGGCCATGGCCAGCAGCCGGCGGAAGATCGCCGGGCCATCGTCGCCGATGCCGTCATGGTGGAATTGATCGGTCACCCAGGTCTGCAACCCGGCCACCTGCGAGGCGGTGCGCAGCGAGAGCTCGCGGTCCACATAGACGTCGTCATGGTAGACCGCGGCGGCCACAGGCACGGTGTTCTTGGCCAGGACGTCCAGATCGTAGAGCGGGCCGAAGCCTTCGTGCTCGGCCAGGATGCGGGCCACGTCCTCCAGGGGGCGCAGGGCAGGATCTTCGGCGAAGTGCCAGCTGTAGATCATCTCGCCGGTCAGCAGCGGGGTCGCCGCGTGGCGGGTGAAGTCGGCGAATTCCGGCAGGACTTGTTCGGCCGCGAAATTGGTCGGCTCGCCTTGGGCATAGATGGTTTCATGCATCAGCGCATAGAGCGGGTTCGAGGCGAAAGAGCTCTGGGCCAAGAGCGCTTCGAGGAAGCTATCCGAGAGGCGGTCGCCGCCCGGGGTGAAGCTGAAGGCCTCCTCGAAGATGTGATGCAGCAGGTGCACCCGGGTGTTTCCGCCCAGGTACATGCCCAGCATCTGCACCAGCGGCACGGTGACGCGCTGGCCGTTGGGCAGCAGCTCATCGTCATTGGTGCGCACATGCTCGTAGATCCTGTGCAGGGTCTGGAAGTCCTCGGGGTACCAGGAGAAGTACTCGCGGTTGCGTTCTGCCATCCGCTGGTAGGTGGCGCGGTAGACGGTCTTCGCATCGGCATCCAGCGAGGCCAGCCCGCCGGTGACCAGGCAGCGGGTGAGCGACTGCGGGAAGAGCGAGAGATAGGTCAGGGTGCAGAACCCGCCGTAGCTCTGCCCCAGGGTGCTCCACTGCTCGATGCCCAGGTGCTCGCGCAGGGCTTCGGCGTCGCGCACAATCGAGTCGGCGCGGAAATGCGAGAGGTAGCGGGCCTGGGCGGCCGAGTCCCCGCGCAGCGGCAGGGACTTGCGGTTAGCCGGGGTGGACAGTCCGGTGCCGCGCTGGTCCAGCAGCAGCACGCGGAAGTGCTTGGTGGCTTCGGCCAACCACCCCGACAAGGAACCGGGGCGCGGGGATTTGCCCCCTGGACCGCCCTGCAGGAACAGCAGCCAGGGCTTGGCCGTGCCGGTGCTGATCTCGCGGGCGAAGACCGAGATCTTTTCGCCCTGCGGATCGGCGTGATCCAGTGGAACCTCGATGCGATGGTCGGTGACATCCATACCGCGGTAGTGGCGCATTAGCTCGCTCCTTGCATGCCAAGTTGTTGCAGTGCTTCGCCGTCCAGGCGCCGGGTGCTCCAGCCGTCCATGGAGCTGGAACCGATGGCGTCGTAGAACCTGATGGCCGGCTCGTTCCAATCCAGCACTGACCATTCCAGGCGCTTGTAGCCGCGTTCGACGCAGATCTGCGCCAGCGTGCGCAGCAACGCGGTGCCGGTGCCTGAACCGCGCTGGGATTCGCGCACATACAGATCCTCCAGATGGATGCCGTGCCGGCCTTCCCAAGTGGAGTAGGTCAGATACCACAGGGCCATGCCCCTGAGCGTCCCGGTTTCATCCTCGGCAACATGGGCGAAGACCTGGGGATTGGGGCCGAACAGATGGGATTGGAGGTCTGCTGCGGTGTTGAGCACCGCATCAGGTTCCCTTTCATAGTCGGCCAATTCCTGGATCATCGCCAAGATCTGCGGGCAGTCGCCCGGAACAGCTTCACGCACAATACTCATGTGTTCCAGCTTACCTCCGTCGCACCGCTAAAACGTCGGTGACCAGACCTAAGGTTGAATGCATGATGGGTGGACACCACGCGGTGAGCGGCGCAGCCGCATGGTTGGCAATTACAACTGACGTCACCGTGGGTTCGGTGAACCTGGGGCTGGGAACTTTCCAGATGGACCGCTGGGAAACCCTGGCCGGCGCGATCGTCTGCGCTGGCGCGGCCCTGCTGCCCGACGCGGATCACCATGGGGCCACGATCGCGCGCTCGCTGCCCCCGTTCTCCAGCATTTTCACGCGGATTGTCGGTTCGGTTTCGGGCGGGCACCGCAACGGCACCCATTCGCTGATCGGCATCGCCTTCTTCATCTTCCTGGCCTGGCTGGCCAACGGCTGGGATGTGCAGACCGCGGCGTTGGGCACGGTCTACCCGGCCGCGGCGCTGTTCGCGATCCTGCTGATTTCCTTCGCGGTGAAGACCATGAAATTCATGCCGCCGCTGCTGTGCTGGATTATCGCCTTGGCCGCCGGGACTTTCGTCGGGATGAATGCGCCGGAGCAGAACCTCTGGTTCCTGATGGCAGTCTCCCTGGGCGCGATCGTGCACGTGCTGGGCGACATGCTGACCATCGGCGGCTGCAACCTGCTGTGGCCGATCAAGATCGGCTCGCCGCGCTGGTTCCGCCGGCTGCCGCTGATTGGCGGCTGCTGGAAGTCCAATGGGCGGGTGGCATTGCCGATTCTGGCCGAGACGGGCTCCACCGCAGAATGGCTGCTCGCGACGCTGCTCACTACCTATGTGGGCATCGCGCTGATCGTCGCCTGAGGGCCCCCGGCCCGCTGCCGGCTCGCCGCAGTGCAACGCGCTGTGGCTGGCAGCCGGTGATCTGGCATGATTCGAACCATGCAGATTCAATTCACCCGGCGCATCACCTGGGATCAGCTTCCTGGCGAACTGCGCGCTCGGATCGAATCGCACCTTGGATCCCGGGTGATCCGGGCGCTAAGCCAAGCCTCGGGGTTTTCCCCGGGCAGCGCCGATCGGCTGCTCACCGCCGATGGCCAGCGGGTCTTCGCCAAGGCGGTGCATCCGGGCCTCAGTGCCCCGGCCACGGCATTGCACGCCCGCGAAGCGGCAATAGCGGCCAAGCTCCCGGCGGCCTTGCCGGTTCCGCAGTTCCTGGGGCGCATCAGCTGGCAAGGCTGGGAGGCCTTGGTCTTCGCTGAAGGCCCAGGGGCCAGCCCGCAGCTTCCCTGGCCGGTCGGACAGCTCGAACGGGTACTGGACACGCTGGCGCAGCTGGCTCATCAGGCCCCTTTTTCCTTGATCGAGCTGCTGCCGCCGCTGGAAGAGGAACTGCGCGAGGACGTAGCCGGTTTTGGGCGGATCATGCAGGACGGCTGGCTTCCAGCTGATCCCTGGGTGGCACAGAACCTGGAAGAACTCCATGGGCTGGCCATGGACGGTATCGGGGCGCTGGCCGGAGACCAGCTGGTGCATTCGGATCTGCGCTCGGACAACATCCTGCTGGGCGACGGCGGAGAAGTGCTGCTGGTGGATTGGCCGTGGGCTTCGCGGGGCGCCGCATGGTATGACGCGTTGACGGTGCTGGTTGAAGCGCGGATCTTCGACCCGGCGCTGGATGCGGATGCCATTGCCGCCTCCCACCCGATCTTCGAATCGGTGGGCGCGGACGCGGTCAGCGCGGTCTTAGCTGGACTGGCCGCCTACTATGTGGACGCGGCGCGCAGGCCCGAGGTTCCCGGGCTGCCCACGCTGCGCAGCTATCACGCGAAGCAGGCGGCAGCCACCGTTGGATGGCTCAAGGCGCGGCTAGCCTAGCTGGCTGTTGCAGGGGCTAACTGAACCGGGCCGGCGTGGCATTTTCCCCGCGGTAGACCAGGGCCAGGCCCAGGACCAGCGAACCGAGCTGGACCAAGGTCGCCAGCCACGCGCCGGAAGCAAAGAGCTCGGACCAGCCGCTGAGCAGCCCGACCAGGACCAGCAGCAGGAGGACTGCCCCGAGCAGGCGAAGCTTGTACCCGTTCATGGCCATACCCTACGGCACTGTCCGCGGCATTGCCACCGGACTCCGGGAAGATGCCTCGGGCATCGAGTGCGCGACTAGCCCAGATGCCGGGGCTGGTCCAGCGCCGTGCCGGATCCCATGCAGATAATTGGCGGCAAGCCGGAATCCAGCCGGGAAAGTACCAGCTGTTCCTGCGCAACGAGGTTCTGCGGCAGGGCATCGAGCGGGAACCAGCGAAGCTCGCAGGCTTTCTCCGGTTCCATGAGGCGCGGAGTACCGTCCCACTGGCGCGCCAGGAAGAAGAAATCCACAGGGGATTGGGCGCCGCTGCCCGCTTGCAGGTAGCGGTGCACCGTGCACAGCGGCTGGAGCTGGTCTGCCGCGATCCGGATGCCCAGTTCCTCACGGGCTTCGCGAACGGCGGCGGCAACGGCAGCCTCGCCGGGCTCAACGTGCCCGGCGGCCGCCGTGCTCCAGAACCCGTCCATGTAGCCGGTTCCCGACCTCAGTTGAAGCAGGACTTCGTCGGCGCGCCGCAAGATGGCGTAGCTGATGGCGGGCATCAGGAGTCCAGGCGGCCCACCGAAGTCACCTTGACCACAGGTTCGCCGGCCTCGTCCGAGTCATCCAGCGAGATGGTGGCGGTGATGCCCCAGTCGTGGTGCTCGGATGGGTCGGCGAAGATCTGGCGCACCTCCCAGGTGCGCTGGGGCATGTCCTTGATGATGAACAGCTTCGAGCCGCGTCCGGCGGGACCGTCGTCGATGTCCTCGTGCTCGTCGAAGTAGCCGTCCATGGCATCGGCCCAGGTGTCCGCGTCGAAGCCGCTATGCCCGTCGAGCTCGCCCAGGGCCTTGTCCTGCTCATCGGCGAACAGCTTCACGCGGCGGAACATCTCGTTGCGGACCATTACGCGGAAGGCGCGCACATTGCTGGTCAGCTTTTCCGGTGCCGGAGGCGGTGCGGTTTCGGTTGCCTCGCTCAGCTCGCCGCGGGAGAGCTCTTCCCATTCGTCCAGCAGCGAGGAGTCGATCTGGCGGATCATCTCGCCGAGCCATTCGATCAGGTCTTCGAGGTCCTCGCGCAGCGCGTCCTGGGGAACGGTCTGTCGCAGGGCCTTGTAGGCATCGGTGAGGTAGCGCAGCAGCACGCCCTCGGAGCGGGCCAGCTGGTAGTACTGGACGAAATCGGAGAAGCCCATGGCGCGTTCGTACATGTCGCGCACGATCGACTTCGGCGCCAGTTCGAAGTCCGAGAGCCACGGCGCGCCGGAGCGGTACTGCTCGAAGGCGCTCTCCAGCTTCTCGGCCAGCGGCATCGCATAGGTGATTTCATCCAGTGCGTTCATGCGGTCGTTGTAGTCCATGCCTTCGGCCTTCATCGCGGCGATGGCCTCGCCGCGGGCCTTCTTCTCCTGGCCGGAGAGCACCTGGCGCGGCTTTTCCAAGGTCGCCTCGATCACCGAAACGACATCCAGCGCATAGCTGGCCGAATCCGGATCCAGCAGGTCCAGGGCGGCCAGCGCGAAGGGCGAGAGCGGCTGGTTCAGCGCGAAGTTCTGCTGCAGGTGCACGGTCAGCTCATAGTAGTTGCCGTATTCGTCTGGCTCATTGCGGCGCACGACCACCTCGGTGGCGATCAGTTCGCGCAGGATTCCCAGGGCGCGCAGCTTCAGCTTGCGCTGGGACGCCGGGGTCTCGTGGTTTTCGCTGAGCAGGCGCTGGGCGGCCTCGAACGAATTGTCCTCGCGCTCCAGCAGGTTCAGCAGCATCGAGTGCGAGACCTGGAATGAGGACTTCAGCGTCTCGGGGGCGGCCTCGACGATCTTCTCGAAGGTCTTCTCGCCCCAGGTCACGAAGTTCTGCGGCGGCTTCTTCTTCGGGATCTGCTTGAGCTTGGACGAGCCCTCGCCGTGCTTCTTCAGCGCCTTTTCCATGGCCTTGTGGTTCTCGATCGCATGCTCCGGAGCCTGCACCAGCACGGTGCCTGCGGTATCGAAACCTGCGCGGCCCGCGCGCCCGGCAATCTGGTGGAATTCGCGGGCGTTCACGATGCGCGTACGGGTGCCGTCGAACTTGGACAGCGCGGTGATCACCACGGTGCGGATCGGCACGTTGATTCCCACCCCCAGGGTGTCGGTGCCGCAGATGACCTTGAGCAGGCCGGCCTGTGCCAGCTGCTCGACCAGGCGGCGGTACTTGGGCAGCATGCCGGCGTGGTGGATGCCGATGCCGTGGCGCACCAGGCGGTTCAGCGTCTTGCCGAACCCGGCGGCAAAGCGGAATCCGCCGATCATCTCGGAGATCTTTTCCTTCTCCTCGCGCGTGGCCACATTCACGCTCATCAGCCCGGTGGCGCGGTCGATGGCATCGAGCTGCGAGAAGTGCACGATGTAGATCGGCACCTGCTTGGTCTTGATCAGTTCCTCCACGGCCTCCTGCACCGGCTCCATGGAGTAGTAGAAGTGCAGCGGGATTGGGCGCTCGGTGTGCGCGACGGTCACCGTCGGGGTGCCGGTGCGCTCTTCGAGTTCCTGCTCGAAGCGGGTGACATCGCCCAGGGTGGCGCTCATCAGCAGGAACTGCGCCTGCGGCAGTTCGATCAGCGGCACCTGCCAGGCCCAGCCGCGCTGCGGATCGGCGTAGAAGTGGAACTCGTCCATGATCACGCAGCCCACGTCCGCCTTGGAGCCTTCGCGCAGGGCGATGTTCGCCAGGATCTCAGCGGTGCAGCAGATGATCGGGGCGTCGGCGTTCACCGAGGAATCGCCGGTGACCATGCCGACGTTCTCTGCGCCGAAGATCTTGCACAGGTCGAAGAACTTCTCGGAGACCAGCGCCTTGATCGGCGCGGTGTAGAAGCTGATCTGGTCGCGGGCCATGGCGTAGAAGTGGGCTGCGATGGCAACCATGGACTTGCCCGAGCCGGTGGGCGTGGCCAGGATGACGTTGTTGCCGCCGGCCAGCGCCATCGACGCTTCGTCCTGTGCGGGGTAGAGGTTGATGCCACGGGTTGCGACCCATTGGCCGAAAGCCTCGTAGATTTCGTCGTCGGATACGTTCTTGGCGTCTGCTGGCAGATAATCGGTGAGCAACATGATGTTCCTAGCCTATCGGTTGAGAACTGTGACTGGGGGCTAGTTGTTGCGTGCGCCTCTCGTTTAGGCTCGGGAATATGAAATGGGATCCGACGAAATACACCGAATTCTCCGATTACCGGGGCCGCTCGTACCTGGATTTGCTGGGGCAGCTGGTCTCGGTTGACGCGTCGAAGGTCATCGATCTGGGGTGCGGGCCGGGAAATATGACCCGGCTGCTGGCCCAGCGCTGGCCGCAATCGCAGGTCACCGGACTTGATTCCTCACCGGAGATGATCGCCAGGGCCACGCAGAGCGAGCACGAGGAAAACCTGGGCTTCGCGCTGGCCGATGCCACGGCGTGGACCCCTGACTCCGACACGGACCTGCTGTTCTCCAACGCGATGCTGCAATGGCTTCCGGGGCACCGCGAGTTGCTGGCCGGTTGGCTGGAGCACCTGAAGCCCGGAGCGAACGTGGCCATCCAGGTCCCGGGCAATTTCGGCTCTCCGTCGCATGCGGTGATGCGCGCAGTTGCCGACAGCCCGAAGTGGTCCGGCCAGCTGGCAGGGGTGCTGCGCCATGACGACGTGGTGGGCGAGCCCGGCGAATACCAGCGGATCTTCCTGGACGCGGGGTTCCAGGCTAATGTCTGGGAAACCACCTACCATCAGCTGCTCGCGGGGGAGGACCCGATCCTGAACTGGGTTCGCGGGACGGCGCTGCTGCCCATTCGCCACACGCTCAGCGACGAAGACTATCGGGAGTTCGAAAACGACTACCGGGCCGAAGTCTCCACGCACTACCCGTCATTTGCTTCGCAGGACGGTACCGTCCTGACGAACTTCCCGTTCCGCAGGATTTTCATGATCGGGCACAAGCTCGGCTGATTTGCTCCAGGCTCGGCATCGTCAGAGCGCTTCGAGGGTGAGCTGGCTCAGCGATTGCTTCCCGCCAGGCACCTTTGCACGATGCCGGGCAGCACGCGGACGCAGACCAGGACAACCAGGATGCCCAACGCCACCCCGGAGAAGACATCGTGGACGAAGTGGGCGCCTACGCCCACGCGGGACAGGGCAATGAGCAAGACGGCCGGTATCGCGTACTTGGCCAGCTTCGGAAGGGCCAGCGTGCAGGCTGCGGCGACGCCGGCGGCGACGACCGAATGGTTGGAGGGCCAGGACCAGTCGCCTGCTTCCGGGCATGCCACTGCGGTGAGAGCATCCAGGGCGCGGCAGGGGCGTTCCTCGGCGACCAGGATCTTGGCCAGCTCGCTCAGGCCATAGGCCGCTACCGCACCAATCGCGCCTGAAACCAGGCGCCAAAACGCAACTCGATTACGGAACCAGCACAGGACGGCGAGCGTGCAGGCCCCGGCCATCAGCATCAAGAGCAAGATCTCGGAAAAGAACACAGCCGCTGCGGAGAGCAGCGCCGACTGGGCAACAGTTCCTGAAATCCCCAGGTACAAGGCATCACGCAACGGATAGGAGGCCATCGCCAGCACGGCGAGAACCGCGACGATGATGGCTGTCCGCGAAGGGAAGACGGAAATTGGTGCGGAGGACCGTGAATTCACAAGTGGTGATTATACGGATCTGTTCCGGCTGCAAGCATCAGCTGGAAGAGGTCCCGCACCATTAAACGCTGCTGCCAGCGGCACGGATGCCGCTGGCAATGCAGTCAAAGGGCTACCACCCGCGTTCGCGCCACTGCTCCAAATTCGGGCGTTCTGTCCCCAGTGTCGTCGAATCTCCGTGCCCCGGCAGAACCTTGGTTTCGTCCGGGAAGCGGTCGAAGATGCGTTCGGTGACGTCGGTGAGCAAAGAGAGGAACCGCTGTGGGTCCTTCCATGTGTTGCCCACGCCTCCGGGGAACAAGCTGTCGCCGCTGAGCACTACCGGCTGGCCGGAGGAATCAACCAGCGCATAGCCGAGCGAACCCGGTGTATGCCCTCGCAGGTGGATCGCCTCGATGATCACATCGCCCAGCTTCAGCTGGTCGCCGTGGTTCAGCGCATGCTCGATCTTGACCCCGCATTCTTCAGCGATGCCGGCGACATCGTCTGCACCGGCGTAGGTTGGCACCGGGTACTTCTCCACGGCTTCGGCCAACGCGCGCACGTGGTCCCAGTGCTGATGCGTCGTGGCGATGCCGATAAGGCGCGGATCGCTCGCGTCTTCACTGGCCGCCTGGATGAGCCGCTCGATGGCCGGCATGTCATCCGCCGCATCCACCAGCAGCTGTTCGCCGGTCTTCCGATTAGTCACCAGGTACACGTTGTTTGCCATGTCGGATACAGATACCCAACGGACGGTCACATCGTTCAGTAATAGTTCGTTCATGCAACCAGACTACGGTGCAGATCCCGGCTAACGCGATAGGCTCGGGTAAATACCAATCGAAGTCCAAAGGATGGAGCGCAGGATGACCGAACTGGAATTCATCAAGATCGAACCGAACTCGGGCGTGGCACCGTATCAGCAGATCCGCGAGCAGATCCTCGCTGCGATCGCCGAGGGCAAACTTGCTCCGGGCACCAAGTTGCCGTCGGTTCGCGCATTCTCCAGTACCCTCAACCTTGCGGTGAATACCGTCGCCAAGGTCTACAAGGAACTTGAGCTGCAGGGTGCCGTTGTCACCCGCGGCCGTCATGGAACCGTGGTCCAAGCTGCGGAGAATCGTGCTGAGCAGGAAGTCAGCGACGCGGCCGCCGACCTGGCCCGCATCGCCCAACTTTGGTCGGTCGACGAATCAACCGCGGTAAAGTACCTTCGCGCGGCGTTCAGCTCCTTGCCAAGGTAGCTCCGGGCGGCTCTGGAACTGATTCCGGGATCCAGCGGCAGGTGGAGCCTGATGAACGCGAGACGGGATAGGGGCATTCATTCCGGCACCAACCCTACGGCGATTAGCTGGCAAGGGAGCAGGACTCGGAACCTGGGGGGCACCTAACTCCAACAGACGATACCTGACTAGCACGGACCCACCATCGAGCGGGGACTATCCGCGAACCCGCCGCAATCCAAACCTGTGGGCCGTTCGGCGGGGACCTGCTGGAGCTGGCCCGCAAAAAGTGGCCGTTGGCGATAGCTGCGGAGATTGCCGACTGGAGCCTGGGAAACTAGGCCAACGCGCTGCGCCGGGCCGATCCTGCCTGCACGGTCCGCGCCTACGCGGACGCCTTCTGGCATCGCTCGGCATTGTGAGTATGTGCGCTCCGCTTCTCGGTCCAGACCCCCTAAGTCGCCCAAGCGAGTGGGAGCTCTAGAACCCAGGAATGCTGAATTGAAAGGAATGCCATGCGCGTGGGCGAGAATGTTCTGGATCATCTGCTCGATGCGAAGCATGCCCAATGCCGTGGAACACGTTGGGGTAGTCCACTTCATGGAAATGAGGCGACACCGGTGGGCAGGCCTCAGCACAGGATCAGGAAACCTGGCTCGTGAAATGATGGCGTTATGCGGTGTATTGCTGAATCACTGCCGGGATGGCAGTTAACATCGAGAAGAGCGCCAAGGCGGCAATGGCGTATCCAACCACGAGCGCAACGATTGCCAGCCAGCGGCCGCGTCCGCCGCGCAGGGCGATCTGGCTTAGCGCGACGTGGCCTGCGCCCACTGCCAAGATGGCCAGACCTGAA
Organism: Arthrobacter sp. JUb119; assembly: GCF_024807995.1. Classification (NCBI taxonomy): domain Bacteria; kingdom Bacillati; phylum Actinomycetota; class Actinomycetes; order Micrococcales; family Micrococcaceae; genus Arthrobacter; species Arthrobacter sp. JUb119. The sequence continues at coordinate 569,645 of NZ_JANUFE010000001.1, forward strand.
TTGCCAAGGAACCACAGGCTCAACACGGCAAAGGTCACGAGGGTCAGGGCTGCAACGGAGAACTTGTTGATCGGTGCCGTATCCGCGAGTGGCAGGACTCTTTGCGTTGGCATGCGTTTCCTCCATCGATTGCTGTTACGACGGAGTCTGGATGTTTCGGCACTCGAAAGGCGAGAGTGGCCAGAAGATAAGTAGGATTCATGAGCTTCGGATCATCAGTATTGGCCGGGCAGTGGTCGTCCGGTTTGATATTTCGAACTGGTCTAGGTGGGTACGGCCAGGGGAACTCGCTGCGGGGCACGAGCGCGGACTGATTGTGGATGGCTTAGATGCATGAACGGATCACAAACGAATGATGCTAGTTTTTGGCTCATGAAAGATGACCAAAAGGTGCTGGACTACCTCGCCCAGCTGAAGGATCAGGTTGGGAAGGTCATAATAAATTTGCCGAAGGAAATTAGCTCTCAAGTCTACGTTTGTAAGCACCATATTCACATAGATCTTCAAGGTCCCAGGCTTAGTGTCTTCACACTGGTACTGGGCGGTGAAGCACCGGAACTCGTCTACGATGGGCGGTATATAGGATTTCGAACGATTCCCGCAGGCTTGGACGAAGTCATGGAATTTACGGAAGAAACGATCGATGACGTTGCGACTTTTGTCCTGAGCACGAAACCGCTATTAGCTCATAAAAGCTCCGTCTTTCGACGCGCTTTTATCTGCATACCGAGCAATCACGGACCGGAGTGGAAACTCAAGCAGTTCAGTTAACGCATTGGCGACTGGGAACATTATCCGGGGTGGTCAGCAGTACTGCCTATTGTCCTCCGGTCTGTGCCGTCCAAACGTGAAACTCTGTGCCAGGTGCTCATTTCCATCCGAGTATGCTCAGGATTACCTTGCGGGCGACGCGTTGCTGGCACTTGAACTGATCCGGGATTCCGTCGCGTACTAGAATGAGGCCATGGTTTCTATCCGCACAGCCGTTGATACCGACTATCCTTCTCTACTTGCGATTTGGCGCCGCTCAGTCGAGGCTACACACGAGTTCTTGACGCCAGCGGATATCGACTCCATTGAACCGGACGTAGCAAAATATTTGCCTCAGATGTCCGATTTGCGCGTAGCCGAAGAAGTTGGGCAACCGATGGGGTTCATCGCGATCGAGAACGACATTGTTGAGATGCTGTTTGTTGATGCTTTCGCACAGGGTCGTGGGATTGGGAGCGCCCTGCTTAATTCGGTCGTCACCGGCCGTGAATCCGTACGAGTCGACGTCAATGAACAGAATCCATCGGGACGAAACTTCTACGCCGCAAAGGGATTCACGCAGATAGGTCGGTCCGAAACCGACGGTGAGGGCCGAGCGTTCCCAATTCTGCACCTCGTGAGCACATAGGCACATTGACCACAAAGCTATCCGGGGCACATCCACACCGTCCCATATGGCTGTCCTTTAAACGAGCGCCCGCAAGAGGAACGCTTAGGGGAGAGTGAGAAAATCAATATGGGTGAGGCACGTTGACGGTGCCAGGCCTCGCTTTCGCAAGGCATGACACCGCCGCTATTCTCTTAGGGCAATTCGCGGAACCCAAGCCGTTTATATAGAGCCAGCGCAGAACCAGACGTTCCCTCGCCAATCCGCAGACTTAAAGTGTTAGCACCATTCTTCTTACATGCAGCCATGGCAGCGGTAATCAAGATACGGCCCAGTCCATGCCCCTGGTGCTGGGGATCAACGAAAAGGTCGATGATGAACGGGCCGGCTAAGTCTTCATCCCAGATCGATACTTCGACAACAAAAATCGCCCCAATCGGCGTATCTTGGTGCAACGCGACAAAACAAGCATTCTCGACGAGCTGCCCAAACTCGTGGGCAAATGTTCCTCCCATTTCTGCTTGCGCTTCTGCAAGAGTTCCCGCCGCAATGCCAGGTGGGTATGCTGCAAAATACGCATCAGCTAGCGCTGTTAAGGATGATGATTCCGCATTGCAGATACCTGCGTTTGAAAAATCAGTGGGATTGAAATGTGAGTGCTGAAGGTCAGCTTGTAGAACATCAGAGGGCATGACAAATCCATTCGTTGGTTTTCTGAACTAGTTGAGGGGAAACCTTATGAATGGATCATGATTCGAATCTACCACCGATAAATCATTGATCGACCGGAGTTTGTCCAATATTTGACGGGTTGAGAAGGCATGGTTGCCTATCAAAGGAACCCTACCGTCGGCCTGTTCACTAGCGGAACGTCCGCATGGGAAACCTCTAACGGTGATGTTTCGATACCTGCGAGGTAAGCTCACAATATGTCTCAGACTGACCCTTCATTGGAACTGATTCCCGCTCCTGGCACTGTTGTGGAACTCGTCAGAAAATTGGTCGACGAGCCTCGGCCAGGATGCGACGAAGAACGCGAAAATCTCTTTGCACGCCTTGGATTCACATCTGGGGACCGGTCCGAGTTGGTGAATGATGAATCGCCCCACCAGATAACCGAGCTGGATGTCGACCTCGGTGGGCAACCCCTCGGTTCATGGGACACGTACAACGGCCAGTTTCTAGGCTTAACCCTCCACCTTTACAGCACTCAAGAATCCGGTGATCCAGGTGCTCAAAGCGGATTCCATGAACTACGGATCCAGCTCACCGAACTCTTCGGAAAACCAGAGCACCCGTGGGACGGCGAAGAGACGCCTCCCTGCATTTGGAATGCCAACGGTTGGACGATCACTACGCACCTCTTTAATCGTCGGGACAGCAGCGTGATGTTGAGCGTGGCCGATACGGCCCTATCCGCCGTTGCAGAGGCCGACGCAATCTCCGGATAGGCAATCGCAGACAGTCCTTGAAGGGCGCATCTCCTGGGAAGCAGACAACCTGTTGCGCATGCGGCGTATGGAGGCGTCCTGTAAGTGGGGTGTCTGGCTTGGGAATTGCCGGTCCCGTTTGCCGGTCTGTTAGAGGAGCTCCCGTAACAGGGATCGTTACTGGGATGTTTTCCCTGCACCTTGCCGCGCGTGTTGTTCTTCAAGGAGCACAAGGGCTTTTTCGCTCGCATTCCTGATCCGATTCAACGCGCCAATGATGCTTATGCTCGCGAAGAGATTAACGAGAACTAGAACAACGAGCAGCCAGGTGTTTTCCATGCCGCGACTCTTCCAGATCTTTTCACCGGTGTCTATCGAGGACGCTCAGCACTGCGGAGAGGAACAATCAGGTCAAATCAAGCATGCGTTCTAGTCACCGAACGCTCAACGGGACAGGTGGAGAGCTGTTAAGGGGTCCTTGATAGTGCCACGTTTTCGTTGCCACCCACGAAGTGCAAGCCACGGCTTTATTTGATCCATTGTTGTATGGTTCCTAGTGCAAAAACGGCAAAGAAGAAGGAGCAAACCCAGAAGGCGAAGAGAACCCAGTTTCTAAAGAACTTGCTTTCCTGTGAACCGGTTCGTTTGCGGTCTCGACGTTCCCATTCGAATATTCCGAGAAATAACAAGGCCAGGAGCAAGGTGATGACGGCTGCGGTTAGCAAGGTGATCCTTCTTTCGGCTGACCTGAATATTAGGCTTTTATGTTCAGATTAGTATTCAGTTGAAATGCCCGTGTGGCTAGTAACGACACGTGTGCTCGTGAAAGTGCAACCAAAATGTCGGTACAACCAACGTGTGCTCGACATTCACTATGTGTCGGATTCAAGGGACCTTGATGATTTCTCTTCCATATCCGGGAAACATGTCTAACCATTTACGGGAATACTGTCCCACGTAAAGTGGCCGTTATGTATAAGTCAAGGACACTCCGGAAGCATCTTCGAATAGTCAAACAAGTTCGAGACGCGGGTATTCCAGACCAAGGGTGGGGCCCAACAACGCAAAGTCTCGAAGCTGGGAGACGAGAATTCTATGGGATTGCTCTATCCGACACTTGGGCGCAAACGCGAGTTCTCATTTACTTCTATTCCGACGAAAAGACGCAGTTACCGGGTTCCTTTGAGCTCCGTTTGATAGACCCTCAAGGAAGAGAAGTGTCTGAATTATCGGACAATTTTTCCAGTGGGGACATATGGTGGGTGACTGAGTTCGAGCATCTTATTTCTTCCCTGGGTCCAGGGAAAATCTTTTGGCTCGATCCTGTGGAGTCGTTCAGGCTGGCCTACGTGTGAGGATAAAAAGTTCCACTCGCAACAAGGAACGCCTGGATAACGACTCGCATTGCCATGGCGCAGGGCAACAAAACCTACGAGGCTAGGAGCCGAGATGTCGCTGGGTCTCACACGCTCGACGGGGTGGCATCCCGCGTGCATCTCTGGCCGTCCCGCAAGCCGGTCGTTCACCGGTGTGACTGCATTGGGTGTTCGTTGCCTTCTACAACGAGACAGTGCGCCCGCAAGGGGAACCCTCACCGGGATGGTTCGCCGCCACGCACTGACACGACCCCTGTTGCCAGGGTGGCTCACTTCTGCGCCGCGAACTAGAAATGAACCACCCCAGCAGTGGCGAGCTAAACAGCTACGCGTGCCTGATGGGTGCTAGTAGTTTGTGCCCATGGCTATACGCACTTCATCAAGGGTTTGGTTTGCCTCAAGGTTGGCTCGTTCGTTGCCCCGTTTACGGATCTCGCTGATGTATCCGGGGTCCTTGGCTAATTCTGACCGGCGCTCCCGGTAGCCTGCAAGGAAGTCGTTGACGGCCTCAGTTGTTAGCTGCTTCAGCGCACCACTTCCTGAATCCCCGATCCTTTCCGCAATCTCCTCTGGGGCCTCGCCCAGGCACAGTGCAGCAGTGGAAAGGAGCGCAGAGACCCCGGGGCGCGACTGGGGGTCGAAGGTGATCCTGCGTTCCGCATCGGTGGTGGTGCGCCGGATGACCTGGGCCGTCTCATCCGGTGACATGCCCAACGCAATGGCGTTCCCGTAGCTCTTGGACATCTTGCGCCCGTCAAGGCCCAACACCTCTGGGGTTGAGGTAATCAGCGCCTCAGGTTCCGGGAAAACCGTGTCGTAACGTTCGTTGAAACGACGGGCAATCAGCCGGGTCATCTCGATATGCGGCAGGTTGTCCTTTCCCACGGGGACTAGGTTCCCCTTGCAGAAAAGGATGTCCGCTGCCTAATGCACCGGGTAGGTGAGCAACAGCCCACTGAGGGCGCGTCCCGAGGCTGCCAGTTCCGCCTTCACCGTGGGGTTGCGATGCAGTTCAGCCTCGGTGACGAGGCTGAGAAACGGCAGCATCAATTGGTTAAGAGCTGGCACCGACGAGTGGGTGAAAATCGTGGTCTGCTCCGGGTCCATGCCCGCAGCGAGGTAGTCCAAGACGGCCCCGTGCACGAACTCACGCACGCGGGGCATTAGATCGCGGTCCGTGATCACCTGGTAGTCGGCCAGGATCACGAAGGATTCGACCCCGGACCGTTAGAGTCTCAAACGCTCCACAATACTGCCGAAGAAGTGCCCTAAATGTAGTGGTCCGGTTGGTCGTTCCCCCGTGAGGACCCGGTAGTTCTGGGGTGCATCGGCGATGGATTGAGTTAATTCGGTGGAGCGCAGTCGTGTTGTTGCAAATGAATTCATGGTGATTCCTCTATCTGAGCGTGGGAGGCTGCACAACACTGCGGATAGCGGAGAGAAAGTCTTCGCGGGCTGTTGTACAGCCCGCGGACATGATTGAACCGGCTGTTAGGACAGCCACCACCAAGACATGCAGTTAAGGTTCATGTTCCCAATACTAAGCCCCGTGGTCTCAGGAAATGAACCAATGACATCAGGTTATTTTCCACCAAGGCAAAGACAGGGCTTTCACATCCGCAACGGGAACCCTGACCGGGGCAATGCTGGCGAAACCACAGTGCCGCCCCCAGTAGGCGAGGGCCGTTAGGCTGTGGGGTGTAAGGCGGTTCCGTCGAGCAGAATCATGGCACGGTAGATGGTGTGGTGGATGGGGACCGGGACTCCGTGATGCTGCGCCAGCCGGACGACGGTGCCGTTTTGCTCCTCGAGTTCCGAGGAACGTCCTGCGGCCAAATCGCGTTGCATGGAGGCGGTGCTGTCCGGGCCGAAGGCATCGAATTGTGCCATCATCCGGGCCACGTCCGTTTCGCCCAGCTTCGCCCCGGCATGGCCGGCGAGCGTTGCAACCTCTCGCATGGCGTCTTCGACCAGGGCGCGGGTTTGCGGGTTGGTGCGGGTACGGCCAACCGGTTCGCGGCATAGTGCGCCGACCCCGCCGTAGGAGGTGATGAGCATGAATTTTCGCCACATGTCGGTGATGATGTCGGCCGAGACTTTTGTTGCGACTCCTGCTGCGTCCAGGGCCTTGGCTAGTTGCGTGGTACGGGGCGTGGTTGTTCCGTCGAGTTCGCCCAGGGTGATGGCCGGTTGCCCGCCAACGTGATGGACGGTGCCGGGTTGCTGGAGGTAGGAGATGATCATGGCGACCCCGCCTAGTGCGTGGCCCGGGCCGACCGCTTCGGTGATGCGTTCGGTGGCCGTGACGCCGTTTTGCAGCGGCAGGACAGCGGTGTTCGGCCCGATCAAGGCGTGTGCCCCGCTCATGGCTGCGGAGACTTGTCCGGCTTTGCAGGCCAGGATGACCGCGTCGCACGGGCCGATGGATTCTGCCGTGGTGCTGACACTGGCCAGTGGGGTAGTGAAGCCGGGACTCCCGTCCCCTGTGGTGACGGTGATCCCGTGGTCGGTGATGGGTGCGATGTGTCGTTCGGTGGCTAGCAGGTGTACTTCGGATCCGCTTTTGGCCAGTGCGGCGGCGAAGTATGCGCCGACGCCGCCGGCGCCGATGACTCCGATTTTCACAGTATTGCTCCTAATTGGTCGGGTTGGGGATGCTGTCCGGTGTCTTGGTCCTGGTGGCGCATGGCCTGGCCGGCCGGCACCAGATGTTGCACCCCAATGCGGACGGTAGCATCTTCATTCCCCTATTTGACGAGTCGTCCACCAATGGCTGGGAAATGGTAATATCCGGTCAGCACCCGTCTTTTAATGCATATAGGGAACGGCTACCGGGGCAGGGTGGGCCGAACGGGTCACCCTCGATGGCAGGTCGTCGAACGGGGTCTCAGATGCTGAGTGGAGAGCCTGGTCGCAGGTGGTACCCGTCTTTGACGTGTGAGTAGTCTCGTGCTGTTGTTACTAAGCCGGAATCGTCGAATGAAAGTACTGTGCACCCCGAAACCGTCATTGGTTTGTCCTGGATAAACATGACGACCCAGTACTCGACGGAGGCTGAACTTCCATCCACAAGTGGTTCACTGAACCATGTCTCTGCCGGTTTGGTTTCCTCCGCGAAGCATTCCTCCAGATAAGCGCGCAGGGCGCTAGGCCCGTGCAATGGCCTAAACATCGAGGCCCAGTGGTAACCGTCCTCAGCCTGCAGTTCGACAATTGCGTCTGCGTCCTTAAGCGGCCATGCCTTGGCCCATGTCCTCGCCCAGCGTTGTGAAGCTTCGATAGTTTGCATGTTAGTTTCCTCGTGACTTAGATGAGTGGTGGCCGCTGGTTTGTTCGAGAGGATGAGCAGCCCAGTTCCCATAAGACAGGCAGTCGTTTGCAATGATACTTTCGGCCGAGCGGATTTACAGCGTAGGTTCTTCTAGCTTAGCCCCGTGCTGATTTACTCACGTTTCGCCGTAAACAGGTCCTCTAGCGGAGCGCCCGTAAGGGGAACCTCAGCTGGTGCGCTGTTTCCGACACTGATAGTCGAAAGTAACTTGAGCGACAGGATTTGCCAGTAGCGTCCTGGTGCATGCTTGTACATTGGTCCCATGCGAGCCATTGAAACAGTTCACGCAGAACCACGCGACTCGGATGATTCGCCCTGCTATCGAGTCAATTTTTGGGAACAACCTCCTCCTGAGTATGGCTGGAACTTAGATGCTTTTGTACTGGTTGAAGTGCAGGACAGATCAGAGGCACTCCGTTGGGTGGAGGAGCACGCGAATGGGCGGCCCTTCGGACTGTTCGCAGAAATAGGTTCCAAGCCCGAGAAACAGCTCGGTGCTCCGCGAAAAGCATCTCTTGTACGTTTACTCGGAAACAATCCCAATTCCGGCTAAACCTGCGAGGGTCATTAACAATTGGCGTTCGGATCGCAGCGCTAAATAACGTTACGCGCGCTCCCAGCAGAGGAATGCTTAGCGGCCATCCTAATGGCATGTAGCGCGTTTTGTTCTCCGTACTCGGCAGTCCGTGCCTGATTACTGACGGAAATAAGGGTCACTGGCAGAAGGCGAGCCCGCCTCGGTTGGTTCCCACCCGTGAAGCCGAGCAATGCCTATTCCGCCTTCAAAGATGTATTCAACCCAGATCACGGCATAGCGGCCGTGGCGGTTTGCTTCTGCCCATGAGAGGACATCGACGATGCTCTCTGCGTTTTCTATGCGGTACTCGGAGCAGGCACGGTCTTCGTCCCAGAAATCTACCCGATACATGGGATCTGGATTTTCCTGACTGACGTATCGAGGATCAACGAGAGTCGCCTTGATTTTTTCTGCACTCATGCTCACAACCTATCCCGTTCGAGGATAAGCAGGTAGGAATTCCCGACCTGTCTCGTAAGCTGGTCGCGTACAGGAACACACCACGTGCTGGCTTGAATTGCAGAAGTTTCATGGATTCACAGGAAAGCCGGACGTTCCGTATGCCCCGTCCGGTGTATTGACCGGTGAGGGGGCGTGAAACGGAACGATCTGGCGCTACGTCATGATGTTGCTAATGCGGATTTAGCAGATGGAGGCTGCCGGTTGGGCGAACTCCAACGTTAAGTGCGGCAGGCTGGCAGAGGTCGGTGGATCTCGACCGGTTAGGTGATCCGGCAGCCAGCGTATTCGACCATAAAGCCCATCGGTTCCAGTCCGGAACAGCAGGCTTCCCGGAGGTTCGGCATAAGCCGGCGTTGAGGCAGCACACCAGCGGGGAACGCGGAAGCCGGCCAAGTCCATCCCGTGAGCGCGGAGTTCCAAGGGCAACCGCAACCTCGAATGGGAGGACGAGGTCCCGCCCTTGTTCTCAGCGTGGCCCGTTCACCGGTCGCCTTTTCGGACGAATGAACGAGCACGCATAGCGCTCGCCGTGCGCCGGATCGGGGCTTTGGAGAATTAACTGTGAGTTGCGTCCATTCGTACACGTATTCGAAGTAGTTTTCGATTAGTATGGCCTCGTGGCTATTTCATCGCAGAGTAAAAGAACTGATCTGACTCGCCTGGTCGTCAAGGGTGCACGCGAGCATAACCTGAAAAACGTGGACATTGATCTCCCGCGTGACGCAATGATTGTCTTTACCGGCCTGTCCGGCTCGGGCAAGTCCTCCTTGGCCTTCGACACCATCTTTGCCGAAGGCCAGCGCCGCTACGTCGAATCGCTCTCTGCCTACGCCCGCATGTTCCTCGGCCAGGTGGACAAGCCCGATGTGGATTTCATCGAGGGACTGTCGCCAGCGGTGTCCATCGACCAGAAGTCGACCAGCCGCAACCCGCGTTCCACCGTGGGCACGATTACCGAAGTGTACGACTACATGCGTCTGTTGTGGGCACGCGTGGGCCGTCCGCATTGCCCGATCTGCCACGAACCGATCTCCAAGCAGACTCCGCAGCAGATCGTCGACCAGCTGATGGAGCTACCGGAGAAAACCCGCTTCCAGATCCTCGCCCCGGTAGTGCGCTCGCGCAAGGGTGAATTCGTCGACCTGTTCGCGGAGCTCGCTTCCAAGGGCTTCGCCCGTGCCCGCGTTGACGGCACCACCATCCAGCTGAACGATCCGCCGAAGCTGGCCAAGCAGGTCAAGCACACCATTGAGGTGGTCGTCGACCGCCTGGCCATCAAGGAAGATGCCCGCCAGCGCTTGACTGACTCCATCGAAACGGCCCTGGGCATCGCCGAAGGACGCGTGCTGGCCGACTTCGTGGACCTGGACGAGGATGATCCCCAGCGCGTGCGCGCGTTCTCCGAGAACCTGGCCTGCCCCAATGAGCATCCGCTGGCCATCGATGAGATCGAGCCGCGCACTTTCTCCTTCAACAACCCGTTCGGTGCTTGTTCGGCCTGTTCCGGCATCGGCACCAAGCTGGAAGTCGATGAGCACCTGATCGTTCCGGACGGCGAGGTCACCTTGGCCGAGGGCGCGATCGCCCCATGGTCGCTAGGCAAGGCCACCACCGAATACTGGAACCGCTTGATCGAAGGCCTGGGCCATGAGCTGGGCTTCACCATGGACACCCAGTGGCAGGAGCTGCCGGCTGCCGCCCGCGAAGCGATCCTGAATGGCAAGGACCACAAGGTGGTCGTGCAGTACAAGAACCGCTTCGGCCGCGAGCGCAAGTACTCCACCGGCTTCGAGGGCGTCATTTCCTACGTGCACCGCAAGCACCAGGAAACCGAATCGGATCACGCCCGCGACCGCTACGAGCAGTACATGCGCCAGATCCCGTGCCCTACCTGCGGCGGCGCGCGCCTGAATCCGGCGTCGCTCTCGGTCTTGGTGGGCGGGCGTTCCATCGCTGAAATTGCCGCCATGGACCTGCGCAGCGCCGCGGAATTCCTCTCCACGATCGTGCTCACCGCACGCGAGGCGCAGATCGCCGCGCAGGTGCTCAAGGAAATCGACGCGCGCATGAAGTTCCTGCTGGACGTCGGGCTGGAGTACCTGACCCTGGAACGCGCTGCCGGCACCCTGTCCGGCGGCGAGGCGCAGCGCATTCGCCTGGCTACGCAGATTGGTTCGGGCCTGGTCGGCGTGCTCTACGTTCTGGACGAGCCGTCCATCGGCCTGCACCAGCGCGATAACCGCCGCCTGATCGACACCCTGCTGCACCTGCGATCGCTGGGCAACACCCTGATCGTGGTGGAGCACGACGAAGACACCATTGCCGAAGCTGACTGGATCGTGGACATCGGCCCGGGCGCCGGCGAGCACGGCGGCGAAGTGGTGCACTCCGGATCCCTGGAGGGCCTGAAGCAGAACACCAAGTCGCTGACCGGAGACTACCTTTCGGGCCGCAAGCAGATCGACATCCCGTCCAAGCGCCGCAAGATCGACAAGGAGCGCAAGCTCAAGGTGGTCGGTGCCAACGAGAACAACCTGCAGAACGTGTCGGTGGAGTTCCCGCTGGGCGTGCTGACCGCGGTGACCGGCGTGTCCGGCTCGGGCAAGTCCACCCTGGTCAATGACATCCTGTACAAGGTGCTGGCCAACAAGCTCAACGGCGCCAAGCAGGTGCCCGGCCGCCACACCCGCGTGCAGGGCCTGGAGCACCTGGACAAGGTGGTCCACGTTGACCAGTCGCCCATCGGCCGGACCCCGCGTTCGAACCCTGCGACCTACACCGGCGTGTTCGACCACATCCGCAAGCTGTTTGCGGAGACCAATGAGGCGAAGCTGCGCGGCTACCAGCCGGGCCGTTTCTCCTTCAACGTCAAGGGCGGACGCTGCGAATCCTGCTCGGGTGACGGCACGCTGAAGATCGAGATGAACTTCCTGCCGGACGTCTACGTGCCCTGCGAGGTCTGCCAGGGCGCCCGCTACAACCGCGAAACCCTGCAGGTGCTGTACAAGGGCAAGAACATTGCCGATGTGCTGGATATGCCGATTGCCGAAGGCGCCGAGTTCTTCAGTGCCTTCACCCCGATCGCCCGCCACCTGCGCACGCTGGTGGACGTGGGTTTGGGCTACGTGCGCCTGGGTCAGCCGGCAACCACCCTCTCCGGTGGCGAGGCCCAGCGCGTGAAGCTGGCTGCGGAACTGCAGAAGCGTTCCAATGGCCGCTCCATCTACGTCCTGGACGAGCCGACCACCGGTCTGCACTTCGAAGATATCCGCAAGCTGCTCAAGGTGCTGCAGGGATTGGTCGACAAGGGCAACACCGTGTTGACCATCGAGCACAACCTGGATGTCATCAAGTCGGCTGACTGGGTCATCGACCTCGGCCCGGAAGGCGGCTCAGGCGGCGGCACGATCCTGGCTGCTGGCACCCCGGAAAAGGTGGCCAAGGTGAGCGAATCGCACACCGGGAAGTTCCTCTCCGAGATCCTGTAATGCCTGGCGGAGAATGTTCGACATATGCGATTTCAGTTATGGATTGCTAACCCGCGTCCGCTTCATGGGAAGATGGCTAGGTGAATATGTCGGTAACAAGTGTGCTCTTCGATCTGGATGGGACCCTCGTGGACCCTGCCGGTGCCATAACTTCGGGTATCCGCCACGCGGTCACCTCCCATGGTTTGGCCGATCCGGGCGAAGCACGAGTTGAAGCGCTGGTAGGCCCGCCCCTCCAAATCGGGCTGCGTACGCTTGACGGCGTCACCGACGAGAACATCGACTCCATCATCGCGGCCTACCGCGCCCGCTATGCCGAGGTGGGCATGGCAGAATCCGTGATCTACCCGGGCATTGTGGCGCTCCTGGACGCGTTGCGCGCGGCCGGGATCTACGTCGCAGTGACCACGGCCAAGCCCATCAACATTGCGCGCCAGCTCATTGCACGCAAGGGGCTGGATGAGCATCTCGATGCGATTCACGGCAACGCGGATGAGCACGGGAGCATGGGTTCGAGCAAGACGCACATTGTCGCTGAGGCTTTGGAGCACGGGCAGCTGGACCCGGCGAGCAGCGTAGTTGTGGGGGACCGCTACTACGATTGGGATGCCGCCCGCGAGAATTCGGTGGCTTCGGTCGGCGTCGCGTGGGGCTTTGCCCAGGACGATGAACTGCAGCAGGCAGGCGCAACTGTGGCGACAACCCGGGACCTTGCTGAGCTCCTGCTCGGAGCACAGCTGGCAAACACGCTGAACCTCGACGATGACCTCATGCAGGAAGGTGCAAAGTAGATGAGCATCTACACCATGACCCGTTCGTCGATTCGGGGCGTCATCCACGGTGTATGCCGTGCGGAAGTGACCGGGCTTGAGAACGTTCCCAAGGAAGGCGGCTTCATTGTCGCCTCCAACCACCTGTCATTCTTCGACTCCTTGATCATTCAGGCGCTGACCCCGCGCGACGTGGCGTTCTTCGCCAAGGCGGAATACTTCACCACCCCGGGACTGAAGGGCAAGGTGATGAAGACCTTCTTCGAATCCGTGGGATCCATTCCGGTGCAGCGTGGCGAACAGGCAGCTTCGGTTGCCGCCCTCGATTCCCTGGTGGAAATCGTCGAAGGCGGCAAGGGCATCGGCATCTACCCCGAGGGCACTCGCTCGCGCGATGGCAAGTTGTACCGCGGACGCACCGGCGTGGGCTGGCTGGCGCTGACCACCGGTGTACCAGTGGTACCGGTGGGCTTGATCGGCACGGAGAAGCTGCAGCCTGCTGGTTCAAAGGGTTTCCGTCCTGCCAAATTCCATATCCACTATGGCGAGCCGCTGTACTTCGACCAGTTGGGACGCAAGCACCCGTTGCCGCAGCGCCGCCAGGCCACGGACCGGATCGTTGATGCGATTGCCGAGCTTTCCGGCCAGGAACGCGTCGATTCCTACAACCAACTGCCACCGGACGCGAAATAGACCATGGCTGATCCGGCAAGTTACCGTCCGAGAACTTCGGACATTCCCACGAAACCGGGCGTGTACCGTTTCCGCGATGAACACGGCCGTGTCATCTACGTTGGCAAGGCCAAGGTCCTGCGCAACCGCTTGACCTCCTACTTCGCCAATCCTGACCGGCTCACGCCCAAAACCCGGGCCATGGTATTCACCGCCGGCAGCGTGGAGTGGACCGTGGTGGGTTCCGAATTGGAAGCGCTGCAGCTGGAGTACTCCTGGATCAAGGAATACAATCCCCGGTTCAATATTGTTTTCCGTGATGACAAGACCTACCCGTACCTTGCTGTCACCTTGAACGAAAAGTACCCGCGCGCCCTGGTCATGCGCGGGGACAAGCGCAAGGGCGTGAAGTATTTCGGGCCGTTCTATCCGGCCAAGGCCATCCGGGAAACCCTCGATACGCTGTTGCGGGTCTTTCCTGTGCGCAGCTGTGCGCCGGGCGTGTTCAAGCGTGCCGAAGCATCGGGTCGCCCTTGCCTCTTGGGGTACATAGACAAATGCTCGGCGCCTTGCGTGGGGCGCATCAGCGAAGAAAACCACCGTCAACTGGCTGATGACCTATGCACCTTCATGAGCGGTGAGGCTACTAAGTTCACCAAGGCCCTGACAGCCAAGATGCAAGAGGCGGTGGCAGAACTCGAATACGAGAAGGCCGCCCGCTACCGCGATGACATTGCGGCACTGAACAGAGTTTTTGAACGCAACGCCGTGGTCCTTGATGACCGTACCGAAGCTGATATCTTCGGCATTCATGGCGATGAATTGGAAGCCGCCGTGCAGGTATTCCATGTCCGCGACGGCCGTATCCGTTCGCAACGAGGCTGGGTCGTCGAAAAGGTTGCGGATACCACCGGCGCTGAATTCGTCGAGCAGCTTCTCACCCAGGTCTACGCAGATCACGCGGACCGGATTCCCAAGGAAATCCTGGTTCCGACTCTGCCCGAAGACATTGAGGATGTCACGACCTGGCTCACTGAGCTGCGCGGTTCCAAAGTCTCCTTGCGCGTCGCCCAACGCGGCGACAAGGCGGCACTGGCATCCACCGTCGTGGAGAACGCCGAACAAGCGCTGCGCCTGCACAAATCGAAGCGAGCAGGTGATATCACCACGCGTTCGCTGGCGATGCAGGAACTGCAGGATGCACTGGGAGCCGAACAAGCACTGCTTCGCATCGAATGCTATGACGCGTCGCATACCCAAGGCACCAACGTGGTTGCTTCCATGGTGGTCTTTGAAGATGGATTGCCCAAGAAGAGCGAATATCGAAAGTTCTCCATCACCGGTGATGCAGCACGCGATGATACCGCCAGCATGTACGACGTGATCTACCGTCGCTTCAGCCGCTATCTGAAGGAGAAGATCGACCCCAAGAGCTTTGCAACCGGGGAAATGGATGAAGAAACCGGTGAGCAGGAAAAGAAGCGATTCTCCTACCCGCCATCTCTGGTGATCGTTGACGGCGGACCGCCCCAGGTGGCCGCGGCGCAGAAGGCCATGGACGACCTGGGAATCGATGACATTCCAGTGGTCGGCCTGGCTAAGCGCTTGGAAGAACTGTGGCTGCCCGACGATCCGTTCCCGGTGATCCTGCCGCGTGCCTCAGCTGCCCTGTATTTGGTGCAGCGGCTTCGCGACGAGGCGCACCGTTTTGCGATCAACTTCCACCGCGCCAAGCGTGCTAAATCCATGATCGCCTCGGATTTGGACGCGATCCCGGGGCTGGGCAAGTCCAAGCAGGCTGCCCTGCGCAAGCACTTCGGGTCGATGAAGAAGATCCGTGCGGCGAGCATCGAGGAGCTGATGGACGTGCCAGGAGTCGGTGAAAAACTTGCGGCTTCCATCAAAGAGTCCCTAGAAGACGCTTCATTAACCGGTGTGAATATGACTACAGGCGAAATTGTCGACTAGCCTTGTGATATGACCGCTGAGTATGAAGCAGTAAAACCCCCTGAGTCCGAACTCGTGATCGTAACCGGCATGTCAGGTGCCGGTCGCACCACAGTCGCGCATGCTCTGGAAGACCAGGGCTGGTACGTAGTGGAGAACCTTCCACCGGCCATGCTTGGACCCTTGACGGAGATGATGAGCCGTTCGCAGGGCTCCATCCCGAAGATGGCCGTCGTGATGGACGTGCGCTCCAAGGAAATGTTCCCGGAAATCCGCGATGCCTTGGCGAACCTGACAGCCAGCGGGGTGAAGTTCCGCCTGGTCTACCTCGACGCCAGCGACGAGGTGCTGATCCGCCGCTTCGAGCAGGGTCGCCGGCCGCATCCGCTGCAGGATGACGGCCGCATTGTCGACGGCATCAAGCGCGAACGCGGGATCACCGATCAATTGCGTGAAGCTGCCGAAATCATCTTGGATTCCACGACCATGTCGGTGCACGACCTGGCACGTGCAGTCAACGAACTGTTCAGCGAATCCGGGCCGATCATCCTGCGCATCAACGTGATGAGCTTCGGGTTCAAGTACGGCCTGCCCGCTGATGCCAACTACGTGGCAGATGTCCGTTTCATCCCCAACCCCCATTGGGTACCTGAACTGCGCCCGCAGACAGGCAAGGACAAGGAAGTGTCGGACTATGTGCTGAGCCAGGAAGGCACGAGCGAGTTCATCGAGAACTACCTCAAGGCATTGGAACCGGTCTTTGAAGGTTACCGCCGCGAGAATAAGCACTACGCGACTATTGCCGTGGGCTGCACCGGCGGCAAGCACCGCTCGGTAGCAACCACCATTGAGCTGGGCCGGCGCCTGGCGCAGTTCCCGAACGTCAGGGTGAATATCAGCCACCGTGATCTGGGGCGTGAGTAGCCGCCATGGCCTTTGCTACAGGTCCGATCCCGATCCAGGGACTGACTCGAAGTGATGATTACCGCAACCCATCGGTGGTGGCCTTGGGCGGGGGACACGGGCTGTCCTCGTCGCTCTCTGCCCTGCGCCGTCTGACTACCGACCTCACCGCCGTAGTAACGGTGGCCGATGACGGCGGCAGTTCCGGGCGGCTTCGGGGATCCTTCGATGTGCTGCCCCCGGGAGACTTGCGCATGGCGCTGGCTGCGCTGTGCGACGACAATGACTGGGGCCGTACCTGGCGCGATGTCATGCAGTACCGCTTTGAATCGACCGAAAACGCCGACGAGCCATTGAACGGCCATGCCGTTGGCAATTTGCTGATCCTGGCGCTGTGGGAGTTGCTCGATAACCCGGTAGCTGGCCTGCGTTGGGCAGGTGCCCTGCTTGGCGCGCGCGGGCAGGTCCTGCCAATGAGCACGGTTCCGCTGTCCATCCATGGCGAGGTTCTTGAATCCGACCCGGTGAACGACACCTTGGTGCGTCGCCGAATCGATGGGCAGGCCAAGCTGGCTCGCGCCGGTTCCGGCGGCCTGGTTACCCACGTGTACCTGGAACCGTCCGATGCGCCGGCCTGCTCCGAAGCGCTGGAATCCATCGATCTGGCGGACTGGGTGATTCTCGGTCCCGGTTCCTGGTACACCTCGGTGCTCCCGCATCTGCTGCTGCCGGATATGCGCCAGGCCCTGGCATCGACCACGGCCAAGAAGCTGCTGACCATGAACCTGGCCTTTGATACGGCAGAGACTTCCGGGATGGACGCCGCGGCGCACTTGGAGGTGCTGGGACGTTACGCACCCGAGGTCAAATTCGATGCAATTATTGCCGACGAATCAAAGATTCTTAACAGGGATCGATTTGAGCTGGCAGCGCAAAAACTCGGTGCGCGTGTCTTTTTTAGTACAGTAGGAGTATCTGACGGTCGTGCTGTGCACGACCCGTTGCGACTAGCGGCGGCCTATCACGAGGTGTTTACCGCGATCGGGTCTTAGGAAGATCCAAGTAAGGGAGTTTGATTCATGGCATTGACGGCTTCCGTCAAAGACGAGCTGTCGCGGGTAGAGATTCGCAAGCCATCGGTCCGCAAGGCCGAGGTTTCGACCATGCTCCGCTTCAGCGGCGGGCTGCACATCGTCTCCGGACGAATTGTCATCGAGGCAGAAGTGGACCTCGCGGCGACGGCCCGGCGGTTGAAGATTGCTATCGGCGAGCTGTACGGCCACGATGCCGAAATCGTCATGGTTTCCGGATCGGGCATCCGCAAGGGGAGCCGCTACATTGTGCGTGTTTCCAAGGACGGCGAAGTGCTTGCACGCCAAACTGGCCTGCTTGACCAGCGCGGCCGGCCGGTACGCGGCCTGCCCTCGGTGATCGTCAACGGTTCCACCGCCGACGCTGAAGCTGTATGGCGCGGCGCATTCCTGTCCCACGGATCGTTGACCGAACCCGGACGCAGCTCCGCTTTGGAAATCACCTGCCCTGGGCCAGAAGCCGCTTTGGCGCTGGTCGGTGCAGCTCGCCGTCTGGGGCTGACTGTCAAGGCGCGTGAAGTGCGCGGTGTGGACCGCGTTGTGATCCGTGATGGCGATGCCATCGCCCAACTGCTGACCCGCATGGGCGCTCACGATGCGCTCATGGTCTGGGAAGAACGGCGCATGCGCAAGGAAGTTCGCGCGACGGCGAACCGCTTGGCGAACTTCGACGACGCCAACCTGCGGCGCAGTGCCCAGGCAGCGGTAGCTGCCGGTGCCCGCGTTGAGCGTGCACTGGGCATCTTGGGCGACGAGGTTCCCGAGCACTTGCGCTATGCGGGACTGCTGCGCCTTGAGCACAAGCAAGCCTCCTTGGATGAGCTCGGCCGCATGGCCGAACCGCCAATGACCAAGGACGCCATCGCTGGCCGAATCCGCCGCCTTTTGGCTATGGCGGATAAAAAGGCGAGCGATCTGGGAATACCAGGTACGGAGTCCAGCGTTCCAGGAGATGAACTGGAACATTAAAATGTCCCCGCGGGAGCCCTCCCGCGGAGATTCAACCAATTGAGAAGATTGAGGAGAATCATGGCTGTTTATTCACTGCCAGAACTGCAGTACGACTACGCCGCACTGGAGCCGAACATCTCGGCTCGCATCATGGAACTGCACCACTCCAAGCACCATGCAACTTACGTTGCTGGCGCAAACTCGGCACTGGAGCAGTTGGCTGAAGCTCGCGAAAAGGGCGAATTCGGCAATATCCCTAAGCTGTCCAAGGACCTGGCGTTCCACCTGGGTGGCCACACCAACCACTCGATCTTCTGGAACAACCTGTCCCCAGAGGGTGGCGACAAGCCTGAGGGCGAGCTGGCAGCGGCCATCGACGACTTCTTCGGTTCGTTCGACGCTTTCCGTGGCCACTTCACCGCTTCGGCCATGAGCCTGCAGGGCTCGGGCTGGGCAGTGCTGGCTTACGACGCACTGGGCGGCCAGCTGGTCATCGAGCAGCTGTACGACCAGCAGGGCAACATCCCAGTGGCAACCACCCCGCTGCTGATGCTGGACATGTGGGAGCACGCCTTCTACCTGGACTACGTCAACGTCAAGGCTGACTACGTCAAGGCATTCTGGAACATCGTGAACTGGGCAGATGTCCAGGCTCGTTTCGAAGCTGCCCGCAACGGCGCAGCAGCGCTGATCCTTCCAGGTAAGTAAGACTTATCTGGTAAGTTAGCTCACATTCTGCGCTAATGTAGCGTAGTATGTTTCAAGTGTGTTGCGGATCCCGGCAATTCGTTGGGATCCGCAAGCACGGCACAACGGAGTGTCCTCTTAAAGAAGGCCACCTCCGCTCGCGTGCGGTCGTGGCATCATCATCCCATTTAGAGGAGATAGTCACGTGACAACCCGTGTTGGAATCAATGGTTTCGGTCGTATCGGACGCAACTTCCTGCGTGCAGTTCTGGCCCATAAGGCAGACATTGAAATCGTCGCCGTCAATGACCTTGGTTCAATCGATTCGCTTGCTCACCTGGTGAAGTTCGATTCCGTGCTCGGCCCAGTGGGCGAGCCGGTATCCGTGGACGGCGATACCATCGTCGTCGGAGAACGCCGTATCAAGGTTCTGTCTGAGCGCGAGCCAGCCAACCTTCCATGGGGCGAATTGAACGTCGATGTCGTTATCGAATCGACCGGATTCTTCACCAACGCAGAAGACGCCAAGAAGCACGTAGCTGCTGGCGCAAAGAAGGTCATCATCTCGGCTCCTGCCAAGAATGAAGACATCACCATCGTGATGGGCGTCAACCAGGACAAGTACGATCCTGCCAACCACGCCATCATTTCGAACGCATCGTGCACCACTAACTGCCTGGCTCCAGTAGCCAAGGTGCTGAACGAAGAATTCGGCATTGTTGATGGCCTGATGACCACCATCCACGCTTACACCGCAGACCAGCGCCTGCAGGACGCGCCGCACAGCGACCCACGCCGTGCCCGTGCCGCAGCACTGAACGTCATCCCGACCTCCACCGGTGCCGCCAAGGCCATCGGCGTGGTGCTCCCAGAGCTGAAGGGCAAGCTGCACGGTTACGCTATGCGCGTACCCGTTCCAACCGGTTCGGCCACCGACCTGACCGTGAACCTGGCCCGCACCGCAACCGTGGAAGAAATCAACGCAGCATTCGAGAAGGCAGCTGCCGAGGGTGCATTGAGCGGATACCTTGAGTACTCCACCGATCCACTGGTTTCTTCGGACATCGTGACCAACCCCCACTCGGCAGTTTTCGACTCCGGTCTGACCACCGTGATGGGCAACAGCGTGAAGGTCGTCGCGTGGTACGACAACGAGTGGGGCTACTCCTCGCGACTTGTTGACCTCGTTGAATTCGTGGGATCCAGCCTCTAGTCGATAACCTAGAGACATGTCTTCTCACACCATTGACGAATTGATCGCTGACAACGGCGTCCGCGGACGGTACGTTCTGGTCCGCAGTGACCTGAACGTACCGCTCGACGGTGCAACTGTGACCGATGATGGCCGCGTCCGCGCGTCGCTGCCAGTCATCGGCAAGCTGGCTGAAGCTGGCGCAAAGGTCATCGTAATGGCCCACTTGGGACGCCCCAAGGGCCAGGTCGATGCCAAGTACTCCATCGCTCCTGCGGCTAACCGCCTGGACGAACTGGCTGACTTCGACGTAGCTGTTGCCGAAGACGTTGTGGGCGACTCCGCTCGCCAGTTGGCGGCAAACCTCGAAGAGGGCTCCGTGCTGGTTCTGGAGAACGTCCGCTTCGATGCTCGCGAAACCTCCAAGGATGATGCGCAGCGCGAAGAGTTCGCCAAGGAATTGGCTGCGCTGACCGGTCAGAACGGCGCTTACGTGAACGACGCTTTCGGTGCTGTGCACCGGAAGCACGCTTCGGTCTACGACATCGCCAGTCTGCTCCCTAGCTACCAGGGCGACCTGGTTGCTACCGAGGTCAAGGTCCTCAAGACCCTGACCGAGGCCCCGAAGCGCCCATACGTTGTGGTGCTCGGAGGGTCCAAGGTATCGGACAAGCTCGCTGTCATCGACAACCTACTGGGCAAGGCCGATCAGCTGCTCATCGGTGGCGGCATGGCCTTCACTTTCCTCAAGGCGCAGGGCTTCGCCATTGGCAGCTCGCTGCTTGAAGAAGACCAGATCGCGACCTGCCAGGAATACCTGCAGCGGGCCGAGAAGCTCGGCTGCGACATCATCGTGCCTAGCGACGTCGTAGTGGCAAGCAAGTTCGGTGCCGACGCAGAGCACGAGGTGCTGGCCGCAGACAAGATCGAAGAAGCCAGCTTCGGCTCCAACGGCCTTGGCCTGGACATCGGACCAAAGTCCGCTGAACTGTTCGCAAGCTACATCACCAGCGCAAATACCGTGTTCTGGAATGGCCCGATGGGCGTCTTCGAGATCCCTGCTTTCGCCGAAGGTACCCGTACCGTCGCGCAGGCTCTGGCGGACTCGGAAGCGTTCAGCGTCGTAGGCGGCGGCGATTCCGCTGCAGCCGTGCGCGCACTGGGCTTCTCGGAGGATGACTTCGGCCATATCTCCACCGGTGGCGGCGCTTCGCTGGAGTACCTCGAAGGCAAGACCCTGCCGGGTGTTGCCGCATTGGAAGGCTAATAATGACCATTTCGCAGAACGGCGCCTTTGTGCGCCAGCCGCTGATTGCCGGCAACTGGAAGATGAACATGGACCACGTCCAGGGCATCACCCTGGTGCAGAAGCTGGCGTGGACCCTGAAGGACCATGAGCACGATTACGATCGTGCCGAGGTCGCAGTGTTCCCTCCCTTCACCGACATCCGCGGCGTGCAGACACTGACCCTAGGTGACAAACTGGATATCGTTTACGGTGCCCAGGATCTGTCCGCACAGGACTCAGGTGCGTACACTGGTGAAATTTCGGGCCAGTTCCTCAAGAAGCTCGGCTGCACCTACGTTTTGGTAGGCCACTCCGAGCGTCGCGAGTACCACAATGAAACCAACCAGGTGATTGCCGCCAAGCTGGCTGCTGCCTACCGCCACGACCTGACCCCGATGCTCTGCGTCGGCGAAGGCCTGGAAGTACGCAAGGCCGGCGAGCATGTGGCATTCACCCTGGACCAGTTGGCTCAGTCGCTGGAAGGCGTAACCGCTGAGCAGGCCGCAAGCCTGGTCATCGCCTACGAACCAGTCTGGGCCATCGGTACGGGCGAAGTTGCCGGACCAGCTGACGCGCAGGAAATGTGCGCCGCAATTCGCGGTGCGCTGGCTGAACGCTTCGGTGCAGAGATTGCCGAGAAGACTCAACTGCTCTATGGCGGTAGTGTTAAGGCAGCAAATGCCGCATCGATCATGCGCGAACGCGATGTTGATGGCGTGTTGGTTGGCGGTGCCAGCCTGGATGCCGAGGAATTTGCTAATATTGTCAGGTTCGAGCATCATCTCGTCACCGACTGAATCTAACTAAGGAACCGTCGACTTGGATATTATCAAGATCATTTTGCAGGTATTGCTGGGCATTACGAGCGTCCTGCTGACCCTGCTGATCCTTTTGCACAAGGGCCGTGGTGGCGGTATGTCCGACATGTTCGGCGGCGGCATGACCAGCTCAATGGGATCTTCGGGTGTAGCCGAGCGCAACCTGAACCGCATCACCATTATTCTTGGTCTGATCTGGGGTGCCGTGATTATCGGCCTCGCTCTGGTCCTGCGATTCAGCATCGAAGCCTAGGCAGTACCCTTCCGTAGCAGTCAATAGGCGCCTTCCACATCATGTGGAAGGCGCCTATTGCGCGTCTCAGGCCAGTTGCCCGAACTTCTCGGTATCGGCAATCGATCCCAGCACGAGGATCTTGTCTCCGGTCTGCAGGACGGTGTTTCCGTCCGTGTTCTTCCATTCGCCGGCCGCATTGGTCGTGGCAGCGATGGTCACCCGGTATTTATTGCGTACCCCGGCATCACTGAGTTTCACACCGTGCAATGTGGCTGGTGCGCTCATTTTCACCATGGCATAGCCTGGATCGACTTCCAGGTAGTCCATCATGGATCCGCGCACCAGGTGGGCGACTCGCTTGCCCATATCCTTCTCCGGGTAGACGATGTGGTGGATTCCGAGCTGCTCCAGGATCAGACCGTGCCGATCGTCCTGCGCCTTGGCCCAGATCTGCGGGATCCCCATGCTGACCAAGAGCGAGCAGCACAGGATGGATGACTGCAGGTGGCTGCCTACGGCAACCACCACGCGGTCGAACTCGTGGATCGAGAGCTGTTCAAGGATTTCCCGGCTTGAGGCGTCGGCGCGAACCACCTGAGTCAATTCCCCATTCAGGGACTGGACGATGTTCTCGTGCACGTCAATGCCCAGGACATGGGTACCGGACTTCATCAGTTCCAGGGCCAGGGATTCGCCAAATCGCCCGAGCCCGATCACTGCAACGGAGTCCGCCTTAGACAGGCCCTTGGCGTCATTTCGAAAATTCAGTAGCTTAGCCAATTGAAGGCCTTTCCTTGGGGAGTTCGTAGAGCGCTTTTCGATCGCGCAGGGCCAGCGCGGAGCCCAGCGAGAGGACCCCGACGCGGCCCAGGTACATCAATGCAATGAGGATGCCCTTGGCAGGGTCCGGCAAATCCGGGGTAATGCCGGTGGACAGCCCGACGGTGCCGAATGCGGAGGTGGCTTCAAAGAGGCAGCGGTCCAGGGAATAGCCGGTCAGCAGCAGCAGGCCCATGGTGCCGACGAATACCGCCGCTACGCCCATCAGCGCCACCGTGATGGCCTGCCGGTGCACCGAGCGGGACAGGCGCTTGCCTAGGACATTGACGGCGGTCTCGCCGCGAAGTTCGGTCATGATGATGAACAGCAGGATCGCAGCCGTGGTGATCTTAATGCCGCCGGCGGTGCCGGCAGGCCCTCCGCCGATGAACATCAGCACATCCATGCCCAGCCAGGAGGCTGGATGCATCGCGCCGATATCGATGGAATTGAAGCCAGCGGTACGTGTCTGCACCGATTGGAAGAATCCAGCCAGGATCCGCTGGGCAGGTTCAAGCTCGCCCAGCGTCTTCGGATTGGACCATTCCATGGCGGTGATGAAGATGGTGCCGCCAAGCAGCAGCAATGCGGTCATGAGCAGGACCAGGCGAGTGTTCATCGTCCACTTCAGCGAATTCCGCCAGTGATGCCTGAGCTGGACCAGAACCGGGAAGCCCAAGCCGCCGAGGATGATGGCGATGCTGATGGGGATGCATAGCCACGGGTCCGCGACGAAATCCATCAGGTTATTCGAGTAGAGGGCGAATCCCGCGTTATTGAAGGAAGAGACCGCATGGAACAGGCCATGCCAGATCGCCCTGGCGGGTTCGTAGTCGTAGGCCAGCCAGAAGCGGAGGGCCAAGACGAGGGCCACTGCGGATTCGATGGCCAGTGACAGCTTGATGATCATCAATGCCGAGGTGCGCACGTCGGCGCCCGAAACGGCGGAGCTTTCGCGCTGCGTGGAGAGCCGGGTGAGGTAGCCGATGCGGCCCATGACCAGCATGCTCAGCAACGATGCGACGAGCATCAGGCCCAGGCCGCCGACCTGGATCAGGACCAGGATGACGATCTTGCCGAAGAGGGTGTAGTGGGTTGCCGTATCCAAGACAGTCAGGCCAGTGACGCACACCGCTGACGTCGCGGTGAAGATCCCGTCCACCAAGGATGTGAAGGTGCCTTGCATGTTGGCCGCCGGTGAAGACAGGAGCAATCCGCCAATGAGGATTGCGCCGGCAAAGGCGACGGCTACTGCGCGTGCGGGTTTGGCCAGCACGCTGTGCTGCGCGGCGGACCGCGCATTGGGAAGATTCATGGAGATCGCAATGGTCGAAATAACGTCTCGCGAAACCGTGGGACGAGTAGTACGAATGAAATAATACGCTCGGAAAAGCCGGTGTCAATGGTGATTCCCGTCACCTGGCCCGTAGTTGATAGCGGACCTGCGGGAGCGCCTGGTCCGTTCTGCCACAGTCCCGCCGCCGGTTAAAGCAGACCGGCAGCCTCGCGGAAAAGCGTGGCTGCCGGTTGGACGCTGGTGCTGCTAGGTTTCGAGCAATTCCACGACCCGCTGTGCGGTACCCCAGGAAAGGGTGACCCCAGCCCCGCCGTGGCCGTAGGCCGCAATGACAGGCACAGCGTGCCCGTCGACGCGCTCCAGGCGGATCGTCTCGCGTGCCGGGCGCAGCCCCACCTTGTGCTCCAGGATCTCGCAGCCGGCCAGCTGGGGGACCAGGACGATGGCACGGCGCAGCATGTCGGTGGCGGTCTGCGGGTCGACCTCGGCGTTGAAGTCGTTGGCCACGTCGGTACCGCCAACAATGATGTCATCGCGGCGCGGAATGATGTAGGTAACGCCCTGGGGATGCTCGTCATAGCAGAGCCAGTGGACCAACCCTGCGGTGTTTGCCAGGCGGATCACCTGGCCTCGGATGGGGTAGACAGTGCCGTCATCCCCGGTGAGTTCGCCGCCACGCAGGCCCGTGGCCAATACGACGGCGTCGGCCTCTTCCTGCACCTCGTCGATGGATCCGATGGTGCGCTGGATGAACTTGACGCCCTTGGCCAAGGCTTGTTCATGCAGCCAGGAGAGGTAGAGAGGCATAGTGATCACCGGGACGGTGGCACGCATGCCGGCGGCGGCAATGCGCGGGATGTCTTCTGCTGGGGCTTCGGCGGCGTTGGCGACGATCTGTGCCCAAGAGCGGTCTTCCTCCGGGGACGCTTCCAGATTCAGGCCGCGGCGCAGGTCGATGCCGGTTTCCTTGATGCCGGAGAGCTCCTCGAAGCGTGCCAGCGAACGGGCGAGCAGCAGATCGGCGGCTGCGGAGTTCTCCGAGTGGTACGGGAACCAGATGGCTGCGGCCACCGCGGAGACGGTCTGCAGCGGCAGCTGGTCGGCGATGACGGTGACCTGGTGGCCGGCGGCAGCCAGCTCATGGGCGGTGGAGAGCCCGATGACGCCGGCGCCGATCACCGTGACCTTGCGGGATGGCTGCGCGGCATCGGGCAGCGGGGCGGAATGCATGGGAACCTTTCGGGCAGGTGGCGAGGGGAAAGCAAAGGCCGGTGCCGTGATCCTGGAGTGCAGGATCGCGGCACCGGCGATGCGGTGCAGGCTAGAGCAAGGTGGCCGCGGCGCGGTCGATGATCCAGCGGGTCGCTTGGGTGCCGTGCACGGCAGAGGCCGGGACAGCAGTCTCGTTGACCTCGTGCTGGGCCTTGGCCAGCGCCGGCGCCTTGTCGGCACCGGCCACGATCAGCCAGACCTCCTTGGCGGTGTTGATGGTGCCCATGGTGAGCGTGACGCGGTGCGCAGGCGGCTTGGGGGAGTCGTGGACCGCGATGACTCCTGGCTCATCGGACCGGGTGTGGTTCGGGAAGAGCGAGGCGACATGCGAGTCCGGGCCCATGCCCAGCATCAGCACATCGAACGCGGGGTTCAAGGCGCTGTCTTCGGCTTCCCCGGCCAGTTCCTCGGCGTAGGCCGCGGCGGCCTGCTCGGCGGACTCGTACTTGTCGCTGGCGCCCATGGCGTGCACGGTGGCGCGGTCCAGGCCCAATTCATCCAGCGCGTCGAACAGGGCTGCGGCCTGCAGCACGTTGCGATCTGCTGAATCGGTGGCGACAAAGCGCTCGTCGCCCCACCAGAAGTGCACCTGCGACCAGTTGACCGAGGCCTTGGCGGGGTTGGCCGCGACGGCTTCCAGGGCGGCGATGCCCAGCGAACCGCCGGTCACCACCACGTGGGCAACTCCGCGGGCGGCCAGTGCATCGGCGATCGAGGTGATCAGCCGGGCCGCAATGGCGTGGGCGGTAGCTTCCGGGTTCTCATGGATCAGTATTTGCCTAGCGATCACTGGATCTGATGCTCCTCAGGTTGGTCAGGTTCAGGCCCTTGGTGATGACCTCGCCGAAGACGTCATCGGCGTCCAGGCGGCGCATCTCTTCGGCCAGGCATTCGGCCACCGAACGCCGTGGCAGGGAGATGCGTTGCGGGGCCGATCCGGGCAGGTAAAGGTGGGCTACCGCGCCGGAAGGGCGCGAAAGCTCCACGTCGCCGGCTTCGCGTGCCAGCCGGACGCTGGAGAGCCCGCCATTGGACTTGTCCGCGGCGATGGTCACCGGGACGTCCAGGCACAGGGTCAGCCAGGCGGCCAGCAAGGTGGTGGACGGGGAATTATCCGAGCCCTTCACGGTGATGCCCGAGAGCCCCTCGGTGCCGATCAGGTCGATGATGCTCGCCAGCTGGGCACGCCACAGGGTCAGCCGCGTCCAGGCGAGGTCGGTGTCGCCGGCCTGGTAGGTCTCGATGCGGCTGAACAGCGCGGCGGTGGGGTCTTCGGTTTCCGCCGAATCGGTGATGCGGCGGTGCGCCAGCTTGCCCAGCGCGGTGCCGGCCGGATCCTGCGGCACGCCATGCGGCCACCAGGCCACGATCGGCGCATCGGGCAGCAGCAGTGCGGAGATCAGCGCCTCGTCGGCCACGACATCCGGGCCGTAGGTGCGCATCACGATCACCTCGGAGGCGCCGGCGTCCCCGCCCACGCGGATTTGCACGTCCAGTCGGTTGGCCTCGGACTTGTTGCCGCGGACCACCACGATGATCCGGCAGGGGTGCTCGCGGCTGGCCAAGTTGGCCGCCTCGATCGCGTTCTCGGCGAACCCCTCGCGGGTGATGACCACCAGGGTCATCACGCGGGAGAGCGCTACCACGCCGTGGGTGCGGCGCGAGGAGATCAGCTTCTTGGCCACCTTGGAGGTGGTGGTGTTGGGAAGATCGATCATCATGGTCGTCTCCAGGTCCTTCCATCCTTGGCCATCAGCTCATCGCTGCTTTCGGGTCCCCAGGAGCCCGGAGCGTAGGGATCGGGCTGGGTGGGCTGCGAGGCCCAGAACTCCTCGAAAGGATCCAGGATGCGCCAGGACTGCTCGACTTCCTCATGGCGCGGGAACAGCGGCGGCTCACCGAGCAGCACATCGAGGATCAGCCGCTCGTAGGCCTCGGGCGAGGATTCGGTGAAGGCGTTGCCGTAGCCGAAGTCCATGGTCACATCGCGGATCTCCATCTGGGTGCCGGGCACCTTGGAGGAGAAGCGGATGGTCGCGCCTTCATCGGGCTGCACGCGGATCACGAACGCGTTCTGGCCGAATTCGTCGTCCTTGTGGTCGGTGAACAGCAGGTTCGGCGCCTTCTTGAAGACCACCGCGATTTCGGTGACGCGGCGGCCCAGGCGCTTGCCGGCACGCAGGTAGAACGGCACCCCGGACCAGCGGCGGGTATTGATGTTCAGGCGCACCGCCGCGTAGGTCTCGGTTTTGGACTTCGGGTTGAAGCCCTCCTCGTCGAGGAAGCCGACGACCTCCTCGGCGCCCTGCCAGCCAGAGGTGTACTGGCCTCGGGCACTGGCCGCGCCCAGGTCCTCGGGCAGCTGGACGGCGGTGAGCACCTTCTCCTTTTCGCTGCGCAGGTGGTCCGCGTCGAAGGAAATGGGTTCCTCCATGGCGGTCAGCGCCAGCAGCTGGAGCAGGTGGTTCTGGATGACATCGCGGGCCGCGCCCACACCGTCGTAGTAGCTGGCGCGGCCGCCAATGCCGATGTCCTCGGCCATGGTGATCTGCACGTGGTCCACGTACTTGTTGTTCCACAGCGGCTCGAACATCTGGTTGCCGAAACGCAAAGCCAGCAGGTTCTGCACGGTTTCCTTGCCCAGATAGTGGTCGATGCGGAACACCGCGTCCGGCGGGAACACGGACTCCACGATCTCGTTCAGTTCGCGGGCGCTTTGCAGGTCGTGGCCGAAGGGCTTCTCGATGACCACGCGTTCCCAGCCCGGGTTCTTGTCCTTGGCCAGCTTGTGCTCGGAGAGCTTCTGGCAGACAACCTCGAACCAGCTCGGCGGGATCGAGAGGTAGAAGGCGTGGTTGCGCCCGGTGGACCGGGATTCGGCCAGTTCGTCCAGGGTCGCGGCCAGCTTCTCGTAGGCGCCATCATCGTCGAAGGCGCCGGAGATGAAGCGCATGCCGGCGGCCAGCTGGGCGAACACGGTTTCGTTGAAGGGGGTGCGGGCGCTGGCGAGGATCCATTCGCGGGCCTGGTCGGCGAAGTCCTGCGCCGTCCAGTCGCGGCGGCCGAAGCCGACAATCGCAAAATTCGGGGGAAGCAGTCCGCGGTTAGCCAGGTCGTAGACCGCTGGCATGAGTTTCTTGCGGGCAAGGTCGCCGGTGATTCCGAAGAACACCAGCGCGCCCGGACCGGCAATGCGGTTAAGCCGCCGGTCGCGGGCGTCGCGTAGTGGGTTGCTCATAGTGCCTTACTTCGCTGCCTCTAGCAGGGCAGCGATTCCGGCGGCGCGGTCCGTGAGGTTCACGCGCAGCACTGGGCGGTTATGTTCGGCGTCAGCCAGTACTGCGCCATCGCCGATCGCCTGGGCGGTGATCAGGCCGCCGAAGGTGTACGGACGCTCCGGGATCCCAAGGTCTTCCTTGTGATCCGCGGTGACCTGCAAGAACACGCCCTGTGCCGGGCCGCCCTTGTGGTACTGGCCGGTGGAGTGCAAGAAGCGCGGACCCCAGCCGAAGGTGACTGGACGGCCGGTCTTCTTGGCGAGCAGATCGCGCAGCGCGGCAAGCTCCTGGTCCGCATTGCGGTTCAGGTATGCCTGGATGGCAAGGTAGCCGTCTGCCGGAAGCTGCGCGGCGAGCTGCTCCACAGCCGCCTCCAAGGTCTTGGCCCCGGTGCCGTAGAGCTCAACTGGTCCGTCCACTGCATCCGGTGCGCTCTGCGCCGGAGCATCGAGCATGGAACGGGCGGCGATCTTCGCGGCCTCGACATCAGGCTGGTCGAAGGGGCTGATGCCCAGCAGGTAGCCGGCCACGGCGGTGGCGTACTCGAAGATCATGAAGGCGGTGCCCAGCGGTGCACTGAAGTGCACGGCGGTGGCGTCCTCGTCGAAATCCTCAGGCAGCGCGTCGTAGACGAACAGCGGCAGCACGTCCTGAGCCGGGTTCGCCAGCTCCGGTGCATCCACATGCGCGGCAACAGGCAGCACGCCCTTGCCTTCCTTGCCGGTGGACTCGGCGATCAGCTGCTCGGCCCAGTCGCCGAAGCCCGGCAGGGCATCGCCCACACAGGCAATCAGCAGCTTGTCGCGGCCCGCGGTAGCCATGGCGGCACCCAGGTGCAGCGCGAGGTTGTCCTCGTCGTCCAGGGCCAGCACATCGTTGATCAGCCCGGATTCTTCAACCAGGGCTTCGATGTCCGCGCCGGCCAGGCCCGAAGGGACCAGGCCGAAAGCGGTCAGCGCCGAGTAGCGCCCGCCGACATTCGGATCCGCAGTGAATACCGCGCGCACGCCATCAGGATTATCCATGGGCGAGCCCGGATCGGTGACCAGCACCAAGCGGGTCGCCGGATCGATGCCGGCAGCCTGGAAAGCTGCGGTGAACGCACGGCGCTGCGAATCGGTTTCCACGGTGGAACCCGACTTGGAAGCAACCACCACGACGGTGCGCTGCAGGTCGGTTTCCACGATCTGCTTGACCATCGACGGATCGGTGGTGTCGCAGATGACCAGTTCCACCTCGTCATGGGCGGTGATGACCTCAGGAGCCAGCGAGGAGCCGCCCATGCCGCACAGCACGATGCGGGTCAGGCCCTCTTCTTGCAGCTCATCGCGCAGATCCAGGATCTGCGGGATCAGTTTGCCAGCTGCCTCGAAGGGGTTGACCCAACCGAGGCGGATGGCCGATTCAGCTTCTGCCTCAGGACCCCAAATGGTCGGGTCCTGGGCGGCGATGCGGCTGCCGATCTTCGCTTCGATCAGCTTCGGGAGCAACGCATCGACGGAGGCCAGGGCCTCGCCGGAGGTTACCAGACCAAGCTCCATCTACTTGGCTCCCTTCAATGCCACAGCCATGTCCTCAAGCAGCTCGTTCCATGCGACGTCGAACTTCTGAACGCCTTCGACCTCGAGCAGGTCCACGACCTCGTTGTAGTCGATGCCCAGTGCAGCGAGCTTGTCCAGCACGCGGTTGGCCGCATCGTAGCCGCCGGCGATCGCGTTGCCGCGCACCTCGGCTTCAGCCGCGGTGGCGTCCAGGGTCTTCTCCGGCATGGTGTTCACGGTCTGCGGCGCGACCAGTTCGGTCACGTACAGGGTCGATGGGTAGGCAGGATCCTTCACGCCGGTCGAAGCCCACAGCGGACGCTGGACGTTGGCGCCGGCAGCTGCCAGCACCTCGTAGCGTGCCGAAGCGAAGGACTCTTCGAAGACCTGGTAAGCCAGGCGGGCATTGGCCACGCCGGCCTGGCCGCGCACGGCGGCCGCGGCATCGGTGCCGATGGCGTCCAGGCGCTTGTCGATTTCCGAATCCACGCGGGAAACGAAGAAGGAAGCGACCGAGTGGATCTTGGACAGGTCCACGCCGGCAGCGTGGGCCTTCTCCAGGCCCAGCAGGTAGGCGTTGATGACCTCGCGGTAGCGTTCCAGCGAGAAGATCAGGGTGACGTTCACCGAAATGCCGGCGGCAATGGTTTCGGTGATGGCTTCCAGGCCCTCGACGGTTGCCGGGATCTTGATCAGCACGTTCTCGCGGTTCACGCGTTCGTACAGGGCCTTGGCCTGGGCGATGGTTGGTGCGGTCTCGTGAGCCAGGCGGGGATCGACCTCGATGGACACGCGGCCGTCGAAGCCCTGGGAGGACTCGTAGACGCCCTTGAACAGGTCGCAGGCAGCTGCCACGTCGTCGCTGGTGATTTCGGTGATCGCGTCTTCCACCGAGCGGTGCTTCTGCTCGGCGATGGCCTCGCCGTACACCTCTGCCTTGGACAGCGATGCCGCGAAGATTGCCGGGTTGGTTGTCACGCCGACCACGTTCTTCTCTTCGATTAGCTTGGCCAGCGAGCCGCTGGTCAGCCGTTCACGCGAAAGGTCGTCCAGCCAGATGGAGACGCCGGCATCGGACAGGGCCTGGGTATTCGGGTTGCTCATAATCTTTACTTCGGTTCCTTACTTGGCAGCGTTCTGCATGGAGGTTTCGGCAGCGGCTACAACAGCCTCGGTGGTGATGCCGAACTCGGAGTACAGCTTCTTGTAATCGGCGGAAGCGCCGAAGTGATCCAGCGAAATGATTTCGCCGTGCGCGCCGACCAGCTCGCGCCAGCCCTGGGCCACGCCGGCTTCAACCGAAACGCGGGCGGTGATGGCTGCCGGCAGGACCTCTTCGCGGTAGGCCGCGTCCTGCTTGGCGAACCATTCCAGCGACGGCAGCGAAACGACGCGGGCCGCGACGTTCTTGGCAGCCAGGGCTTCGCGGGCTTCGATAGCCAGCTCGACCTCGGAGCCGGTGGCCAGCAAGATGACATCCGGAGTGGTCTCCGCGCCATCGCGCACAGCCTCGGCGAGGATGTAGCCGCCCTTCAGCGTGCCTTCGGCGCCGCGGAAGCCGGTGGCCGCGCGGTCGTAGATTGGCAGGTTCTGGCGGGAGAGGACGATGCCCGACGGGGTGTCGGTCAGCTCGAGGATGCCGCGCCATGCGTAGGCGACTTCGTTGGCATCCGCTGGGCGGACGACGTCGAAGTTGGGGATGATGCGCAGCGAAGCGAGCTGCTCCACTGGCTGGTGGGTCGGGCCGTCTTCGCCCAGGCCGATGGAGTCGTGGGTCCACACGAAGATCGAGGGGACACCCATCAGCGCGGCCAAGCGGATCGCCGGACGCTGGTAGTCCGAGAAGATCAGGAAGGTTCCGGAGAATGCACGGGTCGGGCTGGAGAGCACGATGCCGTTCACGATCGAGGCGGCGGCGTGCTCGCGGATGCCGAAGTGCAGCACGCGGCCGTACGGGCTGGCGGACCAGGAATCGGTGGAGCGGCGCTCGGGAGCGAAGGACTTCGCGGTCTCGATGGTGGTGTTGTTCGAACCGGCGAGGTCGGCAGAGCCGCCCCAGAGTTCTGGCAATTCATCGGCGATCGCGTTGATGACCTTGCCCGACGCGGCGCGGGTAGCCATGGTGGAGCCTGGCTCGAAGGCCGGGATCTTCTCGGTCCAGCCCTCTGGCAATTCGCCAGCCTGCAGGCGCTCAAGCAGGGCGGCTTCTTCCGGATTGGCTGACTTCCAGGCCTCGAAGGTCTCGTTCCACGAGGCGTGCAGCTGCGCACCGCGGGTTACGACCTCGCGGGCGTGAGCCAGTACATCGTCCTCGATCTGGAAGTTCTTCTCGGGGTCGAAGCCCAGGATCGTCTTCAGGCCGGAAACTTCCTCGGTACCCAGCTTCGAGCCGTGGATGCCGCCGGTGTTCTGCTTGGTCGGCGATGGCCATCCGATGATGGTGCGCAGGCTGATGATCGATGGGCGGGAGGTCTCGGCCTTCGCGGCGCGCACAGCAGCATCGAGTGCGGCCATGTCCTCGACGTATTCTCCGGTGACGGTCCAGTCCACGCGCTGGGTGTGCCAGCCGTAGGACTCGTAGCGGCCCAGCACGTCTTCGGTGAAGGCGATGTCGGTGTCGTTCTCGATGGAGATCTTGTTGTCATCGTAGATCACAACGAGGTTGCCCAGTTCCTGGTGGCCGGCCAGCGAGGAGGCCTCGGAGGTGACGCCTTCCTGCAGGTCGCCATCGGAAGCGATGACGTAGACAGTGTGGTCGAACGGGCTGGTCCCTGCCTCGGCAGCTGGATCCAGCAGGCCGCGCATGCGGCGCTGGGAGTAGGCGAAACCAACGGCGGAAGCCAGGCCCTGGCCCAGCGGACCGGTGGTGATCTCAACGCCGGCGGTGTGGCCGAACTCCGGGTGGCCCGGGGTCTTGGCGCCCCAGGTGCGCAGCGCTTCGATGTCTTCCATCTCCAGACCGTAGCCCGAGAGGAACAGCTGCAGGTACAGGGTCAGCGAGGTGTGGCCCGGGGAAAGCACGAAACGGTCGCGGCCGATCCAGTTCGGATCCTTCGGATCGTGGCGCAGGTGCTTCTGGAAAATCAAGTAGGCGGCCGGAGCCAAGCTCATTGCGGTACCGGGGTGGCCATTGCCAACCTTTTCGACGGCGTCGGCTGCCAGGACACGGGTGGTGTCGATGGCCTTACGGTCCAACTCGGTCAGTGAGAATTCTTCAACTAAGGATTCAGTCGCCACAGCGGCGTTCCTTCCATTCAGGCTTGGACGGGAGATATCTCCCGCTGACACGCAATACGCCGTCGCCTCCTGCTTCCTCCGGCTGTGCTTTATTCAGAGGGATGCAGGTCGCGACGGCGCAATCTGAGTCAACTCTATCGCGAAAAGGCGTATTGGGGCGTTGGATTTAGCAAGATGACACAGAATTATTCGGTTTGCGCAGAAGGTGGACTTGATACGGCTATTCATGCCATGGCGTGAGCGAATTGCTCAGGCATTCTGCGCATTCGTGCGCAGGTGGCAGCCGGGGGATATGGGTGGCCGGGCACTTCTGCCAGCCGGTGCACGGCAACCAGCCAACGCTACAAAGAACAAGATTTGTTCCACTAGCGGCCATCAGTTGCCATCTTTGTTCATTTGGGAGCAGGGTCCGGGGGACCGCGCGCAATCTGCCGAAATGCTGTTGGGCATTTGGAACTGGATGAGTTCTCCCGCCGCGCGGGGTTATTCCATCGAAGGCTCCCGGCTTGTCGACTTTGGCGTGCTGCAACGGTACGCGGGAAACGCTGGTTGGGGCGGGGGCTGCCTGCGGAAGATCGGTTCGAGGAGCAGAATCCGATGGGAGCGTGAAGCCGCAAAGGTGCATGGCTAGCCGCCGGGCAGGCGATTGTAGCGTCTTGAATTGAGCCAAATCACCATTTTTCAACTGTGATCCTCTCCTGGGGAGTTTCAATCAATTTCTATCCAGCGTAGAATGACAGTGTCTGTCTTGTACCCGTGAAGAACTGAGTGCGTTTAATTGAAGACTCAAAGTGTCGCCGCAGCATCAGTGCCCCGCGCATCGCGTCAGCCTGATGAAAATGCCGGCGATTTTCTGAAGCGCAAGGCCAATGCCTACGTGGCGTTGACGAAGCCTCGCGTAATCGAGTTGCTGCTAGTGAGCACCCTTCCGACCATGATCTTTGCCGAACGGGGTTTCCCCTCCGTCTGGCTCATGATCTCCACCCTTGTTGGTGGAGCTATGGCCGCAGGTGCTTCTGGTGCATTCAACTGCTATATCGATCGCGATATGGATAAGTTGATGAAGCGTACCAAGGGGCGCCCTTTAGTCACTGGGGACCTCACCCCGAGGGAAGCACTGGTCTTCTCTTGGGTATTGGCCATAGCCTCCCTGGTGGTTCTCTGGGTTGGCACCAATCCGCTGACGACCGCCTTGGGCCTGGCTGCAATCCTCCTCTACGTCGTGTTCTACACTTTGATCCTCAAGCGCCGTACCGCTCAGAACATTGTCTGGGGTGGCATCGCCGGCTGCATGCCTGTGCTGATCGCTTGGGCCGCAGTGACCAACACAATTGAATGGCCAGCGATCATCCTGTTCCTGGTGATCTTCCTCTGGACCCCGCCGCATTACTGGCCGCTGTCCATGAAGTATGCGGATGACTACAACGCGGCTTCAGTGCCTATGCTGGGCGCGATCGCCAACGCTCGCCGCGTTTCGGTACAGGTTGTGCTCTACGCTTGGGCCACTGTCGTTTGCTCGATGCTGCTGGTCCCACTGGGTAGCGCAGGAATCGTTTACACCGCAATCGCTGGTGGCGCGGGCATCTGGTTCGTCTGCGAATCGCACGTGCTCTACCGCGAAGCGCAGAGCGACCATAAGCCGGCTGAGATCAACCGCAAGGCCATGAAGGTCTTCCATATCTCCATTACCTACTTGTCGATCGTATTCCTGGCCTTGGCCATTGACCCGTTCGTGGGTAGCCCGCTGTTCGGCTAGGTTCAACGCCGCAGCTGAGCGTCGGTTAGCGCCCTTCCTGGAATCCAAATGAAAATGGATTCCAGGAAGGGCGCTTTTCTGCGTTCGAGCGTAGTTGCCCTTCGCATCGGCCAATGCATGCGCACTATGCGTTTAGGCAGAAATTACTCTCATCGAGGGAAATAAGACTAGATCTTGCTATGCAAGTCTTGCTACGCAAGGTATGGTTATCGCATGTCCGATCAACGCGAGAAAATCGCCACGAATATACGCAAGGGCGTCCTTGAGTACTGTGTGCTGGCTTCGTTAGCCAGCGGAGATAAATACGGGTTGGAGCTGGCAGAAGAGCTCACCGCGCGGAAGCTTACCGCCGGCGAGGGGAGCCTGTATCCGTTGCTGGCGCGCATGAAAGCCACTGGGCTGGTAGAAACCTACTGGGAAGAAGGCGCGTCGGGACGCAAACGGAAGTACTACACCATTACCGAGCACGGGCATCTGATGGTTGGCGAGTTCCGCGGGGTATGGGAAGCAATTTCAATGCAAGTCACCGATCTACTTGGAGAGCAACATGGCATCGACAGCTGAGCAGTACAGTGCGGAAGCGTATTTGCGGGAATTGGGGAAGCTCCTGCGCGGTGCTCCAAGGGATATGGGCTTAGAGCTTCTGGAGGATGTGGCGCAGCATATCGAGGATGGCCGAGCCCTAGGCAGGGATGATGACCAAATCCTCGCCGCGCTAGGCAGTCCTGAAACTGTTGCAGCCCCTCTGATGGCCGAGTACGCGGCTCCGCAGGAGCGGGCCATCCTACGCAGGAATAGCTTGGTGCTCGGTGCGGTGGCACTGGTCCTCGGTGTCCTTGTCTCCATCATCGATACGACTCTGGCAGATACCCTGGGTGACCTGATTTTTGGCGCTTCTGTGCCAGAAGGTGAGGGCAGTAGCTACGACTCGATATATGAGCAAGGCGCATTGCAATTGCTGATCTTCGCAATATTCGGACTTGGCGTAGCGGCCACCGCGGTCATGAAGGGAAAAACGGCACGAATCTACGGCTACGCGGCGGCCTTGTGCATGACAGCGCTCGTTGCCGGATTAATTACCAGCAGTGGAATCTTCTATATCCCGTCAATGGTCGCAGCATGGATGCTAGTCGGAATCAATGGGCGTTCGTCCAAATCGGTGAATCGAGAACCGCGTTCAAAGTTGATCCGCATCATTGGTGGCACTGCTCTGCTATTGCCAGTCGTGCTCCTGGGAGCCGCATCGTTCACGAGTATCGAGCCGAACGTCGCCGTATACGCATACCTTGCCCTGGGCTTGGCCTGCGGCATCGGGTTCTTGTCCAATTCCCGGATTGCTCTATGGGCTACCTGCGCTAACGGCGCCGCCCTTCTTGCGGTTTCCACCGTGGATCAAGGCCTGCTGCTTGCGGCATTCTGGCTAGCCGGAACAGTCTATTTCTTCTTTGGACTTTATGGTTTGATGTGGTTCACGCGCCGTGGAACGGCCGGGGGACAGCGTTAAGCAACTGGGGGTTGCCTTGCACATCGAGTGCAGGGCAACCCCCAGTCATTTACTCAGGATTCTAGGAATCGTTGCGCTGGTATTCCGGAAGGATGGCAGCCCGATCCCAGACGTTTGCGGAGGCGGCAAGCAGCAAGCTCGCGCCGAGCATGTGGGAGAGTACCAGGGCGACTGGCAGCCCATTGAAATGCTGGATGTAGCCAATTGCTGCCTGGACCGCAATTGCCGCGACAAGCCACCAGATGGCGATGCGAAGCTGGATGTTTCCGCCCTGCTTGTAGGCCAGAATCAGCACCACGATGGTTGCGGCAACGAGCAAGTACACCGGAGCAGTATGCATGCGGGTTACCAGCAGTGGATCGAACAAGTGGCGCGGGGCATCGGCATCGCCTGCATGCGGTCCGGTGCCGGTCACGATAGTTCCGAATGCCACTGCGAGCAGGGAGAAGATCCATGCGGCGAAGGAGAGCTGGCGGATCGACTTGCTGCTCTGATCGAACTTGCGGTTCTTCAGTTCCTTGGCGGTGCGGTTCACCTGGAATGTTGCCATGATGACCAGTGCGCCGGAAATCAGGAAGTGCACCGAAACGACCCAAGCGTTCAGTCCGGTCCACACGGTGATGGCTCCGATGAGTGCCTGCAACGCGATGCCGGCGAGCAAGCCGATGGACAACTTGAACAGGGTGCGGTGGGTAGGGCGCATCTTCCAGATGGAGATCAGGAACGCGACAGCGATGACCAGCAGGACAAAGGTCAGCAGGCGGTTGCCGAACTCGATGATTCCATGGATGCCCATTTCCGGGACAGGGGTCATCGAACCGGGAACGCAATTGGGCCAGTGGGAGCAGCCGAGGCCCGAATTCGTCAAGCGTACGGCTCCACCGGTGACGATAATGCCAATCTGCGAGATCAGGGATGCGATCGCGAGACCATGCACGAGGCGAGTGACCTTCGTGGGCAGTTTATCGGCCCAGCTCTGGGTGGCTTGGGCTGAAGACATTGAAATCTCCCTTTTCGGAATTTGGGTGGTGGTCAGCTCCATTTGAACAGCTTGATGGCTGCAAAGGAGCCAACTGCTGACCAAAGGATCAAGAAGATAAGGCCAGCAATGCTGAACTGGCCGTGGATCAGGGCATCGCGCATGGCATCGCCCAGCGCTGCCGATGGCAGCGCATTCAGGGTTGGCTGGGCCCAATCAGGGGCCATGCTCAAGGGGTAGAGGACACCGCCGGCACCGGCCAGCAGGATCCAGGCAAGGTTGGTGATCGCCAACGTCGCTTCAGGGCGGACGGTGCCGGCAATCAGCAGGCCTAGCGCGGTAAACGCGGCTGCGCCCAAGAGCAGGAAGAGTATAGCCGGAGCAATGCCCCAAGGGTTCGGATGCCAGTCCAGGAACAACAAGGAGACAGAGCAGATTAAGACGACCTGGATCAGCAGGACCGACAGCACGGCAATGACCTTGCCGAAAATCAGTCCGGTTTTCCCCAGCGGCGTAGTGGAGAACATGGTCAGCACGCCATAGCGGCGGTCAAATCCGGTGCCAATTCCCTGCCCGGTGAAAGCCGTCGAAATGACGCACAAGGCCAAGACGCCAGGAACGGCGGCATCAATGCTGCGGTCTGCGACATCCTTGACCAGATCGGTCAGGGTGAGCACGAAGAGCGCAATGAGCGGCATGACAACAGCGAGAATGAGCTGTTCGCCATTGCTGAGCATCTGGATGGATTCGTATTTACCCTGGTTCAGGATTCGGCGCAGTGGCGAGACAGCATTGGAGCGTGCCTGTGTTTGGCTCATGCCCTTCCCTCCTTCTGTGCGATTTCAAGGAAAACGTCTTCGAGGCTTCGTGACTGCAAGTTGAGCTCGGTTGGCAAAATGCCCTCCTGGAGCCACCAATGGGTTAGCCAGTTCAAGTGTTCGGGGGAGTTGACCCCGTCGAGCCGGTATTGGCCGGCTCCGGTCTCCTCCAGGTGCAATCCTGCCGGTGGTTCAGGTAGGCGCAGCCCTGCTGGGGCGGAGAAGGACACCGGGCGGGTGTCCTGGTCTTCGGCAGCGCGGGCCGTCAGCTCGGCCACGGTGCCTTGCGCCACGGTGCAGCCCTTGTCGATGATGTAGACGTAGTCGCTGAGGCGTTGCGCGTCATCCATGAGGTGGGTGGTGAGGATGATGGCCTTTCCTGCATCGCGAAGTTCGGCAATGAGGTCGAAGACTACCTGGCGGGACTGCGGATCCAGCCCAGCACTTGGTTCATCGAGGAAGAGCACTTCCGGATCTCCGGCCAGCGCCAGGGCCAAGGCGACGCGCTGCTTCTGGCCACCAGAGAGACGGCGGATCGTGCGGGTGCCAAATGATTCGAGATCCAACCGTGTGATCAACGCATCAATATCAATGGGCTTCTGATAGAGGGAAGCGACGTGCCTCAAGAGCGGAACCGGTCGCATTGAGGGTGGCAACCCTCCGTCTTGGAGCATGACTCCGACGCGGGAACGCAATTCGGGATTGTCGCCGAAGGGGTTCTGGCCCAGGAGTTCGACGGTTCCGCCTTCGGGCTGAAGCAGCCCCTGGGCACAAGCGAGGGTCGTGGATTTGCCGGCTCCGTTAGCTCCTAAAAGCGTGGTGACCTGACCCGGATAAGCTTTTAGGGACACCGACTCCAGGACTCGCAACATGCGATTGTCCAAGGCGGGGACTGGACCTAAATCTTTAGCCAGCTCGTTGATGACAAGGCTGGGAGTTACAGAAGACACTGAAACATTCTACGACATGTCGAACTGGCTGAGCTGAGTGTTTTGTCACCAACCCTCGAGTTCCGTTGAGGTGGGCGGGACAATGGGAGTGTCAGAGGTTCGATTCAAGTAACGCACTAGTCGGGCAAGCATGTCCTTAGTAAGTCCTTCCTTACTAGACCTAGAGCAAAAATTTACGCATGATTGTGTTGTGTATTCATCAAATTCAGAATCAGCTAGTGGCTCCACTGCCGCGACAGTTGGCGCAGTTGGGGATACCGAGGAGCGTACGCGCGACCGCGTCCTGTACGCAGTACTCGAGGACGGGCCGGTCAGTGCTGCCGAGCTTGGAAGCAAGCTGGGCTTCACGCCTGCTGCGGTCCGCCGTCACCTCGACGCGCTCTCAAAATCGGGACTCGTAGAGGTGAAACTGGTAGCCAACCAGAAAACCGGTGCTGGACGTCCGTCGCGTCGCTACGTGCTTTCGCACCGCGGGCAGACGAAGTTGGGCAACGATTACCTGGAGATTGCTTCCGACGCATTGAAGATGCTCGGCGATGCGGCCGGAGAGGACGCGATTCGCAAGTTTGCGCGTAACCGCTTCGCATCAATGGAAGATCGATACGCCAAGGCGCTGGTCGGCGTTGAAGGGCTGGAAGCACGAGCCGAGGTGCTGGGCAATTTGCTCAGTGCAGATGGATTCGTGGGATACACCCGAAAAGTGGATACCAAAGTGGCAACTGCCCTGATGCATAGCGTGCAGCTATGCCAGGGACACTGCCCGATACAAGACTTGGCACGAGAGTTTCCAGTGTTTTGCGACATGGAAACGGAAATGTTCGCCCGCTTGCTAGGCGTCGACGTCCGACGACTGTCGACCTTGGCCGGTGGAGGACACGTGTGCACGACCCACATCCCTGTGGGGCGTGAAAAGGCGCCAATGCGCGCTGAGAAAAGAACTCGAATTCAGTTCACGAAGCAGGAGAGGCCGCGATGACGGATCAGATTGCACAGGAGTCTGCCGACCCGGGTGTAATTTCCGAAATTCTGGAGAAGAACCCCGAACTCCACGGAATCGGCAATTACGAATACGGCTGGTCAGACAAGAACGACGCGGGTGCAAATGCGCGCCGTGGCGTCGACAAGGA
This sequence comes from Arthrobacter sp. JUb119, assembly GCF_024807995.1. NCBI lineage: Bacteria > Bacillati > Actinomycetota > Actinomycetes > Micrococcales > Micrococcaceae > Arthrobacter > Arthrobacter sp. JUb119. Next base: position 610,819 of record NZ_JANUFE010000001.1, read on the forward strand.
CGTAGTGGCGAATATTTCCGCCCTGAAGTCCGAGCCAGAATGGATGCTGGAGCGTCGCCAGAAGGCGCTGAAGTACTTCGATCGCAAGCCAATGCCTACCTGGGGTCCAGACCTCTCGGGTATTGATTTCGACAACATCAAGTACTTCGTGCGTTCCACCGAGAAGCAGGCGACCTCCTGGGAAGAACTTCCAGAAGACATCAAGAACACCTACGACAAGTTGGGTATTCCAGAGGCTGAAAAGCAGCGTCTGGTGTCCGGCGTTGCCGCCCAGTACGAGTCCGAGGTTGTCTACCACCAGCTGCGTGAAGACCTTGAAGCCCAGGGCGTCATCTTCCTTGACACCGACACTGGACTGAAGGAGCACCCGGAGATCTTCCAGGAGTACTTCGGCTCGGTCATTCCAGCGGGCGACAACAAGTTCGCTTCGCTGAACACTGCCGTGTGGTCCGGCGGCTCGTTCGTGTACGTCCCGAAGGGCGTACATGTGGAGATCCCGCTGCAGGCTTACTTCCGCATCAACACGGAAAACATGGGCCAGTTCGAACGCACCCTGATCATCGCTGATGAGGGCTCCTACGTTCACTACATCGAGGGTTGCACCGCACCGATCTACCAGTCGGATTCGCTGCACTCTGCCGTTGTGGAAATCATCGTGAAGAAGGACGCCCGCGTTCGCTACACCACGATCCAGAACTGGTCGAACAACGTCTACAACCTGGTGACCAAGCGTGCCGTCTGCGAAGAAGGCGCCACCATGGAATGGGTCGATGGCAACATCGGCTCGAAGGTCACCATGAAGTACCCAGCCGTTTACCTCGTTGGCGAACGCGCCAAGGGTGAGACCCTGTCCATCGCCTTCGCCGGCGAGGGCCAGCACCAGGACACCGGATCCAAGATGGTCCACATCGCTCCGAACACCTCTTCGGCCATTGTGGCCAAGTCGGTGGCTCGTAACGGTGGCCGCTCGGCTTACCGCGGCCTGGTCCAGGTCCAGGAAGGCGCCAAGGGCACCAAGAACTCGGTGGTCTGCGACGCGTTGCTGGTCGACCAGATCTCGCGTTCGGATACCTACCCGTACATCGACGTCCGCGAGGACGACGTAACCATGGGCCACGAGGCGACCGTCTCGCGCGTTTCCGAAGAGCAGCTGTTCTACCTGATGTCCCGCGGCATGGCCGAGGACGAGGCCATGGCAATGATCGTGCGCGGCTTCGTTGAGCCAATCGCACGCGAGCTGCCTATGGAGTACGCGCTGGAACTGAACCGCCTTATTGAACTTCAGATGGAAGGATCGGTCGGCTAAGAATGTCGGAGACCACCACCCATATCCCAGCAGAGAAGGCGCGCATCGGCGCACCATCGATTCCTGGTTTCACCGAAGAGGGCGAAGACCTTTCGCCGATCAACGACAACGACAGCTCGCCGCTGGCCGGTGCCTCCACCAAGGCGCACAGCCACGGCGGCGGAGTTGGAGTTCCCGATTCATCGCGTGCCGGTCGACTGACCAGCACCAATGTAGATGACTTCGCCAAGCTGACCGGTCGTGAAGAGGACTGGCGCTTCACCCCGCTCAAGCGCCTGAAGGGCCTGCACAGCGATGACCTCACCGGCGCGGCTCCCAAGATAGAGCTCGCCGGCAACGGAATCGCCAAGCTGTCGGTTGTTCCGGCTGGCGACGCGCTGAACGGTGTTGCGCATACCCCGGATGACCGCGTGTCGGCCAACGCTTGGAAGTTCGCTTCCGAGACCCACGTTGTGACGATCCCGAAGAACGCCGAAGGTGCCAACGCAACCCTGCGCATCACCGGCGAGTCGCTGGCAGCGGCGGCTCAGCACCTCATCGTTGTTGCCGAGGAAAATTCCGAGGCTACTGTTGTGCTGGACCACGTCGGTTCGGCAGTGCTGGCACAGAACGTCGAGTTCGACGTCCAGGCCAACGCCCGCTTGACCGTGATCTCCCTGCAGGCTTGGGAAGATGACGCCGTTCACGCTTCCTCGCAGCAGGCGCTGGTAGCTGCTGGCGCTTCGTTCAAGCACATTGTTGTTTCCTTCGGTGGCGACCTGGTTCGCGTGAACCCGTCGGCTCGCTTCACCGGCGAACGCGCTGAGATCGAGCTCTACGGCTTGTACTTCGCAGATGCCGGCCAGCACCTGGAGCACCGCTTGTTCGTTGACCACGCTGTGGCCAACTGCAAGTCGAACGTGCTGTACAAGGGTGCGCTGCAGGGCAAGGACGCACACACCGTGTGGGTTGGCGATGTGCTGATCCAGAAGGCTGCTGTTGGTACCGACTCCTACGAAGCCAACCGCAACCTGGTTCTGACCGATGGCGCCCGCGCTGATTCGGTTCCGAACCTTGAAATCGAAACCGGTCTGATCGATGGTGCTGGCCACGCATCGACCACCGGCCGCTTCGACGATGAGCACCTCTTCTACCTGATGGCTCGCGGCATCGATGAAAAGACCGCACGCCGCTTGGTAGTTCGCGGATTCCTGAACGAAATCGTTCAGCAGATCGGCGATGAGGCTCTGCAGGAGCGACTGACCGACACCATCGAAGAAGAATTGGCTGCTACCGAGAACTAGGTAGTGCTCGCTTCACCAGCTTTTTAGCCTTAGCGCTTTTTAGAAAGAAACGGAACGACGTATGTCTACTCTGGAAATCAAGGACCTGCACGTCTCGATTGACACCGAGCAGGGCGAGAAGGAAATTCTCAAGGGTGTAACCCTGACCATCAAGACCGGCGAAACCCACGCAATCATGGGCCCTAACGGCTCGGGCAAGTCGACCTTGGCTTCGACCATCGCTGGCCACCCGCGCTACAACGTCACCTCCGGCTCCATCACCCTCGATGGTGAAGATGTCCTGGAGATGAGCGTCGACGAGCGCGCCAAGGCTGGCCTGTTCCTGGCTATGCAGTACCCGGTAGAGGTACCAGGCGTAACCATGACCAACTTCCTGCGTACCGCCAAGACCGCCATCGACGGCGAAGCTCCAAAGCTTCGTACTTGGACCAAGGACGTCAAGGAAGCTATGAGCAAGCTGAAGATCGATGCCGACTTCGCTGGCCGTAACGTCAACGAAGGCTTCTCCGGTGGCGAGAAGAAGCGCGTCGAGATCCTGCAGCTGGAACTGTTCAAGCCCAAGTTCGCAGTTCTGGACGAGACCGACTCCGGCCTGGACGTCGACGCTCTGAAGGTTGTCTCCGAGGGCGTTAACCGCGCACAGGACGAGAACGAAATGGGCACCCTGCTCATCACCCACTACACCCGCATCCTGCGCTACATCAAGCCAGAATTCGTGCACGTGTTCGTGGATGGCCGAGTTGCAGAACAGGGCGGCCCGGAACTGGCTGACCGTCTGGAAGAAGAAGGCTACGACCGTTACCTGAACGTCAAGGCCTAAGGTTACAATCATGAGCGAATCGACCGAACAGAGCACGGGAGCCGCTACGACTCCTCTGGAAGACGTTGAGGAAGCGCTCAAGGACGTCATTGACCCTGAACTGGGTGTCAATATTGTCGACCTGGGTTTGCTGTACGGCCTGAAGTACGCGGATGACGGCGTACTCTTGCTGGACCTCACGCTGACAACCGCCGCTTGCCCGCTCACCGATATTATCGAAGAGCAGGTCGGCCAGGCGCTGGAGAGCGTTGTGGACGACCACCGTTTGAACTGGGTCTGGATGCCGCCTTGGGGCCCAGAACGAATCACCGATGACGGTCGCGATCAGATGCGAGCCCTGGGCTTCAACATCTAATTTAGGCTGTTTCAAGCAGAACCGCTTGCTCCCTACGGGGGTGAGCGGTTCTGTTCGTTAACGCCCGAGGGGCCTGCATTCCTTCAGGTATCTCGTGGAAGAGCCGAAAGCGAAAGGGGTACCCGGGGCAGAATCGGGGAGCAGCGCATGTCCGAAGCCGCAAATGGTGCACATGAGAGCGCAACGTGGCCGATCGCAGAAATCGACGAAGCACCCAAGGACGTGAATGACCTCGAGCTGGGAGTCAACATTGTTGGCCTGGGCCTGCTTTACGGACGGTGTTTCGACGGCGATTCAGTCCTGGAAATCGACCTGACGTTGACGACGCCTGCCTGCCCGCTGACCGATCTACTCGAAGCGCAGATTGATGAAGTGCTGAAGAACCTTGTCGACGGCCGGAATCAGATGCAGGCCTTGGGGTTCAACATCTAGGCCAATGCCCCAAGGGCTCAATGCGGTACTGACTCGAAAGCAACCGCGCTTCCGGTGCCACCCGCGGCGGCCATGAGCGCGATCGCCCTTTGCCCAGGTATCCGTGCCTGGTTGGCCTGCCAGAACAGCCGAGTCGCAAGAATCGCGCCGCTAGCACCGTAGGGGTGTCCCAACGCCAAGGCCCCGCCACCCTGGTTCACCGTCACCTCGGTGATCCCTAGCTCATCGAGGCATGCCAGGGCCTGGACCGCAAAGGCTTCGTTGAACTCGATCAGTGGAGTGCTGGAAGCAGCAGCGGATGGCAGCAGGCCGATGAGCTTGCGGTACGCCGGTACCGCCGCCATGCCGAGAATGCCGGGATCGCAAGCACCTGAAGCAGAAGCAAGGTAGCGCATTGCGAAGGTTGGGTTCAGTCTCTGGCGCATTTGTTCGCTCACCAAGATTACCGCGGCTGCACCATCGTTAATCGGGCAGGAGTTTCCCGCAGTCACGGTGCCACCGGGTAGGAATGCCGGCTTGAGCGCAGCGAGCTTGCGAAGTGTCAGTCCGGGCCTGGGGCAGGTGTCGGCCGCTACTTGCCCGTTGCTTGTATCCACGGTGACAAGCTCGCGATCAAAGAGTCCAGCCGCTTGAGCGCGCAGCGCACGTTGGTGGCTCTGCAATGCGAAAGAATCTTGCCGCTCTTGTGCAATGCCGTAGGACTGGGCAATATTCTCCGCAGCTTCGCCCATTTCGGGGTCCGGGTCTCGCTCTGGAGTGAATCGGGCACGCGAGTAGAGGCGCGGAGGCTGGATTACGGAGGTTTGCTTTTCAACCCGCCATGGCGCGGTACTCACCGACTCCACGCCACCGGCCACCACGACATGCGCTTCACCGCAACGTATCATCCGCGCAGCGGCGGCAATTGCGTCCAGTCCACTGGCGCATTGGGCATCGATGCTGGTCGCGCTGACGGTCTTGGGCAGCACCGACGCCAAAGCAGACACTCGCGCTATATTTCCGCCCGGTCCCGCCGCATTGCCGGCAAATACGTGGTCTACATCCGCAGGGGAGATGCCGCTTCGATCTATTAGCGCGTTGATCACCCGAGCCAGCAGTTGGTCTGCGGTAATGCGGGAATACTCCTTGCCTGCTCTAACGATGGGCGTGCGTGCTGCATTGATAATGAAGGCGTCATTCATCTGAGCCAGTCGCTCCGTTCAATGTCCAGATCCTGGAAGTCCAAAGCCGAGGCATTCAATTTTCCGCTGAAGGTCTCGGGCCACGATCGCAAGTAGATGATTTGGTGCGGGATCTTGTACTGGGGCAAATGCTTCTGCAGGCCGGTGAGAAGAGCGGACGGATTGCGGGGTGGCGAAACCGTGTAGGCCAGCAACCTGGCTGGTGCGCTCGATGCATCGATCCGCACTACGGCATTGGCCAGCCCCTCGGCATTAAGCGCTGCGCCCACTTCGCCCGGGTGGATATTGTTTCCGTTGAGATTCATCATCCCGTCGTTGCGACGGGACAGGACGATGCGATTTGAACCCAGGAGCTTCGCCTGATCACCAATGCCGATTGCTGTGCCGCACCGAGCGATGACAGAGTCCGAGCTAAGGTCGTACCCCTTGGCGTTGAACGGGCTATCGATATAGAGCGAGCCAAAGCCTGAACCCGGCGTTGCCTCATGGGTGTGAGCCTGCACCCCGGGAAACAGCTGACCGTCGAAATAGGGAGTTCGCGGATGGTTGGCCAGTCGCTCGCGATACGCGATGAGGCTGTGCTCGCTGCTCCCGAAATATTCAACGCAGCGCGCCGAGGGAGCCATCTGGTGAAGAGTTTGCATGGTCTCCTGGTCCAGGGATTCCCCTCCGCTGATGACCAATCGCAGGCTGGAGAACCGTGCCGGGTCATCCAGGGCCAGCACCTTGCCTAGAATTGTCGGTACGCTGACGATACGGGTGCAGCTGACGCGCGCCAGCAATGATGCAACGCCCTTTTGATCCCATTTTCCGGAAGCCACGAAGGTGCCGCCAGTATGCAGGGACTCGACCATCGCGTAGAGGCCCAGACCGTGGGAAATGGGACTCGGGCAAAGAGTGGAATCATCTGGCGAAGCGCCCAAGATCGTGGCACCGGCACTCAGGGACGCTTCCCACGATGCAGCACTCCGGAGCACAGCCTTGGGACGCGATGAGCTTCCAGAAGTACAAATGATCAGCAGGTCTTCAGCGCAATGAGTCTTGGTCGCGGGCGCAATGTATTCACCGGGCTCGGGTGGCTCGGGCGGCAAGGCGAATCTTGGGACGCCGGGCAAAGGCCGCGGAACCGTCGATTCAAGCACGAAATCGCATTGAAGAGCGGTTGCCATGGAAGTGGCCAGATTTCCGGGCCAAGCAGGGTCAATCACCACCAATGTCTTGCCACTGCGCGCGATCGCATAAAAAGCGATGGCCATCTCAATCGGATCGCTGGTGTGCACAGCGATCCGATTGCCTGGAACGGATTCTAGCCGCTTGGCCAGAGCACCGCTTCTGCTGGCCAACTGCGCATAAGTCAGCCGGCTTTCAACCGTGAGCAGGGCAAGATGATCCGGTCGTTGATTGGCCCACCTTGCCAGTGCCTGCCACAGTTCCATCGAGCTACTTCATCAACCCGCGGTAGCTACGGTGCACGGTCAGGGCCACCAGGGTGGCGACTACGGCTTTGAGGACGTCCCCGGGCAGGAATCCGAGAGACCCCAGCAAGGATGTGCCCAGATCAAGCCCGGTAACAGCAGCGGTCCACGGAACGCCAAACAGATAGATGACGACGATTCCGCCAACGAGAGCCGAGGCCAGTCCGGACATGAATCGGGCGACCTTGTTTTCGTTGCGCAGAACCCAGTATTTGAAGAGGGCTCCAATAACGAGTGAGCCGAAAATCCATCCAATGAGATATCCGCCGGTCGGCCCGAACAGGACTCCAAGCCCACCACGCCCACCAGCCAACAAGGGCAGCCCTGCCAAAGACAGGACTACGACAACCAGTGAGGCCAACGAACCTCGCCAAGGTCCCAATAAGGCGCCGGCCAGCATGACACCCAGGGTTTGCAGGGTAATGGGTACCGGGATGATCCCCAATGTAATAGGGGGAAGGAGCCCCATGGCCGCGATCATGGCGGCAAAGACTGCGACGTATACCGTATTGCGAGTTTGCGAAGTTGAGTCGGTGCGAGTTGGCATTGTGTTTCCTTGGAAGTGCGAGCGAGATGGAAGTAGCTGATGCGCTTAGCGTCGGTAAGGTGCTGAATCGTAGCCGCGGGCGTCTAACGCTTCGGCTGTCTCGTCAGCGATTTTTAGTGATCTGATAACTAATGGGACACTCACGGCCAACGGATTGTTGCCCAGACCCCGAGCATGCTGGGCTTCGCGGACTTCGAGGTATACCTTTTTCAACTCCGGAATGAACCGTATTGTCATGGACAATCCCAATGCGATTTGCGCTGGATTAGCTCCAAGGAATCGTAATGGAGAGGCAACCTGTTGGAAGAGCTCGAGCATCGCGTCAAAGCTTGTGGTGAGGCTGACGGCGTAGGCCATCAGGCACATGGTCAGCAGCCGCAGGACCGAGACCACGGCGTTGGCCCAATCGGTTTGCAGGCCGAGAAGAATGAAGACGATGCCGAGAATCATGGCCAATGAGAACAGTGGCATGCGCAGCTGCTTGAGGTCGACCCTAGCCGAAAGCAGCAGTATCGCACTGAGAATGAACAGGGGCAGCAAGACCTGCCACGAGCTAATCAAGTAAAGCCCGATGCTCAGAACCAGCAATGTCCCGAATTTCCATCCCGGCTTAACACGCGCTAGATACGAAGTATTCTTGGACGCGATCATGCGTGGCTCCATTGGCGGTAATGGGCGATTGCTTCTTCCGGTCGGCCATCGAATTCGATAGCTCCGTCGGTGACCACGAGAACGCGGTCGAAATCTTCAAGTATTTCTAAATCGTGCGTCACCACAATTGCACGTTGTGCCAGCTTGGCAATTTCGCGTTGGAAAGCAAGTCGATTGCGCAGATCCAGCATCGTAGTGGGTTCATCGAAAACAATGGTTCGTGGCCGCATGGCAAGGACGGAAGCGAGTGCGACCATTTGCTGCTCGCCGCCGGAAAGAGTGTGGCTTTCGCGATCTGCCAGATGCGAGATGTTGAGCTCTGCCAGTGTCTCTTGCACGCGCAATTGGCGCTCTGCTTTGGGAATTTGCAAATTCTTCAGTCCGAACGCAATGTCTTCATAGACCAGCGGCATGATGATTTGATTTGCTGGATTCTGGAAGACAAAACCCACATCGCGGCGGATCTGCTTTGCATGATTCCGAGTGTTCAGGTCGCCAACGTGCACGGATCCTTCAGTAGGCAAAACGAGGCCATTGATGAGCCGGGAGAGCGTACTCTTCCCAGCACCGTTTGCCCCGATAATGCCGATGCGCTGTTCGTTGAGAGTCAAGCGCACATCTTTGAGGACATCGCGCTCTTCAAAGCGGACAGTGACATTCTCAAATCGAATTGGGGGTAGTTCCACGAGTGCTCCAGCGCAAGGTTCGTAGCTTGAACGGCGGGCTCCATGATCGGACAGCCATTCATGCTTGCGTTACAGATGACCGAAGAGCCATCGATTAAGAGCATACTTGATCACCGTTCAATTGTCTTGATCAGTGTTCAATAAATTCTTATGCAACGAAGAATTGTTCGTAGACCAAGCCCAGGGCCAAGAGGATCATTATGGTTCCGGAGCACATGGTTACGATGCGTGCCGCCATGGGCCGGGAGCGAAGCAGCACCCTGGCAGCCAATGCAACGGAGAAGTACACGAGGATCGATACCGCGAAATGAGTAAGCCCAAGAGCGCCGGTTTGCAGGGAGAGCGGAAGATCCAGGGATGAATCCAGGTACTGCGGGATGAGGGCCACATACAGCAGTAGTGCCTTGGGGTTAGTGCCGCTGGTGAGCAGGCCCTTGAGGAATTGGCCGCGTAGCGATCGATGCCGGACCTTGTCCAACAGCGCGACGGTGCTATCGGTAGGTTCGGGATTGCTCCGAGGGTAATCGCCATCGAGTGCTTCAATTTCGGAGGTAGATGGAGCATCGGCATCAAAGAACCTGGCGTTCCTGCAGGAACGCAGGGTCGCAATGCCTAGCCACAGCAGATAGACCGATCCGGCTGCCGTGAGCCAGAGGGGAAGTGACGGGGAACTCGCGACCAGGGCCGCAATTCCGCACACCAGCAATGCAGTATGAACCAGGTATCCCGAGAGCAATCCCCATACGGCTGGGCGATAGCTGGTTTTGCCCAGTGCAGAGGAAATGATGTACGCCCAGTCGGCGCCGGGCGTGCACGCCAACGTCACCGATACCAAGAGGAACCCGGTGAACTGCGAGTGATCCATTGCTTCTCCAAATCTAGAAACCTGTGCTCTGATAACAGTAAGGAAAAAATCGTGAAATGTGCTTGCCGATTCTTTGGGGATACCCGGCCCTTCGGCAAGAAAAAATTGCTCTGGCGTTAAATGGCGCAAATTATTTGTGCTGTAGTCTGATTTCATGGATGAACTAGACCGTGCGATCTTGGCCGAGTTGCAGAATGACGGACGGATGAGCGCTACCGCGGTAGCTGCAAAAGTTGGGCTATCGGTGGCTCCCTGCCATCGCCGGATCAAAGATCTTGAGCGCAGGGGAGTCATCAGCGGCTACCAAGCGGTGATTGACCCGGAGAAGGTTGGACTGGGATTCGAGGCCCTGGTTTTCGTCACGTTGAAAGACAGAGCGCAGCTTAAGCATTTTGAATTAGCAGTAGAGAGGGAAGAGCTAATAGTTGATGCGCAGCGCCTTTTCGGCGAGCCAGACTTCCTATTGCGAGTCTTTGCCAAGGATCTGCCGCATTACCAGCGTGTATACGACGAGGTCCTAGTTGATCTACCGGGCGTGGAAAAATTGACGAGCACCATAGTCATGCGAAACATCAAGGAGCGTGCGGTTCTGCCCGTCTAGGACGTCTTGTCGGACGGCTTCCGGTTGCGGGTTACCGCCGGCGTCAAGGACAACGAAATAATCAGAACTACCGCGCAAATCCATAAGGCCTGAGGCAACTTCAAGGTATCGACGACGAAACCAATAAATGGCGGACCGCCAAGCATTGCTCCATATCCAAACGCACTGACGATGCTCACCGCTTTTGGACCCAGGCGTTCTCCGCGGGAAGCAGCGATGCTCATGCCCAAGGGGAAGCCGAGCGAGCTACCGAGGCCCCACAATGCTGCACCGAAGCCTACTAGGGAGGGACTTGTGCCGGTGATGAACAAGCCGACGCCGAGAAGGCCGATAATTCCCATGATCAGGAGTGTATTTTTCGTGCCGAAGCGGTCCACAAGGCGACCGCCGACAAAGCGTCCCAGCGTCATTGCTGCGACGAACAAGGTGAACATGAGCGCGCCAATTTGATGCTTGAAACCGTGCCCGTCAACCGAAGTAACGGCAATCCAATCATTGGCCGCACCCTCGCTGAAACTTAAACCGGCGACCATTATGCCAAGCAGCAGCAAGAGTCCCATTTTGTGCGTTGATTGAGTTCGGTTCTGGCGGACATCCTTGTTGATTGGAACCAAATTTTCGTTTTCCCAGCAGGTAATACCTCGATGGGCAACGTAAGCGAGAAGAAGAATGATGACCGCGACAAACGAGAAGTGCCAAAGGCTCGAGATATTCAAGGAAATGGTTGCTGTTGCCACCCCGGCGCCAATTAGGGTTCCCAGGCTGAAGAACCCGTGAAGGGAAGGCATGATGCTGCGGCCCACGCGACGTTCAACCTGTGCGCCGCTGACGTTCATCATGATGTCCAAACAGCCAAAAGTAAGCCCGTAAAAGAACAGGGCTACGTAGGCAAGAGTGGCTTCCTCGGTTATGGAAATAGCTATGCCCAGTACGACCAAGCATGCTGCTAATCCGATGGGCAAACAGCACAACAGGCGGCGTGTTGGAACGAATTTGCTCACCGACGGAATAAGGGAGATTCCGAGCAAAGTTCCGATGGTGCTGCAAATCAAGAACGACCCGAGGTTCAAGCCAGAGAAATCGAAAACAGCGTCGATAATGGAGAGGCGGCCTGCCCAAGTCGCAAAAGATAATCCTGCAAGAAGGAATATTAGATTGATGCTGGTGCGTTCCGTGATTCTCTGTCGCGCGAGGTGGGCGACCAGTTGGGTCATCGGGCACTGTCCCTTTCGATTTCTACAATTCCTAGAGTTTATCTCAAATTAGGGGGATAAGTTACTGTTCAGTCGGGATTCTGCGTGATTATGCGCCGCTGCACGGCTCACGATCATGACATTCACAGATTCGACGGCCGGACCAGGAAAAGAAACGGTGGTGAAGAACGAAAGTTCTCGCTAGTCAGCAGATTTCTTTGCGGAAAATACGGGTATGGTGGCATTGCCCACCGGGAAGTACGCTCGAGATGAAAACTCGTAAATTTCTTGCGTGCAGAGGTGGGATCGTGAAGTTGAGTTCCGAACAATGCGGAGTGATCATCGTGGGTGCTGGATTGGCCGGGCTGGTTGCAGCGTCCGAGGCACTTGATGCAGGACTGAGAGTCCGAATCCTGGATCAGGAAAACAGGGGTAATCTCGGCGGCCAGGCTTACTGGTCTTTTGGGGGACTGTTTCTCGTTGATACTCCTGAACAGCGCCGCTTGGGAGTTCGTGATTCTTTTGACCTTGCCTGGTCGGATTGGCAGCATAGTGCACAATTTGACCGGTTGGACGATGAGGACCTGTGGGCGCAACGTTGGGCCAAAGCCTACGTGGAGTTCGCAGCTACTGAAAAACGGTCCTGGATCAAGCAAAAAGGCATAGATCTGACTCCAGTTGTGGGCTGGGCAGAGCGCGGCGATGGTCGCGCCGAAGGGCATGGGAATTCTGTACCCAGATTTCACATCGCCTGGGGAACTGGCACCGGGGTATCGATGCCATTTGTGAATAGGGTGCTCGACGGACTGCAAACGGGACATGCCGAGTTGCTCAACCGCCACAGGGTTACTGGATTGGTGACCACTGACGGTTCAGTTACCGGCGTTCGCGGTGAGGTCTTGTCGCCTGATGACGCTCCACGCGGGCAACAGTCGTCAAGAAACGTGGTTTCGGAGTTCGAGTTTTCGGCTGAAGCAGTGGTGATTGCAACCGGGGGAATAGGCGGAAATCAGGACCTGGTTCGGAAACTCTGGCCCGACAGGCTCGGCATCGCGCCGGGGCGCATGATTACCGGCGTTCCGAATTATGTTGACGGCAGCGGCATTGAACTCTCGCAGGAGGTGGGGGCGCGTCTTGTTAACCGCGATCGAATGTGGCATTACACAGAGGGAATCCAGAATTGGAACCCAATTTGGCCCGCTCATGGAATTAGAATTTTGCCCGGTCCAAGCCCGATGTGGTTCGATGCCGAAGGGAACCGCCTTCGTCCTCCTTGCCTTCCGGGGCACGACACTTTGGGCACGTTGAAATACCTGCGCACCGATCCCACTGCGCGAAAGTACGACTATTCATGGTTCGTGCTGAATCAGCGAATTATCGAGAAGGAGTTTGCGCTGTCAGGGTCGGAGCAAAATCCAGATCTGACTAATCGGGATAAAGCCGGAGTTATCAAGGACCGGTTCTTTGGCAAGGGTGCTCCGGGGCCGGTCACGGATTTCTTGAACAAAGGTGCGGATTTCGTTTCAGCGACTACCGTCGAGGAGCTCGTGACGAAAATGAATGCAATCGCGCCGGAAGCACATATTGATCCGATGCGGCTTCACCAGCAATTAATGGTTCGTGATTCGCAAACTGAAAATCCATTTAGCAAAGATCGCCAAATTCAATCTATCCGCAATGCCCGAAAGTACATCGGAGACCGTTTGACCCGAGCAGTTGCTCCGCACAGGATACTCGATCCTGCGGCGGGGCCATTGATAGCTGTGAAGCTGCACATTCTGACGCGAAAGTCATTAGGCGGACTGCAGACAGACCTATCTGGGCGAGTCCTCAAATACGACGGAACAGTTCTTGACGGGCTTTATGCGGCCGGTGAAGCTTCTGGATTCGGGGGCGGCGGGATGCATGGGTACAACGCGCTGGAAGGAACTTTCTTGGGCGGGTGCTTATTTAGTGGCCGGCAAATAGGACGAGGGCTGGCTGACAGGCTCGGCCGGAAAGGGCCTCAAGCTAGAAATGAGGCCTAACACTGGTCAAATTCCTAGATCTGGATAGATGCGAAAACCGCCGTTCACTTGTATTACCAAGTGAACGGCGGTTTATTTCGTACCCCCGGCCGGATTCGAACCGGCGACCTAGAGATTAGAAGGCTCTTGCTCTATCCAGCTGAGCTACGGAGGCATAACCGAAAATAGTTTAGCTCATTGATCACCAAAAATACGACTTGAGGCCGATAGGCTGGAGAAGCGAATGTAGATCATCATCTGATTAGGAGTAGTTAAGTTGCCGAAATTGAGAATCGGTAGCGTGTTGAGCATCGTGTGCTTCTGTGTGCTAAGCGTGGTTTTAGCTTGGGCCGTAGCGTTGCCGCTTTGGATGGGAGAAGGCATAAATGATGCCAAGCTTCCAGGAATCGCCATGGCAATGATGTTTACCCCGACCATCGCTGCTCTAGTGATTGCCATTGTCGAACGCCGGCTAACGAGCTTCAGCTCCGAGGTTGGGCTCTGGCCAATCAAGCGTCCGGGGAAGTTTGCCATCGCACTGGTGCTGTCCTATGTGATTCCGCTCGGGCTCATACTTCAAGCGCCCTTCATCGGAACATGGCTAGGGGTCTTCCCTGGTGATCTGCAGAATTTCACCGTACTGCGCGTTGTCTCCGGCCAGGAAGGCCCGACAATCTACCTTCTCGGACAGGCGGGGTTGATAGTTGTCGCTGGCCTCATGAATTCCTTGTTTGCTTTAGGAGAGGAGATTGGTTGGCGGGGATGGCTTTGGATTCGCCTGCAGCCTTATGGGCAACTTGTATCAATTCTTGTATCCGGCGTCGTCTGGGGGATCTGGCATGCACCATTGGTGCTTCTGGGCTACAACTATCCGATGGCTGCGGGCGCGTGGGGAGTCATGGCTATGTGCGGCATGTGTACCGTATTTGGCGCCTTCCTTGGCTGGTTGCGTACCTACAGTGATTCCGTATGGCCAGCGGCTTTGGCGCATGGAGCCTTCAACGCCAGCGTGGGATTGGTTTCACTGTTTATGGTGATGGGAGTTCCTTTGGACGCAACAAAAGCATCAATCATGGGTTGGTCCGGCTGGATCTTGCCAGGAATCGTCATAGCCGCCATGCTATTGAAAGGCGCATTCAAACCTCAATGGGCTAAAGATTTATCCACAGGCCGTTGACTTTGCGTCCGACCGGATCTTGCGGTGCGCCATCATCGGATTCAATGGCAGAAAAGGCTTCTGCCATTTGTATCCAATAGGAGGCAGTCCAATGAGCGATCTTGTGACAATCCGCGGAATTGTCGGAACGGAACCTCAACTCAGCATTACGCCCAAGGGCGTTTCCATCTTGAAATTCCGAGTAGCGACGCATGAGCGAAAACGCGATCTTGAAACAGGGCAGTGGGTCGACGGGCCGACCAATTGGTATGCGGTTTCGGCGTTCCGTACCCTGGGAGAGAATTCCATGGAATCCCTGGGGCAAGGCGACCATGTAATGATTTTCGGAAAGTTGCAGATCCGAGAATTCGAACGAGCAGATGGCTCGCGAGGGAATAGCGCAGATATCGAGGCTTATTCAATTGGTCACGATCTGCGTTTTGGAACGAGTTCCTTCAACCGTGTACGGACAGATACCGGCGAAATGGAGCGTGTGCAGCACCCGTCACGTTCGTCCGACACTGAAGCGAGCTGGCAAAGCGAGGATGGGGAAGCGGCCTGAAGACGCGTGTTCTGGTGGTGTTTGAGGGTTTCGTGTGAATCCGGGCACCACCAACCCAAAATAGTGGTGTGTGGATTCGGAAATGACCCCCGCAACAGACTAGCCTTAAGAACATGGCGGAATTCATTTACACGATGACCAAGGCTCGCAAGGCCGTTGGCGACAAAGTCATCCTTGACAATGTCAGCATGTCGTTCTTCCCCGGTGCCAAAATTGGCGTCGTGGGACCCAACGGTGCTGGTAAGTCAACGATCCTAAAGATCATGGCGGGGATCGATACTCCCTCCAACGGTGAAGCGCGTCTTTCACCGGGCTACTCGGTAGGCATCCTGCTGCAGGAACCCCCACTGAATGAAGAAAAGACCGTCCTGGGCAACGTCCAGGAAGGTGTTGGCGAGATCTATGAAAAGATCACTCGCTTCAACGAAATCTCGGAAGAGATGGCACAGGACGGTGCCGACTTCGACACGCTCCTGGAAGAAATGGGCAAGCTGCAGGAAGCGATTGACGCTGCCGACGCTTGGGACATCGACAATCAGCTCGAACAGGCAATGGACGCGCTGCGCTGCCCACCAGGCGACGAGAAAGTTACCCACCTCTCCGGTGGTGAACGTCGACGTGTAGCACTGTGCAAGCTTCTCCTGCAGAAGCCGGACTTGCTGCTGCTCGATGAGCCTACTAACCACTTGGACGCAGAGTCCGTACTGTGGCTGGAACAGCACCTGGCATCTTACCCGGGCGCCGTGCTGGCCGTAACCCACGACCGCTACTTCCTGGACCATGTCGCCGAATGGATCTGTGAAGTTGACCGCGGTCGCCTGCACCCATACGAGGGCAACTACTCCACTTACCTGGAGAAGAAGCGCGAGCGCATGGAAGTTCAGGGCAAGAAAGACCAGAAGCTTGCTAAGCGTCTGGCAGAAGAACTCGAGTGGGTTCGTTCGAACGCCAAGGGCCGTCAGACTAAGTCGAAGGCTCGTCTGGCGCGCTACGAGGAAATGGCTGCGGAAGCCGAGCGCACCCGCAAGCTGGACTTCGAAGAAATCCAGATTCCGCCAGGCCCGCGCCTGGGCCAGCTGGTAATCGAAGCCGAAAACTTGAAGAAGGGATTCGGCGATCGTGTATTGATCGATGGTCTGTCCTTCTCGCTACCGCGCAACGGCATCGTGGGTGTCATTGGTCCCAACGGCGTCGGCAAGTCGACCCTGTTCAAGACCATCGTTGGCATGGAAGAGCTTGACGGTGGCACCCTGAAGGTCGGCGACACGGTCAAGATTTCCTATGTCGACCAGAATCGCGAAAATATCGACCCAGAGAAGTCGTTGTGGGAGGTCGTTTCTGACGGCCTCGATTACATCAACGTCGGTCAAGTTGAGATGCCATCGCGTGCCTACGTTTCGGCGTTCGGGTTCAAGGGCCCAGACCAGCAGAAGAAGGCAGGTGTTCTCTCCGGTGGTGAGCGCAACCGTCTGAACCTGGCACTGACCCTCAAGCAGGGTGGCAACCTGTTGCTGCTCGATGAGCCTACTAACGACTTGGACGTTGAAACCCTGTCGTCGTTGGAAAACGCGCTGCTTGAGTTCCCGGGTTGCGCTGTAGTGGTCTCCCACGACCGTTGGTTCCTGGACCGAGTCGCGACCCACATCTTGTCGTACGAGGGCACTGAGGAGAACCCATCGAACTGGTACTGGTTCGAAGGCAACTTCGACTCTTACGAGAGCAACAAGGTTGAACGATTGGGTGCCGACGCGGCTAAGCCGCACCGTGTTACCCACCGTCGCCTGACCCGCGACTAATCCACGGGCATGAAAATAGCCGCCACATTTGTGGCGGCTATTTTTATGCCGCAGGAGGCATCGTTCAATTAGCTCGTCGTCGAATCGGCACGCAATCCGGACAATTTCAGATACTCGCGATCCTGGTAAAGCAGGTGTTGCTGTTGCGCATGCCCGAAGAGTACCGCATGGACTTCAGCAGCAATCAGGCGGGAGCCTCCAACGCTGATGGAGGAGTGGATACTGGCGCGGAAAGCAACGGGAGCCTCGATGAAATGTGGCTCGCCGGTGGGCAAGACCCGGAAATGTTGATCGCTGGTAAATCGTGGGGCACCCGGGCGCGCGAAATTATTTGCCAGCTCGTGCTGGTCTTCGCCGAGCATATGGATCACGAAACTCGGTGCTGCTAGCACAGCGCCGGCAGCGCCGGATTCTTTGGCCAGCGAGAACGAAACGGCAACGGGATCAATGGAAAGCGAAGCGAGGGAAGAGATAGTTAAACCGTAGAATGCCCCGTCGACCGCTGCAGTAATCACTGCTACTCCAGCAGGATGGTGACGGAAGGCTGCACGGAATCCATCTGATAATTCGCTCACTGAGCCGCTCCTTTGCCTGGAGTTGGAATAAAACTCCAGTAACTGATGCAAAAGCCCGAGCTTTTGCCAACAACTTTGAATACTTCCACCCTAAGACCTCAAGTAAACTTGAGGTCAAGGAAAGGGGTGGTGATGCTTCACACAGCGGAATCTGGGGATTCCGAAAAAGATTTTCCCGGGCGTGAGCTGCTAAGCATCGGGCAGGTTAGCGAACGCACTGGTGTGGCCAGATCTGCACTGCATTATTACGAAGATATTGGGCTGATCGCTTCCATGCGGACAGCGGGGAATCAGCGACGCTATCCTCGCCACTTGCTGCGTCGTATCTCGTTGATCAGTGTCGGCAGTAAGTTGGGCATCCCACTCAGCGACATCAAGCGTGCTTTGGCACCAGTGCCGATGGGAAAAATCCCCGAGGAAAGAGACTGGCTTCGCGCGACAGAGGAATGGAAGAAAGTACTCGAAGCGAGGCGGCGTGCCATCGAGGAATTAGAAGATCGGCTTATGGGATGCATTGGATGCGGCTGCCTGTCGATGCAGGCCTGCAGCCTCCTGAATCCGGAAGACCAATTGGCGCGTGAAGGTGTGGGCGCGCGGCGATTGGAAGCACCCGCAGATGCCGGGGAGCAGTCCATGTAGCCGGAGGGGCAGAACATTACCTGTTTTGAAATTCCGATATCCTCTGGCGCCTTCGATTGGCGCCGCCTCGAACTCCCGTACTGAACTCGGCACTTACTAGAATGTAATCATGAAAATTGCTCAAATATATCGCTTTCCTGTTAAAGGGCTACCAGGCGAAGCAGTCAGTTCGGTCGCAGCCAAAAAGGGAAGCGGGCTAGAGGGCGATCGCTGTGTCGCCTTCGGAAACGGCACAATTGAGCACCAAGACGGGCAGTGGCAGAGCTGCCTAAGCTTCACTATTCTCAAGAACAACAAGAGCCTGCAAAAGTGGCAAGTTGAATCCAGTTTTCCACTTATCACCATGACCGCGCCAGCATCTACAGGTGCGGCACCATTGACCTTTGATGCCAGTAGCCAGCATGGCAGGGATGCCGCCAGCGCCTATCTGTCGAATCACTTGCCGGCGCAGGGGCCAAAACCGCGAAGATTGGTGTCTGCACCGCACGGAATGTTCGATTCGCGACTGTCGGGCATTTCGATTATTAACCCCAATACGGTTGCGGAGCTGTCGCGAGTATCCGGGGTGCACTTGGATCCCCGGCGGTATCGAGGCAACCTTGTGGTGGAAGGCCTGCCCGCATACTCGGAATATGGGCTTATTGGCAAAGTGCTGCGCATAGGCGAAACCCGTATTGCCATTACCAAATCAATCGCCCGTTGCTCAGCAACCTCGGTAAATCCGGATACTACCGAAGTCGATACCAACGGACCCCGTTTGCTGGCAACGCACTTTGGCCACGTTCACTGTGGCATTTATGGAACCGTTCTGGAATCCGGGGTCTTGGAGACTGGCGCCTCAATTGAAATAGAAAACGAAGCAACAGAAGCCGAAGAACTGGTTCCAGTGAAGATCTCTCCACGGTTCATGACCATACTTCGAAACGAGGACTTGGGCTCAGGAGTAGTCGAACTGCTGCTTCACGATCCTTACGGATGGATTAAGTCTGAGTATGAACCGGGCATGCATCTAAGGGTTCACTTGCCAGATCCGCTGTGGAGAAATTACACCATCACCTCGGTGAGCGACCGGGGCATTAGTATCGCCGTTCGCATCCAAGGTGAAGCTTCAGCGAAAATAGCACAGCTGCAGGAGGACGAGCAACTTCTTGTCTCAGGGCCGTACGGTGTGCTGACCTCGGCTAATGTACTAGGCTCCAGCACTGCCATCGTCAGCGCTGGAATTGGCATCACTCCTGCTTTGGGGCTGCTCGGGGATGCTGCAGCGGTGAATGGCAGCCAAGATCTGAGGTTCATCCATGTCGAACGTGGCGGAGCCAGTGCCTTGTACTGCCGGCTGGAACAGATGGCTGCCGGGCTGAAGGCGCCAATCAGCTTGGATCGCATCGACACCTCCGAGGGGCGGCCAGCGGCTGCTGCGATCGCAGCACGACTACGCGGTTGCAGCATGGTGGTGGTGTGCGGGCCTGAAGAGTTCACCAAGATGGTATTCGAGGCGTGCGAGCAAGCGGGAATTTCTGCTTCGCAGATTTACAGCGAAACCTTCGCATCACCGGCGACCGATCTGGAACGCCTTTTTGAGAACTATCCGCCCGCAGAAGTCTCTTGTCGTGGGAGCGAAAAGAATTTCACCTGGAGTGCGGAGAATGGAGTGCTGCTTGATGCGCTGGAAGAGCAAGGGCTTGAACCGGCTAGTCTTTGCCGCTCGGGTTCTTGCGGCGAATGCGCCGTTAGCCTGCTCAGGGGCAGGATTTCCTACCCGTTGGAGCCGAGCGCCCGCGTAGCACCGGGCCAGATCCTCGCCTGTATGGCCGTACCAGCAGGCGATATTGAACTGGACGCATGAACCACGCGGGCGGTGCGCTATCGATTGAGGGCTAGTGCCCCTCTGCGAACTCAGGCAAGCGGATCATGCCTTCCTGGGCGACGGTCGCGACGAGGTCGCCTGCCTTGTTGTAGAACTTTCCCGCACCAAGTCCGCGGGCCGACGAGGCCGATGGCGAATGAAGTACGTAGAGCAGCCATTCATCGACTCGGAAATCCCGGTGCCACCACATTGCGTGATCGAGGCTGGCGATGCTCAAGCCGCGATGTACCCATGGCACTCCATGGGCTCGCAGGGCAGGCTCAAGAAGCATGTAGTCGCTCGCGTAAGCCAAGGCAGCTCGGTGCAGGGCGGGCTCATCGGGCATTGCCGAGGTGGTGCGCAGCCAAACCGCACTATCGGCAAGCTTGGCCGAATTTCCTGGAAGGTAGATCGGTTCCGAAACATGCCGGACGTCGAAAGGCCGTTCGAAAGCCCATTCCTTTGCCACTGGATGGTCCAGGTGCCCCACGAGATCTGCGGTAGTCGGAAGCGACTCGGGATCCGGGATTCCGGCAGGCATTGGATCATGGTGTTCGAGGCCGTTTGCCGGTTCCTGGAACGAGGTGATCATTGACAGGATCGGTTCGCCATTTTGGTAGGCGTGCACTCGACGTGCGGAAAATGAGCGGCCATCGCGCAGGCGCTGTACGCCGAAAGTGATGTTCTGGTTCGGGTCTCCCGGACGCAGGAAGTAACCGTGCAGGGAATGGATCGTACGGGTCGCTTCAACTGTACGCGTGGCGGCCATGATCGATTGGGCCAGAACCTGCCCGCCAAAGACGCGAGGTCGAGTCTGCCCAGGGGTATGGCCGATGAAGATATCCTCATCCGTGCGCGCCTGGTCTTCTCCATCCAGATTCAACAGATCCAGCAGGATCTGGGTGGTGCCTAGGTCTTCGGTCACTGTGCGGGCTCCTTGGAATGCGATAGCGGAACAAAACCAAATTTAATGCTACTCGAAAGTAATATTTTCAGTTGAGATTCGGGCTCATAGGAAAACTATACGTTTCACGGAGCAGCATCACGCCATGAGCAAAGTCGCCACGCGTAGTTGCCGCTCCGTGAGACGATAAATATATGGCTAGTGATGCGGTGATTTTCGACGACAGTAATTCAGTAAGCGACTTAGCGAACTTTATTAGCCGGGCGAAAACAATTGAAGATGATGCGGCCCAATTCGTCGCTCGAAATACGGCCTTGGCTGTCTATGTACCTGTTTTGGTCCCTTCCGACCTCGGTCAAGGCGGCTATACCATCCTCGGAATGCGAGTTCATCGCTTGGCGCAGCCTGCAGATCTCAAGGCCAGCTATTCCTTGGCATCGATCCAGGATCGCCTTGCTCGCATGGGGGAGTCAACCGTCGACTTCGCGCTCCCACCGGTTGAAGAGAACCCTAAATGGGCTGGGATCTCCGTGCCGGTCTCAGGCTGGGAAGATGCAGGAGCCGTAGCGAACGACATGCTAACTTCCTCAGCTCAAAACGGCATCGACGCCGTCGCCCAAGCATTGCCGGAAAACCCGGGATTGCCTGTGCTTGTGCAGATACGGCAGCGAATTTGGGCTGCGGATGTGCAAGGAGAAGATTTGAAGATTCCTATGGGCTCCGCATTTGCCATGCATGCCTTGGGTTTCCTGGCGCCTGGCGGGCAAAGCCGAGTATTCCGCAATGGCAGTTGGACTCGACTGAGTAACGAGCGAGGGCATGTCCTTGTCCGCAAAGCCTCTTTGCTCGGCTAAGCAGTAATAAGGATATGGACTAGAACTCGCCCGTGGCGGTTCTAGTCCATAAATTCTTAGAGCAGATTCCGGTGTTCATCCGGAGTGTTCAGCAACGAGTGAGCCGCACGCTCAAAGTAGTCCCGAAGGGTTTCGGCCTGCAGCATTGGCAGCTCTAGCTGGTCGATAGCCTTGTTCATATGGCCCAGCCAGACATCACGGTAGTGGCCGTTCACCGGGTAATTTGCATGACGCATGCGGAGCCGAGGGTGGCCACGATGCTCGGAGAACGTTGTCGGACCACCCCAGTATTGTTCCAGGAACAGCTGGAGGCGAACTTGGGCAGCCCGAAGCTCCTTCTCTGGATACATCCGACGGAAATCCTCGTCTTCGGCAACGGAACTGTAGAAATTCTTGGTCAGCTGAGCGAAAATCTCGCGACCGCCAACCTCTGCGTAGAAGGTACCGGGATAGTTGGCAACGTCGATCGGCGTTTCGGCGGCATCCAAGAATTCTTGGCTGGATCGGCCTAGAACCAGGGGATTGCTGAAGGGATCCTTTTTCGGGTCATGTGCAAGTGGCAGGTTTTCAGTCATTCGTAAAAATCCTCAGGAGGAGCTAGGGGATACCGGCTCGTGGAGAACCGGGAAGTTGACGGACCGGGCGATGAAGCAAACCTTGTTCGCCTGGGAGTGGAGCGAATCGGCAAGTTCTCGTTGGGATTCATCGGCAAGGTAAACGACGGGCCGCAAGATGGCTTGGGTGAATTCACCGCTGTTATCCCGATTGAGACGCAGTGTTCCAGAAGCATCGTCCGTATAACCCGTGATATTCACGCCGTGGGTAACTGCTACATGCAGATACGAGAGCATGTGGCATTGGCTCAGGGCAGCAAGCAGGAGTTGTTCTGGATTCCAGCGATCGCGATCCCCATGGAATGTTGGATCCGCGGTGCCCGGCAAATCTGGCAAGCCCGATGCGCGCAATACATGGTCCCGGCCGTAGCTGCGGTAGCTTTCCGTTCCGGTTCCACGATTGCCTGTCCATTCGAGCCCTACCCGATATTCATGTTGCGAGAGGTCCATAGGTCAATTCTCCCACTTTTAACCGAAAGGTGGCGGCGGCTTCCGCATTGAGCAGAAGCCGCCGCCACCATCCGAGCGACCCTAGATTTCTAGTGCCTCGGCGTCCGCCCGACGCGCAGCGAGAGCCCGGACCACGTCGGCACGCGATTCCACCAGCAGACGGCGCATCGCCGCGTGCTTGGATCCCAGGGATTCCAGGAATGCATCCGTCTGGTCCAAAGTTTCCTGCGAGACGTTGGAGCTGGGGTAGAAGCCGATCACAATCTGCTTGGCCATCTCATGCGAGTAGGATTCCCACGCGTTGACGAGCAGCCCGAAGTAGTCCTCGGCGTATCCGGAGATCAACGCGTTCTGGTGCACGTTGTTGAAACCGGAAATGACGGCGCTTTGCTGATCGTTGGACAAGGTAGCAGCGGTTGCCGCCCCGAATGCCTCTGCCTTTGCTTCTGCAGTTGGGCGGGAAGCTCGCGCGGTGTACCACGAAGCCTTGCCCTTGGCCGTGTCGTCGCTGGCCAGAACTGCGTCGAGATCAGCATCGCTCAGGTAGCCGCCGGCACTCAGCGCGATTGCGAAGGACCAGCGCAAATCGGTGTCAACGGCCAGGCCTGGCAAGCTTGCCGAGCCGTCGAACAAGTTCCTGACGCGATCGAACTGGGCGGCGGCGCGCGAGCGGTGCGCGAAGGCCTTGACGAACTGCAGCTGCGCGTCGGAGCCTGCTTCAGCATTGGAAGCCAGCTGCCACAGCTGGTCGGCAGCCTGCACCGAAAGTTCTTCGCTGCGTTCTGCAGCAACATAAAGATCCAGCGAGGTGTTCAGCTGGCGCAACAGCACCATGATCACCGTGGAATCCACCTCGTGGCCAATATTGTTCAGCAGCAACTGGACGTAGGTGCTTGCAGGGGCTTCGGCATCACGTACAGAGTCCCACGCGGCTGACCAAACAAGAGTGCGCGGCAGCGACTCCTGGAAGTCCTTCAGATGCTCGGTGGCAGTCGCCAAGGAAACTTCATCCAGGCGGATCTTCGCGTAGGTCAGGTCATCGTCATTGAGCAGAACCAAATCCGGGCGCTTCATGCCGGCCAGCGCGGGAACGAAGGTGAGCTCGCCATCGATATCAAGTTCTTCGCGGTGCACGCGCTGCAGCGTTCCGGCCTCATCGAGCGAGTAGAAGCCAACAGCAAGTCGGTGCTGGCGCAAAGTCGGGAACTGGGCAACGGCGGACTGGCGAATGGCAAAGGACGTAATAGCACCGTCATTGCCGGTTTCAATTTCGGCTTTGAGGGTGTTCACACCAGCGGTTTCCAGCCAGGATGCGCCCCAGCCGCTGAGATCGCGGCCGCTGGCGGCTTCCAGTTCCTTGAGCAGGTCTGGCAGCTCGGTGTTCTTCCAGGCATGCTTGGCGAAGTACTCGCGTACGCCAGCCATGAATTCTTCCTGGCCTACGAAAGCTACCAGCTGGCGCAGAACGCTGGCCCCCTTGGCATAGGTGATTCCATCGAAGTTGACCTCTACGTCTTCAAGGTCATTGATCTCCGCGACAATGGGGTGGGTGGAAGGCAACTGGTCCTGGCGGTAGGCCCAGTTCTTCTCCAACGTATTGAAGGTGGTCCAAGCGCTGGTGAACTCGGAGTTCTGCGCGGCCGCCAGAGTGGACATGAATTCTGCGAAGGACTCATTGAGCCACAGATCGTTCCACCACTTCATGGTGACCAGGTCACCGAACCACATGTGTGCCAGCTCATGCAGGATGGTGATCGCGCGGCGCTCAATCATGGCACCGGTTGGACGGGAACGGAAGATGTATTCCTCGAGGAAGGTCACCGCTCCAGCGTTTTCCATGGCGCCTGCGTTGAATTCGGGAACGAACAACTGATCGTACTTCTCGAATGGGTATGGGGTGCCGAAGTTCTTCTCGTAGAATTCGAAACCCTGACGGGTCACGGTGACGATGTTCTCAACGTCCAGGTACTGCATCATGGATGCGCGGGCGAAGACACCCAGCTCGATGGTGCGGCCGCTGGAGGAAACCAGCGAATCGCGGGCGACCTGGTAGGGGCCTGCGATCAGGGCAGTGATGTAGCACGAGATGCGCTGGGTTGGGGCAAAGGCCCAAGTTGCTGAATTCCCGTTTTCCTCTGGCGCAGGAGTCGGGGCGTTGGAAACAACGTTCCAGTATTTTGGCGCGGTGACCGAGAACTGGAAGGTGGCCTTCAAATCAGGCTGCTCGAAGACGGCGAACATGCGCCGGCAGTCCGCGACCTCGAACTGGGTGTACAAGTAGACTTCCTGGTCCACTGGGTCTACGAATCGATGCAGGCCTTCGCCGGTGTTCATGTACAGCGCGTCCGCGTCGATCACGAGTAGGTTTTCTGCGGCGAGGTTCGGCAACTGGATACGGATGCCATCTGAATGCTGCGCTGGGTCCAGCTCGACGCCATTGAGATTGATGGAGCGTACCGAGTCGGTGACTGCATCAATGAATGTCGAAGCGCCGGCGGTGGCGGAGAACCGCACCGTAGTCTTGGAAGTGAAGACGCGCTCACCGCGAGTAAGATCCAGGCTTACCTCATAGCTGTCAACGTTGAGCAGATTTGCGCGTTCGCTGGCCTCGGCGCGAGTGAGGTTCATTCCTGGCATGGGTTCTCCAATTCTTGGCGATGGCTATCCACCGGTGGAAGTTGTGAAATGAATATTGAATATCTGTCTATTGTGTCACCTTTGACCGGGCATTGCGCAAGTCATCGGGCCGAACAATTTACTCAATTTTCCAATAGCGTCCCGAGATTGCACGCTTTGGGACGCCTCGGAGACTTATTCGGTTCATACTCCGTGATGCGCAGCTGAGAAGTAGCCGGAGCGCGTGCCGCGGTCGCTATCCTAGATAGGAAAGTAAAAGAACCCTCCCTAGTAAATGAGGCAATCGACTATGCGCGTGCATATCGCTACTGACCATGCAGGACTTGAGCTCAGCGACTACCTGGTAAAGCACCTGACCGCCAAGGGCTACGAAATGGTCAACCACGGCCCGAAGTCCTATGACCCGGAGGATGATTACCCGGCATTCTGCATCAACGCGGCACAAGCTGTTGTTGATGACCAGCGCGCGGGCGTGGACGCACTGGGTATCGTCTTGGGCGGCTCCGGCAACGGCGAACAAATTGCTGCCAACAAGGTCGAAGGGATTCGCGCCGCACTGGCGTGGAACATGGATACCGCGAAATTGGCCCGTGAGCACAACAACGCCAACGTCATAGCCGTTGGCGGGCGCCAGCACTCAGTAGAAGAAGCTGCGGAACTTATCGAGGCCTTCCTCGCTGAACCATTTAGCGAAGCGGAGCGCCACGTACGCCGCATCGGCAAGATCGCCACGTATGAAACGACCGGCGAGGTCATCGACTAGTCGTGCCTGAAGGTCATTCCCTTCACCGACTTGCCCGCCAGTTCGACGATGTCTTTGGCGGGCAAACGGTCCTGGTTACTTCTCCGCAGGGCCGTTTCAGCTCCGATGCCGCGCGCATCGACGGCCATCAGCTGGAACAGGCCTTTGCCAAGGGCAAGCAGCTCTTCTGCCGCTTTTCCAACGATCTCTATCTGCGAGTGCATCTGGGGCTCTATGGCGCGTTCAATTTCGGGGGAGACAGCTACTTTACGGGTGCTTCCTCGATTGGCGCCCCTCGGAAGATTGGTGAAATCGAAGCCAGTGCCAGTACGGATGCTGAGAAGTACACCGGCCCGCCCGCACCGGTAGGAGCAGTTAGAGCGCGGATCGTTTCCGAACACGGCTGGGCTGATTTGCGCGGGCCAACTGCATGCGAGGTTCTGGAATACGAACAGGTCCAGATTCATCTGGATAAGCTCGGCCCGGATCCATTGATTGGGTCCGCAGTGCGTTTCAGGGCAGCCAAAGGCCAGGCTGATTTAGCGGACGCAGATATTCGGCTTGAAGCGGGCTTCAAGGAATTCCGGGCGAACCTGATGAAGACCAAGACAGCCATTGGCATCGTGCTCATGAACCAGGCGCTCATTTCTGGTGTCGGCAATATCTACCGAGCGGAAGCCCTATTCCGGAATCGAATCGCTCCGGAATTGCCGGCGAATGAACTCAGTGCTCAAAAGGCCAAATCACTTTGGTGGGACATCGTATCGGTAATGGAAGACGGCGTTCGCGATGGCAAGATCATCACTACCTTGCCCGAAGACCGCGACCCACAGGGCGTGGTTTGGCCCGATAACGCGTACTACGTTTATCAGCGGCAGGGAATGGGGTGCCGGAAATGTTCGGCGCAGATTTCCCTGGCCGAAATCGCGGCTCGCAAGCTGTACTGGTGCCCTCGTTGCCAGAAGCTTCCGCGCAAACATGTGAAGGCATAAGCTGCAGATTCGTCGATGGGACGAGCGGAGTTCTTTTCGTTCAGGCTCGTCGGCGTGTTTTGCTAACCATCACCGTATGGCAGTGATAAGGGAGAGGTGCCAAGTGAGACATGGAATCCCCGATTTGCAAAGCAAGAGTTTTATGGTCTAGACTGAATCTTGTTCGAAGCGCAGAAGCTTCGAAATGGGGATGTAGCTTAGTGGTAAAGCCTTAGTCTTCCAAACTAATGATGCGGGTTCGATTCCCGTCATCCCCTCCAAATGAAAAGGTCTCGCCGTGCGGGGCCTTTTCGCGTATCTGGACGAAGGCCGCTCTTTTCCTGGCCTCCTCTGCGTAGTGCAGCCATTTCGGGTCACTGCAGAAATGAGGCTCCGAGAATGTTTGCGGCTTCCATTTTTCTGCTCCTGGACGTCAAATCGCATTCTTATGCATCGGCGGGGAGCGTTTTTCCCAGGCCCCTTCACTTCGTCAGCGGCGGAGAAGAGTCGTCGCCGAACGTCGCTAATTGATTCGATGAGCCTCGCGTTCCGGGGTGCAGCTTCGGGCATTGGCGATTTCCCGCTTTCAAATATGCCAAACTCGCACCCTCCTCACGCCTGCCTGGGAGCTGTTGGCATGGCGTCAGGTTTGCAAGCGTGACGCTTGGTTTCGACCGGGGTTCAGTCCAGCAGCCACGGATTATGTGCCGGGTCGCCGAGCAAAGCAACAGTCGCTGCTTGAACACCTGGAAAAAATAATCGGCCGCATCTGGGTCCCAGTCAATGCTTCAAAGGAGAATGGGTGGTTCTTGTCTTCCAGTCGGCCGGCGGCACTGGTGTTGCGGTCGTTCGAAAATCCACCTGTAATTCAACTCACGAAAAAGCGAGTTTTGGCTAAATTCTGGCTTGTGAAACGAGGAAAACCGCTAAATCATGCGGATGTCTTTCTGCAACATGCAAAATCCTCGATTTTGCTTTTGGTTCGAACCCGTGTAACTTAGTTTCTTGTGATCAGCACGGGAAACAAAACATTCCCGGACCGATTGCAAAACGGTTAGTCCAGATGAAACAAGCTTTCTTCTGAACTTTACCGGGGTGTAGCTCAGCTTGGCTAGAGCGCGCGCTTTGGGAGCGTGAGGTCGCAGGTTCGAATCCTGTCACCCCGACTTTATGGCTGAAGCAATTCAGCCGTAGAATTGAGAACTGAGTGATCAGTCCTCGTGAGTGGCGGAAATTGAAAAATTCTCGGTATTCAAGCAAAACGGTTAGTTGGAGCAAAGCATCGCTTGATGCGGCTTCCTGGCTAATCGGGGTGTAGCTCAGCTTGGCTAGAGCGCGCGCTTTGGGAGCGTGAGGTCGCAGGTTCGAATCCTGTCACCCCGACTTTACGAGTGAAAAATCTTCGGATTCAGCTCGTGAAATTTGAGAGCTAAATATAATTTAGATCTTGTGATCACTAAGAACCGTAAAAAGTAACTAGTAAGCATCACAAACGATTAGTGGATACAGGATAACTCGGGTTAGACTGTTCACTGCTAATCGGGGTGTAGCTCAGCTTGGCTAGAGCGCGCGCTTTGGGAGCGTGAGGTCGCAGGTTCGAATCCTGTCACCCCGACTCTGTCGAACAACCCCGCAACGCCACCATGTTGCGGGGTTTTTTGCAGATTAGACCTAATATTAGACAACTCAGGAGTACAACGCTGTGAAGAGCGCCGTCGAAAACGTCAACCCGACCCGGGTTAAGCTGACCGTTGAAGTTCCTTACGAGGAACTGAAGCCCCGCGTCGATGAGGCGTACAAGACCATCGCTCAGCAGATTCAGATCCCAGGCTTCCGCAAGGGCAAAGTTCCTGCAAAGATGATCGACCAGCGCGTCGGTCGCGGCCATGTCATCGAGACTGCCGTCAACGAAGGTCTGAACGAGTACTACCAGAAGGCAATGGTTGAGAACGAACTCACCCCGCTGTCCCGCCCAGAGGTAGACATCACCGAATTGCCATCCCTCGAAAAGGAAGGCGAAGGCCAGCTGGTCTTCACCCTCGAGGTAGACGTACGTCCGAAGGTTGAACTTCCGGACTACAAGGGCATCGAAGTTTCTGTTGAGGCCAAGGAAGTTGCTGACGAGGACATCGAGAAGGCTCTCGACGATCTGCGCGGCCGCTTCGGCACCCTGAAGGAAGTTGAAGCTCCAGCAGCTGCAGACTCCTTCGTGACCATCGACCTGACCGCTGCTGTAGAAGGCGAAGAAGTCGACTCCGCACAGGGCCTGTCCTACCAGATCGGTTCCGGCAACATGCTTGAGGGCATGGACGAGGCTGTCACCGGCCTGTCTGCCGGCGAAGACGCAACCTTCGAGACCACCCTGGCTGGCGGCGAGCACGCCGGCAAGACCGCAACCGTCAAGGTTGTCGTCAACGCTGTGAAGCAGCGCGAACTGCCAGAAGCTAACGATGACTTCGCTCAGCTGGCTTCGGAATTCGACACCATCGCCGAGCTGCGCGAGAACCTGTCGAAGGACGCTGCAGAGGGCAAGGTTGTCGAGCAGGGCGTAGAGGCTCGCGAGCTGGTTCTGGACAAGCTGGTTGAACTGGTTGAGGTTCCTGTTCCTGCATCGGTTATCGATGAGCAGATCGAGCAGCACTTCAACGCACCAGACGCTGAAGCAGACCACGACACCGAAGAGCACCGCGCAGAGGTTCGCGAGAACACCGAGCGTGCTTTCAAGAACGAGATCATCCTCGACGCTGTTGCAGATGCTGAAGAAGTTGGCGTCGAGCAGTCCGAGCTGATCGACTACATCGTTCAGACCGCAGGCCAGTACGGCATGGAGCCAAACCAGTTTGCACAGATGCTGGACGGCGCAGGCCAGGTTCCAATGCTCATGGGCGAAGTTCGCCGCCGCAAGGCACTTGCAAAGGTTCTCGAGTTCGCTAAGGTTACCGATTCCAACGGTGCCGCAGTTGACCTGACCTCCTTCGTCAAGCCAGCCGGTGAAGAAGAAGCTGCTGAGGTTGAGGCCGAAGAGGCCAAGTAGTCTTCACTAAACTCTGATGGCCATCGGCCGCTTGTTCAAAACAAGCCGCCGATGGCCATTTTTGTTCGCTGCGGGCGTGCATCATGCGCCGTGAGCGAAACAGGGGCATGAAACGGCCCAAGAATGGCTTGAAGTAAGTAATCTCAAAGTAACCAGTTGTAGCTATGGGATTAGAAACAGAGATTCCAGAAACTGATCTACACGTTTGGAAGAGGTAGAGAACATGTCAAATGATTCGCGCACTCCCACTATGGCAGCCGCAGAGCCGGCCGGCCGTGATGACTACATCTACAACCGCCTGCTCAAGGAGCGCATCATCTGGCTGGGCTCCGACGTCCGCGACGACAATGCGAATGCCATTTGCTCGCAGTTGCTGCTGCTCTCGGCAGAGGATCCTGAGAAGGACATCTACCTGTACATCAACTCGCCAGGTGGATCGATCACCGCTGGCATGGCCATCTACGACACCATGAACTTCATCCCGAATGACGTCGTGACCGTAGCAACCGGTCTGGCCGCATCGATGGGCCAGTTCCTGCTGTCCTCGGGCACCCCGGGCAAGCGTTTCGCTACGCCGAACGCCCGCATCCTGATGCACCAGCCATCGGGCGGCATCGGCGGTACCGCCTCGGATATCAAGATCCAGGCTGAACTGATCATGCACATGAAGAAGGTCATGAGCGAGTTGACTGCAGAACAGACCGGTCAGACCGTGGAGCAGATCCTCATCGACAACCAGCGTGATAAGTGGTTCACCGCAGAAGATGGCTTGAAGTACGGCTTCTTCGATCAGATCGCAACCCACGCAGGCTCGGTCAACGGTTTCGTAGGCGACGACAACAAATAGTCGCACCGCATCGCTTGATACCCAAAGATTTGTCCTAGGAGAAAACCATGAACTTCAATCCGGAAGCCGTTAGCGGTCAAATGCCGTCGGCCCGCTACATCCTGCCACAGTTCGAAGAGCGCACCCCATACGGCTTCAAGCGCCAGGACCCATACGCAAAGCTATTCGAAGATCGCATCATCTTCCTCGGCGCCCAGGTTGATGACGCATCGGCCGATGACGTGATGGCCCAGCTGCTGGTCCTGGAATCCATGGACCCCGAGCGCGACGTTACCCTGTACATCAATTCGCCAGGTGGTTCCTTCACCGCGATGACTGCAATCTACGACACGATTCAGTTCATCCGCCCAGAGGTCCAGACCGTGTGCCTTGGCCAGGCGGCGTCCGCAGCAGCAGTACTGCTCGCAGCTGGTACCCCGGGCAAGCGTTTGGCCCTGCCTAACGCGCGCGTATTGATCCACCAGCCAGCAATGGGTGGCGGGGAACGCGGCACCGCGACTGACCTGCAGATCCAGGCCGAGGAAGTTATGCGCATGCGCAGCTGGCTGGAAGAGACCATTGCCTCCCACTCCGGCCAGGACGTTGAGAAGGTGCGCGGCGACGTGGAGCGTGACTTGTTCATGACTGCTAGCGAAGCCAAGGTGTACGGCATCGTAGACGAGGTATTGACTCCTCGTAAGCTGAACCGTGCTCAGCTGGGAAGCTAGCGCATACTTGGAATAATCCATGATGAATGGCGGTTTACCTAGTTGTTGGTCTGTCCAAAGGCAGACGGCACAACACAGGTAAACCGCCATATTCATCTAATTTGGGGGACTACTAGCCTAGAATTGAGTAAGTCCACAGCTACTCAAGTAAACGGGAGAATGGTGCGATGGGACGCATGGGTGAAGGCTCGGATCTGTTGAAATGCTCTTTCTGCGGGAAGAGCCAGAAGCAGGTTAAGAAGCTAATTGCAGGCCATGGTGTCTACATTTGTACTGAATGCATCGAACTCTGCAACGAAATCATCGCTGAAGAGTTCGCCGAAGAGCAGGTGCACGAAGAGTTCTCCTTGGCTAAGCCACGCGAGATCTTCAACTCGCTGCAGGAATACGTCATCGGCCAGGAGAACGCCAAGCGTGCTCTCTCGGTCGCTGTCTATAACCACTACAAGCGTATCCACGGCAACCAGGACCACGGTCCTGTTGCGGCGCTGACTAACGATGACCCGCTGGATGATGTGGAAGTCTCGAAGTCCAACATCATGCTTATTGGTCCTACCGGATGCGGTAAGACGTACCTGGCGCAGTCGCTGGCGAAGAAGCTGAATGTTCCTTTCGCTGTCGCCGACGCTACAAGCCTGACTGAAGCAGGCTACGTGGGTGAAGATGTGGAAAATATTCTCCTCAAGCTGCTTCAGGCTGCCGACTATGACGTCAAGAAGGCCGAGACCGGCATCATCTATATCGACGAGATCGACAAGATTTCCCGCAAGAGCGAGAACCCTTCGATCACCCGGGACGTTTCCGGTGAAGGCGTCCAGCAGGCGCTTCTGAAGATCCTTGAAGGCACAGTCGCTGCGGTGCCGCCCCAGGGTGGCCGCAAGCACCCTCATCAGGATTTCATTCAGCTCGACACCACCAATATCCTGTTCATCGTTGCCGGCGCCTTTGCCGGACTGGAAGAAATTATTTCTTCACGGGCAGGGCAGAAAGGCATCGGTTTCGGTGCTCCGCTGAAAGCGCTGAAGTCGGAGACCGCTTCCTACTCGGATGTTCGGCCGGAAGACTTGCTCAAGTTCGGCCTGATTCCAGAATTCATTGGTCGCCTGCCGGTGATCACCACGGTGGAGCATCTGGATAAGGACGCGCTAGTGCGCGTACTGACCGAACCAAAGAACGCACTTCTCAAGCAGTACCAGAAGATGTTCCAGATGGATGGCGTAGCTTTGAGCTTCGACCAGTCGGCACTGGAAGCAATCGCAGAACAGGCTATTGCGCGTGAGACCGGCGCGCGTGGTTTGCGGTCGATTCTTGAGGAAACCCTTGGCGGCGTAATGTTCGACCTTCCAAGCCGCGACGATGTTGCCGAGGTGGTCATTACTCGGGCAACCGTCATTGACCGTGAAGATCCCACGTTGCTCTCTCACGCGATGGTGGCCAAGCGCGATATGAAGTCCGCCTAGCCGTATTCAAAAATTCTCTTCGGAAGAAAGTTGGTAGTTCATGGCTGAACGTCAGCAAGTAGATTTTTGGTTCGATCCAATCTGCCCGTTCGCTTGGGCGACGAGCCGCTGGATCAAGGAAGTGGAGAAGGTCCGCGACATCGACGTGAACTGGAACGTCATGAGCCTCTCGATGCTTAACGAAGGCCGCGACCTTCCAGCTGACTACCGCGCCAAGATGGACATCTCATGGGGGCCGGTGCGGGTGGTCACGCGTGCTGCCCAGGAACACGGCGAGGGAGTCAAGGACAGCTTGTACACCGCCATGGGTGAACTATTCCATTACGAGAAGATCGAAGATCGTGATGAAGTCATCGCCAAGGCGCTGAAGAAGGCGGGATTGCCGGCGGAACTCGCTGAAGCTGCGAATACCGATGCCAACGATGACGTGCTGCGCTCGAGCCACGAGGCAGGCATCAACTTGGTGGGGCAGGATGTAGGCACGCCAATCGTCGCCGTTGATGGCGTTGCTTTCTTCGGTCCGGTCATTACCCGTATTCCAACTGGGGAAGATGCAGGAAAGATGTTTGACGCTGCGGCGCAGCTCGCATCCTTCCCGTACTTCTTCGAAATGAAGCGCACTCGTACCGAAAGCCCGGTTTTCGACTAAGCGGGAATTTTCTGTTCCAAGGACGTTGTCTCATTGCGAGGCAGCGTCCTTGGTTTTTAATCAGTGAAGGCGCTTGGCATGGAGGGCCGGGTGTTCGCCCTCCGATGCCACTAATCCACGGGACGATTGGCTATCCGCCGACGGAGGAAGGTGCGCCATCAAGGCGCCGATCCGCATGGGCCGGACCAGTATTCTGTGCATCCGCCATTCGTTGCACCGGTGCTTCACCTTCTCGTCGGATCGCGGAGCACGCGGTTCATATTGGCCAGGGACGGTTCCGCAGTCCAATTGGTGCGTCGTTCGAACCTCCGTTTCTTAGGCTCGGATGATGACTCATCAATCCAGGGCAACGGCGCGCGGCGGGCGGACAGTTCAAGCTGCCTTTGCGGAGTGCGCAGGCGTCATCGGATTGCAAGGCAAGTCGTGGAGGTAGGCCGTCGGCATCGGCAACCGGCTCTATTGGGTGTCGAATAAGTCCAATTTTAAAGCCTAATTAATGCATATTTTTTCCTACAGGGCAGACATCGCGGAGCCGGGAAAGTATCTGTTACCGAAGCTTCTATTTCATATATTCAGACACGCTTCTCCGGTCTCGCGCGGCAAGGCCGGACTCTGGGCGTGTGATTCGGCTCACTGGTATTCAGGGGCTGGTTTGAAATCACCAGAAATGCACGGGCTCATTCGAAGGGGAGTCGTGGCGCCGGGGAATCGATTGAAAGTATCTGTTTCAAAACTATTTCGCTTCACAACTTGGTGGCCGTTGCAGGTCGGTGACGCGGCGGGCGGAGGAAAATATTCCTGTAGAAAATGCTTGAAGTGTGTGTTTGACTGTTTCCCACGAGTGCAACAGCACCCCCATCGATAGTGGCAAAGAAGCCACTGGACAAGGAGTTAAATCGTGCAGATTCGTTCTCTAATTACGGATTCATCCAAGGGCAAGGGGCGCCACAAGCTGGCAAGCGCCGCGGTTCTTGCAGGCGCGCTGATGCTCGGCGTGGCACCGATGGCCTCGGCAGCGCCGACGACCACTGGTGGCGACGTCGAGTCAATCACGATCTCGGAACAGAAGGCTGACGCAGCGGTATCCTACTGGACCGCGGATCGGATGAAAGCCGCAAAGAACGCAGATTCACTCGTAGCTGGCAAGTCGGGTTCGGCTGCCAAGGTTGAAGCCGGCAAGCCGGCCAAGGTCGCCGGTCATGGCGCGCAGGCGGCAGCCGGAAAGCAGGCCCAAACGAAGGGTGGCAAGACTCGCGCTACCCAGGAAACACCGGTTTCGCACATCGGCAAGGTGTTCTTCACTCTCGGCGGATCAGACTACGTGTGCTCTGGCAACGCTGTCGTCTCCGCCAACGAGTCGACGGTCTCCACCGCTGGCCACTGCCTGAATGAAGGACCCGGTTCATTCGCAACCCGTTGGGTCTTCGTTCCAGCCTATGAAAACGGCAAAGCACCCTACGGTTCCTTCGCAGCGACCGAGCTGGTGGCACCAACTGAATGGTCAAATGGCGGGGACATCACCTATGACACAGGCTTCGCCGTGGTCAGCTCCAGCGGTGGTGCGTCCTTGACTGATGCTGTTGGCGCTTCGGGGGTCGCCTTCAACCAGGCGCGCGGAGAGTACTACACTGCTTACGGCTACCCAGCTGCTTCGCCATTCAACGGCGAGACCTTGCAATCGTGCAGCGGATACTCCAGCGACGATCCGTTTGGCCAGTCCCAGTCCCAAGGCATTCCATGCAACATGACCGGCGGCTCGTCCGGTGGCCCATGGTTCCTGGGGAGTGGATCTAACGGCTACCAGAACTCTGTGAACAGCTTCGGCTACAGCTCGGTGCGCGACACCATGTTCGGACCGTACTGGGGCTCGGTGATCCAGCAGGCATACCAGAGCGCGCAGAACTAAGCACTAATAACCCAGCAGCTGGACATCGATGGGGATCCAGCTGCTGGCTGCAAGTAGATGGGAAGAGAAGATGACCGACGGAAATTCGCCAGCTGCCGGGTCAGAAGACTCGGTCCAGAAGCATCGTCTTGAGTCCAGCGCGGAAGACCAACTGGAACACTTCACCGGCGAACGTCGACGCGCGGCTCGGCCCATGGAGAAAACCGTCCAGTCTCCACCCGAGACGGATGACCCTGATGCGGGGGAGGAGCAAGGGCAGAAATAGCAAAACCGGTTGCCATCCCGATGACGGGATGGCAACCGGTTTTTCTGGTTCAACTGCTATTCGGTTTCTTCAGCCGGAGCCAATTCAACGTTGGTGACAGTCATTTCACCGTCGGCTTCAACCAGGGTCAGCTCACGGGCGTTCGCCGCGGACTTCAAGTCCTCGAATCCTGCCTTGAGCTGCGCAACCTGAGACGCTGGAGCGTGGATCTCGCCCGAGAGCACTTCGGTACGCTGCTTGACCTTCGCATCGGACTTGGCCTTGCGGATGCCCGAGAGAGCGACGCCAACCAGTGGCAGTACCGCCGGGTCGGAGCCCTCCACTGCAGCGGACAAGTGCCCGGTGCTTGGCCACTGGGTCAGGTGCACCGACCCGGTGCGCCACCAACCCCAAACCTCTTCGGTAGCGAATGGCAGGAATGGCGCGAACAGCCGCAGCACGGAATCAAGGGTGGTGGCCAGGGTAGCCAGAACCGACGCCTGCTCGGCTTCGCCGTGGCCGCCGTAGGCGCGGTCCTTGACCAATTCGACGTAGTCGTCGGTGAACGACCAGAAGAACGACTCGGTGATATCCAGCGCGCGAGCATAGTCGTAGTTGTCGAAAGCGCGCTGGGCGTCTTCGATAACGGTCGACAGGCGAGCGAGCAGCGAACGATCCAGCCCGTTGGTGACTACCGAAGCGTCATCGGTCAAGACGTTGGCGTCGGTCGCGCCCAAGTTCAGCACGAACTTCGAGGCGTTGAGGATCTTGATGGCCAGGCGGCGGCCGATCTTCATCTGGTTGATTTCATACGCGGTATCGGCACCCAGCTTGGCACTGGCCGCCCAGTAGCGTACGGCGTCCGCGCCGAACTTATCCAGGACTTCGTTAGGTACAACCACGTTGCCCTTGGACTTGGACATCTTCTTGCGGTCCGGATCCAGGATCCAGCCCGAAATCGCAGCGTGCTTCCACGGAGCGTTGCCGTGCAGGGAATCTGCGCGAACCGCGGTGGAGAACAGCCAAGTACGGATGATGTCGTGGCCCTGCGGGCGCAGGTCGAAGGGGTAGACCTTCGAGAAGAACTCGTCGTCACGGCCCCAACGGCCAGCGATTTGCGGGGTCAGCGAGCTGGTTGCCCAGGTGTCCAGGACATCGGCATCGCCAATGAAGCCGTTAGCGGAGCCGCGCTGGTCCTCGGTGTAGCCGGTCGGCGCGTCTGCTGCCGGGTCAACCGGAAGCTGGTCGATGGTCGGCAACAGCGGCGCATCGTAGTTCGGTTCGCCGTGCTCGTTGACCTGGTACCACACTGGCACTGGTACGCCGAAGAAGCGCTGGCGGGAAACGAGCCAGTCGCCGTTCAGGCCCGAAACCCAGTTTTCGTAGCGCGAGCGCATGAACGACGGGTGGAAATCAATTTCCTGGCCGCGTGCGATCATCTGGTTGCGGCGTTCTTCATCACGGCCGCCGTTGCGGATGTACCACTGGCGCGAGGTCACGATTTCCAGCGGCTTGTCGCCCTTTTCGAAGAAGTTCACCGGACGGGAAATCTTCTTCGGCTCGCCATCAAGCAGGCCCGCGTCGGAAAGCATCTCGACGACGGTTTCCTTGGCGGAGAACACGGTCTTTGCCGAAATCTGGGCGTACGCTTCCTTGCCGGCCTCGGTGGTGATCCACTCGGGGGTGTCTGCAAGGATGCGGCCGTCGCGTCCAATGATCGGACGGGTTGGCAGCTGCAGTTCGCGCCACCAGGTCACGTCGGTCAAGTCGCCAAACGTGCACACCATGGCAATGCCAGAACCCTTGTCGGCCTGGGCCAATGGGTGCGGGTGGACGGTGACGGGAACTCCGAAGATCGGCGAGGTCACGGTCTTGCCGAACAAGTGCTGGTAGCGCTCGTCATCCGGGTGGGCCACTAGCGCGGCGCAAGCAGCGAGCAGTTCCGGGCGGGTGGTCTCGATGAAGACCTGCTGGCCGTTTTCAGCGTCGAATGCATAACGGTAGTAGGCGCCGGGCATTTCCCGGTCTTCGAGTTCGGCCTGGGCCACTGCGGTACGGAAGGTCACGTCCCACAGGGTTGGAGCTTCAGCCATGTAGGCGTCGCCCTTTGCCAGGTTGTCCAGGAAGGCGCGCTGCGAAGTTGCACGCGAATTGTCGTCGATCGTGCGGTAGGTCATGCGCCAGTCCACCGAAAGGCCCAGGGTGGTGAACAGCTGCTCGAAGACCTTTTCGTCTTCGACCGCCAGCTCTTCACAGATCTCGATGAAGTTCTTGCGGCTGATGACATCCCAGTCGCGCTGGTTCTTCGCAGGCTTTTCCGGTGGACGGTAGCCCTCGATGTACGGCTTGGTCGGGTCGCAACGGACGCCGAAGTAGTTCTGCACGCGGCGCTCGGTAGGCAAGCCGTTGTCATCCCAACCAAGTGGGTAGAACACGTTCTTGCCGATCATGCGCTGGTAGCGAGCCAACACGTCGGTCTGCGTGTACGAGAACATGTGTCCTACGTGCAGCGAACCCGAAGCGGTTGGCGGGGGAGTGTCGATGGAGTACACGGCTTCGCGAGTCGTGTCCTCATTGAAGTGATAGGTGCCCTCGGTGCGCCACCGGGACGAAAGACGTTCTTCCAAGCCTTCCAAAGCGGGCTTGTCAGGAACGGAAACCGTTGCGGGCGTGTCTGTGCCCAAGTTTTCTTCTGCCATACGTCTATTCTTCCATGTTTTGCCCGGCGCACAGTCATTGTTGCCCATGGCTTGCACCACGCCGCTGTCCAGCCGGGACCAGCTGGATCAAAAGCCTGTGCCGGACCGGCGGCCCTTGGCTCAGCCGTCCTGCCGCGAACGCCGAATCGCCTTGTCGCCCGCACCAGCGGCACGGTGCACCCGGGCATAGCAGCGCCGTCTGGCGTTGGCGCATTCCTGCATGGCTCCGCTTACGCAAGATATTCCCTCCGATTGCATTCCTCCGGCAGCCGCGCCAGCTGCACGTTACCGCCGCGCAGTAGGCGCAGGCGGGACAGCATCGGCCATGGCCCTGGCGGCACCGCCGACGCTCGCCGCCCTGGATTCCAGGCCCTGGCCCGGAAGAAAATCTTGCCGCATGAAATGTAAGAGAAATTCATGCCTTACCAACTGGTAATGATCTGGTTCTACAGTTGACGTATGACAATTACAGATAAGACTTCTTCCCGTTCGGCCGTTGTTACCGGAGCTTCCAGCGGAATTGGCCAGGCAACAGTCCGTGCGTTGCGCGCACAAGGATGGACCGTCTTCGCAGTAGCCCGCCGGGCCGACCGCTTGGAAAAGCTCGCCGCTGAATGCGGTGCGATCGCGGTGCCAGCAGATGTCAGCGTGCAGGCAGATGTCGACGCACTGGTAGAAACGGTCACCGCGCATGGCGGCGCAGATACGCTGGTCAATTGCGCCGGCGGTGCGCGTGGAACCGAAACCTGGGCCGACGCGGTCGATGACAACTGGGACTTCATGTGGCAAGCCAATGTCATGGGAACCATGCGCTTGACCCGTGCACTGCTGCCCCAGCTTCGCGAGGCGCGAGGCACCGTCTTGAACGTTACCTCCACCGCCGCACTGGCCAGCTACGAAGGCGGCAGCGGCTACAACGCGGCAAAGGCCGCTGAACGTGCCATGACCCAGGCGCTTCGTCTTGAAGAAGTCGAGAACGGGCTGCGGGTAATCGAGATCCTGCCCGGCCTGGTGCAGACAGAAGAGTTCGCGCTCCGTCGTCTGGGAAGCCAGAGCGCCGCCGACAACGTCTACGCCGGTGTGGAGAATCCCTTGACCGGTGAAGACGTTGCCGAAGTCATCCGCTATGCGGTCAGCGCCCCGGCCCACGTGAATCTGGATGAAATTGTCATCCGCCCGCAGGCGCAGGCCGCCAACCACAAGCTAGTGCGCAGCGCCAAATAGGCGCCCAACAACATCGGTGAGGATCAATTCATGAGTCAAGCGACCCAGCAGAAGATACATGTTGTCGCAACATCCCACGGCACGGACAACGCCAACGGGCAGCAACTAATCCATGATCTGCGTGCCGACCTGGAACGGCGGAGCGAAGAGCGATTCCCGGTGCAGCTTGTCTGGCACGAAGCCTATGTGGATGTCCAAGAGCCCCGGCTTGAAACGGTTATCGCCGGTTTGCCTGAAGGCGAGCCGGCAGTGGTCTTGCCGCTGCTGGTCTCCGACGGCGTTCATACGACGCACGACATTGCGCAGGCGGTCGCCTCGCGCGCGGGAACCTCCGCCGCCCTGCCATTGGGTCCGCTGCCGGAGCTGGCCCAAGTCCTGGCGCAACGCGCCGCAGGGCACCTGGCCAACGACCCGCTCGTTGTCTTGGCGGCGGCGGGCACGAGATTGGAAGTCGGCCAAAACCAGGTCAAGAATCTCGCCGAGCAGCTCGCTGTCCTATTGGAGCGCGAAGTGCAGGTGGGCTACTGCGCAGGGGCCCAGCCGCGGATCGCTGACGTCGTGGGAAATGCTGCCGCGCGTCCAGTGCTCGTGCTCAGCTCGCTGCTCGCCGACGGATTCTTCCAGCAGAAGCTGGCTAGCACGGGGGCAGGCGTGGTGACAAGCCCCCTGCTTCCTGACGTAATGATTGCTCAATGTTTCCTTGTGCGACTGCAAAAGGCGCTCGAAGAGGAGCTTTTCATGTCTCCAGATGACGAAGTCCTAACTCGTTAGGCAACGCGTAGCCATGTGACACCGGCAGGTTGCCGACCTCCTGGGGGCAGTTCCTACGCTGGTGGACATGACGCAGACAACCACACCAGTTCGCTCCACAAGAGCGGCAAAACCCAACGGCCAATGGAAAATCGACGGCCCTGCCCCGTTGAATGCCAACGAAGAGATGAAGGCCGCCGACAACGGCCTGAACGTGCGCCAGCGCATTGAGGAAATCTACTCGAAGCAGGGCTTCGATTCCATTGAACCCGAGGATCTGCACGGCCGCTTCCGCTGGTGGGGCCTCTACACCCAGCGTGCCCAGGGGATCCCCGGCGGCAAGACGGCGACGCTGAGCCCAGAAGAACTTGAAGACCGCTACTTCATGCTGCGCGTGCGCATCGACGGCGGCGCCCTGACCACCGAGCAGCTGCGCGTCATCGGCCAGATCTCCACCGACTTCGCCCGCGACACCGCCGACCTGACAGATCGCCAGAACGTCCAGCTGCACTGGATCGACGTCGTCGATGTCCCGGAGATCTGGCAGCGGCTGGAAGCCGTCGGCCTGCACACCACCGAGGCCTGCGGCGA
This sequence comes from Arthrobacter sp. JUb119, assembly GCF_024807995.1. Classification (NCBI taxonomy): domain Bacteria; kingdom Bacillati; phylum Actinomycetota; class Actinomycetes; order Micrococcales; family Micrococcaceae; genus Arthrobacter; species Arthrobacter sp. JUb119. The sequence goes on from NZ_JANUFE010000001.1 coordinate 652,077, forward strand.
CGTGCCCCGTGTCATCCTCGGCTCTCCGGTGGCAGGCATCAGCAAGGACGAGATCATCGATCCCAGCCCGGTGATCGCCGAAATTTCCCGCCGCTACATCGGCAAGCCGGAATTCGCGAACCTCCCGCGCAAATTCAAGACCGCCATCACCGGCCACCCAAGCCAGGATGTCGTCCACGAAATCAACGACATCGCCTTGATCGGCACCGTCCACCCGCAGCTCGGCCCCGGATACGACCTGTGGGTTGGCGGCGGGCTGTCGGCAAACCCCCGCCTGGGCGAACGCCTCGGCGCCTTCGTGACCGAAGAGCAGGCACCGGATGTCTGGGAGGGCGTAGTTTCCATCTTCCGTGACTACGGGTACCGCCGCTTGCGCAACCGCGCACGCCTGAAGTTCCTGCTGGCCGAATGGGGCACGGAAAAAATGCGCCAGGTGCTGCAAGATGAGTACCTGGGCTACGAGCTGCCCGACGGCCCGTTGCCGGAGCAGCCCACCGAAGCAGGAGACCACAGCGGGGTCAACGAGCAGAAGGACGGCAAGTTCTATATCGGGTTGACCGCTCCGGCTGGCCGCGTATCCGGTACCGCGCTGACCGGCCTTGCCGATTTGGCCGAAGCCCATGGATCCACCCGGCTGCGCACCACCCCGCACCAGAAGATCATCGCCCTGGACATCGCCGAAGAGCAGGTGCAGGACTTCGTCGCTTCGGCCCGCGCCCTGGGCCTGGAGGCATTCCCCAGCTTGTTCAAGCGTTCGGCCATTGCCTGCACCGGTATCGAATTCTGCAAGCTGGCCATTGTGGACACCAAAGACACCATGATTGACGCGGTAGCAAAAATCGAGGATCGCCTGGCCGACCACGAGGGCAAGCTGCCTCGCCAGCTGTCTCTGCACGTCAATGGCTGCCCGAACTCCTGCGCCCGCATCCAAACAGCGGACCTCGGATTCAAGGGCCAGCTGATTACCAACGACCAGGGAGAACAGGTCTCCGGATTCCAGGTTCACCTCGGTGGCACCCTGGCCGGTTTCGAAAATGGCGAAGCCGCCCTGGGGCGCACGGTGCGCGGGCTCAAGGTCGCGGCTGATGAATTGCCCGAATACGTGGAGCGGGTAGTGAAGAACTACTCGGCCTCGGCTGCCGAAGGGGAATCCTTCGCTGCCTGGGCCCACCGAGCTGAAGAGGATGAGCTGAAATGAGCAAGCCGACCCCAGTACGTACCCGCAGCGAGGCTGAACTGCGGCGCATCGCCAAGCTGGGCGCCGCCGAGCTGGGCTGGGATGCCACAGCGGACCAGGTCGTCGCTTTCGCAGCTGAGCACCTCGACGCCGACGAGGTAGCGGTGGCCTGCTCGATGGCCGATGCCGTGCTGCCGCACCTGGTCTGCGCGCAGCTGCCCAAGGTCGATGTGCTGTTCCTGGAAACCGGTTACCACTTTGCCGAAACCCACGGAACCCGCGACGAAGTGGCTCGCACGCTGGACGTGAACATCGTCGACGTGCTGCCTGCCTTGACCGTGGCCGAACAGGATGCGAAGTTCGGCAAGGACCTGTTCTCCCGGGATCCGGCCGCCTGCTGCCAGCTGCGCAAGATGGACCCGCTGGCCAGATCCCTGTCCGGATATAGCGCGTGGTTCACCGGGGTACGCCGTGACGAAGCTGAGACCCGCATCAACACGCCCCTGGTCGCTTTCGACGAGAAGCACGGACTGGTCAAATTCAATCCCGTGGCGCCCTGGAGCTTCGATCAGCTGATCGACTACGCCACCGGGCACCAAGTACCCGTGAACCTGCTGCTGTCCAACGGCTACCCGTCCATCGGATGCCAGCCTTGCACCCGGCCGGTAGCCGAGGGCGAGGACCCGCGGGCTGGCCGCTGGGCCGGGCTGAATAAAACCGAATGCGGAATCCACGTCTAAGGAGCGAATCATGACCATCACCGCTAACGCGCCCGCAGGCACCCAGCGCAGCGTCCTGGACGCCCTGGAAGCCGAATCAATCCACATCATCCGCGAAGTGCTCGCCGAATTCGACAAGCCCGGACTGCTGTTCTCCGGCGGCAAGGACTCCGTAGTCGTCCTGCACCTGCTGGCCAAGGCCGTCTCCCCGGGCCGCGTGCCCATCCCCGTCGTGCACATCGATACCGGCCACAACTTCGCCGAGGTGCTCAACTTCCGCGACGCGGTCGTGGAAAAGTACGGGCTGAACCTCGTCGTCGGCTCCGTTCAGGAGTACATCGACCGCGGAGAGCTGGCCGAGCTGCCCGACGGCACCCGCAACCGTCTGCAGACCCGGGTCCTGCTGGACACCATCGAATCCAACGGCTTCGACGTGGTCTTCGGCGGGGCGCGCCGCGATGAGGACAAGGCCCGCGCCAAGGAGCGCATCCTGTCCCTGCGCGACGAGTTCGGCGTCTGGGATCCGCGCAACCAGCGCCCGGAAATCTGGAGCCTGTACAACGGGCGGCACGAGCCGGATTGGCATGTGCGCGCCTTCCCGATCTCCAACTGGACCGAACGCGATATCTGGGCCTACATCCAGCGCGAGAACATCGACCTGCCGCCGATCTACTTCGCGCACTGCCGCCAGGTCTTCGAACGCGACGGCATGTGGCGGGCACTGACCAGCGTCAGTCAGCCCAACGCCGATGAGCCGGTCGTCGTCAAGCAGGTGCGCTACCGCACCGTGGGCGACGCCAGCTGCACCGGTGCGGTGCTCTCCGCCGCCGACACCGTGGCGAAGGTGCTCGATGAATTGGCCGTCGCCACCATCACCGAACGCGGAGCCACCCGCGCCGACGACCGTATTTCCGCCGCGGGAATGGAAGACCGCAAGACCGAAGGGTACTTCTAAGATGACCACCACACTATTGCGCATCGCTACCGCCGGTTCGGTCGACGACGGCAAGTCCACTCTCGTGGGCCGCCTGCTCCATGACGCCAAGGCCATCCTCGCCGACTCGCTCGATGACCTGGCCCGTACCAGCGCCGAACGCGGCTTCGGCGGCAGCGCCGGAACCCTGGACCTCGCGCTGGTCACCGACGGGTTGCGCGCCGAACGCGAGCAGGGCATCACCATCGACGTGGCCTACCGCTACTTCTCCACCGACAAGCGGTCCTTCATCTTGGCCGATTGCCCCGGACACGTGCAGTACACCCGCAACACCGTCACCGGCGCGTCGACCGCAGACGCGGCGATCGTGCTGGTTGACGCGAGGCACGGCGTGCTGGAGCAGACCCGGCGCCACCTTGGCGTGCTCGCCTTGCTGCGGGTTCCGCAACTGGTCATCGCCGTGAACAAGATGGACCTGATCGACTGGGACGAAGCGGCCTTCAGCCAGATCGAGGCCGAAGTACTCGCGCTCGCCGGAGAACTCGGCCTGAAGTCAACCACCGTCATCCCGGTCTCCGCGCTTCAGGGAGATAACATCGTCGATCCTTCGGCTTCCGCGCACTGGTATGCCGGCCCGACCTTGCTCGGGCTGCTCGAGGACATCGAGCCGCGGCTCGGCGGGGGCACTGCCCGTCTGGATGTCCAGTACGTGATCCGCCCGCAGGGCGCCTTGGCTCCAGGCCTGGACCCGGACGCGTACCGCGACTACCGCGGATATGCCGGAACTCTGGTTGACGGCAGCTTGGCCGTGGGGGAGTCCGTGCAGGTGCTCTCCAACGGCCAGCCGGTGAGCAGCCGGATCAAGGCCATCAGCACCCCTGCTGGTACCGCGCACCGCGCCCAGGCCGGCGAAGCCATCGTTGTCGAGCTGGAGACCGACTTGGATATTGCCCGCGGCGACACCATCGTCGCCGGCGAACTGCCAACCGCGCACAGGGAGTTCCAGGCGAACATCTGCGTATTGGATCCAGTGAAGCTCACTAGCGGCCAACGGCTGTTGATCAAGCACGGTACCAAGGTCGCCGCAGCCAAGCTGTCAACCATCGACTACGTCATCAACGTGGCCGACTATTCGCAGCAGCCCGCCCACTCCTTGGAGCTCAACGACCTGGGCCGGATCACCTTGCGCAGCCAGGCAGCGTTGGCCATCGAGCAGTACGCCACCTCGCGCACTGGCGGAAGCTTCCTGCTAATCGATCCAGCTACGGGGCGCACCCTTGCGGCGGGGATCATCGAGGAAAATAATGAAGCAGCCTGATGTTGGCCAGCCAACAGGAAACCAAGGGCGGGTCCGGCTGACGGCTCATGGGCAGAAGACGGGCTTCCGAGGACGCTTCCTCGGGCTGGCGGCGGTCGGAGCATTGAGCGCAGTTGCTGTGGCGACGACGTTTCTTCCGGGACCAAATGAAGTACCAGCGCAGGCGGCACATCACGGCCCGGCAGATGAGCTGAAGATTGGCTATTTCGCCAACCTCACCCATGCTCCGGCCTTGATCGCCCAGTCCGAAGGTCTTCTCCAAGATCACCTTGAAGAAGACGGTACCAGTGTCCAAAGCCAGATATTCAACGCGGGACCGGCAGCTGTAGAAGCCTTGAACTCGGGGGCCATCGACGCCGCATATCTGGGGCCAAACCCGGCGTTGAACAGCTACCTGTCCAGCGATGGCGAGTCGTTGAACGTGGTGTCCGGCGTCGCCTACGGCGGAGCCAGCCTGGTTGTCGACAAGAAGATCACTAAGCCCGAGGAACTGGCCGGCAGCAATCTGGCCAGCCCGCAATTCGGCGGAACCCAGGATGTTGCCTTGCGCAGCTACCTGAAGGGCCTGGGCTTGAAACAGGACGCCACAGTGACCCCGAGCTCCAATGGAACCGTCGCACAGCTTTTCGGCCGCGGTGAAATTGACGGTGCTTGGCTTCCGGAGCCCTACGCTTCATTGCTAGTCGAGAAGAACGGGGGACACCGCTTGGTGAATGAAGCCGAGCTCTGGCCCGACGGCAAGTTCCCGACAACGGTTCTGGTGGTCTCCAAGGAATTCATGGCTAGCCATCCGCAAACCGTGCAGAAGCTGGTCGATGCAAATACCCAAGCCATCGATTGGCTCAATCATGCGGACGAAAAACAGAAGTTGGCGGCAGTGCAGAAAGCTTTGGTCGAAGCCAACGGAAGTTCCTTTGACGAATCAGTGATCGCTGAAGCCTTGAAGCAGGTGCACTTCAGCGAGGACCCCCTGCCTGAAACCTACCAGTCACTCGTGGACCACGCATTAGCCGTAGGAGTGGGGTCTGGCGGTAACGCAGACGGACTCGTGGATACGCGTTTTCTTGAACAGCAGGAGAAGTAATGGGAGTACGGCTGAATGAAGTTTCCCTGAGCTATCCAGGCACTGGCTTGGTCATAGATCGCCTCAGTGCAGAAATTGAAGACGGAGAGTTTATCGCTGTCTTGGGGGCCTCAGGCTGCGGCAAGTCGTCCTTGCTCAACATGATCGCTGGGCTACTGGCGCCAAGCTCCGGCTGGCTTGAAGTACCTGAAGACGGCGCGGCATTCATGTTCCAGGATGCCAACCTCCTGCCGTGGCTGACTGCCAGCGAGAACGTTGACCTGGCGCTCAAGCTCGCGGGGAAGCCAGCTCCGGAACGCCAGCAACGCGTGGAGAAACTGCTCAACCTCGTTCAGCTGGGGCATGCAAGCGGCAAGAAGCCGCATGAACTTTCTGGCGGCATGCGCCAACGCGTCGCTTTGGCCAGGGCTTTGGCTCAGGACCGCCAGGTTCTGTTGATGGATGAGCCATTTGCCGCCCTGGACGCCATCACGCGTGACATGCTCCATGAGCAGTTGCGGGCCTTGTGGAGGCAAACGGGCAAGACCATCATCTTCGTCACCCACAATGTGCGTGAGGCGATTCGCCTCTCCGGCCGCATTCTGGTGCTTTCTTCGCACCCCGGGCGCATCCTGGAGACTCGCCGGATCACCGGCGAACTCCGCAATAACCCGGCCGAGGCCGCCGCATTGGCCGATGAACTAACCACGATTCTCAGAAAGGAGCAGCGGAAACATGAGCTCACTGACAGAATCTCGAACTAGGTTCAAACCCGTGCGCGTTATCAAGCTACGCCCGAACAACCAGCTCGATTCATGGGTTGCCCCCTTGCTCACTGTGGTTGTGCTTCTGAGCCTGTGGCAAATTATTTCCTGGGCAAGCCCACTGCGCGAAGACCTTTTTCCCGGTCCACTGGCTGTCGCGGCTAAGCTTCCGCAACTGCTGGCAGATGGATCATTGGTTGCGGCCGTGGGCAATTCGTTGTTCCGCGCCGTGAGCGGATTTGCGATTGCCGTGATTATTTCCACCCCGCTGGCGTTGCTGCTGGCGCATCAGCCGCTGTTGCGCAAGGGGGTGGGGCCACTGGTATCGGCCATGCAGGTATTGCCCTCTATTGCGTGGGTTCCCGCAGCCATCATTCTTTTTGGCCTGAGCGATGCGACCATCTACACGGTTCTGCTGCTCGGCGCGATTCCATCCATCATCAATGGCCTGCTCGCCGGGATCGACATGATTCCAGCGCAGTACAAGTCCTTGTCCAAGGTGCTCGGTGCCTCCAAATGGGAGCATGTGCTGCACATTGAGCTGCCAGCTGCCATGCCAGGGTATGTAGCCGGACTGCGTCAGGGCTGGGCTTTCGCTTGGCGTTCGTTGATGGCTGCCGAATTGATTGCCGTGGGCGGTTCGCTGGCCCTAGGCGTCGGTTCACTGCTGCAACGGGGCCGCGATCTGGCAGACCTGCCATTGGTCATGCTGGTGATCTTGACCATCCTGCTGGTGGGTGTGCTGATCGAATTGGTATTTTTCGCTCCGATTGAACGCAAGCTGTTGCGCGATCGAGGAATGACCCGAACGGGAGAAAACAATGGCTAAAGGGCATATCACCCTGATTGGCGGTGGACCGGGGGATCCCGAGCTGATTACCATCGCCGGCTATAAGGCCCTGCTTGCCGCGGAAGTGGTTTTGGCCGACAAGCTGGGACCTACCGCGTTGCTGGCAGAACTTTCCGATGATGTGGTTGTCATCGATGTGGGCAAGTCACCAGGCTGCCACGTCAAAACCCAGGATGAAACCAATGAATTACTGGTCAAGTACGCTTCAGAAGGTAAGCGGGTAGTTCGCCTCAAAGGTGGCGACCCGTTTGTACTTGGACGCGGCGGCGAAGAACTGCTCCACGCCGCGAAATACGGGATCCCTACGCGTGTGATTCCCGGCATTACCAGTGCAGTCTCCGTGGCCATGGCCGCTGGCATTCCCGTCACGCACCGGGGAATTGCGGCCGGTTTTACCGTAGTCAGTGGACACAGCGAACTCGCGGACGTGCCGATCCGCTCCGATCACACCCTTGCGGTGCTGATGGGAGTATCGAATTTGCCACAAATTGTTGAGACATTGCTTACCCGTGGTTTACCGTCAAGTACACCGATTGCGATAGTTGAGCGAGGTTACTCACAGACGCAGCGCACAACTATCGGTACGCTAGAAGGGATAGTAAAGCGCGCCCGCAAGGCCGCAGTGGCGAATCCGGCCGTTATCGTTATTGGTGACGTCGTTCGGCTAGCCCCGGAAGCCTCCGACCAACTGGTAGACCTCCTGCCGCTAGAGAATGCCGATGCCACCGCGCCGGCCTCATTCGTTGACTAAGAAAGAGAAGTTGTTTGATGAGTGAAATTATCGTCCCTGAGCACCTCCATTCCCGGGCGCTGCGTGTTGCCATCGTTGGTGCCGGTCCGGCCGGCATCTACGCCGCTGACCTGCTCAACAAGAGCCAGCCGGTCGCATCGGGAGAACTGAAGCTGCACGTTGATCTCTTTGACGAGCTTCCTACGCCATTCGGTCTGATCCGTTACGGAGTTTCCCCGGATCACCCGCGTATCAAGGGCATCATCAACGCCCTGCACAAGGTGCTGGACAACGACTGGATCGACTTCTACGGCAACGTCGGCTTGGGCCGCGACATCTCGCTGGAAGACCTGCATACCCGTTACGACGCAGTGATCATCTCCACCGGCGCCCAGAAGGACGCTGACCTGAACATCCCAGGTGTCGATCTTGAAGGGTCCTTCGGCGGCGCCGACTTCGTGTCCTGGTATGACGCACACCCAGATGTTGACAAGAATTGGGACCTGTCCGCCAAGGAAGTTGCTGTCATCGGCAACGGCAACGTTGCCCTGGACGTGGCCCGCATCCTTTCCAAGCATGCTGACCAGCTGCTGGAAACCGAAATCCCTGAGCACATCTACGAGCAGCTGAATGACTCGGCCGTCACCGACGTGCATGTCTTCGGCCGCCGTGGCCCGGCCCAGGTGAAGTTCACCCCGCTGGAACTGCGCGAACTCTCGCACTCCAAGGACGTTGACATCGTCCTGTATCCAGAGGACTTCGAGTTCGACAAGGCTTCGGATGAAGCCATGAAGACCAATAACCAGACCAAGACCATGGTCTCCACCCTGACCAACTGGCTGATCGAGCAGGAAGAGCGCGAAGAAGCTCCAAGCGCCTCGCGCCGCCTGCACCTGCACTTCCTGCAGTCGCCAGTCGAGGTATTGGGCGAAGATGGCAAGGTCACCGGCTTGAAGGTGGAGCGCAACGAGCTCGACGGAAATGGCGGCGCACGCGGCACCGGCGAATTCGTCGAGTACCCGCTGCAGGCCATCTACCGTGCCGTCGGCTACTTCGGTTCGGCAGTCGACGACATTGAATACGACGGGGCCAAGGGCGTTTTGCCCAACGTGGAAGGCCGCGTGCTGAACGCGTCCGGCGCTCACGTTCCCGGCCTGTATGCCACTGGCTGGATCAAGCGTGGCCCGATTGGGCTGATTGGCCACACTAAGGGCGACGCCCTGGAGACCATTACCCACTTGCTTGAAGACCTCACTAAGCTGGCGCAGCCGGATTCTTCCCAGAAGATCTCGGAACTGCTCGAAAGCCGCGGCGTGAACTTCTCCAACTGGGATGGCTGGAAGAACTTGGACGCGCACGAGAAGGAACTGGGCGCCACAGCCGGCACCGTTTCGACTCGCTTCGGCGAGATCACTCGCGACCGCGTCAAGGTCGTAGAGCGCGAAGCGATGATGGAATTCTCTTCGGCAAAAAAATTGGTTGAGAGCCTGTAAGTTTCACCCCGGGCTCTAGCACTGAATGGGCGGTGTCCCTCGGCAAATTTGCCGAGGGACACCGCCCATTAGTGTTATCAGAAGTGCATTCAGGAACTCTATCGATCAGTGGATAAGCTGGGCTTCATCACGGATCTGGAGGGACATGCCATCTTGGGCAGAAATTTAATTTTCAACTAAATATGCTCATTTTGTCTCTCGCTTGATGCAGAATGGCCTTAACGGAGCAAAGATTATTTGAGTGTATGGAGCATTCGATGTTGAACTTCACTGCCATTGATTTCGAAACTGCGAATTCCTTTCGAGGGTCACCATGTTCAGTGGGACTTGTACGCGTCCGCGATGGACGGACCGTGGAGGAACGTCATTGGTTAATTAAGCCACCAAAAGGTGCCGATCACTTCGACCCGTGGAATGTCTCAATCCACGGAATCACCTCTGACATGGTTCAAGACGCGCCTCGCTGGAACGAAGTTCTACCACGCATCGTAGATTTTGTTAGAGGCGATATTCTCGTCTCGCACAATGCTGCATTCGATACGGGCGTTATCCGTTATGCCTGTGCAGCTGACACCATTGAATGCCCGGAATTCAACTTCTTGTGCACATTGGTGACTGCCCGAAGGGCCTTGCAACTTCCTTCATATCGGCTTCCTTACGTCGTCGAAGCGCTGGGATTGTCGATGAAGAATCATCACGACGCGTTGGCTGATGCCAGAGCAGTGGTAAATATTATCGACAGGCTTTCAGAGCAGCATGCGGCCGCTGACCTTCAAGAATTAGCCGACACTGTTGGCGTCCGACTAGGGTACATGGCTCCCGGGATTTACCGGGGAGGGCAAGCTCGTGCCAAATCAACATCTAAGCCATTGACCGATGTCGAGATTAATACCGAAGCGGATCCGGACGGATATCTATACGGACGTGTCGTGGTCTTTACTGGGGGACTGAAATCGATGCCGCGTGAAGTAGCCAGGCAAGAATGCGCCCGTCTTGGTGCGATTCCCGAAGCAAACACAACTAAACGAACCAACGTTTTAGTCATCGGCGATATTGATCCGACAGTTCTCCGTCCTGGATCCGAACTGACAGGAAAAGCTCGCAAGGCGTTCGAACTTCAAGATAGAGGGCAATCGATAGAAGTCATGACAGAAGATGATTTCTTACGGTGTCTCGATGGAACTCAACTTGATGGTGTCGAAGTCCTGCTTCCTAATTCCTCAACGGGGTCGTAGAAATAAAATATCGTAGCGTTGCAATGAATGGATACCGTGGATCGCACGGGTAACGAGGCATCTGCGAATAGTTGTAGAGATGGCCCAGCGCATTACGCTCTGGGCCGCCTCTATACGTTCTACGCGCGATGGGCTAGCCGGCCAGCTCAACCTTTTGGGTTGGCTTCTGGGCGCCGACACTGCGGCGCAGCATGATGAACAGCAAGATCATGCCTGCGGTGATCGACATGTGGCCAAGACCCGCGATGCCCGAGATCATCTTGGATGACTCAACGCCTAGTACGGTCATGATGCCGTGGGTGAGCTGCATGCCCGCGGTTAGGATCACGCCCGCGTTGTAGGTGCCCATGAACCACGCGAAGAGCTTGCGGTGCTGGCTCAGGCCGAAGGCCTTTTCCAGAAGGAGCACCAGCAGCAAGATGATGAAGCCCAGCACCAGCAGGTGGGTGTGGACTACGGAGAGCTGGGTCCACTGGCCTTCAGCGAAGCCGTTCATCTTGGTGAATTCACGGTAGAAAAGACCGGAAGCTACACCGAGGACCATGTAGGCGAAGGAGAAATTCACGAGCTTACGCATTGATTTTGTTTTCTTTCTGAACGGTTGGTTCTGCAGTTGCTTCTGCAGCGGAGGAAGTTGTGCCGAAGAGTGGATGCTTGCCTGAGTCCAGGACTGCGAACAGCGCCGGGAGCAGCAGGGTGCGAACGACGAAGGTGTCCAGCAGGACGCCGAGTCCGACGATCAGGCCGAGCTGGCCTAATACCGTGAGCGGCAGTGTTGCCAGTGCCGCGAAGACACCTGCCAGCACGAGCCCGGCACTGGTGATCACCGAACCGGTGCGGCTTGCGGCCAGTACCACTGCGTCGCCCAGCGCCAGCACCTGCGAGTCTTGGCGAACTCGCTGGGTCAAGAAGATGGTGTAGTCCACGCCCAAGGCGACCAAGAAGACGAAGGCCAGCAGCGGCACCTGGACATCCAAGGCGTTGGCCTCGAAGACCACCGAGGAAACCAGGGAACCCAAGCCGACGGCGGCGGCCGCGCTGAGCAAATTCACCAGACCCAAGGCAAGTGCGGTTCGCCAGGAACGGGTCAGCCAGCCGAGCATCACGAAGCAGATGACCATGATCAGCGGGGCAATCACGAACAGGTCGCGCAGGTGCATCTGGTGCGAATCAAGCTGTTCGGCGCTCTGCCCGCCAATGAGCACCTGCCCGGTGCTGCCGGTTGCCGCAGCACCGCGCAGGTCCGCTACCAGGTCCTGTGCCATGGCCGAGCTGGGATCGACAGCCGAGATGACAGAGAACTGCTGCCATGGCGTGGTGCCGAGCTGGAAGGATTCGCCAACACGCTTGACGTTTTCGACTCCGGAGAATTCATCTCGCAGGACCTGGACATCGGTTCCCTGCGCCAACACGGTGATCGGCTGGGTTTCACCTGCGGGGAAGTGCTCAGCCAGGGTCTGCATGGCACTGGAAGACTCGGTGGCGGTACGGAACTGCTGGGTCTGGTCCAGGCCGATACGCGTACCGGTCAACGCTCCAGCCAGCACCATGAGCAAGACCGCCAATGCTGCCAAGTTCAGGCCCGGACGGGTCATCACAGCACGAGCAGCACGTCCGAAGAAGTTTTCTTTCTTGCTTTCCTGTCCCGGACGGGGGACCAGCGGCCAGAACGCCTTGCGCCCGGCAAAGGCCAGGATCGGTGGCAGCGCAAAGAGCACGAAGAACGCAGCGATCAGCAAGCCAGCGGCGCAGACGATGCCCAGCCCGCGGGTATCTTCCATGACGGCCAGTCCCAAGGTCAGCAGGGCCAGCACTACGGTGAGGTTGGAGGTCAGAATCGCTTCGAAGCTGGCCGCCCACGCCTTGGACAGCGCCTGGCGGTGATCAGCATTCTTCTGCAGTTCATCGCGGTAACGGGAGATCAGCAGCAAGGCGTAGTTGGTACCGGCGCCGAAGACCAGCACGCTGAGCACGCCGGAGTCGAAGTGCAGATTGAAGGCGTTGCCCAGCAGGTTCGCCACCAGGGAGGCGCTGCGATCGGCGAGGGCAACAACGACCAGCGGGATCAGCCAGAGTACCGGCGAACGGTAGGTGAGGATCAGCAAGACTGCCACGATGCCCACCGTGACGGCCATCAGGGTGAAGTCCGCCCCGGCGAAGGCATTGGTGATATCTACTGCGAAGGCGGTAGAACCAGTGACCTGCACGGCCAGCCTCTGAATGGGATGGGCCTGGATCCAGTTGCGGACCTCATCCAGCTTCTGGCGGTCGGCCGTATCGGAGACCGTATCCCAGGTGAGCGGAACCATGGCTGCCTGCTGGTCTTCGCTGGCCATGGTGCGGCCGGCGGACACCTCCGCGTCGTGGGCTAGCGCCGCGGTCTGCTCATCAAGGGCAGCGGTGTCGGCATTGCTCAACGCATGGCCATCGGTGCGGTTGGCCACCAGCAAAGCCGAGCTCTGGGAATCGCTGGTGTTGGCATCCAGGATTTCGGCGACCTGTGCCGATTCGGAGCCTTCGACCAGGGAGCTGGCCGCACGGGTTGGGGCTTGGATGCTGCTCAGCGCACCAAAGAGAACGAGAACTACTGCAAAGATGCCGGCGGCCCAAATGCGGGCTCCGCGGCGGTTGGTCAGCGAATCGCCGATCCGGGGGATAACTGGAACTTTCATAGTTCCAGTTAACGAGATTTCGCAGGTCAGGCCATCGTGGAAAGGGGTGAATAAAACTTCAACCGAAAGGTTGAGATGCACCCCGGCGTGTCACCGGGATTCTGTTGATCAGCTACAGCAGTCCGTGGTCTTTGGCCTTGTTGATCGCGTCGGTACGCGTGGTTGCTTGGAGCTTGTCGAAAATGTGGACCAGGTGGGTTTTGACCGTCGCCTCCGAGACGAACAGGGCCTTGGCGATCTGCTTGTTGCCGGCACCGGTAGACAGTTGGGCCAATACGTCCTTTTCGCGCTTGGTGAGCTCGATTTTGGGACGGCGCATGCCCTCGACAACGCGCTGGGTCATCTCCGGGGCCAGGACCATGTGCCCGGCGGAGGCTTGGCGGATGGACTCGACGATGGTCTGGGCACTGACATCCTTGAGCAGGTAGCCGGCAGCTCCAGCTTCGATGCAAGCGAGCAGCTCTGAGTCCTTGTCGAAGGTGGTCAGGATCAGCACATAAGGCGGTTTGGCCAGTTGGCGGATCGCCGCGGTGGTTTGTGCACCGTTCATCCCGGCACCCAAGCGCAAGTCGCAGAGCACCACATCGACGGTGTTGGCCTTGACGAATTCCACCGCTTCCTCGCCGCTGGAAACCTCGCCAATGACAACGATGTCGTCGTAGTTCTCGAACAGCGCGCGCAGGCCGGTCCGCACGATGGGGTGGTCGTCGACCAGCAGGATCCGGATCATGAGTTGTCCTTTGCTAAGCGAAGCGGAAGGTGGGCGCACAGGGCGGTGCCTTCACCGGGTGAGCTCTCGACATCCAAACCGCCGCCGAGTTCGCGCAGGCGCTGGTTCATTGCGGTCAGGCCGAAGCCTCCGGTGTGCGTACTGGTTTGCACGCGACCAGTATTGGGAACGAAGCCGATGCCGTCATCGACAATATCCAAACGTACCTCGTCGCCGCTGGACCCCAGGCTGAGCGCCACCGTGGAGGCCTGGGCATGGCGCAGCACGTTGGACAGGGCGGATTGGGTGGTGCGCAGCAGCGCGATCTGCACATTCGGATCCAAAGTGGGCAGCCCCGGTTCGATATCCAATCGGGTCTCCAACTTCGAATCGGCCTTGAAATTCTCCAAGACGCGGCCCAAGGCTCCGGCGAGCGCCTGGGAATCGAGTTCTGCCGGAGCCAGGGCGGCGATGATGCGACGCAAATCGGTCAGCGCCTGCCCGGAAAGCTCATCGATGCGGCTCAGGGCCGCCGAGGCAGACTCTGGGTCTTTGGAGGCTTCTGCCGCCTTGGCATGCAATCCGATGGAGGAGAGCTGCTGGGCCACGGTGTCGTGGATTTCGCGGGCCAGACGGGTGCGTTCGGTGGCAATGCCAGCCTCATGCTGGGAACGGGCCAATTCTCCTTGCAGGTCTGCCATTTCCTGCTGGGCTCGCACCAGGGAATTCACCAAGGATGTGCGCACTTCGGCATCGCGTTCCATCTGCAGGTATCCGCGGGAGATGCCCCAGGCGAATAGCCCGCCAACCAAGGGGCCGGCAATGGCGGCAATGCTGAGCTCGGCATTGTGCAGGTAAGGAGCGAGCAAAGTAAAGGCGTAGACGACCACTGACCACAATATTGAGGGAAGAAATGGCAGCTGGTGGCCCAGGAGAAGCCAAAGGCTGAAGGCCAACCACATGAATTCAGCGGAAACGAAGAGGCTTGCAATCCAGATCCCTAGCAGCAGCGCCAACCACCACGCGGGCTTGGCGAAGACTCCTTTCTTGGCACGGGAAACGAAGCCGAGGCTGTACCAAGTGGCGAAGAGTACCGAGACGAGGATCGCGGGCAGGACATTTCCTTGCGCTGAAATCTGTCGCAGCAACGCGATGGCAAGCAGGATTGCCGTCACCAGGTGCTGCCCCCAGCGCAGCACCACTGGCGAGGCCAACGAGTGCTGCTGATTCTGGGTGTCCAACCACTGCGGCTCGGAAGTACTCATGAATGCCAGCCTACTAAAGGCTGCTGCCGGTTATTGATCGGCAAGTATTACCAGTTGAGCTGTCGCTCTGGTCATGGCCACGTATCTGCGCACGGCTCCGCTTAATCCGGTGCCGAAGGAGCGTGGCTGGCAGACGAGCACCAGATCGAATTCCAGGCCCTTGGCGTTCTCTGGCGAAAGAAAGCGGACCCTGCCAGAGTTGTGGAAGCCAGAGGCCCCGATAACTGCCGCCGTGCCCTCGGCATTTTCGCCTAGCCAATCATCGAGTATTAATTCCAGTTCGGTCAGGCGGGCATAACGCACCGGTGCACCATCCGTGCGCAATGATCGCGGCACGTTCGCCTCGGGCATCTGTGCCTGGATCTGTTCTGCGGCTGCTTCCATGATCTGTGCCGTGCTGCGGTAGTTGACCCGCAAGCGGGATACGGAGATGCCGCGAATGCCAATCCTGGCCAAACGCTGTTCCCATGTCGTGTTGAAGCCGTGAACGGCCTGGGCCCTATCGCCCACAATCGTCAGGCTCCCTGATGGGCAACGGCGTTGGATCATTGCCCATTGCGCATCGGTCAGGTCCTGGGCTTCATCGATGATGACATGCGAAAAGGGTCCGTCGTAATTGAGCGAGGCCAAATTGTTCTCCGGAGCTCCGGCGAGAAGCTGCTCCTGGAGATCGTGGTGGATGAGCTGGGATGCCAGATCCTCGCTGTCGTCAACCGAGTCCATCAGATCATCAACGACGTTTTTCCATCGAGTACGCTCGGCGTGCACTCTGAACTGTTCATCACGACGTTTCGCTTCGCTGTGCGGGTCGCCAATGAGAAAGCGCGCAAGGTCAATCAGCGGAATATCCGACGTGGTCCATCGGCCAGAAGCCGAACTTGCCAGTAGCTTTTCGATCTCTTCGTTGCCAAGGTCTCTGCCGCTGTAGCGGAGCAGCTCCGGGGTTGAATAGAGCGCCCGCAGCAGCTTGCATGGATCCAGGACAGGCCAGTGCTCATCGAGCAACCCATTCAGTGCTGGATTTCTCTCCCACTCCGAGCGCGGCAGTGGTTTCGTGTCTTCGCCTCTGAGGGCTTGGGGGAGCAATTGATCAATGAGGGCATCACGCAATTCGATGCGTGCTTCATTGTGCGGCGTTGCTTCGCCAATCATGGTGACCGCAGTGCGCCACAGCTGCGTTGTCAGAGTGGCTTGAGCTTCCCCAAAGTCGATTTGAACGTCAACGGAGGGAGGCTCTTCAAAGACCTGCACGGCCCTCTTGACTGCATCCAGCATTGCCAGGCTGGATTTAATGCGGTGGACTCCGTGATCCGGTTCCGAGGGCAAATCATCGCCAATCGAAACTATGCTTGAAAGTGTTGAAATGAGCACCTCGTCCTCGCCGAGATTCGGAAGAATGTCAGCGACATAGGAGCTATAGGCCTCGTGCGGGCTTACCACCAAAACCTTGCCACCCTGGCGTTGAAGCCGTGGGTCCGCATGCAGCAAATAGGCGGCTCGATGCAGGGCGACCACCGTCTTGCCGGTACCCGGCCCGCCATCAACCACCAGCGCGCCTTGCGAGCTTCTCCGGATGATCGCGTCCTGGTCCGACTGGATGGTTGCGAGCACGTCCTGCATTTTTGGTGAACGCTTGCTGCCAAGTGAAGCGAGAAATGAAGAGTGGTCATCCAGGCGGGCGTGGGAAGCCAGCTGGGAGGAATCAAACACTTCATCCCAATAGTCGCAGATGCGTTGCCGGCGCCAACGGTAGCGGCGTCTCATGGCCAACCCATGGTCCTTCTCATGGGTGGCGGCGAAGAATGGTTCTGCTGCCGGGGCTCGCCAATCAAGCAGCAGCTGCTTGCCCTGGTCGTCGCTCAAGCCACTGCGGCCAATGTATAGGCGCTCGCCGGTCCCGGCTATTTCCATGAAGCCTAAGCAGGCGTAGGGACCCATGCGGTCCAGCTGGCGCAGCCGCTGTGCTAATTCGCTGAGTTCAACATCGCGTTCAAGGGATTGCTGCAGCACGCCGGCCTGGTCTTGTCCTCGTCGGGCAATGCGCTCCATGATTTCGGATCGAAGCTGCCCAACCCGTTTGGCAATTTCGCAGAGCCGTTGCTGGTCCTCGCCAATCTCGGCCGAGTTCTCCGGTGCTGGACTGTGCTCGATGGCATCGAAATAGCTGGTGTTTGCGATTTTGGTAGGCACGCGGGCTCCCTGGTCTGGCTAGTTCTCGTGGGGAAGATATTGATTATGGACCCTATGCGGGGCCTTGCGGCAAGGCCCCCTGGGCGCGCTATCCTGAAAATGCAGGGAATGGCGTTTTCGGTTTTCCAGCTGCGCACTGTGAGCCTGCGCTCACTTGCATTTCGAAGGCTGCCGGGAATTTTCAGCTGGGGCATCACGCGGTAGGATATAAGGACTGCGACTTTGATCCGGCTATCACCGGTGAGTCTTCGGAAGAACCGCGAGCATCATGAACGCCAAGTAGAACCGAACGGGACCAGCCCGTCACAGCTGAAGATAAGCGATTCCCCATCATTGCGGCGGGGGATAAGCGGGGTGGTACCGCGGCATTCGTGCCGTCCTCGTAGGCAAGGATTTATCGACCCTACGCTTGAAGGACGGCCCATTCGATGAGCTTTTATCCGAAGGTCACTACAGACCCAACCGGTTCGACCCCGGCTTCACCGCGATTCCCAGATCTTGAGAAGCGCGTCCTCGAATACTGGAAGAACGACGACACTTTCCAGGCCTCCATTGACCAGCGCGAGGGCGAAGAATTCGTCTTCTACGATGGCCCTCCCTTCGCCAACGGCCTGCCACACTACGGCCACCTGCTCACCGGCTACGTCAAGGACCTGGTAGCGCGCTACCAGACCCAGCGCGGCAAGCGCGTGGAGCGCCGCTTCGGCTGGGACACCCACGGCCTGCCAGCCGAGCTGGAAGCTATGAAGCAGCTGGGCATGACCGACAAGAAGCAGATCGAAGCCATGGGCATCGACAAGTTCAACGACGCCTGCCGCACCTCGGTGATGAAGTATGCCGATGAGTGGAAGCAGTACGTGAACCGCCAGGCTCGCTGGGTCGACTTCGAAAACGACTACAAGACCCTGAACGTCGAGTTCATGGAATCGGTCATCTGGGCTTTCAAGCAGCTTTCGGACAAGGATCTGACCTACAAGGGCTTCCGCGTGCTTCCGTACTGCTGGAAGGACGAGACCCCGCTGTCCAACCACGAGCTGCGCATGGACGACGACGTCTACAAGAACCGCCAGGACCAGACCGTCACCGTGGGCTTCACCATCCTTGCCGGTGAAACCGAAGCCTCCAAGGCACTTGCCGGCGTGCAGGCCCTGGCGTGGACCACCACCCCGTGGACCCTGCCAACCAACGCCGCACTGGCCGTGCACCCGGCGATCGACTACGTCGTGGTTCCTGCAGGCGAAGCCGGCGTGAAGGCTTCGGCCGCCGCCGGGCCATTCCTGCTGGCCCGCGACCTGCTCGGCTCCTACGCCAAGGACCTGGGCTACAAGGATGCCAAGGAAGCCGCTGCGGCCATCACCGCCAGCTACACCGGTGAGCAGCTTGCCGGCGTGCGCTACCAGCCGCTGTGGGACACGTACACCGACACCGAGAAGTACGGCACCGAAAACGCCTGGCAGATTCTCACCGCCGACTACGTCACCGTGGCCGACGGCACCGGCATCGTGCACCAGGCTCCGGCCTACGGCGAGGATGACCAGAAGGTCTGCGAAGAGCACGGCATCCCGGTGATCCTCTCAGTAGACGAGGGCGCCAAGTTCCTTCCTGTCTTCGGCAACGGCCCGCTGGCCGAGATCGCCGGTGTGCAGGTCTTCGACGCCAACAAGACCATCACCAATGTGCTCAAGGACGAGGCCAAGCTGGTCAAGCAGGCCTCCTACGAGCACTCCTACCCGCATTGCTGGCGCTGCCGCACCCCGCTGATCTACCGCGCGATCTCCTCGTGGTACGTCGAGGTCTCCAAATTCAAGGACCGCATGGTCGAGCTGAACGAGCAGATCAACTGGATCCCGGGCAACGTCAAGCACGGCCAGTTCGGCAAGTGGCTGGAAAACGCCCGCGACTGGTCCATCTCGCGCAACCGCTACTGGGGTTCGCCGATCCCGGTGTGGGAATGCACCGGTGCCGAATGCGAGCACCGCGAAGTCTTCGGCTCGCTGCAGGAAATGCAGGACTTCTTCGGCCGCATGCCGGTCAACCACGAAGGCCAGCCTGACCTGCACCGCCCATTCATCGACGAGCTGACCAAGGCCCATGAGGGCTGCGCCGAATCCGGCACCCTCAAGCGCGTGGAAGACGTGCTCGATGTCTGGTTCGACTCCGGCTCGATGCCGTACGCCCAGGTGCACTACCCGTTCAACAACCAGGAATGGTTCGATTCCGGCCACCACCCGGCGGACTTCATCGTTGAGTACATCGGACAGACCCGCGGCTGGTTCTACACCATGCACGTGCTCTCCACCGCGCTCTTCGACCGCCCGGCCTACACCAACGTGATCTCCCACGGCATCGTGCTGGGCTCGGACGGGCAGAAGATGTCCAAGTCCCTGCGTAACTACCCGGATGTCACCGAGGTCCTGGACCGCGACGGCTCCGATGCCATGCGCTGGTTCCTGATGGCCTCGCCGATCCTGCGCGGCGGCAACCTGGTCGTGACCGAACAGGGCATCCGCGATGGCGTGCGCCAGGTGCTGCTGCCGCTGTGGAACGTCTGGCACTTCTTCAACCTCTACACCAACTCCGCCAACAACGGGGCCGGCTACGAGGCCAAGCGCTCGATGGACTCCACCGACCCGCTGGACCAGTACATGCTGGCCGCCACGGGCCAGCTGGTGCGCGAAGTCACCGAGGCACTGGATTCCTACGAGGTCTCCGATGCTACCGAGGCCGTGCGCCAGTACATGGACACCCTGACCAACTGGTACGTGCGCCGTAGCCGCCAGCGTTTCTTCGATGAAGACACCCAGGCCTTCGACACCCTGTACACCGCGCTGGAAACCCTGGTGAAGGTCACTGCTTCGCTGCTGCCGCTGGCCAGCGAAGAGATCTTCCGCGGGCTGACCGGCGAACGTTCGGTGCACCTGGAGGACTGGCCGGAAGCCAGCGAATTCCCAACCGACGCCGCGTTGCTGGAAACCATGGAAACAACCCGCAAGATCTGCTCCGTGGGCTCCTCGCTGCGCAAGGCCAAGAACCTGCGCGTGCGCCTGCCGCTGGCCGAGCTGAAGGTTGTGCTCACCGGCGCTGCCCGCCTGGAAGGCACCTACGCGTCGATCATCAAGGACGAGCTGAACCTGAAGGCCGTCACCTTGATCGATGCCGAAGGCGTCGACGCCGCCAGCTACGGCATCAGCCAGCAGCTGGTAGTGAACGCCCGTGCGGCCGGTCCGCGCCTGGGCAAGAACGTGCAGCAGGCGATCAAGGGCGCCAAGTCCGGGGACTGGTCGGTCACCGACGGGGTGGTCACCGCGGGAGGACTGGAACTGGCCGAGGGCGAATACACCCTGGACACCGTGGTGGATGCAGCAGGCGAAATTGCCGCGGCAGTCATCGACGGCGGCTTCCTGGTGCTGGATACCGAGGTCACCGAGGCACTGGCTGCCGAAGGCACCGCACGCGACATGATCCGCTCCATCCAGTCCGCCCGCAAGGACGCGGACCTGCAGGTATCGGATCGCATCCACACCGTGGTCACCGCCAACACGGCCGCCATCGCGGCACTGGAAGCGAACCGCGAGCTGGTGGCAGGTGAAACCCTGACCGCGCAGCTGGAACTTGTCGCCGATGATTCGGTAGATGGCGAGCAGGTCACCGTGGCCAAGCTGGATTCTGGCAAAGTCGAGGCCAACTAGTGAGCGAATTGGACCGCGTCTACGCGCAACTTCTCTCCCGTGCGCCGGAAAACAAGATGGAACCGCGCATGGATCCGATGTTCCGCGCGATGGAGATCCTCGGCGAGCCGAACAAGGCTTGCCCGGTCATCCACATCACCGGCACCAACGGCAAGACCTCGACCGCACGCATGATCGAGTCGCTCTTGATGGCGCACGACTTGCGCACCGGCCGCTACTCCTCGCCGCACCTGATCTCGGTCACCGAGCGCATCGCCATTGACGGTGCCCCGGTAGACGACGGGACCTTCGTGCGCGTGTGGGATGAAATCAGCCCGTTCCTTCAGATCGTGGACACCGAGCTCGTCGAGCGCGGCGAAAACAAGCTGACCTACTTCGAAGCTGTCACCATCCTGGCCTTCGCGGTTTTCGCCGAGGTTCCGGTGGATGTCGTGGTGCTCGAAGTCGGCCTGGGCGGCATCACCGACGCCACCAACGTGGCAGATGCCGACGTTTCGGTGATCACCCCGATCTCCTTGGACCACACCGATCTGCTGGGGGATACCCCGGGCGAGATTGCCGAAGAAAAGGTCGGCATCCTCAAGCCCGGCGGCTACCTGGTCTCTTCGGTGCAACCGGTGGATGCCGCCGACGTGCTGCTGGCTCGCGCCCGCGAGCTTGAGGTGCCGGCAGCTTTCGACAGCCTGGACTTCAAGCTCCTGGAACGCCAGCATGGCGTGGGTGGGCAGCTGCTGTCCATCCAGGGCCAAGCGGCGCGCTACGACGAGATCTTCCTGCCATTGTTCGGTGCCCACCAGGCGCAGAACGCCACCGTGGCCTTGGCTGCGGTGGAGGCCTTCCTGGGCGGCGGCCAGCGCGAGCTGAATGCCGATCTGGTCCGCGACGGCTTCGCGGCCGCCACCAGCCCGGGCCGCCTGGAACTGGTCCGCGCGGCACCGAGCATCCTGGTGGATGCCGGCCACAACCCGGATGGCATACGCGTCACCGCAGAGGCGATCAAGGAATCCTTCGGCTTCACCCGCCTGGTGCTGATGGTTGGCATCTTGCAGGAGAAGGACGCCGAAGCAATGCTTTACACCATGCGCGAGCAGTACGGTGACATGGTTGAGGACATTTGCATCACCCAGTCGTCCTCGCCGCGGGCCATCCCGGCCGGCGAACTGTCCACCATGGCGATCGACGCTGGCTGGCCGGAAGAGGACATCCACGTCACCGAGGACCTGGAAGATGCCATCGAATGGTCGGTGGGCCGCGCCGAGGCAGGCAACGACTTGTCCGGCGGCGTGCTGGTGACCGGTTCGATTACGCTGGTGGGCGAGATTTCACTGTTGCTCAAGGGAGGCGAATCCTGATGGCTAAACTCACCCGTGCCCAGCGCGAGTGGCGTCCTGGGATGAAGAAGAAGCAGCGCTCCACGAAAATGATGTTCGCATCAACAGTGCTGGTCTGCGAGGCGCTGCTGGCGGTGTTCGTCACCCTCGCGGCCTTCGGGCTCAAGCGTGGCGGAGAACCGGTGGTCGTGCTCAGCCTCGGCGCTGCCGTGGCGCTGCTGTGCATCTTCAACTGCGCGCTGCTGGGCAAGAAGATCGGCTACATCATCGGCTGGATCCTGCAGGTAGTGTTCTTCCTGTGCGGCTTCATCCTGCCGGACATGTTCTACCTCGCAGCGGCCTTCGCCCTGTGCTGGTGGTATGCGCTGAACAAGGGCGGCGAAATCGACGCAGTGAACAAGCGCCGCGCCGCCGCCCAAGAAGCCTGGGAAAAAGCGAACCCCGAGCAAGCCTGAGAACCTAAGAAGTACATCAACGATACGAAGAGGTAGTCACATGACTGAACGTACCCTGATCCTGGTCAAGCCAGATGGCGTCAAGCGCGGTCTGACCGGACAGATCCTTGGCCGCATTGAAGCCAAGGGCTACACCATTGCCAAGCTGCAGCAGCTGGAAGCTACTCGCGAGCTGCTCGCCGAGCACTATGCAGAGCACGAAGGCAAGCCATTCTACGAACCGCTGGTTGAGTTCATGCTCTCCGGTCCGGTGGTGGCGATCGTGGCTGAAGGCCAGGGCGTTATCCCCGGCTTCCGTTCGCTGGCTGGCACCACCGACCCGACCACCGCGGCTCCAGGCACCATCCGTGGCGACTTCGGCCGCGACTGGGGCCTGAAGGTCCAGCAGAACCTGGTCCACGGTTCGGACTCCGTCGAGTCCGCCGAGCGCGAGATCGGCATCTGGTTCGGCAAGTAGATCGAAACGCGAAAATCCCGGCAGTTGGAAACTGCCGGGATTTTTCATGCCTGGAAGCGGGTCCTAGAACCAGTCATCCAAACTGTCCTGGGCGAGCATAGCTCCTTGCGGGCTAGCTGCCTGCTGCACCGAACTTCCGAGCGCCTGTGCGGTCGAGTCCAGCGGCAGCTGCTCTGCAGCGCCGATCCTGACCACCTGGTGGTGGTCGGTGATAGGGCCGACTATGTGCGAAAGATACTTATCTGCTCCGTCATTGCTGAATTCCAGCACGTGGATACCTCCCAGTCTTCAGTGCGCGTTAGCACATTGATTGCGGGCGAAGCGTGGCGCGGGTTTTCCCTGTTGGGGAAAACGAAGACATGCAGCAAAACTTCTCAAGGCGATTGCGCATCCCGCGTCGCTCCACTTCCATCACTTCAGTCACATTAAACACACAAACCACATCCACGGCAACGCGGGATCGGGTCCACCGGTCTTGTCCCCAGCGCGAAAACCCCGGGAAGCCGGGGCTGGATGAGGGCATGAACTCTTTGAGAATTAATTGGAAATAATTCGATCAAGAGCATTTAAGTGGCAAAAGGAAGGGCGCCCCTGACGTGCAGGAGCGCCCCAGCCGCAACAGCTACTCGGAATCCTTGAGGGATTCCTGGTGCTGTTCCTTCGCTTCGAGTTTGTCTAAAGCTGCTTGCTCTTCGCTGATCTCGACTTCAGACTTGATGTCCTCGCTGGCTTCAGCCACCGCATCGGATTTGTCGCGCCCGGTCCATACCTTGATCACCGCCCATGAAGCGGCCACCAGTGGCACCGCCAGGACGGCGCCAACGATGCCCGCCAGGACGGTGCCTGCGGTCAGTGCCATCAGCACGACCAGTGCATGCAGGCTCAGGGCGTTGGCCATGACTACCGGCTGCAGGAAGTTGCCCTCCAGCTGGTTCACCAGGATCACCGCAGCCAGCACGATCAGCGCCACCACAGGTCCGTTGGTAACCAATGCAATCAGCGTGGCCAGGATGCCGGCAACGGTGGCACCTACCATCGGCACGAAGGAGCCGAGGAAGACAATGACGCCTAGCGGGATGGCCAATGGAACCTGCACGATCAGCAGCGTCGCGGTGATGCCCAAAGCATCCACTGCGGCCACGGTGGCAGTACCGCGGATGTAGCCGCCGAAGGTGCGCAGCGCGCGGTCGCCGGAAAGAATCCACTTGTTGCGGTAGTGGCGTGGAGTCCATGACACGGCAAAGGCCCAGATCTTGTCGCCGTCCTTCAGGAAGAAGAACAGGATTACCAGCAACAGGACCAAGCCGGTCACGAAGCTGCCTGCTGCGCTCAGCGTGTTCAAAGCGCCGGTGCCGAACTGGGAACTGGTCAAGAAGCCGGTTACCGTTTCGACAACATTATCGATCTGGCTCTGGTCGACGCTGAAAGGCATCGTGCCGATGAAGCCCTGAACCATGTCATTGAGCTGGTTGAAACCTTCAACAGCTTGGTCAACGAGCTTTGGCCATTCCTTGATGACCGAGAAGACCAGGCCGGTGCCGATGCCTCCGAGGACCAATAGGGATCCGAGGAAAACGATCCATGCTGCCAGCATCGGGGAAACAAACTTGCGCAGCTTGACCACCAGGGGCCACAACGCACAGGAAATGATGACTGCCAGCAACGTCGGGATCACGATCATGGTCAAGCGGAGCATGCCGATGATGAGGAATGTTGCCAGCGCGCCAACTACCAGCAACTGGGCGCTTCGAATGCCTAGGCGTCCTAGCAAGTCGGTCCACAGGCTGGTGACCGTGAAATCTGGTTTGGCGTCCCTGACCGGAACACGGTGGTGCTCGGCAGGTGTCGGCTTGTCGTCCTGAGGTTGCTTTTTCAACAACGCGGCGGGCCTGACCTTACGGAAAAAAGCCATAGTCGCTCCTTGTAGCTGGTTCTGATAGCTCTAACAATAGGCTAACGACTTGACAAGGTCCCAAGGCAACACCGAAATGCTGATTTTTTGGCGTTCGCACTGGCCACTAACCCGTTTTCGTGCCCGAAGGCTTTGATTCGTGCACCCACGGGCTGATTTCCCCGGCATTCCTGCGGCGGGAATGGCTCTGCGGCGACGGTGGCTGCAATGATGCCCGGCTTTTCGCAAATCCGTTCTTGAGGTGCAATGTCGCGGTATGCGCCGGTCCATTGTCATCGTGCGGCAGGTCACATAAGGTGAGGTGTGGCTGGTGCCATTTGGATTAGTCAATCGGAATGCACCACGGGCCATTCGAGCACTCGCACGGTACAAGGAGCAAAGCTTTGCCAGATCCCAGGAAATCATCATTGTCCAAGCGATCCATCGCGCTGGGTGCGGCGGTCTTCGCCGTCGTTGCGCCGTTGGGGTTAGCGGCGCCGGCCAACGCCGATGCCAATTTCCCGTCGCCTAACGGAGAAACAAATATTTCGAGCATTCTCAGCTACCAAGACACAGTCAAGGAATTGCAGAAGATCGAATCCAATTCCCGGTTCGACGTTGATGCGTTCACGCTCCAAGAGGCAGGAACGCAGGTCAGCGAGTCAGAACAGGGCAGGGATCTGTATGTGGCAACTGCGGGGCACGGCCCTGAGGACGTTTGGCTGCAGGGGCGCATCCACGGCAATGAGCCCTATGGAACCGACTCGCTCCTGACGCTGCTCAAGGAGCTTGGCGCCAACGGATCGGCAGACTACGACCTGCTCCGTGAGAAGTACACCTTCCACTTCATCCCGATGTACAACCCCGACGGTTCGGAGGAGAATGTTCGGCAGACAATTTTGTGGGATCAGGAAACGAATGCTCCGCAGCTTGATGCCAAGGGCAACCAGCAAAGAGTCGACCTGAACCGCGATTGGACGCTGGAGGGCTTCGTTGCCAACGAATCGCTGGCGTATTACGAGTACTGGACAATGGTGGATCCCGCGTTCGGCGTCGATGTGCATCACCAGGGCCTGAAGAAGGAGTGGGGTACAGGCGATGACGTGACTTTGTCGCTCGGTATCTCCCTCGCGCCAGGTGGCCCGACCTTGCCTGGAATCGAGAATGGCGCTTATGACGTGCTTACTCGCCAGATGCAAGTGCATGTGTATGACGAGCTGTCGAAGTACGGCGCGTTCAACATCGACCGCTACCAGGTGGGCGACGGAATGGAAATCGACATCAAGGGCGGCGTCGTCTCTGCAATGATGCTGGGCTTGAACTACCGGGGGCTCAATGCCGACGGGCATCGAAACCCGGTGGTCTTCTTTGAAACCAGTGGAAATAGCAGTGACGGAAGCCTCGGGCAGAAGTCCCGCGGCAAGTTGATTCGCCAAAATGTTCTTGCGCTCAAGGAATTGCTGCTCGGAATGGCATCGGGCGAAGTCCAGCAAGAAGATCCAGAACGCTGGGAAGAAATCCCTCACCAGCCTGTAACGGGCTATCAGACCGATTATGCGGGTCTGGTCCAGAAGTGAACTGACGCAGCAGAGCTGGGGCCGCGCAGTGCGCGGCCCCAGCTCTGTTGAGGTCTCCTTCTCTGCTTGTGCGGACTACCTGGCGTTGAAGTACTCCTTGGCCAGCAGGCCCATGATGATCTTGTCGTGGAACGACCCATCGTGGAATCCAGCCTGGCGCACTCGGCCCTCTTCGCGGAATCCTGCGCGGTTGAAGGTGCGCAGTGCGCGCTCGTTGTACGCCCAGGCATTCAAGCCGATGCGGTTCAAGCCCATCTCGCGGAAGCCGTAGTCGATGATCATCTTGGTGGCCATGGTGCCATAGCCTTGGCCCACATTTGAACCACCGATCATGATCATCAATTCGGCCGAACGGGCCGGCGCGTTGTAGTCGTACAATGCGGTGTGCCCGATCAGCGTGTCATCGGGAAGCGTGATGGAAAGTCCCACGCCGTCGGTAGTGCCACGGTTGACGCTGCGCGATTTGAAGAGTTCTGCGGCTTCGGTGATCGGGTGGGGAAGTACCAGGTTGCCCTGCAGGGCCATGAATTCTGGGCTATTCCACCATTGGGTGAGGAACGCAAGATCTTCCTCTTGTAGTTCACGGAGCCGAAGGTGTTCGGAAATCAGCAGGTTGATTCCGTAGTCCTGGGCATTTTCTGTGTTCCATATGTCACTTGCCATGCTTCTAATCTACCGGGTCTAACTGGGCAGTATCCGGAAGATCGTTGACGGCGAACCCTTCCCGGCCTTGCCGATGGCCGTTTTGACGCTGATCGAAGGCCGAAGCGGGATGTCTTGGCGCCGGTGGCGCGCCGGGGTGCAACAAGCAGTGGCACCAGGCCGGCCGACCTGGTTGGCGGCGGGGTGGGGGAGCGCCAGGAACAGCACTGCGGGGCCGCTACCGAAGTAGCGGCCCCGCAGGTGGGCATGGAAGCCGGGCTCTAGCCGAAGAAGGCGAGCGGGAAACGCAGGACGACCGATGCGGCAACGAGCGCCCAGATGACGGCTGTAATGATCCAGCTCCACTCGGCGAAGAACTTCTTCACGCCGGCTCCAGCAGGAATCACGCCGGTAAGCACATTGCGTGCGGTCGTGAACACGAACAAGGGAATCGTCATGGCCCACACGACCATGCAGTAAGGGCACAGGGCGTTGATTTCATACAGGGCCTGGGTCCAGAACCAGATCACCAAGCCCATAGCGGCGGTGATGCCCAGCTGGAAGCACAGCCAGAACCAGCGCTTCAGGTTTGTTGCGCCGGCCAGCAGGGCGAAGCCGATGGCGATAACAACAGCGAAGCAAACGATCCCGAAGAAGGGATTGGGGAATCCGAAGATTCCTGCCTGCTCGGATTTCATCACGGTGCCACAGGAGATCCAGGGATTGACGTCGCAACTGGTGATGTAGTCGGGGTTCTTGTACAACTCCAAGCGTTCCAGGACCAGGATTCCGGCGGCGAGCCAAGAGATCAATCCCGTAACGATGATGAACAGCCCGAAGCCGCGTTCCTTAGCCCACCAGGGCAACACGCCCGAGCCGTGGCTATTTTCTTGTGATGAAACCATGTTTTGACTATTCCATAAGTTCATAGGAAAGCGGGTTATTCCGCCAAGGCCTTTTTCATACTAGGAAGCATTTCTGTGCATCTGGTGAGAAGCAATGAACAAGGCGTGAACGAAATATGAGAGAATGGGAATGGTTGTTCGCGGATCCACAGTCTGCTTTCAACCCGACGACAGACTTTTGAAACAACAGATCGACAGGCGATGCATCGCTTCGGTTGAGTGCCCAATATGTGCGCCTCCCGGGGGAATACCGCGGATCGTAGGGCTGCAAAGGAAAGCAGCCGGTTTTCTTAGGCCACGTTGATCCGCAGGATTTGCGCCTGGTTCAGAAATTTGGACCAGCGTCGAACCCGCGGAAAATAGCGAGCTTTTGTGTCCGGACTACTGGAAGATAAGTAGGCCAAGCGACACGTGATGATTGTAGTTTCAGCAACGGCGCCGTCTGTGGAGGATGCCCGAGCGGGACATAGTAGGAGTACGCGAATTTAAATGAGCGCAGCAAATCAACGAAAGGGCGGAACGCAAGGTAATAAGCGGGGCAACCGTTCAACACGAGCCCGCCGTACCAGTGTTTCAACCACACCCGCGCGACCACTGCGTCGCGCCATGACCTTGGCCGAACTCAATGCCGCTGCCGGCGTCGAGGAAAGCCCATACCGCTGGCGGGCCACCCGCCGCACCCAGATTTCCACCCCTGATTCCACCAAGCGGGCCAGCCGCCAGGCCGAACGCCGGGCGCAGGCAGTGCGCAATACCGCGAATGACGAGGCCGTAGAGCTCGCCGCGGCCAAGCAGGAAGACGTCCAGGACAAGCAGGAAGACGTCCAGGAGCAGAGCGCTGAAATCGCTGCCCCGGCCGAGCAGGAAGTTGCACCGGTTGAGGAAGCGAACGACGTTGACCAGACCGGCATGCTGCTGGCCGAACACGGCAGCACCATGATCTTGAATCCTTTCGCCGTGCCGGAAACAGCTCAGGCTGTTCTGGCCCAGGCTGTTGCGAAGAAGCAGGAACCTGCTCGCCGCGCAGCTGCCGCAGATCCCGAGGCAGACGCCGATGCCGACGACGTGACTTCGCGCCGCCGCCGCCGCCGTCGCCGCGGGGAAGTGGATCTGGAACTTGAGGGCGGCTCGCAGGATGATCCGCCGAACACCGTTACCCGTGTGCGCGCCCCGCGTGGCAGTATCGAAAGCCACAGCTCGGTCAACGACAAGGTCGCTTCGGTGCGCGGTTCCACCCGATTGGAAGCCAAGCGCCAGCGCCGCCGCGAATCACGCGAAACCGGTCGCCGCCGCCAGGTGATCACCGAGGCCGAGTTCCTGGCCCGCCGCGAATCCGTCGAGCGCAAGATGATCGTGCGCCAGCGCGAGGACCGCATCCAGATCGGCGTACTGGAAGATGGAGTGCTTGCAGAGCACTTCGTCTCCAAGACCCAGCAGGATTCGCTGATCGGCAACGTGTACGTCGGCAAGGTGCAGAATGTGCTGCCATCCATGGAAGCTGCTTTCGTGGATATCGGCCGCGGCCGCAACGCCGTGCTGTACGCAGGCGAAGTGAACTGGGACGTAGCCGCTCTCGAAGGCGCGCCGCGCCGCATTGAGAACGCCTTGAAGGCTGGCGACTCGGTCCTGGTGCAGGTCACCAAGGACCCGGTAGGCCACAAGGGCGCCCGGCTGACCAGCCAGATCTCCCTGCCTGGCCGCTACCTGGTCTACGTGCCAGGTGGTTCGATGACCGGCATCTCGCGCAAGCTCCCTGATGTCGAACGCCAGCGCCTGAAGAAGATCCTGAAGGACCACCTGCCGGAAAACGCGGGCGTCATCGTGCGCACCGCCGCCGAAGGCGCTTCCGAGGAAGAACTGACCAACGATATCAACCGGCTGCGTGCGCAGTGGGAAGGCATCGAAGAGCAGGCCAACTCCACCAAGACCCTGGCTCCGGAACTGCTGTACTCGGAACCCGATCTGACCATCAAGGTGGTCCGCGACGTCTTCAACGAGGACTTCACCAAGCTGATCGTCTCCGGTGACCACGCCTGGGACACCATCGAGGCCTACGTCATGTACGTGGCGCCGGATCTGATGGGCCGCCTGGAGAAGTGGGAAGCCGAAGAGGACATCTTCGCCAACTTCCGTGTGGACGAGCAGATCGCCAAGGCGCTGGACCGCAAGGTCTTCCTGCCTTCGGGTGGTTCGCTGGTCATCGACCGCACCGAAGCGATGACCGTCATCGACGTGAACACCGGCAAATTCACCGGTTCGGGCGGCAACCTCGAAGAGACCGTGACCAAGAACAACCTGGAAGCGGCCGAAGAAGTGGTCCGCCAGCTGCGCCTGCGTGACATCGGCGGCATCATCGTCATCGACTTCATCGACATGGTCCTGGAATCCAACCGCGATCTGGTGCTGCGCCGCCTGGTGGAGTGCCTGGGCCGCGACCGGACCAAGCACCAGGTTGCTGAAGTGACCTCGCTGGGTCTGGTCCAGATGACGCGCAAGCGCATGGGCACCGGCCTGCTCGAAGTCTTCGGTGAAGAGTGCGAGCACTGTGCAGGTGCTGGCTTCATCACCCACGAAGAGCCAGTTGAATCGCGCAAGACCTTCAACTCGCAGGGCGAAGCGCACAGCAAGAAGTTCAACGACAAGCCAAGCCGCAACTCCCGCCGCCGTCGTGGCGGCGAGAAGGACGAGCAGAAGCCAGTTGAGAAGCAGGAGCCGGCAGCAGGGGAGAAGGACGAAGCCACGCGCAACGCCCTGGCCAGCATTGCCGCCGCTTCGCACCTGGATGCCGCTGCTGAAAACGCAGTGAGCATCGAGGGCGAACAGATTCCTGTGGCCAAGTCCGCGGCGTCTGCGCAGGGCACCGAGGCCTCGGTTACCCTGGAAGCGCTGGAAGCAGCGTTGCCGGGCCAGGATGAGTCCAGCGACGAGCAGGACGGCAGCCGCAAGCCGCGCCGCCGTTCACGCTCCCGTGGACGCGGACGCAACCAGTCCGAGGAAAACGCTTCGGGCAACGAGGAAGCTCAGGCCAACCAGGAACAGCAGGCTGCTCCTGAACCTGTTGCCGCCTCGACGTCCCAGGAGCAGCCGCGCAAGCGCTCACGCCGTGCTTCGCGTCCGCAGGAAGCGGCACAGCAGGACCAGCCGGTGCTCACCGGCCTGGCCATGCCTGCTGCCAGCGCGCCTGCTGAGTCCAGCAGCCCCGCGGCTTCCGTCCCAGTTGCCGCCACCGCGGCAGCCCCACAGAATTCCACGAAGCCAAAGCGTCGCAGTCGTCGGGCCACCTCGGTCCAGGGCGATGCGACTGCAGAGGTTCTCGTGGCAGAGGTATCCGCCGCTACCGGTTCGGTAGTTCAGATGGATGCCTCCGGTTCGCAGAAAGATAAGCCAGCTGAGCCTGCCGGGCAACCGGTAATGCTCGGTGTGGGTGTTCCAGTACGCGAACTGAAATAGATGAACTTGATCACGCTTCCCTCGCTGGGGCAGTTTGTATTTGCTCCAGCGGTGTGGACTAGCGTAATCTAGTTGATCGGTGCTAAACGCCAAGATCACGGACTTTTGGTCCGCTCGGCGTCAAGGCACAAGCGCATGAGATCCCCGGGATCGCATCCACTTTGTGGGTGTTCGGGTCGATATCTGCGCCGGTAAGACAATAAACGTCGAGTAGAAGTGAGTACCCACGTGGTGTACGCAATTGTCCGCGCAGGCGGCCACCAGGAGAAGGTTTCCGTTGGAGACCTCATCACCGTTGACCGTCTTCAGGCTGCCCCAGGCAGCTCCATCGAGCTTCCAGCTTTGCTGTTGGTAGATGGCGAGAAGGTAACTTCCGCAGCTGCCGATCTGGCTAAGGTCACGGTCACCGCTGAGGTTGTAGAAAACCTTCGCGGCGAGAAGATCGTAATCCAGAAGTACAAGAACAAGACCGGTTACAAGAAGCGCCAGGGCTTCCGTGCCGCTCTGACCAAGGTCAAGGTCACCTCGATCGCCTAATTCAGGCAATCGTAGAATCCATTTTTGTAGCGAAAGAGGCTAAAAGGCATGGCACATAAGAAAGGTGCGAGTTCCACTCGCAACGGTCGCGATTCCAACGCACAGTACCTAGGCGTAAAGCGCTATGGTGGACAGGAAGTCAAGGCAGGCGAAATCATCGTTCGCCAGCGTGGCACCCACTTCCACCCAGGCGCCGGCGTAGGCCGTGGCAAGGATGACACCCTGTTCGCATTGGCTGCTGGCGCAGTCGAGTTCGGCACCCGTCGTGGTCGCCGCGTGGTGAACATTGTGGCTGCTGCCTAATTCAGGCAACAGGCAAATTTTTTAGTACACAAGGGGTGGGCCGATTTCGGTCCGCCCCTTGCGTGCATAGTTAGACTTTTAAGCGAGTAACCCTCGCAACCCCGTACTAGGAGAAGATGGCCCCGTGGCTGCATTCGTTGATCGCGTAACCCTTCATGTCACCGCAGGTAATGGTGGCCACGGTTGTGTGTCCATCAAGCGTGAGAAGTTCAAGCCGCTTGGCGGTCCCGACGGCGGCAACGGCGGCAAGGGCGGAGACATCATCCTGCGCGTCGACCCCCAGGTCACCACGCTGCTGGACTTCCACCACCTGCCGCACCGCAAGGCCGGCAACGGCGAGCCGGGCAAGGGCGGTCTGCACCCGGGCAAGAGCGGCGATGACCTGGTCCTGGGCGTACCTGCCGGCACCGTCATCAAGACCAAGGACGGCGACATCCTCGGCGACCTGGTCAAGCCGGGCGATGAATACATCGCCGCAATAGGCGGCATGGGCGGCCTGGGCAATGCGTCCATCGCCTCGGACAAGCGCAAGGCCCCGGGCTTCGCGTTGCTGGGCATTCCCGGAACCGGCCAGGATATTGTCCTGGAACTGAAGTCCATGGCGGATATCGCGCTGGTGGGCTACCCATCGGCCGGCAAATCCTCGCTGATCGCCGCCGTGTCCGCGGCACGCCCGAAGATCGCCGACTACCCGTTCACCACCCTGGTGCCCAACCTGGGTGTCGTCGAAGCAGGCGAAACCCGCTTCACCGTCGCCGACGTGCCTGGCCTGATCCCTGGAGCCTCCGAAGGCAAAGGGCTGGGCCACGAGTTCCTGCGCCACGTTGAGCGCTGTGCCGCCATCGTGCACGTGCTGGACTGCGCCTCGCTGGAAGCGGACCGCGACCCAATCAGCGACCTGGACATCATCGAAGCAGAGCTGGCTAACTACGAAGCCGACTCCACCTTCGCCGGTACCGACGGCACCATCGTGCCGCTGATCGAGCGCCCGAAGCTGATCGCACTTAATAAGGTTGACATGCCAGACGGTGCCGACATGGCTGAATTCGTGCGCCCTGAGTTGGAAAAACGCGGTTACCGCGTCTTCGAGATCTCCGCGCTCTCGCGTAACGGATTGCGTGATCTGTCCTTCGCTATGGCTGAATTGGTAGAGCAGGCACGCGCTGAACAGGTTGTTGAAGCCCCAGTAGTCGAGGTGCCTGTGATTCGTCCACGTACCACCAAGCGTGCCGAGTTCACCATCCGCCGCGAGGAGCAGAACTTTGAGCCCATGTGGCGAGTTATCGGTGAAAAGCCGGAACGCTGGATTATGCAGACCGATTTCCGCAACGATGAAGCTGTCGGCTACCTGGCTGACCGCCTGGCCAAGCTGGGTGTCGAAAACCAGCTGTTCAAGGCCGGCGCCAAGCCAGGGGACGCGGTAATCATCGGCGCCGAGGACAACGCAGTGGTCTTCGATTGGGAGCCAACTATGGCAGCCGGCGCCGAACTGCTCGGCGGCAGCCGACGCGGCGAGGACATCCGCCTCGAGGATCGCGGCGATCGCAAGACCCGCGAGGAAAAGCGTGCCGAGCACGAAGAGCGCCGGGCGGCCAAGGCATCGGCTCGCGCCGAGCTGGAAGCCGAACGCAAGGCCGGCGTCTGGACCGAATCGGTTGACTCCAAGTACGGACGAAAGACTGCGGAACCAAAGGCAACCCAGGAGGAAAATTAAAGTATGAGTGAAAGTGCCACCAAAACAATTTCAGCCATTACCTCGCCCCACCAACTGCCTCAAGCCAAGCGCTTAGTGGTCAAAGTTGGATCCAGCTCGCTGACCACGGTCAGCGGCGGGATATCCCACGAGCGGTTGAAGTTCCTGGTGGACACTCTCGCTGAAACTGTCAACAACGGTACCGAGGTCATTCTTGTATCCTCAGGTGCCATTGCCGCCGGTCTGGCCCCGCTCGGGTTGGCCAAGCGTCCCAAGGACCTTGCCACCCAGCAGGCCGCGGCGGCCGTTGGCCAGGGTCTGCTGCTGGCGCAGTACACCCAGCTTTTCGATGAGTACGACCAGCGCGTAGGCCAGGTGCTGCTCACCGCCGACGACCTGATGCGCCGCTCTTCCTACACCAACGCGCTGCGCTCCCTGGTTCGCTTGCTGAACCTGGGCGTGCTGCCCATCGTGAACGAAAATGACGCGGTCGCCACCCGCGAAATCCGCTTCGGCGACAACGACCGCCTCGCCTCGCTGGTGGCCCACCTGGTCAAGGCCGACGCGCTGCTGCTCTTCTCCGACGTGGACTCGGTCTACGACGCGCACCCTGATGACGGTGGCAGCCGCATCACCACCATCGAGCACCCCGACGAACTCGAAGCGGTGGACCTGGGCACCCCGGGGGCAGCCGGAGTCGGCACCGGCGGCATGATCACCAAGGTCGATGCCGCGACCCTGAGCTCCTCGGCGGGCATTCCCACCCTGGTGACCAGCACCGACAATGCCGCCAAGGCGCTGCGCGGACAGGATGTAGGCACCTGGTTCGCCGCCCGCAACTCCCGCCGTTCGGCCCGCGACGTCTGGCTGGCCTATCTGGCTTCCATCGAAGGCAAGCTGATCCTGGATGCCGGCGCAGTCAAGGCCATCGAAAAGGGAACCAACTCGCTGCTGGCAGCCGGCATTACCGCCGTCCGCGGGGAATTCGAGGCTGGTGACGCCGTAGAGATCTGCGACGCGGAAGGAACCCCCTTCGCTCGCGGGCTGGTGAACTTCAGCTCCCATGAACTGCCCGAGATGCTCGGACACAACACCACGGATCTGGTTGAGGAGCTGGGCGAAGGTTACGACAGATCAGTAGTGCATGTTGACGACCTAGCTTTGATCGAACCCATTTTCTAGAATGAGGAGCATGAGTATGGATGCCGTAAACACCGAAGAAACGACCACCGACGTCACCACCTCGGTCCACCAGCTGGCCGACCGTGCACGCCGCGCCGCACGGATCCTCAAGCGCGCCAACCGCGACTGGAAGGACCGCGCCCTCGCGGCCATGGCTTCGCGCATCGACCAGAATCGTGCGATGATCCTGCGCGCCAACGAGAAGGACCTGGCTGCCGGCCGCGCCAATGGCACCTCCGAGGCCCTGCTGGACCGGTTGAAGCTCGATGGCAAGCGCATCGACGGCTTGATTTCCGCGCTGCATGAACTCGCTGGCCTGCCCGACCCGGTCGGTCGCGTGGTGCGCGGGGAAACCCTGCCCAACGGCCTGCGCATGCGCCAGGTCAACGTCCCGCTGGGCGTCATCGGCACCATCTACGAAGCGCGTCCGAACGTCACCGTGGACATCGCTGGCCTGGCGCTCAAGAGCGGCAACTCGGTGCTGCTGCGTGGCGGTTCGGCGGCGCTGAACTCCAACCAGGCGCTGGTCGCGGTGATCCGCGACGCGCTGGAGTCCGTCTCCCTGCCCCGCGACATCGTGATCTCGGTCGACGAATTCGGCCGCGCCGGTGCCGACGCCATGATGGGCGCGCGCGGAAAGATCGACGTGCTCATCCCGCGTGGCGGCCGCGAGCTGATCCAGCGCGTGGTCACCACCGCCAAGGTCCCGGTAATCGAAACCGGCGAAGGCAATGTGCACATCTTCCTCGACGCGAGCGCCGACGAGGAAATGGCCGTCGATATCCTGCTCAACGCGAAAACCCACCGCCCCAGCGTCTGCAACACCGTGGAGACCCTGCTGGTCCACAAGGATGCCGCTGTGGCCCCGGCAGTGCTGCAGGCCCTGGCCGCAGCCGGCGTGAGATTGCACACGGACGACCGAGCCGCCGCGCTGGTTCCGCAGCTGCCGACCATCCCGGCGGGGGAGGATGACTGGCGCAACGAGTACCTGGACTTGGATATCGCGGTGAAGGTCGTCGATGGCATGGACCAGGCCCTGGAGCACATCCGCGCCTACTCCACCGGCCATACCGAGGCGATCATCACCTCCACGCTGGCTGCTTCCGAGCAGTTCGTGGCGGAGATCGACTCGGCTGCGGTGATTGTCAACGCCTCGACCCGGTTCACCGACGGCGGGCAGCTGGGCCTGGGCGCAGAAGTAGGCATCTCGACCCAGAAGATGCACGCTCGCGGCCCGATGGGCCTGGCCGAACTGACCACGACCAAGTGGATCGTCCAGGGCGACGGGCACATTCGCAAATAGTTTCTGACCGCCCTTTTCGGTACGATGTAGAAGAAACGTACCGTTACTTTTCGAGCTACTGATCCAGCCGCCCAGGTTGCTGGCTTAGCGAACTCGTGAAAACGACTGGAGAATTATCTTGAACGCGCTGATTTTGGCTTCGGAAGCCGCTTCCACCGGCATGGATCCTCACACTTTCGCTGTGATCGTCGGTGGGGGCATCTTCGCAGCACTGATGGTCCTGCTGCTGATTACCGTTTCCTACACCAACGTAGGCAACCGCCACGAGGCAAAGCCTGAACCAGAGGACACCCACCGCCAGTTCAAGACTCACGTACCACATAGCCACTAGTCTTGGCAGAGCAAAAGCCTCAAGACCGCCCATTGCGCCTCGGCGTGATGGGCGGTACTTTTGACCCCATCCACAATGGCCACTTGGTCGCTGCCAGCGAGGTAGCCGCCGAGTACGGCCTGGATGAGGTCGTTTTCGTGCCCACCGGCCAGCCTTGGCAGAAGGCCGATCGCCAGGTCACCAGCGCTGAGCACCGCTACCTGATGACCGTGATCGCCACCGCGTCGAACCCGCGCTTCACCGTAAGCCGGGTCGACGTCGACCGCGAAGGCGCCACCTACACGCGTGACACCTTGCTCGATCTGCGCGCCTTGCGCCCGGATGCGGAGCTCTTCTTCATTACCGGTGCCGACGCGATGAGCCAGATCATGAGCTGGCGCGACATCGACCAGGTCTTCGACCTCGCCCACTTCGTTGGCGTGAGCCGCCCTGGCTATGTCATCGCGGATGTGGGTCGCGACAATGTCTCGCAATTGGAAATTCCGGCACTGGCAATTTCCTCTACCGATTGCCGGGAGCGTGTCGCCGCCGACAAGCCGGTTTGGTATCTTGTGCCGGACGGTGTGGTGCAGTACATTGCAAAATATGGGCTGTATACCGAGTCGTAACCTCACATAAGGTGGGGTAGCACGGCATAATCTCTAGGTAAGGGTGACGGTATTTGTCTATGCGGTCGGGAGAAGTATCAGGATGAGCGATAACTCGCAGCCGGTTTCAAGCAGGCGAGCTCTGCGCGAAAAACGACGTGCTGAGATGGAAGCTTTGCTGGCCAACAGCAAGGCCGAGCAGGCAGCCAAGGAGCACGCGTCGAAAAGCGCGGAAAAGGCCGAGGATTCGGCGAAGCCAGCGAAATCTGACGCGACCCCAAAGGCCAAGCCGGCACCCAAGGCAGAGCCAGCAAAACCAGCTCCAGCCAAGCCGCAGCCGGCCAAGCCTGCACCCAAGCCAGAGCCGGCAAAACCAGCTCCAGCCAAGCCGCAGCCGGCCAAGCCAGCCGCCAAGACCGCAGGTGCCAAGCCAGAAGCGGCCAAGCCGGCTGGAGCCCCAGCCAAGGCTCCCAGCGCAAAGCCTGCAGCTGAGCCAGCTAGCGCACCACAGTCCGAAGAGTCCCTGGGTGAACGGGCGTCGTTGCGCCGTGCCCGTGACCGCGAGGCCTTGCGCGAGCGTCGTCGACTGGAAGAAGAGGTCGGCGCGCTGACCACTAATATTCCAACGGTCGCCCCCGCGGAGGAACCTAAGCCGCTGACCCGCCGTCAACTGCGCCTCCAGGCGCTGGCAGACCAGGGCAAGGCCGAGCCGAAGGCCCCGGCCGCCAAGAAGCCTGCGCCCAAGGAAGACGACCCGGAGACTACGGTCATGAGCGTCGAGCAGGCGCTAGCCGCCCGCCGTGCCCACGCGCCGAAGACCCCGGTCGATCCAAACCTGCTGGGGGAGGACGATTCCGAGATCGATCTCGAAGTGCTCGCCCACCAGCGTGAAATGGCAGCCCGCGCGGCCATCATTTCCCGCCGTGCCGCGGAACGTGAACGCCTGCGCATCCAGAATGCCAACCAGGGCAAGGACGACAAGGCCTCCGATCCTTTCACCGGCGCCATGGGCAACATTCGCGAGGTCGAGGACCGCATCGCCAAAACCGGCGTGCAAGGGCCCAAGACCCAGAGTGTTTCGCTGGACTTCAACGCCGGCGGCAAGCTCAGCTCCAAGAAGGACGAAGCGGCACCAGCAGCCAAGAAGCCTATGGCCAAGCCGGCGCCCAAACCCGCAGCGAAGGCCCCCGCCAAGCCTGCGGCCAAGGCACCGGCCAAGCCTGCAGCCAAGCCAGTTGCAAAACCAGCCGCTAAGCCTGCGCCAAAGGCGCCGGCGGATCAGAAGGCTGAAACCCATACGGCCCAACCGGCCCCGGACGTTGACATGCCACGCATCGATGCGGTCAATGCACAGGGATTGCAGCCACTTGACGTGCAGGCGCACGGCCTCCGCCGCGCCAATAACATGCTGATCGCGATGATCGTCGCCCTCAGCGTGGGCGGTGCAGCATTGATTGCTGGCTTGATCATGTTGCTTGGCAACTAGTTTTCGTAGGACAATTAGGTTCTCGATCTACACCTCTATAAGGAGGCACTCCACTCTATGGGAGCACACGCCGAATCAATTGCCCTCGTGAAAGTTGCCGCGCACGCGGCTTCCGAGAAGATGGCAGAAAACATGGTCGCGCTGGACGTTGCCGACCGCTTGGGCGTCACCGACGCTTTCTTGATTGTCTCTGGTGGATCAGAACCTCAGGTGAACGCAATCGTCGATGAAATCGTCGCTGAGGTGCTCGACGAGTACAGCATGCGTCCGATTCGCCGTGAAGGCTTCGGCCAGGGACGCTGGGTCCTGCTGGACTACGGCGACGTAGTCGTCCACGTTCAGCACCAGGAAGACCGCATCTTCTACGCGCTCGAACGCCTGTGGGCCGACTGCCCAGTCATCGAGCTGCCTGAGGAACTTTCTGAAAACCAGAAGTAACCCTCAATTTGCATCCTGATCAGGTAGTCATCTATGATTATGGAGTTGCCTGATCAGGGCAGCAATCCTTTTGGGGGTATGGCGCAGTTGGTAGCGCGTCTGCATGGCATGCAGAAGGTCAGGGGTTCGAATCCCCTTACCTCCACAAATTAAAATCCTGAAATTTCGGTTTGTCCGAGATTTCAGGATTTTTTGTTTTCCACAAACCGTGTTGCCCACCGCCGGTGCCCGCGATGCCCACGGCATGCTGTATCCCATGAGCACAGTGACGGCACAAGCACTATCGAATCTGGTCGAGGCGGGCAAGCTAATCGCCTTGGCTACTTCGATCCTGTCCGGCGACGTACCGGCCGGCCACGCTGCGATATTCGCGCTGTATGTCGAGGAAATCAACCAAAAGCTCAGTCGGGCACAGATCCACGCAGCTCATGCCCTACGCCGCACCGGTGCACACAAACTTGATCAGGCCTCCTTCCAAGCGGTCAGCGATGCTGGTGTCGATCCCACGCTGGAACAACTTGAAGCCGCCGAAGGACATGCCACTACCGGGCGCACCCATTTCAAAGACGCCAAAGGCATGATGACCGACTGGCTGAATATTCCGCGCGGCACTGCAGGAACTCGGCTAGTCCAAGCCGACTGCCTGCTAGGTGGTGTCGATCAAGCAGGGCAACCGGTAGAGCCGTGGCTCCCGGAGCTAGCCGCGCAATTCGAAGCCCCGAATGTGGACCCGCGATTGGTAGCTTCTACGGCCTTGAAGCTGCATTCGGCACGTAATGATTTCGGCGACGATGAAACCGGCCAGGCGGAGAAAGCGCGATTGGAAGCAGAATCAGTCGCTTTCCTGCGCTCAGAACCCAAATCGGCTCGTAAGCACATCAATGACTTGGTGGCTCAGGTGAAAGCCGGCAAACGCCCGCTGAAAGCTCTGCTGGAACGCATTGGCATCTTCAAGAAGGGCATGCGCCAGGGCCTGATCGAGTATACGCTTCGTGTGTTGCCCTCCCAGGCGGCGTATATCGAGGCCTACTTCGCGCAACTGGACAATCCTGCCACCGTGGCCGGGAACAGGGACGGCTTGAAAGACGCCGAGGCTCAATTCACGGGTCAGCAGGACTCCGGTTGGGACGATGCGGAGTCCAAACCGGACTGGGCAAAAGACGATCCGGTGGCGGACGAAGAAACCGAAGACGATAGTCCGCCGGCAGACAACAACGAACAAGTTTCGGAGACCTCGGATGACGAGGAAGAATGTTGCCGGCCGGGGGATCCTGAAGAACGTAATACTGAATCAGCTACCAATGGTGCAGTCACTCCATGGGAGGATTTGAAGCCCGAGCGACGCCGTTTAGTTGGATTCATGGCAATGCTGATGAGTGACAGGACGAGCACCAGTGACCCGCCGGGTCAACGTGCTGGGTTGGTCGCACCGCAGGTGAGCATCATTCTGAATTGGGACAAGATGCAAGAGCAAGCACAAGACTTCGCGGTCACCAGCAGTGGGATGTCCTTGTCTGCTGGTGAAGTCAGAACTGCGCTGTGCAATGCCGGAGTGTATCCGGTAGTGCTCAATGGCCAGAGCCTGCCCCTCGATTTAGGCCGGACGCAACGACTGTATTCGAAGTCCCAGCGCCGTGCGATCCGAGCCGCCTACCGGGGCTGTTCCTATCCTGGATGCAGCATGCCCGTAGAACGGTGCGAAATTGATCATCTGAACGCGTGGGAAAAGGGTGGACGAACGGATATCAAGTCTGCCGGGTTGAATTGCCTGATACACCACACTGCCCGGCATTGCGGGTTGTTCCACGCGGTGAAGATTCCGGAGAGCAGGCCGATGGTATTGCTTTCACCAGAATTGGATCCGGAACAGAAATTGCGGATCAATACGTATTTCATGACTCCCGCAGAGGCATTGGAAGCTGAAGCGTTGGCGGATGAAACGACAGCGAAGTGGCGCGCGGGGGAGCTGGACGTAGAAATCGTCGAACCTTGAGATCCCCCTAGCAAGATTCAGCCGCCGACGAGCGGAGGACCGTTTCAGCGCCGATATTCTCGCCGGAGTTGCGATACTTGAATGAACGAAGATCATTCAGGAGCAATATGTCACGTGTTCAACGCCGGGCTGCGAATTCCCGACCATTTTTCGGTACCCAGAATTCGTCGCATACCTCGATGGCTGTTCGCTATATTGATGATGGCAACGTGGAATCCGCTCCGGAAGGCACGAGCGCGGCCGATGCGCTGGCGTTCGGCCAGACTGGTGATCAGCGCATTGCTTTGTCCTTGTATCCCACACCAGATGAAGCTGACATCCACGATCTCACCGAGGCGTGGGAACTGCATCCAGTGCTAGCCGAAGACCTCGTGCACGCCCGCCAGCGGCCTAAACTCGAACGCTACGGCGAGGTGCTCCTGCTGGTAGTTCGCTCAGCGTTGTACCTCGATGAATCCGAAGAAGTCGAGCTGTCCGAGTTCCACATCCTGATGCGCAAAGGCGCTGTGGCGGTGCTCTGCCAGGACCACCGGTGGATCGACGGCACAGACGGCGAGGAATTCGTCGAGTCAATCAGGAACGGCAAGCTTCGCAAGGACCAGGTGCTGCTCAAAGACCCGGAGCTGCTCCGGTTGGGCGCCGAAGCAGTGCTGTACCGGATACTTGATGCGATTGTTGATGGATACGCCCCCGTGCTCCACGGCCTGGGGATCGACAAGGAGCAGATCGAACGGCAAGTCTTCAGTGGCGATGCCGCAGTCACCGAACGCATTTATCGCCTCAGCCAAGAAGTGATCGACATGCAGCATGCGACCGCGTCATTGCTGGAGGTCGTGCAATCGCTCGACGACGGGTTCAAGAAGTACCCGGTGCCCGCTGAGCTGGAAACCTACCTGCAGGATGTCACTGACCACCTCACCCGCGCGCATACCCAAGCCGTGGAATACCGGGATGCGCTATCGCAGATCTTGAGCGTCAATTCCACCCTCGTAGCCCAGCGCCAAAACGAGGACATGAAGAAGATTTCCGGTTGGGCAGCGATCCTCTTCGCCCCGACCTTGATTGCAGCGATTTACGGGATGAACTTCGAGAACATGCCAGAACTGCATTGGACCTTCGGCTACCCGATTGCGGCCGGCCTCATGCTGGGATTTGCTGCCGCACTATATGGTGTATTCAAATGGCGCAAGTGGTTCTGAGCGGAAAGATTCCAGGGGAGACATTGACGGCGAAAATCGACTTCAAGAAGTCGCTGGACAGCTATCGGTCCGTGGCCGGGCAGTTCCGTGTCCTGCAGCTGCCAGCGATGCACTACCTGATGTTCGATGGATCAGGTGACCCGAATACCAGCAACTTGTACCAGCAAGCCCTGCAAACCTTGTATCCGGTGGCCTACAAACTCAAATTCGCGAGCAAGGCGCAGGGCAAGGACTATGTCGTCCCGCCGCTGGAAGGCTTGTGGTGGGCCGAGGACATGGCGGTCTTTACCGAACGGAGAGACAAGGAACAGTGGAGCTGGACCATGATGCTGATGGTCCCGGCGTGGATCAACGAGGACGACTACGCGACGGCTCTGGAAACCGCCCAGGCGAAGAAGCC
Organism: Arthrobacter sp. JUb119; assembly: GCF_024807995.1. Taxonomy (NCBI): domain Bacteria; kingdom Bacillati; phylum Actinomycetota; class Actinomycetes; order Micrococcales; family Micrococcaceae; genus Arthrobacter; species Arthrobacter sp. JUb119. Next base: position 695,045 of record NZ_JANUFE010000001.1, read on the forward strand.
GTTGCCTTGCCCTGGGCGCATCCGGTTCCAGTCGCTTGCTGAAGGCCAATGCGTGCAGACGCTGCACATTGGCCCCTACGATGCAGAAGCCGAAATCCTGGCCGCGATGCACCACGAATTCATACCCGGCCAGGGACTGCGCATGACTGGCAAGCACCACGAGATCTACCTCGGCGACCCTCGTAGGGTGGCACCGGAAAAGCTTCGCACGATCCTGCGCCAACCCGTTGAGCCCAACTAGCGAGAGGAAAATAGATGGAACTGGCACCCCAGAGCACAGTTGCCCAAGTGCAACAGGCACTGGCCGAGCTCGAAGACCCCAAGTACCGCGCGGTCAATGAGAAGCACGGCGATGATTTCGGCGTGAATCTAGGCAAGCTCCGCGCCTTGGCCAAGTCGTTGAAGAGCAACCAGGAGCTTGCCGAGGAACTCTGGGCCACCGGCGAAACCGCAACCCGGCTGGTCGCGCTGCTGATCGCCAAACCACGGAGCTTTACCTTGGAACAGCTGCAGGTGTGGAGCCAAGGCGCCAGCACTCCCAAGGTCCAAGCATGGTTCCTGAGCTACATCGTCAAGAAATCCAAGCTGCTCGAGGAGCTCCGCCTGCTGCTCATGAGCCAGAGCGACCCGGTACAGCTGGCTGCCGGCTGGGAGCTGACTGCCCACCAGGTAGTCAAGGCCCCGGAACTGCTGGACCTGGAACAGCTGCTTGACACGATCGAAGCCCGAATGAGCGCCGCACCGGATCGCCTGCAGTGGGCGATGAATACGACCCTGGCGCACATCGGCATCGAGCATGAGCATTTGCGCCGACGTGCCCTGGCCATCGGCGAGACCTTGCAGGTGCTGGCGGACTACCCGACCTCCGCCGGGTGCATTTCACCATTCGCTCCCATCTGGATCACCGAAATGGCCAAAAGAAAAGCCTAGGTCCAGCAATCGCTGGACCTAGGCTTCCGGGAGCTAGGCGTCCGCCGGTTCCTCGCGCTTATCGCGCAGCGCGATCTTGGAGATCACCCAGATCACGGCGGTCAGCCCGCCGGTGAGCAGCAGCTGGGTGCGCGCCGCGGGATCAGTCATCGCGATGGCGACAATCGCCGCAAGGACGATGATCGTAGCGATCGACAGGCCCGGGAAACCCCACAGCCGCAACGGCAGATGCCCGCCATCGCGGTCCGCGCGGCGACGCAGGATCAGCTGCGTCACGGCAATGAACGCCCAGATGAAGATGATGGTCGAACCCACCACGTTCAGCAAGATCGGCATCACAGCCTCGGGCCAGATCCAGTTCAGGCCCACGGCCAGGAAGGAGAAGGCCACGGAGGCGATCACGGCCTTCGACGGCACGCCCTTGCCGGTCACGTGGGTGACGGCGCTCGGGGCGAGCTTGCGCTGGCCCAGCGAGTACAGCATGCGCGAGGAACCGTAGATATTCGCGTTCATCGCCGAAAGCAAGGCGACCACGACCACGGCGTTCATCAAGAAGCCCACGCCTGGAATGTGCATGACATCCAGTGCAGCCGCAAATGGGCCGTCCACGATCGCCGGATCATTCCAGGGCACCAGGGCGACAATGACCAGGATCGAGCCGAGGTAGAAGAACAGGATACGCATCATCACGGACTTGACCACGCGCTTGATGTTGCCGGCCGGGTCCTTGGACTCGGCGGCCGCGATGGACACCACCTCGGTACCGCCGAAGGAGAAGATGACGATCAGGACTGCGGCGGCGATGCCGGCCATGCCACCGGGGGCGAAGCCGCCATGGGCGGCCAGATTGGCGAAGCCAACTGGTTCCGGCGTCGGGATCACCCGGGTCAGCACCAAGGCGCCGAAGACCAGGAACGCGATGATCGCAGCCACCTTGATCACGGCAAACCAGTATTCGAAACGGCCGTAATTCCTTACGCCGAGCAGATTCGCTCCGGTCAGGACCACCACGAAGCCGAGCACCCATGCCCACTGCGGGAAGGCCGGAACCCAGCCGGCGGTAATAGCCGCGGCCCCGGTAGCCTCGGCAGCGATCACCACGACCAGCTGGATCCAGTAGAGCCAGCCCAGGGTAGACCCTGCGCTGCGCCCCATGGCTTGGCCAGCGAAGGTGGAGAACGCGCCGGAGGACGGATTGGCGGCTACCATCTCCGCGAGCATGGCCATGATCACGATGATCACGGTTCCAGCGATCAGGTAGGAGACCAGCACTGCCGGACCAGCAATGGAAATGGCCTGGCCGGAGCCGACGAACAGGCCAGCGCCGATCGCGCCGCCCAGGCCCATCATGGAGATCTGGCGCCGGGTCAGCCCGGTATGCAGCTGCTCGGGGGCTTTGACTGCGCTCACGCGGTGGCCTCCTGGACGGACAGGGCCGCGAGCACGCGATCGACGTCGTGTGCGGTACCGGAGGAAATCCTCAACCCGTCTCCGGGGAAGGCGCGAACCACTACACCGCCGGCGGCGAGCTTGGCTTCAAGCTGTTCGGTTGACTCTCCGGCATCCACCCAGACGAAGTTCGCCTGCGACTTCACGACCGGGTACCCGGCAGCGGCCAGGCCCTCGTACATCCGCTCGCGCTGGGTGACGACTTCCTCGATGCGCAGCGACAGCTCGCCGATGGCGGCCAGCGAGGCCACCGCCGCGCGCTGTGCCAAGTCGGAGACGCCAAATGGCACGGCCACCTTGCGCAGGTTCCCGGCAACTTCCAGCGGGCTGATGGCGTACCCGACGCGCAGGCCAGCCAGGCCGTAGGCCTTGGAGAAGGTGTGCAGCACGGCCACATGCGGGTACTTGCGGAACAGCTCGATGCCATCGGCCCGCACGGCCGAGCGGTCGAAGTGCACGTAGGCTTCGTCGACGACGACCAGCACGTTGCGCGGCACGGCATTGATGAACTCATCCAGCGCGCGGGCCTCCACCACCGTGCCGGTCGGGTTGTTCGGGTTGCAGATGAAGACCAATCGGGTCTTATCGGTGATCGCGGCCAGCATGGCGGGCAGATCATGGCGGCTATCGGCATCCAGGGGCACCTCGACCGGGGTGGCGCCGGCGATCCGCACCAGCGAAGGATACGCCTCGAAGGAGCGCCACGCGTAGATGACTTCGTCGCCCTCGGCGGCAACCGCATGGATGATCTGGGCCGCGACCTCGACCGAGCCCGCGCCCAGGGTGATGTGCTCCGCCGGGACGCCGAACTGCGAGCTGAGGGCGCCGGTCAATTCGGGCGCCGCGATGCTCGGGTAGCGGTGGATCGTGGCCAGGCCCTCCTGGATGCTGGACAGCACCGAGGGCAGCGGGCTATGCGGGGATTCGTTGGATGAGAGCTTGGAGGCTCCAGCGGCTGCGGGCTTGCCCTGCTTGTAAGCGGGCACTTCCTGCAAGGAGGGGCGCTGGTGAAGGGTCATGAGTTTCCTCTCTGACTGCCAGAGCTGCACGAGGTTGGCAATCGTTCGTATGACAAAGCCGTGGTGCGTGGTCAGCGGTGGCCCTGCTCATATCCTCGCGTGTCGCGATTCACAAGCATCGACTGTAGGTTGAATGAATCTGCCGGCGCAATCGCAAACCCTGTTTCTATGCAGGCTGCATAGCAATCGCCGCCAATCAACCCATTTTACTAGTCAATCTGCCCAGTGTTTTCCACTTCTGCCTCGGCCCTAGCGCACGCTGCGACCAGTGGCAGTGTCCTTCCCTGGAAATGCTCGTGCAGGGCGAAGGAGGATGAGGTCCTTGCCACACCCGGCACCTTGTTGATGCGGTTGAAAATCGCCTGCAGGTCCTCGGGGGTCCGGGCCACAACGCGCAGCTGCAAGTCCGAACTGCCGGTCACGGTGTACATGTCGAGGATTTCCGGGATGGATTCCTCCAATGCGCTCGCGACCGGATCGTGCCCGTAGCGCTGGATGATCTCCACCTGGCAGAACGCGACCAGCGTGTACCCGAACCCCGCAGGCTTGACCCGCGGGACGATGCCCTGGATGACGCCGGCCTCGTGGAGCCGGGCCAGCCGGCTGCTGATCGTGCCGCGGGCAACACCCAAGCGCCGGGCGCACTCCATCACCGGAAGCATCGGCGATTCGGTGAGCAGTTCGATCAAATCCGCGTCCAGGCGGTCAATGCGCACGGTCGTCCTTTCGACGAGTCGGTCCAATGATCCAAGGCTAGCGGTGTTTGCTGGGCGCGCTCGATGAAAATGAGCCAAGTGTAATCCGCGCCACAGGCTAGGCTGTTGCCATACTGATCCTCAAGGAGTTCACTGATGGGCAAGACACCTCTCCAGTCGGTAGCCGGTTTGCACGTCCTTGTCACCGGGGCCGCGCAGGGCATGGGTTTGCTTTTCGCCAGGCAGGCTTGCCTCGAGGGCGCGGCACGGGTGGTCATCTGGGACATCGACGCGGCCAAGCTCGACGCGGCTGCCGAGGAGCTGCGCCAGCTCGGCGGCACTGTCGAGACCCATGTGGTGGACCTTGCCGACCAGAGCCAAATCCAGCGCTACGCCGCCACGGCGGTGGAGGGCGGGGGAATCGACGTGCTGGTCAACAACGCCGGGGTGGTCACCGGCACCTCCTTCGCGAAGCACAGCACCGCGCAGATCACCGCGGCCATGCAGGTGAACGCGCTCGCCCCGATGTACTTGACCCACGCCCTGCTTCCGCAGCTGGGCCGACGGGGCAAGGGCCGGGTGCTGACCATCGCCTCGGCGGCCGCGCTGGTGTCCAACCCGAATATGAGCGTCTACGCGGCCTCCAAGGCTGCGGCCCTGTCCTTCAGCGATTCGCTGCGGCTGGAGCTGGAAGGCAACGACCAGATCGCCGTGAGCACCATTTGCCCGACCTATATCAGCACCGGCATGTTCGCGGGCGCCAAGCCGATGCTGCTGACCCCGATCCTGGAGCCGGAAGTCGTGGTGGACCGGGCGTGGCGGGCGATGCTTGCCGGCACGCCGCTGGTGCTGATGCCGTGGACCAGCAAGCTGGGCCAGCTGCTGCGCGGCGTGCTGCCGCGACCGGCCTGGGATTTCGTGGCCGGCAAGGTTATCGGCGTATACCGCTCGATGGACGAGTTCACCGGGCGAACAACGCGGGACGAGCAGATGAATCGGGGCTGAAAGTTCGCTGGCCCATCTGTTGCTGGAGGGCCCTGCGGGGTAGCTTTGGAGCATCGCCCAGCTAGGAGGACCGTCATGCAAAAGCTCACCGTCAATTTATGGATGCAAGGCACTGCAGAGGAAGCGGGGGAATTCTATGCCCGCGCCCTGCCAGAGGCAAAAACCGAAGTCGAATCGCGCTATCCCACCGAGGGCCTGCTGGAATTCCAGGAACCCTTCGCCGGCAAGGCGCTGACCGTTTCGCTGTGGGTGCGGGGAACCAAGATCACGCTGATCAACGCGGGCCAGGAATTCATGCCGAATCCGGCGATCTCGATCATCGTGGTCTTCAACGCCGGCCAGCGCGAGTCCCTCGATGCCACCTGGGCCGCGCTGCTGGAGGGCGGCACGGCGCTGATGCCGCTGGACACCTACCCGTTCAGCGCGCGCTACGGCTGGGTGAACGACAAGTACGGTGTCTCCTGGCAGCTGATGGAGTCCGATGAGCCCGTTGAGCCGCGCGCCTCGGTCTTTCCTGCGCTGATGTTCGGCGGTGCGGCCCAGAACCGCGCGGTCGAGGCCATCGAGTACTACAGCCAGGTGCTCGGCGCGAAACTGGACAGCGCCTTCCCGTACGGGGAGCCGACCGAAGCCGCTACCGCCGAAGCGCTGATGTACGCCCAATTCACGCTCGGCGAGGATTGCGTTGCGGCCATGGATTCGGCCGTGCCGCAGGACTTCACCTTCAATCCCGGCGTCTCGCTGGAATGGCCATGCGATGGCCAGGCGGAGATCGACCGCGTCTGGGAGGCGCTGTCCGCGGTGCCTGAAGCCGAGGCCTGCGGCTGGCTGACCGACAAATTCGGGGTGAGCTGGCAGATCGTGCCCTCGAACATGGGCGAGCTGATGGAGCGACCCGGCGCATTCGAGCATATGCTGAAGATGAAGAAACTGGTGATCAACGACTTCTGAGCGGGGAACGATGCAGAGCGCTGCACGGCGGGCGGTAGTGGCAGGAGCCAGCGGGTTCATTGGCGAACGGCTGATCGCGCAGCTGCGCGGGGCTGGATACCAGGTGGCGGTCATCGGCCGCGGCCGTACAGCGGATGCGCAGTGGGGCGATGGCCCGGCGCTGGCGGCACTCATCGATGGTGCAGAACTGCTGGTCAATCTGGCCGGGAAGAATGTCGGCTGCCGCTATCACGAGGCGGCGCGCAACGAGATCCTCGCCTCGCGCGTGGACACGACCCGCGCGCTGCACGAGGCAGTGTCCCAGGCCGCTGATCCGCCGGCGCTGTGGCTGAACGCGTCCACCGCGACCATCTACCGGCACAGCATGGATGCGCCGAACACCGAAGACGGCCGGATCGGCGAAGGGTTCTCGGTGGATGTGGCGCGCAACTGGGAACGCGAGTTCTTCCGCGGCGAGCTGCCCACGCGCCGGGTCGCCCTGCGCATGGCCATCGTGCTCGGCGACGGCCCGGCCACGCGCAAGCTGCTTGCCGTCGCGCGGCTGGGGCTGGGCGGGGCGCAGCACGATAGCTGGTGGCCGGCGCATCGGCGCTACCGCGGCATCGGCCCGGATCCGAGCGGAGCTGAACGCAGCGGCTGGCACCGCACGCGCGGGAACCAGCGCTTCAGCTGGATCCACGTCGATGATGCGATCGGCGCGATCGGGCATATCATCGACCACCGCGAAATCACCGGCCCGGTCAACCTCAGCTCGCCGAACCCGGTTGCCAACCGGGCGCTGATGGCCTCGCTGCGCCGCGCCACCGGCGCGAAATTCGGGCTGCCCGCGTATCGTTGGATGCTGGAGCCGGCCATGTTCGTGCTGCGCGTGGAACCGGAAATGCTGCTCAAGTCCCGCTGGGCGCTGCCCGGGGTGCTGCAGGGGACCGGGTACGAGTTCCGCTGGCCGCACCTGGATGCGGCACTGGATGACGTGGCCGGGAACCTGGTTGCGAAGCAAGCACTTTAAGGACGCGCATTGGCACCGAAAATCCGACGCTTCACCCTGCCCGAACTGGCCCCTGGCTACCGTGGGGATCTGGGCGACGACTACGTTGAACTGCTGCACTTCAGGGATTTCGATGAGCCGCTGGCGGCCGATGGCGCGCGGCTGGAGGAATGCCGTTTCAGCTCCGTGCAGATCGAGGCCTTGCGCAATGCCCGGCTAATCCAGTGCGAACTGGACCAATCCGGGGCTCCCGCCCTGCAAGCCGCTGGTGCGTTCCTCAACGATGTGCGGGTGACCCACAGCCGCTTCGGGTCTGCGGATTTCGCCGAGGCCCAGCTCGATGGCGTGGTATTCGAGAACTGCAAATTCGGCTGGCTGAATTTGCGCGGTGCAACGGTGCGCGATGTGCTCTTCGTCAATTGCCAATTCGAGGAGATCGACCTGGGCGGGCAGATCCAGCGCCTGGGCTTCGTCGATTCGCGGGCCGGGCAAATTACCGCTGCCGGGGCGCAATTGCGCGAGGTCGACCTGCAGGGGCTGGACTTCGCCCAGGTTGAGGGGGTCGACGGGTTGCGCGGGGCACGGATCAGTGCGCTGCAGCTGAGCCTGCTCGCCGAGGCGATGGCCAGCCACCTGGGGATCAAGCTAGGGAGTTGATTTGCCCGTGGCCGGCGGCCAGCTGCTGCGCGGTTTCGGCCAGCAGCTGCGCCATGGCCGCGGCGGCTCGGGTCAATGAGACATCGCGCCGGTGCGCCAGCCCGATGGTGCGGGCCAGCGGTTCGCGCAAGGCAATGGAGCGCACTCCCGGAGCGTCCAGCGCCACCGTCGCCGGAACCACGGCGACTCCGAGCCCGCGCTGCACGAAGCGCAGCACCGCGTCCATCTCCCCGCCTTCCACGACGATATTGGGCACCAGGCCGGCGTTCTTGTAGGCCAGGGCGGTGCTGGCGCGCAGATCGTAGCTGTGCGAGAAGGCCAGCTGGGGCACCGGAGCCAACGCGCGCAAATCAAGCTCCTGGCCAGCTAGGTGCGGGTGCTCCAGTGCGTCGATGACCACCAATTCCTCTTCGAGCAGCGGCAGGTTCTCCAGATGGTTGTCGTTCACCGCATGCTCCGAGGTCACGATGAGCGCCAGATCCAGTGCGCCGCCGTCCAGCTGCTCCAGCAGCTTGTGCGAGCCCGCTTCGAAAATCTGCAGTTGCACCCCGGGGTAGTAGGTGCGGAAGATGGACAGCGCCTCGGCGACCAGCGACACGCACAGGGTAGGCGGGGCGCCCAGGCGCACCCGCCCGCGATGCAGCCCGGCCAGGTCGGCCATTTCGGTGCGGATGGACTCCTCGTCGGCCAGCATCCGGCGCGCACGGGGCAGCAATGCCTGCCCGGCGGCGGTAAGCGTGATGTTGCCGCGGGCCCGGTGGAACAGCTCGGAGCCCAGTTCCTGTTCCAGCGTGGCGATCTGCCGGCTGAGCGATGGCTGGGCCAGGTGCAGCTGCTCGGCGGCCCGGGTGAAGTGCCCCACTTCGGCGATGGCGGTGAAGCCGCGCAATTGCTCTAGGTTCATGGTGCATAGCCTACTGCTATCAACATCATGCCAATAATTCATTGGACGTATTCTGGGCGCGGGGCGATGCTGGAAACCATGAGAAACGAACAGCAGATATCCACCTCCGTACTGGTCATCGGCACCGGTGGTTCAGGCTTGCGCGCGGCCATCGAGCTGGCAGAATCGGGCACCGACGTGCTGGCCGTGGGCAAGCGCCCGCGCCACGACGCGCACACCGCGCTGGCCGCCGGCGGCATCAACGCCGCACTGGGCACGATGGACGCCGAGGACAGCTGGCAGCAGCACGCGGCGGACACCATCAAGGAAAGCTACTACCTGGCCGATCCGCGCACCGTGCAGGTGGTCGCCCAAGGCGCGGCCCGCGGCATCGAGGACCTGGAACGCTACGGCATGAACTTCGCCCGCGAAACCGACGGCCGGATCTCCCAGCGCTTCTTCGGTGCCCACAAATTCCGGCGCACCGCCTTCGCCGGGGACTACACCGGGCTGGAAATCCAGCGCACCCTGGTCCGCCGTGCGCAGCAGCTGCAGGTCCCGATCCTGGACTCGGTCTATATCACCGAGCTGCTGGTCGCCGAGGGGCGGATCTTCGGCGCCTACGGCTTCGACGTCAACGACGGCACCGGGTACCTGATCCATGCCGACGCGGTCATCCTGGCCGCCGGCGGCCACACCCGCATCTGGCGGCGCAGCAGCTCGCGGCGCGACGAGAACACCGGCGACGCCTTCCGCCTGGCCGTGGAGGCCGGTGCCCGGCTGCGCGATGCCGAGCTCGTACAATTCCACCCCTCGGGCATCATCGAACCCGAATCGGTGGCCGGGACTCTGGTCTCCGAGGCGGCCCGCGGCGAAGGCGGGATCCTGACCAACGCCCTGGGCGAACGCTTCATGGAGCGCTACGATCCCCAGCGCATGGAATTGTCCACCCGCGACCGGGTCGCCCTGGCCGCCTACACCGAGATCGCCGCCGGGCGCGGCACCGCCAAGGGCGGGGTCTGGCTGGATGTCTCGCACCTGCCCCGCGCCACCATCATGGAACGGCTGCCCCGGGTCTACCAGACGCTGCTCGAGGAGCAGATGCTGGACATTACCGAGCAGAAGATCGAGATCGCCCCGACGGCGCACTATTCCATGGGCGGGGTGCAGGTGGACCCGCTCACCCATGAGACGGCGGTCCCCGGCCTGTACGCGATCGGTGAAGCCTCCTCGGGCCTGCACGGGGCCAACCGGCTGGGCGGCAACTCGCTGATCGAGCTGCTGGTCTTCGGCCGGATCGTCGGGCAGGGAGCTGCCCGGTATTCGCGTGCGCTCACTTCCCAGCCGCGTTCGCAGGCGGCCATCGAGAAGGCGCGCGGGGAAGTGGACCGGCTGCTGGCCGCCGATGGGCAGGAAAATGTCCGGTCCCTGCAGCGGGCGATCCGCGACATCATGACCCAGCACGCCGGAGTCGTGCGCGAGGAGGCGGGGCTGACGCTGGGGCTGGAGAAACTGGCAGAGGTCGAAGCGCGGATGGCGCGGGTGGGCATCCACCCGGACATCGCCGGCTACCAGGACCTGTGCCACGCCTTCGACCTGAAGTCCTCGGCTCTGGCCGCGCGCGCCACCTTGGAGTCGGCGCTGGAGCGCCGGGAAACCCGCGGCTGCCATAACCGCAGCGACTATCCGCACACCGATCCGCAGCTGCAGGTGAACCTCATCTGGTCGCCTGAGGGCATCACCCGTGAGCCGATCCCCGAAGTGCCTGCGGAAGTGGCCGCGCTGATCACCGAGGTATCGCAGGCAGGCAAGCTCGTGGAATGACGCATCGGGCCCGGTGCATGGAAACTGCTCCCGGTCGCCCTGGAGGACCGAGCGGGAGCAGTTTCCTGCCGGAGCCATGGCTGGAAACAGGCAGGGAATCCGGAATTAAATCCCCGGAGAACGTTGCATTGTGCTGGAATGGAAAGTCGTGGCTTTTCGACGCGCTGGAGAGGTTCGGGTTGTTTTCCGTGAAAACTTCTTTGACTTGGGTGGATAAATTTTGTCAATGGTTGTTTTATGGATGGATTCCGGGTCGAAAAAACCTTTTCCGAAGGTCTGCTATTCTAGCCATATCCACAGCTGTTACGGCGTTTTCTGTCCGGAATTCAGCGATCTTGGTGGACACTCTTAAACACTCTTGAACGGGGAATTGTCGATGCATTTAACGCCGAGGGAGCAAGAGAAGCTGATGATCGTCGTCGCCGCCGATCTGGCACGCCGACGACAGGCGCGTGGACTGAAGCTGAACTTCCCGGAGGCCGTCGCGGTCATCACCTACGAATTGATCGAAGGGGCCCGCGACGGACGGACCGTGGCTGAATTGATGAGCTACGGGACCACGATCCTCCGCCGCGAAGACGTCATGGATGGCATTGCGGTAATGGTGGACCAAGTCCAGGTCGAAGCGACCTTCCTCGACGGGACCAAGCTGGTCACCGTCCACAACCCCATTCGCTAGTTCCCTCTGCGCAGAAAGGCACAGATCATGATCCCGGGAGAATACATCCTGCGCGATGAACCCATCGCCTGCAATGCACAGCAGCAAACCCGCATCCTGAACCTGGTGAACCGCGGGGACCGGCCGGTGCAGGTCGGCTCGCATTACCATTTCGCCGAAGTCAATTCGCAGCTGGAGTTCGATCGAGTGGCCGCGCGCGGATTCCGGCTCGATATTCCCGCCGGCACCGCAGTGCGCTTCGAGCCGGGCGATGCACGCACCGTCCACCTGGTCGAATTCTCCGGAGCCCGCGAGGTGCACGGCTTCCAGGACCGGATCAACGGGCCGCTGGGCCTGCCGGTCCCGGCCGTTGAAACGGACGCGATCGGCGGCACCGCAGGCATCGATGCCGAGCGCGAGGCCGAGGTCGTCGAAGACTACAGCATCGACCTTCCCAACCAGGGCGATGCGGCCTCCGGGCTGGGCACCACCTTCGGCGTGGACCCGGTCGACGAGAATCTCCCGCCGCAGCCGCATGAGGCACGGCTTGCAGCAGAGGCGGAAAACGCCGGCAAGTCCTCGGCCGCCGACGAAGAGCAGGAGAACTAGGCATGGGCTTCGAGCTGACCCGCAAGCAGTACTCGGAAATGTACGGGCCGACCACGGGGGATGCCATCCGCTTGGCGGATACCGAGCTGCTGGCCGAGATCGAGCACGACTACACCACCTACGGCGAAGAAGTGGTCTTCGGCGGTGGCAAGGTCATCCGCGACGGCATGGGGCAGAACGGCCGCGTCACCCGCGACCAGGATGTGCCCGACACGGTGATCACCAATGTGGTGGTGCTGGACTACACCGGCATCTACAAGGCCGATGTCGCCCTGCGCGACGGGCATATCTTCAAGATCGGCAAGGCCGGCAACCCGGACATCTCCGACGGGGTGGATATCGTCATCGGCGCGTCCACCGACGTGATCGCCGGGGAGCACAAGATCCTCACCGCCGGAGCGATCGACACGCACATCCACTTCGTTTCCCCGGACCAGGTGCCAGTCGCCTTGGCCAACGGCACTACCACGCTGATCGGCGGCGGCGCCGGTCCTTCGGACGCGTCCAAGGCAACCAGCCTCACCCCGGGCCCATGGCACATCGCAAGGATGCTGCAGGCGGTGGAGAACCTGCCGATCAACATCGGGCTGCTGGGCAAGGGGCACGCCAGCGACCGCGCACCGCTGGCCGAGCAGATCCGCGCCGGCGCGATCGGCCTGAAGATCCACGAGGACTGGGGTGCGACCACCTCGTCCATCGACAACTCGCTGAAGGTCGCCGACGAGTTCGACGTGCAGGTGGCCATCCACGCCGATACGCTGAACGAATGCGGCTTCGTGGAGGACACCATCGAAGCGATCGCCGGCCGGGTGATCCACACCTTCCACACCGAAGGCGCCGGTGGCGGGCACGCCCCGGATATCATCCGCATGGCCGCGCTGCCCAATGTGATGCCGGCCTCGACCAATCCGACCCTGCCGTTCACCACGAACACCGTGGACGAGCACCTGGACATGCTCATGGTGGCCCACCACCTGAACCCGGACATCCCCGAGGACGTGGCCTTCGCCGATTCGCGGATCCGCCCCGAGACCATCGCCGCCGAGGACGTGCTGCACGACATGGGGGTCTTCTCCATCACCTCCTCTGACTCGCAGGCCATGGGCCGCGTGGGCGAAGTGGTGCTGCGCACCTGGCAGGTGGCCGACGCGATGAAGCGCCAGCGCGGCAAGCTGGAAGGCGACCCGGAGATCGGCGATAACCAGCGGCTGAAGCGCTATGTCGCCAAGTACACCATCAACCCGGCCATCGCCCACGGCATCGCCGACTCCATCGGCAGCGTCGAGGAAGGCAAATTTGCCGACCTGGTACTTTGGGATCCGGCCTTCTTCGGCGTCAAGCCGGAAATGGTGATCAAGGGCGGGCTGATCGTCCAGTCGCTGATGGGCGATTCCAACGGCTCGATCCCGACCCCGCAGCCGCGCACGCTGCGGCTGAACTTCGGTGCCCTGGGCAGCGCGGTCCACGCCTCCTCGATCACCTTCCTGTCCAAGGCAGCGATCGAAGAGGGCATCCCCGAGCGCCTGCGCCTGCGCAAGGTGATCCGCCCCTGCCACGGCATCCGCGATTTGGTGAAGTCCGATCTGAAGCACAACGGAGCCACCCCGGATATCCAGGTGGATGCGCAGACCTACGAGGTGTTCGTCGACGGGGAACTGGCCACCTGCGAGCCCTCGGACGAGCTGCCCATGGCCCAGCGCTACTTCCTGTTCTAGCCGGTGAGCCGGCCCGCCAACCACCAAGGAGATAGATGATTATCGACGAACTCGTGGGCAACCTCCACGAGCAGCCCGAGCAGCTGGCCGGGCGGCACCACGAAAAGGTGGTGCTGCCCAGCGCCGAGCTGGTCAAGCGCATCCAGCGCGTGAAGACCGACCACGGGCGGGAGCTGGGCCTGCGCCTGGCCCCGGGCCCGGATCTGCGTGACGGGGACATCCTGTTCCTCTCGGAGACCGAAGTGATCAGCGTGTCGGTGCTGCCCACCGACGTGCTGGTCATCGCCCCGCGCACGGTGCTGGAGATGGGCGTGATCGCCCACTCGCTGGGCAACCGGCACCTGCAGGCGCAGTTCTTCGGCGCCGACTCGGAGTATTGCGCCGAGGTGATGGTGGTGCAGTACGACCACACCGTCGAGGACTTCCTCAAGCACCACGACGCGCCCTACCAGCGCCAGGAACGGGTTATGCCCGTGCCCTTCCGCCATGCCGAGCACACCCACTAGCGCCCCGCACCTGCTCACGCTGCTCCAGCTATCGGACTCGGCACTGCCCACCGGCGCGTTCAGCCACTCCTTCGGCATGGAGAGCTACCTGGAGTCCGGGCAGGTGCACGACGAGGCCAGCTTCGCGACGTGGCTGCACCAGTTCCTGTCCCAGGCCCTGGCCTATACCGACGGGCTGCTGCTGCGCCTGGCCTATGAGGCGCCGGACCAGGAGCGGATCGCGCAGCTCGACGCGCTGATCCATGCCTCGGCCCTGCCCCGCCAGCTGCGCGAGGCAGCCACCAAGATGGGCGCGCGGATGCTCGCCGTGGCCAACTCGGCGTTCCCCACCGCGGACGTGGCGGCCTATGCGCGCAGCGTGCGCAGCGGGCAGTGCGCCGGGCACCCGGCCATCGCCTTCGCCCTGGGTGCCCGCGGGGCCGGCGCCCCGGTGGCCGACGCGCTGGGCAGCTACTTGTTCTCCACGGTGACCAGCCTGACGCAGAATGCGATCCGCGCCATCCCGCTGGGCCAGGACGCCGGCCAGCGGGTGATCCGGGCGATGCACGAACCGGTGGCGGACGCCGTCGCGGCGATCTTCACCCTGGAGGAGATGGATCTGGGCGCCGCGGCGCCCGGGCTGGAAATCGCCCAGATGCGCCACGAGCACCAGCGCGCCCGCATGTTCATGTCCTGACCCCGCCGCGCACCTGCGGCCCCAACAGATTCGAGGAAATACCATGGAACCCATCAAGATTGGCATCGGCGGACCAGTCGGTGCCGGCAAGACCCAGCTGATTGAACGCATCACCCGGGCCCTGGAGCACGAGATCTCCATGGCGGCGATCACCAACGACATCTACACCATCGAGGACGCCAAGATCCTGGCCGCCAACGGCGTGCTGCCGCTGGATCGGATCGTCGGCATCGAAACCGGCGGCTGCCCGCATACCGCGATCCGCGAGGACACCTCGATGAACGCCGCGGCCATCGAGGAGCTGAAAGCCAAGCACCCTGACCTGCAGGTGATCTTCGTCGAATCCGGCGGGGACAACCTCTCGGCCACGTTCTCCCCGGAGCTGGTGGACTTCTCCATCTACATCATCGACGTGGCCCAGGGCGAGAAGATCCCGCGCAAGGCCGGGCAGGGCATGATCAAGTCCGACCTGTTCATCATCAACAAGACCGACCTGGCCCCGTACGTGGGCGCGGATTTGTCGGTGATGGAGTCGGATTCCAAGCAGTTCCGCGGGGACAAGCCCTTCTGCTTCACCAACCTGAAGACCGACGAGGGGCTGGAGAAGGTCATCGCGTGGCTGAAGCACGACGTGCTGATGACGGACCTGGCGTAGTGGCCGCTTCGAGCCCGGGCTTGGGCTCCGGGCTGGAGCCCAGTCCGTTCCCGGATGGCCTGGTCGGCGAGCTGCGGCTGCACGTCGGCTCGCGGGCCGGGAAGGACATCGCGCTGCGGCAATACCACCAGGGGGCGCTGCGCGTGCTGCGCCCGCATTACCTCGATGACACCGCCCAGGTCTGCTACACCATCGTGAACCCCGGCGGCGGCTACCTGGGCGCCGACAAGTACGGCATCGAGATCCGTGTTGCCGAGGGCAGCAGCCTGCTGCTGACCACCCAGTCCGCCACCAAGGTCTACCGCACCCCGCAGGGCCCGGCGCAGCAGGACATGCGCATCAGGCTGGAACCTGGCGCGGTGCTCGAATACCTGCCGGACCAGCTGATCGCCTATAAGGACGCCAGCTACTTCCAGCGCACCGAGGTGCACATGGCCGCCGATGCCTCGCTGGTGCTGTGCGAGGTCCTCACCCCGGGCTGGAGCCCGGACGGCAGCCGGTTCAGCTACGAGCAGCTGCGCCTGCGCACCGAGGTCCACCTGGACGGGCGGCTCGGGGCGCTGGATAACCTGTGGGTGAAGCCGGGCAAGGATTCCATCGACTCGCTGCTGTACTTGCAGGAATCCACCCACGTGGGCATGCTGCTGGCCATCGACCCGCGCATCGACGCGGCAATGGTCGCTCGCCTGCGCGAACTGGCCTACGAGATCGCCGGGCAGCAGCGCGACGGAATTTCTGTGGGCATTTCCCAGGCCCCGGTGCCCGGTCTTGCGGTACGCACCTTGGGAGGCTCCACGGAATCGGCGAATGCGGTGCTGCACGCCCTCGTGAACCAGCTGCGCATCGAGCTGCGCGGACAGCAGCCGGTGAACCTGCGCAAGTACTAGCCTGTTCCGGAATTGATCCAACGGCCGCCGACGTTCCTCCCGCAGGGGATCCCGGCGGCCGTTTCGCATCCCGGCGAGGTCACAGGGCGGCGGTGCGCCGGCACAATTCGCCAATAAATGCCGTACCTGTGCCTGTCCGGAGCGCTGAGCGACGCAGGCCAACCGCAGCTTGACGCTATTGCTGATCATTTTGGTGTCCTTGACTAGCCGCGGACCCCACAAGTCAATCCGATAAACTGGCCATGGTGGTGCATCGCAAAATCCCGAGCTGATTCCACTCTTTGGCCGCCAGGTGCGCAGGCTGCATCAGGAACGGATGCTAGGGGACAACAAGCGCTCCGACCGCGTTTTCATTCTGGCTTGGCTGCCAGAGGTGCAGGCTGATCTGCAGGGCCACCACGAATTCTGGCTGGAAATTCCCCAGTTGGTGGAGCCCGACGTGCCGATTACACCGCTACCTGCGCTCGACATCATCGCTTGGCATTTGGGCGGGGAGTCCAAGTAGTGCCCCTTGGTCTGGGCGCCGCAGCGCCGACAGCTGGTGGATCGAATCGCAGTGCTCGGCCAGCGAGGCATTGTCGTGGGAGGCGATGAGCACCGCCGCCCCGGCTCGAGCCCGCTCGCCCAGCACCGTGAAGATCTGCGCAGTGGTGCCGGGATCCAGGGCTGACGTCGGCTCGTCGCACACCAGCAGCGCCGGGTCCAGGGCCAACGCCCTGCCCAGCAGGGCTCGTTGCAGCTGCCCGTCGGAAACCTGCCCGGGCTTCCGCTCCAGCAGCGCCGGTTCAAGGCTCGCCTCCCGGGCCAGTTCCTCCAGCTCGCGGCGATAGCGGCCCGGACGGGGGAACGCCAGCCCGTCGCGCAGGGCTAACGGCTCGGCCATGATCGCGCCCAGGGTGAGCCGGGGGTTCGCGAAGCTGCGCGGGTTTTGCGGCAGGATGCCGATGCGCTGGCGCAGTTCGGCCGGGACGTGCCCTCGGGCAGGTACCGCTTGGCCGTCGATGCGCAGCTTGCCCTCTGTCGGGGCCAGCATCAGCGAGGCGATGGCCAGCAGGGTGGACTTCCCGGCACCCGAGGGCCCGACCAGACCGATCACCGAGCCGGACGTGACCTCCAGGTCCAGTTGATCCAGGATTCTGGGGACGTTCTTGGCATAGCGGTGGCTCACCGCAGACAATTCAAGGCTCATGGGGTGCTATCCTCCAATTCCGGGATGACCTGCCCGTCGCCGGAAGCGGATGCGAGCACTTGCCCATCACTGACCACGGTCAGCGTGTCGGCGAGTTCCGCGGCCAGTTCAGCGTCGTGGGTGACCATAACGATGGTGCACCCGGTGTCCGCCAAGCGGCGCAGGATCCGAGCGATGGCCGCCGCGGTATCCGCATCCAGGGCGCTGGTGGGCTCGTCCAGCACAACGCAACTGGCGCGGGATGCCAAGCCCAGGGCCAGCACTACACGCTGGGCCTGGCCTCCGGACAGCTCGTGCGGGTAGCGATGGAGCAGTTCGGGAACCAGTTCGAAGTCCTTGAACACCGCCGCCAGCGCGGCCGGTGAGCTGTCCAGGCCGTGGCTCCGGCGTACGCGGCGCAAGACGGTGCCCACGCTGAGCACCGGGTTCAGCGCCGTGGCCGCCGACCCGGGAATGAAAACCAGATCTTCACCCAGCTTGGGGGCATGGCAGAGCCCGCCAGCGGTTCCCGGCACGAGGACGCTGCCGGTGGATTCCAGCGATTGAGGCAGTAGCCCGGCGGCGGCGCGCAGCAGCATGGTCTTTCCTGCGCCCGAAGCACCCATGACCACGTTGACCGCTCCGGCGGCGGCAGTGAAGCTGACGTTATCCAGCAGCACGGAGCGTTCTGGGGAATCATCCTTGCTCCATACCGACAATCCCCGCAAGACCAAGCCTGCGCCCCGTGGAAGCGGATGCCCATCGGCTTTTTCTGCGGCACCGCCCTTTCGTCGCGGAGCGAGAGAATCGAGGCGCCGCGCGGAGCGGCGGCGTTGCGGCTGTGGGTGCGCCAGGGCGGCAAAGGACCAGCTGAGCAGCACCAGCAGCGCGGCCGGGAACACCAGCATCCACCAAGCGCCGACCAGGATGCCTGTGCGGGCGTCCTCCAGTAGCAAACCCAGCGACGCGGATTGTGGCGGCAGCCCCACGCCTAGGAAGGACAGCGCGGATTCGTGCCAGATGGCATGGGGCAGCTGCAGGACCACGGCGATGCCCGCCTGCGGGAGCACCGCGGGAATCAGGTGCGTGCACCACAGCGCCAGCGGCCGGGCGCCGGAGGCCCGGCTGAGCTTGACGTATCCGGCCTCCCGTTCGGCCAACAGCCTGGCCCTAACGATACGCGCCACCTGGGTCCAGTGGGTCAGCGCGATGGACAGGATGATCGCCCACCCCTGCCCGGGCCACAGCGCCAGGATCACCACACCCAGCAGCAGGTGCGGGATCGCGCTGACGCTGTCTACCAGCCGGGTGATGATCCGGTCCACCAGCCCGCCGGCGGTGGCGGACAGGGTTCCGGCCAGCACCCCCAGCAGCGTGGAGGACAGCGCCGATGCGACGGCGAGCAGCATCGACAGCCGCAGCGCGGCCGCGGCCCGCACCCACACGTCGCGCCCGAGCTGATCGGTGCCGAAGAAATGCTCGGCCCCCGGCGGCAGGTACACCGCGGCCAGGTCGATGTTCTCCACCGCCTCGGGGGAGAAGAACGGAACGAGCACCGAATAAACCACGGCCAGCAGGATGATGCCCAGCGGCAGCAAGCGGGAATCACGGATGATGCTAGACATCGCCCACCCGCGGATCAAGCAGCAGGTAGCCGGCGTCGGCCAGGGCATTGCCCAGGAACACGGCCAGCGCCGAGCAGGCGGTCACCGCGGCCAGCAGCGCGAAGTCCGCGGACACCGCGGAATCGATCACCGCCGAGGCAATCCCGGGCCAGCCGAACACCGTTTCAACCAGCAGCGCTCCGGTGATCAGTTCGCCCAGGCGGGAGCCGATCACCGTGATGAAGGGCAGCAGGGCGCCGGGCAGCACCTCGAGCACCAATATCCGTCCGGCTCCCTCGCCGCGTCCCCGAGCCGCGAGAACCGCATCCGAGTCCAGCAGATCGAACATGGAGGCCCGCAGGTTCAGCACCAGCCAGGGCAGCAGGCTGATGGCCATCACCGTGGCCGGCAGCAGCAGGTGCACGGCCAGCGACCCGGCGGTCGGCTCCTGCCCTGGAGGCGCCACGCCGCCGGTGGGAAGCCCGAGCCGCAGCGAGAACACAGCGATGAACACCAGCGCCAGCACGAAGGGCGGGATGGCCTGGGCCAGCTGGGCGATCCAGGTGGTGGCGCGGTCGGCCAACCCGCCGCGGCACAGACCAGCGGCACAGGCCAGCAGTACCGCGAGCACCACGGCAAGCAGCAGCCCGGCAAGCATCAGCAGCAGGGTATAGGGCACGCGCTCGGCGAGCACCTCGGTGACCGGCCGGGCCAGCATGCGCGAGGTGCCCAGCTCGCCGTGCACCGCCGAGCCCAACCAGCCGAGCCAGGCACCGAACCAGGAGTCGTCCAGGCCCAGCTCGGCGCGCAGGGCCGCGCGTTCGGCGGCGCCGGTGTGCTCGTAGCGGCTGCCCAGATAGGCAGCCAGCGGATTGAACGGGGCGACGGAAGCCAAGAAGAACACCACTGCGGTCAGCCCCGCGGTCAGCGGGATGGCCAGCAGCATCCGGCGGAGCACCAGCAGCCCGGCTCTTGGCAGCCGCGGCACGCCTCGCGGGCGCAGGACGGTCAGGCTCATTTGCCGGTCCACTGGCCGATTTTCACCCACGGGCCCCATGCGGTGCCGTGGTCATGGGGTTCGAGCAGGGTGCCGGCGGTGTTCCACGTCTCATGGACGTCGCTGCGCTGCACGTAGTTGTGGTCGGTGAAGGCCAGCAGCAGCATCGATGGCTGCTTGACGTAAAGTTCCTGGACCTTGCGGTAGGCCTGGTCGCGGACCGTTGGGTCGGTGCTGGTCCGGCCGATGTGCAGCAGCCGGTCCATCGCCGCGTCCGCGTAGCGGCTGGGGTTGTCGTAGTAGGCGCCGTCCTCCGGGTAGCTTGAATGCAGCATCTTGTAGAGCTGGGTGTCCACATCGTAAGGGGTGTCGCCGCCGCCCAGCATCAGCGCGTCCGTGCCGATGCGCGGCTCGGCTTCGTCGAAGGTGGCGGGCACGACCTCGGCGGTGATGCCGTGCTCCTTGAGCTGGGCGGCCAAGGCCAGGGACAGGTCCCGTCGCAGCGTGTCGCCCGGGTTGTACATGATCGTGAATGCGGCGTCCTGGCCGTCCTTGGAGCGCATCGAGCCGTCCAGCGTCCACCCCGACTGCTCCAGCAGCTGCTCGGCCCGCTGGGGGTCGTGGGCGAACACGGCGTCAGAGTTGTAGGCCTTGCCGTACTGGGCCGGGACGAAGGTGTAGGCAGGGCGCCCGGAGCCCGCCAGCACCCCGTCGATCAGCGCTTGGCGGTCCACCAGCAGGTTCAGCGCCAGGCGCACGGAAGGATCGGCGGTGAACGGGTGGTCGGCGGGCAGCGAGATGCCGCGCCAGTCCGCGCTGGTTGCGGTGACCACCTCGAACCCGTCGCGATCCGCGAAGCTGGCCGCTAGCCGCGGAGGCAGCACGGTGCCGGTGTAGCCGCCGCCTGCCAGTGCCTGCGAGCGGGCGTTGTCGTCGGCTGACTGCTCGTAGACCACCCGGGCCACGTCGGGGGCGCCGGAACGGTAGTCGGGATTGGCACCCAGCACCAGCTGGGCGGAATCGAATTTCTGCACCGTGTAGGGGCCGGTACCCACCGGGGTGCGGTTCAGGCTGGAATTGCTCACCGGCCCGTCGGCGATCAGTTCTTCAGGGGCGATGCCGATCAGCAGTGCGGTCTTGAAGGAGACCTGGGGCTCCTTGAGCGTGAATTCGACGGTGCGCTCGTCCACGGCACGCACCGTATCGAGGTTTTCCAGCACGCCGGCGATGGGCGAGGCACTGGCGGGGTCCAGGATGGCCCGGTAGCTGGCGGCCACATCCCCGGCGTCGAAGCCGCTGCCGTCGCTGAAGCTGATGCCGGGCTGCAGCGCAATGCTCCAGCGCAGCCCGTCGGCGCTGATCTGCGGTTCGCCCTCGGCCAGCAGCGGCACCAAATTCGGCAGGCTGCCAGTTTCCCCGTCCAGGGTATACAGCGATTCGTTGATCTTGCCCGTACCGTTGTTGTCGAAACCTGCCAGCGGATTCAGGGTTTCGGGCAGCGCAGGGGTCAGCAGCAGCACGTCGTCGCTGGGGACGGCGGCCTGGCAGCCTGCGGTGGCCAGTAGGATGGGGAGCATCAGTGCGGCGCGCCGGACGTAGCTGTGCACGAACGAGGTCCTTCCGAGCGGTGCGTGGGGTAGATGTTCACAGACTACAGGTGTTTGATCACACAGATGAGGGGTTGCGTGGTGATTTTGCCAACCACTATTTCGCGGGGGCGGCATGCCTGAGTCCGAGCGCGGCCAGGTCGGCGCCAACGCCCTGGAGGAAGTGCAGGAATCGCTGCAGGACTGGATCGACGTGTTCGCCCTGTGCGCGGATGCCACCCGCATGAAAATACTGATTGCCATGCACGCCGCGCCGCTGTCCTCGGTCACCCAGCTGGCCGATGCCGCGCAGCTGGGCGCAAACACCGTGACCCAGTCGTTGGCCACGTTGCGCAAGGCCGGGGTAGTTCAGGTGCAGCGGGATGGAAAGTACCGCCGCTGGGAGCTGGTGCACCCCGGCGTGCATCAGCTGCTGCACCAGATGGACGCCCCGCATTCTCACCTGCACCCCGAGCATTAGTCCCGCGTGCAAACGCGCCGCAGAACGCAGAAGGCGCAACTGAAGGCACGGGCTTGGCATCATATTGTGCCGGACCCATACCCGCGGGCAGTTCCCTGGGATTAGCGCTTGCGCTGCACCCGGGCCTCGTCCCAGACCGGCTCGTCGGACTCGTAGACGGTGCCGTCGGAGCCGAAGACCAGGAAGCGGTCGAAGCCGCGGGCGAACCAGCGGTCGTGGGTCACCGCCAGCACCGTGCCCTCGAACGCGTCGATGGCACGCTCCAGGGCTTCGCCCGAGTGCAGGTCCAGGTTGTCGGTGGGCTCATCGAGCAGCAGCAGAGTTGCCCCCGAGAGCTGCAGCAGCAGGATCTGGAAGCGCGCCTGCTGGCCTCCGGAGAGCGATTCGAACTTCTGCTCGGACTGCGCTGCCAGCCCGTAGCCATCCAGCGCTCCGGCCGCCGCCTCGCGCGGCATTCCGGAGCGGTGCTCGTCGCCGCGGTGCAGGATTTCGAGCAGGGTGCGGCCAAACAGGTCCGGGCGGCTGTGGGTCTGGGCGAAGTAGCCCGGGCGGATGCGCGCTCCCAGCTTCACCGTGCCGGCATGCGCCACCGGGGCGATCACCACATCGGAGACCGGCAGGTGCTCGCGCTCCGGGTCGGATCCGCCGGAGGCCAGCAGGCGCAGGAAGTGCGACTTGCCCGAGCCGTTCGAACCCAGCACGCCCACCCGGTCGCCGAACCAGATTTCGGTATTGAAGGGCTTCATCAGCCCGGTCAGCTCGAGCTTTTCGGCCACGACCGCGCGCTTGGCGGTGCGCCCGCCCTTCAGCCGCATCTGCACGTTCTGCTCCAGCGGGATCGCCTGCGGCGGGCCGGCCTCCAGGAACTTCTCCAGCCGGGTGGTGGCCGCCTGGTAGCGGTTGGCCATGTCGGAACGGAACGCGGCCTTGGTCTTGTACATGTTGACCAGTTCCTTGAGCTTGGCGTGCTCCTCGTCCCAGCGCTTGCGCAGCTCCTCGAAGCGCTCGTTGCGCTCCTTGCGGGCTTCCACATAGGAGCCGAACGCGCCGCCGTGCACCCAGGCGGTGGCCCCGCCGTGGCCCGGTTCCAGGGTCACGATGCGGGTGGCGGCGTTGTCCAGCAGCTCGCGGTCGTGGCTGATGAACAGCACGGTCTTGTTGGAGCGCGACATGATCTCTTCCAGCCAGCGCTTGCCGGGCACGTCAAGGTAGTTATCCGGCTCGTCGAGCAGCAGCAGTTCGTCGTTGCCTTCGAAGAGCGCTTCGAGGACCAGGCGCTTCTGCTCGCCGCCGGACAGGGTGCGCGCCAGCCGGTCCCCGGCCTTGTCGAACCCGATGCCCAAGGCGGCCATGCAGACCTTGTCCCAGGTGGTTTCCAGCTCGTAGCCGCCGGCGTCGCCCCACTCGATGATCGCCTCGGCGTAGCGCATGTGGACTTTCTCGTCCTCGCTGGTGAGCATTTTGGCCTCGTACTCGGCGACCTTGGCGGCGGCCTGGGCCAAAGTCGGTGCGGCGGTGGACAGCAGCAGGTCCTTCACCGTGGAGTCGTCGCGCACCTGCCCGACGAACTGGCGCATGATGCCCAGGGTGCCGGTGCGGTTGATGGAGCCTTCGTCGGCCTTCAGGTCTCCTGCGATGATCTTGAACAGGGTTGTCTTGCCGGTGCCGTTGGGTCCGATCAGCGCGGTCTTGGAGCCGGCGGTGACCTTGAAGGCCGCGCCGCCCAGAAGCTGGGTGCCGTCGGAAAGGAAATACTGGATGTCTGTCACGTCTATATGGGCCACCTGGCAATCCTATCGGGTAGATTGCCGAACATGCAGATCACAGTAGAAATTTACGGAGCGCTCCATGCCTGCTGCCATTCAGCGTTTTCGGTAGGAGATCACGTGCGCTGGCAGCTGGCCCAGGTGCGCAATGGGCGCGGGGAAATTTCCTTCGAGCTCGATGACCACGGCACCTTCGATGGCACGGGGGTGCCCGTGGCAGCAGTCGCCGCCCGGGTGGTGCGCATCCAGTACCGGGATCATGAACGTGCGGCGAAGGCCGGGGGACTGGCAGGTGGCCCTGTCCCGGTGGTCGATACCCTGCATGTTCCCGAAGGCACGGATTTCGACCACAACTGGATCGTGGTGGGACTGGAAGTAGCGGATCCGAAGAGCCTTCCGCCGCTGGCCGACTGGGATGAGGGCGCGCCCCTGCCTGGTGGCGCGCCCCGCGGCGGCTAGTTGTACTTGTAGAACCCTTCGCCGGCCGCTGCGCCGAGCTTGCCCTGATCGATGTACTGGGTCTTGAGCAGCTCGGCGAACTTCTGGCTGGTTGCATCGCCTGCACGGGAAATGTTGTAGGCGGTGTTCAGCCCCACGATGTCGTAGATCTCGAACGGACCATGCGGCGCTCCGGTGCCCAGCTTCCAGGTCTTGTCGATGGTCTGCGCATCGGCGACCCCGTTGACCAGCAGGTGGCTGGCGGACTGCAGGAAGGGGACCAGCAGCGAGTTCAGCACGTAGCCCGGCTGCTCCTTGAGCACCCGGATCGCGACCAGCCCGGTACGCTCGGCGAAATCGACCACTGCTTCGTAGGCTTCGGGGGTGGTTGCTGGTGTGCCCATGACTTCGCCGGTGTTGTTGGACCAGATGCGGTTGGCATAGTGCAGGGCGAGGAATTGTCCGGGGCGGCCAGTGAACTCGGCGATATCCGAGGGCAGCAGGGTCGATGAATTGGTGGCGAATATGGCCTGTTCGGGGGCCAGCACGGCCAGCTTCCGGTAGGTCTGCGCCTTGATCTCCAGATTCTCGGGCACCGCCTCGATGACTAGGTCGGCCTCCCGCACCGCGTCGGCCAGATCGCTGGTCAGTTCGATGGACTCGCGGGCGGATTGGGCCTTCTGCGGGTTCCCGAAGTACTGGGCGTACTGCGCAACCAGGGCATCCAGCCGCTGGTTTGCGGCGGCCAGCGCTTGCTCGCTGATGTCGTAGCCGATGACGGGCAAGCCGTGGTAGGCGGTTTGGAAGATGATTTGTGCGCCGAGCACGCCAGTGCCCAGAACGGTGATGCGTTGCAGTTCCATGATTCTCCTTGGGGTACAGCTTCACTCTCCGCTTTTAGTTGCGCAATTTCTACTAAGTGTGAGCGGGAGAACGCCCGACACCTGCTGGTTGGCTGCCTGTTGCCGAAGATTCACTTTCTGGCTAGGTGGTGCTGGAACTCTTGGGGAGTCATCCGCAACCAGCATGGGGGAGAACTACGTGCACCGCATATCCAAGAAGGCCCCGGGAATCCTGGCCGCCGCCGTCATCGCCGCGAGCCTGTCGCCGCTAGCCGCCGCCGCGGACCCGGGGGAGTACTTCGAACGCGAGGCCACCTACCCGGTCTACGAGAATCATCCCGAGGGCGCCGCGGCCCAGACCGCCGCAGAAATCTCCACCGTATCGGCGGACGGCAACACGCTGATCTACTCCGATGCGCTCTCGCGCAGCGTCGGCTTTCTGGACATTTCCAACCCTGCCGCGCCGAAGGGCCTGGGCCTGCTGGGCCTGCACCAGCTGGGCAGCGCCGAGGACGAGCCCACCAGCGTGGCCGCCTACGGCGACTACGTGTTCGTGGTGGTGAACACCTCGGCCAGCTACAGCGACCCCTCGGGGCGGGTGGATGTGGTGCGGATTGCCGACCGCACGCTGGTGCACAGTTTTGCGCTGCCAGGCCAGCCCGATTCCATCGCGCTGTCTGCCGACGGTGCCTACGCGGGCATCGCCATCGAGAATGAACGCGACGAGGACGCTGGCGAAGGCGCGCTGCCGCAAGCCCCGGCCGGATCGATCGCCATCATGGACCTGCAAGGCGCGGACCCGGCCGGCTGGAAGCTGCGCGAAGTCCCGCTCACCTCCGGTTCCCGCACCGAACCGATTGCGCTGCCGCCGCTGGCCGCGGCCGGTCTCGACACCCCGCAAGACCCCGAGCCCGAGTACGTCACGATCAACGAGAAGAACCAGCTGGCGGCAACCCTCCAGGAAAACAACGGCGTGGTGCTGGTGGACCTGGCCTCGGGCGGGATTACCGGCGCCTTCAGCACCGGGACCGTGGATCTGGCGGGGATCGACACCGAAAAGGACGGCGTGCTCGATCCCAGCGGGGAGCTGAAGGGCGTGCCGCGCGAGCCCGATGCCATCGGCTGGATCCAGGACCGCTATCTGGCCACGGCCAATGAGGGCGACTGGAAGGGCGGCAGCCGCGGATTCACGATCTTCGATTCCGCCACCGGCGACGTGGTGTGGGATGCGGGCAATAGCTTCGAGCACCTCGCGCTATCCCAGGGCTTGTTCCCGGAGCAGCGCGCAGGGAAGAAGGGCGTTGAGCCCGAAGGGCTGGCCATCGCCGAATTCGGCGGCGTGGACTACGGATTCATCGCGGCCGAACGCGGGAACTTCGTGGCCGTGTACGACCTGTCCGAGCCATCCAGCCCGCGCTATCTGCAAAGCTTGCCGACCACCAACGGCCCGGAAGGGATCTTGCCGATCCCCGGGCGCAACCTGCTGGCCATCGCCTCGGAAACCGATGAGGGCCAGGTGCGCTCGGCGGTGTCCCTGTACTCCTTCGGCGCCGCCGCGCCGCAGTTCCCGCAGCTGTCCTCGGATGCCGCCGATCCGGTGCCATTCGGTGCGCTCAGCGGCCTGTCGGCCAACCCGGCCGATGCTTCGCAGCTCTTCGCGGTCAGCGACAACGCGTACCAGCCGCGCATCTACACCCTGGGCGCCGGCACCCCGGCCACCGTGGAATCCTCGATGGCGGTGACCTCGGCCAGTACCGAACTGGACCTGGAAGGCATTGCCGCCCGCGCGGAGGGCGGTTTCTGGGCCGCCCATGAAGGGGCCACCGGGGCGGACAACCTGCTGGTGCGCATCGACGCGGCCGGTGCGGTGCAGGAAGAAGTCGCGCTGCCTGCACTGGCGGGGCTGGGCAAGCACGGGCTGGAAGGCATTGCCGCGACCGGCTCCGGGAAGCAGGAAGAAGTGGTGTTCGCGGTGCAGCGCGAACTGCCCGGCGAGGACGTCGTCCGCCTGGGCAAATACCTCCCGTCCACCGGCGAGTTCAGCTGGTACGGCTACCAGCTGGACCCGGCAGCCGAAGGCGCATGGCATGGCCTGTCGGAAATCACTGCGCTGCCCGATGGCTCCTACGCGGTGATCGAGCGCGATAACCAGGTGGGGCCGGACGCCAAGCACAAGGCGGTCTACCAGTTCCGGCTTCCGCAGGCCCAGGCAGGAGAAGTGCCGCTGGTGCAGAAGAAGCTGGCGGCCGATGCGCTGCCGGTCCTGCAGGAAACCAGCGGCTGGACCCAGGAGAAGCTGGAGGGGCTGGCCGTAGCCGATGGCCACCTCTACATGGTGACCGATAACGATGCGGTGGATGAGGCCACCGGCGAGACCGTCTTCGCGAACCTAGGTGCGGTGGAAGAGGTCTTCGAGCTGGCCGGCCAGGCACCAAGCGACGCGCCAGGCGAAGAACAGGGTGAAGACCAGGGCGAAGAGCTAGCCGCGGAACCAACCCGGAACCCCTCGCCGCAGCCGAGCGGGGAATCGCACGATCCTTCGCGGGTCCCGGATCCGACCCGGGAAGCTGGCCAGTCCCAGGCGCCGCAGGCCGCGGATCCAGCCCAGCCGGAAGCCAGCGAACACCTCGCCGATACCGGTGCGAACAGCTTCTGGCTGATTCCGGTGGGCGCGGTGATCGCGCTGCTCGGCGCCGCGGCGGCCCTCAAGACCGCACGGGCCCGCGCGAAGTAGGCCGCGCGGCAGGTACCAGGAAAACAGCGAAGGCGTGGCACCTATGCAGGTGCCACGCCTTCGGGATTGACAGCTAGTTCTTCTTCTGCGAAATCACGACCGCGGCCACGACGGCGATGATCAGCGAGATGACCAGGAACTTGCCGCCATTGCCGGACTTCTTGTCCTGGGCGGCGAGGTTCTTCTGGGCGGCCTGCACAGCGCTCTCCACCGAGGCGCGGGCACGCTTGGCGGCCTTGGAATTCCCGCCGACATTCTCGATCAGGTTGGCGCCGGCCTTGCTGATGGCTTCGGTGTTGACACCGGAGACGGCCTCGTTCCAGCCGCCACGGATTTCCTTCGGCAGCTCTTCCTTGGCAGCCTTGGCGAGTTTCGCCAGCGACTTTTCAACTTGCTTCAAGCTCTTGGCAGTCTTCGACATGTTGTTCCTCTCTGATGGACCTTGAGTCTGGTGGACCTTGAGGTCTCAGCTCCCAGCCTAGCCAGCCGGGGGTGGGCACTCAAGGCCGCGCCGTTGCGCTGACTGCGAACTGGGAATTTACTGGGAGGCTGCGGGCGGGCGCAGCTTGCGAATGCGGGTCCGCAGCGCGCTGAGCAGGCACAGCAGCATCAGTATCGCCGCGATCGAAAGCACCGTGGCAAACCCGGGAGAGGTGGCGTGGCCGGTGTAGCGGTCCACGATGATCCAGCCGATCACCCATAGCGCGCCGGCGTTCAGGTAGATCCCCATGGGATTCTTGAAGCTCACCGCGCTGAGGAACAGCGCCAGGAGCAGCACCGACAGGGCGCAGGCGCCCTTGAACATCAGGGAGCTGGCGTCGGCCCCGGACAGGGCGGCGAAGGCGACAGTTTCGGCCAGCACGATCACCGAAAGCCACCCGGTGAACAGCCCGAAACTGGCGCGGGTAATCCACCGGTCCACTTGCTGCAGGGCAGGGGTCTTGCCGATCATCACCACGATGCGGATCAGCAATGCCAGCAGGAGCAGGCCGAACACCAGCGAGGTGCCGATGCGGTCGCGCTCCAGGAACGCCACCCACAGCGCATTGCACAGCACCGCGCCGAGCACCCAGGGGCGCAGCCGGCGATGGAACCCGGTGCGTTCTTGCGGCAGGCATTGCCAGATCGCGTAGAACGCCACTGCGGCCATCAGCCCGAACCAGGGCAGCTGCCCGATGCGCGGCACCGAGGTGACGGTGGCGTCCTGCCCCATCCACCCGCCGGCGAGTGTTTCCAGCCCGGCGGCGGAAAGCACCGCCCACGCCGCCCAGCCCAAGCCGAGCAGGATGATGGCGGCATAACCGCCGGTAACCAGCCTTCTTTTCACGATTCCGAAGGTACCACGCCGCCAGGGTTAAAACCGTTCGCCACGGTTAGAGTGGAGCCATGACAGATCTTTGGGTACGCCGTGCCATTTCCCTGCTCGACGCTGACGCGAACCGCAGCGCCGACACCCACCTGCATCGCTTCGAACTTCCCGCCCACTGGGGGATCGAGCTCTATTTGAAGGACGAGTCGGTGCACCCCACCGGTTCGCTCAAGCACCGGCTGGCGCGCTCGCTGATCCTCTACGGGCTGGTCAACGGGAAGATCGGCGAAGGCACCACGCTGGTGGAGGCCTCCAGCGGATCCACGGCCGTTTCCGAAGCCTACTTCGCGCGGATGCTGGGGCTGGACTTCATCGCGGTGGTGCCCAAATCCACCAGCGGCGAGAAGATCGAGCTGATCGAGTTCTACGGCGGGCGCTGCCACCTGGTGGACGCGGCCGGCCAGGTCGATGAGGCGGCCCGCGCGCTGGCGGCCGAAACCGGCGGCTACTACCTGGACCAGTTCACCTATGCCGAGCGGGCGACGGATTGGCGCGGGAACAATAACATTGCCGAGTCGGTGTACGCGCAGATGGCCGCCGAAGCCCACCCGATCCCCAGCTGGATCGTGGTCGGCGCCGGGACCGGCGGCACCAGCGCCACCTTCGGGCGCTATGCGCGCTACAAGCGGCACGAAACCAGGATCTGCGTGGGCGATCCGGAAGGCTCCTCCTTCTACGGGGGATGGCGCACCGGGGACATGGGCTACGCGACGGGGCAGGGATCGCGCATCGAGGGGATCGGCCGGCCCAGCGTGGAACCGAGCTTCGTGCCAGGGGTAATCGACCAGATGGTGCAGGTGCCCGATGCCGCCTCGCTGGCAGCCATGCATTTCCTGCGCGCCAAGACCCGCTACTTTGCCGGCGGCTCCACCGGGACCAACCTCTACGCGGCGTTCGGAATCATCGCCCAGATGCTCGAACGCGGCGAGCAGGGCTCGGTGGTGACGCTGATCTGCGACTCCGGCGAGCGCTACGCGAACACCTACTACAACGAGCAGTGGGTGGCCGAGCAGGGCTTGGACCTGGAGCCCTACGCCGCGCAGCTGGAGCGCTTCATCCAGACCGGGGCCTGGAGCTAGCTGCCACGCAGGGCGGGCATGAGCCCGGCCCGCTTCTTGCGCTGGTGCACCGAGAAGTAGCCCAGGCCCGCTTCGCCGGCCACGAAGCGCCGTTGGGAGCGGGCGGGCAGATAGATGATGTCGCCGATGGCCAGCTCGATGGATCCGCTGGCGGTATGCAGCACCCCGGAGCCGGCGAAGACGTGCAGCACCACGTCCAGCTCCGGGCCCTGGTGCTCCCCGATCTCTCCGGACGGGGCCAGCGAGATCACGTTGGCGTCGAGGTCGCGCTGCCCGGGTTCCAGCTTCCAGATCGCTCCGTTGGTTTTTCCGGCGGCCAGCTCGGTGGTATTGGCCATGCGGCGCGGTTCGGGCATCGTCTCTCCTTGAAGTTCTCTGCTGCAGCTTCCAGCCTATCCAATGGCGGGCAGCGCCCCGGTCCACCCGGCGGTGACGCGGTGCGTGCCGAACTGAGCCAGTTGGCCACGCGGCCGCTCATCCTGGCCATGGCACTGGGAACGCTGGTCAACGGGGGCACCTTCGCGGCGTTCACCTTCATTGCGCCGGTTGCGGCTATCACCGCCGGCGTGGCCGAGGGATGGGTTTGGGCCGCGCTGGTCCTGTTCGGGCTCGGATCCTTCCTCGGCGTAACCAGCGCAGGGCGGCTATCGGATCGGCGACCGGGCCTGGTGCTCTTCTCCGGAGGACCGCTGCTGCTGGCCGGTTGGGTCGTGTTGGCCTGGACCGTGTCGCATCCCAAGGCGCTGCTCTGCCTTGTCTTCATCCAGGGTGTCCTGGCCTTAGGCGTCGGCAGCACCGTGATTGCGCGGGTGCTCTACGCGGCCTCGGCATTGGCGGCGGCCGCTCCCTTGGCCATGCTGCTGAGCCGGCGCATGCTGTTGGATACCACGGCTGGCTCCCATCGATGATCCGCCGCGGCGCGCTTCGCCCACAGGCCCCGGGACGCCGGGAAAGAAGGCGCGGTGGACCTGGGTGCACCGGTGCGGGGTAGCCGGCGTTGCCCGGTAGGCAGCGCTCGTTGCGTGCGCCACCTGCCGGTGTGTTGGGAGGAACCTTCGGCAGCGTCAAAAACCCATGACACAAGGTGGCTGGCGCAGTAGGGTGAAGAATAGACCCACTGGAAAATTGTGTGCAGGAGGAATGTTTTGCCCACCGTAGCCGACCACCTGATTGAACAGCTCGATACCCAGGGAGTGCGCCGGATTTACGGCCTTCCGGGGGATTCCCTGAACGGCTTGACCGATTCATTGCGGGAGAACGGGCGGATCGAATGGGTCCACCACCGCCATGAGGAAGCCGCTGCCTTTGCCGCGGCGGCCGAAGCCGGAATCACCGGAGAGCTGACGGTATGCGTCGGCTCTTGCGGTCCGGGGAACCTGCACCTGATCAACGGGCTGTACGACGCGAACCGCTCGCGCGTGCCGGTGCTGGCGATTGCAGCGCACATCCCTACCGAGGAGATCGGTTCCAACTACTTCCAGGAGACCCACCCGGTGGAAGTCTTCCGTGGCTGCTCGGTCTATGCCGAACAGGTTTCCGATCCCAAGCAGATGCCGCGCATGCTGCGCATTGCGATGCGCGAGGCCATCGAGAAGCGCGGCGTGGCAGTACTGGTGATTTCCGGCGATGTCGCGTTGGCGGAGATGGAACGCACGCCCACCCAGGAAATCACCAAGACCAACCCGCGGGTGCTGCCCAATGAAGACGAGCTCGAGCGCACCGCGGAGATCCTCGAAGGCTCGCGCAAGGTCACCATTCTGGCTGGTGCGGGCGTGGCAGGAGCCCATGACGAGGTGATCGCGCTGGCTGGCAAGCTCGGGGCGCCGATCGTGCATGCGATGCGAGGCAAGGAGCATATCGAGTACGAGAACCCCTTCGATGTGGGCATGACGGGCCTGCTGGGTTTCGCTTCGGGCGCCAAGGCGATTGCCGAATGCGATGTGCTCCTGATGCTGGGCACCGACTTCCCCTACCAGCAGTTCTACCCGCAGGACGCGACCATCATCCAGGTGGATATCCGCGGCGAGCAGATCGGCAAGCGCACCCGGGTGGACATCCCGCTGGTGGGCACCGTGAAGGACACCGCGGCGGCTCTGGATGCGCTGCTGCCGGTGCAGACCCACCGCAAGCACCTGGAGACAGCGGTGGAGCATTACCGCAAGACCCGTACGAAGCTCGACGAGCTCGCCACGCCCTCCAAGCCGGGTGCTGCAATCCATCCGCAGTATCTGGCCCGGCTGATCGACCAGCACGCAGATGAGGATGCGATTTTCACCGCCGATGTGGGATCTCCGGTGATTTGGGCAGCCCGCTACCTGACCATGACCGGCAAGCGACGGGTGCTCGGCTCCTTCAACCACGGTTCCATGGCCAACGCACTGTGCCATGCCCTGGGCGCCCAGGCAATTGACCGGCAGCGCCAGGTTATCGCGTTCGCCGGTGACGGCGGATTGGCCATGATGCTCGGTGAGCTGCTGACCGCCACGCAGAACAAGCTGCCGATCAAGATCGTGGTGTTCAACAACTCCTCGCTGAATTTCGTGGAACTGGAAATGAAGGCCGCCGGGTTCGTCACCTACGCCACCGATCTGCACAACCCCGACTTCGGGGCCGTGGCTACCGCCTCGGGGCTCAAGGGCTACCGGGTAGATGATTCGGCGCAGCTTGAAGCCACGGTGCAAGAATTCCTGGCCCATGACGGTCCTGCGCTGCTGGATGTGGTGACCGACCGCCAGGAGATGTCGATGCCACCGGAAATCAAGTTGGAACAAGCCAAGGGATTTGCCTTGTATGCCATACGCACCGTGCTCTCCGGGCGTGGCGACGAGCTGCTGAATCTGGCTAAAACCAATTGGCGGCAATTGTTCTAGTCCTTTTATGCCTATGCTTGTTGCTGGTGCCCTTGGCACCAGCAACACGTTTGTGACATCAAGAAAGTTGGCGCTTTGGCTTCGCAACCTGCCGCTACCCACGCGGCCACCATCGAGGATTTCACCCGCAACCTGGCTGCTGTCAACCAGAAGATCGCCGCGGCGGCGCTGGCTGCCGGCCGCGACGCTGGCTCGGTTCGGCTGCTGCCGGTCACCAAAACCATCGATTTCGAGCGCTTGGCATTGGCCATTGCTGCCGGTGTGGACACGCTGGGGGAAAATAAGGTCCAAGAGGCCCAAGGCAAGTACGAGCACTTCTGCGAGGATTTCCCGCACCTGCGTTATGCGATTATCGGTCCCTTGCAGACCAACAAGGCGAAGTTCGTGGCGAAGTTCGCTGATGAGTTCCATGCCTTGGACTCGCTGAAACTGGCACAGACCCTGCAACGCCGTTTGGAGGCAGAGGATCGGACGCTCGAAGTCTTCATCCAGGTCAATACCTCCGGCGAGGAAAGCAAATCAGGCATCGAAGCTGCTGGGGCAGCGGACTTGCTTGGCGGGTTGGCGCCGCTGGATCGGTTGACGCCAGTGGGCTTGATGACCATGGCCGCAAATACCAAGGACGAAGCATCTATCCGTGGCAGCTTTGCGTTGCTGCGCGAAACCCGTGACCAATTGCAGCAGGATGCTCCTGAAAGCTTCCAGCACCTGTCCATGGGCATGAGCGGAGACTACGAGCTGGCCATCGCCGAGGGGGCCACCGTCGTGCGTGTAGGCCAGGGAATCTTCGGTGCCCGCACCTACCCGGACTAAGTCGCTTCTGCGTCGCCACTGAGCTTCGTTGCAAGGGCAGCTGGCAAATCGCCAGCTGCCCTTGCTGCGCGTTCTCCACAGCCGGTCGTGCGTCGGCCAAACTGTGGGTGCCAGGGGCGACACTACATGTAGTGGTGCACACCGTGTACCCCGAACTACATGGAGGGTGCAGAACACGCCGACGAACATCTCACAAGAAGAATTTTTAACCCACAGCGGACTTCTGCCAACCTGTGGACAAAGGTCTCGAGTCCGCGAGAAATCGCGGTTTAAACGGGGGTTAATATCCACAGTTCCTGTGGACGTTGCCGTGGATGAATGACATACTTGTAATACATCATGTTGTGGCCGCTTGACCCGCCAAACACAAGATGTAGTATTGAACCCGTCGGTGCGGCTCGCACCAGAAGCACCTCGAAACAGTGGTTTTGAGGCATCCGAGAGGATGGCTAGGACTTTTCCGAAAATCCGGGATCTTAGCCGAAACCAAGACTTTTTAAAGGGGATCAGGGACATGGCCATCACGGTTTACACGAAGCCTTCCTGCGTTCAGTGCAACGCTACGTACCGCGCGCTGGATAAGAAGGGTGTCGAGTACAACAAGGTAGACATCTCTCAGGATGCGGCAGCTTTGGAGCACGTTCGTGGCTTGGGCTACATGCAGGCACCTGTCGTAATCACCGATGACGATCACTGGTCGGGCTTCCGCCCAGACAAGATCGAGCTGCTGGCTCCAGCCAACTAATCAAGAATTCCATCCGCTAGCTTGTAGTGGAGGCGAAAAGCAATGTCACCTGCAGCGCTTGCCGATAGGCAACATGCTGAGGCCCAGGAACCGCTGGAACTCACCGATTCGAAACTGATCTATTTTTCATCTGTTTCGGAGAACACCAAGCGTTTCGTGGACAAACTTGAGATGGATGCCGCACGGATTCCGGTCTATGCGACCGAACCGCAGCTGATCTCAACTGCACCGTACGTGCTGCTCATACCCACTTATGGCGGAGAGCGTGGCAAGCGCTCGATCATGCCGCAGATCATGAAGTTCCTGCGGCATGAAGCGAACCGCGTGAATCTTCGCGGCGTGATCGGTGCAGGGAACACAAACTTTGGCGAGTACTACTGCATTGCGGCAAAACGCATTGCCGAGAAATGCAACGTACCCGTGCTTTACACATTCGAAATTATGGGAACCTCAGAAGACGTTCTCAACGTCAAAGAAGGGCTTGAAACCTTTTGGACACCAGCGTCGCAGAACCGGCAGCAACGATGAATAGCTCAAAGGAGCTCCCAGCCCAGTTCCAGGGCTTGAGCTACAACGACCTCAACGCCATGCTGAACCTTTACGGACCAGATGGAAAGATCCAGTTTGAGGTGGACCGCTACGCGGCTCGCCAGTACTTCTTGGACCACGTGAACAACAACACCGTGTTCTTCCATGACCTCGATGAGAAGCTTGAATATCTGGTCAAGCACGAGTACTACGAGCGTGAAACCCTCGATCAGTACTCGATGAACTTCATCCGGGATTTGTTCAAGCACGCCTTCGGCAAGAAGTTCCGTTTCGAAACCTTCTTGGGCGCCTTCAAGTTCTACACCTCGTACACGCTGAAGACCTTCGATGGCAAGCGCTACCTGGAACGCTACGAAGACCGCGTATGCATGGTTGCCCTGCACCTGGCACGTGGCGATGAAAAGCTGGCCATGCACCTGGTCGATGAAATCATTGAAGGCCGCTTCCAGCCTGCCACCCCAACCTTCCTGAACGCCGGCAAAGCACAGCGTGGCGAACTCGTCTCCTGCTTCCTGCTGCGCATCGAAGACAACATGGAATCGATTGCCCGCGCAGTCAACTCGTCGCTTCAGCTGTCCAAGCGCGGAGGTGGCGTTGCCCTATCGCTGACCAACCTGCGTGAGCACGGTGCGCCGATCAAGCAGATCGAGAACCAGTCTTCCGGCGTCATCCCGGTGATGAAGCTTCTTGAAGATTCCTTCTCCTATGCAAACCAGCTCGGTGCACGCCAGGGCGCAGGTGCCGTTTACCTGAACGCACACCACCCGGATATCTACCGCTTCTTGGACACCAAGCGCGAAAACGCTGATGAGAAGATCCGTATCAAGACCCTGTCCTTGGGTGTTGTTATTCCGGATGTCACCTTCGAGCTGGCTCGCAAGAACGAAGACATGTACCTGTTCAGCCCGTACGACGTCGAGCGCGTCTATGGCGTACCGTTCAGCGAAATCTCCGTCACCGAGAAGTACTACGAGATGGTAGACGACGCTCGGATCAAGAAGACGAAGATCAGCGCCCGCGAGTTCTTCCAGACCCTGGCCGAGATCCAGTTCGAGTCCGGTTACCCGTACATCATGTTCGAAGACACCGTGAACAAGGCCAACCCGATTGCCGGCCGCATCACCATGTCGAACCTGTGCTCGGAAATCCTCCAGGTTTCTTCGGCTTCGGAGTTCGCTGATGACTTGAGCTACAAAACCGTTGGCAAGGACATCTCCTGCAATCTCGGTTCGATGAACATCGCCAAGGCCATGGACGGCAAGGATCTGGCTACCTCGGTAGACATCGCAATCCGCGCACTGAGCGCCGTTTCGGACATGTCGTACATCGCTTCGGTTCCTTCGATTGCTGATGGCAACAGCAAGTCGCACGCCATCGGCCTGGGCCAGATGAACCTGCACGGCTTCCTGGCTCGCGAGCACATCTACTACGGCTCCGAAGAAGGCATCGACTTCACCAACATCTACTTCTACACGATCCTGTTCCATGCACTGACTGCATCGAACAAGATCGCTATGGAGCGCGGTGAGACCTTCGATAACTTCGAGAACTCGAAGTACGCCTCCGGTGAGTTCTTCGACAAGTACACCGAGCAGGAATGGGTTCCCGCTACCGAGCGCGTCCGCGAACTGTTCGAGGGCATGCAGATTCCTACCCAGGAAGACTGGAAGGCGCTGAAGGCCTCGGTCATGGAGCACGGCATCTACAACCAGAACCTGCAGGCAGTTCCACCCACCGGTTCGATCTCGTACATCAACAACTCGACTTCCTCGATCCACCCGGTCGCAGCGAAGATCGAGATCCGCAAGGAAGGTAAGATCGGCCGCGTTTACTACCCGGCTCCTTACATGAACAACGAGAACATCGACTTCTACGAAGACGCTTACGAAATCGGCTACGAGAAGATCATTGACACCTACGCTGCCGCAACCCAGCACGTAGACCAGGGCCTGTCGCTGACCTTGTTCTTCAAGGACACTGTCACCACCCGTGACATCAACAAGGCTCAGATCTACGCATGGCGCAAGGGCATCAAGAGCCTGTACTACATCCGCCTTCGCCAGCTTGCGCTGGAAGGCACCGAGGTTGAAGGCTGCGTTTCCTGCGCACTGTAAGACCTTGATCCATTGACCGGTTAGCCGGGCAATGGCATCACGCAACAGCTGCCGCATGGTTTCGTCCAACGGCAGCTGTTGCATATCAAAACGACCTCAGATCGTGTCAGCGATCTGACAATAACTTGGGGCCTTGCTGTACAGGTGGCGTTCGAAAGAACGGTAGAGTTGTAAGCAAAGTTCTTAATACGATTTAGCTTTTCGATGAGGGGCAATGACCGAGAAGATTCAGCTCACCAACAAGGTTGAGGCAATCAACTGGAACCGTATCCAGGACGACAAGGACGTAGAGGTCTGGAACCGTCTCGTCAATAACTTCTGGCTGCCGGAGAAGGTGCCGCTGTCCAACGACATCCAGTCGTGGGGAACCCTGACCGAAGACGAGAAGCTGCTGACCATGCGCGTCTTCACCGGTCTGACCCTGCTTGATACCTTGCAGGGCACCGTTGGCGCTGTTTCGCTGATTCCAGATGCGATCACCCCACACGAAGAAGCCGTGTACACCAACATTGCCTTCATGGAATCGGTACACGCAAAGAGCTACTCCTCGATCTTCTCGACCTTGGCATCGACCAAGGAAATCGACGAAGCCTTCCGCTGGTCCACTGAAAATGTGAACCTGCAGAAGAAGGCTCAGATCATTGAGAGCTACTACCACGGCGAAGATCCACTGAAGCGCAAGATTGCTTCGACCCTGCTCGAATCGTTCTTGTTCTACTCGGGCTTCTACCTGCCAATGCACTGGTCCTCGCATGCGAAGCTGACCAACACTGCAGACCTGATCCGCCTGATCATCCGCGACGAAGCTGTTCACGGTTACTACATCGGATACAAGTTCCAGAAGGGTCTGGAAAACGAGACCGAGGAGCGCAAGCAGGAGCTGAAGGACTACACCTTCGAGCTGATGTATGAACTGTACGAAAATGAAGTCCAGTACACCCACGATCTCTATGATCCGGTAGGCCTGTCCGAGGACGTCAAGAAGTTCTTGCACTACAACGCCAACAAGGCGCTGATGAACCTGGGCTATGAGGCAATGTTCCCGTCGACCGTGACCGACGTGTCGCCAGCGATTTTGGCTGCGTTGAGCCCGAACGCTGATGAGAACCACGACTTCTTCTCCGGCTCCGGTTCGTCGTACGTGATCGGCAAGGCAGTGAACACCGAAGACGAAGACTGGGATTTCTAATCTAGAAAATCTTCAGCCTAATTGGTGATGGCCAGCAGGCCTGGACTCATGCAGAGTCCGGGCCTGCTGGCATTTAAACAGTTCCGAACTTGACGTATCCGGCTGGGCTAACGGTACGTCAGCGGTGTACCGAGCAAGATCTTGGGGAGCCTGTGGTGTTGGAACCGCCAATAGTTATCACGTGCGAACCCGGTGCGTGGACAAATGTCCCGTTTGCGCGGTGAGCAGCGGTTATGAAATCTGGAACTCGTTCTCGCAGTATCCCCATTGAGGCAAGGACAACCGCCAGATCGCGGGGAATTATGGCTTGGGCGGAAGCAACCTGGCCCGCAACCGCAGATGAACGCGAACTGGCGAGATTTCGCAGGTATCGTGAGCAATGGGGTTTGACTAGCATCCACGCGAGTCCAGCCTCTTAAGGCAAAAACTCCTTCGGCCACAAAAGCAGAAGGGAGAGACCTCAGCACGGTGGCCGAATAATCAGATCGCTGCATCATTATGGTTCTCTGCCAAAGCAAGAATGGGGGTCCAAATGCCTAGCTTGCCAGGCAAACTGGAGCGATTGAAACACCAATTATCGGGGCTTGGCGAGGTCTTTATTGTGCCTCCTGCTGAAGATGGATACGTATTCTTGCGGTATGCGGACTCCCAAGAGCTATATGCATTCGACTGCACTTTCGAAGAAGTGCTCAATCACGCGGTTCAATCTGGTGGCGAAGAGATCTGGCCTCAACTCGAACCACTTGAAGCTCAAGTGGCGCTCTTCGCGGTGCACGTCATGGAAACGATCGAGACTGCGCCGGACAAGGCACGTATTTTGAGCTTTGGAGGCAGTGGTCTTGAGGCAGCGAAAGGTAAGCTGCCTACGGCAGCGATTCGTGAAAACGAGCAACTTGAGTAGGCGTAATAGCAATCTCGGTATGCTTCTACAGAAGCATGCGTCGCCGTTGCCCTATTCGAAAGGACCGATCTCACATACGGGTCCGAAATTTTGCGCCTTCGCCGACGGCTCAGCCAAACTGGGGTCTGAAGACCGCGAGATGGACTCCAATCCGGAGCCGCAGAGGTGTTCGCTGTTGATGTGAACCGTGAACTTAAAGTGGGACTGCCTGCTGACCCGGCAGAGCGATACGCCAGTATTATTCGAGCGTCGAAAGATGCGGATCCGCAACCAAGGTGAGTTACCTAGCCCATTGAATTGGAAATTCATGGGGATGCGACCACTCCGGCAATAGCCCAGCTTCGGTGGGTCCATAGTCATGCACAGCGGTGCACTCAACGCTCGGAGATAAATAGTAGATACTTAGACAGTACAGGTAGCTATAAATGCGGGGGAGTCAATGTGCAGATCGAATCCACTTCGGATGAACAGCGTTCATTGGATGACCAGCAGATTCAGCGGATTCGACGCAAGTCGATTTCCGTCCTCGCTGCGGGACAAATTCTTGGAGGTCTAGGCGGTGGCGCAACCCTGACTTTGGGGTCGCTGCTGATCGTAAGCATTTCCGGACTCGA
The DNA here is from genome assembly GCF_024807995.1 of Arthrobacter sp. JUb119. Taxonomy (NCBI): domain Bacteria; kingdom Bacillati; phylum Actinomycetota; class Actinomycetes; order Micrococcales; family Micrococcaceae; genus Arthrobacter; species Arthrobacter sp. JUb119. The sequence continues at coordinate 735,011 of NZ_JANUFE010000001.1, forward strand.
TGCATTGGCTGGCATGGCCGCGACCATGAATACTTTAGGTGCTGCCATCATGGCGTTGCCTTTGGCATTGCTTGCCCAGAAGTTCGGCCGGCGTATTTCGCTGTCGACCGGCGCATTGCTGGCAGCCAGCGGTGTTGTCGTCATCATTGCCGCAGCTTTTCTGAGATACTGGCCGTTGCTGCTGCTTGGAATGCTGGTTCTGGGAACAGGTTCGGCAATGAACCTCCAATCTCGATTCGCCGCCACCGACTTGTCCACCACGGCTACACGAGGCCGTGACCTTTCCCTGGTTGTGTGGTCAACAACTGCGGGTGCAGTCATCGGCCCGAATTTATTTGAACCTGGAGAAGAGCTAGCGCAGTTCATTAGCCTTCCACCGTTTACCGGTGGCTTTCTTATTGCGATGTGCGCCCAGCTGGTAGGGGTTCTTGTTTATTGGCTGGGCTTGCGTCCCGATCCGTTGCAGATCGCACAGCGTCAGGCGGCTGCCCAAGCGAGCGAGGTTCAGCTTCGCCGCCGCGGCTGGAGCATCCTAAGAAACACTTCTGCTGCCAGGCGTGCCGTGCTTACCGTCGCCTTGACTCATCTTTATATGGTGTCCATGATGTCGATGACTCCAATTCACATGCAGCATCAAGGGGCAAGCCTCACGCTCATCGGGATCACCATTTCGGTCCATGTTGCGGGGATGTATGCGCTCTCACCAGTCTTTGGCTGGCTCACAGATATGCTAGGTCCACGAACGGTCATCTTTACCGGGCAGGCGTTGCTGGTTACCGCAAGCATCTTGGTATGGAGCAATGCAGAGAACCATACCGTGACAACTTTGGCGTTGCTTAGTCTAGGCCTCGGTTGGTCGGCGTCGACGGTTGCAGGCGCAACGATGATTACTGGATCAGTTGGCCTTGCTGAACGTCCGAAGTTGCAGGGCACGTCGGACCTCTGCATGAATCTGGCTGGTGTGCTTGGCGGTCTCACCGCTGGCCCAATTTTGGCAGCTGTAGGGTTCCGCGGACTGGCCGTGGTGCTGTTGATTTTCGCGATGTTCATGATCGCTGTGAATATGAAGTCTAATAGCGCTGGAACTGTTCACGAGTAGGGTGCAAATCCAATTCGATAATAGGCATTTCAAGTGAAGGAGAGCATATTCATGGCAGGCAGAAGGCAGTGAATCAAAGTTGGGGGAGGGCCGGCTGGAATGGCCGCCGGTTTAATGCTTGCTCGCAGCGGTGTGCCAGTAGCGGTTCATGAAAAGCACCGTGAGTTCCTCAGGGACTTTCGCGGTGGCACCATCTGTCCGTCAACTTTGTACGTGCTCGATGAACTGGGACTGGTGGGCGAATTCGAAGAATCGGGTTCAGCAAAGTTACCCAGGCAAGTAGTCCGGTCTCCAACGGATCGCCGGCAACCGTTCCTAACCTGTCGCGAATGGAGCTCCCTTTTCAATTCATTGCCGTGGCGCCACAGTGGAGTTTCCGCAATCTACTAGCCCGTGCAGTTGATAGTCGAATTCCGAGCTGAATTCCGGCTACCGATGCCGATAGCTGCTGCTTTCCGCTTGCCCCCGAAGCAGACGGAACTGCCAGGTAGATTGCTTGGCGTTGGGGTTCTTCGGGAACGACCTCCGGTCGAAGCCTGCAGCTAAGAACCGGTTAAAAGCAACAAAGGTGCAGTTCCAACCTTGCGGGGAACTACACCTTTGAAGAAAGTCTCTTAGCGAGCCTGGATGTTGGTTGCCTGTGGGCCCTTTGGACCAGCTTCCAGGGTGTACTCAACAGTCTGGCCCTCTTCGAGGCTACGGAAACCGAAGCTCTGGATTGCGCTGTAGTGTGCGAAGACGTCAGCCGATCCATCCGAAGGAGCGATGAAGCCGAAGCCCTTTTCAGCGTTGAACCATTTCACGGTGCCAGTGGCCATAGTGTTATATCCTTATTTATTGATTGGCCACGATGTGGCCTGGTTGCCGATCCGAAGTTCCGAATCGGAAAATTTAGGGGTTACCTCGCGCAGAGCTGCCGAGAACGATTCGCCTGCCGTCGATACGGAGAATCGAATACTGATTTTGCCGGTATCGGCCAAAACGGGGGTCGCTGCACTTGCTTAAACATCGTCGGATTCCAGGCTGCTAACGGGTAATGACCCCACGCTAGCGGAGTAGAACAAGGAATCCACAGAAAAGTGACGTACGGAGTCGTCGAGATGTTTTATCTGCAGTGAAGAAGAGAAGATGAAGAATTCGTTTCGATAGGAGCTCATTCGATCTGAAGATCGATGAACCGATTTGTAAAGCACAGACGATTTGTTGGCTGTGCTACAAATCCTACTGCTAACAATTACTGGCGGGGACTCACGCCTGCAACCGTTGAGGTAACAAATCAAGCGTACCATTGATCGCTGGTTCGTGGGGCGTGATGCGTGATACTTGGGCGTTTTGGCAATGCAAATCGTTGAATCGGTATTCGTCATTTGCTCGTTGACTAGTGTTTTAGTAAATATTATTTTCCGGAAAAATGATGCGGGCTATTTTCATGCTCACCCTGCGGCCTTGGCTCTACCCCGTTTGGGCCGGTACCCGAAGGGGTAGAGCCAGCAGTTACAGACGCGCTTGCGCCTGGGCCTTAGCTAGCTGATTTCCGAGCAGATCCGCATTTATGGCTGCTCCTACGATCGTTCCGGCTGCGGCTGCTGCCATGACCATCGCGCCTAGGTTGCTGGCATTCCCTGCCGCATAAACCCCTGGCAGGGCTGTGGCACCCATTTCATTGACCTGGATGAAGGTGCCAAGCGGGTGCTCGGCAAGCTGTCCGCCGAGCTTGAGATAGAGCGAGGCTTGTGCGTTCATTCGGCTTGCAACTACCAGAGCTTGAGCGCTGATCTTCTGGCCGTCTGCCAGCGTGACTGAATCCAGAGTCCCCTGGGTGTCGAAATCGATTGCTTTCACTGGCTGCTCAACCACCGGTATTCCCAATGCGGCAAGTGTCGCGCGATTTTCATCGTTCAATGCATCCGGGGTGTGGTTGACGAAGGTGATCTTCGAGCTGAGCTGGCTGAACATCATTGCTTGGTGCGTGCTCATGGGGCCGATTCCGAGTACCAGGATCTCCTGGTCACGCACTTCCCAGCCGTGGCAGTATGCGCAATGGATCGCGGTATCACCCCATGCTTGGGCCAGCCCCGGAATCGACGGCAAATCATCAATGAGGCCCGTTGCCAGCACGATTCGTTCGGCGCTAAAGGTATTCCCTGCAGCTGAGACGTTGAATCCGGTGTCCAGCGAACCGGTGAGGTTCTCCACCTCGCCTTCGATGATCCGCGCGCCATAGCTAATCGCTTCCTGCCGTCCGCGGGCCAGGAGGTCCAGCGGGTTGATGCCTTCGTTTCCCAGAACGTTGTGGGCATGCTGCGCTGCCGCGTTCCGCGGATTTCCCTCGTCGATGACCAGGACAGTGCGCCGTGAGCGGCCCAATGCGACTGCGGCCGCGAGCCCGGCACTGCCGCCGCCGATAATGATCGCTTCGAAATGTTCCATGATTCCTCTCCCTGCTATTTGTGATGTTGTGTCCACGGTATCGACGTTTTGCGCTGCGGGGTGTACCGTTTTGCGCATGACGCAAGAATTCGAAGTTGACCAAGTTATCCGCCAGCGCATAAGAACGTTGCGGCAGAACCTCGGCTGGTCGTTGGAATCGTTGGCGAGCAAGGCTTCCCTGAGCGTTTCCACGCTCAGCAGGATTGAAACGGGAGGCCGGCGTATTGCTCTTGACCAGCTGGTTCCAATAGCCAAGGCACTGAATACCAGCTTGGATGAGCTCGTATCGACCTCTGAAGCCGAGATTATTATCCGCCCGGAGCCGATTTCGATGCCCGGGATAACCATGTGGAAGCTGTCCACCGATGACGCAGTTAACGGGGTGAATGTGTCGAAAATGCGTTTCGACCCTTCGCAGGCGCCTGCTCCCACCGAGCTGCGTATTCATCCGGGCAAGGAATGGTTCACAGTGCTCCTCGGAGAAATCCAGCTAAAGCTAGGAGATCGCACCTATCACGTGAAGGCGGGGCAATCTGCGCAGTTCGACACAATGACTCCTCATGCCCTGTGGGCGGTCAATGGCATTGCCGAGGTGCTCGGAATCATGGATAATGCAGGCCAACGAGCCCATGAGCACGACACAGCCAGCTAGTTTAGTGATTCCAATTACTCTTGGATAACCTGAGGGCAGAGTATTGAACACTGCGATGCCAGGAGGGCAACGATGACGCACCAGCTCAACGAGGAGCTTGAACAGGTCCTAGCTGATGGCGATTTCTATTTCGAAGCACTCGGTGAAGGCCGCTATCGCTCGTCGTGGCATTCCCAAGGTGCGTGGAATCCCCATGAGCAGCACATGGGTCCCGCCTCTGGAATCTTGGCCTACGCCTTGGAAAATTTCCAGCCTCGTGAAGACATGCGCATCGCACGGATCAGCTATGAGATCCATGGCCTTATTCACGCCGGAGAATTCGAGATCTCAACGCGAATGGTCCGTCCCGGCCGGACGATCGAATTGATCGAGGCCGAAATGACGGCCAAGGGCCGCACCAGCATCGTTGCGCGCGCGTGGCGGGTGATTACGGGTGACACCAGTGCTGTTGCAGGGGTTGAAGACAAGGAAATCCCAGGCCCAGAGGCCTGCGCGGTGCGCGAAATCAGTGAGCAGTGGCCCGGCGGCTACATCAAATCCATCGAGATGCGCGCCAATGATGAGCTGCGGCCGGGTCGAGGTTTTGCGTGGCTGCGTACTCCTTATGACCTCGTCGACACAGGAGACGCCACAGCGTTGTCCAGCTTGGTGGGAATGATCGACACGGCAAACGGTGTGGTGCCGCGCGTGGATCCGGGGGAAGGAACCTGGATCTACCCGAACGTGGATCTGCAGATCCACATGTACCGCAAGCCCGAGGGCAAGTGGCTGGGCCTGGATGTCCAGCAGAGCTTCGGCACTGACGGCATCGGCCTGACCTCAACGGTATTGCACGATGAAGCAGGCCCTTTCGGCCGTGCTGAACAGATCCTGACGGTCCGTTCGCGCTAGCTCGATGCGCCGGTTGAAAGCTTGGCCAGCAGCTTCTTGAGCTCAGGCTTGGACTTCAGCGTGAACTGGCGCTGGCGGTACTTTTCCCGGTCTGCACCGTGGGCCCGGAAAAGTGCATAGCCGCGCTTGACCAAGAACAGGACCGGTTTCCGGCGCTGTGCTACATCGCGCACGAACCGTCGAAGAGCAGTTACCAATGCCGGTTCGTCCACGTAATACGCTTGGACGTTAATGCCCTTGGCGCGCAGCGGCTCAAGAATTTCGTAGAGGAAGATGCCTTCGGCGACAATCGGCCCGTCTGCGCAAGCGATTTCACGATGCCCGTTGTAGCTCGAGGTCGTGATCGAGTAGTTAGGGACCAGAGTGGTACCGCGGTGGAGCAAATCATCGATAGCCTGCAGTGCGGCTTCCTGATTCCAGGTAGCCAAATTGTCCCAATCGATTTCGCCGTAACCGGTACGGGGGAAATCAACGGGATTCCCGTCTTCGCTGATCTGGCGGTAGAACTCGTCCAGCGGCAGGTGGGGTCGGCCGAATTTCGACGCGAGATAGGACTTGCCGGAGCCGGACGGTCCGCCGATCAGGATGACAGGGGTAGAAGAATTTGGCACGCCTTTTATTATGGCCCAGAAACCTCGGCCATCGGCAATCGGATGCTGTGACATCTACTCCGCCTGGAGCGAATTGCTGAATTAGACTCAGATTTATGAGTTTGTGGAACCCCCAGTCAGATGCGCCGTTATCTGTGGAAATCGAAAATCCTAGCGGAGACCCGGCTGCTGACCTAGAACGTGGAGTGCAACTGTTGCGCAGCGTCCAATCTGGCGAAAGCGGCGCGCTGCTACGGCTCTATCGTCCGGACCCGACCCTGGCCTTCGGCCAGCGCGATGTGCGGCTAGAGGGCTATGAGGCGGCTCGTGAGGTAGCGCAGCAGCAAGGCTTTGCTCCTTTGGTGCGCAAAGCTGGAGGCCGGGCCGCCGCGTATCACCGGGGTACATTGATCGTTGATCATATTGAGCCCGAAGCCGAGGCGGTGATGCGCCAGCAGAATCGCTTCGAGGTCTTCGCGCGGGTGTATGCCAACGCTTTCCAGCGCCTTGGCGTGAATGCGCAAGTCGGGCCAATCCCGGGGGAGTATTGCCCGGGAGATCATTCGGTGCATGGCCTCCCTGATGGGAAATCGCCGCGCAACTATCCAGTGAAGCTGGTAGGCACAGCTCAGCGTGTGGTTTCCGGGGCATGGCTGTTCTCTTCGGTCTTTGTTGTCGAGGATTCCGCGCCATTGCGGCAAGTCCTCGATGGGGTCTACCAAGCAATGGGCATTCCAATGGATCCCACGACGGTAGGCGCGGCTAATGATCTGCTCGCCGCTGTCACCACCGAAGCATTTATTTCAGCGCTGCTCGACGAATATAGCGAGCACGCCACGCTGCAAGGCATCTAGCACAGCTTAAAAAAGAATCGGCACCCGATGCGGGTGCCGATTTTGGTTCGCGGCCGGATCTAGGCGCCGACTCGCTCAACAACCTCGTCAATGCGCGGGTTGGTGGCTGCGGTGCCGTCCGGGAAGATCAGGGTTGGCACGGTTTGGTTGCCGTTGTTGAACGCCTCGACGATCTCTGCGGTGCCTTCGACTTCTTCGATATTCACCTCGGTGTATGCGACACCCTTCTGGTCCATCAGGCGCTTGAGGTTGCGGCAGTAGCCGCACCAGCTGGTGGTGAACATGGTGACTCCGCCGGCAGCGGGAACGTAGTGGTCAAGGTTCAATTCGTTGCTCATACATGGTGTAACGGCAATGGTGTTTACTTTGTTCCCGGAGGGGTAGAAAAAGTTCGCTGGATTCTTTTGCTCCGCTCGCTAGACTGGGGAGCAGATTTTCCTTGATGCCGGTTCGAAGGGGTAGGCGATGTGCGGACGATATGTGATGGCCAAAGCCATCGGCGATCTGGTGGCAGAGGCCGAGGCGGAAGCGGACGCCAATCTGGAACTGCGCCAGTCCTGGAACGTTGCTCCGACTACCGACGTGCCGGTTGTGCTCGAGCGGCTGATCGACGATGAGCTGCACCGCCAGATCCATGTAGCACGGTGGGGGCTGGTGCCAGGATGGGCCAAGGAGCTCGCGGTCGGGGTGCGCGCCTTCAATGCGCGCAGCGAGACGGCCAGCACCAAGCCGACCTTCCGTTCGGCGGTGAAGAAGCGCCGTGCCGTCGTCCCGGTGGAAGGGTATTACGAATGGAAAAAGGAAGGCAGCAAAAAGCGCCCCTTCTACGTGCATCGCGAGGATGGAAAGCTGATCTTCTTCGCCGGCCTATACGAATGGTGGAAGGACCAGGACGGGTCCTGGATTCTTTCCACTTCGATCATGACCATGGATTCGCCTTCAGCGGAAGAGCCCGGGGTGCTCGGCGAACTTGCGGGCCTGCATGATCGCCTGCCCATTCCGTTGGGCAAGGAGATGATGGGCCGGTGGATGAACCCTGCCGAGGAAGACGGTGAAGGGCTGATCGAGCAGATTCGCGCCGAAGCTTTCGATGTGGCTTCCCAATGGACCATGCATGAGGTCGATACCGCTGTTGGCAATGTGCGCAATAATTCGCCGGAGCTGATTGCGGCGCACAACAACTCGCTGTTTTAGCCGCGGATGGCTGAGCCGCTGGGCTTGGACCCGAGCCGGAACCCCAGGTAGCTGCTGGCCAGCAGGATTCCTGCCACAAGTCCCAGCTCGCCCATGACGTGGGCTGCGCTGTCAGGAACGAATGCTGCTTCGCTCAGCGGGGCATAGGCGAACCAGCCGAAGGTTCGAACCTGGTTGTAGTCCCATAGCAGTGCTCCGATGCCACCTGCTGCCAACAGCAGTCCGGCGATCAGGAACCAGGCCTTGAACCGAGCGAGCTGGCGAAGCGATAAGCCGCCGGCAACCCCCAGCGCGCCAACGCCGAGCAAAGCCAGCACCCAACCGAGAACTTCGGCGGGACCCGGGCCAAAGTAGATTTCAGAGTCTTCGACCAGCGGTACATAGGATCCAGAGTAGAAAACTACTTCTTGTTGACTGTCCCACCACAGCACGACGATGCCGACGATGATGAATACTGCTGCGCCCAGGAATAAGGCAGTGGCGGACTTGTAGCGTTTATCTGAAGGCATGTATTTAATCTTGCCATCACCAGATGTTTTGCGCATCAACTTTAAACACGAGCGGCAGCCGGCTCTAATGGCCTGCTGCCGCTCGATGCGTGGTGCTTAGTGACCGCGCTTGATCCATTCATCCAGGTTCGGCGCTTCTGCACCGATGGAGGTGGCATCGCCGTGGCCGGTATTGACCACGGTTTCAGCTGGCAGGACCAGCAGCTTGGTGCGGATCGACTCGACGATCGTCTCGAAGCTGGAGTAGCTGCGACCGGTAGCCCCCGGGCCGCCGTTGAACAGGGTATCACCGCTGAACAGTACACCGAGGTCTTCAGCGTAGAAGCAGGTTGAGCCCGGAGAGTGCCCCGGGGTGTGCAGGGCGGTCAGCGTGGTGCCGGCGATGGTGAATGAATCGCCTTCGCTGATTTCTGCGTCCACATCGCGCTCGGGGTAGACAGCTTCCCAGAGCATGCGGTCTTCCGGGTTCAAGAACAGCGGTGCATCCACGGCGTCGGCGAATTCGCCAGCCGCACGGATGTGGTCATCGTGCCCGTGGGTAAGCAGCACGGCCATGACTTCTCGATCGCCCACAGCTTCGCGGATCTTGGCAACATCATGTGCCGGGTCGATGACCATCACCTCGGAATCATCGCCGACGATCCAGACGTTGTTATCGACATCCCACGTCCCGCCATCCAGGGAGAAGGTGCCGGAAGTGACGACGTTCTCGATGCGGGCGGCCACTAGAGCTCCACCACCGAACGAAGCACGGTGCCTTCATGCATCTTGGTGAACGCTTCTTCGATTTCATCGATCGTGATGCGTTCGGTGACAAAGGCATCCAGATCCAGGCGGCCGAGCTTGTACTGCTCGACGAGCATCGGGAAGTCGTGGCTTGGCAGGCAGTCGCCGTACCACGAGCTCTTCAGCGAGCCGCCGCGGCCGAAGACATCGAGCAGCGGCAGCTCGAGCTTCATCTCCGGAGTTGGCACGCCTACCAATACGACGCGGCCAGCAAGATCGCGGGCGTAGAAGGCCTGCTTGTAGGTTTCCGGGCGGCCCACCGCGTCGATGACGACGTCGGCGCCGAAGCCGCCGGTGAGTGCCTGGATGGCTTCCACGGCGTCGACCTTGGAGGAATCCACGGTGTGGGTGGCGCCGAACTTCTTGGCGCCTTCCAGCTTGTCCGGGTTCACGTCCACCGCGATGATGGTGGTTGCGCCGGCCAGCTGCGCGCCGGCGATGGCAGCAGCGCCGACGCCACCGCAACCGATCACTGCGACGGACTCGCCGCGCTTGATCTCGCCGGTATTGATCGCTGCCCCGATGCCGGCCATGACACCGCAACCGAGCAGGCCTACTGCGGCCGGGTCGGCTTCTTCATCCACGATGGTGCACTGGCCGGAGTGGACTAGGGTCTTTTCGGCGAAGGATCCGATGCCCAGCGCTGGGGAAAGCTCGGTGCCATCTTCCAGGGTCATCTTCTGGGTGGCATTGAAGGTGTTGAAGCAGTACTTCGGCTCGCCCTTGGCGCAAGCGCGGCACTGGCCGCAGACTGCACGCCAGTTCAGGATCACGCGGTCGCCGACCTTGACGTTGGTGACGTTCTCGCCGATCTGGCTGACTACTGCGGTGGACTCGTGGCCCAGCAGGTACGGGTACTCGTCGCCAATTCCGCCGAGCTTGTAGTGCAGGTCGGTGTGGCAGACACCGGTGGTGAGCACATCGACAACTACTTCTCCGGGACCCGGATCCGGAACGATGATGTCTACGACCTCTACGGGTGCGTCCTTGACGCGGGAAATAACGGCTTTGACCTTATGGGACATGGGATTTAGCTCCTGGAACGATTGGCTAGTGCTCTCTCGATGCTATCGGTGTCCCAGGTGCTAATCGAGCATTCGAGACACAATGACGCAGGCAGTTTCGCGCAGAGCCAATTTGTGCAGGTTGATCACGGGTTGCCCCCGGAATGGATGTGACGGGGCAGGAGTGCTGCATCCAGCTCAAACACCGCTGAGCAGGAGGACAGCGCCTAGGCCGGAACCCAGTGCTCGCGCGGCATTGGCCCTGATCCACCGTGGCTCATATTTCGCCCAAGCCAACGAATTCTGTTCCAGTCGCCGATTGAGCGGAACATTGACCCCGATGGTGAGCAGGGCACCGCTAAGCACTAGTGCCGCTCCGATCGATATGCGGATATTCTCGTGGACGATGGAGAGGGCAAGGCATCCGGTGCTGGCGAGCAAGCCGAGGAAGAACAAGCTCAGGAATGGGGGCCGTTGGGCGTATCTGTTCACGTGGACCATGAACGTGCTTGCGGAGCGATCATCCATTCGCGCTAGCGCAGGGAAGACCACGAGGGTGAAGGAAACGTAGAATCCGGCAATGATCAAGCCGGTGGCAATTGTCAGCAGTGGCAGGAAAATAGTAAGCAACGGCAGGTTCATGATTTCATTCAACAGACGTTGGGCAGGATTTTGAATGCTCAAGGCTCGACAATGCATACGCAATCGTCCAGAGTGGTGGCGTGAGACCCGATGCATTTTTCCCTTCTGGCCCACGGGCTCGTGAAGCCTTCATTCTCCGCATGTGCATGGAGGGCCAGTGGAGTGTTGCTGTTCGCGATCTTTGCCCGCTGACGATTTTGGCGGTGCGCTCGGGATCCTGCAGGGTGCAACGAGGACAAAAGTCCGTGGTGGCGCAGCAAGGCGAACTGGTCGTCATTTGCGGATCAGCCTCCTATAAGGTTCGCTCGGCCAGCGCCCAGACCCTTCAGGCCGCGGCGCCTGGCAACTATGCCATTGCCCCGGGCCAGCAATGCCTGGGGCCATCGGGCCGAGCCATGGTCCAAGAGTTGCGCCATGGGGTGCGTGCATGGGGCAATTCGCCTAATGGCCCCGACCAGCTACTGGTTGGCACCTTCACTACGACCAGCGCTGTCGCTGATCTTGTCTGCGAGGGTACCGATCTGGCAGTTATCGATGACGACGCGGCGTGGCGATGGGCTGAACTGCTGGCGACCGAAGCCGAAAGTGCGGGTCCCGCCCAGCAGGTGGTATTGGACCGGCTGCTGGACATTCTGGCGATCTGCGCCTTGCAGCACTTGCCGGGAACCAGGGCGCTTCGCTCGGCGGCGCCAGGCATTGGGGTGGCGGTGGGGGCGATGTGGGCGCAACCAGCTCGAGCGTGGAGCGTGGAGGGGCTGGCCAGAACAGCTGCGATGTCCCGTTCGGCTTTTTCGCCAGCCTTCCGCCAGGCCATGGGCACCGCACCCATGGGGTACCTCACCAAATTGCGTCTGGGATTGGCTCATGATGCGCTGCTCGCCAGCGATGCACCGCTGTCGCAGATTGCCCGGGATGTCGGATATTCTTCACCCTTTGCGCTCAGCGCTGCCTTTCGCAGGGCTTATTCAACCAGTCCGTCGGCGCTGAGATCCGCTGCACTTGGCTAACCCAAACTGTCGGTCGCGCTGACTAGTGTAACTGTCATTCGAACACGTGTTCGAATAGAATGGTTCTACTAAGTAAGGAGTGCACACGTGGGGATGTTCACCGAGTCGATCGAGGTTACTCGTGCAGCTGATGGAATGCCGTTGCGCGTGAGCTGGCAAGGGCAGGACTATCGCTTGGTGGCCGAGCCTCAGCGCTGGTTCGAACGCCGCAAATGGTGGGATGAAAACCTGCGGATTCCTCGCGGAGCCGGTGCGGGGATTGCCGACTATGAGATGTGGCGCCTGCAACTGGTCGCGGTGCGCGGATCCCGGCAAGTGCACAGCGTTGATGTGAGTTTTGATGCGCAAACCGAACGGTGGCGTCTGGTGCGTGTGCATGAGTCGCTGGCCCGCAGCGCCTAATTCCCCTGCAGGGGAACATATATTCGAAGGACCTCCATGAGCTTCACCCACCTGAACGTCAGTTCTTCCTATAGCGCCCACTACGGAGTCTCGCACCCAAAGCGGCTGGCCCAAGCGGCCAAAGCGCAGGGTGCCCAGATGCTCGCGCTGACTGACCGGGATGGGCTCTATGGAACGGTCAAGCATGTGGCGGCCTGCATGGCAGAAGGGCTGCACCCGATTCTCGGGGTGAACCTTGCCGTGCTCGATAACCACGGAGAAACCCAAGGGCGGATTGTCCTGCTGGCCCGTGGGCGCTGCAATGGCGCAGGGTATGCGGCGCTGTGCCGAGCCATCACCCTCGCCCACAGCACTGCGCACGGGGTTCCGGGGCTGAAAACCGAGCAGCTGGCACACCTGGGTGCTGCCGGGAACCTGATGATCCTGCTCGGCGGCGAATCAGACGTGGCCCGCGCAATCCTCAAGGGAAGCTACGCCCAAGCCCGGGCACTGCTTGCCAGCTGGAAGAAGCGGCTGGGAAAGATGCTGCGAGTGGAAATCACCACGCACCTCTCCAGCCCTGGATCGCGCTACAGCCTCGGTGAAGCAGCCCGCTTGCTGCGCTACGCCCAGGAGCGGGGGATCAGGGCCGTGCTCACCAACGCCGTGCGCTACGTGGACCCCGATGGAGCGGTTACCGCAGACATCCTGGACTCGGCGCGCGCCCTGCATAGCCTGAAGAACCTGGACTCCTGCCAACCCAATGGCCAAGGGTGGCTGAAAACCCCGCCCCAGATGCGCCAGCTGGCCAAGGAGATCGGCCAAGCCACAGAAAGGAGCTGGGCGCAGCAGCTTTTGCGGGAAACTGAAGCGCTCGCCGAATGGGCAGCGGCGGACCCGGTAGCCGATCTTGGATGGAAGCAGCCGGTGATCCCCGAAGCGAAGATCATCGGCCTGCACCGTCCGGCCATGCAAGAACTCACCGAGCGAGTCCATGCAGCGGTGCCTGGGCTCTTGCCGCACGCCAATCCCAGCCTCATTGAAAGACAGCTGGCTCTGGAACTTGGGGTGATCGACCGGCTGGACTTCGCCGGGTATTTCCTGACCGTCGCCGAAACCGTCAAGCTGATCACCGGCATGGGAATCCGCGTGGCAGCCCGCGGCTCCGGTGCTTCCTCGCTGGTGAACTACCTGCTGGGCATCAGCCAGGTGAACCCGCTGGCCCACGACCTGGTGTTCGAACGCTTCCTCTCCGATACCCGCACCACCCTGCCGGATATCGACATCGACGTGGAATCCGCACGCCGCCACGAGATCTACCGCGAGATCTTCTCCAGCTTCGGGGAAGAGCGCGTCAGCCTGATGAGCATGCAGAACGCCTACCGTGCGCGCGGCGCGGTCCGTGATGCAGGAGCCGCCCTCGGGGTAGAGCAGGAACAGGTAGATGAGATCGCGAAGCAACTCTGGCGCTTCTCCGCATCCTCTTTCCGCGAAGCGCTCACCGAGAAGCCGGAGCTGGCCGCATTGGCAGAACGCATTACCGATGACACCCAGCTCGATATCCTCATCGACGCTACCGAGCGCCTCGACCGGCTGCCTCGCCATATCTCCATGCACCCCTGCGGGGTGATCCTCTCCGACGCGAGCCTGCTGGACCGCACCCCGGTCCAGCCCTCGGGCATCGGACTGCAGATGAGCCAGTTCGACAAGCACGACATGGACCTGATGGGCTTGATCAAGCTCGACGTGCTCGGTGTGCGCATGCAATCGGCCATCGCCTACACGCTCGAGGAGATCGCCCGCATGCACCCGGATAAGCAAGCGGCCGCCCGCGCCGGAGGGCACGCCGACGACAGCTATATCTCCGCTACCGGAGCGATAGACCTGTCCAGGGTGCCACTGGATGACGAACCCACTTTCGAATTGATCCGCTCCACCCATACGCTGGGCTGCTTCCAGATCGAATCCCCGGGGCAGCGCGAACTGATCGGCAAGCTCGCGCCCCGCGAATTCAACGACCTGATCATCGATATTTCCCTGTTCCGCCCGGGTCCCATGCAGTCGAATATGGTCAAGCCCTACCTGGAGCACCGCCACGGATTCGCCCCTGCCCAATACCTGCACGAGGATCTGATTCCGGCGCTCGCCGAAACCCACGGGGTGACCGTCTTCCATGAACAGGTGCTGCGCATGCTTGATGTGCTCACCGGATGCGGATTGGGCATGGCCGATGTCTACCGGCGCCTGCTGGGCAACCCGGAGAAGGAACCAGCCGTAGAGAAGTATGTGCGCGCCGAGGCGGCCAAACGCGGTTATAGCCAGGAAACCATTGACCAAGTCTGGGAGGTGCTCTCCGGCTTCGGCTCCTTCGGCTTCTGCAAGGCCCACGGGGCTGCCTTTGCCGTACCTACCTACCACTCGGCCTGGCTCAAGGCGCACCACCCCGAAGCTTTCCTTGCCGGGATCTGGGAGCACGACCCGGGCATGTACCCCAAGCGGCTGCTGGTCTCCGAAGCACGCAGAATGGGCGTTCCCATCCTCCCGCTGGATATCAACCGATCCACCGGGCACTACCGAGTCGAACGAATATTCGAATCCGCTCCAGCGAAGGTTCCTGTGGTGCCCCGCGCACCCAGCTCGCTGCGCCCTGGGCGCTATGGAATCCGCCTGGCCTTCCGCGACATCCACCAGATGAGCGAACGCGAAGTGCAACGCCTGGTCGCAGGCCAGCCCTATGAGCACCTCGCCGATGTCCGCGCCCGCGCAGGACTCTCGCGACGCACCTACCAGAACCTTGCAGCGCTCGGAGTGTTCGATTCCCTATTGTCCGGGACCTCCCGTGCCGACACGATCGCCCACACGCAATCCATGGCGCACAGCTCCCTTCCGGCCAAATACCGGCCGGGACCCGGACAACTTGCCCTGGATCTGGGGCAGATCGAATATATCGACCAGACCGGCAAAGCACTGGATCCCGCGGAAGTAGTACGTACCGAATTGGACCTCATGCATCTGGACGCCAGCGAGCATCTGATCACCTCGTACCGCCAACGGCTGGCGCACCTGCCCATTACGCAGGCAGCCGAGCTGCTGCACCTGCGCAACGGAACCGAAGTTCTGGTCGCCGGGGTACGGGTGGCCACTCAGACTCCTCCCATGCGCGGAGGCAAGCGTGTGGTCTTCATTTCCGTGGATGATGGGACTGGCTGCATCGACGCCACCTTCTTCGATGACACGCAGCAGCGCACAGCGCCCTTGCTCTTCTCCACACGCATGCTGCTCATCCACGGGGTCACACGCCGTACCGGACCGCGCGGCATCTCCCTCCAAGCGCTGAACGCCTGGGACCTGCATCAGCCGGAGACCCTGCCTGCTGCAGGCTACCTCGCGGAGCTCACCCGGCCGCAACCAAGCTATCGGCCAAACCTCGGCGAGGGAGCACGCAAGATCGAAAGTGTCGGGGAACTTGCCAAACGGATGGAAGCTGAAGGCCTGGACCAGAGAGGGGCCTGATGAGCTAGTTCGCTGACAGGGTTTACCTAACAGATACATCGGGTCCAATAGGAGAGATACCTGATGTGAGGGGAGAACGGGCGTAAGCGCAGATGATTGGTGGCTCACTGCAGGTGCACTATCCCAAACAGTTTGGAACGTGCTCGAAGGCAAAGATCCGCAAAGAGGAATTCGTGACTACGACTTCATCTACTTCGATGAAGATACGTCCTGGGAGGCCGAAGATGCGCTCATTCGTGGAGCCAAAGTCCTCTTCAAGGGCATGGACGCAGAAATCGAAGTACGCAACGGAGCATGCGTCCAACTTTGGTACGAAGAGCCCTTTGGGGCGCCGGCTATTCCATTCCTCAGCGTTAAGGACGCCATCGACCATTTCGCAGCGAAGACCTGCTGCTTTGCAGGCACTAGTGATGAGCCTGGGCAAATTAGTACCTATGAACCCTGGCCTGAACGGGAACCATCAAGGAAGATCACTGAAAACTGATAATTCTCAAACCGAGGAAACATGCCCATCGGCGTCGACGACAAATGACGGGTTGTGCACAAAATCCCAGCGGAAGCCATCCGGATCAGCCACACAGGCACTCTTGCCGCCCCACGGCTGCACCGTCGGTTCGGTGACAGAAGTCGCTCCCGCATCCAGCGCTCGCCGGTAGTGTCGGTCCACTTCTGCGTCAGAGTGCACGTTGTGTCCCAGTGAGATCGGTGGCGCCAGCTGGCTGTGCCCGACGTCGCCGTACTCGCTGGGCATCTGCTTCACATCCCAGAGGGCGAGCATCAAGCCATAGCCGGCACGGACAAAAGCGATTTCCGGGTGAGCTGGCTGGACCAGCTCAAACCCCAGGCCCTCGGTGTAGAACTTCGTGGAAGCACCGACATCGCGCACTCCGAGGGTAATGGCACTGATGACAGGTGGGGCCGGTTTGTTCATATTACTAGGGTAGGAGGGGTTGAAAATGAAAGCCATGGGTTTGCGGATCTTCCAAGACTTTTCCTGCCTCCTTATAGATAGATCCATTGCTCGTTGCGCAGCGCTTGATACCTCGCCTGGGCAATTGCATCGTCGGCTTGGTGCGTCAATGCAGAAGCATGGCGGTATCTTTTTTCGCTGCTGAAGATTCGCTTCCGGGCTGATCGCTTGAGCCGGAAATCGCTGGGCGACGTGGGATCGGAATTCACTTTGGATACTCCTATTCGGTGGAGGCCGCTGGGGCGGGGGATTGTTGAGGGGCGGATGCGCTGGTGAGTTCGGGCGATGCCGCCATCCAATGCTCAGGACGGGGTATGCGCCGTACCTGCGGTGAGAGCCAGGCCAAGACTGCTGCTAAGGAAACGAATGCCCCGAAAAATATCAGCGTTGGTCCCATGCCGACCGATTCCAGACCAAATCCGGTAAGCAGCGGAGATAAGGGCAAAGCGGCCAGTGCCATAAAGGTGATTAGGGAATTAGCGCGCCCAGACATTTGCTTCGGAATGGAGGCCATGAAGTATCCACCCACCGCAGCGTTGAGAGCTGGAACGCTGAGGAAGCTGATCATCAGCATGGTCCCCATCCAGAGCAGGTTCGTATTAAACCCGATGAGCAGCATGGCTACACCCAAAATGGTGAGACAGGTGCAGGTCAGTAAACCACTGCGGAATTTATCGATGAGCTTCGTTGCGACCAACGATCCGAGCAGCATTCCAGCGCCCATGAAGGTAGAAGTTAACCCGATAACCCAGGGTTCTTCGGAACGCTGTTGAAGTCCGTAGATCAGCGTTGTCATCAGCCCGTTGACGCCGATGTTGACGACCGTAATCAAAATCAGCAGAGCGCGCAGCTGTGGCCGGGAAAAGCACCAGTGCATGCCTGCCAGAATTCCGTGGGCCACTTCCTCTTCGGAATCATTGCTGGTGCCATTGGAATCTTGCCCAGATAGCTTGGCTGCCCGCAATGGACGACGCAGTGCAAATCCACTGGCCGCAGCGATCAGATTCAGGACACTGACGATGAGCAGGGCAATGCCACCGCCTAATCCCAGAAGCACGCCGCCCAGGGGAGCGGAGCCGAGCATCAGCACCGAGTCGCGGCCTTGATTCGCCGCCATCGCGCGGCCGAGCAGTTTGGGGTGTACAAGATCCTTTAGGGCGGCATTAGTTGTCGACCCAAAGTACCCGCCGCGCAGTTCCATAAGGATGTGGGCAAGGCATAAGGAGGCAACCGGCAGTGAACCGACGCTGCTGCCCAGGGCCATGGCTGCCGTGATTGCAGCACCGGCGAAACTTCCTATGAGAATCATCCGAGCCTTGTCGGTACGATCCGCCATGGCTCCGCCGGCCAAAATTACGCTCGCCCGTGCTGCCATTCCCATTGCGGCCAGGGTTCCGGCCAAAACCGGGGACCCCGTAGCGGACAGCAAGATCAAAGGAAAGATGAACCCGTAAATACTGCCCGACAGCAAAGCCGTTGAGTCCGCCAGCAGCCACATCCGGTAGTTGCGCTGCACGCGCAAAGGCGGCAAAGGCTCCGTGATAATTGCTGTGGTGCCTGATGGATCGTTGGCCTGGATGCTGGTCATGGCACCAACTATAGATTCGCAAATAAAGTTGCGCAATAGAATTTGCGCAACTTTATTTGTGGGATTGCTATGCTGTGCTTATGAGCAACCATGAGCCACCGGTCACATTCACCACCCCCATGCTCAAGGCCATCGCAAACCCCTTGCGTCGGCAAATCCTTGACGCGCTTTCGGCAATGGAAACCGCACGCGCGGCAGACCTCGCGCAGGCTCTTGGCGTACCCGCGAACAAGGTCAGTTTCCATCTGCGTGAGCTGGCCAAAGCCGACATGATCGTTGAAGTTCCGGAACTGGCGCGCGATAGGCGTGACCGCGTATGGAAACCTGCGGCTCGCGGCTATACGACCGGCAAAGTGGGAGAGCGCCCGGAGGACCAGACCGGGACGGCTATGGATGCCTACCTCAGCCAGGTGGTCCATGACGAGCAACGCCGCCTGCAAGCGACGCTTCGGCATGCAGAAAGGCACTATCGCGGCGAAGAGTCCGGGGAGATTAAAGCGCAGATGCAAACGAGCAACCTGATGCTTACCCAAGATGAATGCGACGAACTCATGCGCCGCATGGAAGAAGTGATTCCGGCTTTCCGCGCGGATCTGAAAAACGGCAAAGTCACCAGTTCGCAGCCCGCGGGCGATCGTGAAATCTGGCATGTCATGAGCCTGTTCAACGCAGATTCGCTGTTGAACGAGTCACAAGAGGGCGATCAATCTTCGTAAAACCCGAGGTAAACGCACGCTGAGGTGGGGTCCTGAACTAAACTGGATTCTGGCTGGCTGTGGCCAAGGTATGCCACAAGCTATGAAGCCATCACAGATTGAAAGGTAGAACCCGATCTCATGAGCGAGCAGCTGACTCTCACCATTGACGGCGAGCAGGTACAGGTGGACGCGGGAACGACCGGTCTGCAGCATTTTGCCAACGATAAAGACGTGGTTGTCATGCACGTCGATGGCGTATTGCGCGACCTGGCCCGCGAACTGGAAGCCGGAACCACTGTCACCCGCGTAACCATCAATGATCCAGAAGGATTGGAGGTGTTGCGCCACTCGACCGCCCACGTGATGGCCCAGGCAGTGCAGCAGCTGCGCCCGGACTCCAAGCTGGGAATCGGCCCCTACATCACCGACGGTTTCTACTTCGACTTCGATGTCGAGGACCCATTCACCCCAGAAGACTTGAAGCAGCTGGAAAAGATGATGCAGAAGATCATCAACCAGAACCAGCTCTTTGTCCGCCGCGAAGTTTCCCCGGAGGAAGCCAAGGCTGAAATGGCCAACGAGCCATACAAGTGCGAGCTGTTGGCCAAGGCCGACTCCGCCGACACTTCCGGCGAAGGCGTCACCGTTGAGGTGGCCGCTGGCGAAACCACCATCTACGACAACGTGGACCGCAAGTCCGGCGACACCGTCTGGAAGGACCTGTGCCGCGGCCCGCACCTGCCGAACACCAAGCTGATCAAGAACGCCTACGCGCTGACCCGCTCGGCTGCCGCCTACTGGCTGGGCAGCGAGAAGAACAAGCAGCTGCAGCGCATCTACGGCACCGCATGGCCAACCAAGGACGACCTGAAGGCCTACCAGGAGCGCCTGGCCGAAGCCGAGCGCCGCGACCACCGCAAGCTCGGTGCCGAACTGGACCTGTTCTCGTTCCCCGATGAGCTGGGCTCGGGCCTGCCGGTGTTCCACCCCAAGGGCGGCATCATCAAGCGCGAGATGGAAGACTACGTGCGCGACCGCCACGTCGAAGAAGGCTTCCAGTACGTGGGCACCCCGCACATCTCCAAGGATGGGCTGTTCCACACCTCGGGCCACCTGCCGTACTACGCGGACACCATGTTCCCGGCGCTGCACATCGATGAAGAGCGCGATGAAGATGGCAACATCACCAAGCAGGGCCAGGAATACCGCCTGAAGGCCATGAACTGCCCGATGCACAACCTGATCTTCCGCGGCCGCGGACGTTCATACCGTGAATTGCCGCTGCGCCTATTCGAATTCGGCCACGTCTACCGCTACGAGAAGTCCGGCGTGGTCCACGGCCTGACCCGCGTGCGAGGTTTCTCCCAGGATGACAGCCACTCCTACGTCACCAAGGAGCAGGCACCGGCCGAGGTTGAGCACCTGCTGAACTTCATGCTCTCGCTGTTGCGCGACTTCGGCATGGACGACTTCTACCTGGAGCTGTCCACCCGTGATCCGGAGTCGGACAAGTTCATCGGCTCGGATGAGCAGTGGGATGAAGCTACCGCCGTGCTGGAGCGCGTCGCCACCGAATCCGGCGTCGAACTGGTTGCCGACCCAGGCGGAGCCGCATTCTACGGTCCGAAGATCTCGGTCCAGGCCAAGGATGCCATCGGCCGTACCTGGCAGATGGGCACCGTGCAGTACGACTTCAACCAGCCAGCGCGCTTCGGTTTGGAGTACCAGGCTGCCGACGGTTCCCGCCAGGAACCAGTGATGATCCACGCTGCGAAGTTCGGTTCCATCGAGCGCTTCCTGGGCGTGCTCACCGAGCACTACGCAGGTGCCTTCCCCGCATGGCTCTCGCCGGTACAGGTTCGCGCGATCCCAGTGGCCGAGGCTTTCAACGACTACCTCGGTGAAGTTGTTGCCAAGCTCAAGGCGCAGGGTGTCCGCGTGGAACTGGATGACTCGACGGATCGCTTCCCGAAGAAGATCCGCAACGCGTCCAAGGACAAGGTTCCATTCGTGCTCATCGCCGGCGGCGAAGATGCCGATGCAAACGCCGTGTCCTTCCGCTTCCGCGATGGCAGCCAGGAGAACCAGGTTCCAGTCGACGATGCGGTAGCCCGCATCGTTGAAGCCATCAAGAGCCGCGACAACAACAACTAGTTCGGATAGGGAGTCCACCAAGCATGCAGGAACAAGCAGACCGGTCCGTCACCGACGACTTTGAACTCGCCGGAGTGCCGGATTCGTTCCAGCGCCTGTGGACTCCCTACCGGATGGCTTATATCAAGGGCGGGCAGGACCAGGTCAAGGATGAGGCCAGTTGCCCATTCTGCGCCGGTCCTGGGCGTACCGACGAAGAAGCGCTGATCGTGCACCGTGGCAAAACCTGCTACGTGATCCTGAATCTGTTCCCGTACAACCCGGGCCACCTGCTCGTGTGCCCGTACCGCCATGTGCCCAACTACACCGATATCACGGTGGAGGAAACGGCAGAAATGGCAGCGCTGGCGCAGCAGTCAATGCGCGTGCTGCGCAAGGTCTCCAACCCCGCCGGTTTCAACCTGGGCATGAACCAGGGCGAAGCCGGGGGAGCAGGCATCGCCGCGCACCTGCATCAGCACATCGTGCCGCGCTGGAACGGGGATGGGAACTTCTTCCCGATCATCGCGCAGACCAAGGCGATCCCGCAGACCTTGTCCGAGGTTCGCAGTGCCATTGCCGAAGCGTGGGACAGCGAAACCCCGAACTAGGCAATAGCTGGTACTTGGGCCCGAGAGAAAATGGAAATGTTCTGTCGGGCCCAACGTCATTTAATGCAAAAGCCACGATGTTGGCCTGCTGCAATGCAAGATCAAATAGACTGTTGCGGCATGTTGGAGCAACTTCTTCCTGAAATGAGCATCGTTGAATATTCCCAGGTCCCCTGAACCAATCGGCACCATCGAAGAAATCCGCGACTGGATTATTAGTGGATCCGAGCATGAAATGCGTTTCGCCATCCAAGGTGCAGCCCGCTACTCAATCGGCATGATTGATCAGCTGCTCGAAGACCTGAGCTACGAGCATGATGCCAACTGCGACAGGTTCCTGCGCGGTTGGCTCGATACCCTGGATCCGCTGGAACGGCTCGCGGCGGCTGTGGCCACCGAGCACCACTACCAATTGAGCCTAGTTGCGATCTCGCAAGCGGCGGACCGGGCATTGGTGCAGGTGATGGAGTCAGTTAAACCGGCAATCGAGGACCTTGCCAAAAATTTTGAATCCGTCCATCAGCGTGCCAGCGACCCGGACCCCTCCTACACCAAACACTTCACTCCGCGATTGCTGGCATATGCGCAGCAATTGCGCTCCGTAGCCGAAGATATCAACGGCGACGTTCCGCTGGTGCAATTTATGTCTGAGGAAGTGGCGCGCATTGAAGCAGCTAATCCTGAAGGCTACGGTCAGCCAGCAAAATATCAAGTGTCGGATGCAATAGCGTCACGCCAAATATTCACCGGCAAAAAGCACTCTGACTAGTTGTTTAGTAGAGATTGCCAATGTTACGCACTAACTCGTAACTGATGGATAAATCTACTATCTGCCAATTATGACGCAACACGCGAGGTAATAAAGCAAAGCGATCCTACGATTACTGGCGTACCACCTCGCTTATATCCCCGAAATTCTGGGGCAAAAACGAGTCACCGCAGTGTCGAAAGGAACCCCTCCTCACCATGTCTACGAACAACCAGAACTCCGTCGTCGGTTCGGACCGCGTCAAGCGCGGCATGGCCGAAATGCTCAAGGGCGGCGTCATCATGGATGTAGTCACCCCAGAACAGGCACGCATCGCTGAAGATGCAGGTGCCGTGGCCGTCATGGCTCTGGAGCGCGTTCCTGCGGACATCCGTGCCCAGGGTGGCGTCTCGCGCATGAGCGACCCGGACATGATCGACGGCATCATCGCCGAGGTCTCCATCCCGGTAATGGCCAAGGCGCGCATCGGCCACTTTGTCGAGGCGCAGATCCTGCAGTCCCTCGGCGTCGACTACATTGATGAGTCCGAGGTCCTTTCGCCAGCAGATTACGAGAACCACATCGATAAGTGGCCGTTCACCGTGCCATTCGTCTGCGGTGCCACCAACTTGGGCGAAGCACTGCGCCGCATCAACGAAGGTGCCGCGATGATCCGCTCGAAGGGCGAAGCCGGCACCGGCGATGTTTCGAACGCCACCGGGCACATGCGCAAGATCCGTGCTGAGATCGCGAAGCTGGCCGCATTGCCAGAAGACGAACTGTACGTGGCTGCCAAGGAGCTGCAGGCACCGTATGAGCTGGTCAAGGAAATCGCGCAGACCGGAAAGCTGCCGGTGGTGCTGTTCACCGCTGGCGGCATCGCCACCCCGGCCGACGCTGCAATGATGATGCAGCTGGGCGCCGACGGCGTCTTCGTCGGCTCGGGCATCTTCAAGTCCGGCAACCCGGTCCAGCGTGCCGAGGCCATCGTGAAGGCAACCACCTTCTTCGACAACCCGGACGAGCTGGCCAAGATCTCCCGTGGTCTGGGCGAAGCTATGGTCGGCATCAACGTCGCCGATGTGCCGGTACCGCACCGCCTCTCGGAGCGCGGCTGGTAAGCGCCGACGTTCCCAGCATTGCAGGCCCACGCCACCGAATTCCCGGTGGCGTGGGCTTGACGTTCCCAGAGCAGTGAGTCGGGTGGAAACCGTAGTCTAAACGGCGTATCCGTCGATAAAGTTGTCTACAGTTGCATCTTGACAAGCAGTCACATACTAACGCTCCCACCGAGCCAATAAACGTCTGCTGAACATCCATCTCATGTGAGCAGATCGAGTGGGTCATTCCGCATTTTGGACTGAAACAAGGTGTATTGTCCGAGATTCATCGCTGTGTCGTGGAACCTCAGGCCAACCAAGGTCCACTGTCTTGATCTGTGTCGATCCAAAAATGAGTGGGCGTTTGTTCCACACTTTGCGAGTCATCTCGGAGAGACATCCAATTGCTGTTTCTATGAATGGACCAGCCTTCGTCTGGTATGTCTGAGGTGTCACTTGGACAGTCCAACTGATGGGTTCGCTTCATCTGTCGTATATGTTTTCCATGGCACCGTTACTCAAAGTGGCGCTTCGATTGCTTCCGCGATTGCTCGTAGACCTAATGCCGAGGAGCGAGGGCTACCAAGCTCGAAACTAGAAAATTTGGGATCGTTGTTCTCGTTTGTCTTCCGGACCGCACCCGGTGCGAGTTCTTGCAAGGTACTAAGGGCCGAGAGAACTTCACTAACCGAAGGCTTGACTTCACTTCGGCGGCCATCTCTAGATATGTCGCGAGGCGTGATCGGGTCACCTGATTCCTTTGCCTCTTCGGCAAGCTGCCCGACCACGTATGTGAGGACTGCGAGCTCACGTTGTTTGTCGGCAATCGCCTTCATAGTTGCGTCGACACCGCCGTTGGACTCAAATAACGCTCCCGATAATTCAGGTCCGATACCTAGCGCTAGCGCCTTGTCCGCGATGGCTCCAAGCATTGATGCGTCGATGAGAGTCCAGTTACGTGCCCGCGCCATATTCTTGATCGTGTCGCCGACAAACGCTGGGGCAATTACCGCAACGTGATCAGCATGATGTTGAACTTTATGTGATTCAAGTGCAACATCACTGACATCCGTGTGCGAGATGCTACCGCTGGAACGCGATTTGGCTTCGACAATTGAGGTACGTTTTGCACCCTTGTGGTCTCGCCATTTTACGAGTACGTCTGTGGTGCCTGAACCACTAAGTACGCGGGCATCGAATCCCATGAGAGTGAAGGCGTCACTGATTGCCCGTTCAAAGGCCTTCCCAGCCCCTCGTTCTTTCGCCATAGGCGTGCGGGAAAGTTCGTCTAATGACTCGGATAGGCTCGAAGAACAGAAAGCTGACTTGTTGTCTGATGCAGGGATATTTTCTGGATCAGAATCGGGCTGAACTTCTGGTTCTGCCAGGGGTAGCTCTTCGAGAAGAGCTACCCCTGTGGGAGTCGTCCGCAGGCTGCCATATTTCGGTGGCACTATGAGCCCCGTGTCCATAAGGAATGCCGCGATCCAGCGGGACTTATCCACATTTAGACCATGGCGTTTTGCTTCAGCATAGACATCGGCTCGAGTCGCGCCGCCCTCCGCCGCAAGGATCATCTCACCGACGAAACGCATATTGGCGTGAAGAATCCGGATGAAGTTAATGTTGCTGCCTGACTGGAGCCATGCACGAGCCGTAGGGGATGCTTGATATATACCTAGACCCACCTCGACGATGAGTCCCGAAGCTCGTAGGAAGGGCAACATTGAGTCCACGCTGGAACGTCGAAGACTGAATGTGTTGGCGATGAATCCGAGGAGTTCGGAACGACTGAGTGGATCGATCAACGCATTCACGATGACACGTAGATTTTCCACCTTGTTTGAATGAGTAGCCGGGCTCGGCACCCAGATATTGTAAGTGCTCCGAGACGACTGCAAACGAGTTCCATCGCTCAGTTCAGCCAGCAAGTTTTTAATCTGTATTGGCGCGGGCTCTATTGTTTCAACTGGAGCTGCTTCGATTTCAAGTGCTTCCGGGGTGACCAAGCGACAAGCCATCAACATCTCTTGGCCAATAGAAGTGATCATCCACCGTCGACCCGCGGTCGCCTCAATTGCACCGAGGGCATCGAGCCAATCTAGGCGCGCACGAACGCCACCAAGGCTTTTCCAGTCGGTGTGGTAAGCAGCTTTGAGGAATTCATCAACTTCCTCCACGGTTTCTGGTGAACTTGCAATAAAATTCAGTGATTCTGAGAGTAGCCGGAAACATCTTGCTAGTGACGTACCCAGAACGGATGGTGAACCGGTGATTAGATACTCATGGCCGACACCGGTGAGCACTAGTTTGGCGTCTTCCGCTCGAACGAGGCCTGCAGCCTTGAGGAATCTGCTGTACTCGCCCCACGTCAATGGCTCTCGTACGGCTGATGCTCCTGATCGTGATTCGGAATCCTTGAATACTGTGTCAGGTATATTCGGACGGGCATTCATCATGATATCCGCACCCGCTGCTTGCACTTGTGATACCAGCTCGAAAATAAGCTTTAGCCATGCGCGCTTCCCACCATGGAGCGAAGGTAAGCTCGCAGACTGTCTACGCCATAGGGCCCGTTGGTCTTCCACGGGAAAGTTCGCTTCGGTGATTGTCGATGACATGGATCAAGTCTATGGGAAATGATCACAATAATTATGGAAGTCATTTATGTAATCTCGAAATTGATTTGTGAATCTCGAAATGCGCATGAATAGATTGGATTTTGAAGATTGTTTACATGCCTGTTGAACCATAACCGCATGTCGGGAAAGGCATCAAAAGATTTGGGTAAGGCACCAGACCAATCTGTCTAGTTACGATTGGATCGCTGGGAACCGCTGAAGATCTGTTCATTGAACCGATCAGCGCCACGGCAACCGAATGGGCCCCTCGATTAGTCGGTGCCTACATTGCTGCTGTGGGAACAGCTAGGCCTGTTAGTCTCACGGGGCCGCTCGGCAGCGAATGGAGTGAGTCTACGAATTCTTCGAGTTCAACCTCCCGCTATCGGTTTGCCTGGCCCCTACACGACCTAAGAATCTGCCTAGATCGTTGGTCGCTTGTAGCCTTTCGCTTCCCACCCAGAAGCGTACCGTGGCCTGCCGCCGAAGTTTGACCAGGGAAATCAATTGGAGAGCGGATCGCCAGATGCTCGAATTAATTCGTAGTATTGGATCATGCCAACCTATGACTGGCCGCTGATTCAGCAGCGAAGTGGCGACTCGATCGAGTCCCTTATTGCAACCCTCCTGCGCCGCGAATTCGTCGACGCGCGGCAGATTAATCCTTCGCAGGGGGATGGCGGGATCGACATCCTCCGCACATTACCCGACGGAGTTGAGATTTGGCAGGTCAAAGGCTTCACGACGTCGATTTCCAGTAATCAATTCGGCCAGGTCAAGAACTCTTGGAAACGATTCCTTGAGGAGCATGGCAGACCCGGTGGGAAGCCAATTATCCGCTATCACCTGGTCACGCCGTGGACCCCTACTGAGGAACGAGTCGCGGACTTCGACAAGCTCACTGCGGGCGTTGCATTCCCCTGTCAGTGGGCCGGTGATGCCTTCATTTCGGGGTTGGCAGACCGCTTTCCCGAGACTATGCAGCGGTTTACTTACGGTGAGGCGGTGTTGGAACAGTTCATTAGCCAGAAAGCCATGCTCGCTGCCTCGCCAGTTGAAAGGGGAGAGCCGTTGAAGATGCTTGATGCCATAGAGACCCGACAGGACGCACTCGATGCCCTCCGCAACACTATCCACGACAACTATCGGATGGAGCACGGCACCCGCACCGTATCCAGCAATCAGGAAATACCACTGCCTCACGAAGGCGATCCAGCGGTCTTTCACAGGATGACTTACCTTGGAGATTGCCGCTGGAAATACGAATCCGTTGTGCCTCGCACGCCCGAGGCCTCGAAAATTGACCCGATCGTCATGGACGTTGAGTTCCTGACGATTCCCGGGACACCCGAGCATGCCGCAGTCCAGGCTTGGGAAGCGTGGGGTACTGCGTTCAAAGACGTGCGGGTCCGGATAACAACCACAGGTGGTCCATTCGCTCATGAGGAAGCGGTGGAGTCCACAGTCTCCATTTTCGAAAGAAGTCATGCCAACATCCCCTTGCTATATCTGCGGTGTACAGAGAGCAACGGGCAACGCCGGTTCAGGATGCCACTGGAAGTTACCTCCCAAACTGTCGGTTCACAAACGGGCTGGCTGCGTCTGGTTCTCGATACGCCAGAGCGGTCGCTGAACTTAGAGCTGCGTTTCAAACCGGGAGATAACGCAGAAGCGAAAGTTCAAATGGGAAACGTCGATGGGCGTAATCCGGAGTCGGTCTGTGATGAGCTCGAGGAGTTATTTGGCATTCGCGAGAGCGACGTCATGTCCGTGGAAACTGAGGCAGGGAGCGCACTTCTCAGAGCGCATGGTGCTGTCCTCCCCTCTGCACTGGAGGCGATCTATCTTCCCGTCGCCCGTCACCTGACCCTGCTTCAAACACATACGTCTCCTGCACTTGTCATGCCTTCGGTCGTTGAGATCACCGACCGTCAATTCCGGCATCTCTCGCTCCTTGCCACTACGTACGGGGGCATTCCTCATCGCTGGAATTGGACGGAACTTACGTTCCAAGTTCCCGAGGGCGGTTTAGAGGTAGCATCCATTAAGAACGTAGTAACCAACGCTATCGCCGGCCGTGGCACCATCGTGCAGGTGGAAGCGCCCGTCTTCGCTCTCGGGAACCGGACTTACACCGTTGATCATCCCCTCGCGAGTAGTGTGCATTCAGTTCAGCTCGAACAAGGTGTTGACCTTGCAAGGCTAAAATCGGGGGACACGTTCCGGCTCGTGCCCGGAGCGGATGACTCGGTCACAACGGCGAAGGTTGTCGATTGGACTCCTGGAAGCATCCAGTTCGGCTAATTCTCTGCGAACTATTTCGTGAACAGGATGGCCGGGTCTGAGTTCAGCGTGTCCGCAGCCCACCCGTGCTCCAGTGCCAGCATGGGCCTTCGAGTGGCCATTCTGCTGTGGCGGCCCAGGCCAGGATGCACGGCGAACGTACCGAACACCGGCCAATGTCCATCGAGTCTGGCAACGGCGGAATCTGGCACGATGCAAACGGCCCAGGCCGGAATTGTCGGTGGATGCCGCCGGGCGTAGGTTGGTGGAACCCGGAATTCGCGCCGACCACAAGAAGCTGACATGTGCCGCTGGCTTCCTATCGGGGTTCCCCGATCGCCATCGCCGATATTCTCGTGCGTCCCACGCATTCGCTGATCGACCAGAGGCTGCATGCCCGCCAGCTCTACCTTCCCCTGGATGAGCTCGACTCCGGCTTCGCGGACCATGCCTTCCCGACCAACGGCGACGGGCTCGGCATGGCCTGGGCAGGGTACTCGGGAATGCTCGGACAGTACCGGCAGATCGGACCGGCCTCGGACAGCCAGAATCTGCGGCACCTGGCGGCGCAGATCGCCTTAGAATGCATCCGGGCCCATGTGTGCGCGGCGCCGGGCGGGACCATCACCGAGCAGAACTGCCAACCTTTCGTCGATAAGGGCTGGATTTTCCAGCACAACGGGTCAATTCCGGACTTCGACAGGCTCAAGCGCGAACCGACCTTCGACGTGGACCCGGTGCGCTATCCGGGAATACTGGGCAACGCCGATACCGAAGTGTGCTTCTATTCGGCATTGAGCTACGGGCTTGCCGATGATCCGATAGCTGGCCTGTCGCGCATGGTAGCCCGGGTGGAGCAGGCGCGCGCTGAGCATGCGATAGCAGAACCCTTCCGCGCGACCATCTGCGCCTCGGATGGCCATCAGCTGGTCGTGTTGCCCTGGGTTAGTCCGGACGCCGAAGACTCAATCGCGCCCTCGCTCTACCACGCCGACGGGCCGACCATGCTGCTTACCGAAGACGGGCAGGAAGACCGATTGCCGGAAAACGCCCAACTAGTGGTGTCCGAGCCATTGGAACTGCACTGGAGCCGCAATACCTGGCATGAAGTTCCTCCGGGAACCATCGGGGTCATGCGTACCGGAAGAGACCCGGTATTCGCACCCGTGGACCTTGGTATGTAGGTGCATTCCTGTGGCAAACTAAATGCCATGAGCCAGATTATTTTCGACGCGGCAGTAACCCTCAACGGCTATCTGGCAGATGAGAACCACAGCCTGCAGTGGCTCTTTGACGTGCCCGGGGCCCACGAACCCGACCCGGACCTGCTGCCCAAGAACGTCGGCGTTCATATCGAAGGCGCGAATACCTATAAGTGGCTGATCGAGAATGAGCAGTTCATCGAGAACCCGCAGAAGTGGCAGGAATACTATCAGGGGATCACCACCTACGTCTTTACCTCGCGGGACTTGCCGATTCCTGATGGTGCAGACGTGCGCCTGGTCAATGGCCCGGTCAATGAGTTCTTGCCCGAAATCCGCGAGACCGCGGGGGAGAAGAACATCTGGGTGCTCGGCGGAGGGGAGCTTCTTGGGCAATTCCTGGACATCGATGCGCTCGATTCCTTGGCATTGACCATTGCTCCAGCAGCGCTGCCAGCGGGTGCCGCCTTGCTGCCGCGAAGAATTGGCAGCGATCGATTGGAACTGGCTGAAGCAAGGCAGGCCGGGCCGTTCGCTCGACTTGTCTACCGAGTTCTTCCAAACCGGTGAGCAAGCCTTAATGAACTCAACCGGCCACGGGAAATCCCGGGGCCGGTTGGGGTCCTGCCGTATTAGATGATCCCTACTGCTTCCAGGAGCGCAAGATCATGTGGCGTCCACGACCAAGGAGCTTGAGCCCATTGGCGCTGAAGAAGTCGGCGCTCGACGGCGTGGCGGCAGCGAGCAGCTCCTGCGGTACCTCATCGTCTGGCGGCGACAGCGGATTGATCATTGATCGCGACAGGCCATGAAGCAAGGCAGTGCCAACGCCATGGCGGCGATGTTCCTTGCCTACGGCCAAGGAATGCACCATGAGCTGGCCGTTCGGGCCCTGCTGGGCAAAGCCCCGGCCCACGATCTCTCCCTCGTCGGTACGAGCCAAGGCATGCTCGACGCGGCGCAATGCCGGATGCCCGCTGGAGAGCTGGGTGCTGGTCTCGCGCCAAAGGTTCGTCACATTCAGCTCGGCCGCATCAGCTCCCGTGGCCTCAGGCACGTTATTGCCCAAACGGATCTTGCCGGTCCAACGATCCATTGGAATGGCCAATGGGCCAGCATGCCAGGAAACCTGGGCATTATCGGAGAAACCGGTCGCCCTCAGCTCATCCGCGTGGGCGCCTGAGTTAACCCAAGCTTCCACACGCCGGGCGCCGAGCCGATGGCCTTCGGCTAGCGCCGGACGCAGGCCCGCCTGTTCTGGCTGTTCGGGGAACAGCAGGATCAGCCGCTTGCGTACTGGCTGCCATGCCCATGAGCATCCGTGGGTGGTAAAGATCTTGCCGCCGGTGGCGACTGCAAGTGCCTGATGCCAGTGGCTTAGTGCTTCCTGTGCGGAGGCAATAGTGGTCATTATTCTGCGTTCACCAATCCTCGACGGCGCAACAACGGTTCAACCAATGCGGTGCGGCCGCGGAATAATTCGTAGGACTCAAGGGGATCGCGCGTATTTCCGCGCGAAAGCAGTTCCTCACGGAACCGATTACCATTTTCGCGCATTAAGCCCCCATTTTCCTCGAACCACTGCACAGTGTCGGCATCGAGCACCTCACTCCAGATGTAGGAGTAGTAGCCAGCGGAGTATCCATTGGCGAAAATGTGCTGGAAATAACCGGTGCGGTAGCGAGGCGGAATCATTGCGGAGTCGAAGCCGGCGCCCTGAAGCACGTCCTGTTCGAACTGCAGCGGATCCTCGATAACAGTCCCGGCGCTGATGGTGTGCCAGGCCCAATCAAGGACACTGGCGGCAAGGTACTCAGTGGTTGCAAAACCCTGGCCCCATAGCGAAGCCGCGCGGATCTTCTCGATCAGCGCATCGTCCAATACTTCGCCGCTCTGGTGGTGGATAGCATAACCGGATACGACATCCTCGTGGAGCATCCACATCTCGTTGACCTGCGATGGGAACTCCACGAAATCGCGGGGGACCGAGGTGCCAGAAAGCGAAGCGTACTTTCCGCTGGAGAACATCCCGTGCAGCGCATGGCCGAACTCGTGAAACAGCGTATTTGCCTCATCCATGGACAGCAGAACCGGATCACCCGGCGCAGACGGGGTGATGTTCAAGGTGTTGGTGACGATTGGCCGCTCGTCCAGGAACGAAGCGGCATCGCGCAGGCTGGTCATCCATGCACCGCCCTTCTTGGTATTCCTGGTCAGGTAGTCGCCGGTGTAGAGCGCCAGCGGCTTGCCATCGGCGTCGAAAACTTCGAAGACGCGAACATCCTGGTGGTAGGCGGGAAGGTCGAACCGCTCGCTGAAGGTAATGCCAAACAGCTTGGTAGCGGTCGCGAAGACCCCATCGACCAGGACCCGGTCTAATTCGAAGTAGTTGCGCAGTGCCTCGGAATCCACCGAGTACTCCTCACGCAAGACCTGGTTGGAGAAGTATTTCCAATCCCACGCGTTGATTTCGGCACCGGCGATCTTGCCCAGCACCTGGGCTTCCTGGCGGGCATTTGCGGTGGCGGCCTTGGTTAGCTCGGCCAGCCGTTCTTCCACCGCAGCGGTGGAAGGTGCAGTGGCCTGGTCGAGCACGGTTTCTGCATGGTTGGCGAATCCGAGCAGAGCGGCGCGTTCAGCGCGAAGCTGTGCCATTTCGGCGGCCACATGGATGGTCGCGTTTTCCTCGGTGCCACGGCTGATCGAGGCATTGAACACCTTGCGGCGGGACTGGCTTGACGCGAGCGACTCCAGGACCGGTTGCTGGGTAGGCGAAACCAGCGTCAGCAAGTATCCCGATGCGTGGCCTGCTTGCTTGGCGGCTTGCGCAGCGGACTCGATCGCTTGGCTGGAAAGACCTGCGAGTTCCTCAGCATCGTCGAAGTGCACAGCGTGGGCATTCTGATTTTCCAGGACGAGGTCAGCGAACTGCGTGGAAAGCTCAGCGAGTTTGGCGTTCAGTGCCTTCAACTGGTCCTTTTCGGCGTCGCCCAAGCCTGCGCCGGCCAACTGGAAATTCTTCAGTGTTTGCTCGGCTAGACGGGCATCTTCACCCTGGAGACCCTCATAATTCAAAGCTTGTAGACGCAAGTACAAGGTTTGGTTTAGGTAAATCTCATCTTCTTGCCTAGTCCAGATCGAAGAAATCTCCGACTGAATCGCCCGCAGATCTTCGGTGCCGTGGGCGGAAATCACCGAGAAATACGTCATGAGCGCACGGCGCAGGGTCTGCCCGCTGGCTTCCAGCGCCAAGAAAGTGTTCTCAAAAGTGGGAGCCTGGGCATCGTCGATGATGCGCTGCAGCTCCTCACGCTGTTCGGCTGCGCCGAGCCGGACTGCCTCCAGGTAATGCTCAGCGGTGAGCTGGTCGAAGGCTGGCCATTGGTAGGGCCTGGTACTGGGAGTCAGAAGCGGGTTTTGCATAGGCCTAGGTTTTCATGGAAAACGTGATTTAGCTTGCATTTACACCCCAGATGCCCAGCTGAGCTAGGCTCGATGCATGCCCCAACGTGCACTGCCTGCATTTCTTCCGCTGAGCTCAACGCTGCTGGCCGCATTGCTGATTGGCGGTTGCTCTGCAGTCCCAAGCGATCACGCAGAACCAGCAACCCCGCAGCCTTCCGTCCAGGCCAGCGTTCCTGCCTCGCCGGAACCGGCTCCGAGTTCAGCCATAGCGGATGCCTCGGCCGCACCTTCGGCACCCGAAGAGCTATCGCTGATGGTTACCGGCGATGTACTGCTGCATCCGCAGCTATTGGATGAAGCGAAGCAAGCGGCTGGAGCGGAAACGGGCAACGGCGGCGACTACGATTTCAGCCCCTTGCTTGCGGGCCTGGCACCCTATGTCCAGGACGCAGATGTGGCGCTATGCAATCTGGAAACACCGATTGGTGTCCCTCCGTATTCGGGGTATCCGCGGTTCACGGTCCCAGATCGAATCCTGGCCGACCTCGGCGCTATTGGCTACGACGGATGCACCACTGCCACCAATCACACGGTAGATGCCGGGACGGCCGGAGTAGAGCGAACGCTGGACGCTCTGGAAGCGAATGGGCTTTTCGCGACCGGCTCCTACCGCAGTGAAAAAGAATCCGAGAAGCCATCGATCCTGGACATGGAAGGCGTGAAGCTCGGTGTAGTAACCAGCACCTATTCGCTCAATGGCTTGCCGGAAGAAGCTGACTGGCAAGTCGATACCGGGGTGGATGCGCAGCAACTGATCGCCAGGGGCAAGGCAACGCGCAAGGCGGGAGCGGACATCGTCGTGGCTGCCGTGCACGATGGGGCTGAATACAGCACCGAACCGACAGCGTCCCAGAAAAGGCTCGGTCGAGCCTTGGCAGAGTCCGGTGTCTTCGATTTCATCTACATGCACCACACCCACTCGGTATTGCCCATTGAGAAGCACGACGGAACCTGGATCGTCTACGGTTTGGGCAATTCCGTGGCAAAACACGCCACACCAACCATTCTCAACCGCGAAGGCATCAGCGTAAAGGCAACGTTTACCCAGGGAGCGCCCGGCGAATGGGATGTCAGCGAATTGCGGTGGGTACCGCACCAGCTCTCAAATGAACCTGTGGCCTGGTGCCAAGTCTTCGATGCTGCTGGATGCATACGGGAAGATGAAGCAAAAGCCTCCTTGAAGCGCAGCGAGGCCACAGTGAATGCCTATGGCGCATTCGACGACGGACTTCGAGAGTGGACGCTGGACTGACCTAGCGCAATGGCCAAGGTGCCCACACGCGGCTTGAGGGAAGAATTGCGCGTGCTCTGGCTAGCCGTGCCGGCGATATGTCTTCGAGGCCGCGGGACTGCTCGCCGAATCCTGTCCGGTCAACGTCGAAACAGTGCACGAGGCGGTCCATGCCTCGATCCAGGAACTCGCCGAATCCTCCGGACGCGGCGGCACTCACCTGGATCTCGAGTTCCTCAAGGATTTCTGGGACAACTTCGTCGCATCCATCGCAGCCGCACGGCGGAAATGTCGCGCGGTACAACGCGCCGAGCTCCAGGTGCACCGCGGGAAACGTGGTGAAGACCATGCCCAGTGGCGCGCAGCGCGAATCCATCGGAAATACGCGAACAGAGCGCACCACATGGCCCGGTTGAATCCGCATTTGCCTGGCCAGCCCGGGATCTTCGAAGCAACGCACCTCGAACTGCTCGCGCAGGCAATCCAGCAACGCCTGGGCTACCTGCGGCACCGGGGCAAAGCGTTGCACATGGGAGGTCAGCGAATAGCTCTCCGCTGGAGGCTGCTCATCCCAGCGCTGGCCATAGGGGATCAGCGCACCGTGCTCGTCGAAGTAATCCGCCACTTCGATATCTGGGCGCTGGTAGCCGTGAAGCATGTTCGGGTTCTCCGTTTCTGCCGCATGCAGGTATTGCGGGAATTCAGTGCCCGAACTCATCCGAATCGGTGAAGGGGCCAGCACCGGTATCCATGGCATTGATGGCGGCCATTTCCGCCTGGGTGAGCTGGAAGTCGAAAATGTCCAGGTTCTCGCTCTGCCGCCGCTGGTCTGCCGATTTCGGTGCCGCTGCCCGCCCGGACTGGACATGCCAGCGCAAGGTCACCTGCGCGCTGCTCTTCCCATGCGCTTGGGCGATCCGGACCAGGGCAGGATGTGAAAGGAGTCCAGATTTCTTGCGTCCCAGCGGGGAATAGGATTCGGTCCGAACGCCATGCTCGGTGTTGAAACCTTGCCAATCGACGCTTTGCCGTTCAGGATCAACCTGGATCTGGTTCAGCGCCGGCACGAGCCCCGAATCCAGGACGTTCTGCAGCTGGTAGGGCTTGAAGTTCGAGACTCCCGCAGCCCGGATCTTGCCCTCGTCTACTAGTTTGCCCAGCTCAGTGAAGGCTTCGACATAGGTGTTCTGCGGGGGGTTGGGCCAGTGGATCAAGAACAGATCCACATACTCAAGACCCAAGCGGTCCAGGGAGTTCTCCAACGCCTGGCGCACGCCTTGGGTCGAATGCCATTGCTTGTTGAATTTGGTGGTTACGAAAATTTCATCGCGATGAAGCCGGCTCTGTGCCAGGGCCTTGCCCACGGCGTCCTCATTCTCGTAGTTCTCCGCTGTATCAATGCGGCGGTAGCCCACGTCGAGGGCGGA
This sequence comes from Arthrobacter sp. JUb119, assembly GCF_024807995.1. Lineage (NCBI taxonomy): Bacteria > Bacillati > Actinomycetota > Actinomycetes > Micrococcales > Micrococcaceae > Arthrobacter > Arthrobacter sp. JUb119. Next base: position 770,640 of record NZ_JANUFE010000001.1, read on the forward strand.
CAGCACCGCTGCGGCCGCCTCGTATCCACGCATGGGCCACGTGCCCAAACCGATCGAGGGCATGCTCACGCCACCGGCAAGTTCGAGGGAAGAAATATCAGCAATCATGTCCTTGAACCTACCAAGTTCCACCACTTGCCGGGAGGCGGCGTCGAAGAATCCGCGACACACCGGGAAACAAAACAGGCGCACGGCGTCTCTGGGTTTAACGTTATTTCGGCGCATTTTTCGTGCTGCCAACCACTGAACACCATGAAGGTTAGAACCATGCCGAAAATAGGCGTCCTCGCTCTGCAAGGGGATTTCCGCGAACATCTGGCCTCTTTGGAACGGCTCGGGCAGCGCACGCACATGGTGCGCACCGTCGTCGATTTGGAGCAGGTTGACGCGCTGGTGATTCCCGGCGGCGAGTCCTCGGTGATTGACCGGCTGTCCCGCAACTACGGGCTAGCTGGTCCCATCAAGGAGCGCATCGCAGCAGGCATGCCAGCCTACGGCTCCTGCGCCGGAATGATCATGCTGGCCGATCGCATCGAGAACCCTGCAATCTCGCGAGATGGCGCGGTACAGCAAAGCTTCGGCGGCATCGACATGACGGTCAAGCGCAACGCGTTCGGGCGCCAGATCGACTCATTCGAGCACCAGCTGGACTTCAACGGGCAAAATCTCGAAGCGGTGTTCATCCGCGCACCGGAAGCCGTGCAAATTGGCCCGGACGTGCAAGTGATCAGCACCGTTCAAGCGGGGACGGATCACGAACAGGGTAGAATTGTTGCAGTACGCCAGGGAAAATTGTTGGCAACCAGCTTTCACCCGGAAGTCACCGGCAGCACCGCTATCCACCAATTTTTCATCAATCTCACGCGAGGAGACGCTTAAAGCATGTCAGGCCACTCCAAATGGGCAACTACCAAGCACAAGAAGGCCGCGATCGACGCCAAGCGCGCCAAGGCCTTCGCAAAATTCATCAAGGGCATTGAAGTTGCCGCCCGTGCCGGCGGCGCCGACATGGCCGGCAACCCGGCACTGGAACTTGCTGTCAGCAAGGCCAAGAAGAACTCCGTGCCGATCAACAACATCGACCGCGCCGTCAAGCGCGGCGCAGGCCTGACCGGCGAGGTCGTCGACTACACCGAGATCATCTATGAAGCACGCGGCCCGCAGGGCTCGGCCCTGCTGATCGAGTGCCTGACCGACAACAAGAACCGTGCAGCCTCCGAGGTGCGCGTGGGCATCACCCGCAACGGCGGCACCATCGCCGACCCGGGTTCGGTCGCCTACCTGTTCAACCGCCAGGGCGTTGTCCGCCTGCCCAAGGGCGAGCTGACCGAAGACGACCTGCTGATGGTCGTGCTGGACGCCGGTGCCGACGAGATCATGGACGAGGACGAGAACTTCGCCATCGTCTGCGACCCTTCGGACCTGCGCGCTGTGGCCGCTGCGCTGGATGAAGCGGACATCGCCTACGAGTCCGACGAAATGGAATTCATTCCATCGATGAAGGTCGACCTGGACGTTGAAGGAGCTCGCAAGTTCCTCAAGCTCTACGACGCGCTGGAAGAACTGGATGATGTCCAGGGCATCTACACCAACGCTGATCTGTCCGACGAGGTTCGCGCCGCGCTGGACGAAGAGCAGTAAGGCTTGGCCTTACGTGTTGTTGGCGTCGATCCCGGCCTGACCCGTTGCGGTCTTGCCGTGGTCGACGTCGCCGCAAACAGGCAAGTTTCGCTGGTCGACGTCACCGTCGCCGGCACCCCTCCGGGCACTCCGCTCGATGCCCGGCTCTTGAAGATCGCCAACGCCATCGACGAATGGCTGGATCTGCATCAGCCCGATGTGCTCGCCTTGGAACGCGTGTTCGCATCGGCGAACGTCTCCACGGTCATCGGCACCGCGCAGGTCACCGGCGTTGTCATCACCGCGGCAGCGCGACGCGGAATACCCGTGGCCCTGCACACGCCGACCGAGGTCAAGGCGGCGGTTACCGGTTCGGGACAGGCCACCAAGGCGGCGATCGGCAAGATGGTTGCCAAGATCTGCCGGCTCGATGAACCGCCTAAGCCTGCCGACGCCGCTGATGCGGTGGCCTTGGCGATTACCCACGGCTGGCGCGGTGCGGCCACCGGCTCGAATGCCTCGGCCTCCGCGGCTAATGCCGGTGGTTCGTCGCAGCTGACCGGTGCGCAGCAGGCGTGGATTGCCGCTGAGGCGTCGGCCAAGCGCCGTGCAGTGCGCCGCTAGCCGGCCAGCACGGCAGCGGCCTCGACCCACCGGGGAACGCGGCGGATCGATATTCGTAGGTATCTTCGATAAACTGGGTTCGATCGAACATATATCCCAAGGAGTGGCATGATCAGCTCATTGACCGGCACCGTGCAGGCGGTAGCCCTGAATACCGCGGTAATTGACGTTAACGGCTTCGGGATGCTGGTCAATGCCACCCCCGGGACGCTGTCCACCCTGCAGGCAGGACGCGAGGCTACGGTATTCACCTCCATGGTGGTCCGCGAGGATTCGATGACCCTCTTCGGCTTCGCCACCGCTGAGGAACGCGATGTCTTCGAGGTCCTGGTTTCCGTATCGGGCATCGGACCGCGCACCGGCTTGGCCATCTTGGCGGTGCACTCTCCGGAGGAAGTCCGCATCGCGGCGAACACCAAGGACACCGCCGCTTTCACCAAGGTATCGGGCATTGGCCCCAAGGGCGCGAGCCGCATCGTGCTGGAACTGAACGGCAAGCTGATCCCGACTGGCGCGCCAGTGGCTCCGGTTTCCGGCGGCGGCAACGCGAGCGTCTGGGAACCGCAGGTGATCGAGGCGCTGACCGGCCTGGGCTGGAGCGAAAAGGATGCAACCAGCACCCTGAAATCGCTGTCCAAGGCTGATCCAGATGTCGTTGCCACCGGCAACGTCGCAGAAATCTTGCGTGCTGCACTGCGCAGCATGTCCAGCGGAACCCGCGCCTAAGCGGTCTGCGAGAGGATCAACTGATCATGAATGACTCCACCGGGCTCACGAACGCCGGCAGCGAACCCGAGGAACGGGTAATCGAAGCGGCCCTGCGCCCGCGGAACCTCGACGACTTCGTGGGCCAGTCCCGAGTGCGCCAGCAGCTCTCGCTGGTACTTGAAGCAGCGAAAATCCGCGAACGCACCGCGGACCACGTTCTGCTTTCTGGCCCGCCGGGCCTGGGCAAGACCACCTTGTCGATGATTATCGCCGCCGAGATGAACGCGCCATTGCGCATTTCCTCCGGCCCAGCGATCCAGCACGCCGGTGACTTGGCCGCGATCCTCTCCTCGCTGACCGAAGGCGAGGTGCTGTTCCTCGATGAAATCCACCGCATGTCCCGGCCGGCCGAGGAAATGCTCTACATGGCCATGGAAGACTTCCGCGTAGATATCATCGTCGGAAAGGGCGCCGGCGCCACGGCCATTCCACTGGAGCTTCCGCCCTTCACTCTCGTTGGCGCAACCACGCGCGCCGGACTATTGCCCGGCCCGTTGCGTGACCGCTTCGGCTTCACTGGCCATCTGGAGTTCTACGCGGTCAAGGAGCTTGAACTGGTTTTGCGCCGTTCGGCCATGATGCTTGATCTGAGCGTCACTTCGGCCGCGTTCACCGAGATCGCCGGACGCTCCCGCGGTACGCCCCGTATCGCCAACCGCCTGCTGCGCCGCGTGCGTGACTGGGCGCTGGTGCATAAGCTCGAAGAGATCGATGCCCAAGCGGCCGAGGCCGCCTTGGACATGTACGAGGTCGATGCACGTGGCCTTGATCGCCTGGACCGGGGTGTGCTCGAAGCCTTGTGCACCAAATTCGGCGGGGGACCGGTGGGGCTATCGACCCTGGCCATCGCCGTGGGTGAAGAAACCGAAACCGTCGAAACTGTCGCAGAGCCATACCTGGTGCGTGAAGGGCTGATGGGCCGGACCCCGCGCGGTCGTATTGCCATGCCCGGAGCCTGGGCGCATTTGGGCTTGGCGATGCCAAAGGATGCCATCTTCGCCAGTGCGCAAAGCTATGAAAACGATGAGGATTAGGCAAGCATTACTTCACTGCCCGCGTAAATGGTCTGCCGGTTCACCGTGACGCATTAGACTAAAGACGCCCGACCTATGCCCGTTTCGGGGCGAGGTGGGGCGTCTTTGCTGTATTACGCCAGAAATAGCCGCAACAGCATCCCAGAACTTCAGATCAAATCGCAACAATTCGTTAGCAGGTAAATACGTGAATCCCCTCGTAATCGCTCAGGCCGCTGGTGGCGGCTTCAACCCTTCGCTGATCCTGATGGTCGCGCTGTTCGCAGTGCTGATCTTCATGATGTTCCGTGGCCGCAAGAAGCAGTCCGCCCAGCAGGAGAAGCTGAAGAACAACACCGTGCCAGGCGCCAAGGTGATGACCAACTCGGGTATCTTCGGCACCGTCGTCGGCGTTGACGCAGAGGATCGCGTCCAGGTCGAGGTCGCACCGGGCGTAGTGCTGAACCTGCACCGCCAGGCCATTGCCACCTTCCTGGACAAGGATGCAGCAACCCCGGCCGTGGCCGACGGCGCTGCAGAATCCACCAGCACCACCGAAACCCCGGAAGAGTCCCTGCGTCGCCTGAACGATGAGGGCAAGGACGAGCGCAACGCCTAAGTCCCGGGCAGCATAGCGGTGGCCTGAAGGCTAAGCCACCCAAACCAGAAAGCACAATAGATGTCATCAATCAGACCTGTTAAGCAGGCGCGCAAAGCGTTGCTATGGTTGCTGATCGTCTTCATCATCGCAACCGGCGTGTTGGTAGCCGGTGCAGCGAACGGTAAAACCGGATGGGGACCGAAGCTCGCCCTCGACCTCGAAGGCGGTACCGAGATGATCCTGGCCCCTCGGGTCCAGGGCGACGAAGCAATCAACCAAGAACAACTGGACCAAGCTGTGGAGATCATCCGCCAGCGTGTGGACGGTTCCGGTGTTACCGAATCGGAAATCACCACCCAGTCCGGTCGCAACGTTGTGGTCTCGATGCCCGGCACCCCGGACCAGACCACTCGCGATTTGATCCAGGCCTCGGCCAACATGGAGTTCCGCCCGGTGCTGATCACCGGCAGCTACGCAGCCACTCCTGAGGAAGATCGCACTCCCAAGGAAGACCTGCCAAAGCCCGAGGGCAAGCCAGAGAACCCATCGGACACCAACTGGATCACCGCAGAGCTCTTCCAGGAGTTTGAAGGCTACGACTGCGAAACCGAGCTCAAGGACCGTGGCGGCGACGCTGCGGACCCGGCCAAGCCAATGATCTCCTGCGATACCGACATGGGCGTCAAGTACATCCTTGGCCCACAGGAAATCTCCGGCGACAAGATCAAGGACGCATATGCGCAGCTCGCTCGCGGCGTCAATGGTTCGGTCACCGGCGAATGGGTCGTCGTCATCGAATTCGATGCCGAGGGCACCAAGATCTTCGCCGATACCACGCAGCGTCTGATTGCCCTGCAGGGTTCGCAGAACCAGTTCTCCATCGTGCTTGATGGCGAAACCATTTCGGCGCCAACCACCAATGCGGTGATCTCCGATGGCCGTCCGCAGATTTCCGGTGGCTTCACCCAGGACACCTCGCAGGCGCTGGCCGAGCAGCTGAAGTACGGCGCACTGCCAATCAGCTTCGACATCCAGTCAGAGCGCCAGGTTTCTGCAACGCTGGGTGCTGACCAGCTGACCGCGGGCCTCATTGCCGGTGTTATCGGCCTGGTCCTGGTATTCGTCTACTCGCTGTTCCAGTACCGCGCCCTGGGCTTGGTGACCATCGCTTCGCTGCTCGTCGCCGGTGTGCTGACCTACCTCTGCCTGGTCCTGCTTGGCTGGGGCATGAACTACCGCCTGTCGCTGGCGGGCGTGGCTGGCTTGATCGTGGCGATCGGCCTGATCGCGGACTCGTTCATCGTGTACTTCGAGCGTGTTCGAGATGAGCTGCGCGAAGGCCGGCCATTGGCAAGCGCCGTGGATATCGGCTGGAAGCGTGCCAAGCGCACCATTCTGGCTTCCAAGGCCGTGAACGTGTTGGCTGCAGTAGTGCTCTACATCGTTGCCGTGGGCAACGTGCGAGGCTTCGCCTTCACCTTGGGCCTGACCGCAATCGTTGACCTCGTGGTCGTGTACGGACTGACCCATCCAACCTTGGTCCTGCTGGCACGCACCAAGTTCTTCGCCAACGGCCACCCGCTCTCGGGCATGGATCCATCGTTGCTTGGCGTCAAGCCGCTGTACCAAGGTGCAGGCAAGGTTCGCCGCTTCGATGAAAACGTTGTGGCAAACCGCGGCAAGAAGAATGCGAAGGCCTCGGCTGAGGCCGCCAAGCGCATGACGATTGCCGAGCGTCGCCGTGCACAGGCCGAACAGCCAGCCAGCACGCAGGCCAAGGCCCAGGAGGAGAACAATGAATAAGCTAGTCACTTGGGGCAACGAGCTCTACACCGGCAAGCGTTCCTACCCGTTCACCTCCAAGTACCGGTTGTGGTTCCTGATCGCCGGTATTCTGGTGATGCTGTCGATCCTGCTTCCAGTGGTCAAGGGCGGCTTCAACCTGGGCATCGACTTCCGCGGTGGTTCTGAATTCACCGTTTCGGATGTGCAGAACACTGATATCTCGATTGGTGAAAAAACTGTTAGCTCGGTGGCTTCGGGTTCCGAGGCAACGGTCACTAACATTGCTCCGGGCACCATGCGCGTGCAGACTGAGCGTTTGAGCGATGACCAGACCTTGGCCATCGCCGGCCAGCTCGCCGAGAACTACGGCGTCTCCAGCGATGAAGTTACCAGTAACTTCATCGGCCCAACCTGGGGTGAAGACGTTTCGCGCCAGGCACTGGTTGGCTTGGTAGTCTTCGTGGTCCTGGTTGGCTTGCTGATGGCTGCCTACTTCCGAACCTGGAAGATGTCGCTGGCAGCGATCGTCGGACTGATTACCGTGGTGATCGTGACTGCGGGCATCTACTCGCTGTCCGGTTTCGAAATCACGCCCAGCGCGATCATCGGCTTCCTGACCATTCTGAGCTACTCGCTGTATGACACCGTGGTGGTTTTCGACAAGGTCCGCGAAAACACCAAGGACTACACCCAGCAGTCCAAGCGCACCTTCGAGCAGCTGGTGAACCTCGCTGTGAACCAGACCCTGGTTCGCTCGATCAACACCTCGGTCGTTGCCGTGCTTCCAGTGGCCGCGATCCTATTCATCGGTTCCTACCTGCTGGGTGCCGGTACGCTCAAGGACCTGTCCTTGGCGCTGTTCGTCGGTATCATCGTCTCGGCCCTGTCGACCTTGTTCGTGCAGGCGCCAATGTTCCATTGGCTCCGCCACAAGGACGACGACGTGGTAGCGCACGATAAGAAGATGGCTGCTGCCTAAACCGATCCGAAGATCTGAATTTGGTGCTCCCAGCATTTGCTGGGGGCACCAATTCGCTTAAGCGGGAAGATGCGTAATTAGTTGTCACCGCCCGAACGTGCTATAACGTTTGAACTAAAGAAGGTGTTTTTTCAGTGCACGGCTACCAGTGATCTGGTGGCCCGGAACTACCGTTGGATTCCGTCGGGCTTCACGCAGGCTCGGGAAAGAATCCAACGGCAACGGGAAGGAGCGGGGCATGGCGAATACGCCTAACCTGAACAATTCGAAACGACGCTCTATCTCTCGTTTGGTGCGCTTTGCTGGCCGGGGGAGCACCCCGAGCACATCGCCGACCCTTGAACCGCTATTGCGCACGGTCAAGTCCAAGCATCCGAAGGCGGATCTGGACCTGCTGGTACACGCCTACGAGGTCGCCGAAAAGTACCATGAAGGCCAGAAGCGCAAGAGCGGCGACCCGTACATAACGCACCCGGTCGCCGTCGCCACGATCCTGGCGGAGATGGGGATGACCGGCTCGATTCTTGCCGCCGCCTTGCTGCACGACACCGTTGAAGACACCGATTACTCCCTGGAGTCGGTTAAGAAGGAATTCTCCGAGGAAATCGCCATGCTGGTCGATGGCGTGACCAAGCTGGACAAGGTCACCTATGGCGATGCGGCCCCGGCAGAGACCGTGCGCAAAATGGTCGTGGCCATGTCCCGCGACATCCGCGTGCTGCTGATCAAGCTGGCCGACCGCCTGCACAATGCCCGTACCTGGCGCTACGTATCCCCGGAATCTTCCTCGCGCAAGGCGAAGGAAACCCTGGAGATCTTCGCACCGTTGGCACACCGTCTGGGCATGAACACCGTCAAGTGGGAGCTGGAGGACCTGTCCTTCGCTGCCTTGCACCCGAAGGTCTACCAGGAGATCGTCCGCATGGTGGGCGATCGCACTCCGGAACGTGAAAAGTACCTCTCCTCGATCCGCCAGACCCTTTCGGGCGATCTCGGCGATGTCGCCATCCATGCCTCGGTGTCCGGCCGGCCCAAGCACTACTACTCGATCTACCAGAAGATGATCGTGCGAGGCAAGGACTTCGACGATATCCATGACCTCATGGGCGTGCGCATCCTGGTGGATACCGTCAAGGACTGCTACGGCGCCCTGGGCGTCGTGCATGCGGAGTGGAATCCACTGCCTAACCGCTTCAAGGACTATATTGCGATCCCGAAGCTGAACCTCTACCAGTCGCTGCACACCACGGTGATGGGTCCTGAAGGCAAGCCGGTAGAGATCCAGATCCGCACCCACGATATGCACGTACGCGCCGAATACGGTGTAGCAGCGCACTTCCAGTACAAGCATGGGCAGACCGATAACTCCATGCTTTCGCCGGAACAGAATATGGATTGGCTGCGTTCCTTGATGGAGTGGCAGGCGGATACCGCCGACTCCGAAGAGTTCCTGGACGGCCTTCGCTACACGATCAGCTCCGCTGAAGTCTATGTGTTCACCCCCAAGGGCGACATCATGTCTTTGCCGGTTGGTGCCACACCGGTGGATTTCGCCTACTCGATCCACACCGACGTCGGCCACCGCACCATCGGCTCCCGCGTCAATGGCAAGCTCGTCCCACTGCATACCGAGCTCAAGCAGGGCGATGTGGTGGAGGTCTTCACCTCGAAGGCCGAAGGCGCTGGCCCATCCCAGGATTGGCAGAACTTTGTCCGCTCGCCTCGTGCCAAGGCAAAGATCCGCGGTTACTTCTCCAAGGAACGCCGCGAGGAGGCCATCGAAAAGGGCAAGGAGCTGCTGACCAAGGAACTGCGTCGCAACCAGCTGCCATTGCAGAAATTGATGACTCACGACCTGCTCACGGCGGTAGCCAACGAACTGCACCACACGGACATTTCGGCCCTGTACCAGTCCGTGGGCGACGGCCATACCAGTGCACAGAACGTCATTGAGCATTTAACGGCCCTGATTGGCCCTCCAGAAGCCGAACAGGTCGATGAGGAAGCGGTAGTCCGCCCAATGGCTCCCAGCCCGGCTACGGGCAACGACGCCGGCGTGATCGTCGAGGGCCTGGGGGATGTGCTGGTGAAGCTGGCGCGTTGCTGCACCCCGGTGCCGCCAGATGAAATCCAGGGTTTCGTAACCCGTGGCGCCGGAGTCTCGGTGCACCGCACCGACTGCCTGAATCTGACGCAGCTCGCCGAGCAGCCGGATCGACTGGTCAATGTCACGTGGGCCACCAAGCACCATGGCGTGTTCCTGGTGGAGATCCAGGTCGAAGCATTGGACCGCAAGTCGCTGCTCTCCGACGTCACCCGGATACTCTCCGAAAGCCACTTGAACATCCTTTCGGCCAGTGTGCAGACAAGCAAGGACCGTGTGGCAATCTCCCGTTTCTCCTTCGAAATGGGCGATCCCAAGTTCCTGAGCCACGTGCTGAACCAAGTACGCCGCATCGATGGCGTCTACGATGTCTACCGCACCACCGCAGGGTCCCGCCGCTAATAGCGCGGTGCACCCCGCGGCGGCAACCTAGGCCGCTTGCGCCGTATCGGAGAAGGACTGGACCAGGCGCAGGGCTCGGGAGCGCTCGGGTGAGGGAACCTCAGATGCCAGGGCTTGTTTGATGGCGTCCAAAGTCAGGTAGGGATCTGCCAGCGCCGCGACTGTGCCCAGAACGCGGCTGGCAATGGGCAATGGATCGTATTTCGCGCAGTCGCAGGCGCTGCGCAATGCGGTGGTCACCCTGATGCGGCTGCGGAACACCATGTCCGTATCCGGCACCTGCATTTGGGCGAATTCCGCCCTCAGCCCGTGCCCGGGGTAGAACGGCCGATGGTAGCTCTTGGTGTAGATGCACAATGTGGACACTGACGGCAAGAGCCCATGGATCCAGGCTGCAGTTTGGCGAGCTAGCACCGCATCGCGGGCCAGCTCGCGGCCACAGGCGAAACCTGCAATCCGTGCCCGCACCGACGCGTTGACTCGGATGCTGCTGGGCAAAAAATAATCACCGAGGACCTCGATCAGCAGGCCGTTGTGGGCCATGGCGTGCAGCTCGTTGCGGGTGAACATCTCACCAGCGATCCACAGGTCCCCGGGAATGCGCAACGCGGCGGCGCGAGGTCCGGTAGCTGGGGAATTTCTCGTTTCCATAGAGCTACTGAACCAGTTCGCGCCGCCGCGTTGGCGGTGTGCAAGCGATCTGTGGATTACTTACTGGAAGTCGGCAGCCGACTTCTCCAAGGTGCTCAGCCACATGCGGCGTGCATCCAGGGCTTCCTGGGCTGTCGCGATCTGCTTGGCGTTGCCCTTGGCCTGTGCTGCTGCCAGATCATCTTCCAAGGCGGAGATGGTGTCCTGCAGCTGCGAGAGCATCGAGTTGGAGCGGGCCTTGGTCTCCGGGTTGGAACGGCGCCACTGCTCGTCCTCGGCACCCTTGACCGCGTCCTCGACCTGGCGCAGGGCCGATTCAATGCGCTGCAGGTCGTTGCGCGGCACCTTGCCGGCAGCTTCCCAACGGGTGCGGATCGAATCCAGCTTGTTCTTGGCAACAGCCAGATCCTTGATGGGAAGCAGCGCGCGCGCTTCTTCCAGCAGGGCTTCCTTCACCACGAGGTTCTGGGAGTACTCTTCATCGATCTTGGCGTTGGCCGCGGCGCGGGCCTGGAAGAAGACATCCTGGGCGGCACGGAAGCGGCTCCAGAGCTGGTCGTCGTCCTTGCGCGAGGCACGGCGCGACTTCTTCCACTCGTCCATGAGCTTGCGGTATTCGGCGGCGGTAGCGGTCCAGTCGGTGGATCCCTGCAGCACCTCGGCGCGAGCGATCAGCTCTTCCTTCACTTCCTTGGCGGCCGCGTTGGTCGAATCCAGCTGCGAGAAGTAGGCCCGGCGATGGCGGTCGAAGGTGGTGCGGGCGGAGCGGAATCGCTTCCACAGCGCGTCTTCCGTGGACCGTGGCAGGCGCACCGAGGACCGCTGCGAACCCTTCCAGGCGTCGAACAGCTCGTTCATCGCCGCCGAAGCGGTCTTCCACTGGATCTGCTCCGGGCGCTTGCCGGCCAGCTCTTCAGCCTGTTCGACGATGACTTCGCGGGCAGCGAGCTGTTCCGCGCGAGCTTCATCGTTGGCCTTGCGCTGTTCGCTGGTCAATGCCTCGACGGCTACGCGGGCATTCTCGAGGCGCGTTTCAAGCGCCGGGATGTCGCCGACCATATGGCGTTCGGCAACGGTGGCCGAGAGCGCCTGCACAGCCTTGCTGAGCTCGCCGGCCGGGGCCTTGGCAACGACGCGCTGCTCCAGGAGCATCAGCTGCGAGAGCGCGTCGTCGTATTTGCGCACGAAGTAGCCCAGGGCTTCGTCCTGGGTTGCGTCGGGGTATTGGCCCACTGGGAATTCGGCGCCGTCAATGATCACGAAGACGTGGCCGTCCTCGGTCACACGGGCGAACTTTGCCGCTTCGTCGAGGGGAGTGGTATGTGCGACGCTTGGCGCTACAACCGGCTTTGCGGCAGGCTTCTGGGCCTGTGGCAATGGGGTCTTCTGGCTGTCGTCGGATTGCTGACTGGTGGTCACCGCTGAAACTCTTTCACTTTACGAGCACTTGCTTTAGCCAACTCTACCTGTGACCTCCGCTTCTTAGTAAGCCGACGTGCACAGGTTTCTCGGGTTTCGGGCTATAAGATGGGTAGGTAGCCCAATTTGCACTAAGGAGTTTCATGGCACGCAAGGCCTCACTATCAGGTTTCCCGGAATGGCTTCCCGCCGAACGGGCAGTTGAACAGCATGTGCTCGATACCTTGCGCCACGTCTTCGAACTGCATGGATTCGCCAACATCGAGACCCGTGCGGTGGAAACCCGAGCGCAACTTCTGCGCAAGGGCGAAATCGACAAGGAAGTCTACGGACTGTCACGGCTGGCCGCGGAGGATGAGAAGAACGATCCCAACGCGTTGGCCCTGCACTTCGACCTCACCGTGCCTTTCGCACGCTACGTGGTGGAGAACGCAGGCCACCTGGCCTTCCCCTTCCGCCGCTACCAGATGCAGAAGGTCTGGCGTGGCGAACGCCCGCAGGATGGCCGCTTCCGCGAATTCACCCAGGCCGACATCGATGTCGTGGGCGATGGCACCTTGCCCTTCAGCTACGACGTGGAGCTGGCGCTGACCATTGCCGACGCGCTCTCCGCCCTGCCGATCGGTGATTTCCGCCTGCGGGTGAATAACCGCAAGCTGGCCGAGGGCTTCTACCGCGGCCTGGGCCTGGAAGATCCGGATGCAGTCCTGCGCGCCATCGACAAGCTGGAAAAGATCGGCGATGATGCCGTCGCCAAGATCCTGGTCGAAGAAGTCGGCGCCACCGCGCAGCAGGCCGCCGCCGCCCTGGCCCTGGCCAAGATCCGCACCATGGACACGTCCTTCGTGGAGCAGGTTCGCGCACTGGGCGTCAGCCACGAACTGCTGGATACCGGCTTGGATGAGCTCTCGCAGGTCATCGATGCCGCATCCAAGCGCGCACCGGGCAAGGTCATGGCCGATTTGTCCATCGCCCGCGGGCTGGACTACTACACCGGCACCGTGTACGAAACCGTGCTGGTGGGCCACGAATCCCTGGGTTCGATCTGCTCGGGCGGGCGCTACGAATCGCTGGCTTCCAAGGGCAAGAAGAACTACCCAGGTGTGGGCTTGTCCATCGGCGTCACCCGCCTGGTCTCGCGCATCCTTGCAGAAGAGTCCGTGACCGCAAGCCGTTCGGTGCCTTCGGTGGTATATGTCACCTTGGCCAACGACGAGTCCTGGCACGAAGCGCAGGATGTAGCCTCGCAGCTGCGCGAGCGCGGCATCGCCTGCGAGGTAGCAGCCAGCGCGGAGAAGTTCGGCAAGCAGATCAAATTCGCTGATCGACGCGGGATTCCGTTCGTCTGGTTCACCCATGCCGATGGCGCCCACGAGGTCAAGGACATCCGTTCCGGCGAGCAGGTCGCCGCGGATCCGTCCACCTGGATGCCGGCCGAAGCGGACCTGAAGATCGCCATCAGCTAGTTCTCGGGCATGATCGCCCGCCCGCGCACCAATCACGGTGCACTAAACTTCATGGGAAGAAACTTTCCCAACCGACCGAAAGGATCGTAGTGCTACGCACTCATCAGCTGGGCGTCTTGAACGCCGAGCACATTGGACAGCAGGTCACACTCACCGGTTGGGTCGCGCGTCGCCGCGACCACGGTGGTGTCGCCTTCCTGGATTTGCGTGATGCTTCGGGCGTGGCCCAGGTCGTCGTGCGCGATGAAGAGGACTTCCATCCGCTGCGCAATGAGTTCGTGCTGCAGATTCTCGGCACCGTCGAGCGCCGCCCGGAGGGCAACGAGAACCCGAATCTGCCTACCGGGCAGATCGAGGTCATCGCTGAGACCGTGACCGTGCTGAACACCGCGGCCCCGCTGCCATTCCAGGTCGACGAGCACGTCGAGGTCGGCGAGGAAGCGCGCCTGCGCCACCGCTACCTGGACCTGCGCCGCCCGACCCCGGCCCGCAACATCCGCCTGCGCTCCGAGGCCAACCGCGTGGCACGCAACCTGCTGCACGACCAGGGCTACATCGAGATCGAAACCCCGACGCTGACCCGCTCCACCCCGGAAGGCGCCCGCGACTTCGTCGTGCCGGCCCGCCTGACCCCGGGCAGCTGGTACGCCTTGCCCCAGTCCCCGCAGCTGTTCAAGCAGCTGCTGCAGGTCGGCGGCTTCGAGAAGTACTACCAGATCGCCCGCTGCTACCGCGATGAGGACTTCCGCGCGGACCGCCAGCCGGAGTTCACCCAGCTGGACATCGAAGCATCGTTCGTCGAGGAAGATGACATCATCGAGCTCGGCGAAAAGCTGGTCACCGAACTGTGGAACCTGATCGACGTGCAGGTCCCGACCCCGATCCGCCGCATGGCGTACTCGGAGGCCATGGCCAAGTACGGTTCGGACAAGCCGGATCTGCGCTTCGGCCTGGAACTGACCGAAATGACCGAGTACTTCGCGAACACCTCCTTCAAGGTCTTCCAGTCCGAGTACGTCGGCGCCGTGGTCATGCCTGGCGGCGCATCGCAACCGCGCCGCACCCTGGATGCCTGGCAGGAATTCGCCAAGCAGCGCGGTGCCAAGGGACTTGCCTACGTGCTGATCAAGGAAGATGGCGAGCTGGCTGGCCCAGTGGCCAAGAACCTGTCCGAGGAAGAGAAGGCCGGACTGGCCGCAGCTACCGGCGCAGCCGCCGGAGACTGCATCTTCTTCTCCGCCGGCAAGAAGAACGAATCCCGTGCACTGCTCGGTTCGGTCCGTGTCGAGATCGGCCACCGCACCGGCCTGATCAAGGAAGGCGACTGGGCCTTCGTCTGGATCGTCGACGCACCGATGTTCGAAGCTGCCTCCGACGCTGTCGCCTCGGGTGACGTGGCCGTGGGCGCTGGCGCTTGGACCGCTGTGCACCACGCGTTCACCAGCCCCAAGCCGGAGTTCATGGACACCTTCGACACTGATCCTGCATCGGCCCTGTCCTACGCCTATGACATTGTCTGCAACGGCAACGAAATCGGCGGCGGTTCGATCCGTATCCACCAGCGCGACGTCCAGGAACGCGTCTTCAAGCTCATGGGCGTAACCCAGGAGCAGGCTGACACCCAGTTCGGCTTCCTGCTCGAGGGCTTCAAGTACGGCGCCCCACCGCATGGCGGCATCGCCCTGGGTTGGGACCGCGTGCTGCAGCTGCTGACCAACTCGGAGTCCATCCGCGACGTGATCGCCTTCCCGAAGACCGGTGGCGGTTTCGATCCGCTGACCGCGGCTCCTGCGCCAATCACCCCGCAGCAGCGCAAGGAAGCCGGCATCGACTTCAAGCCTGAGAAGAAGAAGGCCGAAGAGACCGAAGCCAAGGCCGAAGCCAAGTAGGTTCACGCAGCTTCGTAACGCCGGATGGAACGCTTGAATGCGTTCCATCCGGCTTCTTTTTAACCTGGAATTAGCTCTTTTGGTGGACTATGAGTATTTCTAATACTAGGTTTGTTTTTGACTTAGTTTGCAGAACCAGTTCTCACGACCACTTTGGAGCGATACGTGCCAGCAGAAGAACCACACGATATCATCGAACGTTACCCAGAAGCGGACCAGGAATGGGCTAAAACCTTTTTCGCTTCAATGGTGTGGAACGACCTCACCAATGCGCAGGTGGTGCTCGAACTGGACCGCACCCTGAGCATGGTTCGCGATAGCGGGCAGCGGGCCGAGGAACTCTTTGGCCATTCGGGCGAATATGGTGCGACGCGGGCTCAATGTCTATTGACGCCAGAGCAGCGCGCGGACGCGGAACTTCCCGTCGAATCAAGTACTGCGCTATTGGCGGTTGTTGGGATGCTTGTTGGCCTGCTGTGCACTGGATTTGGAATCTGGATCGGGTTCCGCGATGGGTGGACCTCGAGTTCGTGGCACTACTGGCAGCTTTCTGCTCTAACTGCCGGGGCAGGGATCGCACTATCGGGATACCTGTGGTGGTTTAACCGATTGAAGGGGAAATTCGGCCTGTCCTGGATACTGGGACCGGTAGGTATCCTCGTGTCGGTTGGAGCTGCCGCTCTAATCGTGCAGATAGGAGGAAGCAATAATCTGCTGCCCCTGCCAAATTGGTTAGCTCCAATTCTTGGCGCAGGGCTGGTGGTTGCTTGCTTCTATCTGATGCCTGCCTATAAAGCGCAGAAAGCCGCTGGCGGGCAACAAATCCTTCTCGGCACCGACGAGTGGTTCGCGGAAACCACCAGACTGCTGCGCGGACGCTACGGCATGAGTCACAAGGAAGCCAATGAGTCGCTGAGTACTGCGCGAGAACATCTCGATGATGCGGCGACCCGAGGCGAAAAAGCTGACCCAAACCTTGAATTCGGAACGCCCAATGAATTCGTGATTGGGCTGGCAGTGAACACCGAAAAGGCGCTCAAGCGTCGTTGGCTTCTACGCCGCATGGCCACCTTGACCGTAGTCGCTTTATTCGCGGTCGGCGCGGTCGCTGGCCTGATGGATCCAGCGCGAAATGGCGGGGATATTTTCTTTGGGGTCGCAGTGCTGGTGTTTGCCGCGGTGAGCGTTTACGAGCTGCGTCCGGCTGACCGCAAGGCCTACGTCCAAGAGAAGCTCAAGGAACGAGCAGCCAATGCCCGGGCACTGCAGGAGCGCGACGATGACTAAGCCCGAAGGCTTTCCGGGTAGCTGGCAACGCGCCATGTTGCCGATGCTCTTACTCGCCGAACTCTCGGCTGGCCAGGCCCACGGTTATGCACTGGCGAAATCCCTGCAGGAACGCGGTTTCGGGCCGATCAAGGGAGCCACGCTCTACCCCGCATTGGCCAAACTCGAGGCCTCGGGTTTTGTTGAAACCCGCTGGGAAGAAGGCCAAGGTGGCCCGGGGCGAAAGGTCTACGAACTCTCCGCCACCGGACGGGTGGAACTAGCCGAGCAACGAGCCAGCTTCGACCAACTGACCCAACTGGTACAGAGCACCGGCCGCTAGGGTAGGTCTGCCGAGTCTACGATCATCGTGAACGGTCCGGTATTCGTTAGCGAGACATTCATCATCGCGCCAAATACACCGGTCTGAACGCTCGCACCCAATTCGCGCAGGTGCTCCACGAAGTAGTCGTACAACGGTTCGCTGATAGGACCGGGCGCCGCATTGGACCAGGATGGGCGACGGCCCTTGCGCACCGAACCGTACAGGGTGAACTGGCTGATCACTAGCAGTGGTGCATTCACCCCGGCGGCGGAGGTTTCATCCTCCATGATCCGCAGCTGCCAGATCTTTTCGGCCACCTTGCGTGCGGTCGCCTGATCATCCTCATGGGTCACCCCAAGTAGGATCACCAAACCGGGGGAGTCGAGCTGGCCGGTAATCTGCCCTTCAACCTCAACATGGGCGGTGGCAGCGACCTGGACGACAGCGCGCATATGGCGGACCTTTCAAAAGACGGTGGGGCTTCCAGAATATCGGTAGGCTTAGGGGGTGAGCGATTTGTTCGATTCCCTGTCCGATGAGCCACGCGATGCGCGTGAGCCCCAAGTCAACCGGCCCCGTCCGCCACTGGCGGTGCGCATGCGCCCGAAGACCTTGGATGAGCTCGTCGGCCAACAACACCTGCTAGGCCCGGGGTCACCCTTGCGACAGCTGGCCGAAAACCCTGAAACCGGGTTGGCTGGACCTGCCAGTGTGATCCTCTATGGCCCTCCGGGAATTGGCAAAACCACCATCGCGCACGTGATCGCCCGCGCCACCGACCGTAAATTCGTGGAACTTTCGGCCATCACCGCCGGTGTCAAAGATGTCCGGCGAGTCATCGAACAGGCCAAGGATGACCGCGATCTGCGCGGGATTACCACCGTGCTCTTCCTCGACGAGATCCACCGCTTCAACAAGGCCCAGCAGGACGCACTGCTGCCCGGCGTGGAAAACCGTGTCGTCGTCCTGGTAGCTGCGACGACGGAGAATCCCTCCTTCTCGGTGATCTCGCCGCTGCTTTCGCGCTCTTTGCTGCTGACCTTGCGTCCGCTGACCGACGGCGACCTGTCCACCTTGCTCGAGCGCGCTGTGGCCGACGAGCGGGGTTTCGACGGCCAGGTGCTCCTCAAGGAGGAGCAGCGCGACGCCATTGTCCGCCTGGCCCAGGGCGATGCCCGACGCTCGCTGACCGTGCTGGAAGCAGCCGGCGCGGTGGCTTGGAACGCCGCGGGCGCCGGCATCGATCCGCCGGTGCTGATTACGGACGACCATGTGCAGCTGGCCATGGACCAGGCGGTCCAGCGCTACGACAAGGATGGCGACCAGCACTACGACATCATCTCCGCGTTCATCAAGTCCATTCGTGGCTCTGATGTGGACGCGGCCCTGCATTACCTGGCGCGCATGCTCTCTGCGGGGGAGGACCCCCGCTTCATTGCCCGCCGCCTGATGATCTCGGCCTCGGAGGATATCGGCATGGCCGATCCCACCGCACTTCCCGTTGCCGTAGCAGCCGCTCAATCGGTGCAGCTCACCGGCATGCCGGAAGCACGGATCATGCTCGGGCAGGCAACGGTTCATCTGGCTACGGCCCCGAAGTCCAACGCTTCATACAATGCGATCAACGCCGCCCTGGCCGACGTATCCGAAGGCAAGGGTTCGCTGGTTCCCGACCACCTGCGTGACGCGCACTATCCCGGCGCCAAGCAGCTGGGCCATGGCGTGGGCTACATCTACGCCCATGATGCTCCGCACTCCATCGCAACCCAGCAGTACCTGCCCGATGATCTGGTGGGCACCGACTACTACACGCCGACCAATAACGGTGCGGAAAAAACCATAGGGTCCCGCCTGTCCCGTTTGCGTGAAATCATCCGGGGCAAGGATCCGCAGCGCTCCAAGGGCAAGCGCTGATTGTGCGCTAAGCCTCAGCGAAAGCTGCTGCCGTTTCGTGTAAACTTGATCTTTGGCTGGCAAGCCTTGTCCCGCATTCGAGTCATCGAGCGTGGAGGCAGGGTTGAAGTGAAGCAGGGACGCGACGCCCACACACTCTCCCACCTGGAGGCCAGTAGATACCGTCGCTAATCGAAAGGGACACATTATGGCTAACGCCCGTGCCCGCCGCACCGTACGCCTTTCGCGTGCGCTCGGCCTTGCATTGACTCCAAAAGCTGAAAAGTACATGGAGCGCCGTCCATACGGTCCAGGCCAGCACGGCCGCGCCCGTAAGAAGCAGGACAGCGACTACGCAGTACGTCTGCGCGAAAAGCAGCGTTTGCGTGCCCAGTACGGCATCCGCGAAGCTCAGATGCTGAGCGCCTTCAAGGAAGCTAAGCGCCTCGGCGGCGAAACCGGCGGTAACCTGCTGGCTCTGCTCGAGTCCCGTCTGGATGCCCTGGTTCTGCGTGCAGGCTTCGCCCGCACCATCCAGCAGGCCCGCCAGATGGTTGTTCACCGCCACATCCTGGTCAACGGCCAGCGTGTAGACCGTCCGTCCTTCAAGGTACAGCCGGGTCAGCTGATCCACGTACACGAGAAGAGCGAGAAGATGGTTCCATTCCAGATGGCTGCAGCAGGTGAGCACTCGAAGGTGCTGCCAGCCGCTCCTGCTTACCTGGACGTAAAGCTGGAAGCCCTCCAGGCTACCTTCGTGCGCACCCCAGAGCGCACCGAAATCCCAGTGACCTGCGAAGAGAACCTCGTGGTCGAGTACTACGCACGCTAAATCCGTGCGCTAGTTCCAAGCCCGCAACCGGAAACGGTTGCGGGCTTGTCGCTTAACTACCTATCTGGGCTCTGACTTCGATAAGGTGGACTGGCACCAAAAACCCAAAGCAGAAGAGGAAGCACATGTCGGGTTCGGATATTGCAGGGCTCATCGCCGCCGGCGCGTTTGTTGTACTAGTTGTGCTGCTGGCAGTGCCGATCATGAAGTTGGGCAAGGTGTTCGACGAGCTGCGCAAATCGATCAAGGACCTGGCCGACGGAACCACTCCGCTGATCGGCGAAGTCGCCAACACCGTGGCGACCACCAACGACCAGCTCAAGAAGGTCGATGCCATCACCAGCAACGTTTCTGACACCACCGCCAATGTGTCCGCGCTGTCCTCGCTGGTAGCAGCCACCGTTGGCAAACCGCTGATCAAGGTTGCCGCGTTCACCGAAGGCGTGAAGGTCGCGATGAACACCAAGCCAAGCGGCAAGGCTCGCCGCAGCCGCTAAGCAAGCAACGCTGTTTGATCGAACACGTATCGGCGCGCTGAATAGGATACGGCCAACTGGTGGCCGCCAAGGAGACTAGAATGAAAAAGCTCTTGTGGGTTTCGATTGGAGTGGGCGTTGGCGTGCTCGCGTCCAAGAAATACGCTGAAGTTTCATCCGGGGCGGCGCTAAACCGCCAGGTCGGCAAGTACACCGACCGCGCCTCGGAATATTGGGAAGCCTTCCGCCAAGGAATGAGCTCCCGCGAAGAAGAATTACGTTCCGCCTTGGGCGTGGACGCCGCTAAGTGAAGGGATCATCCGTAACACGATGAAAACGCAGGAAATTGCCCGTCGTTGGGTCGACTTTTTCGTCTCGAAGGGCCATACGGCGGTACCTAGTGCCTCGCTGGTCTCGGCCGACCCTTCGCTGTTGTTCACGGTGGCCGGCATGGTCCCGTTCATCCCTTACCTCACCGCGCGCGAAGAGCCCCCGTACTCCCGTGCGACCTCCGTGCAGAAGTGCATCCGCACCGGCGATATCGAAGAAGTGGGCAAGACCGCGCGTCACGGCACCTTCTTCCAGATGTGCGGCAACTTCTCCTTCGGCGACTACTTCAAGAACGAAGCCATCCACTTCGCCTGGGAGCTGCTGACCAGCTCCGTCGAAGACGGCGGCTACGGCCTGGACAAGGAACGCCTGTGGGTCACCGTCTACGAAGACGGAGACGAGAAGGACCTTGAAGCCCGCCGCATCTGGGAAGAAGAGATCGGCATGCCTACCGAGCGCGTTGTAGGCACCGGCAAGGAAGACAACTACTGGAATACCGGCCAGCCCGGCCCCGGCGGTCCATGCTCCGAGATCTACTACGACCGCGGCCCCGCCTACGGTGTCGAGGGCGGCCCAGCGGTCGACGAGACCCGCTACGTGGAAATCTGGAACCTCGTGTTCATGCAGTACCGACTCTCCGCGGTACGTTCCAAGACCGACTTCGATGTGGCCGGCGAACTGCCCAAGCGCAACATCGATACCGGCCTGGGCCTGGAACGACTAGCCATGATCCTGCAGGGCGTCGAGAACATGTACGAGACCGACCAGGTCCGTCCGGTGCTCGACAAGGCCGCCGAGCTTGCCGGCGTCACCTACACCTCCACAGAGGATCCAGCCGACCCGAACCACGCCACCGACGTGCGCCTGCGCATGATCGCGGACCACATCCGCTCCTCGCTGATGCTGATCTCCGACCAGGTCACCCCGGGCAATGAAGGTCGCGGCTATGTGCTGCGCCGGCTGATCCGCCGCGCCGTGCGCGCAATGCGCCTGATGGGCGTGGACACCGAGGTGCTCCCCGAGCTGCTCCCGGTATCGCGCGACGCCATGAAGGGCGTCTACCCCGAGGTGGAGGCCGATTTCGAGCGCATTGCCCGCATCGCCTACGCCGAGGAGCGCGCTTTCCGCCGCACCATCGCTTCGGGCACCACGCGCCTGGACGAGGCACTGGGCCACGCCAAGGAGGAAGGCAAGAACCTCTCCGGCGATGACGCCTTCACCCTGCACGACACCTTCGGCTTCCCGATCGACCTCACCTTGGAGATCGCCGCCGAAGCAGGCCTGTCCGTGGACGAGTCGCGTTTCCGCGAACTGATGAACGAGCAGCGCACCCGCGCCCAGAAGGACGCCAAGGCCAAGAAGGCCGGCCACGCCGACCTGTCGGTGTACACCCAGCTGGCCGAGGCCGGCAACGTGCACTTCACCGGCTATGACACCCTCGAAGGCGAATCCTCCATCCGCGGCATCATCCGCGATGGCCAGGTTGTGCCATTCGCCGAGCAGGGCCAGGAAATCGACCTGGTGCTCAACGAAACCCCGTTCTATGCCGAGTCCGGCGGCCAGGCAGGCGACAGCGGCCTGATCACCGGCGACGGCTTCGTGCTGGAAGTCACCGACGTGCAGGCCCCGGTCAAGGGCCTGAACGTGCACAAGGTCATCGTGCGCGAAGGCGAATTGCCAGCCGAAGCACTGGTTCGCACCCAGGTCGACGCGGTGCGCCGCCGCTCCGGCGAGCAGGCGCACTCCGCCACCCACCTGGTGCACGCCGCGCTGCGCGAGCTGCTTGGCCCAACGGCCACCCAGGCCGGTTCCTTCAACAAGGCCGGCTACCTGCGCTTCGACTTCTCCTGGGCCGAGGCGCTCTCCGCCGCGGCACGCAGCGAAGTCGAGGAGGTAGTGAACCTGGCCATCGCCTCGAACTACCAGGTCGTCACCAATGAGATGGCGCTGTCCGAGGCGAAGAAGCTGGGCGCCATGAGCCTGTTCGGGGAGAAGTACTCCAACGACGTGCGCGTGGTCGAGATGAACGGCGACTGGTCGCGCGAGCTGTGCGGCGGTACCCACGTGGACACCACCGCGCGCATCGGCCAGCTGACCTTGCTCTCGGAGGCTTCGGTCGGTTCGGGCAATCGCCGCGTCGAGGCCCTGGTCGGCATGGAAGCCTTCCGCCACGGAGCCGCCGAGCGCGCCCTGGTTTCCGAGCTCTCGGGCCTGTTCCGCGTTCCATCCAGCCAGGTGTCCGAGCGCGTCAACGACACCGTTGCCAAGCTGAAGGCCGCCGAGAAGCAGATCGCCGAGCTCAAGAGCCAGGCAATGCTGGCCCAGTCCGCAGCGCTGCTGCAGAAGGTCGCCACCATCGGCAGCACCCGACTGCTGGCCCACAACGCCGGGCAGATCGACTCGGCTGACGCCCTGCGCACCATGGCACTGGACCTGCGCGCCAAGCTGGGTTCCGAAGCCGCAGTCATCGTGCTGATCGGCGTGGCCAACGGCCGCCCGCTGGTGCTGGCTGTGACCAACGACGAGGCCCGCGCCAACGGCTTCAAGGCCGGCGCGCTGGTGCGCACCGCTACCGGCGTGCTCGGCGGCGGAGGCGGCGGCAAGGACGATATGGCACAGGGCGGTGGCCAGGACGCATCGAAGATCGATGACGCACTGGCTGCAATCCAGGCGGCACTGGCCAATGGCTAATGCCGCTCTCGGCGTCGACGTGGGCCTGGCCCGCGTCGGCGTCGCCGCATCTGATCCCTCCGGAATCCTCGCCACTCCGGTGATGACCCTGCGCCGGGATGCGAAGAAGAACTCGGATCTGCGGATGCTTCTGCGCATCATTGCCGATCGCGGCGTCACCGAGGTATTCATCGGGGAGCCGAAATCACTGGCTGGCAACGCGACCGAATCCACTAAAATGGCACGTGACTACGCGATTGCCTTGGCCCAGGAAGCTGCAAGCGCTAATATCGAGCTTGAGGTTTTCATGGTCGACGAACGCCTGAGCACCGTGAACGCGCATCGCTCGTTGCACGCCTCGGGCAAGAAGATGGAAGATCACCGCAAGGTGGTCGACCAGGTCGCGGCCACTGAGATCTTGCAGCAAGTGCTGGAAATGCGACGCAACAATGTGCGCGTACAAGCCAGCCGGATTGTGCTGCGCTAGCCCACAACAGCTAGGGCACCACAAAGACCCGAGAGATGAGAGTTGATGCGAGAAGAAGCCCGCCATGAACGGCAACGCGAAACGCATCGCGCGCTATACGAACGCTTTGCCGCCGGCACTGGCTTGCCGATCGAACAACCCTCAGAACCGGAACTGACCGGCACCGGGGATTACCGCCAATCGCTGGCGGCGGCCGAGGACAGCTGGCAGGAGCCCGCAGACCAGGAAGCCCCGGACGGGGAAGGAACCGACACCAGGTTCCTCCCCGCCCAGGCAGCCGCCTCCTCCGATGCGCCAGCATTTGCCGGGCACGAAGATGCCGCCCAGGAGCACTACCCGGAAGAGCCCGAAGCCGCGCAGCAGTCCGCGGTGCTCAGCGGCGATCCCCACGATGACCAAGCTGCCCAGGCCGCCGCCGCCGGCAAGGCCCAGCGGCGCAAGCGCACCAAGCGCAAGCGCAACCTGGTCATGCTGGCCACCGTGCTGATCTTCGCACTGGTGGTCGCCGGCTCGGTCTACTTCGTCAAGTCCGTGCTCAAGCAGTTCAACCCGGACGACTATCCAGGCCCAGGCGGCGCCGCGGTGGAATTCACCGTGGAAGATGGCTGGGGCTTGAAGATCATTTCGCGCAAGCTCGAGGAGCTCGATGTCGTCTCCAGCGACGGCCTGTTCACCGACGCCGTCGCGGACTCCGAAGCGCAGAGCAAGCTGATCCACCCCGGCACCTACCTGCTCAAGAAGCAGATGCCAGCGGCCGACGCGGCAGATATCCTCGTGAACCAGCGTCCGGACAAGGTCTTCTACATCGGGCTGAAGGCCAATATGCGCCTGGACGCGGCGATCAAGGAGATTGCCAAGGGCTCGGGACTGGCGGAAAAGGATCTGCAGGCGCTGGCCAAGAAGCCGCAGCAATTCGGCCTGCCTGCCTCGGTGCCGAGCCTCGAAGGCTGGCTGCACCCGGGGGAGTACCGCTTCCCGCTGAACGCCGACGCCGAAGAAGTCCTGGGCGAACTGGTCAAGGCCACCAAGGCTTCCCTGGAGCAGGCCGGCATCACCGACCTCGAAGAGGGCTACCGCACCCTGAAGGTCGCCTCGATCCTGCAGGCCGAGGCACGCACCCCGGACTACGCCACGGTCGCCGGCGCGATCGAGAACCGCCTGGACCCGGGCAACCGCGAAACCCACGGGCTGCTGCAGGTCGACTCCTCGGTGATCTACGGGCTGGACCGCTACTCGCTGCAGTTCAGCGCCCAGGAGAAGCAGGACGCGTCGAACAAGTACAACACCTATGTGCACACCGGCCTGCCGCCAACCCCCTTGGGCTCGCCGGCGAATTCTGCGATCGAGGCTGCTGCCCATCCGGAAAGCAACGGCTACTACTACTGGGTGACGGTCAACATCGAAACCGGTGAAACCAAATTCGCCTCGACCTACGCTGAGCACCGGCAGAACCAGGCAGAATTCCGCGCCTGGTGCAACCAGAATCCAGGAGTCTGCTAGCGCGGATTCCCGTGCTTGCCAGCCGCACTGCTGCCGCTGTGCGGGCAGCCACAAGCAGAAAGTCCATGAAGCCATGAAGCAGGCAGCCGTTCTCGGCCACCCCATCAGCCACTCCAAGTCGCCGGTGCTGCACCGCGCCGCCTACCAGCTGCTCGGCGTGCCGATCAGCTACAGCGCGATCGATCTGGAACCGGGGGATGCTGCCGGGCACGCGGCCGAGCTGCGCGCAGGAAACTGGGCGGGCTGCTCGGTCACCATGCCGCTGAAGGATGCGTTCGTGCCGCAGATGGATGAGCTGTCCGCCCGCGTGCAACGCCTTGGTGCGCTGAACACCGTGGTGGTCCGCGAAGACGGCACCCTCTACGGGGAAAACACCGACATCGAGGGCCTGGTCCAGGCCCTGGCGGATTTCGGGCTCGCCCGCAGCGCGCAAGCGATGGTCCTGGGTTCGGGCAACACCGCGCTGGCCGCCATCGAGGCCGCCGCAGAAATCGGCGCCCGGCAGCTGACGCTGGTGGTGCGCGCAGCCTCCCGTGCCACCCGCGCTGTCGAATTGGCCCGCGAGCTCGGGATGGAAACGTCCGTCCACGAGATTTCGGGCATCGGCCAGGAGCTGGCCGCCACGCTCAACGAGATTCCGCTGGTCTTCTCCACCCTGCCGCCGCACGCGGCCGATGACTGGGTGCCGGCGATCGGCGCAGGCACCGGAATCCTGCTGGATGTCGCCTACGATCCGTGGCCTTCGGCCTTGGCCCGGGCCTGGCAGGGAACCGTGATCAGCGGGCTGCATATGCTGGTGCACCAGGCGGTGGAACAAGTGCGGCTCTTCAGCGCCGGCGCATGGGAGGAATCGCGTCGCATGGACGTCACAAATGCGATGTATGACTCTTTGGGTCTGGCCCGACACCAGTAATCAGTTCGTGCCATGGCAAAATAGATGACATGTTGCGTTGGTTGACCGCGGGCGAATCGCATGGCCCGGCACTTGTTGGAATTCTCGAAGGACTACCCGCCGGAGTATCGGTGGATAGCGAAGCAGTGCGAGAGGCACTGGCGCGCCGACGCCTCGGCTATGGCCGCGGCGCGCGCATGAAGTTTGAAAAGGACCAGGTCACCTTCCTTGGAGGTGTCCGCCATGGCAAGACCCAGGGCGGCCCGGTAGCCATTGAAATCGGCAACACCGAATGGCCCAAGTGGGAACGCGTGATGAACGCTGATCCGGTGGACCTGGATGAACTGGCCTCGATGGCGCGCAATGCGCCACTGACCCGGCCGCGTCCGGGGCACGCCGATTTCACCGGCATGCAGAAGTACGGCTTCGAGGACGCCCGCCCGATCCTGGAGCGCGCCAGCGCCCGCGAGACCGCGGCCCGTGTCGCCTTGGGCACCGTGGCTTCCCGTTTCCTGAACGACTTGGGCATCCAGCTCGTTTCGCACACCACCGCCGTCGGCTCCGTGGCTGCCCCAGCCGATGCGCCGCTTCCCACGGCCGCCGACGTTGCGGCGCTGGATAACGACCCGCTGCGCTGCTTCCACCAGGAAACCAGCGAGGCGATGGTCGCCGAAGTCGATGACGCGCACAAGGCAGGGGAGACCCTGGGCGGCGTCGTCGAGGTCCTGGCCTACAACCTGCCTCCGGGCATCGGCTCCTACGTGCACTGGGACCGCCGCCTGGACGCACGCCTGGCCGCGGCCCTGATGGGCATCCAGGCCATCAAGGGCGTGGAGGTCGGCGACGGCTTCGCCACGGCCGCCCGACGCGGCTCGGCCGCCCACGACGAGATCGTGCACGCCGAAGACGGCAGCATCAAGCGCAACTCGAACCGCGCCGGCGGCATCGAGGGCGGCATGAGCATCGGCGAGGTGCTGCGCGTGCGCGCCGGCATGAAGCCGATCGCCACCGTGCCCCGGGCCCTGCGCACCGTGGACACCGCCACCGGCGAGGACACCACCGCGCACCACCAGCGTTCGGATGTCTGTGCGGTGCCGGCAGCCGGCGTCGTGGCAGAAGCAATGGTCGCCCTGGTGCTCGCCCAGTCCCTGCTGGAGAAGTTCGGCGGCGACTCGGTGGCCGAAACCAAGCGCAATATCGAGTCCTACCTGGCGAACATCCCGGGCAACCTGGGTTCGACCGGCGTCTAGGAAGCGCGCTTCAATGATCTACCTCATTGGTCCGATGGCCAGTGGCAAGTCCACCGTGGGCAGGTCACTGGCCACGGCCCTTTCTACGAGCTTTGCGGATTCGGACGCGGCCATCGTCGCCCACCATGGAACCATCGCACAGATCTTCGCCGAGCACGGCGAGGCGCATTTCCGCGACCTGGAAGTCCAGGCGCTGTGCCGGCTGCGTACCGGCGTGGTCGCCACCGGGGGAGGCGCAGTGCTGCGCGAAGAGAACCAGCAGCTGCTTTCGCGCGGGACGGTGATCTACCTGGCGCTGGGTGAACAGGCCGCCGCCGAGCGCATCAAGGGCGACGGGCACCGCCCGCTGCTGGCTGGTGACCAAGCCCTCAACAGCTGGATCTCCGTTTACGAAAAACGCCGCCCCATCTACGAAATGCTCGCTGACGTGCACGTTCTGGTGGATGGAAAGTCCGTTCCGCAAATTATCGACGAGCTTTTGCCGCAGCTGGAAGCGCTGTGATTAGCCTCACGAGATGCAACTTCTGGCCGAACGCACGCGTACGCTGGAAAAATCACCACCATCAGGAGGAACTAGACTGATGCCTATCGCACCGACCACTCTGAAGGTCACCGGAAGCACCCCAGGGGAGTCATACCCTGTCATGGTCGGCAACGGCCTGCTGGGCCACTTGCCCGAACTGCTTGGCCCCGCGGTCAAGAAGGTCCTGGTCATCCACCCGCGGGCCCTGCGCGCCACCGGCGACGTCGTGCGCGACGAGCTGGCGAAGTCCGGCCTGGAAGCATTGACCGCAGAGATTCCGGACGCCGAAGAGGGCAAGCACATCCAAGTCGCCTCCTTCTGCTGGGAAGTGCTGGGCAAGAACGATTTCACCCGTTCCGATGCCGTGATCTCCGTGGGCGGCGGCGCCGTCACCGACGTCGCTGGTTTTGTCGCAGCCACCTGGCTGCGCGGCGTGAAGGTCATCCATATCCCTACCTCGCTGCTGGCCATGGTCGACGCTGCCGTAGGCGGCAAGACCGGGATCAACACCGCCGAAGGCAAGAACCTGGTTGGCGCCTTCCACCCGCCAGCAGGCGTGCTCGCCGATCTGGACGCGCTGGCCACCTTGCCGAAGAACGAGCTGGTGACCGGCATGGCCGAGATCGTCAAGTGCGGATTCATCGCCGACGAGCGCATCCTGGAACTGATCGAAGAAGATCCGGCCGATGCCATCGACCCGGCCAGCGACCGCTTGCGCGAACTGGTCGAGCGCACCATCGCGGTGAAGGTCGACGTGGTTTCCCGCGACCTGAAGGAAGCCGGCGACCGTGAATTCCTGAACTACGGCCACACCCTGGCCCACGCCATCGAGCTGTCCGAACGCTACCAGATGCGCCATGGTGCCGCCGTGTCCATCGGGCTGGCCTTCGCCGCCGAATTGGGCCGCTCGGTAGGGTACACCTCCGACGCGGTGGCCGATCGCCACGTCGCGATCCTCAAGTCCCTTGGCCTGCCGACCACCTACCGCAATGACCGCTGGGCTGCACTGCTCGATGGCATGAAGCGCGACAAGAAGGCCCGCGGCAGCCAGCTGCGCTTCGTCGTGCTGGAAGAAATCGGCAAGCCGCGCATCTACGAAGTCCCCGATAACTCGCTGCTCTTCGCCGCCTACCAGGAAATCGGGGAGTAACTACATGGTCGACTACACCGCATACGCCATTGACGTCGCATCGGTAAACCGCGAAGGTGTCGGCACCGCCGTAGAGGGCGTGCTGATCGACCCCCAAACGCTGAAGCCCTACATCGCCGACGAGGCCGCGGCCGAGCAGCAGCTGCTGGTCGGTTCCCCTACCGACCAGGTCATGGTACTGCTGGCGCGTGGGGAGCTGGTGAAAGCCGGCGAGCTGATCGCTGAATCGCGTTTCGTGGATCCAACCAACGCCCACCTGCGTGTGCTGGACACCGAGCTGACCCGCATGCAGGGCGACTTCGATCGCGCGATCAACCGACTGCGCAAGCTGGCCGAGGAATTCGCCGGCACCGCATACGAGCCGCTGATCCACCACCACGCTGGCCTGTCCTTCTTCGCGAAGGGCGATTTCAAGGCGGCGGCAACCCGTTTCCGCAAGGCCCTGGATCTGCGCATCGCGCTGGACGACGACGCGTACCTGGTCAACGCCGCAAGCACCTGCATGCAAATTGCCGAGGAGCGCGCCGCGCAGTAATGCGCGCCACCGTGTGAAACCCTTTGTACCGCATGGTGCGTAGGGTAAACTTGGAGATGGATTTTTGATAATGCCGGCGCTAGCTGGCGAAAATAGAGGATTGAGGAACCGTGGCGGATACAACTGACATCAAGAATGGACAGGTCATCAAGATCGATGGCCAGCTTTGGACCATCATTGACTTCCAGCACGTCAAGCCAGGCAAGGGCGGCGCATTCGTTCGCACCAAGATGCGCAACGTCATGTCCGGGAAGGTCTTGGACAAGACCTACAACGCTGGCACCAAGATCGAGCTGGCCACCGTTGACCGCCGCGACTACCAGTACCTCTACCAGGATGGCGAAGACTACGTCTTCATGAACCTGGAAGATTACGACCAGATCACCGTGTCCGGCACCACCGTTGGTGATGCAGCAGGCTTCCTGCTGGAGAACCAGGAACTGACCATCGCCATGTACGATGGCAGCCCACTGTACCTGGAACTGCCAGCTTCGGTCATCCTGGAAATCACCTACACCGAGCCAGGCCTGCAGGGCGACCGCTCGTCGGCTGGCACCAAGCCGGCAACCCTGGAAACCGGCAAGGAAATCCAGGTTCCGCTGTTCGTTGAGCAGAACACCAAGGTCAAGGTCGACACCCGCACCGGCGACTACCTGGGTCGTGTCAACTAGTGAGAGCCCGCGCCAAAGCCCGTCGCCGAGCTCTTGAGTTCCTGTTCGAAGCCGAAGCCCGCGATGTCAATCCGCTGGCCGTAGCCATCGCACGACGGGAAAACTCGGATATCGTACTCAACGAGTACTCGCTGACGATCATCGAAGGCGTTACCGCACACCTGGACCGCATTGACGAAGTTCTCGAGAGCTACGTCAAGGACTGGACCATCGAGCGCATGCCAGCGGTTGACCGCAGCGCACTGCGCATCGGCGTGTGGGAGCTGCTTTACAACGATGACGTTCCCGATGCAGTAGCCGTGGCTGAAGCCGTGGTGAACGTCCGGGAATTGTCCACCGATGAATCGCCGGAGTTCGTCAATGGCGTTTTGGGTCGCATCCAGAGCGTCAAGGACACCCTGGTCGACTAATTCGATCCTCATCATTCCGAGCCCGGGCCGGAACCCCTTTCACGGGGTTCCGGCCCGGGCTTTTTTGCGTTAAGCCGTTGCCTGTCGCGGCTCGGCCCCGGGCAGGATCACGGCGAAGCAGGCGGAGCGGGCTACCTGCACGGCGACCTGCTGGCCACGGGCTCGAATGCCGGGGGCTGGATGCTTTGCTGCTGTCCAGGCGCTCGGTCCTGCCATCCACGCTCGGACTGCTTGTCCTGCCGCACCATCCGGGTGAAGGGAGCGGGTCTGGCGTACCTGGATCTCCCGGGCTGATCCGGCGGGCAGGAACTCGGGTCCGCCGGGACCCGAGTTCGACGGAGCGGCGCAAATCCTGGATGAGCAGTACGCGCGGCATAGCGGGCCTGCGGATCTGCTGCGCGAATGCCTTGCCCGGACGCGCGGGCCGATCATGCACCAGGAATCCCGGGCCCACGCCACTTCGCGGGTGTGTCGATCGCAACACATCTGCGCGCGGGGCCAAGGCCAAGCGCAGGGATCTGCGTGGTTCTGCCGGTCGCACGAAGCCGCCGGCCGATCGCTGTGACCGATCCCATGCCCTATTCAGTGTCATGCATAGGTTTCCGCTAGGGAATCAGCTCCCGCTCGTGATAATTTGAGTTAGCAATATTCCTTTAAATCCCGTCCCGTGAGGCGGAGAAGGGAGAGGTGCACAGCATGAATGAAAATTCAGTGCCAGATGCTGCCCGCACGGTATTAACCGGCGACGACATCGAACGTGTACTCACTCGCGTAGCCTTCGAGATCATCGAGGCCAACAAGGGCACCGACGACCTGGTGCTCCTGGGCATTCCCAGCCGGGGTTTCCCGCTGGCACAGCGGCTGGCAGCGCGAATCGCGGCCACCGCCCCGGGCAACCTGGACCCGGCATCCCTGGTAGGCCAGCTCGACATCACCATGTACCGTGATGATCTGCGCCACTCCACCACCCGCACCCCGTCGCCGACGCGCCTGCCAGCAGGCGGCATCGAAGGCAAGGTCGTGGTCCTGGTTGACGACGTCCTGTACTCCGGACGCACCATCCGCGCCGCCCTGGATGCCCTGGCAGACTGGGGCCGCCCCCGCATCGTGCGGCTGGCCGTCCTGGTTGACCGCGGGCATCGGGAACTGCCGATCCGCGCCGATCATGTGGGCAAGAACCTGCCGACAGCCAAGAGCGAAAAGGTGCGCGTGCACTTGGCGGAAATCGATGGGAAAAACGAAGTCGTGATCGAGGGCGCCGCGTGAAACACCTGCTATCCACCGCGGACCTGACCCGCGAAGAAGCCATCGCCATCCTTGATATTGCCGAAGAGATGCGCGAGTCCTCGACCCGTGCCATCAAGAAGCTTCCGGCCCTGCGCGGTCGCACCGTGGTGAACCTCTTCTTCGAGGACTCCACCCGCACCCGGATTTCCTTCGAAGCCGCCGCCAAGCGATTGAGCGCGGACGTCATCAATTTCTCGGCCAAGGGCTCGAGCGTTTCCAAGGGCGAGTCCCTGAAGGATACCGCCCAGACCCTGTTGGCCATTGGTGCCGACGCAGTAGTCATCCGCCACCCGGACTCCGGCGCACCTGCACGCCTGGCAGCCACCGACTGGATCGGCCTGCCGATCGTCAACGCCGGGGATGGCACCCACGAACACCCCACCCAGGCGCTGCTGGACGCATTCACCCTGCGCCGCCAGGTGGCATTGCGCGATGGCACCAGCCCGGCAGGCCGCGGCCTGGACGGACTGAAGGTCGCGATCGTCGGGGATATCCTGCATTCGCGCGTGGCCCGCTCCAACCTGTGGCTGCTGAACACCCTCGGTGCCGAAGTGACGATGGTGGCCCCTCCGACCCTGCTGCCTTTCGGCGCCGGCTCCTGGCCCTGCGCCATCAGCTACGACCTGGATGCAGTGATCGCCTCGGGCGTTGACGCGCTGATGATGCTGCGCGTGCAGGGCGAGCGCATGAACGCCGCGTACTTCCCGAACCCCCGCGAATACTCGCGCTACTGGGGACTGGACGATGCACGCCTGGCACAGTTGGACGCCTCGGGCGCCGAAACCCTGATCATGCACCCGGGCCCGATGAACCGCGGCCTGGAAATCTCCTCGGCCGCCGCGGATTCGCCGCGCTCCACCGTGCTCGACCAGGTCACCAATGGCGTGGCCGTGCGCATGGCCAGCCTCTACATGCTCCTCTCCGGCGACCTGATCTGAAGGAAGAACCCATGAACTACTTGATCCAGCAGGCCTCCATCCTCGGCGGCGAACCGGTCGACGTGCTGATCGACGACGGCAAGATCGCCCAGCTGGGCAGCATTGCTGCCGCCGGCGATGCCCAGGTCATCGACGCGCGGAATCTCGTGCTCCTGCCCGGGCTCGTCGACACCCACACGCACCTGCGCGAACCAGGCCGCGAAGACGCCGAAACCGTGGAAACCGGTTCGCAGGCAGCGGCCCGCGGCGGCTACACCGCCGTGCATGCCATGGCCAACTCCACCCCGGTAGCCGATACCGCCGGCGTCGTCGAGCAGGTCTACGAATTGGGCCGCAAGGCAGGCTGGGTGGATGTCCGCCCGGTCGGCGCGGTGACCGTCGGTTTGGCCGGCAAGCAGCTGAGCGAAATCGGCGCAATGGCCGACTCGCGCGCCCAGGTGAAGATGTTCTCCGATGACGGCATCTGCGTCTGGGACCCGCTGCTGATGCGCCGCGCCCTGGAATACGTGAAGGCCTTCGACGGGGTCATCGCCCAGCACGCCCAGGAACCGCGCCTGACCGAAGGCGCCCAGATGAACGAGGGCGAAGTCTCCGCCATCCTGGGCATGCCCGGCTGGCCAGCGGTCGCCGAGGAATCGATCATCGCCCGCGATGTGCTCTTGGCCGAGCACGTCGGCGCCCGCCTGCACGTGTGCCACGTGTCCACGGCCGGCTCGGTGGAGATCATCCGCTGGGCCAAGGCCCGCGGCATCCAGGTCACCGCGGAGGTCACCCCGCACCACCTGCTGCTCACCGATGAGAAGGTCCGCACCTACGACCCGGTCTTCAAGGTCAACCCGCCGCTGCGCCGCGAAGAAGACGTGATGGCGCTGCGCGCGGGCGTTGCCGACGGCACCATCGACGTGATCGGCACCGACCACGCCCCGCACCCCTCCGAGGCCAAGGACTGCGAGTGGGGCGCGGCCGCCATGGGCATGACCGGCCTGGAGACCGCGCTGTCCATCGTGCAGCACACGCTGGTGGACACCGGGCTGATGGGCTGGGAGGCCGTGGCCCGCATTACCTCGCAGGTGCCCGCGCAGATCGGCCGCGTTGCCGACCAGGGCCGACCGATCGCCATCGGCGAGCCTGCCAACCTGGTGCTGGTCGATCCGGCAGCCCGCTGGATCGTCGACCCGGCTGCCATGGCCACCAAGGGGCGCAACTCGCCGTTCGCCGGCATGGAGCTGCCCGGATCGGTGCGCGCGACCTTCTTCCACGGCCATGCCACCGTGCTCGATGGCCAGCTGGCTACCCCTAGGACGGCCAATGCCTGAGGGAGCCCTGACCCCGTTGATCTGGACGATTGTCGCGATCGTCGCAGGCGTGGGCCTGATCCTTTTCGGCTGGCGGAACCTCAAGGCCCGGCAGTCAGCGATTCCCGAGCCCTTCGAGGACTTCGCCGATGAGGTGGAGCACCATTTCGCAGGCATGTATGTGGTCACCACCCGGTTCGACGACTGGCTGGCGCGCATCGCGGTCCATGAGCTCGGGGTGCGCACCAACGCCACCTTGGAACTGGGACGCGAAGGGCTGCACCTGATCCGTTCCGGAGCGCGCGACGTGCACATCCCGTGGGAGCACTACGAGGACGTGAAGCGCAGCAACGGGATGATCGGCAAGGTCGTGGAGAAGAACGGCCTGATCGTCATCACCTGGAACAAGGACGGCTTCACCTTCGACACCGGATTCCGTCCCCGCTACCACGAGGACACCCCAAAGATCTATCAGTTGCTGGCGTCGCACAACGACGTAAGCCGAGCAGGAGACAAATAAGTGAATTCCCTGAGCAACCTACCAGCCGTGTTGGTACTTGAAGATGGCCGCATCTTCCGCGGGCGCAGCTATGGCGCCGTGGGCACCACCCTGGGTGAAGCAGTGTTCACCACCGGCATGACCGGCTACCAGGAAACCCTGACTGACCCGTCCTACGCGCACCAGATCATCGTGCAGACCTTCCCGCACATCGGCAACACCGGCGTGAACTCGCAAGATCCGGAATCCACCCGCATGTGGGCTGCCGGCTACGTGGTGCGCGACGCCGCCCGCCGGCCAAGCAACTGGCGCAGCGAGCGCACCCTTGATGCTGATCTGGTCGAGTACGGCATCGTGGGCATCCAGGGCGTGGACACCCGCGCGCTGACCCGCCACCTGCGCGACGCCGGCGCGATGAAGTCCGGCATCTTCTCCGGCGATGACGCCGCGAAGACCGACGCCGAGCTGGTGGCCCTGGTCAAGGCGCAGCCGTCGATGGCCGGCCGCAACATCTCCGCCGAGGTTTCGGTGGACGCCGCCTACATCGTCGAGCCAGCGGACCACGGCTACGACGGCGAGGCCAAGCACACCGTGGCCGCGATCGACCTGGGCATGAAGTCGATGACCCCGCACCGCCTGGCCGAGCGCGGCCTGCGCGTGCACGTGCTGCCGTACAACGCCACCCTGGAAGATATCAAGGCCACCGGTGCTAACGGCGTGTTCTTCTCCAACGGCCCCGGTGACCCTGCCACCGCCACCGCCCAGGTGGAACTGGTCCGTTCGGTGCTCGATGCCGGCATCCCGTACTTCGGCATCTGCTTCGGCAACCAGATCCTGGGCCGCGCGCTGGGCTTCGACACCTACAAGCTGCGCTTCGGCCACCGCGGAATCAACCAGCCGGTGATGGACAAGGCCACCGGCCGCGTGGAAATCACCAGCCAGAACCACGGCTTCGCCGTCGACGCGCCCATCGAGGGCGCCGTCACCGCTCCGGTCGAACGCTTCGGCAAGGTCGAAGTCTCGCACTACTCGCTGAACGACCACGTGGTCGAAGGCCTGAGCTGCCTGGACATCCCGGCCTTCTCCGTGCAGTACCACCCAGAGGCAGCATCCGGCCCCCACGATGCCGCCTACCTCTTTGACCGCTTCATGACCGCGTTGGATTCCGCCGCAGAAAAGGACAGCAAGTAATGCCTAAGCGCACCGATCTGAAATCAGTTCTCGTTATCGGTTCGGGTCCGATCGTCATCGGCCAGGCCGCTGAGTTCGACTACTCCGGCACCCAGGCACTGCGTGTGCTCAAGGAGGAAGGCCTGCGGGTCATCCTGGTCAACTCCAACCCGGCCACCATCATGACCGACCCGGAATTCGCCGACGCCACCTACGTTGAGCCGATCACCCCCGAGGTCGTCGAGAAGATCATCGCCAAGGAACGCCCGGATGCGATCCTGCCGACCCTGGGCGGGCAGACCGCGCTGAACACCGCCATCGCCCTGGACAAGTCCGGTGCCTTGGAGAAGTACGACGTCGAGCTGATCGGCGCGAACATCGAAGCCATCGAGCTGGGCGAGGACCGCGAGAAGTTCAAGGGCGTCGTCGAGCGCTGCGGCGCCGAATCGGCCCGCTCGGTCATCGTGCACACCCTGGACGAGGCCTTCGCCGCCGTCGAGGAGCTGAACTACCCGGTAGTCGTGCGCCCGTCGTTCACCATGGGCGGCCTGGGCTCGGGCATGGCCTACAACCCGGAGGACCTGCGCCGCATCGCGGGCGCCGGCCTGCAGTACTCGCCAACCACCGAGGTGCTCCTGGAGGAGTCCATCCTGGGCTGGAAGGAATACGAGCTGGAGATGATGCGCGACAAGAACGACAACGTCGTGGTCGTCTGCTCCATCGAGAACTTCGATCCGGTCGGCGTGCACACCGGCGACTCGATCACCGTGGCCCCGGCCATGACCCTGACCGACCGCGAATACCAGAAGCTGCGCGACATCTCGATCGCGGTCATCCGCGAAGTCGGCGTGGACACTGGCGGCTGCAACATCCAGTTCGCCATCGAGCCTGACACCGGCCGCGTCGTGGTCATCGAGATGAACCCGCGCGTCTCGCGCTCCTCGGCACTGGCCTCCAAGGCCACCGGCTTCGCGATCGCGAAGATCGCCACCAAGCTGGCCGTGGGCTACACCCTGGATGAGATCCCGAACGACATCACCCAGAAGACCCCGGCTTCCTTCGAACCGGCCCTGGACTACGTGGTCGTGAAGGTCCCGCGCTTCGCCTTCGAGAAGTTCCCGGCAGCGGACAAGACCCTGACCACCACCATGAAGTCGGTCGGCGAAGCGATGGCCCTGGGCCGCAACTTCACCGAAGCGCTGCAAAAGGCGCTGCGCTCCCTGGAGCAGAAGGGCTCCGAGCTGTCCTTCGAGCCGATCCCGGAATCCGAGCACGAGGCCGTGCTGGCCTCGATCGTCAAGGGCTCGACCGAGCGCCTGTCGCTGGTCCAGCGCCTGCTGTTCTCCGGCGTGTCCATCGAGAAGCTGTTCGAGACCACTGCGATCGACCCTTGGTACCTGGACCAGCTGCAGCTGATCAACGAGGTCGCGCAGCTGGTGGCCGCGAACAAGCACCTGCCGGAGCACGTGCTGCGCGAAGCCAAGCGCCACGGCTTCTCCGATGTCCAGCTCGCCCAGCTCACCGGCAAGGCCGAATCGGTCATCCGCGGCATCCGCCATGCCCTGGGCGTGCGCCCGGTCTACAAGACCGTGGACACCTGCGCCGCCGAATTCGAGGCCTTCACCCCGTACATGTACTCCTCGTACGACGAAGAGACCGAGCTGGCGCGCCACGAGAAGAAGTCGGTCATCATCCTGGGCTCGGGCCCGAACCGCATCGGCCAGGGCATCGAGTTCGACTACTCCTGCGTCCACGCGGTGATGGCGCTGCGCGCCGAGGGCTACGAGACCGTCATGGTCAACTGCAACCCCGAGACCGTCTCCACCGATTACGACATCTCCGACCGCCTCTACTTCGAGCCGCTGACCTTGGAAGATGTCCTGGAGGTCATCCACGCTGAAGAGGAAACCGGCGGCGTGCTGGGCGTGTTCGTCCAGCTTGGCGGGCAGACCCCGCTGAAACTCGCCGCCGAGCTGAAGGCTGCCGGCGTGCCGATCCTGGGCACCTCGCCCGAGGCCATCGACCTGGCCGAGCACCGCGGCGCCTTCCAGCAGGTACTGGATAACGCCGGGCTGGTAGCGCCGAAGAACGGCACCGCGGTGTCCTTCGCCGATGCCAAGACCATCGCCGACTCCATCGGCTACCCGGTACTGGTTCGCCCTTCCTACGTGCTGGGCGGACGCGGCATGGAGATCGTGTACGACGAGGCCAACCTCGAGCGCTACATCACCAACGCGACCGAAATCACCGTGGACCACCCGGTACTGGTGGACCGCTTCCTGGAAGACGCCATCGAGATCGATGTCGACGCCCTGTTCGACGGCACCGACCTGTACGTCGGCGGCATCATGGAGCACATCGAGGAAGCCGGCATCCACTCCGGCGACTCGGCCTGCACCCTGCCTCCGATCACCCTGGGCGCCGACGTGCGCGACCGCGTTGCCGCGGCAACCCGTGCGATCGCCGAAGGCGTGGGCGTGCGTGGCCTGATCAACATCCAGTTCGCCCTGGCCAGCGACATCCTGTACGTCATCGAAGCGAATCCGCGTGCATCGCGCACCGTGCCATTCACCTCGAAGGCTACCGGCGTGCAGCTGTCCAAGGTCGCCGCGCTGATCGGCGTGGGCCGTACCCTGGCCGAAATGCGCGGCAGCTACCTGCCAGCATCCGGCGATGGCGCGCACCTGCCTGAATCGGCGGCGATCGCCGTCAAGGAAGCAGTCATGCCGTTCGCCCGCTTCCGCACCCCGGAGGGCAAGGTCGTCGACTCGCTGCTCGGCCCAGAAATGCGTTCCACCGGCGAAGTCATGGGCATCGACAAGTACTTCGACACCGCTTTCGCCAAGTCGCAGGCCGCAGCGAACAACCCGCTGCCAACCGGCGGCAAGGTCTTCGTCTCGGTCACCAACCGCGACAAGCGCTCGATCGTCCTGCCGGTCAAGCACCTTGCTGACCAGGGCTTCGAGATCATCTCCACCGGCGGCACCGCGGAAGTGCTGCGCCGCAACGGCATCCCGACCCAGGTGGTCGGCAAGCTGCACGAAGGCGGGGAGTCCATTGTCGATTTGATCGTAGCCGGCCAGATCGGCCTGATCCTGAACACCCCGTCGGGCTCGGATGCACGTGGCGATGGCTACGAAATCCGCGCCGCCGCGACGTCTGTCGGCACCCCGGTCATCACCACCGTGGCGGAGTTCAACGCTTCGGTCCAGGCGATCGATGCCCTGCGCGAGTACGAGTGGGATGTCACCAGCTTGCAGGTGCACGACGCCAACCTGAACGCAGCGCGCAATGCCTGAGCCGATCCCATTCGGTCAGCGGCTTCGTTCAGCCATGCAGGCTTCCGGCCCGCTGTGCGTGGGGATCGATCCCCACCCGGCGCTGCTGGAAGCCTGGGGGCTGGAGAATACGGCCGAGGGCGTGCGATCTTTCTCACTGACCGTCGTGGAAGCGATGGCCGGTGCGGCGGCAATCCTCAAGCCCCAGGTGGCTCTGTACGAGCGTTTCGGGTCCAAGGGATTTGCCGCATTGGAAGAAACCTTGAGTGCTGCGAAGTCCGCTGGACTGCTCACGCTGGCCGACGCCAAGCGCGGGGATATCGGTTCGACCATGGCAGCGTATGCGAGCGCATGGCTCGATGATGCTTCTCCGCTGGCTGCAGATGCTGTGACTTTGAGCCCGTACCTGGGTTATGAATCGCTGCGTCCGGCATTGGATTTGGCTGCTGGAACCGGCAGGGGAGTGTTCGTTCTCGGACTGACTTCCAACCCCGAGGGGCCATCGGTACAGCACGTAGGCGGGGAAAACTCGGTTGCTAAATCAATTATTGACCAAGTCACTGCGGATAATGCATACGCAGGAGATTTAGGACATGTCGGGCTGGTTGTCGGTGCGACCATCGGGGATGCACCGTCCAAGCTCGGAATCGATCTGGCAGCTTCCAAGGCTCCGCTGCTCACACCAGGGCTCGGCGCCCAGGGTGCCACGGCAGCGGATATTGCCAAGTCATTCGCCTCAAGCTACGGCCAGGTACTGGGCACGAGCAGCAGGGACATCCTCAAAGAGGGGCCGAATAAGGCCGCTCTCAGGGAAAAAGCCCTGCGGGTTAGGGACGAATTGCTGGCAGCTCGCTAGCAAAAAATTCGAATAAGTGACATAGGCGCGTTGTGGCTATTAGAGTTTCTAGTAGCCACAACGCGTTTAGTCTTGCAAAAGCAGCGTTAGCTCGCTATGTTTCTCAACATAAGCCTTAGTCCACTACAACTGAAGGATGGCTGAACGATGGTACTGCGAGAACTCTCTGACGAAGATCGTATCCGCGCCCGCGCCAAGGCACTCGCCGCACGCACTCGTCGTGCAGAAATCAAGGCCGAGTTCAGTGCCGGCAAAATTTCCATCACCGAGGTACTAGACTTGGTATACGAAGATGAAGCCGTGGGACGCATGCGTGTCATGGACCTTCTGGAATCGGTACCGGGCGTAGGTGAAGTACGCGCGGCAAATTTGCTCGAGCGACTTGGCATTTCCCCTTCCCGCCGTCTGCGCGGACTGGGACGCAAGCAGCGCACCGCAATCACCGAGCACTTCAAGCAAAGCCCGCCAAAAACGAAAGTGTAGTCAATGACCGCTGCGTCGGTAACTGTTCTAGCCGGCCCCACGGCAGTAGGCAAGGGCACCGTCTCTACCTACATCCGCGATAACTATCCAGATGTCTGGCTTTCGGTGTCCGCAACGACCCGCAACGCCCGGCCAGGGGAGCAGGATGGAGTCCACTACTTCTTCGTGGGCCCCGAACGCTTCCAATCCCTGGTCGAGGAAGGCCAGATGCTGGAATGGGCTGTTGTCCATGGCCAGAACAGCTACGGCACGATTCGATCGACGGTTGAAGATGCAGTGGCAGATGGCAAGAAGGTTCTGCTGGAAATCGATCTGCAAGGTGCGCGCCAGGTCAAGGAGTCGATGCCCGAGGCAAAATTCGTCTTCTTGGCACCGCCATCATGGGAGGAATTGGTGCGCCGCCTTGTGGGACGCGGCACTGAAACGGCCGAGGAACAGCAGCGCCGCCTAGAAACCGCTAAACTAGAACTTGCAGCGGAATCTGAATTCGACGTGACCATCGTCAACGACGATGTCGCACGCGCCGCCGAAGAGCTTGTAGCCCTCATGGGGCTAAAGAACGACAAATAGGGAGTCCTGTGTCCAACCCAGAGGGAATCATTAACCCATCGATCGACTCGTTGCTTGAGACCAACGACTCGAAGTACGCCATTGTGCTGAACTCGGCCAAGCGTGCACGCCAGATCAACGCCTACTACGCGCAGCTGAACGAAGGCCTGTTCGAGTACGTAGGCCCACTGGTGGAAACCAAGCTGAACGAGAAGCCGCTGACCATCGCCTTGCGCGAGCTGGACGATAACCTGCTGAAGGTAACCGCAGCCGAGGTCATCGAAGACTAATCGAAAAGTCGGCGCCCCTGAGCGGGCGCCTTCTTTTTCGTTAAGCTCCTTTTCTCCCGCACCCACCTCATTGCCGCACCGAATCCTCGAGGAAGTACTTCGTGAAGCGAATTGTCCTAGGCGTTTCCGCTGGTATCGCCGCCTACAAGTCCGTACTCCTGCTGCGCTTGCTGCGTGAAGCCGGACACCACGTCGACGTGATCCCCACCCGGAACGTCGCCAACTTCGTGGGCAACGCCACCTGGGAGGCCCTGTCCGGAAATCCTGTCACCTCGAACGTGTTCGACGCGGTGGATTCGGTCAATCACGTGCGCCTGGGCCAGCAGGCCGATCTGGTGATGGTCGTGCCGGCCACCGCGGACGTCTTAGCTAAGGCCGCTGCGGGATTGGCTGACGACCTGCTCACCGGAACCCTGCTGGCCACGCGGGCGCCGGTGGTGATGGCCCCGGCCATGCACACCGAAATGTGGCAGCATCCGGCCACTGCCGCGAATGTGCAAACCCTGCGGGATCGCGGCGTGCGGGTGATCGAACCCGCCTCCGGGCGGCTGACCGGCAAGGACTCGGGACCGGGCCGGCTTCCAGAACCCGATGAAATTTTCGCCGCAATCCAGGACCTGCTCACCGAACCGGTGCTGGCCGGAGCCAAGGTGCTGATCACCGCTGGCGGCACCCGTGAACCGCTGGACCCGGTGCGCTTCCTGGGTAACCGCTCCTCGGGCCGCCAGGGTGTCGCGCTGGCACAGGCCGCCCGTGATGCCGGGGCCGAGGTCACGCTGATCGCCACCCATCTGGAAGTGCCCGCGACGCATGGCGTGCGGCTGGTGCACGCCTCCAGCGCACTGGAGCTGCGCGAGGCGGTCTTCGACTGCGCCGAGGGCCAAGATGTGCTGATCATGAATGCCGCGGTCGCCGATTTCCGCCCGGCAAGAATCGAGAACTCGAAGATCAAGAAGCGCGATGAGCATTCGGCGCCGGTCATCGAACTGGTACGCAACCCGGACATCCTCGCCGAGCTGGTCGCCGCGCGTGGACAGAATCCGCACTTGCCGCCGTTCATTGTCGGTTTTGCCGCCGAGACCGGCGACGAGCAGGGGACCGTGCTGGAGTACGGCCAGGCCAAGCTGAATCGCAAGGGTTGCGAAATGCTCGTGGTCAACGAGGTGGGCGCATCCCTGACCTTCGGGCAGGAAACCAATAGCATCCAGGTTCTTTTCGCCGATGGCGCCGACCCGGTGCAGGCCTCGGGCAGCAAGCTCGAGGTGGCCCGCGTGGTCATCGAACAGATTTCGAATGCAACAAAAAGTCATGCAGCTGTAACAAAGTGAGTGGCGCCATACGGTGCTTGTTCACGAAACGTACCAGATCTGCTTACCGGTCCCAGAGACCAGATAGAGTTATACGGTGACTTCAACAACCCCTGAACTTCGTCTTTTCACCTCGGAATCCGTGACCGAGGGCCACCCGGACAAGATTTGCGACCAGATTTCCGACGCGATCCTCGACGCCATGCTGGCGCAGGATCCGGACTCGAAGGTCGCCGTCGAGACCCTGACCACCACCGGGCTGGTGCACGTTGCCGGCGAGGTGACCACCAATGGCTACGTGGAGATCCCGGAGATCGTCCGCAAGACCATCCTGGACATCGGCTACGACTCCTCGGCCAACGGCTTCGACGGTGCGCGCTGCGGCGTGTCCGTGTCGATCGGCCAGCAGTCCCAGGAGATCCACGATGGCGTCTTCAACTCGCTGGAGTCGCGCGAAGGAACGGCCAAGGATCCCCGCGACATGCAGGGCGCCGGCGACCAGGGCCTGATGTTCGGCTACGCCTCGGATGAGACCGACTCGCTGATGCCGACCCCGATTTTCCTGGCGCACCGCCTGTCCGAGCGCCTGACCCAGGTCCGCAAGAACGGCCGCATGCCGCTGCTGCGCCCGGATGGCAAGACCCAGGTCACCATCGGCTACGACGGCGACAAGCCGGTCTCCGTGGACACCGTGGTCGTCTCCAGCCAGCACGCCGCCGAATACGAGCTGGCGACCCTGAAGGCCGACCTGCACGAAGAGGTTGTCACCCCGATCCTGGAGCGTTCGGGACTGGACATCTCGAACACCAAGATCATCCTGAACCCATCGGGCCCGTTCATCATCGGCGGCCCGGTCGGCGATGCCGGGCTGACCGGCCGCAAGATCATCGTGGACACCTACGGCGGCTTCGCCCGCCACGGCGGAGGCGCCTTCTCGGGCAAGGACCCTTCGAAGGTCGACCGCTCGGCCGCCTACGCGATGCGCTGGGTGGCCAAGAACGTGGTCGCCGCCGGCCTGGCACGCCGTGCCGAGGTCCAGGTGGCCTACGCGATCGGCGTGGCCCGTCCGGTGGGCCTGTACGTGGAGACCTTCGGCACTGAAACCGTTGATCCGGCCAAGATCACCAAGGCCATCAACGAGGTATTCGACCTGCGCCCGCTGGGCATCATCGAAGACCTGGACTTGAAGCGCCCGATCTACCGCAAGACCGCTGCCCACGGCCACTTCGGCCGCGAGGACAACGACTTCACCTGGGAGAAGCTGGACCGCGTCGACGCCCTGCGCAGCTGGTTCAACGCCTAGGACCTGAGCGTGCAGCAAGACGCCCTCATCTCAGCACCCGAGCCGGCCCGCCTCAAGCGGGTTGCCCGGGTGCTGATTGATTCTTCCGTCCCGCACCTGGACCGCTTCTTCGATTACGAGATTCCTCCCTCGATGGCCCAGGATGCCGTGGCGGGGGTGCGCGTGAAGGTGCCCTTCGGGCCGCAGCTGCTCTCCGGATTCATCGTCGCGGTGCTCGAGGACCACGCCCCGGAGATGAAACTGCGGCCGCTGGCCAAGCTGGTCAGCACCCAGGTGGCGCTGTACCCGGAAATTGTGGCCGCCGCGCAGGAGATCGCGACCCGCTATGCCGGAACCCTGTGGGATGTGGTGCGTCTTGCGGTGCCCGCCCGCGCGGCCAAGGTCGAAAAAGAGGAATTGGCCACCGTCGCGCCGTTGCTGCCCGACGCCCCGAACCAGCTCTCCCGCTACGAGCACGGCGCCCAAGCGCTTGACGCCTGGGGAAGCGGCGAAACCCTGCGCGCCGTTGCCACCTGGGTGCCGAATTTCCACGGTGCCTGGCCAGGGTTCTTGATGGATGCGGCCCGCCCGGTACTGGAGCGCGGCAAGCGCGTGCTGCTGATCGTGCCCGACGCGCGCGACCTGCGGCTGCTGGGCAACTATCTCGATGAGCACTTCGGCGCCGAATCCTATGCGCGGCTGCAGGCCGACGACGGGCCGACTCCGCGCTACCGCAACTTCCTGCGTGCCATCGGAGGGCATGTGCAGATCGTCATCGGCACCCGTTCGGCGGCGCTATGCCACGTGCCCGGGCTGGAACTGATGATCGTGTGGCAGGACGCGGACCAATCGCACCGCGAACAGCGCGCACCCTACCAGCACAGCCGCGAGGTGGCGTTGCTGCGCAGCCAGCAGGCCGGCATCTCCCTGCTGATCGCATCGCCATCGCGCTCGGTCGAGGCCCAGCGCCTGGTGGCGACCGGCTGGGCCACCGAGCTGAAGGTTCCCCGCGACCTGCTGCGTGCGCAGACCGCCCGCATTGTGGCCACCACTAATGATTTCGAGCTCGAGCGCGACCCGGTGCTCGCCCGGGCGCGCATCCCTTCGCTGGCCTGGCGGGAAGCTACCAGGGCGCTGGAATCCGGCCCGGTGCTGGTGCAAGTGGCGCGCACCGGATTCATGC
This sequence comes from Arthrobacter sp. JUb119, assembly GCF_024807995.1. NCBI lineage: Bacteria > Bacillati > Actinomycetota > Actinomycetes > Micrococcales > Micrococcaceae > Arthrobacter > Arthrobacter sp. JUb119. The sequence continues at coordinate 815,588 of NZ_JANUFE010000001.1, forward strand.
CGGCGCTGGCCTGCCAGGACTGCCGGACCCCGGCGCGCTGCACTGCCTGCCAAGGACCGCTGCACATCGCCGGCAAGGGCTCGCATGTGGCTTGCCGCTGGTGCGGCGAGCAGTACCACGACTACCGGTGCGTGCACTGCGCCTCACCGAGGATCCGGGCCGCCAGCATCGGCGCAGACCGCACCGCCGAAGAACTCGGGCTGGCCTTCCCCAAGGTCAGCGTTATTTCTTCCACCGGAGCAAAACCCGTGGACAAGATTCCCGGCAAACCGGCGCTGGTGGTCGCTACGCCAGGGGTCGAACCATTTGCCGAATCCGGCTACGCTGCCGTCCTGCTGCTCGATGCCGACAAGATGATGGCCCACGATTCGCTGCGCAACCCCGAAGAAGTCATCTCCCGCTGGTTCACCGCTGCTTCCATGGCGCGTGCCGACGGGGTAGTGGTGCTCACCGGCAATCCGAGCCCCGCCGGGGCCGCGCTGGTGCGCTATGACCCGGCGAGCTTTGCCGAACGCGAATTGGCCGAGCGCCGCGAGGTGGGGTTGCCTCCGGCAGTGCGCAGCGCAGTGATTTCGGGCCTGGGCGCCGAACGGCTGGTCGCGAACCTGGATCCGCAGACCCGGCAGTGCGTGCAAATCCACGGCCCGACGGTGATAGACGGGCCCCCGGCCCAGCACCGCTACGTGCTCTTCTTCTCCTACGCCGACGGGCCGGCGGTGACCAAGGCCCTGCGCCAGCTGCGCGCGAGCATGTCCGCGGCCAAGGACCCGGTCGTGAATATCGCTATCGACCCGGACGACGCGCTCTAGGAGCCCGCCGCGGGATCCTCGGCCTGGCCGGTTGCCAGCAGCTGCAGGAAGCCATCGATGGCGGCGGCGGTTTCGGGAGCCTTCTCGTAGTGGATCAGATGCCCGACGTTCTCGAGCATGACCAGTTGGGCGTTGGCGAAGCTGGCCCGCAGCGCCTCCTGCGTCTGCGCGGTGCCCAGTTCGTCTTGCAGGCCGCCGACCATCAGCGTCGGCAAGCTCAGCGCAGGGGAGTAGTCCCCGACCGTTGCGCTGACCGAGGCGCGGTACGACTGGGCCAAGGTGGCCCGCGAGTGGAAGCCGCCGAAGTAGGCGCGGTGCTGCTCGCGCACGTAGCGGCGGATTTCCGGGTCCCTGCTCTTGGTCATCACCAGGCTCATGGCATCGCTGAACAGCTTGGAACGCAGCAGCGGTTCGCCGATGCGGGCCGGAAGCTTGGCGCACACCTCGTAGTAGCCGCTGGTGAGCTTGGCCAGCAGCGCCTGGTCGGACTCCAACGCCGGCTCGGAGATCGGGTTGAGCAATACCAGCGAGGCAAAGCCGCGGACGGTGGCCAGCTTGGCGGCCACGATCGAGCCGAAGGAATGCCCCAGCAGGTGCACGGAGGATTCCAGCTGCAGCTCTTCGGCCAGCTGATTGAGCACCGCAGCGTACCCCTCGACGTCATGGGGCAGATCCGCCATCGAGGTCGAAGTGCCAAAGCCGGGAAGATCGGGAACGATCACCGTGTAGTGCTCCAGGTGCGAGACGATGCGCGCCAGCCCGTGGTGGTCTCCGCGGAAACCATGCACGGCGTAGATCACCCCGCGGGAGGGCTGCTGGGCCGGGTGGGTGTAGACCCGGATTTCTGCACCGTTCAAATGATGGGTGGTCACTAGCTGCTGTCGTGGGGCCATGGCTTTAACCCTACCCGTCCAGCAGCGCCAGGGCGGTGCCTTCGTCGATCACCAGATCGGTGATCAGCCCGCCTTTGAGCGCACCGCGCACGGCCTGGAGCTTGCCGCGGCCGGCGACCACGCAGAAACGGGTCGGCACCTTGCGAAGGGCATCGAGGTTCGGGCCGGTGGAGCGGGCATTAAGCGAAATGTTCGAGCTGTTCCCGTCCTTGTCGAAGAACACCGTGGCCACGTCGCCGACCACGCCGATCTCGTTGAGCTCTTGGGTTTCCGCCTTGGTCAGGTAGCCGCCGCGGTAGACCTGCGAAGCCACGGCGGAGCCGGCCGAGCCCAGGGAGAATACCGCGAGACTCATCTCCTTCTGCACCTGCAGTACCCGGCGGACCGATGTTTCCTCCCACATTGCGTCGCGGGTGGAGGCCCGGTCGAAGAAGGCCGGGACCGGGAACTGCTCGGTGCGGGCGGTGAAGGCTTGGCCGAAACGCGTGAGGATGTCGCTGGCATAGCGCACGCCGCTGGTCACCGGATTAGCTGCTCCATTGAGCTGCACGATCTTCGTGTCATGGGTCGGGTGGGAGCCCAGCGCCGTGGACACCGACTGCATGGTCGATCCCCAGGCAACACCCACCGTCATCGAGGAGGAAACCATGCCGCCGAGCAGGTAGGCCGCGTGCGCAGAGACCCGGGCCAGCAGCTCGGAGTCATCCATGTTGCCGTCGGTGGGTACGACGTTGAAGCTGATCCCGTAGTGCTCGGAGAGCTGGTTTCCCAGCAGCGCCGACATGTTGGCGCTGGGGGAGATGCTGATCGAAACCATGCCGGTGCGCTTGGCGTGGGTGAGCAACCGGGAGACCGTGGACCGCGAGGTGCCCAGCTCCTTGGCGATCACTTCCATCTTCATATCCTGAAGGTAATACAGCTGGGCGGCGCGCAGCGCATCCTTCGCCTTGGGGGTGCTGTGCACAGATGTGCCAGTCGTTGCCCGCTTGTAGGTGCCCCCGGACGAGGATTTCATCATGATTCAGACCACTTCTGCACGTTTGTGCATTTTGTTTGACCGCTTTGCCGTTCAGTAACAAGACTAGCTTCAGACTCATTCAATATTTACATAAGGGGCACAAATCGTGATTCGGGAACAGCTAGCCAAACTGCGCGAACGTCCGCAGGCGCAGGTTCTGGTTGTTGGCGGTGGCATCAACGGCGTAGCGACCTTCCGCTACCTGGCCATGCAGGGGATTGATGTAGCCCTGATCGAGCGCGGCGATTACTGCCAGGGCGCTTCGGGTGCCAGCTCGCACATGATCCATGGCGGAATCCGCTATCTGGAGAACGGCGAGTTCCGCCTGGTTCACGAGTCGGTGCAGGAGCGCAACTCGCTGCTGGAGATCGCTCCGCACTACGTGAAGCCGCTGCAGACCACCATTCCCATCTTCTCCACCTTCTCCGGCATCCTCAGCGCACCGATGCGCTTCCTGTCCCACAAGTCGGGCAAGCCAACCGAACGCGGGGCGGCGTTGATCAAGGCCGGGCTGATCATGTACGACGTGTTCGCAGGGATCGGCGGACGCAACACCCCTTGGCATAACTTCAAGGCCGGCAAGGCTGCCCGCCAGGATCTTCCAGCACTGCGCGAAGACGTCAAGTACACCGCCACCTATTTCGACGCCTCGGTGCACAACCCCGAGCGGCTGACCCTGGATGTGCTGCGTGAAGGCCTGAACGCCAACGACGAGGCCCGCGCCAGCAACTACGTTGAGCTGGCCGGCGTCGACGGCGGCACCGCGAAGCTGCGCGATATGCTCTCCGGCGAAGAATTCGACTTCGACGCCGATGTCATCATCAACGCCACCGGCGCGTGGGTGGATCTGACCAACAAGGACCTGGGCCGCGATACCAAGTGGACCGGCGGCACCAAGGGTTCGCACATCGTGCTGGATCACCCGGAACTGCTCGCCGCTACCGGAGGCCGCGAAATCTTCTTCGAGCATGAAGACGGCCGAATCGTGCTCATCTACCCGATGCTCGGCCGCGTGCTGGTCGGCACCACCGACCTCGAGCACGACATGAACGAGCCAGCGGTATGCACCGACGAGGAAGTCGACTACTTCTTCGAGCTGGTCCACCATGTTTTCCCGGGCATCAAGGCCACCAGGGAACAGATCGTCTACAAGTTCTCCGGCGTGCGCCCCCTGCCCAGCCATGACGACACCGCGCCAGGCTTCGTATCCCGCGATTACCAGATCAAGGAAACCCGCCTGACCGACGCGACCACCATGCTCTCGCTGATCGGCGGCAAGTGGACCACCTTCCGCGCACTGAGCGAGAACCTCGGCGGAAAGGCCCTGGAATTCCTCGGCGCCCGTGAAGTGAAGTCCACCGCCGGCGTAGCCATCGGTGGCGGAAAGAACTTCCCGGCCAACGAGGGCGAACTCGCCGCTTGGTATGCCGCGCGCGAGTCCAAGGCCGGCCGCGAACGCTTGCGCGTGCTGCTCGAACGCTATGGCACCGGAGCCGATGCCCTGCTGGAAATCATCGGCGGCAACGAAACCATGCTAGAGCACACCAACGAGCTGTCCTGCCAGGAGTTGGCCTACATGGCGAACCAAGAGCAGGTGGGCCGGTTGATCGATGTCTTCATCCGCCGCACCAACCTGGCCTTCCGCGGCCTGGTCACGAAGGATTTGGTAATCGAGGCAGCTAATTGCCTTGCAGAGCCGATGGGTTGGGACCAGTCCCAGACCCAAGCCGAGATCGACCATTCGCTCTCAGTACTCGCAGAAGCCCACGGAGTCACCCTGGTCTAACCTGCATCCAGGCCGGCGGCAAGGCGCCGCTGGCACTCGAAACCACTAAGAGGTCAACGTTGTCCACTCACGTGTTTCTCGCCGAATTAGCCGGCACTTTCATTCTCCTGCTGATGGGCGGCGGCGTCTGCGCGAACGTCGCCCTGAAAGGCACTCTCGGCAGCGCCGCGGGCTGGGTAGCCATCAGCTTCGGCTGGGGCCTGGGCGTCTATTGCGGCGTCTGGATAGCTGGGATCTCCGGAGCCCACCTGAACCCGGCAGTCACCCTGGGCCTGCTGGTCAACCCGGACGTTGCCGAGTACGCCCCCGGCGTCGCCAAGACCATGGCCAATACGCTGCTCTACTTCGCGGCGCAGTTCATTGGCGCCTTCCTGGGTGCCGTGGGCACCTGGCTGTCCTACAAGAAGCACCTGGATGATCCGCAGAACGCGGGCACGCAGCTGGGCGTCTTCGCCACCGGACCGGCCATCCGCTCCTACGGCTGGAACCTGGTCTCGGAAATCTTCGGCACCTTCGTCCTGGTGTTCGTGATCGCCGGACTGGGGCACACTCCTCACGAGCTTGGCCCGCTGGCTGTCGGCCTGCTGGTTGTTGCCATCGGCCTGTCCCTGGGTGGAGCCACCGGCTACGCCATCAACCCGTTCCGCGACCTCGGTCCACGAATTGCCCACGCCATCCTGCCGATCAAGGGCAAGGGCTCCTCCGACTGGTCCTACTCGTGGGTTCCGTTGGCTGGTCCAGCCATCGGCGGTATCCTTGGCGGACTTGCCGCCGCGCCAATGTTCTAGAAAGAGAGCAGTGAATCATGAGTGAAAAATTCGTCATCGCCATTGACCAAGGCACGACCAGCTCCCGCGCAATTGTCTTCACGCACGCCGGTGAGGTGCATTCGGTAGGCCAGAAGGAACACGAGCAGATCTTCCCGGCTGCCGGATGGGTCGAGCACGATCCAGCCGAAATCTGGAGCAACGTGCGCGAAGTGATTGGCCAGGCCCTGTCCAAGGCCAACCTGACCCGCCACGACATCGAGGTCGTCGGCATCACCAACCAGCGTGAAACCGCGGTGGTGTGGGATAAGAACACCGGCGAAGCCGTCTACAACGCGATCGTCTGGCAGGACACCCGTACCCAGGACATCGTCGACGAACTGGCAGCCGATGGCGGCCTGGAACGCTACAAGCAGACCGTTGGCCTGCCCCTGGCGACCTACTTCTCCGGCACCAAGATCAAGTGGATCCTGGACAATGTCGAAGGTGCCCGGGAGCGTGCCGAAGCAGGCGACCTGCTCTTCGGCACCACCGACAGCTGGGTGCTGTGGAACCTGACCGGCGGCGTGGACGGCGGCGTGCACGTCACCGACGTGACCAACGCATCACGTACCCTGTTCATGGACCTCAAGACCCTGGACTGGGACGAGAAGATCCTGGCTGACTTCGGCGTGCCGCGCTCGATGATGCCGCAGATCCGCTCTTCTTCGGAGGTCTACGGCTCCGTGCACACCAACCAGCTGCTGCGCGAGGTGCCCGTTGCAGGCATCCTGGGCGACCAGCAGGCGGCGACCTTCGGCCAGGCGGCCTTCACCGCAGGTACCGCGAAGAACACCTACGGTACCGGTTGCTTCCTGATCTTCAACACCGGCACAGAGATCGTGAATTCGACCAACGGCCTGCTGACCACCATGGCCTACAAGCTGGGCGAAAACGCACCGGTGTACGCCTTGGAAGGTTCCATTGCCGTGGCCGGGTCGCTGATCCAGTGGCTGCGCGACAATATCGGCATGATCGCTACCGCTCCGGAGATCGAGGAACTGGCAGCAAAGGTGGAGGACAACGGCGGCGTGTACATCGTTCCGGCCTTCTCCGGGTTGTTCGCACCATATTGGCGCTCGGATGCCCGTGGCGCGATCGTGGGCTTGACCCGCTATGCGAACAAGAACCACATCGCCCGTGCGGCCCTGGAGTCCACCGCATTCCAGACTCGCGAAGTCCTGGATGCGGTCAACGCCGACGCAGAGGTTCCGCTCACCGAACTGAAGGTCGACGGCGGCATGGTGGCCAACGAAGCCCTGATGCAGTTCCAGGCTGACATCCTCGGCGTGCCAGTGGTTCGCCCGAAGGTCACCGAGACCACCGCACTGGGTGCAGCCTACGCTGCTGGCCTGGCCGTTGGCTTCTGGAAGGACCTGGGCGAACTGGAAGACAATTGGGCCGAGGACAAGCGCTGGGAGCCAACCATGGATGAGGCTACGCGTGAGCGCAGCTTGCGCCTGTGGAAAAAGGCTGTCACCCGCACCTTCGACTGGGTCGACGAAGATACCAAGGCCTAAGCGCAACCGTGGCTTGGCCGGTTCCGAGCCGGCCGCAACCGGCAACGCCCGAATCACCCGGATGGGTGGTTCGGGCGTTGCCGGTTTAACCCGCGGGGCAGCTCAATCGCCTCAATCGCCCGATGCGGCCTCAGGGGTGTCTTCCTGGCCTGGACGCGCGGTTTCCTGCGCGGCGGGTCTGCGGCGCGCGGGGGACTCGCCGGCTTGCCGGGCGTCCCAATAGGTATTGCGGCGGGGCTTTTGCTCCGGATCGACATGTGCAGGCATGACCACGTGCGGCAGCCCATCGACATCGACGACCTCGAGCTGTCCGGCATGGCGCTTGTGGTGATCGGACGTGCACATTCCCGCCCCGGACCAGACACTGGTTTCGCCGCCTTCGGACCAGGGCTTCTGGTAGTGGTCGGTTTCGACATGATCCGGCGGCGCGGTGCAGTCGGGCACGATGCAGCCGCGATCCCGGGCCATGATCGCTTCGCGGATCCGGCCTTTGTGGTAGCGCATCTTGCGCCCCATATCCAGCACTTGGCTGTTGCCGCCGAGGACCATCGGGATGATGTTCGCCCTGGCGAGCAGCTGCCGGAGTTCTCCGGGCGGGATGTCGATGCCATTTGCGGTCATGCCGTGCGCGTCCGCCAGGTTCTGCAGATCCGCGAGCCACAGGTAGACCACGAACTTCGGGATGACGACTTTTCGCTCGCCGCCAGCAAATGGTGCGCGCAACAGCGCCATGAACGCGTTGAGCCGGCGACGATGCAGATCGGGCTGCCCGGCGGGGGAGTCCTGCTGGTGCGGCTCGTCTTGCGCCTCGTCTTGAGCCTCGTCTGGGGCCTCTGCCTGCTTTGCGGTGCGTCCGCCATCGGGATTCTGGCCATCGTGAGCTTCTGGTTCCTCTTCGGCCCACGGCGGCATGGGCTGATCGCTGCGCAGCCACGACGGCGGCTCGGGTGCGGCTCCACTTCCGTTGCCAGCGTTCTGGCCTGCCGTGGACTCCTGGTCCGCTTGGGAGTCCTGGCCCTCTCGCGGGCCGCCGCTGGCGCTGGATCCCGAACCCGCCGGGCGCTGCTGCTGGGGATCGCGATCGGCCCGGCCGGCCTTGGTTCGTGGGTTGCCGGCCTGCGTGAGCACCGAATGAACCAGCTGCGCATCGGTGGCATTGGTGCGCAGCGAGAAGAAATGCACGCCGTTTTTCACCGGGCCGATGAACATGCCGAGCTTGGGAGGCAGCTGCTTGCCGTGCAGTTCTTTGTAGGTCCTGATTGAGGTGCTGATCTGCTTCTGCGCGGCGGCGGGGCCCAGCTCCCGCAGGGAGTGGGCCGCGGCTTGGTCCAGGCTGCGGCCATCGGTGCCATGCGCCAGCAGCGGCACGGGCACGCCGTCAAAGATGGTGTCCTGCGGTTCGAGCCGTTCAAGGCGCCGCGCGGCGGAAGCGATGGCCCGGCGGTTGGCAGCGCCCTGCCCGTAGAGTTCGGCCAGATGCTTGAAACGCGGCGCGCAGATGCCGCCATCGGGGGTGCGCCGGCCAATGAGCAGGTGCGCGTCGGCAATGCGCCGTTGGGCTTCGAAGTAGCTGATGCCCAGCCATGCGGCCAGCAGCTGGGCGGTGTCCTTGTAGCAGCAGCGCCCCGGGGCAAGGTCCGGTTCCCCGGCAAAGAGCCCGTCGCTGATGGCGTCGGGGTCATCCGCAGGCAAACGCAGGGCCGCGTAGCTGTCCAGTGCCAGCGCCCGGGCGCCGGTGGCCTCGGCATGCAGTGCGCCGGCGTGTTGCTCGCAATGGACTTGCTGGGCAAACCTTTCGGTGAGCTGCAGATGCGCCAGGACCAGGCGCGGGTCGCCCGCATCGCGCACCAGCTTGCCCAGCGCGGCATACAGGGCCAGGCACAGGTAGCCAAGGCGCAGCACCATGGCACCGGACAAGGCCGGTCCGAGGTGCATCGGGGCCTGGCATGCGGTGCGCAATGCGGCGATCAGGGCTGGCGCGTTCATGGCTCCATGATCGGGCGCTGGAAGCTCCTGCCCCTGCGGGCAGCTGCGGGATGTGGATAACTGCGGTGGCGCCGCGTTTGCCGCTGTGTGCAATCTTGCGCTTCATCGATGCGCGCGTGGGCAGGGGATATGCGATAGAATCGCGATATGAATCCGAAGCGCAACCTAGCCTGAGCACGGCCCGTTGGCCGTACCCCCGAGTGGAAATTTGGGGGCTTTTGTTGTGTCTGGAACCAAGAACAAGTTTTTCCTATCGGAAATTTTCCGCAAAGCGTGTGAGAAGAGCAGCGTGACATCATCGACGAACGAATCCAGGACCTACGACTTCAAGGACATCGAGTCCAAGTGGCTTCCGGTGTGGGACGAACTACAGGTGTTCAAGCCCGCCGATGATGGCAGCCGCGAACGCCGCTATGTGCTGGACATGTTCCCCTACCCATCGGGCGATCTGCACATGGGCCACGCCGAGGCCTTCGCCATGGGCGATGTGGTCGCGCGCTACTGGCGCTTGCGCGGCTATGACGTGATGCACCCGATCGGCTGGGACTCCTTCGGCCTGCCCGCAGAGAATGCCGCGATCAAGCGCAATGCCCACCCTGCCGAGTGGACCTACAAGAACATCGATACCCAGGCCGCCAGCTTCAAGCGCTACGCGATCTCCGCCGATTGGGATCGCCGCTTGCACACCTCGGATCCGGAGTACTACCGCTGGACCCAGTGGCTGTTCAACAAGTTCTACGAGAAGGGCCTGGCCTACCGCAAGGACCACCCGGTGAACTGGTGCCCGAAGGACCAGACCGTGCTGGCCAACGAGCAGGTCGTCAATGGCGCTTGCGAGCGTTGCGGCACTGCGGTGACCAAGAAGTCGCTGAACCAGTGGTACTTCAAGATCACCGAATACGCTGACCGCCTGCTTGAGGACATGGAGCAGCTCAAGGGCCATTGGCCTGAGCGCGTGCTGCTGATGCAGAAGAACTGGATCGGCCGTTCCGAAGGCGCCGAGGTCACCTTCGGGATCGAAGCGCACGAGGACAAGCCTGCGCTGCAGATCCCGGTCTTCACCACCCGCCCGGACACCCTGTACGGTGCTACCTTCATGGTGGTCGCCGCCGACGCGCAGCTGGCTGGCGAACTGGTCACCGATGAGCACCGCGCCGCCTTGGAGGAATACCAGGAGCAGGTCAAGGCCCTGTCCGAGATCGAGCGCCAGTCCAGCGAACGCGAGAAGACCGGCGTATTCACCGGCCGCTACGCGATCAACCCGCTCTCCGGGGAGAAGCTGCCGGTCTGGGCGGCGGACTACGTGCTGGCCGACTACGGCACCGGAGCCATCATGGCCGTGCCTGCGCACGACCAGCGCGACCTGGACTTCGCCAAGGCCTTTGACCTGCCAGTACGCGTGGTCGTCGAAACCGGTCTGGAAGACCCGAACGAAACCGGCACCGCCACCGCGGGCGAAGGCCAGCTGGTCAATTCGGGGCAGCTGTCCGGTTTGGAGAAGACCGAGGCGATCGCCAAGGCCATTGAGATCGTGGAAGCTGCCGGCACCGGCAAGCACACCATCAACTTCCGCCTGCGCGACTGGCTGCTGTCCCGCCAGCGCTTCTGGGGCACCCCGATCCCGATCATCCACTGCGCCGATTGCGGCGAGGTCCCGGTTCCCGACGACCAGCTGCCGGTGCGCCTGCCCGATAACCTGCGCGGCGAGCAACTGGCCCCGAAGGGCACCTCCCCGCTGGCCGCCGCCGAGGAATGGGTCAACGTGGCCTGCCCGCAGTGCGGCGGCGCCGCCAAGCGCGACACCGACACCATGGACACCTTCGTGGATTCCTCCTGGTACTTCCTGCGCTTCGTCTCCCCGCAGTACACGCAGGGCCCTTTCGACCCGAAGGCCGTGCGCGACTGGATGCCGGTAGGCCAGTACGTCGGCGGGGTCGAGCACGCGATCCTGCACCTGCTGTACTCGCGCTTCTTCACCAAGGTCATCCACGACCTGGGCCTGATCGACGCGACCGAGCCGTTCTCCGCGCTGCTGAACCAGGGCCAGGTCCTGAACGGCGGCAAGGCGATGAGCAAGTCGCTGGGCAACGGCGTGGATTTGGGCGAGCAGCTGGACAAGTTCGGCGTCGACGCGGTACGCCTGACCATGGTCTTCGCCTCCCCGCCGGAGGACGACGTGGACTGGGCCGATGTCTCCCCATCGGGCTCGCAGAAGTTCCTGGCCCGCGCCTGGCGCATCGCCCAGGACACCACCAGCGAGGCCGGCGTGGACTACGCGGCAGGGGACAAGGCGCTGCGCCAGGTCACCCACCGCACCGTGCATGAATCCGCCGCACTGCTGGATTCGGGCAAGTTCAACGTGGTCATCGCCAAGACCATGGAGCTGGTCAACGCGACCCGCAAGACCATCGACTCCGGTGCCGGGGCAGCGGACCCGGCAGTGCGCGAGGCCGCCACGGTGACCGCCCAGCTGCTGAGCATGTTCGCCCCGTACACCGCAGAGGACATGTGGGAAGCGCTGGGCTATGCGCCCTCCGTGGTCACCAGCGCCTGGCCTGAAGTGGACGAGTCGCTGCTGGTCGATGACACCATCACCGCGGTCGTGCAGATCAAGGGCAAGGTCCGTGCCCGCCTGGAGGTTCCGGTGGACATCACCGAGGAGCAGCTGCGCGCCCAGGCCCTGGCCCACGAGTCGGTGATCCGCATGCTCGATGGCAAGGAGCCGCTGAAGGTCATCGTGCGTGCGCCGAAGCTCGTGAACGTGGTTCCCGCCCCGTAAGCTCGGCTCATGACTGAACGCCAGAAAAGCTCGCGCGCGGGCTGGCTGCCCAAGTGGCTGGCCCCGCGCGGGCTTTCGCGTACCCGCATCGGGGTCGTCTCCGATTCGGCGTCCTGCCTGCCCGGGCATTTCGGGCCGCATCCGGACTTCATCGAAGTGCCGATCCCGATCATCGTGGACAACCATGTGCACGGCGAAGACCTGCAGGCGCTGATGATGGGCCTGGCCATGGGCAAGGCGGTGAAAACCTCGCGCCCGGCGCCAGGCGAGTTCGAACGCGCCTACCGGCAGCTGCTCGACGCCGGCTGCGAGTCGATCATCTCGATCCACATGTCCGGGGCGCTGTCGGGCACCGTGGAGGCGGCCCGCTTGGCGGCCCGCAGCTTTGACGCACCAATCACCGTGGTCGATTCGCGCACCGTGTGCCTGCCCCAGGGATTTGCCGTGGCCGATGTGCTGGCTGCCCGCGCCGCCGGCGCCCCGCTGGAGATGCTCGAGCAGATCGCCGGCACGGCCACCGCCAACACCGTGTACTTCGCGGTGCCAAGCCTTGAGCAGCTGCGCCGCGGCGGCCGGATCAGCGCGCTGTCCTCCGTGGTCGGCAGCTTGCTGAATTTCAAGCCGATCCTCGGGATTGCCGAGGGCTCGATCGTCGCCCTGGAAAAGCCCCGCTCCTTCGCGCGCGCCACCGCACGGCTGGTCGCCCTGGCCCTGCGCGACGGCCGCGACGCCAGTGGCGAGGTGCGGCTGGGGGTGATGCATTTCGGCGCCGAGGAACTGGCCGAGGAAATCGCCACCGAACTGGCGCCGTTCAGCGCCATGCCGGTCGTGGTCGAGTCCCTTCCGGCGGTGCTGGCCGCGCATACCGGCCTGGGCGTGATCGCCGTGTGCGTCGCCCCCAGCTATCCACAGTCGGCGTCCATCCTGGATCGGCCGCCGGCACCATAGCCCAGACTGTGGCCCATGGGCCGCCACGACTTCTTCAGCAAGTACGCGCCACGTCCCGGTCGCCTGAGATTCGCGATCTCGCGCGTGGCCGTGCTGGTGCTGGTCATCGTGGTGCTCGCCTGGATTGCGATCTCCATCCTGCTCGCGCCACCGCCGGTCGCCCAGGAGCTTGAAACAGTTCCGCTGGTATCCGACCCGTCCGCTTCGGCGCCGGCGGACCACCAGTCCCCGAGCCCGGCCGCACCCGAGGTCACGGTCCACGTGGTCGGCGCGGTGAAGAAGCCCGGCGTCTACCAGCTGCCCGTGGATTCGCGGATTGCCGACGCGGTGGACGCCGCCGGCGGGCTGGCCAAAGGCGCACGTGCGCAGATGGTGAACCTGGCGGCCAAACTGGTCGACGGCCAGCAGGTGGTCCTTCCGGGCGCCGATACGGCCACGGAACTAGCCGCGGCACCGAGCGCGACGGCGGGCGGGAAGATTTCGCTCAACAGTGCCGATTCCCAGACCCTGCAGGAGCTTCCGGGGATCGGGCCGGCATTGGCAGCCCGGATCATCGACTTCCGCACCGAGAACGGTCCGTTCAGCTCCGTGGAAGAGCTGGATGCGGTACCGGGCATCGGTCCGGCGCTGCTGGGCCAGCTGAGCGAACTGGTGATCCCGTGAACACCGATTTCCGCGGCCTGTGGCTGCTGGGCGGCGCGTGGACCGCCGCCTACTTCACCCTCCCGGTCTGGTTGCTCTGGGCACTTTCCGCGCTGATGGCTATCCTGTTGTTCCTGCTATTGCGGCCCCGGCACGACCGCGCCTACGCGGCGCCATGGTTTACCGGTCCCATTATCCTGCTCCTGGGGGTGGTGGCCGTCAGCAGCCTGGCCTTCACCGACCCCCAGTGCCAGCTGCCGGGCGCCGGCGAGCAACAGCGCCGTGCCGTGGCCCGCTTCGAGGACCCGGCTACCGCGCAGGGCCAGGGGGCTGCCGCCGGCCGGGCGGAAATCCAGCGGTACTGGGCCAACGGCCAATGGGTGCCATGCCGGGTGCCGGTCTTCCTCACCATTGATTTCGGGGTGCCGGCCAATGCGGGCGAGTTCGAGACCATCCTCGACTTGGAAGCAGCAGCTGCCGGCGCCTTCGATTGGTGGGCGCATGCCGCCAGTGAACCGCAGGTGAGCTCCTGGGTTGAGCCTACCGCCGCGGATTACCTCAAGGAACGGTTCACCCAGGGCCTGCGCGGCCTGCCGGACAATGCCCAGGCGCTGCTGCCTGGCATGCTCTATGGCGATCGTTCCGGACAGGACGAAGCGTTGAGCGAGGCGATGAGATCCAGCGGGTTGAGCCACCTGACCGCGGTGAGCGGATCGAACATTGCCCTGATCGGGGCCATTGTGCTGGTGCTGCTCCGGCTGTTTTCGGTGCCACGGGCACCCAGCGCGATCTTGATGATTGGCGTGGTCGGGCTCTTCGCCTGGTTTGCCGGGCCGGATCCCAGTGTCCTGCGCGCCAGCCTGATGGGCAGCATTGCGGTCATCTCGGTGCTGCTGGGTCGTGGCCAAGGCTCTCTGGGAATACTGTGCCTGAGCGGAACCGCCTTGCTGGCTATCGATCGCTCGCTGGGTGCCGAACCGGCCTTCGCCCTGTCGATGCTGGCGACCCTGGGAATCATCATGCTCGCCCCGGCCCTGACCGAAATTCTTCTCCGCATATTCCCGGCCTGGTTCGCGCAGCTGACGGCCATTTGCTGCGCGGCACAGTTCACCTGCCTGCCGGTGGTCATCGCGTTGAATTCGGATTTCAGCCTGTACTCGCTGCCCGCGAACCTCGTGGTCGCGCCGTTGCTGCCCTTGATTACTGCGCTCGGCATGGCCTGCCTGCTGCTGTGCACGCCGTGGCCAGCGCTGGAATCGGTGCTGATCTGGGTTCCGGGGCTGCCGGCAGAAGCCATTGGCCAGGTGGCCCATTTCGTTTCCGGGCTCCCCGGTGCCGCCCGGCCGTGGCCCGAAGGCCTACCCGGAATCGTCTTGGCAGTGATGCTCTCCCTGGTGCTTTGCACCCTGCTGGTGCTGGGCCGGGAAACCGAGAGGCTCCGGGTCAGGCAGGTGTCCCTAAGCGTGCTGGGAGCGATCCTGGTATTCGCCGTAGCGCTCGTTCTGCCTGCGACGCTGTTCTACCGGGAAGATATCGCGCCGCATTGGAGCATTGCCATGTGCGATGTGGGCCAGGGCGACGCCTTCGTCATCAATCTGGGGGATTCAGAGGGCTGGCTGATCGATACCGGACCACCGGAGAGCGGGTTGCTGCTGTGCCTGGAGCGGCTGGGCATCAGCACCTTGAGCAAGGTCTTCATCACGCATACCCACAGCGACCATTTCGGGGCCGTGGGCGAGCTGGAGAATTCGCACGTAAAGATTGGTGAACGCCTGGTCTCGACTGGGTTCGACCTTGAACTATGGCCCGGTGCACGCGCCTTGGAGCCCGGTACGCGGCAGGCTGCAGGGGAGGTGGGCTTCGAAGTCGTGGGCCCCGAGGCGCGCTTCGCGAAATACGCCGAACCCAACGATACATCGCTGGTCATCCGGTTCAGCTTTTCCACCGGGTCCGGAACCATCGATCTCTTCACAGCCGGGGACATGGAAACCGAAGCCATGGATCGCCTGCTGCGCCTGCATCCGCAAGGGCATGCAGCGATCCTGAAAGCCTCGCACCATGGGGCACGCAACGGCGGTACCGAAATCATCGAGCAGATCCTTCCGCAGATCCTGCTGGTCTCCGCGGGGAAGGATAATTCCTATGGCCATCCGCACCCCGAAACCCTGGAGATGGCGCAGCAGGTCGGCGCGACGGTGATTCGCACCGACCAATCGGGTACCGTACTGCTCACATTTACCAGCCAGGGCGTTCTGGGTACCGCCCTGGGTACGCCAGTTCGGTAGGATCGTTATATCGACCGATGCACTAAGGAGTTCGATGGCACGCGCCCAAGCAAATCCGGGTATCTCATGGCGGGAACTGCGCCCGCAACCACTGATCCTGTTGACCGGTTCAGAGGATTACCTCGCTTCGCGCGCCTTCGAATTGCTGCGTTCCCAGGCATCCCAGCGGGACGATATCCAGCACACGCGTCTTGACGCGGCAAAGTACGAGCCTGGAGAGCTGCTCATGGCCACCAGCTCTTCGCTGTTTTCCAGCGCCAATCTGGTCGAGGTCCACGAACTGGCCCACATGAACGAGTACTTCCTCAAGGACGCCCTGGCCTACCTGAAAGACCAGGCTCCCGAGAATGTGCTCATCATGCATTACTCGGGTGGTACGCGCGGCAAGAAGCTGATTGACGCAATCAAAGCTGCCGGTGCCCTGATCGTCAATTGCCAACCGGTGAAAAAGGACTCCGAGAAGATCGACTTCGTCCAGTCCGAATTCAAGGCCGCCAAGCGCCGGATTACCAATGACGCGGTCAAAGCCCTCGTAGCGGCGGTAGGCAACTCGCTGGCAGAGCTTGGATCGAGCTGCTCCCAGCTGATTGCCGACACCACGGGAACCATTGACCAGGATACGGTCGACAGGTACTACGGCGGCCGGGTTGAAGCAACTGCGTTCAAGGTGGCCGATGCCGCAATTTCCGGCAACGCCCAGATGGCGCTTCGCACTTTGCGCCATGCGCTGGGTACTGGAACCGACCCGATTCCCATTGTGGCCACCTTGGCGATGAAGGTCCGCCAGATCGCCAAGGTCGCCGGCGTGAATGAACCCGCAGCTTCATTGGCATCCGAGTTGGGGATGGCGCCGTGGCAAGTTCAGCAGGCGCAGCAGCAGGCTCGCGGCTGGAAACGCAGCGATCTTGCCCTGTGCGTCGAAGAAATAGCGAATACCGACCGCATGGTCAAGGGCGGCAGCCGTTCACCGGGCTACGCGCTGGAACACGCCATCATGTTCATTGCAGGCAAGGCTCCGGGACGCTAGCCGCTGAGGTTCCAGGTGGGGCGGGCACGATGCACTCCTGCGCGCTCCCACTGCTCTTTAATGAAGGCTAGCCATCAGCGCGTGCCTGCCTGGAAGCTTCGATGAGCAGTTCCGGGCAAAACAAAACCCCCGCACTCGATGAGTGCGGGGGAGTTGATGAAGTCTAAGCTCGGCTTAGAGGGCGTTAACCTTCTTGGCGATAGCCGACTTGCGGTTAGCAGCGTTGTTCTTGTGCAGAACACCCTTGCTTACAGCCTTGTCGATCTTCTTGCCAGCCAGGCGCAGTGCCTCGGTTGCCTTTTCCTTGTCACCGGAGACTACTGCCTCGTTGACGTTACGGATCACGGTCTTGACCTCGGAACGGACAGCTACGTTACGCAGACGTGCCTTCTCGTTGGTCAGGATACGCTTCTTCTGGGACTTGATGTTAGCCACTTTAATAAACTCTCTCGTTTATCGTTTTATACGGTCGGTAGAGGGTTCATCCTTCAGGCCATCGACTGAGCGGTGTGGGGCACCTATGGCGACCCGAAGGGGGCGTGTTGCCCAACCTGCGCAACACACAAAGATTAACTTTATCAGATAGGGAGCCTGACAACGAGTGCTTATGCGCGTTCGTTTAGGGCGTTCACCACATTTGAGAAGCGTTCGCGATCCAGGATGGCGCCTTCGCGGCGGACGGCTTGCTCGCCGACTCGGATAATGCGATCGAGCTTGACCTCGCTCGGACGCCGCTCGCGGTCCCAGTCCCCGGTACCGATGTCCATGTAGTTGCGGTCGCGGTGATCCGAGTTGTTCTTGTCCTTGCTGGTGAGCATCAACCCCAGCAGCCAGCCACTATCACGGCCGACGATCAGCACCGGGCGATCCTTGCCCTGCGAATAATCCTCTTCATAGGGAACCCAAGTCCAGACAATTTCTCCCGGATCGGCGTTGCCGTCCTTCGCCGGGTTGTACTCGTAGTGAATCTTGCCACGGTAATCACCCGGGTAGCCAGCACCCGCTGGAGAATCCTGCATGGAGTTGGCACGAGAGCGGCTTCCGGCAGTGCTCGGGGACCCGCTGGCCCCGCGGTTGCTGGCCGGGCGCTTGCTTGCCGAATTTGCGCGGACCTTGCTGATTTCCTTCAGCGCGCGCATGACGATGCTAAATATCTTCTCTGGATTCAGTGCCATGGACGACAAACTATCAGTTTCAGGCTGTCGAAATATGAGAAGACGCGGAAATCATGACAGAATGGAAGCTAATCCAACTATGTCTTTTAGTCAGCTAGTGAGGTCTGTTTAGGTGTCTCCATTGGCCCGCACCGCTCCGGTGCCTGCCGCGACCGATCCGTCGCTCATCCGTAACTTCTGCATCATTGCCCATATCGACCACGGTAAGTCGACCCTGGCCGACCGGATGTTGCAACTGACCGGCGTTGTCGCTGCCCGCGACATGAAGGCACAGTACCTCGACCGCATGGACATCGAGCGCGAACGCGGCATCACCATCAAGTCCCAGGCTGTGCGCATGCCGTGGGGAGCCGAAGATGGCACCCCCTATGCACTGAACATGATCGATACCCCCGGGCACGTCGACTTCACCTACGAAGTCTCGCGTTCGCTGGCCGCCTGCGAAGGCGCGATCCTGCTAGTTGACGCCGCCCAGGGCATCGAGGCGCAGACCCTGGCCAACCTCTATTTGGCTATCGAGGGCGATCTGACGATCATCCCTGTGCTCAATAAGATCGACCTGCCCAACGCGCAGCCGGAAAAGTACGCTGCCGAGCTGGCCAACCTGATCGGTTGCGAGCCAGAAGACGTGCTGAAGGTTTCGGGCAAGACCGGTGAAGGTGTTGAAGCACTGCTCGATGAGGTCATCAAGCAGCTCCCGCCGCCTGTCGGCGATGCCAAGGCTCCGGCTCGCGCAATGATCTTCGACTCCGTATACGACACCTACCGTGGCGTGGTGACCTACGTTCGAGTTGTCGATGGCAATCTGTCTCCTCGCGAGAAGATCCAGATGATGTCCACCGGCACCACCCACGAACTGCTGGAAATCGGCGTATCCTCGCCGAACCCCGAGCCCACCAAGGGCCTGGGCGTTGGCGAAGTGGGCTACCTGATCACCGGTGTCAAGGACGTGCGCCAGTCCAAGGTCGGCGATACCGTCACCAACTTCCACAAGCCGGCCACCGAGTCCCTGGGCGGGTACGAAGAGGCCAAGCCAATGGTCTTCTCCGGCCTGTACCCGATGGACGGCACCGACTACCCGGTACTGCGTGATGCGCTGGATAAGCTGCAGCTCAACGATGCTGCGCTGACCTACGAACCGGAAACCTCCGTGGCCCTGGGCTTCGGCTTCCGCGTGGGCTTCCTGGGCCTGCTGCACCTGGAAATCACCCGCCAGCGACTGGAATCCGAATTCAATCTGGACCTGATTTCCACGGCGCCGAACGTGGTGTACGAGGTCATGGGCGAAGACAAGCAGATGATTACGGTCACCAACCCCTCGGAATTCCCGGATGGCAAGATCCTGGAAGTCCACGAGCCAATGGTTGCCGCCACCATCCTGGCGCCCAGCGAATTCATCGGCTCGGTCATGGAACTGTGCCAGACCCGCCGCGGCACCATGCGCGGCATGGACTACCTCTCCGAGGACCGTGTCGAAATGCGCTACCACCTTCCGCTGGCTGAGATCGTGTTCGACTTCTTCGACCACCTCAAGTCCAAGACCCGCGGCTATGCTTCGCTGGACTGGAAGGCCGACGGCGAGCAGGTTGCAGATCTGGTCAAGGTCGACATCCTGCTCCAGGGCGAGCAAGTGGATGCCTTCAGCGCCATTACGCACCGCGACAAGGCCTACAACTACGGGACCATGATGACCTCGAAGCTGCGTGAGCTGATTCCTCGCCAGCAGTTCGAAGTTCCAATCCAGGCCGCGATCGGTTCGCGCATCATTGCCCGCGAGAACATCCGCGCAATCCGCAAGGACGTTCTTGCCAAGTGCTACGGCGGCGATATCAGCCGCAAGCGCAAGCTGCTGGAAAAGCAGAAGGAAGGCAAGAAGCGCATGAAGATGGTCGGCCGCGTGGAGGTTCCGCAGGAAGCCTTCATTGCCGCACTGTCCACCGACGAGCCGAAAAAGAAGTAAATGCCTTCAGTACTGCCTGACGGCGATCCGGCTCCGGCCGATGGTCTGCTCCCTGCCTCATGCGCGCATGAGGCACAGGGGCGGACCATGTCCTTTTATGTGCATATTCCGTTCTGCACCGTCCGTTGCGGCTACTGCGATTTCAACACGTACACCGCCACGGAGCTGGGCTCCGGTTCCAGCCAAGCAACCTACGCTGCCACCGTCAGCAAGGAAATCAGCTTCGCCCGCGAGGTGATGGACCGTTCGGGCCAACCGCACCGCGAAATTGAAACTGTCTTCTTCGGCGGCGGAACTCCCACGCTGCTGCCCGCCGGAGACCTGGTCTCGGTGCTCGGCCGGATCCGCGACGACTTCGGCCTGAAGCCGGGTGCGGAAATCACCACGGAGGCCAACCCGGATTCGGTGACCCGCGAAAGCCTGCAGGAGCTGGCCGACGGCGGGTTCACCCGCGTGTCCTTCGGCATGCAGTCCGCGGTGCCCCACGTGCTCAAGGTGCTTGAGCGCACCCATGATCCGAAGCGCGTTCCGCAAGCCGTTGCGTGGGCGCGCGAGGCCGGCCTGGATGTCAGTGTCGATCTGATTTATGGCACTCCGGGGGAGAGCCTGGCAGACTGGCGCACCAGCATCGAAGCCGCGTTGAGCTACGAACCTGATCACATTTCGGCGTATGCGCTGATCATCGAGGAAGGCACCAAGCTGGCGGCCCAGATTCGCCGTGGCGAGGTACCGAACATCGATGATGACGACCATGCCGAAAAGTACCAGTTGGCCGACGACATGTTTGCCGCGGCCGGTTTCTCCTGGTACGAGGTCAGCAACTGGGCGAAGACCCCGGCGAATGCCTGCCAGCACAACATCGCTTACTGGCAGGGCGGCGACTGGTGGGGCGCAGGCCCCGGCGCGCATTCCCATGTTGGCGGGCTGCGCTGGTGGAATGTGAAGCATCCAGCCGCGTATCAGCAACGGATCGATGCTGGAATCTCCCCGGGCCACGGCCGCGAATACCCGGATGCCGAGGCCGTGCAGCTTGAGCGCACGATGCTGTTGACCCGGCTGGGTTCGGGCATGACGATTAGCGAGCTCGATGAAACCGGACGCAAGAAAGTCGCCGGCTTGATCGCCGACGAGCTGATTGATGCCAAGGCCGCGTTCGCCGGCACATTGATGTTAACGCAGCGAGGCCGGCTCCTGGCCGACCTCGTGGTGCGTGAACTGCTCGATTTCTAAGACTGGGAAACCGCTGCTACTTCATCAGCCGCAGATTGAATTGGTAGCGGTAAGGGCGTCCCTTGTTGGCCTGGATGGCAGCAAGGGCGCCCGAGACCGTCATGAAGACCCAGAGGGCCACGGCGAGTACTGCGAAAAGCCAGCCGATCACCGGCAAGACCATGAGCACATTGAATACGATGGCGAGAATGGTCAGCGGGAACGTGAAATTGAACGCTTCCTTCGATTCCTGTGCAGTGAACGGGCCACGGTCCCGGAATACGGCAAAGACGATTGCCGAAGGAACGCAACCCAAGATGGCACCGAAGTGGGCCATCATTGCCCACTGGCGATCTTCTGAAGGAGTCAGCGGCAGCGCAGAGGTCCTGGAACCTTCGAAGCGGGAATTCTCCGATGGCTTCGTCTGGCGTGATGTCACTATTTTTCCTTGTCTTGCTAAGTGTGGTTCCTCTTATCATAGCGACCGCGGCTGGGCGCACGGGGAGATTCGCAGACTAATCTCCAACTATTAGTCAATCGTTAGGAAACCGTAATCTTCGGTCGTGAGAAAATCGATCAATTCTTCAATCCGGCCCAAGAGCTGCGGTTCAAGCTGCCCGTAATGCTGCACCGTGGACAAGAGCCGCTGCCATCCGATGCCGATGTCTTCCGCGGTGGAGTGCGGCCAGCCAAAGGCCCGGAGCACACCGGTTTTCCAATCGGTGCCCTTGGGGATCACCGGCCAAGCCTTGATGCCCAGTGTCGCAGGCTTGATCGCCTGCCATACATCCACGTACGGGTGGCCGAGGATCAGCACGTTTTGCGCTGCACCGGGGACCTTCATCGCCTCGGCAACGATGCGCGATTCCTTGCTTCCGGCAACCAGGTGGTCAACCAGGATTCCCAGGCGGCGCTGCGCGGAGGGGGCGAAGTCGCGGATAGCCCCGGCAAGATCGTCCACGCCATGCAGCGGTTCAACGACGATGCCTTCAACACGCAGGTCGTGGCCCCAAACTTTTTCAACCAGCTCAGCGTCGTGCTGGCCTTCTACCCAGATGCGGCTTGCCCTGGCCTCCCGGGCCTTCAGTCCGGCAACGGCACGCGAACCCGAAGCCGAGACCAGCTTATGGGGCGGTGCGGCCTTGGCAACGGGATCAATGATCTCCACCGCTTCGCCTTCGAGGAAGAACCCGAAGCCCGCCTGGAAGGAGCGGGTCTTGCCGTGGCGGTCCTCGAGCACGATCACGCGCATGCCACCGGATTTCTCGGTACGGATGACTTCTCCTACCCATCCTGAGGTGGCATCTTCCAGAATCATGCCACGTTCAACAGGGACCTGGCGGAGTTTTTTCGGTGCCGGTGCACTCAGATCCCGTGGTCCCCAGGAGTAATTAGTCACGTACTGCCTTTCGCTGTGATCGAATACGCTCGAAATCCAATGCTAGCAACTGCTGAACGTATTAGACTTGGCACTTGACAGGTTAGAGTGCCAAAGCCGGGCACAGGGAATCCAAGGAGGTGCTGTTGTGACAGAGCCGCGACGCCTAGACGTTCTGCGTGCCATCGTGGAGGACTACGTCCAATCCCGTGAGCCAGTGGGTTCCAAAGCGCTCCTTGACCGGCACAACCTCGGTGTCAGCGCCGCGACGATCCGCAATGACATGGCTATGCTGGAAGAAGAGGGGCTCATAGTCGCTCCGCATACTTCCTCCGGACGGATCCCCACCGAAAAGGGATACCGCCGCTTCGTCGATGAGATCGGCGAGCTCAAGCCGCTGTCGCGGGCTGAACGCGACGCCATCAACAAGATCCTGGACAGCTCCACGGACCTGGACGAGATGCTCAAAAGCACCGTTCGCCTCCTGGCGCGGTTGACCAACCAGGTAGCAATGATCCAGGTGCCGCACTACGACACCGCTTCGTTGAAGAACCTCGATCTGGTCGGACTGGGCTCGGCCCAGGTGCTGATGGTGATGATCGCTTCCAATGGCACGGTGGATCAGCGCATGATGCCGGTCCAGCGTTCCTACAGCGATGATGAGCTGGATGACTTGAAGCTGTGGCTGCTCAACAATTTCGGGGGAGTGAAGCTTGCCGAACTTGCCGGCCGGCTCACCCGCATCGAGCGCAGTTCGACGCAGCAGGCCGACCCCCTGGTGGACCAGGTGATCGGTGCGCTGGAAGAAATGGCCCAGGCGGCCAACGCGCAACGCATCATCATGGCAGGCACCGCGAACCTCGCCCGCGTGGAAGGGGACTTCCCGCTGAGCATAACCCCGGTGCTCGAGGCGCTCGAGGAGCAGGTAGTGCTGCTCAAGCTCTTCTCCGAGCTGGAAGCCGATTCGCGCGGCGTGGCCGTGGCCATCGGCACCGAGCACCACTACGGGCAGCTGTCGGAAGCCGCCGTGGTCGCCACCACCTACGGCACCGATGTGCGCAACAAGCTCGGGGTCCTGGGCCCCACCCGGATGAACTATCCAACCTCCATGGCCTCGGTTCGTGCGGTGGCACGGTACCTGTCGAAGATTTTGGCTAACTAGCCTCGCTGGGCACCGCCCGGCACTACCGAATTTCAAGATTCTCAGGAAAGGACACGGCGAATAACGTGAGCTCGCATTACGAGACCCTAGGCGTCGCCAAGGACGCGACCCCGCAGGAAATCAAGAGTGCCTACCGCAAGTTGGCGCGTAAGCTGCACCCGGATGTAAACCCTAGCGATGACGCTGCAGAACAGTTCAAGCTGGTCACCCGAGCCTACGAAGTCCTTTCCGACCAGACCAAGCGCTCCAACTACGACGCCACCGGCGATGAGAACGGCAACGGCCACCCGGGCTTCGGCGGTGGCGGCCAGGGCTTTGGCGGCTTCGGCGACATCTTCGAGCAGTTCTTCGGTGGCGGCCAGGCCCAGGGCCCGGCATCACGCACCCAGCCGGGCCGCGACGCGCTGATCACCATCACCATCGACCTGGAAGACGCGGTCAAGGGCACGGTCTACCCGCTGGAGATGGAAACCGCTGTCAGCTGCAAGACGTGCAACGGTTCGTGCACGCGCGAAGGCACCAGCCCGGTCACCTGCGACATCTGCCATGGCGCAGGCCAGGTGCAGCGTCCAGTGCGTTCATTCCTGGGCCAGATGATGACCGTGGAAACCTGTGCGGCCTGCCGCGGTTTCGGCACCACCATCCCGGACCCCTGCCTGGAGTGCAACGGCGAAGGCCGGGTGCGCGAGCATGTGTCCAAGTCGCTGAACGTTCCTGCAGGTGTCGACTCCGGCACCCGCATCCAGCTGCGCGGACAGGGCGAAGCCGGCCCGGGCGGCGGGCCTAACGGCAACCTGTTCGTCGAGATCGACGTGCGCCGCCATAAGGTCTTCGAGCGCGCCGGCACCGACCTGCACGCCAAGATGAGCCTGCCAATGACCGCCGCCGCACTGGGTTGCGAGCTGAAGCTGGAAACCTTCGACGGCGGCCAGTCCATCAATGTGGAGCCAGGCGCCCAGGATGGCGACACCGTCACCCTGCCGGGCCTCGGTGTGCCGCGCCTGCGCGGAGGCAAGCGCGGGGACATCATCGTGCACCTGCAGGTGGAGACGCCGACCAAGCTCGACGCTGCCCAGCGCGATCTGCTCAAGCAACTGGCCAAGCTGCGTGGCGAAGAACTCTCGGCCGGCCGTGTGGAGCACAGCGGCGGCATGTTCTCCCGCCTGCGCGACAAGCTGAACCAGCGCTAGGCATGAGCAACCACAGCTTCGTCATCGACGCCCAGCAGGGCCGGGACGCAACGGTCGGGGACATTCTTGAACTGGATGGCTCCGAAGCGCACCACGCGGTCACCGTTAAACGGGTCTCCGCGGGCGAGCACCTGGACCTGCTGGATGGCAAGGGGCTGCGCCTGACTGTGGAGGTCATCGGCACCGCCAAGGACCTGCTGAGCGTGAAGGTCCTGCGCCGTGCCGAGGAAGCGGTCAGCGATCACCCGGTCACCCTGGTCCAGGCGCTGTCCAAGGGGGATCGCGACCTGCAAGCTGTCGAGTCCGGCGTGGAACTGGGCGTGCTGTCGGTACGCCCCTGGCAGGCTGACCGCTCGATCGTGCGCTGGAACGCGGCCAAGGTCGACAAGGCCATGGCCAAGTGGCGCGCCCAGGTGCGCTCGGCGCAGAAGCAGTCGCGCCGCGCCTATGAGCCGGAGGTGCTGGACCCGCTGGGTTCCAAGGAACTGGCCAAGGCCATCGCGGCCGATACCGCGAATGGCGCACTGGTTCTGGTTCTGCACGAGCAGGCCGCGGAATCGGTGGCCCGGCGTGTGCAGTCGTGGCTCGCCGATGCGCGGACCGGCCAGGAGATCATCATGATCGTCGGGCCAGAAGGAGGCATCTCCGAAACGGAGCTGCAGTCCTTCGTCGATGCCGGCGCCCAACCAGCCCTGCTGGGCCAGCATGTGCTGCGTGCCTCGACCGCGGGCCCCGCGGCCCTGGTCTTGATCCGCCATTTGATCGGCGAAATCTAGGTTCCAGAATTCCGGTTAGCAGGTGAATTGCTCCGCAGATCCCGGCAGGCATGTGCCTGCCGGGATCGGCGGAGCAATTTCGTCTCCGGCCGGCGCAACGGGTTCGAGCCGAGAAAAGGCCTCGGGACGGGGAACGCGAAGTCGCTGCGGGCCGGATACGCGAATCCGGCAGCCGATCGGATCACGACGCTGTCCAAGGCAACGGCACTGGAAATCCTGCCAGCAGGCCAAGAATGCTCAGCCGCCACCAGTTCAGGAGCTGGCCCGGACAACGGGCGCCCAGGTTCATGTCCAGGGCTTCCGGCGGGGGCTGCAGCGCTGGATGCTGCGTTACTCGACGCGGAAGTCGCTGGTGACCTTGCCGACCAGATGGTCCGATTCGGTCTCAACGCCCCAGAAAGTCAGGCGGTATGAGCCGGCACGCAGATCGGTGGTCAGGGTGAATGAACCGTCGGCATTGATCTGCCCGGGGTTGACCTGCTTCTGAGCGGTCATCACCGTGAGCTTGCCGTCGGCGTCCTTGCGCTGCAAGGAGTAGAAGGTGCCGATGTCGAACTGGGTGGTTCGGCCGTTAATCTTGATCGAGCCATCCGCCAAGGTCTTGTTGAACTGCGGATCGATGATCCAGATCGGTGCAATGAACGCCGCATCGCGCTCGTAGACATCCTTGAGCCGGAAACCGTCGAAGACTGTGGCATTTGCCTGGCCGTCAACCAGGATGCGGACCGTTGCGGGAAGCTCGCCCACGACCAGTCCAGCGCTGGCGGCAGCTGCCGTAGCGGTGAAGACCAATTGCTGGATGGCGCGCTCCGACAGGCCCTGGTCGAGATTGGCGCTGAAGACCTTGGCCGGCAGATCCAAGGTGATGACATTCGCATTATTGATTGAAACCCCGATTTCATCGGTGGGCTTCAAATGGGTATAGCGTTTCGGCTTCATCGGGTCGGCTGAGAGCAGCGTCCAGATCGCATCGCCGATGGGTTCCTGATGGCGGGTGTCCTCGATGTACTCGCGGTACAGGAACACGCCGGTATCGGTGTTTTCCAGCCAGTAGATGGGCAGGCTAGCCGCGATGCCGACATCCTCGCCAGCGTCGGTGGCGTTCGGCAGGTTCAGCGATTCAGCCACGGCGGTCGATGGCATCTCATAGGAGCTCTCGCGATTCGTCAGACCGCATCCTGCGGCGACGACGAGAGCGGCAGTGATTCCCAAAACGCCGAATCGGCGTGGAATCTTCCGCAAGATCCTTGATTGCACTGCGTACCAATCCGTGGTGATTTTAGCTGTTGTGGCTCCTGGCCGTATTGGAACCGCTCTCAAGCTTGCCATATCAGAAGCGGCTAACTGCAGAAAAATGGCCCAACTTACTAATCCGTAACCAAATCTATATGTTCGCCACTTGCCCCGATTAGCATCATTCAAGACTACTTTCAGGTTCTACTGCTTACGCTGAGACCTGAATTTTCTCCGGATTGGCCTGCGACTCGATAGAATGGCAAGCAGGACAAATCACGATTACCACCAAGCTCGCAAAGGGGCGCCGCGCACTGCATGCAGGTTGAACAGAATAAGGCGACAGCGGAGAACGGATCCGCATCGCTCACCATCAGTTTCGATACAGCTGAGCTCATGATTGCCACCCTCGGTCCCAATGACGAGCTCTTGCGTATTCTCTCCGGCGCCTACCCGCAGGTGAGCTTCCGCCCCAACGGCCAATCCCTGGCTCTGGTAGGTGAACCGCAGCAAGTCCGCAAGGCCCAGCGCGTCACCGAAGAAGCCCGTTCGCTGGCCACTCGCGGCTCGCGCATGAGCGCCGAAACGATCGAGCAGATCATCAAGATGCTCAGCGCCGGCAATCCGGATGCACCCACCGACGTCCTGGGCCTGAAGATCCTCTCGGGGCGCGGACGTTCCATCCGCCCCAAGACCGTGAACCAGAAGAGCTATGTCGACGCCATAGAGGATTCGACAATTACTTTCGGCATTGGCCCAGCCGGTACCGGCAAGACCTTCCTGGCCATGGCCATGGCCGTCGCCGCCTTGCAGGACAAGCAGGTCAACCGCATCATCCTGACCCGGCCTGCCGTTGAGGCAGGGGAGAAGCTGGGCTTCCTGCCGGGCTCGTTGACCGAGAAGATCGACCCGTACCTGCGCCCGCTCTACGATGCCTTGCACGACATGATCAATCCGGAAACCATTCCGCAATTGCTCGAAGCCGGAACCATTGAGGTCGCTCCGCTGGCCTATATGCGTGGACGCACCCTCAATGACGCCTTCGTGATCCTGGATGAAGCGCAGAACACCACCAGTGAACAGATGAAGATGTTCCTGACCCGCCTGGGATTCGGTTCCAAGATGGTAGTGACGGGGGATGTCACCCAGGTGGATCTGCCCAACAATGCGACCTCCGGGTTGCGCATGGCCAGCGATGTCCTTGACGGCATCGACGACATCAGCATCTGCCGACTCGACTCTTCGGATGTGGTTCGCCACCGTCTGATTGCCGACATCGTTACTGCTTACGACCGTTGGGATGACACCCGACGCAAAGACCACAACCGGGGACGCCGCAGCAAATGAGCATTGAAGTAAATAACGAAACCGAATACGACGTCGATCTCAAGGATGTCAACGCCTTGGCAGAATCGGTGATGCGGGCAATGTTCCTGCATCCGGAAACCGAAGTATCGATCGTTTTCATCGACGAGGATGCCATGAGCGCCCTGCACGTCGAGTGGATGGACCTCGAAGGCCCCACCGATGTGATGAGCTTCCCGATGGATGAGCTGCGCCCAGGAACTGCCGGTGCGCCGGGGGAGAGCGGCATCCTTGGCGACATCGTCATCTGCCCTGCCGTCGCCGAAGCGCAGGCCAAGGCCGGGGGCCACAGCACCCACGATGAAATCCTGTTGCTGACCACCCACGGCCTGCTGCACCTCATGGGTTTCGACCACATGGAGCCAGCAGAAAAGGAAGAGATGTTTGCGCTGCAGCGCCAGCTGCTAGAGAGCTACACCGGCCGCCCCGCGCCAAAGGAAACGGTGGAATAACCCCGTGGAAATAATTTTGCTGATTCTCGCCCTTGTTTTCATGGCCTTCTCGGCCGTGCTGACTGCCGCAGACTCAGCCTTCTACGCATTATCCCGGCACGCTGCTGAACGCCTGCGCGCCGAGTCCAATTCCAAATCGCTGTCCGCAATTCTGGATGAAACAGAAACCCACGCCCAGGCAGTGAAGTTCTGGCGGATCTGGTTCGAGACCGCTTCCGCTGTCGCTGTAGCCCTGCTCGTTTCGCAGTGGATCGAGAATGTGTGGCTGATCGGCATGATCTCCACTATTGCGATGGCCGCCTTGGGATTCGTCCTGGTCAGCGTGTCGCCACGTCGCTACGGGCGTTCCAACGCCCAGAACGTCGTGCAGTCCACCGCCACCCTGGTCCGCTTCCTGCGCCTGGTGCTCGGACCCATCACCACGTGGTTGGCATCCATCGCCAAGGCGCTGAGCCCCGGCGGCGTGGATGGCGACGGCTACCTGGGCAAGGAACGACTGCGTGATCTGGTGGATCGCGCCTCCGAAGGCGAGGACCTGGATGAGGAATCGGCCGAACTGATTTCCTCGGTGATCGACTTGGAGGAGACCAGCGTTCGTTCGGTGATGGTGCCGCGCACCGACATGGTGGTGCTGGATGCGGATCATTCCTTCCACAGCGCCATGGACCTGTTCATCGCCTCGGGCTTCTCCCGCATCCCGCTGATCGGCGAGGACACCGATGATATCCAGGGCATCATCTACCTCAAGGACCTGATCCGCGAGATCCACGGTCTGCAGCAGGCCCGGACCCTGGCCGAATTGGCGCGAAAGGTCCGCTTTGTTCCCGAATCGAAGTCGGCAGCAGAGCTGATGCAGGAACTGCAGCAGGAATCCATCCACCTGGCCATCGTCATCGACGAGTACGGCGGCACCGCGGGCCTGGTGACCCTGGAAGACCTGCTTGAGGAAATCGTTGGCGAAATCGATGACGAGTATGATCGTTCGAGGGCCGAATTGATCCAGAACCCTGACGGGTCGATTTTCGCCGTGGCGGCGGCATCCATTGACGATATTGCCGACCACTTCGACATGCACATCGAGGAAGAGGACGTCGACACCGTCGGCGGCCTGCTCTCCAAGGCCTTGGAATCGGTGCCGGTACTCGGTTCCACCGCTGAAGTGCACGGCCTGCGCCTGACCGTGGTAGCCCTCGCGGGCCGCCGCAACCGTATCGGCAAAATCCATGTAGAGCGTCTGGAAACAGATGCATCCGACCATATTGAGAACGACGAGGATTCCTCACATGAGTGAAAACCACAACCTGCTTGCATCCAGCGGATGGCCTGAGGGCTTCCGCTCCGGCTTCACCTCTTTCGTAGGCCGCCCGAATGCCGGCAAGTCCACCCTGACCAATGCGCTGGTGGGCCAGAAGGTGGCCATCACCTCGGCCAAGCCGCAGACTACCCGCCACACCATCCGCGGTATCGTGCACCGCGAGGATGCGCAGTTGATCCTGGTCGATACCCCGGGCCTGCACCGTCCGCGCACCTTGCTCGGCCAGCGCCTGAATGACCTGGTCGCCGACACCCTCTCCGAGGTGGACGCGATCGGCTTCTGCATCCCGGCCAATGAGAAGATCGGCCCGGGCGACCGCTACATCGCCACGCAGCTGGCTCAGCTGCAGCGCAAGCCGATCATCGCCCTGGTCACCAAGGCTGACCTGGTGGACCGCGAACAGCTCGCGCAGCAGCTGGTTGCGGTGGCCGAGATGGGCACCCAGAACTTCGGCGAGAACGGCTTCGCCGCAATCGTTCCGGTCTCGGCTGTCAAGGAATTCCAGGTCGAAGAGGTGGCCAACGTGCTGGCAGAGCACCTGCCAGTGGGCCCGCCGCTGTACCCGGACGGCGAGCTGACCGACGAGCCGGAAGCCAAGATGGTTTCCGAGCTGATTCGCGAAGCCGCCCTTGAAGGCGTGCGCGACGAACTGCCGCACTCGCTGGCCGTCGTCGTCGAAGAGATGGTTCCCCGCGAAGGACGCAGCGAAAGCAATCCGCTGATCGACATCCACGTCTCGCTCTTCGTTGAGCGCTCCAGCCAGAAGGCCATCATCATTGGCCGTGGCGGTTCGCGCCTGCGCGAGGTCGGCACCAACGCCCGCCAGGGCATCGAGAAGCTGCTGGGCACCAAGGTCTACCTGGACCTGCATGTGAAGGTTGCCAAGGATTGGCAGCGCGACCCGAAGCAGCTTGGACGCCTCGGCTTCTAGGCTGCGCACTTCAGCGCTGGAAAATGCGCTGTTCGTCCCTCAAGACCAGACCGGTTTTGGGGGACGAGCTGGTTAACCGGCTGCTTGGCCCGCACTCTGGATCTCCCGGGCCAGCCTTTCCGCGGGAGAAGCACCGGTACGCAGCCCATGGATTCCAGCGCCGATGCTGATCGCCTCCATCCATGGACCTCCCTGGTGCTTAGCTCCATGAGCCCCATTGTTCGCCTGCTTGGGCATCCTGTCCGCCGCCTTGCGCAAGGCGAACGTCCACTATGTGACACGCAAGTGACATAAGTTTCACTTGCCTACAAAGAGCGGTGCTATGCTCATTTCGTGCATTTCGAGCTTCTACTACTACTTAGCCGCTGCGAGGATCCAAAGGACCGCTAGTGGTCTACAGGCCGACCCCTCGTCGCGGAGTAGCTCTTGTCTGGCCCCACAAACTAAGCACTAATTTTGTCTAGGGGACCCACAGAAATGCAGAACATGCAGAAATCTTCGAACATGCCAATCCACAAGTATGTTCCATTCCAGGATCAGATCGAGGTCAATCTGCCCGATCGCACGTGGCCCGACAAGTACATCACCAAGGCCCCGCGCTGGTGCGCGGTCGACCTGCGAGATGGCAACCAGGCGCTGATCGATCCGATGAGCCCGGAGCGCAAGCACAAGATGTTCGACCTGCTGGTCGAAATGGGCTTCAAGGAAATCGAGGTCGGCTTCCCGTCGGCTTCGCAGACCGACTTCGACTTTGTCCGCCAGCTGATCGAGCGCGGCATTCCCGATGACGTGACCATCCAGGTGCTCACCCAGTCCCGCGAGCACCTGATCGAGCGCACCTACGAAGCGCTGGAGGGCGCCAAACAGGCCATCGTCCACCTGTACAACTCCACCTCGATCCTGCAGCGCGAAGTCGTCTTCCGCCAGGACGAAGACGGCATCGTGGACATCGCCGTCCAGGGCGCCCGGTTGTGCAAGAAGTACGAAGAGCAGCTGACCGGCACCAAGATCACCTACGAGTACTCGCCAGAGTCCTACACCGGGACCGAGCTGGCCTTCGCCAAGCGCATTTCCGAGGCCGTAGCCGAGGTGCTGGAAGCGACCCCGGAAAACAAGATGATCCTGAACCTGCCGGCCACGGTGGAAATGGCTACCCCGAACGTGTACGCCGACTCCATCGAGTGGATGCACCGCAACCTGGCCAACCGCGACTCGATCATCCTCTCGCTGCACCCGCACAACGACCGCGGCACCGGAGTGGCCGCGGCAGAACTGGGCTACCTGGCCGGCGCCGACCGCATCGAAGGCTGCCTGTTCGGCAACGGCGAACGCACCGGCAACGTCGACCTGGTGACCTTGGGCATGAACATGTTCGGCCAGGGCATCGACCCGCAGATCGATTTCTCGGACATGGACCACATCCGCCGCACCGTCGAGTACTGCAACCAGCTGCCAGTGGCTGAACGCAGCCCGTACGGCGGAGATCTGGTCTTCACCGCCTTCTCCGGTTCGCACCAGGACGCGATCAAGAAGGGCCTGGAAGCGATGGAAGCCAAGGCTTCGGCTGAAGGCAAGGACATCAACGACCTGGTCTGGGCTGTTCCGTACCTGCCGATCGACCCGAAGGACATCGGCCGTTCCTACGAGGCCGTGATCCGCGTGAACTCGCAGTCCGGCAAGGGCGGGGTTGCTTACCTGCTGAAGAACGACTACAACTTGGACCTGCCGCGCCGCGCGCAGATCGAGTTCTCCGGCGTCATCCAGCGCAAGACCGATACCGAGGGCGGCGAGATCTCCTCGCAGCGCATCTGGGACGTTTTCCAGGATGAGTACCTGCCGGTCAGCGAAGATTCGGGCATGAGTCCCTGGGGCTACTACCAGATTGCTTCGGCGACCGCGGCTTCGGCGGAGGACGGAAGCTTCCGCCTGGATACCAAGCTGATCATCGACGGCGTGGCCCATGAGCGCAGCGCCCAGGGCAACGGTCCGGTCTCCGCGCTGGTCAAGCTGCTCAACGATGATGGCGTGGATCTGCGCGTGCTGGACTACTCCGAGCACGCCATGAGCGAAGGCGGCAACGCCCGCGCAGCCGCATTCGTCGAATGCGCCGTGGGCGATCGCATCCTGTGGGGCATTGGCCTGGACACCAATACCAACATTGCAGCACTGAAGGCCGTAGTTTCGGCCGTCAACCGCGCGATCCGCGACAGCAAGTAGGTCTGCGGCACCACCTTGTTGCCAGCTCAACGCCACGGCCAGCCTCACCACGCTGGCCGTGGCGTTTTGCCTTCCATATACTGCCAGGGCGGCTGGCAAGCAAGCGCCGACGAGGAAAGGGAAGAGCTTTGCCCCGTTTCATGGATGAAATCCGCGCGGTCATTGCGGGCGATCCGGCAGCACAAGGACTATTGGCCACGGCAACTACTTCAACGGGCTTGCACGCGATCTGGATGCATCGGGTTACTCACCAGCTGTGGCAGCGCAAGACAACCAGGGGTCTGTCGAAAATCATCAGGCTCATTGCCCGATCATTGACGCAAATCGACATCCATCCCTCTGCTGTTATTGGCAGTCCCGTTCTCATCGATCACGGCACTGGTGTCGTTATCGGGCCTAATACGGTAATTGGATCCAGAACATTGATTTACCAGGGGGCCACTATCGCGGCAGCCGGGTCTGCCGGTCCAGCTACAACCGTCATCGGCAGCGACTGCATGATTGGATCCGGTGCCACGGTATTGCGTGGCGTGCAAGTAGGTAGCCGGTGCAATATAGGAGCGAATGTCGTGGTCGCTACTGACCTGCCTGATAACTGCGTCGCTGTCGGTGTTCCCGCTCAATTCAAGTCGAGAGACACCTTGAACCCCTTTTCCTCGGGCCCGGTAGATGCCGGGTTGCTCCTGCAGCTACCGCGCCCAGGGACGAATCGACACCCATAGGAATCGTTGGATTCAGAACTTTGGGAGTTGAAGTGGGAGAATATTGTCCGTGTCCAGATCAGGTTTCGCTTCCAAGAGCTACCACACCCGTGGTTTGGTTTTGCGTACCCACAAGCTGGGAGAAGCCGATCGCATCATCACCCTGCTGACACCCAATGGGATTGTCCGTGCGGTGGCTAAGGGCGTACGCCGGACGTCGTCGCGGATGGGCGCCACGCTGGAACCGTTCATGGAAGTCGACGCGCTTCTGGTGATGGGCCGCAATCTCGATATCGTCTCGCAGGCACAGCTTCGAAATCCATACGGCCAATTGCTGGTCATGGATTACCCGAGCTACACGGTGGCCAACGCCATGTCGGAGATCGCTGAAAAACTGCTGGAAACAGAAAGCGATTCATCCCTCCAGCAGTATCAGCTCTTCCACGGTGCGATCGCCCTGTTATCCAAGCAGCGAGTCGATTCCGGAGCCGTGCTGGACTCCTACATCTTGCGGGCCCTCTCGGTTGCTGGTTGGGCGCCGTCCTTTACCGACTGCGTGCGCTGCGGCAAGCCTGGCCCGCATCAAGCGCTCCACGTCCAGCTTGGCGGCGTCGTCTGCCCCGAATGCCGTCCCTCTGGATCGTTATCGCCGCATCCCGTCACCATTGAATATCTGCAGGCGCTGCTGGAAGGGGACTGGTCCACCGTGGCAGAAGCAGGACCTCGAGCGCGCAAGCAAGCTGCAGATATCGTGGCCAACTACTTGCAGTGGCACCTTGAGCGTGCCGTGAATTCCCTACGTCTTGTGGAGAGAAATTGAAGAAGCTTCCTAAGATCACCGGCCGCCGAGGCCCAGTTGCTCCTTATGCGCATCCGGATCATCCGCAGATGCCCGCCATTCCGCAGGAACTCATCCCTGAACACGTAGCTATCGTCATGGATGGCAATGGACGTTGGGCGAACCAGCGGGGATTGCCTCGTACCGAGGGGCACCGTGCAGGCGAAGCAGCTTTGCTTGATGTGGTGGCCGGAGCCGTGGAGCTGGGCGTCAAGTACGTCTCTGTCTACGCGTTCTCAACCGAGAACTGGAAGCGCAGCCCTGAGGAAGTGCGCTTCCTGATGGGCTTCTCACGTGATGTTCTGCGCCGCCAACGCGATACGTTGAACTCATGGGGCGTCCGCATACGCTGGTCGGGTCGAGAACCCAAGCTCTGGAAATCGGTTATCAATGAACTCAAGGAAGCCGAAGAACTCACCAAAGACAACTTGGGTTGCCAGCTGACCATGTGCGTGAACTACGGCGGGCGCGCAGAACTAGGCGACGCTGTCAGCGCGATTGCCCAGGATGTTGCAGCCGGCAGGCTTCGCGCTAGCTCGGTTGGCGAAAAGACTATCGCCAAATACCTGCATGCTCCGGAACTGCCTGATGTGGATCTTTTCCTCCGAACCAGTGGCGAGCAACGCACAAGCAACTTCCTGCTGTGGCAGTCGGCATACGCAGAGATGGTCTTCCTCGACCAGCTTTGGCCGGATGTCGACCGGCGAACGCTCTTTACCGCCGTAGAAGAATATGCCAAACGCGATCGCCGTTACGGCGGAGCTATCGACAAGCCACAGGCCTAGGACGTTTTCAGCGCTGTTCCCACCAATCGCAACCAGAGGCTTAGGTCTCGATATGCTGCGGATCTGGCGGGCTCAGCGGAGGTGAACACATCGTGCATTGCGCCCGGAATTTCGGACAAAGTAACGAAACTGCCTAGTTTCAACGCCCGCAGGCGCGTTTGCTGAACGTCGAGTACCGAATCGCAGTGCTGCATGTCAGGGGAGTAGCTCGTGCCGATATGGGTGCGATCCGAGGTGAGGACGAAGATCGGCTGTTGAAGTTTCAGCCCCTTCGCAACTAGGGCATGGCCATCGAATATCGTTTTCAGCCATCCCGCGGTGTTCGGAAAAGCGATCCGTGGTCGCCATAGCCGATGAACGTCCCACTGGCCATGGCTATCAGTACTTAGCGATTGCCAGTAATGATCGAATTCTGGTCCGTTGAGCTTCCTGCGCGGATTCGTGCGAGTGATCGCTTCCATTAGGCCGTGAAAAGGAATGCGCAGGAAGGCCGTTCCCTGAAACTCAAGCCATGGAGCATTCAGGACCAGAGCTTTAATGCCCGGCGCTTGGCGCGCAAGCCACAAGCTGAGGATCAAGCCGCCCGTCGAGTGCCCTTGGGCAACCACCGGTAATTGAGGATGCTCATTACGCAGCAGTTCCAAGCTCGCATTGAGCTCCTCATCGAAGTCCGCCAAGTCATCGACATAACCAGGCAATGCATGTTCGGCTCTCAGACTGCGTCCATGCCTGCGTAGATCAAGTGCGTAGAAGTGGTATCCATGGTGATGCCAGAAAGCTGCCAGTTCGCGGTTGTAAAAATAATCGCTCCAGCCATGCACGCTCAGAACAATTCCCTGGGCTCGTCGTCCGAGCCGATTCCTGAATCCAGCCGGGCAATAGCGGACCAAGGTCGCGACGGCCGGTCCTTCCGCATCGACGCCGAAATCCAAGGTTTGGTGCTCAAAATCAGGCCCGAGGGGATCTTCGACCCATTGCCCCGGCCTAGTTGAAGACATAAAGTCTGGCCAACTGCTGCTTTCTGGAACAACGAAGTGCTTCATATCTTGAATACTACCCATCTCAAGTTGTCTGTTTCGGGTTCTTCACGGGAAAATGGTTCCATGCGCATATACCCACTGGTCTTCAAGCACGTGTTCACCAAGATGGATCCTGAACAGGCTCACCATTTTGCATTCAACGCGATCAAGATTGCGCAACGCGCAGGGCTCACTAAGGCAGCTCGCAAGTTCTTCGCTCCGGCACCCAAGCTGAAGCGCACCGTTATGGGCATCGACTTCCCGTCCCCATTCGGATTGGCTGCTGGCTTCGACAAGGGCGCCACCGGAATCCTGGCGTTGAGCGATATCGGTTTCGGCCATGTTGAAATCGGAACCGTCACCGGACAGGCCCAGTCCGGCAACCCGCAACCGCGGCTCTTCCGCTTGGTTGAGGACCGCGCGGTAATCAACCGGATGGGCTTCAACAACGAAGGCGCCGAAACTGTCGCTGCCCGTGTCGCCAGTTCTCGCCAAGAGCTCAAGACTGGTTACGCTGGAACCCGCCCGGTCATCGGCGTGAATATCGGCAAG
The DNA here is from genome assembly GCF_024807995.1 of Arthrobacter sp. JUb119. Lineage (NCBI taxonomy): Bacteria > Bacillati > Actinomycetota > Actinomycetes > Micrococcales > Micrococcaceae > Arthrobacter > Arthrobacter sp. JUb119. The sequence continues at coordinate 852,345 of NZ_JANUFE010000001.1, forward strand.
ACCAAGGTTGTAGAGCTGGAAGACGCGGTAGGGGATTACCTGGCGTCCACCCGCCAGCTGGCGATCCACGCAGATTACCTGGTCGTCAATGTTTCGAGCCCCAACACCCCGGGTCTGCGCCTGCTCCAGAGCGTTGACTCTCTTCGTCCGCTGCTTTCGGAAGTCGGCCAGTTGGCTGACAAGGTTGCCGGCCGCCATATTCCCTTGCTGGTCAAGATTGCTCCCGATCTTAGCGATGAGGATGTCGCTGACGTTGCACGCTTGGCCATGGAACTTGAACTCGACGGCATTATTGCCACCAATACGACCATCGGTCGCGAGAACTTGACCAGCGATGCGTCCAAGGTTGAAGAGATTGGCGCCGGCGGGCTATCTGGCGCTCCGCTCAAGCAGCGATCGCTTGAAGTTCTTCGCCAGTTGCGTGCACTTGTTCCGGCCGAGATGGCTCTGATCGCCGTCGGCGGCGTGGAAAATGCCGCGGATGTGAAGGAACGCCTGGACGCCGGCGCGGACCTGGTACAGGGTTACACCGCATTCCTCTACGAGGGTCCGTTCTGGGCACGTTCGATCAATAAGGACCTGGAGCGCATGCTCTAGTTCTTTGGAGTGGAATTTCCCAAATGCTCCGGAATGGTTCCGATTCGCGAAGAATCGGAGCCATTCCGCGTTAACCGGGCCCATCTTCTGCGTACGTCCTGCCTGCAACAGCTTTGAACGCAACTTGGATCAGAAGACTAGGCAAGGGCAGCCGCGCTAGGGGAGAAGGTGGCAATAACGGTTGCCGACCGGGATGAATCCTTGTATCGGAGCCAACAAGGCCGCATGCTGCGAGCACGGACAGGATTGGCAGAAATGCGTCGCGGCAACGATATTCCTATCGCAGAATTTGCATCACCTTGTAGTTGGCTCCACAAAATTTGAACATTGTTATTCAACCAAGCAATTAACTAGAAAGGGGCAAGCTCAGCGAGCTTGCCCCTTTGCGGTCTAGCGGTATCGACTAGTCGATATTTGCGCCGCGCTTGACCTGTGGCTTTGGCAGGCGCAATTTGCGGAACTGCATTCCACGCATTGCCGCGTACATGCGTACGCCCTTTTCCATGTGGCCGAACTTGGCGACCAGGCGCTTCTTCAAGAGGATGGTCGTCACAATTGCTTCGATGATGATCAGTGCGATAACAACCCAGAGGGCTGCCTGCACAAACATCTGGATCTGCAGGTTGCGCTGGAACACCAGCGAGACAACCAAGAAGGCCAGGATGATGAACATCATGAACTCGCCGAACATCCAGCGAGAGTCAATGAAGTTACGGGTGTAGCGCTTCTGCTCACCCTTGTCGCGTGGCATCAGGTAGCGTTCATCGCCAGTTTCGTTGGCTAAGCGCAAACGATTCTGCGCTTCAACACGCTGTTGACGCTGGGCTTCCTTAGCGGCCTTGCGATCGGTAGGAACCAACGGGCGCTGACGGTTCGCCTGCTGCGCATTGCGCTTGGGCGTTGGACCAGTCTTGCGGCCGTCGGTTGTTTCCGGGGCCTGCTGGGCAGACTCCACATTTACGGGGGATTGAGGTTCATCCTTCTTACGTCCAAACACCCCTCTATTCTAGCCGGAAATAGTTAGCGGCGTGACATTCGATACGCGAGGAATTGCTAGGCTGAAGGCATGACCGAAAATACTACCTTCGACGCTGTTTCAAGCGGCGTCGATATTGCCGCGCTAAAAAGCCACATCGACACGAACTTCGAGAAGATCCTCGAAGAGCTCACTTCCCTGGTCGCGATCCCGAGCATCGCATGGGAATCCTTCGACCCGCAGAACCTGGAAAAATCGGCTGCGGCAGTGGCCGAATTGGCCAAGTCGGCCGGGATGGAGACCGTGGAAATCCTGCGCGAGCCTGCGCAGAACGGCGCTATGGGCGCGCCTGCCGTGGTAGCCCAGCGCAAGGCGGCACCCGGAAAGCCAACCGTGCTCCTGTACGCACACCACGACGTCCAGCCTCCTGGCAACGCGGCGGACTGGAACACCCCGGTATTCGAAGCCACGAAGGTAGGGGACCGGCTGTTCGGCCGCGGTGCCGCTGACGACAAGGCCGGCATCATGGTCCACATCGCGGCGATGCGCGCCGTGCTGGACCTCATTGGCGATTTCGGCGTCGGCGTAACCTACTTCTTCGAGGGGGAGGAAGAAGCAGGATCCCCATCATTCCGCAACTTCCTCGAAGCCCATCAGGACAAGTTGGCAGCAGATGTGATCGTAGTTGCCGACTCGTCCAACTGGTCGGTTGGAACCCCAGCACTGACCAGCTCGCTGCGCGGCATGTGCGCAGCGGAGATCACCGTTCGCTCGTTGAACCATGCAGTTCACTCGGGCATGTTTGGCGGACCAGTTCTCGATGGCCCGATCCTCGCCGCCAAGTTGATCTCCAGCTTCCACAACGAAGACGGTTCTGTTGCCGTTGCCGGCCTGGTTGCCAACGACATCGCTGAAGTCGACTTCGACGAAGCCGAATTCCGCAGGGACTCCGGCGTTCTGGAATCCTTCCAGCTTGCCGGCACCGGCAAGATCACCGACCGCTTGTGGAATAAACCAGCACTGAGCGTGATTGGAATGGATATCCCGAGTGTCGACCACTCGTCGAATACCTTGCTGCCGGCAACGCGTTTCAAGGTATCGATGCGCCTGGCCCCAGGGCAGAATCCTGCAGATGCGCTCAAGGCCCTTGAGGCACACGTCAAAAGCGTTGACCTTCGCGGCGCCGAGGTTGAATTTGTCGCCACCGAAGCAGGCAACGCCTACAAGGCGAACCTGGACGCTTCGGCAAATGACACTGCGCGCTGGGCGCTTGAACAAGCTTGGGGCGTTGTACCAGTGAATATGGGCCTGGGTGGATCAATTCCATTCATCGCAGATTTGCTGGAAGTTTTCCCGAAGGCGCAGATCCTGGTGACCGGTGTCGAGGATCCCGATTCGCGTGCGCACTCGGCCAACGAGTCGCTGCATCTAGGCGACTTCCAGCACGCAATTGAGGCTGAAGCCCTCATGCTGGCGAGGATCAACGCCAAGGGACTATGAACCGTGTCATACGGAGAGACGCAGGGGAAGAATTCTTCAGCGTAGCGACGTAGGATAGAAGCAAGAACAGAGGTGCCGGTTCCAGTAACAAATCTGGAGCTTGGTGCCGCATCGAGCAGTATGGGAGGAAAATCATGACTGCATCTGTTGACCAGACCAAGGGCGATCCAACTGAGGTGCCAACCCATGAGGTAGAGATTTCCGACGTGGCGGCGGACAAGGTTCGCTCGCTTCTGGAACAGGAAGGCCGGGATGATCTTCGTCTCCGCATCGCCGTGCAGCCAGGTGGCTGCTCGGGCCTTATCTACCAGCTTTACTTCGATGAGCGCATGCTCGACGGCGACGCGGTACGCAACTTCGATGGCGTTGAGGTCATCGTTGACAAGATGAGCGTCCCGTACCTCGCTGGCGCGTCCATTGATTTCGAGGACACCATCTCGAAGCAGGGCTTCACCATCGACAACCCGGCCGCATCGGGTTCCTGCGCCTGTGGAGATTCCTTCCACTAGGCCGTAGGGAACAAACGCCGCTGTTCAAACGTTGAAGAAATTTCTCGTTAGCACAGCGGCGTTTTTCGGCATTCTGACCCCAAAGAGGGTAAGCTCTACATTAAGTAGTAAAACTATGTTTCCCTTCGTGAGCCACCTCACCGTGCAACTCGTTTAAACCACGAGGTGACTTATGAAGACCACATTCTGCACCAACAAAGAGGAAGGGCCGTCTGTGAGTTCGCAAGACCGAACCGGCAGTCGCGGGTCCGCTAAAGCCAAAGTACTGGCTTTAGTCGGCACTGGCGCATTGCTGTTGACGGGATGTACAGCGGAGGCAAAACGCGGTTGGCTCCCAAACGTGGAGCGCGACACCACCAACCACACCGGGGCAATCCAGGATTTCTGGGTTAACTCGTGGATCGCTGTTATTGTCGTCGGCGTATTGACCTGGGGATTGATGCTCTGGTGCGTCATCGCCTACCGCCGCCGCAAGAACGATACGGGTTACCCGCGTCAGCTGAGCTACAACCTGCCATTGGAGATCTTCTACACGGCCATTCCTTTGGTCCTTGTTCTAGTCTTCTTTAGCTTCAACAACACCCTGGAAAAGCAGATCAACGCCCCTGTTGATTCTGAGGTCGTAGTCGACGTCCGAGCCAAGCAATGGTCGTGGGACTTCAACTACAGCTACCAGGGCACCGAGAAGTATTACGCCGGCGAACAGGCTCACCTGAACACCGATGGCTCGGAAGGCGTTCGCGAAGAACTGCCAACCTTGTACCTGCCAGCGGGCAAGTCGGTAACCCTTGAGCTGAATAGCCGCGATGTCATCCACTCCTTCTGGGTACCAGCCTTCTTGCAGAAGCTGGACATGATCCCAGGCAAGACCAACTACATCTACCTGACTCCACAGGTTGAAGGCAGCTACGACGGAAAGTGCGCCGAGCTTTGCGGCGAGTACCACTCCGAGATGCTCTTCAACGTCGAGGTTGTCAATGAGTCCGAGTTCAAGGCTCAGCTGGCAAAGATGGAAGATGGACACATTGGTGAAGAGTACGACCGTAAGCCAGATGTTGTTAACGGCGTCGTAGTAGAGCACGGGGAAGGAGAGTAATCATGACAACGTTTGAATATGCAACTGACGACGTGAAGTCGATTGCTCCAGCCGTAGTGCCGAAGTCCAAGGGTCGTCTGTTCGTCGACTACATTACTTCGACCGACCACAAGAAGATCGGGTACATGTACCTGATCAGCTCGTTCATCCTGTTCTGTGTCGGTGGCGTTATGGCGCTGCTGATTCGTGCAGAGCTGTTCGAACCAGGCATGCAGATCCTGCAGACCAAGGAACAGTACAACCAGCTGTTCACCATGCACGGCACTGTCATGCTCTTGATGTTCGCAACCCCGCTGTTCGCAGGTTTCGCCAACGTCATGATGCCCCTGCAGATCGGTTCCCCGGATGTGGCCTTCCCACGTCTGAATGCATTGGCTTTCTGGTTCTTCTCGCTGGGCTCGCTGATCGCTCTGGCCGGCTACCTCACCCCCCAGGGTGCAGCTAGCTTCGGTTGGTTCGCTTACGCTCCGCTGTCGAACACCACCTTCTCGCCAGGAATCGGCGGAGACCTCTGGGTCTTCGGCCTTGCACTGTCGGGCTTCGGTACCATCCTTGGCGCCGTCAACTTCATCACCACGATCATCTGCCTGCGTGCACCTGGCATGACCATGTGGCGCATGTCGATCTTCTCGTGGAACACCTTGATCACCTCGTTGCTGGTCCTGATGGCTTTCCCGCCACTGGCAGCTGCGCTGTTCGCACTGGGTGCAGACCGCCGCTTCGGTGCCCACATCTTCGACCCAGAGAATGGCGGTGCCGTACTATGGCAGCACCTGTTCTGGTTCTTCGGGCACCCTGAGGTCTACATCATTGCTTTGCCGTTCTTCGGCATCGTCTCCGAGATCTTCCCAGTGTTCTCCCGCAAGCCGATCTTCGGCTACAAGGGCCTGGTCTTCGCGACCATCTCGATTGCTGCACTGTCGGTTTCCGTGTGGGCACACCACATGTACGTCACTGGCTCGGTAATGCTGCCGTTCTTCGGCTTCATGACCATGCTGATCGCAGTTCCAACCGGTGTGAAGTTCTTCAACTGGATCGGAACCCTGTGGCGCGGCTCGATCACCTTCGAAACCCCAATGCTCTGGAGCATGGGCTTCATGATCACCTTCCTGTTCGGCGGTCTGACCGGTATTATCCTGTCGGCTCCGTCGCTGGACTTCCACGTATCGGATACCTACTTCGTTGTGGCTCACTTCCACTACGTAGTCTTCGGTACCGTTGTGTTCGCGATGTTCGCTGGCTTCTACTTCTGGTGGCCGAAGTGGACCGGCAAGATGCTCAACGAGCGTCTTGGCAAGATCCACTTCTGGTTGCTGTTCATCGGCTTCCACGGCACCTTCCTGATCCAGCACTGGCTGGGCGTTATGGGCATGCCACGTCGCTACGCCGACTACATGCCTGAAGATGGCTTCACCACCATGAACCAGGTTTCGACCGTCTTCGCATTCATTCTGGGTGCGTCGATGATTCCATTCTTCTGGAACGTGTGGGTAACCCACCGAAACGCCAAGAAGGTCGAAGTAGATGATCCATGGGGCTTCGGCGCATCGCTGGAATGGGCAACTTCTTGCCCTCCACCACGCCACAACTTCCACTCGATCCCTCGCATCCGTTCCGAGCGTCCGGCACTGGATCTGCACCACCCGGAACTGAGTGGACGGGTAACCCCCGAAACTCCGGTTGCGAAGATCTTCGGCTCGGCTGACCAGAAGGACGTGTAACGATGAAAGTTGAATCCTGGATTTTCCTGGGTGGCGTCTTCTTCTTCACCCCAGTAGCGATTGTCTACGGTTACATGACCAACTGGAGCGAATGGGTCGGATTCCTGGCATTGCTGATGCTGGTCGCATTGTCCGCGATGGTAGGTGGCTACTTGCTATTCACCGCTAAGCGCGTTGGCAACAGGCCCGAGGACCGCGTGGATGGCGAAATCCACGAGAACGCCGGCGATATCGGAATGTTCTCCCCATGGAGCTGGTGGCCACTGGTCCTGGCTTCGGCTGCAGCGATTGGCTTCCTTGGCCTCGCTGTGGGCTGGTGGGTCTTCTTCATCGGCGCCGGTTTGGCCGTCGTTGGCGTGACCGGCTGGGTTTACGAATACAGCCGTGGCGATCACGCTCACTAGGCAGTAACCCTAACGGGACGACAAGCAATTTTGCTTGTCGTCCCGTTAGTCTTTTAATAGGGGTTCCTCGATGGCGATAGGCCGTCAGGATATTTGGATCAAGGAGAAGCAGCATGCGCCACGCACCGCAGCCACATGTCCAGGCGCACCTTGATCCGGCCAGCCGGCAAAGCAAATACCGGCAAATCCGAGAGATTCTCAAGACCCATGCGCGCGAGGCCTGCAAACCCGGCTACAAGCTTCCGCCCGAACGCGTGCTGGCAGAGCACTTCGGCGTGGCCCGCAAGACCATCCGCCAAGCCATCGATGCCTTGGTGGATGAACAAGTGCTCAAACGCGTAGTGGGAATCGGCACGTTCGTCGTGCCCGAAAAATTGGACCTTCGTGTCCGCCTGCATTCCTACTCCGAAGATATGATGCGCCGCGGCATGGTTCCCGATGCCCATGTACTCGAATTCGCGGAGATCAAAGCCAGCGCCACCTTGGCTTCGCAGCTGATGGTGGAGGAGGGTACTGCCGTAGTCCAGTTCAAGCGCCTGCTGCTGGCCGATGGCACCCCCATGAGCCTGGACGAGAACTATATGCCTGCCGATCTCGTGCCTGGCTTTGTGGATGGCGAGCCGCCGTCAAAGCTCTATCAGGCATTGCACGAGCGCTATGGCATCTTGCTCGAATGGGGTGAGGACCAGGTGGAAAGCACTGCGGCGAGCAAGCGGCAAGCCGTGCTCCTGGGCGTAGAACCAGGCTTCCCGCTCCTGCAGATCACCCGGTATGCCTACATCGGCGATCGGCTAGCCGACTACTCGGTTTCGCTCTACCGCTCAGACCGCTACAAGCTCTTCGTGCCGTTGCAGCGAGTGGGCACACGCACGCCTCGCTACACCGATACTTTCTAGGCCTGGCCTGGCCAGGCGGCCGGCTGCTTCGATTTCAACGGGCAAGTACCAGGCAAACCCGTCAACCATGCCCAAGGATGCCATATCTGCCGTTCAAAATGGTTCCGGGCATCAACTACTGAATAAGCACTCCCGCAGCCTGGTCCGCCGGTTTGGAGCTATAGCAGGAGCAAGCAGGTTTCCCGCACACGGAAGAAGATCGCGGCGCAAGCTCAAAGCCGCTTCAAGGCAGCAGGACATGGAATGTCGACGGAAGTTGAAAAGTGGACACTCCAGCCGCCCTGTCCAGTGGGAAACCAGCCACACTGGTGCGATAGGCCGTAGCGAAGATCCAATATATCCCTAGATCACACAGTCTTGTTTGCAGCGTGATTCTGCCATCCGGTCGATGCGTCCAGAGTTATTCCGTCATCCAATTCAAACGATTCTGAAGCAGGACTGGAGGTCATGGTGCCTGCCGGGCATTCTTTCTGGCAGGGGAGCAGCCTTTGGAAGAGCGCTCTGGATATCGGCTCGGCCATGCCGAGCGCCAAAACGGGAGTCTGAACTGCTGCATTCGAAGTCTTGGCGAACGTGATTGCGGAACTGAGCTCGTCCCCAGTCTGGAGGGCCTTCGCTGGAAAGACGAATGCACTGAGCAGCTCTCCGCTCCGGTTCGGCCCGGGACGACACCGGGCAGCTGCGCCAGTCGCAACTGGCATTGGCGTGCAGCATTCGATTCCAGCCAATCCAGAATGGCTGCACTGCAGGCCGGCAGTAGCACTCAGCCCCGAACGGCATTTCTGACTGAAGTGCCAAACAGGATGGCCAATTCTTCTCCGCACTGGGGAGCGCAGCTCGATACGCGGCTAGGGGAGCAGGAACGGACCTTCCACCCTGAGCACCCGGCAGTGCCAGATGGCGTTCTAAGCTACTGGAATTTCGATGGGCGTCCACCATGCGTCTTCGGAGCGCTCACCGGCGCTAGGCTCACTGGGACCCCTGGGAAAGCCGGGTTAACGAAAGGAGGGACACACCGCAAGGTGTGTCCCTCCTTTTGTGACTAACTCAGGTCGCTATTACTTGGCGATCGAGTCCTGCGTGTCACCCTCAACCTCATGGTGGCCGTGGGCTGCATGAGCAGCTTCCAGCTCCGATGGGGTTACCGGGGCGACGCGATCTTCGAAGAAGAACTTCGAGATTGCTGCACGACGCTTCTCCGAACCGGAGACGTGTCCTGCTGCGTCAGGCTGAGCCGGGATGTACTGGCGATCAACGTAGTTGGTCAGCAGGTAACGCTTGTAGACGTCAACTTCCTCGTGCTTCTCCGAGAAGCCGCCCTCAGGCGACATCTGGATGATGCCAGCTTCGCGGCCGTGCAGGACGATCTCGCGATCCTTGCGCTGCAGCGACAGGCAGATACGGCGAGTCAACCAGAAGGCGAAGATTGGGCCCAGGAAGAACAGCGTACGCAGCCAGTAGGTGACATCGTTCAGCGACACGTGGAAGTGGGTCGCGATCAAGTCCGAGGAAGCAGCAGCCCACATGACGCAGTAGAAGACTACGCCGGCAGCGCCCACTGCGGTTCGGAATGGAGCGTTGCGTGGACGGTCGAGCAGGTGGTGCTCGCGGTTGTCCTTGGTGATCCAGCGTTCGATCCACGGCCATGCGAACATCACTGCGAACAGTGCGCCTGCAGGAACCAGTGCTGGCAGCAGTACCGACATCACCAGGGTGTTATCGCCCCATGGGAATGGAATGATCCATTCGAAGCTGAAGTTGCCCAGGTAACCTGGCATCAAGCGCAGCGCGCCATCGACGAAACCGATGTACCAGTCCGGCTGGGTACCAGCCGAAACAGGGGATGGGTCATATGGACCGTAGTTCCATACCGGGTTGATCTGGAACAGGCCAGCAATGAATGCCACGATGCCGAAGACGATGAAGAAGAATCCACCGGCCTTGGCTGCGTATACCGGACCAACAGGGAAGCCAACAACGTTGTCGTTGGTGCGGCCTGGGCCAGGGTACTGGGTGTGCTTGTGGGTCACGACCATGAACAGGTGCACAACGATCAGCAAGATAATGACCGCAGGAACAATCATGATGTGCAACGAGTACAGTCGCGGAATCACGGTATCGCCAGGGAACTCGCCGCCGAAGAAGAACATCGACAGGTAGGTGCCGACGATCGGCAGTGCCTTCATGACGCCATCGATAATGCGCAGGCCGTTACCGGACAGCAGATCATCTGGCAGGGAGTAGCCGGTGAAGCCGGCAGCAAGACCCATGATCAGCAGCACGCCGCCGACAACCCAGTTCAGTTCACGTGGGCGACGGAATGCGCCGGTGAAGAATACGCGCAGCATGTGCACGGACAGGGAAGCGACGAACAGCAGTGCCGACCAGTGGTGTACCTGTCGCATGAACAGGCCGCCGCGCACGTCGAAGGAGATATCCATGGTCGAGGCCATAGCCGTCGACATGCCGATACCCTTCATCGGTACGTACGAGCCGTCGTAGACGACGTGAGCCATGGACGGATCGAAGAAGAAGGTCAGGAAGGTGCCCGAGAGCAGCAGCAGTACGAAGGTGTACATTGCCACTTCGCCGAACATGAACGACCAGTGGTCCGGGAAGATCTTGCGACCGAATTCCTTGACCATGCCCGAAGCGCCGACGCGGGAATCCACGAAGTTGGCGATGCGACCGGTAGCGGTCGATGCCTGGTATTCGTTAGTCGTCGTCATGATTAACCACGCTCCCAGTAGGACGGGCCAACTGGTTCGTGGAAGTCACTCTGAGCTACCAGGTAGCCCTCGGAGTCCACGGTAATTGGCAGCTGTGGCAGTGCGTGGCCAGCTGGGCCGAAGATGACCTTGCATTCCTGCGTCAGGTCGAAGGTCGACTGGTGGCAAGGGCACAGCAAGTGGTGGGTGTGCTGCTCGTACAGAGCAATCGGGCAACCCACGTGGGTGCAAATCTTGGAGTATGCGACGATGCCGTCGACGTTCCAGGTTTCGCGTCCCTCGGAGATCTGCATTTCTGCTGGATCCATGCGCATCAGCAGAACGACGGCCTTGGCCTTTTCGTTCAGCGGGTGCTCGGTCTCGTTGAGGCCTTCTGGGATCACGTGGAATGCGGAACCGATCTGCACATCCGAAGCCTTGATCGGGGTACCAGATGGGTCGCGGGTCAGACGGATGCCCTTGTCCCACATGGTGTGGCGCAGGGAATCGATCATCTCGTTCGCGGTGTTACCGGTGCGATCCAGGTCGCGGAACATGAAGATTGCTGGGATTGGCGCCAAGGCGATGGCACCGATCAGGGTATTGCGGATCAGCGGACGACGCTTGATGCCGGACTCTTCGAGCACGGTATCGATGATTTCGACGGCATCCTGGCGATCTTCTTCCGAGCGGATCTCGTGGCGCATTTCCATGAGCTCGTGATCCGGCATCAGGGTCTTGGCCCAGTGAACAATACCCACACCGATACCGAGCATCGCGAAAGCGGTGCCCAGTCCCAGTGCAGCGTTCTGCACACGCAGTTCAGCGAAGGTCATCTCGCCCAGGTGGCCCAGGACGAAGTAGGCCACGAAGAAGAAGAGCGTGCCGATGATGGAGATGGTAAATAGGAGCGCTACTTGACGCTCATGTCGCTTGGCTGCGCGCGGATCGCGGTCTGCGAGACGCGGACGATGGGGTGGTAAGCCCGGATCTGGGAATCGATCCTGAGCTACATCGTCAGCCTTAGCAACGGTGCCCGAGTTTTCGGGACTGCCGTGACTATGGTCGCCCATGTTTCTCTCTCATCCTTCTGTTAGGAATTTATGTACGTAGTGATGGTTACGGCCGAGGCCGCGGGTTTGCCTTAGGAAGGACGCGAGGTCAACCAAATGGTGAAGGCAATGATGATACCCAGACCTGCGGTCCAGGTGAACAGGCCTTCAGCAACTGGACCCAGGGAGCCCAGGGCTGCACCGCCAGCGGAACCATTTGCTTCAATGGTCTTCAGGAAGGTGATAACGTCACGCTTCTCTTCTGGGGTGATGTTCGAGTCGTTGAACACTGGCATGTTCTGTGGGCCGGTAGCCATCGCTTCGTAGATGTGCTTCTCGGATACACCGGTCAGGGTTGGTGCGAACTTGCCGCGGGTCAACGCGCCACCGGCAGCAGCCGCGTTGTGGCACATTGCGCAGTTCACACGGAAGACGGTGCCACCGTGGGCGGCGTCGCCCTGGGTGGTATCCAAGTATTCCTCATCAGGGATCGCTGGGCCTGCACCCAGGCTTGCAACATACGCTGCCAGCTGGGAGATCTGCTCGTCGTCGAACTGTACTGGCTTGACCTGGGCCTGCGGGCCCTGCATCTGCATCGGCATACGGCCGGTGCCGACCTGGAAGTCAACAGAAGCCGCGCCAACGCCGATCAGCGATGGACCGGAGTCAGAGCCTTCGGCATTCATGCCGTGGCAAGTAGCGCAGTTGGCGACGAAAAGCTTCTGACCTTCTTCTACATCGGCCTGCGATGCAGAAGTGGTCTCAGCTGCCTTCGCTTCGCTGATGTTACCGGCTGCAGTGTAAAGACTGCCGGTAATCAGCAATCCGAACAGAAGCAGGGCCACAGCGGCGAGCGGGTGGCGGCGCTTTTTCGAAAGAGCCTTCACTTGCTGGTTCCTCACTTAGTTTCTTTGGTGTGGTGTTGCCGTACTTCTTGTTGAGGCAACTAATGAATTTAAGTTGCTACTTCAAGAAGTAGATGATCGCGAACAGGGCGATCCAAACAACGTCAACGAAGTGCCAGTAGTAGGACACGACGATGGAGCCGGTTGCTTCGAAGTGACCAAACTTCTTAGCCAGCATCGCACGACCAATGATCAGCAAGAATGCAATCAGACCACCAGCGACGTGAATGCCGTGGAAGCCGGTCGTAATGTAGAAGGCCGAAGCGTAGGAGTTCGAGTCGAATGCCACGCCCTCGCTAACGAGGACAGCGTATTCGTAGGCCTGAACCGAAACGAAGATCGCGCCAAGGATGAAGGTAAGAATGAACCATTCAATCATTCCCCATTCCTTGAAGTTGAAAAGCCCACCGGAACGGCGAGGCTTGAATTCTTCGGCACGGAACACGCCTAGCTGGCACGAGAACGAGCTGGACACCAGGATGATGGTGTTAACCAGCGCGAACGGTACGTTGAGCTTGGCAGTTTCAGTCGCCCATAGTTCGGGCGCGGCAGCCCGGAGGCTGAAGTACATGGCGAAGAGGGCGGCGAAGAACATGAGCTCGCTGGAGAGCCACACCATCGTTCCCACCGACACCATGTTTGGGCGGTTCGGCGCATGTGGCGCCGTCGTATTTGGGGCATGAGTCGCAGTTGTCACACTGACATTATGTCTCTAAATGCCCCTCAGATACCAATGCAAAAGCGGGTTGGCAGAGGTTTGTTGCGCCACATCTTGGCAACATCCGCGGAAACATGCGGAAGTACAGAGAAAACTCTTTCTACAATTCGTAGAGCTTCATCCGGCGAGTCTCACGAAACAATCATTTATGCAACGAAAGTGTTTCGTATTTAACCCCAGAAACTAGGCATTTTTAGCGACCTGAGCCACATCATCTAACGACATGAATTGGGTAGCGCCCCGGTGTCTGGATAGGCTTTCCCATGTGTCAACGAGCCTTGTAAACGAAAAGTTCCCGACGTGGCCAGATCTATTGGCCACCCTGATCAACGGTGGCGATCTCAGCCGCGAACAGGCCGCTTGGGCAATGAATGAGATCATGTCCGGCGAGGCGAGCGACGTTCAGATTGCCGGGTTCCTGGTTGCACTGCGATCCAAGGGTGAAACCGTGGCCGAATTGACCGGCTTGGTGGACTCCATGGTCGCCAATGCGCGCCCCTTGACCATCGATGCACAAACTTTGGACATTGTTGGGACCGGTGGCGATCGCCAGAACACCGTCAACATCTCAACGATGGCCACACTGGTGTGCGCTGGCGCGGGCGTGAGCATAGTTAAACACGGCAACCGCGCATCCTCTTCGTCCTCGGGTTCCGCCGACGTGCTTGAAGCATTGGGCGTCCGCCTGGAGGTACCAATCGAGCGCCTTGTAGAGGTGTACGACAAGGTTGGGATTGCGTTCTGCTTCGCCAACGTCTTCCATCCCTCGATGCGCCACGTTGCCGGAGCACGCCGTCAATTACGCATACCAACCGCTTTCAACTTCATGGGCCCCTTGACCAATCCCGCATTGCCCAGCGCATCCGCCATCGGCTGCTCCGACATGGTTATGGCACCAATCATGGCGGGCGTTCTTGCAAGCCGTGGCGTGCGTGGGCTGGTCTTCCGCGGGGATGACGGACTGGATGAACTAACCACCACTGCAGCTAACCGCGTCTGGGAAGTGCGCAACGGCACGGTCTCCGAGTTCACGTTCGATGCCCGGGACGTGGGATTTGCCCGTGCGACGCTTAATGATCTGCGCGGTGGAGATGCACTACATAACGCAGGGGTTGTACGAGATGTCATCTCGGGGAGTCCCGGTCCCGTTCGAGATGCGGTCCTCCTGAACGCGGCTGCCGGAATGGTGGCTTACAGCGATACTGCTGAAGGCAGTTTCGAAGACCGCATGCGGGCGGCGATTGGGAAAGCAGCGCATTCCATCGATTCCGGTGCGGCGAAGGCGACCTTGGAAGCCTGGTCCTCAACGACCCAGGCGATCGTAGGCGCGTAGCACCGTCAGATGCCAACAGAGCCGGTCTTTGGTTCGCGATTTTACAATCGCTGAACCGAAGGCCGGCTTTGTTCTTGAAAAGTCCTTAGTCGCCTAGGCCTAGGGAAAAAGCTGCTTCAAGATCATGTTCCGAATATGCGCGGAATGCAATGTGGGTCTGGGTGCCGCGGATGCCTGGAATCTTGGAAAGCTTATTGGCAATGACTTCGGCAAGGTCCTCGTGCTTGTTGACTCGTGCAATTGCAATCAAGTCCCAGTCGCCTGCTACGGAATAGACTTCGCTGATGCCCGAGATTGCGGAGATCTGCTTAGCGCATTCAGGGATACTGTCCGTTGCAGTCTGGATCATGACGAATGCGGTGACCATCACTGTGCCTTTCGGTTCTAACTTGTCGCCTGCCAGGAGGCGGCTGATCTGGAATCAACTCTAGTCGAAAAGCAGCGAATGAGAGGCATGGGCGCATCGCCCCGCTTCGCATAGTACAATGATTTTAATTTGTAGATTCGGATACAAAGTTTTACAATTGTTTCATGATTGTGTTGACCATTGACCAGCGGCGTTCACGTTCCACCGAAGACAAGGTGGAGGCTCTAGTCAAGCAAGCTAATGCTACCGTTCCAGTGGTTCGCCCCTTCCAGCGAACCGCCGGCGATGAAGTCCAAGCTGTCTTGGATAACGCCAACGAAGCAATTCGCTTGGCAGTGATGATGGCAGCTTCAGGGGACTGGAGTGTCGGCATCGGCTTCGGGCAAGTTGAAACGCCACTGCCCGAAGAAACCCGTGCCGGACGGGGGCCTGCCTTTGAATATGCTCGTGTCGCAGTTGAGCGGGCAAAGAACACCAATGCGCATCTAGCTGTTCATGGACCGTCGCATGAAGCCACCCGCCTGGAAGCCGAGCTCCAGCTGACTGCCTGCATAGTTTCAAAGCGACGGGCCACGGCATGGGAAGCTGGCACTCTGGCCGATGAAGGCCTGACCCAGCAGCAGATTGCCCAAGAATTAGGAATCACCCAGCAGGCTGTCTCTTCTCGTCTGTCGGCCGCGCTATGGTTTGAGGCGAACCGAATGATGGATGAAGCTGCCAAATCGCTGAACCGACAGCTGAAGATGCTAAAGGAGCAGTAAATGCTTTGGATCGCTTGGGGGAGTCTGAGCCTGGCGGCGTTTGTCTCTTGCATAGCTGCCTACCTTGGCTATGCCATGGGCAAACGAGCTCGTGTCCGCGACTGGCTAGTTGTGGGCTCTGCCCTGTTCGCCATTCTCTCGGCCCTGCTGGCAGTTGCTTCTCAAACTTCGTTGGAGCAGAACGGGCTTTCGCCGGTGTACGCGATCGTCCTTAGTTCCATCTTTGCCATTAGTTTCGGCGGTCCGTTTACGGAACTTGTTTTCCGGCTTGCTGCGAAGAATGATGTCGAGCTCCAAAAGGAGGAGTCCGACCCTTCACCGCTTCGAGGCGGGCTGTGGATCGGACTCCTGGAGCGCACGGCCATCGTTGGAAGCCTCTGGGCCGGTTGGCCAGAAGGCATTGCCGTCGTCTTGGCGGTCAAGGGTCTTGGCCGGTTCTCTGAACTGAAAAACCATCGCGCCGCCGAACAGTTTATTCTAGGGACTTTCGCCAGCGGTCTCGTCGCTGCCGGTTCCTACGGGCTCGGCCTGCTATTTACCTAGCCGCTTAGCCACCATTGAGGTAACCAGCCGACGCCCCATCAAGAATGCGCCCAGAACCAATGTCGCGACAATGATGAAGGGGAGTGCCGCAGTGGAATCCATGGCAACGCGAAGCGCAAGGCCCGCTGCTACGGTCACCACCCAGACCAGTACGCCAACAGGGAAGAGCTTGTTGATCGTGGTCCAAGGCTTGGACAGCAAGGTCACGACGACGTAGGCAACCAAGAACGGCAGGGCGGTCATCAGGATGCCGCCAATGCTCAAGCCATGTTCGTGTTCACGTCGACCGAGCAGGGCGAATAGAACAATGAGAACAATGTCGACAGCCATCCACAGCGGCCACTTACGAATAGAATCCTTCATGTACTCATCATAGGTTTACCCCGGTGTTCGTGAGTAATTCGGCGTTGGCTGGATCGTTGTCGGTTCAGACACAGAAGGTCGCCGTCGGGGCTCGCCCGTATGAGCTCACGGCCATGGTGGCCGCAGCTATTGTTCTAGCATTAGTCCTATGAAGATCTGGCCTGGCAATGCATGGATGCAAGGGCACCAAATCGCCCTGTATTTATCCGCGATCACTGCCGGTTGCGTTCTCGGCCTGGCCTTGCCTGCCGCAAGCAAGGGTCTCGAGAACTCGGTTAACCCGTTCCTTGGGTTACTGCTCTACGCTACTTTCCTGGGCATGCCGCTGACCCGTTTTCCGGAGGCCTTTCGGGACACTCGCTTCATGGGTGCACTGTGCGCGGTCAACTTTGCCGTGGTGCCGCTCGTGGCCTTCGGGCTATCGCGAATAGTGGCGGAGGACCAGGCGCTGCTCTTCGGCGTGCTGCTGGTCTTGCTAGCGCCCTGCATCGACTACGTTATCGTCTTTACCGGCTTAGCCGGGGGAGACAGCCAACGGCTGCTGGCGGCCACACCGCTCTTGTTGATCTTGCAGATGCTGCTCGTGCCGGCATACCTCTATATATTTGCTGCTCCCTCGGCGATCGACGTGATCGTGCCAGCTCCTTTCCTGGGGGCACTGCTAGGACTGATCGTGCTCCCACTGCTGGCAGCAGCATTCACCCAGGCACTCGCCAAACGATTTTCCTGGGCAGAGCCCGTCGGGGATTGGGCCGACTATCTAATGGTTCCGTTGTTGATGGGAACGCTATTTAGCGTGGTCGGCTCGCAGATCTTCACGGTGAGCGCAGGCCTGGGTCAATTAGGGCTGGCCATTATGGTTTTCGCCCTGTTTATCTGCATCATGAATGTCCTTGGGTACTCCGCGGGGAAACTCTTCAAGCTGCCCACCGCCTCGCGGCGGGCAGTTACTTTCAGCGGCGTCACACGCAATTCTCTGGTGGTGCTTCCCCTGGCCCTGGCTTTGCCTGCGGAGCTGGAATTAGCCTCTGCCGTGGTCGTTAGCCAGACCCTGGTAGAGCTAATTGCAATGTTGGTGATGGTTCACTACGCACCGAAGCAACGCACCACCAAGTAGTTCGAGCCTTACCCTGCTATGTCCGGATTAAACAGAATTTGCCTGGCCAAGAACACATGGAAGTGACCGGGCCAGGCAAATTGGATTGAGGAGTCAGTGCATTCAGTGATGCCCAGGCGAAAGCAGCCTGCTCCTCATAGAATCCATGATTAGTGCTCGCCACCTGGAGGGCCAATGAAAAGCATGGCCGAGAAGATACCGGCAATAACGACGAATAGCAGGACCGTGGTCAGCGCCGGGCGGGCAACAAGCCAACGCATCGTCGCGTCGGTCCACTTGCGATCATCTGGATGATCGGTTGCTTCGGTACGCCAGGTACCTTCCAGCTTTCCCTTGCGTTCCAGCCACTTGTCGTAAGGAATGGTCAGATATGGGACGACGGCGGTCGCGGCAGCTCCAATGATCAGCGACTTCCTCCAGCGCTGATTCATGCCAATGAGCACAGCCATCGTTGCATAAGTCAGGAAGACAAAGCCGTGGATGAAGCCGGCAATGGAAACAGGCCAATCACCAACCTTGACGACGTACTTCAAAATCAATGCGATGATCAGCATCGTCCATGTGACAGCTTCAGCGCGGGCAACTAGACGGTACAGGGCGCTTGGAGACATAGGGTGTTTTCTGTCCTTGAAGGTAGATAGGGGAGTAGTCCGGGAACTCGGTCAAGTACTAGCCTATCTGGCTCCCGGGATACCGCCGACATCCTGCCCTGGGACATGGAGTTCCCGGTTGACGCAGCACCTGCTAGATTTCTAGGCAGGCCCTCGCTGCAGGAAAGGCACCGCATGCACTTGGCCCCAGATGCCCCAATGCGCCTGCATCTGGCAGGATTGCCCCATGATCCACGCAGTAGTTTTCGATTTGGACGGAGTGATCCGCAACTTTCCCGAGGCCGCCACTGCTGACGTTGAAATGGAATATGGGTTGCCATCGGGCACTTTGAACGCGGCGGCTTTCGACCCTGCTCGCCTGGAAGGACTCACTACAGGTAAAATATCTCGTTTGACATGGATCAAGGAGATTGGGAAGAGCATTGGATCCACGGAAGCCGCCAACGCATGGGGTCGCATAGAGCCCGTTGTAGATCGCGATGTGCTGCAGTTACTCGACGATCTACAACGTGCAGGTATCACCACCGCCATTCTCACGAACGGCAGCGACACCATTGACATCGAACTTAAGCGGCAAGGAATCGCCACCCACGTCGCCCGAGTATTCAATTCAGCAAAAATCGGTTATCCGAAGCCAGACCGACGAGCATTTCTTCACGTAATCAACGCTCTGCACCTGTGTGCAAACCAGATCCTCTTTACCGACGATTCCGCCGGGAAACTTGTCGGGGCGACCGATCTCGGGATCCACACACATCACTTTGCTTCCGCTGCGGATTTGAGGTCGGCATTGACCCGGCGCGGTGTACTCTAGCCGGATCGATCATCGTTTGGAATAACATCGAGGGGAGTGGCAAGAGGAAAGCGCCCTAGTTCTCGAATACCTCCTGATAAACGTCCCAGAATTGATCCATCGAGCGCGGAGCCCCAAGCAGGACGGCCTCCAGATACATGAGATGCGTTTCCCATCCCGCCAGGTAATTCGAGACGCCAACGCTGAGTTTGGAGTGGCTCAGCGCAAGTTCAGCTCCGAAGAGGCTCGACTGCAGAGTCAAACTAACCTCCGACACAGATTCTTCCGGAAACTTCCAGGACATCACGAGGGCGGATGCTGGCTCGACCTGTTCAATCCGGCTTTCGCAGATGTAGTTTTCCGCATGCTCGATCTGCACAGTAGAACCCACGCCAAGGCTTCCAGCGACGTGAGTTCCCAGCCAGAGTGGCAATGCCTGACGATCAATCATTGCGTGCCAAAGCCTGTCGGTCGATAAGCCGAAGGACCACCTGAGATCCACAGATCCCGCCGAAGCGTCCGCGAACTTTCGAATGATGGGCATGAAAGGAGCCTGCTTCGATATACGGGGCAGCCAGCACAAATGGCTGCAGTGAGACCCTGCGTGGGGAGTCGTGGATTTCCAGTACTTTACATAATGTAGATTATCGGCTTATTTGCAATGCCGCTGGAAGTAGCCATATTCGTCCATTTACGCCACGGATTTCGAAGGCCGCTTACTGCTCAGCTTGTTGACGCTGATCCTGCAAATCCAGCCGGTGCCTCGCGAACTCCAGGGTCTGCCGAATGAACTCGCGCGATCGCTCATCATGCATCGAGTAGATGACATGGCGGCCGGACTTCCTCGTTTGCAATACACCAGCTGCTCGCAGCTTGGATAGCAATTGGCCGGCAACCGTTGGACTAACGCCGATCAACTGAGCCAAATCGGACAGGGAAAGATCGTCCATGGACAGCGCCCAGAGCATCTGGAGCCTTGCCGGATCCGACAAGGTTTTGAGTACCGTTGCCGACATGTCCAAAAGATCGCTGGAGACGATCTCGTCTTCAGCCGTTGGGACAATGAACTCGCTGGTCATCTCACGCGCTCCCTCTCCGCATTTCGCCCGCCCTGGTTCGATTCAACTGCTTCAACCCAGCTCTGTGGGTGTGTCCATTATGGCCACGGATCAAGATAAAGCGATAGGTATGCTCAAAATTCACAAGACTAAACAGGGTCGTAGCCATCCTTGGGAGCACTCCCCCTATTTAAATCATCCGTTTCGAAATAAATCGAAGGCTTCTTGACTAGGCACTTTAACGTCGCCTCGGCACCGCAAGGCATCCCTGCAAGCTGGAATGGTGGCGATTGCATCACAGAAGATTGGCCGCGTCTGCGCTCAGTGGCAAAATTTAGATATGGCTAATCCGTTGCTACGCATTCCCCACGGGAATAAGTACGCTCTTCAGATCCGCGAAGCTCTCAAGCTGCAAGGTATCGAAGTTGACCCGGTTCAGAGTGATCTGATCGACCTTCTAGGACGTACTTTGCGTACGACGATGACGGCAAAGCACCCTGGCGTCTACATTTATGGCCCTCCTGGTCGAGGCAAAACCCTCATCATCAATACCTTGGTCTCGGTGCTGCCTGAAACCACGACAGCGCGCTTCCATTTCCACGAGTTCTTCCAGCGCGTAAATTCCCCGGTCAACCGTGTCCCGGGCCAGCCGCTGGGCGCGATTTTCTCGCAAGGGCTTGAGCGCGAGCTCGCTGGACTGCAGTTGCTGGTCTTCGATGAGTTCCATTGCACCGAACCTGGCGACGCGATGTTCATGGCCAAGCTCATTCGGCATTGCACGGAACACGAGATCCAGCTGGTCACTACGTCGAACTACGGGCCGGAGAAGCTGCTTGACGATGACACTTTCCATCACCTGGTTCAGCCAATTATTGACCGGATCCAACGGGACTTCACTGTATTCTCGCTGGATCATTCGGTGGACTACCGACAGCTCGCCGCCGATCCCGAGCAGGTCTTGGACGGGTATCGGAGAGGCACGCTAAATCTCTTCGAAGCACCAGGAGAACTGCCGGTCCACGATACGATGATCCAGATCGGCTACGACGAAATCGGGCCAGTCCACGTGAATGCGGATGAGATCTGGATCAGCTTCGATCAGATCTGCCGAACCCGCCGCAACACTGCCGACTATCTGGATTTGGCAAGCCGGTATTCGCGCTGGCATGTAACCTGCATCCCAGCTAGTGCCACCATGCCAATGGATGAGGAACGCCGACTGGCGAATCTTATCGATATCTTCTACGACAAGAACGTGGAAGTCCATCTGTACGCCGCAGACAATCTGGGCAATCTTGGACACATGCTGCATGACACTGAAAAGGCCCGACTCACCTCGCGCCTGGCTCAACTTCAGCTCAACGAATACGAACGGACTAGCGCTTGCCGATGAACACCGAGTACACCGCACAGGACATCGAGAATATAGTTCGAGAAGTCCTGGAGACTGCAGATGAGAACCTCATACTGCCTATTGTCCAGCTGGGACATCCCGTTCTCCGCCAGCAGGCGGTGGCCTACGAGCAGCAGCTTCCGCAGGAACTGCTCGAAGAACTCCTTGAAGCAATGCGCCAGACCATGTACGACGCCCCTGGCGTAGGACTCGCCGCTCCTCAGGTGGGTATCCCCCTGCAGATTGCCGTGCTCGAAGATCTCTATCCCATTCCGGAGGAAGCTGCCTCGCACAGAGAGCGTGAGCCGCTGGAGTACTTCGAGATCTTCAACCCCGTATATACGGCATCAACAGAGCGCGCGGCAGTCTTCTACGAAGGTTGCCTGTCTTTCGAAGGATTCCAAGGCGTAGTGAGCCGGGCCGCCGATATCACCGCCACTTATAAAGATCGGGACGGCCAGGAAATAACTCGAAGCTTCTCCGGTTGGCAGGCCCGCATTGTCCAGCACGAAACTGATCATCTGTCGGGCACTGTCTATATCGACAAAGCACTTACCCGCTCCTTGATTAACGAATCCGAACTGTGGCGCCATGAAAGCATGGACGTTGCAACGGCACAAGAGGTTCTGAAATTCTAATGTTCTCCGGCACCACGAACGTTACTTGCCCGGTCTGCGAGCAACCCCTTGGCTTCGAGGAATCTCGGGATAGAACCCTGAGTTGCGAAGCCGGGCATCGTTTTGATGCTGCCAAACAGGGTTACTTCAACTTCCTTACTGGCAAAGGAACGAACTTCCTCGAAGACACCTCGGCCATGGTCCAAGCCCGCGATGCTTTCCAGTCAAAGGGACATTATGAGCCTCTGGCGCGCGCGCTGTCCGAGCTGATCAATGATCATCACGACGGACATTCGCTTGACGTGCTGGATGCGGGCGCAGGTACCGGCTACTACCTGGGGAAGATTCTAGAGAACTCTCCTGCTGCTGAACTTGATGCTTTGGCTCTGGACATCTCCCGCTTTGCCATGCGTCGTGCCGCGAAGGTTCCAAGCACGCTCGCTGTGGTCTGGGATGTCTGGCGCAAATTGCCTACTGCCGACCGATCACGCGATGTGGTGATCAACTGCTTCGCACCGCATAACCCGGCAGAGTTCCAACGTGTACTGCGTACTGGTGGATTATGCATTGTCGTGACCGGCGAACCAGATCATCTCAACGAAGTCGTCGACCCGCTGGGCATGCTCACCGTAGGACAGGGCAAGCAAGCCGCCTTGGTGGAAAAATTTGCGGCTGAAGGCCTTAATCATCGCGGATCCAAGAATCTGACATATCGGATGAACCTGAATGCGGACGATCTCTATAACCTTGCATTCATGGGTCCGTCCGGGCACCACCTCTCCCCTGAAATTCTTCATCAGCAGACGCTGGCGTTGGGTTCCCAGCCTGTAACAGCTTCCTTTGGAGTACACGCATTCGTCACGCAGGGCTAGAAGATACCCCAAAATGACTACACCTTTTATCTGCCTTCTACGGCAGAATGTAGGAAAGACCAGTTACGACTGGTCAATGTCCTAACAGAATTTAGGTGAATGCCATGACAACAGCCGAATGGATCATCAGCAACGCTTGGGTGATCTGGCTGGCACTGTTCTTGCTGCTGGCGATCATCGAGATGCTTTCTCTTGATCTCTACTTCATCATGCTCGGCGTAGGTGCCCTTGGTGGTGTAGCGGTCGCACTGCTCAGTGGACCCATGTGGTTGCAGGTCCTTGTATTCTGCGTCATTTCATTGTTGATGATCTTCCTGGTTCGACCTATTGCCGTCAAACATTTACGGAAATCACCCGAGGGCTTCCGCACCAATATCGAGCGATTAATCGGTGCGGATGCACTTATTCTCGAGCCGACCTCGCGCATGTCGGGTTCGGCCAAGATCCGTGGAGAGATCTGGACCGCCCGTGCTGAATCCAGCGTTCCGACCATGAATCCCGGCACCTATGCCGTGGTTTCACGTATCGACGGGGCAACTGCATACCTCACCGCGAAGTCCCCTGACCCTGCTAACGGCTAGCTAGCCTGACGCCCCCAAATTCATCACTACTGCACAAGGAAAGAGAGTACGAACCATGAATTCAGATGGTTTTGGCTTGACTATTGTGCTTGTCGTTCTGGCAATCTTCGTGATTGTCGTCCTACTGCGCAGCGTGCGCATCGTGCCGCAGGCACGTGCTGGCATCGTTGAGCGCCTCGGCAAGTACAACCGAACCCTAAATCCCGGTCTGACAATCCTGATCCCCTTTGTGGATCGCTTGCTGCCGCTGCTGGACCTGCGTGAACAAGTTGTTTCCTTCCCGCCGCAGCCAGTTATTACCGAGGACAACTTGGTAGTTTCGATTGATACCGTGGTCTACTTCCAGATCACCGAGCCGCGTGCCGCGACGTATGAAATCGCTAACTACATCCAGGCCGTAGAACAGCTGACCACCACTACGCTTCGTAATGTCGTCGGTGGCCTGAATCTGGAAGAGGCCCTGACTAGCCGCGACCAGATCAACGGCCAGCTGCGTGGTGTCCTTGACGAGGCAACCGGCAAGTGGGGCATCCGTGTTTCCCGTGTCGAGCTGAAGGCTATCGATCCACCGCTGTCCATCCAGGACTCGATGGAGAAGCAGATGCGCGCCGAGCGTGACCGCCGTGCTGCCATCCTGACCGCTGAGGGCACCAAGCAGTCCTCCATCCTTACTGCCGAAGGCGCACGCCAGGCTTCCATCCTCGAAGCCGAGGGCGATGCACAGGCCGCAATCTTGCGCGCTGACGGCGAGTCCCAGGCCATCCAGAAGGTCTTCGATGCAATTCACGCCGGCAAGCCGGACCATGAGTTGCTCGCCTACCAGTACCTGCAGACTCTGCCGAAGCTTGCCGAAGGCACTTCGAATACCCTGTGGGTGATTCCAAGCGAACTGACCGAAGCACTCAAGGGCATCGGCGGAGCGCTGGGCGGCAACGGATCGGGCAGCAAGCCTGCCACTCCGGAATCGCCATCGGCCCCAGGTAGCAACCTGTAGCAACAGCTGGTTTAGAACCGATTAGCCGTCTGCGGCGAGGTGCATACAATGCACCTCGCCGCAGACGCGTATAATGGATGTTTTGGCACCAAGAATTATCTTCACCTCTAGTCGGAGGGAATTATTTCCGAGTGCCAAACGTTGGTACGTGTAGCGAATTCTTCAATCATCGCGGAGGGAAAACATGAGCGATCGCAGCCTACGAGGCATGCGCCTGGGTGCACAGAGCATGGAATCTGAGGCAGGTGTGGAGCCGGCTGCCCGTCAGCGTGTGGAATACCGTACCGAAGAGGGCGAGACCGTCTTCGTCGTCTTTGCTGCCGAAGCTGAAATTCCAGCAACCTGGCACACCAAGACCGGTAAGGAAGCCAAGCTCGTCCACGGCGAAGCCAAGGCCGAAGAACCGGGCAATGAAAAGCCTGTCCGTACCCACTGGGACATGCTTCTTGAGCGCCGTTCCGAAGAAGAACTGGAAAAGACTCTGGCAGACCGCCTCCAGCAGCTGCGCGCTGCTCGCGGGGAAACTGCCTAATCTCCCCCACGCACGGTTCCATGCTGCCTTAGCATGGCCGTAGGGGCTTGGTTGAGGGCTGGGTTTGATGACCGATGGTTATCAAACCCAGCCCTCACTCTTTTGCCTGTCTGCTATGGGGCTCAAAGACCACGCCCAGTATTTTCAACTGCGTCAAAGAGCCTGCATGAAATTGCGCGGCCAGCGCCGCCGGCCTAAGCAGCTTCGTAGAAGCTATTTTCATCCTGCACAGTCCGCCTTTGGGGCGGTGGGCTGGTTTGTATTTCACTGCCTGCCCGAGACCTGATGATGATTCCTGGTTAAACGAACTGGCGTGCAACGATCCATCGTTGCACGCCAGTTCGCTTAACCACGGGTATTACTTCTTGGAAGTCAGCTTCTTCCACCGGGCGCCCAAGCCCCAGCGGGTGACATTCCACATTGCTTCGAACACAATGTTGCCGCTCATCTTCGACGCGCCCAGTTCGCGCTCTACGAAGGTCACGGGAACTTCAACGATCGTCTTGCGCAGCATGGCCACGCGGAAGGTCATGTCCACCTGGAAGCCGTAGCCGCGCGACTCAACGGCGTCAAAATCGATTGCTTCCAGGGTTTCGCGCTTGAAGGCGCGGTAGCCTGCGGTGATGTCGCGCAGAGGCAAGCCCAGCATGGTGCGCGAGTAGAAGCTGCCGCCGCGCGAGATGATCTTGCGCAGCATTGGCCAGTTCACGACTTCGCCGCCCTTGACCCAACGCGAACCGATTACGAGATCTGCGCCCGCGGCACTGGCTTCCAAAAGGCGTGGAAGCTGCTCTGGCATATGCGAGCCATCGGCATCCATCTCTACCAGTACGTCGTAGTCGCGAGCCAACGCCCATTCGAAACCTGCAATGTAGGCGGCTCCCAGGCCATCCTTGCCGGTACGGTGCAATACGTGGATATTCGAGTCCTCAGCAGCCATCTTGTCTGCAAGTTCTCCGGTGCCGTCAGGCGAGTTATCATCAACGATCAATACATCCGAGTCAGGAACTGCGGTACGCAAGCGTCCTACGGTCAGCGGGAGCGACTCCAGTTCGTTGTAAGTCGGAATGATTGTAATGACGCGCACGCGGCGGCACCTTTCTGGGTATACAACACAAAGCCTCTTGCCTGCTCGGCGTCGACTGCATGGCTTATGCAGGACACCGGGTCGAAAAGAGTTAATCCAAACTCAAAGTATAGTCATCATTTGCCAATCAGCGCGCTGGAGACACCGCATTAACGAACGATCCTCAGTGACTTCGGCCCTATTCTCCACGCCGAAAGGCACAGAGAATGTTATCTAAGGTCACTGAGGATCGTTGTTTAAATTGCGTAGTTTCCAACGCAATGCATGTGCATCTCGAAGAGGCGCTTAGACCAGCCTAGTGGGTACCCCACCTAGGCTGTCAACCATCAAATGACTTCACTCTTTACCTAGACACCACTAGTCAGGGCAAATTTTGCGAATTCATTCTGCTTATTGAGCATCTGTTTCGCTTTAAGCCGATTCGCTTGGCTCAAGGGTATTGAAAAGCGTGATTCCAGCGCGTACTGTACGCAGGCACTGCGGAATTTCCTCATCAACGACCGGAAGCATCGGAGTTCCAGCTCGTGCATCGGTACTCCAAGAACTGATTCGGACGTCCGGAGTTTGCACAGCAAGTTCAGAGGCAGTCCACACTGCAAAAGTCGCCGGCGCGCCGATCACGAGCTGCCCGGCGAACGGGTTCATCTCGCCCATGGCGCGGTAGGTGGATCGGGTTTGAGCCAAGAAGGCCGCACGAGCCGAAATGCGAGCCTCAGCATTCGTCATGTTCATGCCGGCGCGAACAACCTGCCAGCCATCAACCTCCGTTACCGGAGCATCAGAGCCAAGCACCATTGGCACACCAGCCGAAAGCATAGCGGAGAGGTTGTTCATCGATGCTGCGCGCTCCCCCAGGCGCTGCGCGTACATGCCGTTCGAGCCGCCCCACGCCTGGTCGAAGACCGGCTGCATCGAAACCATGATGGCGTACTGCAGCAAACGGGCCCGCGAGTCTTCATCAACCATCTCGACATGCTCCAGACGGTGCCGGCACATCTGCAGCTTAGCTGCCCCAATCTGCTCAGCAGCCAGGTCAAAACCTGCCAACACCTCATCCAGGGCGCCGTCTCCGATCACATGGAACGAGGCCTGGATCTCCCGGGAACTGCAAGCGACCAGGTGGGCCGCAATTTCGTCACGCTTCAGATACAGGGTGCCGCGTTCGCCCGGCTGATCGCTGTAGTCTTCGCGCAGGTACGCCGTGTGGCTGCCTAGCGAACCATCCACGCGAAGATCGCCACCCAAGCCCAGCACCTTTCCCGTTGGGAAGGATGCGACCAGCTCCTGGGCGATGTCTGCATCGCTAACCAGTTCGCCCCAGTAGGCATGGACTTGCGGCAGTTCAGGGTTGTCGATGGCCAGCAACTGCTCCAGCGCCTCTCGGCCCTCAATATGCGGGGCCGCCATCTCCACAACGCTGGCGAAACCACGCGAGGCGTAGTGCTCCAGTGCCAGGCGCTGGTATTCCTGTTCGGCCTTCTGCGTATTGGTGAGTGCTTCACGCACGGCGTCGTGATCCGCACCAGAAATGATGCCAGCGGCGAGGTGGCCCAGGTCCAGCAGATCCAGCAGTTCCCGATTGACCAGGGCACTGTGCACATCGCGACGCGCCAGGTAATAGCCGCGGCCTTCCGCGGCACTGGTCAGGTCGGTTTCCGCGGGCAGCTGCTGGTCAGCCCAGTTCGAGTTGTCCCACCCCTGAGCCAGGACCAGCTTGGTCGACTTCTGCGCCTGCTCGGCGACGAGCGAAAGCAGCGAAGAAGCCGAGGTTGCTGCACCCAAATCGGCTCCCGAAAGGGTGCGGCCCAAGGCGGCAAGGTGCGTGTGGGATTCGACGAACGCCGGGGTAATCAAACCACCATTGAGGTCGACCACTTCGTCGACGGCAGACGCGTGGCGCTCGGCTGCGTCCTCGCCGCCCAACCATGAAATGGTGTCGCCGTCCACCACCATTGCGGTAGCAAATGGATCGGCCGCTGAGTAGATGGACCCGTTTCGGTAGAGTGTTTTTGCCATCAGCGTCTCCCTTTTCTCGTGCACTGGCTAATAAGTTTTTCGGCTGGACCTGCTGGCTAGTCCAGCACGTTCGAGTAGGCCACTACACCGCGCTTGATCTGGTCTACTGCCTTGTAGGCATTGCGAACCAGCAATGGCGGAAGGTCGCTATTCTTTGCGAACTGGTCCAATGTGTCGATGACCTGTTTGGCCCAGCGCACGAAGTCACCCGGTGCCAGATCGGTACCGCGCAGCGCGCTGTTCAGGCTCGAACCGCGGGCCCACTTGTACATTGGCCAGATCAAACCGGATTCCGGTGGAGCGGTCGGGTCAAGGCCCAAGGCCTCTTCAGCGTCCGATAGCTCGCCCCAAATCCTGATGGTGCTATTCCAGATGTCATCGATCTTGCCCGTTGGCATTTTCGGATCGGCACGGTCCCCGTCGCGGCGTGCCTGGTAGACCAGGCTGGCGACAACCGCGCAGAGTTCTTCCGCATTGAGCTGCGTGAGCTTGCCGGTCTCCAGGATTTGGCTGGTGAGCAGATCTCGGTCGCCATAGATGCGGCGCAGGCGGCGGCCCGAGTCGGTCAGCGCGAAATCTTCGCCGCCCTCGGAAGGCACGAGGTATTCGAACTGCTCGAGCACTTTGCAGACCTTGTCGAACTGCGTGGCAATGGTATTGGTTCGCCCGCGGATGGCGCGACGGGCCTTGTCCGTGTCCTTCTTCAGCTTCCAGTACCTGTCGGCCCAGCGCATGTGCTGGTCCTTCTCCGAGCAGGCGTGGCAAGGATGGTCCTTGAGCTCCAGGCGCAGTGCGTTGATTTCACGCTCGAAGGAATCCGAGCCTTCGAAATCAAAGCTCTGGGCGTCCTGGCGTGGAGGACGCGACTCGTAGATCGCGTTGCGCAAGGATGAAGCAAGGTCCCGGCGCTCCTTCGGTGTGCGCCCGTTGAACCCCTTGGGAGTCTTGATCCGCGAAATGATCTGCACTGGTCCGTTGAGGTCTTCCACCGAGAGCCGGCGAAGCTGCGCCTCTTCGGTCAGCACGGTGTGTCGCGGGTTGTACATGGCCTTATCAAGCTCGACGACCACGGCGCGGCCGAAGCGGCGGCCACCTGGCAGGTCCACCACGTCGCCGCGGATCACGGCCTGCAGGGACTGCTCAGCTGCCGAACGGCGCTCGTGGCGGCGGTCCTTCGCAGCGTTCTTCTCGACCTGGGCCAGGTTTCGTTGGAGTTTCAGGTACTCGGTGAAATCTCCGAGATGGCATTCCATCGACTTGGCGTAGCCGGCCAGGGATTCTTCCTTGGAACGCACCTGGCGCGCCATGCCCACCACGGAACGGTCCGCCTGGTACTGGGCAAAGGAGGTTTCGAGGATTTGACGAGTCTGTTCACGGCCAAACTGCGCCAGCAAGTTGGTGGACATGTTGTAGGTCGGACGGAACGAGGAATTCAGCGGATAGGTTCGCTTCGAAGCGAGTCCTGCCAAGGATTCCGGTTCCAGGTCGGGGTTCCAGACAACAATCGAATGGCCTTCGACGTCAATGCCGCGGCGCCCGGCACGGCCGGTGAGCTGGGTGTACTCCCCCGAAGAGATCTGCACGTGGGATTCGCCGTTGAACTTGACCAGTTTTTCCAGCACGACCGAGCGTGCTGGCATGTTCACGCCCAGTGCCAGGGTCTCGGTTGCGAACACCACCTTGATCAGGTTGCGTGCAAAGAGGTCTTCAACGATTTCCTTGAAGATCGGGAGCAGGCCGGCGTGGTGGGAAGCGAAGCCGCGAACCAGACCATCGCGCCAGGACCAGAATTCCAGAACGTCCAGGTCTTCGCTGGGGATCCGGTAGGCGACTTCATCCAGCGCTTGCGCGATCTCGGCGGCTTCTTCATTGGTCGTCAGGCGCAGGTCAGCCATGGCGCACTGCTGCACGGCCATATCGCAGCCCTTGCGGGAGAAAATGAAGAAGATAGCTGGCAGCAGAGCAGCCCGGTCAAGCTTCCCGATAACCGCTGGACGGTTGATGCGGTGCCCCATGCCTGAACTGCGCTGGGGGCCGCGGCCGCCGCGACCCCGGCCGCGCTGCACTCGGCCGCCAGGGCTGTGGGAGCGTACGAGTTTTCGCAGTTCGGGGTTGACCGAGGCCTTTGAATCGTCTTCAGCCACCTTGTCGAAGGCTACGTCTTCGGCAAACAGGTCCACCACGTTAGGGCCGACCATGACGTGCTGGAAGAGCGGCACCGGGCGATGCTCGGAGACGATGACATCGGTCTGGCCCCGGACGGTATCCAGCCAGCCACCGAATTCCTCGGCGTTGGACACGGTTGCCGAGAGTGAAATGATCTGCACGTTGGACGGCAGATGGATGATGACTTCTTCCCATACGGCACCACGGAACTTATCGGCGAGGTAGTGGACCTCATCCATGATCACGTAGCCCAAGCCGTCGAGGGTTTGGGAATCCGCGTACAGCATATTGCGCAGCACTTCGGTGGTCATGACGACGATCTGCGCTTCGGAGTTGATGGAGGTGTCGCCGGTCAGCAACCCGACCTTCTGCGCTCCATAGCGATTGACCAGTTCCGAATACTTCTGGTTGCTCAGCGCCTTGATGGGCGTGGTGTAGAAAGCCTTGCGGTTCTCGCCTAGAGCCTGGTAGATGGCGTATTCGCCAACAACAGTTTTTCCGGCGCCGGTGGGCGCAGCGACCAGTACGCTGTGCCCTTCTGCGACCTTCTGGCAAGCTTCGGCCTGGAATGGATCCAGGTCGAAGGAGATGCTTGCCCGGAATCCAGGAAGTGCAGTGCCGTTTTCGACCTGCCGTGCCTTGGAATTCGCGTAGCGTTCCGCGGGTGAAGTCACTTGTGGTCGTTCACTTTCTTGCCCTGGTTCAGAGCTGGGATTTAGGTTCGTCAATCGAGCTAGGGGTTTCAATGCCAGAAGTTTCACCAGCTGCTAGGCGTTCATTCTCGGCTTCCCGTGCCGCCAGCTTCTTTGCGCGCTTCTTGTCGTTGAAGTGGCAGATCAAGGTGGCAACGGCGAAGGTGAGGAACAACGGTCCAGCCAACGCGAACATGGTGATTGCATCGCCGCCTGGTGCTGCCATAGCGGCAACCAGGGCGATGAGGAAGACGGTGATACGCCAGTTCTTCAAGATGAGCTTGGCTGGCAGGACGCCAACCATGTTCAGGCCAACCATCAGTACCGGTACCAGCATGGCCAAGCCGAATGCCAGGAGCAGGCGGAAGATAAACGGCAGGTACTCGGAAATGTTCAGCAGGTTATCCGAGTTCTCCGGCGACAGGCTAATGAAGAATTCCAGCGCAAACGGAAGAACGAAGTAGGCCATCGCCACGCCGCCAAGGAACAGCGGAACCGCGGCTGCTACGAAGCTGTAGCTCAAACGGCGCTCGTTCTTTTTCAGTCCCGGCACGATGAATGCCCACAGCTGGTAGAGCCACACCGGCGAGGAAACGATCAGGCCGACGAACAGCGCCACCTTGATCATGATGTCGAAGGGTGACATCACCGCGGTGAACACTACCGAGCCGCCGGCAGCTTTCACAGGCGCGATCAGCAAGGCAAGCAGCCAGTCGTATACGAAGAAACCGGCTACCGTGCCCAAGGTCAGCGCGATGAGCGACTTGAATAACCGGTTCCGTGCTTCAATCAGATGCTCTTTGAGAGCCATCCGACCTTCTGCGTCCTTGGCCCGCTTCTTCTTGCTGCGCGGGTTCTTGTCTTTATTTGTTGCCACTGAAGAGGTCTACGAGTTGTTCTTTTCGTTGGGGTTCGGATCATTGATGGTGCCATCAACGGTTTCAGATTTAGGATCATCATCCTTCATCTGGCGAACCTCGGACTTGAAAATGCGCAGCGACTGGCCCATCGAGCGAGCCAAGCCTGGAAGCTTTGGAGCGCCGAAAAGCAGCAGTGCAAGCACGATAATGATGACCAAATGCCATCCCTGTAAGCCACCCATGTGGATTCCCTTCTCTCTATCTAAAGTCTACGTCAGAACAAGCCAAGATCGCGCATGTTCTGAGCTTGGCCGCGCTGTGCGCGACGTGCGACGCGGCGAACTCGACGCGCCTCGATTCTTTCAGCTTTGCCCTTATCGCGAAGCTTTTTGATCTTCTCCGGATCCGCGTGCGTGGCATCGGTTCCGTGCGGGTAGCGACGAGGGTTCGCAGCGTACTCGACGACGGTGCCCTCCTGGCTTAAACCGGCGCTGATGTGATCCGCAGCGTCGCCCAGGCCCTCGACGACCGCCATTCCCCGTTTGAACAAACGGAAGCCGGCAAGTGCCGCAACAAGTATTGTCGCCAAAACGAGCACAGTCCACAAAAGTACCCAAAACCACCAAGGAAGCATCTATTAATCCTCATACATTGCGATAGCCTCGTCCAACCAGTTCACTACCTGTTCGCGCGTAGCGTCAGGAGAGACCACAGTCAGTTTACCGCTATGGCGAGCCACGAGCGGCGCAGCTACCTGGTGATCCGAGAACCGGACGTTGGCCAGATACCCCGTACCGACCTTTCCCGTGGACCAGGAAAGAGGATGGAAAGCTTCGATAACCGGTAAGATCTCGGCGTCTACATAGACCATGACCTCTAAGTCATCGTCGTTGGAGGCATACCGGATCTGGACATCTTGCTGGTCTTCATGCCGAGCCGCCAGCTCGAATTGTTCACCGGCAGTTTCCACACTTAACATCCGGTCCACCCGGAAAGTTAATAGGCTCTGGCGCTTTCGGCACCAAGCCCGCAGGTACTGCACCGCTCCGTCTTCAATGAGCCGGATCGGTTCCACATCGCGAACCTGGTGAGTTCGCGAACGGGCCGAGTAGTAGTCGATGCGCACGACGTCTTGGGAACGAATCGCCTGAATCAGCTGCTGCGGAATATCGTTCTCGCGCGCCTTGGACAGTGCGAAGCCCAGCGCCCCGCTCCAGCCGTCAAAACGGGCCACCGCGGAATTCACCTTGGCCAGTGCCGCGTCGAGCACCTGCTGGTGCTCGAACTCGGGAATGCTTGCCAGGGCGTTGAGCCCGCCGAGCACGGCTACTGCTTCCAGCGGCGCCAGCTTCTGCGGCTCGGCCAGCAGGGCTGCATTGGAGATCGTAACGGTATCGGATTCAACGTCGCCGT
Source organism: Arthrobacter sp. JUb119 (assembly GCF_024807995.1). Taxonomy (NCBI): domain Bacteria; kingdom Bacillati; phylum Actinomycetota; class Actinomycetes; order Micrococcales; family Micrococcaceae; genus Arthrobacter; species Arthrobacter sp. JUb119. The sequence continues at coordinate 885,596 of NZ_JANUFE010000001.1, forward strand.
CATTGACGTTGATCAGTTCGTCATGCTGGCCGTACGGGACACCGCACATCATGATCATGGCCAGCTCTTCACGAACCTTGGCAACGCTCATGGAGTAGCGTTCTGCCAGCGCTTCGATTTCTACGGCACCATGGGCGTGCACATACTGGATCATGTCGATATTTCGCATGACCTGAGTTGTGGTGGTGCCACGGCCGGTGGCGCGATGCGGACGGAACTTCACCTCTGCGTAGGCATCCTGGTTGCCCTGGCTGGTCTGGGAGCTGCGCGCGTCGCGCAGAATCCAGCGCACCTGGGCCACCAGTTCGGAGGGTCCCAGGACTTTCACGGCCGGACCATAAGCTGCCAGCTGCTGGGCAAATGAATGCGGATCCGCATAGCCGATCTGCAGCTCATCCTGATCGCTGCGGCCATTTACTGCCTGGGCGCGCAGCGGGATTGCTTCATCGCCCAAGAGCCGCACCGTTGCCACCAGTCCCGGATTCTGCAGGTCGAAATCCTGCAAGACCTGGGTCATGTCGAAATCCTGGGGGCGGGCGTGGTACTGCCCGTCGGCGTTAGCGCCGCCATGCCGGTAATTCGTGAACTTGCCCTGAACCCGCGAGAGGCGGAAGACACGGGTATCTTTCCGCGTGTGGTCATAGCCGGTGAAGTACCAGTTGCCGTAGCGCTGCCCGATCCCCCACACATCAACAATTCGTTCGCTCTGTGCGCCGCCAGAGGACGTATAGGCGAACTTGAGCGTGTTGCGGTTGAAGACCGCCAGGGCGCATTCGCGGAAGTTCGGTTCATCCATGGAAAGGCGTGGGACCAATGAGCCGGCCAACGGAGCGACCGGCGAGGCCACGCCATCATGGCCGGTGACTCGGGCCGCGGCATTGAGCCCCAATGACTGGAGCTTGGTGTCTTTCCAAAGGCTCGCGGCCAATGCGACCAGGCCGGCTTCTGCGGGGCTGAATTCCACCGGCGGCAAGAACCACTCGGTCGTGTCGATGCTGTAGTACGTAACATCGTCGATTACTTCTTTGTCCAGCTGCAACCCGAAGTCATTGCGGATATCGTCCTTGAGGCGATCCATCGCCTTCTCTCGGGTCTCCTTGGTACCGCCTGGCACCAAATAGGATCCAATGCGGTCGGCGTTGAACTTCCGTGATTTAGTTGCCAGCGCATAGATGAGGCTGGTCAGGCGTTCTGCCTTGCTGGGTCCCGGGGATTGCTTTATGCTCACGTGCCTAGACTAACCAACTTTCGCCGATAAGGATGACTTCTGGGACAGCAATGGCCCCGATTATTTAATCGAGGCCATTGCCAGCACTTGGAATTACTTGGTGCCCATCAGATCCACAACGAAAATCAGTGCTTCGTTAGGCGCAATGGCGCCTGGGGCGCCACGCTCGCCGTAGGCCAGGTGCGATGGGATATCCAGTCGGCGACGGCCGCCGACCTTCATGCCCAGCAGGCCCTGGTCCCAGCCCTGGATAACCATTCCGACACCCACTGGGAAGTCGAGGGTCTGCCCGCGGCCCCAGGAAGAGTCGAACTCTTCGCCGGTGGACCAGGCAACGCCTACATAGTGCGCTTCAACGGTGGTGCCTGGGGTGACCTCGGCGCCGGTTCCCTCGACCAGGTCGGTGATGACCAGTTCTTCAGGAGCGTCGGTGCCCGGGAAATCGATCTCCGGCTTGGTGCGGTCGTAGTTGCGTTCTCCGAACGACATAGTCACGGCCTTTCTGTTACTTGCTTTCGCTTACCTTGTCTAATTCTACGTAGAAGACCAGTGGTCCTGCAGGACGCCCCTGGGCTTCAGCTGTTTCGCCGTAGGCCAAGTCCGTTGGGACAGTCAGCAAGACCTTGCTGCCTTCCTTCAGACCCTGGAAGCCCTGCAGCCAGCCCTGGATGACTCCGCCGGCCATATCGGCTTCGAAGCCTTCTTCGTTGCCGAAGTTGCCGTCGAACTTCTTGCCATCTTCCCAGCGCACGCCGTGGTAGTGGGCAGTGACCTTGGACGTTTGGCCAACCGCTGGGCCGTCGCCTTCTTCAAGGACGTCCACTGCCAGGCCTGCCGGGGCTTCGGTGTCCTTGGGGATGGTGATCTGCGGATCGCCCTTGCCGGTCTTCACGGTGGGGAGCTTGCCGTCGTCCTTGAGCTGCTGGACTTCTTCCTTGCCCATCGTCTGGCTAGGGCTCTTGGAGTCCGCAATCTTGATCACGATCAGCCGTTCGGCACGCGAGCCTTCGGCCGGTTCGGCGATGGACCCGTCCGGCTGCTGAACGCCTTCGATGGCTGCGTAAGCGATCCAGTCGCCAATCTGGGACTTCAGCAGGGTTTCGTAGAGCTCGGGCATCTGCTCCTTGAGCGTCTCGTCAACCTTCATGGGAGCCGGATCAGCAGTGAAGTTCTCATTGGTCAGCAGGCCGTCGATGGTCTTGTACAGGCCCGACTGGATCTGGATGGTGTCGCCTTCCTTGATGTCGGAACCCTCGCCCTCCACCACGGTGACTGCTTCTGACTTTTCGGTCAGGAGCGGCGCATCGAATTTAACCTCAGGTGCGGTCTTGCTATCTTCTGCTGGCTTGACGTCGATGCCGCTCAGGGATGACGAACCCGAACCGCAGGACGCCAGGGCAAGGATGGACGCGGTGGCGCATACTGCCAAAACTTTTCGCACGAATCTTCTTTCCGGTTGGACTAGCTGGTCATGCATTGCGGGCTTGCACATGGCAAGGGCCGTAATGACCTGCGTCCAGCTTAGAGGTTTTTGCTGTGTAAATACTTGTTTCCAGCTAGCTAAAGCTGCTGGCCCATCAGCTCAATGAGCTCGTCAATCTGTGAATTGGTGGTTGCGAACGGGTCCTTGCACAGCACAATTCCGCCCGGGCCATCCTCATACTTCATGTGGACCCAATCGGCGCTATAGCGTCGCCCATTGGCGCGGGCGGCGCGAATGAATTTGCTTCGCAGTGCCGCGCGTGTCGTGGCTGGCGGGTTGTTCACAGCCTGATTGATTTCAGCGTCGGAGACGACTGCGCTGGCCAGGCCGCGGCGCTTGAGCAGGTGGAACAGGCCGCGCTGCGGGTCGATGTCATGGTAGGTCAGGTTCAGCTGCGCGATCCGTGGCGCCGAGAGCTCCAGGGAGTTCTTCTGGGCATAGCCCGTGAGCAGCTTGTGCTTGATCGCCCAGTCGATGTCCCGGTCGATCAGCGAGAAGTCCTGGCTTTCCACTGCGTTCAGCGTGCGTTCCCACAATTCCAGGACGGTATCCACCTGGTCGTGGTGCGCGCCGTGGCGGGCGATGAATTCCTTGACGGATTCGAAGAGGATCCACTGGATCTGCAGTGCGGTCGGTTCGTCGCCGCCCATGAGCCGCACTACGGTCTGGCCAGTGAAATCGTGGGAGATCTGGCGGATGGAGCGAATCGGGTTTTCCAGTCGCAGATCGTGGTAGATTTCGCCGGATTCGATCAGGCGCAGCACCAAGTCGGTGGCGCCGATCTTCAGCAGCTGGGTGGTTTCGCTCATCGACGAGTCGCCCACTATGACATGCAGCCGGCGGTGGTACTCGGCATCGGCGTGCGGCTCATCGCGGGTATTGATGATCGGACGCGAGCGCGTTGTGGCCGAGGAGACCCCCTCCCACATGTGATCGGCGCGCTGGGAGAAGACGTACTTGGTCTGCTCTTCATCGGTGATCAGATGCCCGGCACCGCACAATAGCTGGCGGGTGACGAGGAAAGGGATGAGCATGTCAGCGAGGCGCTTGAACTCGATTTTGCGTGGAATCAGGTAGTTCTCGTGGCAGCCATAGGAGTTCCCGGCGGAGTCCACATTGTTCTTGAACATGTAGATCCGGCCTTCGTGGCCTTCCTCGGCCAGCTGGTCCTCTGCCTGGTCAACGAGGTCCAGCATGAACGCCTCCCCTGCGCGGTCGTGGGCGATCAGCTGCTTGAGCTGGTCGCATTCCGCGGTGGCGTACTCCGGGTGCGAGCCCACATCCAGGTAGAGGCGCGAGCCGTTCTCCAGGAACACATTCGAACTGCGCCCCCAGCTGACTACCGGCTTGAACAGGTGCCGTGCGGCATCCTCCGGGGTGAGCCGGCGCCCATCCGACGGGACATAATTCAGCCCGAATTCGGTTTCCAGACCAAAGATTCTGCGATCCACGCGAAGCTACTTCCCCTCAACTGCGGTTCCGCCACATTGGCCAGAACACGACTTCCAAAGCTGTGTGCCCGTTGGGGCTTACTGGCCGCCCTTTTGCACGAATCCGCGGACGAACTCTTCAGCGTTGGATTCCAGCACCGAGTCGATCTCGTCCAGCAGGTCATCCACGCCGGCGGACTGGCCGGTGGTATTCACCTGGACCTGTTCCGTTTCGGCCTGCTGGTTCTGGGTGCTGCGGCGGGCCGAGAAGCTTTCCTGAGTCATCGTTTTCTCCTAAGTCGTCGTGAATCCCGGAATTACGCGCCGAGACTCATACCTATTCTGCGCCGATTAGCGACGCCTGGCCAATTCGTCGATAAATTCCGCAATCTCCAGCTGCGTGTCGAACAGCTCGCCAACCTGCGCACGGGTTCCGCCCAGCGGTTCGGGCATGTGGAAGCGGCTGATCTTGCGCGCCCCGGGGACGGCGAAGGACAACGCATCCCAGTTCGCTGCGACCACGTAGGGCGCATAGCGCTGCAGGGTCATGCCGCGCAGGTAGGCCCGGGTATCTTCCGGCGGGCTGGCCACGGCTTGGTTGATCTCCTGCTGGCTGAAGATCCTCTGGATGGCCCCGCGTTCGGCCATGCGGTAGTACAAGCCCTTATCGGTCCGCAAATCAGCCCATTGCAGGTCCAGCATCGCCACGCGTGGATCGGACAGCTCAAGCTGGTGGCGCTGGGCGAAGCCGTTGACCAGCTGGTATTTGGCGATCCAGTCAATCTGGTCTGCCGCGTCCATCGGGTCGCGCTCGAGCAACTCCAGGATCTGCGCCCAACGGCTGAGGATCTCGGTGGTGTCCGGATCATCAATACCGCGTGCCGCACAGTAGTTTTCTGCCGCATGCAGGTAATGGCGCTGGATTTCAATGGCGGTGAGCTGGACCCCTCCGCGCAACCGCACCTTGGCCTTCAGGGTGGGGTCGTGGCTGATTTGCTGCAAGGCCAGGACCGGCTCGACCAGTTCCAGCTGCGGGGCCATCCCCGCTTCGATCAGCGAGAGCACCAAGTTGGTGGTGCCCACGCGCAGCAGGGTGGAGATCTGCCCGAGGTTCGCATCCCCGATGATCACGTGCAGGCGGCGGTACTTGTCCCAGTTCGCGTGCGGTTCATCGCGGGTGTTGATGATCGGGCGGTTGATCGTGGTTTCCAGGCCCACTTCCGCCTCGAAGAAGTCGGCACGCTGGGAGACCTGGAAGGCGGCGCGCTCGTTGAGCATGCCCTGGCCCACCCGGCCGGCACCGCAGAAGATCTGCCTGCTGGCAAAGAACGGGGTGAGCCCGCGGACAATCGAAGAGAACTCGATGCCGCGCGGCATCAGGTAGTTCTCATGCGAGCCGTAGGAGACCGACTTGTTATCGGTGTTGTTCTTGTACAGCAGCAGTTCCCCGCTGCCCAGGCGCTGGGCGGCGGCCGCGGCGCGGCGCATCACTTCATCGCCGGCTTGGTCCCAGAGCACCGCATCACGCGGGGTCATCGATTCGGGGCTGGAGTATTCCGGGTGGGCGTGGTCGACGTACAGGCGTGCGCCGTTGCCCAGGACCATGTTCATCACGACATCCGTGGATTCCTTCTCCTGGTAGAGCGTTGAACCCAAATGCGCGTCGTTGCCATCCAGCGCAATGGATTCGGCGGTCCAGATGCCCTCGTCGTCCAGCCCCGGCTCCAGGTCGGTCAGCTGGCTCGGATGCGCTTGGGCCCGGTCCATGGCGAATCCGCGCGCATCTTGCAGCGGGGATTCGTCGCTGTAGTCCCAGCGTGCTGCCTTGGCCGCCGAATCCTGCTCGGCGACCAATTGCGCGTAGGCGTCAACGATCTGCGCCGAAAGCACCGTGGCGTTGGCCTTGGGCATGTTCGGGCGGATAATTCCGTATTCGGTTTCCAGGCCGACCAGCCGACGTGCGCTCATTTGCCGGCCTGCTGCTGGACCAGGGAACGGATGTTGCTGATCCGCTCGCCCTTGCGGCCGGAAATCCGGGCCCAATCATCGGGGTTGGTGGTGTTGGGCATGTCTTCGTGCTCGGCGAACTCTTCGCGCACCGCACGCAGCAGGTACTTCATTTTCAGTCCGCGCTCGTTCTGCGTAATCAGCGCCTTGATGGCATGCTTCTTGGCGCGGTCCACGATGTTGTGGATGACCGCGCCCGAGGCGAAGTCCTTGAAATAGAGCACTTCGGTGGCACCGGTAACATAGGTGACTTCGAGGAATTCGTTGATCCGCTCGGTGGAGTACATTGCCTGGACGGCTCCGCGGATCATGCGCGCTATGGTGGCGCCGGCATCCCCGGCATCGGCATCGAGCTCATCGGCGTGCAGCGGCAGTTCGGTCGTCAGGTACTTGCTGAAGATTTCTGTGGCGCCCTCGGCATCGGGACGGCGGATCTTGATCTTGACATCCAGGCGTCCCGGACGCAGGATCGCCGGGTCGATCATGTCTTCGCGGTTGGACGCGCCGATGACAATCACGTTATCCAGGCGCTCGACGCCGTCAATTTCGGCCAGCAGCTGCGGCACGATGGTGGTTTCCACATCCGAGGAGACACCGGTGCCGCGGGTACGGAACAGCGCTTCCATCTCGTCGAAGAACACCACCACCGGATCTCCATGCAGCGCCTTCTCCCGGGCGCGGGCGAAGATCAGGCGGATGTGCCGCTCGGTTTCGCCCACGTACTTGTCCAGCAGCTCCGGACCCTTGATGTTCAGGAAGTAGCTGCGGTTGCTGGCCCCTTCCTTGCGCTCGACGACGCGCTGGGCCAGGGAGTGCGCCACCGCCTTGGCGATCAGGGTCTTGCCGCAGCCCGGAGGGCCGTAGAGCAGGATCCCCTTTGGCGCGCTCAACCCGTGTTCGCGGTACAGCTCAGGGTGGGTGAAGGGCAGCTCCACCGAGTCCTTGATGGCTTCGATCTGCGAGTTCAGCCCGCCAATGTCCGAGTAGGCAATGTCCGGGACTTCCTCGAGCACCAGTGACTGCATGTCGGTGAGCTGGACGCGGGATACCGCCATGCCCGAACGCGAATCGATGGCCAGCTGGTCGCCCACGCGCAGGTGCATCTCGCGCAGCGGGCCAGCGAGTTCAACGACGCGCTGGTCATCGGCACGGGCCATGACTACGGCGTGGTGATTTTCCAGCAGTTCCTTGACCGTGACCAGTTCACCGGTCTCTTCGAATCCCAGGGCCGCGACGATCACCAGTGCTTCATTGAGCAGCACCTGCTGGCCGATGACCAGCTTGTCGAAATCCATCAGCGGGCTGACGGCCACGCGCATCTTGCGCCCGGAGTAGATGACATCTGCGGACTGGGCGCCGGTGGATTCGATGCCGAGCCCGGGTTCGGGGTGCTTGCGCGGGTGCTTGGCCACGATGGTGCCGTGGCTGAAGGGAGTGTCCCCGTCTTTTTCCAGCGCCGACTTCAGGTTGATGATCTGCTCGCGGGTGGTTTCCAGCAGGGCCACCAGGCGCTTGTTATTGCCGCTGATCCCGGCGAGTTGCTTGTCGAGGTTGCGATTCTTGTCGCGCAGCACGTTGACCTGGCGTTCGGTCATCTGCAGCCGCTCGGCCAATTGTTCTGCCTCGCGATTATCGTTCACGTTCCAACCTCCAACATCCAACGTCACCGGGGCGGTTCGTGCGCCCTGATGAGGTTTTTTCCGGTGCTTGGCGCACCGTCTTGCTTCCATCCTAGGAACTGAAGGCCCCGAGTGCAGAACACTCGGGGCCCAATGTCACATAATGAGACGCAATGTCTCAATATATGGTTGCAACTCAGGCTTCGCCGCCAGCGCCTTCGGCGCCTTCTTCAGCGGCACGCACGCGCACGGACTGGTTGGCATCGCGGGCGGCCCGGCGCAGCTTCTTATCCGACAAGCCGCGCTCGCCCAGTGCTTCAGCGGTCCACTCGCCCTCGGCGTGATCGCGCGTCCATGCGCTCAGGTCCTCATCGGAGTACGAGTGCTCCTTGATGCGCTTGGCCTTCGGGATGCCATCGGCGGAATCGGCCAGTCGGCGGCAGGTGATCAGGAATGCGGTGTGCGCCACCATCCGGTGATCCGGGCGGACAGCCAGGCCGTCGACGTGCCAGCCGCGCACCAGGGTTTCGAAGCACTCTGGCTCGGTGAACTGGCCCGAAGCACGGATGGCCTCGACCACGCGGGACATCTGGGTCACCGAGGACACGTAGTTGGTCCACACGCCGCCCGGCGCCAGCACGGTAGCTACCGCATCCAGGCATTCCCAGGGGCTGAGCATGTCCAGGACCACGCGGTCGATGCTGCCCGGTTCTTCCAGCTCGACGACCTTGTCCTGGAAGTCGCCGATGGAGATCTGCCACGAGGGGTGCTCGCCACCGAAGACGGTGGAGATGTTGCCGCGGGCGATATCGGCGAATTCCTCGCGTCGCTCGAAGGAGTGCAGGAAGCCCTCATCGCCGACCGCGCGCAGCAGCGAGATGGACAGCGCGCCGGAACCGACACCGGCTTCGACGACGCGTGCGCCCGGGAAGATGTCGCCGAACTGCACGATCTGCGCGGCATCCTTCGGGTAGACCACGGTGGCGCCGCGCGGCATGGAGAGCACGAAATCCTTGGCCAGCGGGCGCAGGGCTTGGTAGCGGAAGCCGTCGATATTCTCGATGACCGAGCCTTCGGGCAGGCCGATGATGGCCTCGTGCGGCAGCACGCCCTTGTGCGTGTGGAACTCTCCACCGTGCTGCAGGGTGATGGTGTTGATCCGGCGTTTCTCGTCGGTCAGCTGCACGCGGTCGCCGACACGGAAGGGGCCGCGACGGGCTGCCGCGCCGTGCGGCGCCTGGCTCTTAGCTTCGCTCACTGATGTGATCCTTTTCTTGGTGCTTTTCAGTCTGTATAGAGTTTACTTGCGGCGTCCGGTGACGGCGTTGACGATCTGCCGCTGGTGCAGCAGGCCCACCACCTGCCCGGTGGCGCTGATCACCGCATATTCGGCGCTGTCCACGCTGGCCAGGTAGTCGATCAGTGCGCGGCCATCGGAATCCTCGGCCACGATCGCGCCCTGGCCCAGGGCACGGGACACGGCCAAGGCCGGAACCTGGGCCGCCTGGTTCGGGTCCACCCGGGACAGTGCCTGCGCATCGATGACCCCGACCGGCATCCCTTTCGGGTCGACCAGGATGATCTCTCCCCCGCGAGCGTTCTGGCGGGAGAGCACGTCGGCTACGGTTGCGTGCGAAACCATGGCCGAAGCCGGGCGCATCAAGTCGGTGGCGATCACGGTGGGCAGGTTCAGCATCATCTTGGAGTGCGCAATCAGCTGCGTGGTGGCTTGCCACATGAACATCGCCACCATGATGCCGACCACCACCGTGATGATCTCGGGCTGCTCGCCGCGTACCAGAGGATAGATCACGAAGTAGAAGACCAGGCCCACGGCGATTGCCCGGCCCACCCAGCTCGAGGCGATGGTGCCCTTGAACTGGGATCCGGTGGCCTTCCAGACGATCGATTCGACCAGCCGCCCGCCATCGAGCGGAAGCCCGGGCAGCGCGTTGAAGGCGCCGAGCAGCAGGTTGGCATAGACGAAGAAGTCCAGCAGCAGGTTCGGGTACACGCCCATGGCCGCGTTCTCGATCACCAGCCAGCCGATTCCGGCCAGCAGGAAGTTCGACAGCGGTCCGGAGAGTGCCACCCAGAGCGAGGCGCCGGGCTTGGCCTTGAAGGAACCGAACTGGGTGTGCCCGCCCATCAGCGTCAACACGATGTGCGCATCGGGCCACTTGAAGGCGCGCGCGGTCATCGCGTGCGCGACCTCATGGATCAGCACGGCCACGGCAATAGCCACCGCGCAGGCCAGGCCCATCAGGTAGGCGTTCAGCGGCGGGATGATTCCGCCGCGCGAAAGCTGGATGCCAACGCTGAAGGTGATGACCGCGGTGATGATGAACCACGAGCTGGAGAGGTAGACCGGGACGCCCCCGATACGCCCCAGCTTGATTCCAGGGGACTTTTCCTGAGTGTCGCTCACGCGCTAACCTGCACCAACCATCGAGTCATTTCATGTACATCCACGGATGCCAAGCTGTCGATCCGGCGCCAATTGCCTTCTCCCGGGTCGGTGGCGTTGGGGACCAGCACCGCATGCAGCCCGGCCGCGGACGCCGAGGCGATGCCCGGCACGGAATCCTCGAAACCAATGCACCTGGCTGCTTCCAGTTCTTTCCCGGTGCACTGTCCCAGCAGCTGCAGTCCAGCCAGATAAGGTTCCGGGTGCGGCTTGCCGTTGGCGACCTCTTCACCGGTAACGCTGGCCTGGAAGGTGCCTTCGGGGATGCTGATCATCAGTTCATCGACGATGCTGCGCTCGGACATGGTCACCAAAGCCTGCGGGATGCCTGCCTGCTTGCACGCCGCGAGCAATTCGCGGGCTCCTGGCCGCCAGGGGATCTCGCGGCGGATGCCGGCAACCACCCGGGCAGAGAGCCAGTCGATGATCTCGCGGATCTCCAGCTTGACCCCGGCCTGCTGCAGGGCCCGGGCTCCATCTGGCAAGGCGTTGCCCACCAGGGCCAGGCCTTGTTCATGGCTCCACGAGCCGCCATGGGAAGCCACCAGCTCAGCTTCGGCAGCCAGCCAATAGGGTTCGGTGTCGATCAGCGTACCGTCCATATCCCACAGGACAGCTTGCGGGGTTGCGGGCTCGGTTCCGGCGGCAAAGTCAAAACTGGTGCTTGGCATGAGTCCATTCTAGATGGAAGAGTGGGGCTAAGCCGCTTCGGCGAGCCACGCCGAGAGCATCGAGTGCTGCCAAGGAGTCTTCAATGAACGAGGAATACCACGCCCCGACGCTGAATAGCTATATTGCCAAGACCCAGCATGAGATTCGCCCCACCATCGTCTTGGCTGCCTTCGAGGGGTGGAACGACGCCGGTTCGGCGGCCACGGACGCCGTCCGCCTGCTGCTCGAGTCCAACGCCCATGAGCATGTGGCCACCGTGGGCGAGGACGATTTCTACGACTACCAGTTCACCCGGCCCAAGACCCGGCGCACCGGGACCGGGCGCGTAGTGGACTGGCCGTGCACCGAGATCTTCAAGATCCATTTGCCCCAGGCGGCCGCCGACCTGCTGGTGGTGCTGGGTGTCGAGCCGACATTCAAATGGCAGACCTTCTGCTCGCGGATCATCAAGGTGGCCCAATCACACAATGCCCATGCCGTGCTCACCCTGGGCGCCTTGCTGGCCGATGTGCCGCATACCCGGCCGGTGCCGACCTCGCTGGCCAGCGACGATCCGCGATTCCAGGAGCACCTGAGGATCAGCGCCTCCACCTACGAGGGGCCCACCGGAATCCCCTCGGTGCTCGGCGTGGAGTTCGAACGGTACGGGATCCCGAGCCTGTCGCTGTGGGCGCAGCTCTCCCACTATGTTGCGCAGTCCCCCAGCCCGCGGGTGCAACTGGCCATCATCGAGCTGCTGGAGGAAGTCATCCCGGTCTCCGTGCCGGACCAGAAACTGCGCGAGGATGCGCTGGCCTGGAAGCATGGGGTCGATGAGCTCGCGGCAGCGGATCCGGATGTGGCCAAGTACGTTGAACAGCTGGAGCAGGCAACGGACACCAGCGAGCTTCCCGAGGCCAGCGGCGAGTCCATTGCCCGGGAATTCGAGCGCTATCTGCGCCGCCGGGGAAAGTACCGCAAAGACAGCCCGGGGTCCGACTTCGATATCTGAAGCCGGACCCCGGGATGCTTGGCGCGGTGCTGCCTAGAGCTTGAGCCCCAGCAGCGCGTCGATGCCGTGGCGCAACGCTTCGGCGCCGTCGCCATTCGAGCCGGCCGGCTGCGCCGCCCACCGGTCGAGTGCCTCCAGCGCGGAGGGCGCATCGATGTCATCGGCCATGTGCTTGCGGATGCTTTCCACTACCTTGGCTGCGTCCTCGGTGCTGGTGGTGGCCAAGGCCTGGCGCCAGGCAGCCACCCGCTGCTGGGCTGCGGCCAGCAATTGCTCGGTCCAGAACCAGTCGCTGCGGTAGTGCTGGGAGAGCAGTACGGCGCGGATCGCTACCGGCTCGACGCCGGCTTCGCGCAGTTTGGAAACCAGCACCAGGTTGCCCAGGGACTTGCTCATCTTTTCGCCGTCCAGGCCCACCATGCCGGTGTGCACGTAGGTCTGCGCGAGTTCCGCGTTATCGCCAGCAGCTGCGTGGGCCGCGGAGAATTCGTGGTGCGGGAAGATCAGGTCCGAGCCGCCACCCTGGACGGTGAAGGGGGCCGGCAGGGTCTTGCGGGCAATCACCGAGCATTCGATGTGCCAGCCCGGGCGGCCGGAACCGAGCTTGCCGCCATCCCATGACGGCTCGCCCTCGCGGGCGGCACGCCACAGCAGCGGGTCCAGCGCATCGCGCTTGCCGGCACGATCCGGATCCCCGCCGCGTTCGGCGAAGAAGCCGAGCATGGTCTGGCGGTCGTAGTTCGAAACGGCACCCAGTTTCCAGGCATCGTTCTGGGCGGCCAGGGTGTCGAAGTACACGTCGCCTTCCACCCCATCGGCACCAGCCGGCACACGGTAGGCCAGATCCGCATCGAGCAGCTGCTCGACCACCGGGACCAGCCAGTGGATGGATTCCACCGCGCCGATGTAGTTCTGCGGCGGAATGACGTTCAGGGCTTCCATGTCGTCGCGGAAGAGCTGGATCTGCGACTCGGCCAGTTCGCGCCAATCGACGTTGGTGGCTGCGGCGCGTTCGAGCAGCGGGTCGTCCACGTCGGTGATGTTCTGGGTGTAGGCCACGGTGCGACCGGCATCGCGCCAGGTGCGCTGCACCAGGTCGAAGGTGACATATGTGGCGGCGTGGCCCATATGGGTGGCGTCATAGGGGGTGATACCGCAAACGTACATGCTGGCCGGCGCAATAGCTTCATCCGCTGGCGCAGTGGCCTGTCGGGCTCCGGTGGCGGTATTGAAAAGTTCCAGTGTTGGTGCTGAACCAGCCACCTGAGGTACCTCAGGGTTATTCCACGCGTGCACTTATGGACATCCTTTCGCAGATGCGACGTATTTCTTCCTTTAACTCCAAGTGAAGCAAGGCGAGGTTTATTCCCGTTAACTGCAAGATGCCCGTGAAGCAGTCCACGGACATCTTGGAAAACCTGGATCAGGCGGCCATCCAGCCCAATCCCAGAGCGACGAACAGCGCCAGGCCCAGCAGGATGCGGTACCAGACGAAGAAGCGGTAGGAGTGGGTGGAAACGAACTTCAGGAACCATCCCACAATCAGGAAGCCGACGACGAAGGCCACGACGGTAGCGACACCGGTCTGCGCCAGGGTGTAGACACCAGGTTCGTCGAAGGACTTCACCAGCTTGTACAGGCCTGAGGCGAACACCGCCGGGATCGCCAGCAGGAACGAGTAGCGGGCTGCGGCTTCACGGGTGTAGCCCATGAGCAAACCCGCGGTGATGGTGCCGCCCGAACGCGAGACGCCCGGAATCAAGGCCATGGCCTGGGCGAAACCGTAGAAGATGCCGTGCTTGACGGTCAGCTTGTCCAAGGTGCGCTGCTGCTTGCCGAAGTGGTCGGCGATGGCCAGGATCAGGCCGAAGACCACCAGCATGGTCGCAACAATCCACAGCGAACGGAAGTTCGTGTCGATGTAGTCTTCCAGCAGCAGGCCCAGGATCGCGATCGGCAGGGAGCCGATAATGATCAGCCAGCCCATCTTGGCATCCGGATCCGAATGCGGGATCTTGCCGGCCAGTGCCTTGCACCAGGCGCCGATGATCCGCACGATGTCACGCCAGAAGAAGACGATCACTGCGGTTTCGGTACCCAGCTGGGTAATGGCGGTAAATGCCGCTCCGGGGTCTTGGGCGTTGGGCAGGAGTTCGCCAACGATACGCAAGTGGGCTGAGGACGAGATCGGGAGGAACTCGGTCAGGCCCTGGATCAATCCTAGGAAAGCTGCTTCAAACCAATTCACCCCTCGACATTACTTCACCGATTGCGACTATCCGGACTCAGAAACACGGAATAGGAAAAATTCACTCCGTGGTCGTACTCACGCATCATCCGAGGGTATGGTGAAGGGCAATAACTCGGAATACTGATCGTAGAGGGCGTCTTCATAGTCTTCGAAGGCATCGGCCAGCGCGCCGAAAGCCGCGTCGACGGATGCCTCGCCAGCACCGCGGCTCTGCGACACAATTGCCAGGTGCTGCTCCAGGCGTGCAATAAATGCTTGCAGTGCAAAACTCGGTTCAGTACTCATAGCATGAGGCTACAACGCACGGCGTTCTTTAGATAGGGGGCAGGATGCTCGAAGAAAGAATTAAGCCACCGCTGCATCATCCCGATGACCAGCGCTTTGAATACCTGGTCATAACTTCTTTCCCGGGCGAACCAAAGCATGTCGCCCGCGCCGCCCTGCGGGAGCACGCCGATAACGGCAAATGGGAGCTCATGCGCACCTGCCGCTATGAAGGCGGCGCCCAAAAGTACTGGCTGCGCCGCCGGGTGATGCGCATTCGCAGCACCCTGGCTCCCTGAACCGGCAACTGGGCACATGGCACCATGCCCGCGATTGGCCCTCACGGCCATCGCGGGTCCTTGCCTCAGCTGTCGAGCGGGCCTACCAGCCACGAGGCCACCGTATTGGCTGCCGAGGCGGCATTGGACGGGTGGTACCAGCTGGCCTGCACGTCGCGGTAGAGCCGTTCGAACTCCGATCCCCGGAAATATCCGCCACCGCCCAGCAGCTGTCCGGCCACCTGGATGTTCTCCCGTGCAGTGTCCCCTGCCAGTGTGCGCAGCGTCACCAGCTTGGGGAACCACGCGCCCTGGTGATCCGCCTTGGCCTCCAGGTCACCGGCCACCGAGCGTTGCAAGGCATCCAGGGCCAGCAAGCGCATCGCCGCTTCGGCCAAGAGCCCGCGGGCCCGCACATCCTGCGCATACCGGGTCCCGTCCTGGTGCACCCGCTGGCCCAGGGCCTCCTGGGCCAGGGTCACCGCGCGATCTGCGATGCCCACGTAGACGCTTGCGGTCAGGGTCAGGAAGGATGCGAAGATGCCGAAAACCAGCGGGTCCTGGTTAGGGCCGGCCGGCAGCCGGCTATGCACCCATTCGCGCGGGGCCACCGCATTTTCCAGCTTCGTGGTGTGCGACTGGCTGGCCCGCATGCCCAGGGTGTTCCAGTCGTCCAGGGAATGCACGCCCTCGCCCCTGGCTACGAAGCCATGAACCAGTTCCCCGGATTCCTCATCCTTGCCGAACACCCCCAATCGGGTGAACGCCGGTGCCAGCGAGGTGAAGATCTTCACGCCATTGAACTCCACCGAGCCATCGGCAGCGGTTCTCGCCCTGGTTTTCGAGTCGAAGACCACTGCGTCGTTGCCGGGCTGCGAAATCCCGAACGCCATCACTTCGCCCTCGGCAATCCAATCGGCCACCATATCCAGGCGCCGGTCCCCGCGGGCCTGCAGCAAATACGCGACGCCCGCCCATACCTGGTGCATGTTGATCGCCAGGGCCGTGCCGGGTGCCGCGGTGGCCAGGCGGCGCTGGGCCAGGGCCAGGGTCTGGAAGTTCCACCCCAGTCCCCCGCGCACTGCCGGCACCAGCGCCTTGAGGTAGCCCAGTTCCACCAGTTCGTTGAAGTCTTCGATGGCGAACGAGTTCGACTCGTCATAGCCGGCGGCCCGGTCCCGGAAACGCTCAAGCAGCTCGTCGCTCAGTATGGATTCGATGGTCAAGGATTCTGCTCCTGGATTCTGTTGTGCTGGCTGGGCCAACGCTGGTTCTAGTATTCCTGCAAGAGGTTTTGCAGCACCCGCACGCCGAACTTGATGGAGTCCACCGGCACGCGTTCGTCGACGCCATGGAACATTCCGGTGAAATCCAGCTCGGCAGGAAGTTGCAGCGGCGCGAATCCGTAGCCGGTGATCCCCAGTTTGGCCAGCCATTTGTTATCGGTTCCGCCAGAGAGCATATAGGGCAGAACCACGGCATCCGGGTCTTCAGCCAGCAACGACGCGATCATGGAATCCACCAGCGCACCGGCGAAGGGCACCTCCAGGGATTCCTGCTCATGCACCATGGACAGCTCAACGTGTTCCCCGGCCAGTTCACGCAGGGTCTCCAAGGTGGCTTCGTGCTGCTCGGGCAGGGTGCGGCAGTCGATCAGCGCTTGGGCCTGCCCGGGAATGACGTTGTGCTTGTAGCCTGCCTCCAGGGCGGAGGGATTCGCGGTGTTCTGCAAGGTAGCCCCGACGAAGCGCGAGACATTGCCCATGGCCGAGAGCAGCGGGGCCGGATCGGCTTCATCGAAGTCCAGTCCGGACAGCTCGGCCACCTGCTCAAGCAATGCGCGGGTGGTTTTGGTGTAGGACAGCGGCCATTGATGCTCACCGATGCGATGGACGGCTCCTGCCAGATGGGTGACCGCATTATCGGTGTTGAGCTGCGAGCCGTGGCCGGCCATGCCCTTGGATTCCAGCTTCAGCCAGGCGATGCCCTTTTCCGCAGTCTGCAGCATGTAGGCCCGGCGGCCGTTGATTTCGACCGAGAACCCGCCGACTTCGCTAATGGCCTCGGCCGCCCCGGCGAAGAGTTCGGGATGGTTCTGCACCATCCAGCCGGAACCATAGTCCCCGCCAGCTTCCTCATCGGCGAAGAAGGCGATGACCAGATCGCGCCGCGGGGTGATGTTCTCGCGTTGCAGGTGGCGGATGGCGGCGATAATCATCGCGTCCATGTTCTTCATGTCCACCGCTCCGCGTCCCCAGATCATCCCATCGATGATCCGGGCCCCGAAAGGATCCACGCTCCAGTCTTCGGCGATGGCCGGCACGACATCCAGGTGGCCGTGCACGACCAGGGCCGGCAATGACGGATCGGCCCCCCGGGATGCGGGTGACCACGTTGGCCCGCCCGGGAGCGGATTCATAGATTGTGGCTTCCAGGCCGACGTCCTCGAGCAGCCCAGCGACATAGCGGGCGGCGTCAAGCTCCCCCGCGCCCTTGTTGCCTCCATAGTTCGTCGTGTCGATCTGAATCAGTTTCCTGCAGATCTCTACGGCTTCATTTTCCATGAGTGGAATGTCGCCAGCAGTGGACATCGCCAATGATCCTCTCGTAGCAGTGCTTTGCAATACACACTAGTGGGCAAAGCCCTCACCGTCGTGTGCGCACGTGCGCAATTTCTAGCCGTGAAGTTCCTGGTAGGCCTTCCTCGCGCCCGGGTGCAGGGGCTGGCCTCCGGTGCTGACCAAGGTTTCGGGGGTCAAGAACTGGATGCCGGCGCTGGATTCTGGCACCAGCCGATCAGCGTGGGCGACCAGGAGCTTGACGACGGCTCCGGCCAGCTCCTCGGGCATGTCCGCGCGCGCCATCAACAGGTTGCCAACCCCGATCGTCTCCACGGCCTTGATTCCGCGGTAGGTTCCCTCCGGGATGACTACCCCGTCGTAGAGATCCGGGTACCGCTCGCGCAGCTGCGGCAGCACCGCTGAAACATCGAGCAGGCCCAAGTCCATGGTTGAAGCGAGCCGGCTCAGCGAAGCAACCGGCAGGCCGCCGAAAAGGAACAACGCGTCAATGCTTCCCTTGCCCAGCGCCTCCAGCCCTGCCACGTACCCGTACTGCAGCTCCTTGGGCGCGATCCCGCGATTCTTCAGCTTCGCTGCCCGCAATATGCGCTGGCCGGTCACCCACGTACCTGACCCTGGCGCGCCGGTGCCGATGGTGCGTCCTGCCAGATCCTGCAGCGAGCTAATCCCGGCTGCTGTGCGGATGATGCAATGGAAATAGTTCTGGTAGACGCGGCCCAGGGCCAGCGGCTGCGCTTGTGGAGCACTGTCCTTCCGGTACTGGTCCACCGTATCGGCCAGGGCAAGAGCCAGCCCGGCCTTGTTTTCTGCGAGCATCGCCAGATTCTGGGCGCTGGCCTGGGTATTGAGGGCTGTGGAATGCTCGGCGACGCCGTGGTCCACCAAGGCGTTGGAGAGCAAGGAGGCAAATTGGAAGTACATGCCCCCGTCTTCACCGGAGGCGATATCCAATCGATGCGCAGCGGGCAACGAGCTGCAGGAACTCAGTGCTGGCAGTCCGGCGGCGAGTGGGGCTGCCAGGAGATATCGAAGCAAGTTCCGCCGGGACGGCATGGGCTCAGGATTCATCGGGCACCTCGGGCTTGCTGCCATGCAGGGGCAGGCTGATCGTTGCTTTGAGCCCTTCGCCCGGAGCCGATTCAAGCGTGAGCTCACCGGCATTCGCGCGCGCCAAGCGATCCACGATAGCCAGTCCCAAACCTGTTCCCGGACTGTGCCGCACACGTTCTGCACGCCAGAACCGCTCGCCTGCATTCGCGAGTTCAGCAGCGTTCATGCCGGCTCCGTGATCCTGTATTTGGATGCTGGCAGTTCCCGGGTTGAGCCGCAGGCCCAGGACGATCTTGCTGCCAGGGGCGTACTTGAAGGCGTTTTCCAGTAGTTCCGCGAGCATCTGCTGCAAATCGAATCCGTTGCACCACACCATGGCGGTCTGCCCCGAGGTGGCGCTGCCATCGAGCACCAGCTGGTTTCCCCGTTGCCGGGCAACCTCGGATTGGCGTTCGACTTCCTCGGCGAGCATCTGCCCGACGTCGACTTGTTGGCCGTGCACGGCTGTCTCGGGCAAGGACTCCCCCGCATTTTGCTCGGCTAGCCGATGCTCGGCGCTGGCCAAGCGCATGACGCCGTCCAGCAGGGTTTCCACCCGATGCAGTTCGTTTTCCACCGCGTGCACTCCGACGGGATCCGCTTGGTCGCCCATGCGCATCTTCAAAAGATCCACGCGCAACCGCAAGGCGGCAACGGGGTTCCGAAGCTGATGGGATGTTTCAGCAATGAGCTCCTGCTGCTGCTTCAGGCTCTCGGCCATAGTTCGGGCCATGCTGCCCAGCGACCGCGATAGCCGGCGCAGTTCCGGTGGGCCTTGCTCTTCGAGGAGAACTGGTGCCTGATGCCGCGCAATGTCATTGACGGCATCATTGAGCCGGTGCACCGGACGGAGCACCCAGAAGGTCAGGCGGTCGGCCAAGAGCAGGAGTCCAGCGCCAATGGAAATGACAACAAGCCACAGCAGGCTGGACTTTTCCAGCACCTTCGCGCGTGCAGTTTCCAAGTTCACTTGCATCGTGACAGAGCCGAGCACTTGAGCAGAATTGCCGAACGGCTGCGAGAGGAAGGCGGTGGCATCCGAGAGAGGATCGATCGGCGGGATCTGGACCAGTCCCAGATTCAGCTCTGAATTGCGCACGGTGCCAGCGACCTCGGGATCCGCAGGATCGATACTGCCCGAGACCAGTTGCCGCTGGCCCAGATTGATCAGCAGCCCTTCGCCATAGAGGTCGCTATAGGTGTCCATCTCCAGCTGGAGCAGCGACATGTCATTTGCCAGATCAGCATGGGCGGCAAGCTGGACAAAGCGGTTCAATGCCGATAACCGGTTCAACTGGACTTCAGCGGTGGCATCACGGCTGACGCTCTGCAACAGCATCGCGCTGACGATGGCGACGATTGCAAGCAGCAGCGTGCCCAGGATCCCCAGTACGCGCAGCCTCACGGGCTTGGCGTCTCTAGCCGGTAGCCGACTCCGCGAACGTTCACGATCATCCCGGGCGCAGCAAGCTTGGAGCGCAAACCGGTGAGGTGCACATCCAAGGAGCGCGACACCGCCACGAACGCGTCGCCCCACAAGCGATCAAGAATCTGCTCCCGGGTTACCACCGCTCCGTCATGCTGGGCCAGCAATGCCAGCAGCTCGAATTCCTTGGCGGTCAGCTGGAGGTGCCGTCCATTCAGAATTGCTTCGTGCTTCCCGGTGTCCACACGCAGTCCGCCGGCGATGAGCACACCGCCATTGTCATTGGATTGGACCTTGGCGCGGCGGGCCACCGCATCGATGCGGGCCAGAAGGACCGCCAGCCCGATGGGCTTGACCAGGAAATCGTCGGCGCCCTGGCGCAGTCCCCGGACAACGCTCCGCTCGTCATTGCGCGCCGAGAGGATGACCACGGGGACTTCACTGATTTGGCGCAGTTTGCGCAGGACTTCCAGTCCATCCATATCCGGCAGGCCCAGATCCAGCAGGATCATCTGTGCATTGTGGTGCTTCAACAGCGCGTCAGCACCGCGGCTGACATGCTCGGCCTGATGGCCTGCGGCGCTCACGGCATCGATCAGGGCGCGGGCGACGGCGTGGTCGTCTTCGGCGATCAACAGCTGCACGGCATCATCCTCGACGTTCAGATCCGGGCTCGGCGCCCATGGGTAACTGATCAATTCTAGCAATTCGGAACACGCAGTGTTCTCCACATCACTGCATTCCTAAGAAAGTGTTAGTACTTGACTGAGAGTTTGCCAGTAAGAAAGATCACTACCAAGATTGAATACGATCTCACACCCCCGTGGTCCGCGTCACTGCCGATGCGACTCTGCGGCGGCATCGCACTGTGTCAAAAGGAAAATCAAATGAGCGAGAACATCCAGGCGCAACGCGCCGACCTAGACGGTGGCGGCCCGCCGCGCTGGAAAGTCATTGGCCCGGGACTGGTCGTTGCGGCGACCGGCGTTGGCGCAGCTGACATGGTTGCCACACTAGTAGCAGGCAGCCAGTACGGCTATGCGCTGCTCTGGGCAGTGATTGTCGGCGTGATCCTGAAGATTGTTCTGGTTGAAGGCGCCGGCCGCTACACCCTGGCAACTGGCAAAACCATTTTCGAGGGCTGGAAGACCCTGGGCAAGTGGACCACCTGGTACTTCGGTCCCTACATCATCATCTGGGGCTTCGTTTACGGCGCTACAGCGATGAGTTCCGCTGCATTGCCGCTGGCCGCCTTGATGCCGGCAGTGGATCTGAAGATCTGGGCAGTGCTCATGGGCCTGCTGGGCTTCGTGATGGTCTGGTTCGGAAAGTACAGCTTCTTCGAGAAGATCACCGCTGTACTGGTGGGCATCATGTTCGTGACCGTGGTGGGCTTGGCTTTCATCGCTGTGCCAAATATTCCGGAAATGCTCAAGGGCCTGATCCCGATGATCCCGGAAGGCGGCGTGGTCTACACCCTGGCGTTGGCTGGCGGCGTCGGCGGTACCATCACCTTGGCCGCTTACGGCTACTGGCTGCGCGAGAAAGGCTGGTACACCCCTAAGTGGATGCGGGTCATGCGCATCGACAACTCCATGGCTTACGTCATGACCGGCATCTTCGTGTTGGCCATGCTGATCGTTGGCGCGGAAGTTGTTCGCGCCGCCGGCGTGACCATCTCCGGTGGCGACAAGGGCCTGCTGGAACTGGGCGACGTGCTGAAAGCCGAATACGGCGATGTCGTAGGCAACGGCTTCCTCATTGGCTTCTGGGCCGCGTCCTTCTCGTCGATCATCGGCGTATGGAATGGCGTTTCGCTGATGTTCGCCGACTTCTGGGGCCATATGCGCAAGAAGCCGGCAAACCACCCGGATACGCTGACCGGTGGCAAGTACTTCAAGTTCTATGTGCTGTGGCTGACCTTCCCGCCAATGGTGCTCTTCTTGCTGGACAAGCCAATTGCCCTGATCCTGGCCTATGGCGTCCTCGGTGCGCTGTTCATGCCATTCCTGGCGGTCACCCTCCTGGGCCTGCTCAATGGCAAGCGCATCCCCAAGGAATGGGCCAACCGCTGGCATACCAACACCGCGTTGGCGATTACCGCAGTACTGTTCATCATCTTGGGTGTACAGCAGCTGTACAAGTCCCTGGCTCCGCTCTGGAGCTGATGGCCTTTCACTAGGTCCAGAAGCCATGGTGGCATGCAATGAATTGCATGCCACCATGGCTTTCGCGTTTAGGCTGGAGGTTATGAGCATCAAGCGGATTGGAATCCTTGGAGCGGGACGAGCCGGCACAGCCCTCGCCCGCGCAGCAGCATCGGCCAGAATCGACGTACGCATCGCAGGTTCCAGGCCTCCACGGATGATGAAGTACCACCTGGCGCAGTACGCATCGCATGCCACCGCCGTACTGGCCGAAGACATCGCCGAGGATGTCGATTTGGTGGTGCTCATGGTGCCGCAAGAGGAACTCGACGACATTGATGTCCCATCCCTGGCGGGCATCTTGCTGGTGGATGCAACCAATCGCTGGGAAGACGAGCCGCTTCCCGACTGGCTGGAAACATCACTTGAGGCCGGCTTGTCCAGCTCCGAAGGCATTGCAACCCACTTCAAGAGCTCTCGCGTGGTCAAAGCGCTCAATCACATCAGCCACTGGGACATGGACGCGGATCGGGCAACCAAGCAATCCGCGCAACGCGCCCTGGGCGTCGCATCGGATAACAAGCAGGATGCCCAGACGGTTTCGGAACTTACCCTCGCCTTGGGCTTCTCTCCGGTCCTCCTGCCCAACTTGGCCGCGGGCCGCGGCTTGGAACCTGGTGGCGCGATCTTCAACGAAGTAATCGATGCGGCAACGCTGTCCGCCAGGCTCGGCCCACCTGCGCAGTAGAGCCGCTAAACCCGGGTTTCACTAGGCAGATCGCATGACATTCCTGTGACGCTCGACACTGATTTTCTGAATTTTTACCTTAAACCTCTACTCAATCCCGGTTTTCCCGCGGAATTCCGGGGTTTTCACCCTCCAGTTGCGAGGAGTTTCCCGATTGGAAATCCCCTGCTGGGGGTGGTAAAGTTTTACTTCGTTGCCAGCGATAACAACGCGAACAACAGACAACCTGCGCGGGTGGCGGAATAGGTAGACGCGCTAGCTTGAGGTGCTAGTCCTCGCAAGAGGGTAGGGGTTCAAGTCCCCTTTCGCGCACAGGTAGAATCCCCGGTTGACTTCGGTCAACCGGGGATTTCTTTATTTAATCCGAACGACTCCCCGCCCTCGATTGAGGATGCGGCGCATGCCTCCCCCGCGCTTGCACGTGCGCTGTCGTAAAGTGCTTATATGACTGAATCTTCCCCGGGCAACATCCCCGCCCAGCAGGGGCTCATGCCAACTGATGACGGCCACCAGCTGTACTGGGAAGAGTTCGGCAGTCCCGAGGGAATCCCGGCACTGCACCTGCACGGTGGACCAGGAGGAACACTCGGCGCGAGCGGCTACCGGAACCGCTGGGATCTGTCCCGTACTCGCCTCATTGGTTTTGAACAGCGCGGTTGCGGTCGTTCTCTCCCCTCGGCAGCCGCTGCGGATACGGACATGGGAGAATTCACTACCCAGCGGCTGATAGCCGATATCGAAACGCTGCGTGTCGGGCTGGGTATCGAGAAATGGATTATCAATGGCGTGTCCTGGGGCTCGACCTTGGCTCTCGCCTACGCACAGGCCCATCCCGAACGCGTCGTCGGCATGGTGCTTTTCGCCGTCACGACAACGAGCCGTGAAGAAGTCCAATGGATCACCGAAACTGTTGGAGCGCTCTTCCCGGAAGCATGGGACCGCTTCTCGCGATTCGCCAGCAGCCACATGCCGGCCTACGCGGCGGGTGAACTGCGACTGGTCGAGGCCTACGCGCAACTGCTCGGCTCCACCGATCTGGAACTTCGCGATGCGGCGTCCCGCGAATGGGCGCTATGGGAGGATACCCACATTTCCCTCGGATCGGAGCAGGTCATCCGCGATCCGCGCTGGCGTGACCGCCGCTTCCGGCATTCGATGGCACGGCTGACCACTCATTTCTGGGCCCATGATGGTTTCTGCCAGCCGCCGATCATCGAGAATATGGCTGGGATCCGGCACCTGCCGGCCGTTTTGATCCACGGACGAGCCGATGTTTCCGGACCGTCAATGACGGCATGGAAACTTCACCAGCTCTGGCCAGCTTCCTCACTGGTTATCTGCGAGACCGATGGCCACGGCGGAGCGGAGATGGTCGATCACTGGACATCGGCGAACGCGAACATGCTGGACCTGGCTTCTTGATAGCATCAGAGGCGGAGTTTTGAACGAAAAATTCCGTCACCAGCACAGCACTACTGGAGTACTGAACATGCGCATAGCCATGCTTTCCCTGCATACCTCACCGATGCAGCAGCCGGGCTCCGGCGATGCAGGTGGCATGAACGTGTACATCCAGAACCTTTCCTATGCGCTGGGCGCCCTGGGCCACGAAGTCCACATGCTCACGCGCACCGCCAACGAATCCGAGTCGCTCCAGGTCAGCGAGGGCGTGTGGATGCATCAGGTGCAGATCGCTGCCCATCGGAACCTTGCCAAGGAACAGCTCCCGGCGATCATCGACGAGGCCGCGGAGGAAATCGCAACGCACTTGCACGGAGTGAAGTTCGATGTCGTCCACGGGCACTATTGGCTCTCCGGAATGGTGGGGCTGCAACTGGCGCAGCGCTGGTCCGCTCCCTTGCTGGTCTCGATGCATACCTCGGCTGCGGCCAAGGAACACGAATCAGGTCTCCCCGAGCCGGGGAAGCGAAAGGAAGCAGAGAAGCAGCTGCTCGCCGCCTGCGCGCGCATCATCGCGAACACGCCCGTCGAGGCGAAACAGCTGCAGCGCTTCTACGCCGTGGACTCGAACAAGCTCGACATCGTCCTGCCGGGCGTCAACCACCGCATCTTCCACCCGGATCAGGACAAGCTGCGCCGGCCTCTGGGCGACGATGACTTGTACCTGGTCTACGCCGGGCGCATGCAACCGCTGAAGGGAGCCCATCTTCTGCTCGAAGCCATGGGCATCGCGCGTCGCGAGGATCCAGCCCTGCGCATTACCGCATCGCTGTTCGGCGCGCTGTCCGGGGCAACGGACTACGACCTGCCAGCGCAAGCCCAACGCCACGGCTTGGAGGACGTCGTCCGGTTCTTCGATCCGCTCTCCCCCGAGAAGCTGGCGCTCGTCTTCGCCAATGCCGACGTCGTTGCGGTACCGTCGCTCTCCGAGACTTTCGGGTTGGTGGCGGCCGAAGCGCAGGCCTGCGGCACGCCGGTGTTGGCCAATGCGGTGGGAGGGTTGGCCTACGCCGTCAATGACGGCGAATCCGGTTGGCTCATGACCGAGCCTGATGCCCAGCTTTGGGCCGCTAAGCTGCTTGAACTGGCCCGGGATCCTGAACAGATTACCGCTGCCGGACATGGGGCGCTGGAACATTCGGCCCTCTTCACCTGGGAACGCGCGGCCGTGGCCACCCTGGCCAGCTACCGTGTCGCCCAGTCCGAGCGCCAAGTACGTTGAATGCAATAGTGCCTTGGCCTTCATTGGAAATCCATTGAAGGCCAAGGCACTAGCGGTGGAGCCTAGCTCCGCACCAGATCCAGCTCGAAGTGGGGCTTGGACTTGCGTGCATTCCACGCGTGGACCTTGTACCCATCGGCTTGCGGCTGGAAGGCCAGGTCAACCGATGCCGGAAGCACTACCGGGGTCTTGAACTCGATGCTCCAGTGGTACGTTCCGTTGGCTGGTTCGATCCCCGCCAATGCCCGGGCTGCCAGGTAGATGCCGTGGGCAATAGCCGCTGGCATGCCCAACGCCTTGGCGCTGAGCGCGGACAGGTGAATCGGGTTGTAGTCGCCGGCTACTGCGGCCCAACGACGTCCCGTTCCCTGATCCAGTTTCCAGCTCGCGGTACGCTGCGGTGCGGCAAAGGCCGGATGCGCGCTCTTCTCCGGTGTGCGGCCCTCGAGCCGCACGCCCTTGGCCAAGAACGTGCTGCGCAGCAGCACCCGGTCCTGCCCGTCCACGACGAGGCGCATCACCAAGTCGGAGGTGGCCCCATGGGGATGGGCCGAAAGGTTCTCGCTGTGCACCTCGATATCGAATGCTTCGTGCTCCCCCAGCGGCTGGTCCACGTCGACCTGGTTGGACAGGTGGATCATGCCCAGCAGCGGCATGGGGAAATCATCTTGCACCATCAAGGACATAGCCAGCGGGAAAGCCAGCGAGTGCAGGTAGAGGCTGGGCAGCACGCCGTTCATCGGCGCGCCTACGGCCTGGCGGAACTCGGCGAGTTTCACCGGATCGGCCTTGGCGCCCTGGAAGACCAGGACGGTTTCGGGCAGCACCGGGTTCTTCGGCTTCCGCTTCAGGGTTTTCACGGCCTTGGCATAGACCGAGGCCATCGAGGGAATCCCGGTGACGATCTGCGCACCCATCTAGGCACCTACCAGCGATTGGCCACAGACCCGCAGCACCTGGCCGTTCAACCCGGCTGCGGCATCGGACCCGAGGAAGCTAATCGCCTCGGCAACGTCTACCGGCAGACCGCCTTGCATCAGCGAAGGCAGAACCATGCGGGCAACGGTGCGGGTACCCAGCGGGATCTTCGCGGTCATCTCGGTCTCGATGAACCCGGGAGCCACAGCGGCGATGGAGCCGCCATTTTCTGCAAACAGCTTGGCGCTGGCGTGCACCATGCCGATCACCCCGCCCTTGGAGGCTGCATAGTTGGTCTGGCCGCGGTTGCCGGCAATGCCGGAGGTGGAAGCCAGCGAAACGATGCGCAAACCGGGCAGCTTGGCTGCCAGGAAGGCTTCATTCATGCGCAGCTGCGAAGCGATGTTCACGGCAATCACCGAGTCCCAGCGGCCGGCATCCATATTGGCCAGCAGCTTGTCCCGGGTGATGCCGGCATTGTGGATCACCAGATCCAGCGAGCCATGGCGGCCGATCGCATGGTCCATGATCTGCTGGGCGGCATCCTGGGCGGTGACATCCAGCTGCAAGGCGGTGGCGCCGATGGAGTTGGCGACCTTGGCTAGCGATTCGCCGGCAGCAGGCATATCCACCACAACCACCTGCGCGCCGTCGCGGGACAGCGTCTTGGCGATGGCCGCGCCGATGCCGCGAGCGGCACCGGTCACCACCGCGACCTTGCCGGCCAGCGGCTTGGCGAAGTCGGCAGGCAGCACGCCATCATTGGTGCGCACGGAAAGGAACTGGCCGTCCACGTAGGCGCTGCGCCCGGAGAAGAAGAAGCGCAGCGCGGCCAGCGCACTAGGGCTGGCAACGCTGGTGCCTTGGGCAAGCACGATGCCGTTGGCGGTGGCTCCCCCGCGCATTTCGCGGCCCATCGAGCGCACGATGCCGTCGATGCCCTGGCGCACGGCGGAAAGCTCCGGCGCATCGTCATCGCTGGCGGGACGGGAGAAGGCCACCACGCGGCCGCCTGGCAGCAGCTTGCGCAATGCCTGGCCGGCCGCCAGCATCAGCGGCGACAGCTCGGTTGGGTGCTCGAGTTCATCGAGCAGCAGCACCAGCCCGCCGAGCTTGGCATCGCCGGCGTCGTGCCGGCGCACATCCAGCCCCCAGTCGACCAGGGTGTCGCTCAGGTCCTGGGCCTTGGACGAGGCACCGAGCACCAGCACCGGGCCGGGCAGCAGTGGCGCATCGGGGCTGTAGCGGCGCAAGCGCGGAGGACGCGGCAAGCCCAGCAGGGTGGCCAGCTTCTTGGTGATCCCGGAATTAACCAGTTCCATGTACTTGTCCGCCATTAGCTGCGAGCCTCCAGAATTGCGACGACGCCCTGGCCACCTGCGGCGCAGACCGAAATCAGCGCGCGGCCCGAGCCCTTTTCATGCAGCATTTTCGCGGTGCTGGCAATGATGCGCCCGCCGGTGGCGGCGAAGGGGTGCCCTGCGGCCAGCGAGGAGCCGTTCACGTTCAGCTTCGACCGGTCGATGGCGCCCAGCGGGGCATCCAGCCCCAGCTTCTCGCGGCAGAATTCCTCGTCCTCCCACGCCTTGAGCGTCGAGAGCACGGTGCCCGCGAAGGCCTCGTGGATCTCGTAGAAATCGAAGTCCTGCAAGGTGAGGTTGTTGCGCTCCAGCATCCGGGCGGTGGCGTAGGCCGGAGCCATCAGCAGGCCCTCGGCACCGTGCACGAAGTCCACTGCCGCCGCTTCGAAGTCCACGAAATTGGCCAGCATCGGCAGGTCGTTGGCTTGCGCGTAGTCTTCGCTGCCCAGCAGCACGGCCGAGGCGCCGTCGGTCAGCGGGGTGGAGTTTCCGGCGGTCATGGTCGCCGCATCGCCCAGGTTCTTGCCGAAGGCGGGCTTGAGCTTGCCCAGCTTTTCCATGGTGGAGTCGGCGCGCAGGTTGTTGTCCTTGGACAGGCCGTTGAACGGGGTGACCAGGTCGTTGAAGAAACCGCGGTCGTAGGCGGCGGCCAGGTTCTGGTGGCTGGCCAGGGCCAGTTCATCCTGGGCCTCGCGAGTGATGCCCCACTTCTTGGTGGTGATTGCCTGGTGGTCGCCCATGGACAGGCCGGTGCGCGGTTCGCCGGTGCCGGGGGCTGCGGGGGCCAGATGGCCTGGGCGCAGCTTGGCCAGCGCGGCGAGCTTGGCCTTGGTGCTGCGGGCGCGGGAAAGCTCCATCAGGATGCCGCGCAGCGCATCCGAGACGGCGATCGGCGCGTCGGAGGTGGTGTCCACGCCGCCGCCGATGGCGGAATCGAGCTGTCCCAGCTTGATCTTGTTGGCCAGCGAGCCGATGGCTTCCATGCCGGTGGCGCAAGCCATCTGCACGTCATAGGCAGGGGTGGCGTGATCCAGCGAGGAGCCGAGCACCGATTCGCGGATCAGGTTGAAGTTCTTGGAATGCTTGAGCACCGCGCCGCCGGCGACGGCGCCGATGCGCTGTCCCTGCAGGCCGAAGCGGGCGACCAGGCCCTCGAGTGCTGCAGTGAACATGTCCTGGTTGGACGCATTGACGTAGGCGGTATTGGAACGGGCGAAGGGAATGCGGTTGCCACCGATGATCACGGCATTGCGCACAGAGGGCTGGCTCATGTTCGTTGAACTCCTACAAATATTCTGGTGTGACAAGTATTACTGTAACCAAGAGTACATGATACTGTGAGTTACGTGAACAAGATCACTGGGGAAATCGACCGCGAGACCGACGGCCGGGCAGCTCGCTGGCAAGCGCATCGCACCGCGCGCCACGAAGAACTGCTCAAGCTGGCGCGCAAGGCCGTGCACAAGCTCGGCCCGCAGGTCTCCATGGAAGACATCGCCAGTCACGCGAAAACTTCCAAACCGGTGTACTACCGGTACTTCGGCGACAAGGAGGGCCTGCGCCAGGCACTGAGCGCCATGGTGATCAACGACTTCCGCGAACGCGTCATCGCCGCAGGCCTGGCCAAGGAAGACGAAATCAGCGCCCTGCACGCCATGGTTTCCTCCTACCTGGAGCTGGCAGCCAACAGCCCGAACCTGTACTTCTTCGTGACATCGGCCCCGCGCTGCGCCGACGATGAATCCGCTGGCGCCCTGAGCACCTTCTTCGAAGAGGCATCCAGCTTGATGAGCGAACGCCTGCTCAAGCTCTATGACCAGCGCGCCACTTCCGCGACCCTGGAGTTGTGGCCGCGCGCGGCGCTGGGCATGGTCCGCGCGGCCGGCGAACAGTGGCTGCGCCAACCGGATTCCGCCAACAAGCCGGCATTGCCGTCGCTGGCCGCGGAACTGACCAATTGGCTGGCCTATGGCATCGCCTCCACCCGGACCCCGAAAACCAACTAAAGCACCCAGGTGCACTCCCAACCCGACTCACCACCGAAATGAAAGGTACGTCATGAGCGAGAACCGCATCAACGTCAACGCCCTGTCCGAACAGCTCTTCGGCCCCTATGCCGAAATCCGCAAGGCCTCTCGCGCCCGCGCCGCGGACCCGCAGCTGCAGCGCGACCCGCTGCTGGGCATGGATGAGCACCGCGAACGCGTTCTGGGCCAGCTGGGCATCCTGGTGCAGCAGGAAGCCGTCCAGCGCGCCTTTCCCACTGAATTCGGTGGACAGAATGACCACGGCGGCTCCATCGCCGCCTTCGAGGAACTGGTCGCCGCCGACCCGTCGCTGCAGATCAAGGCCGGTGTGCAGTGGGGCCTGTTCGCCGGGGCGATCCTGCACCTGGGTACCGAAGAGCACCACAAGGCCTGGCTGCCCGGCGCGATGAACCTGGACACCCCCGGCGCCTTCGCCATGACCGAAATCGGCCACGGCTCCGACGTGGCCGCGGTGGGCACCACCGCTACCTACGACGAAGCCACCGATGAGTTCGTCATCCATACTCCGTTCAAGGCCGCCTGGAAGGAATTCCTGGGCAACGCCGCCCTGCACGGCAAGGCCGCCACCGTCTTCGCGCAGCTGATCACCAAGGGCGTGAACCACGGCGTGCACTGCTTCTACGTGCCGATCCGCGATGAAGCAGGCAACTTCCTTGAAGGCATCGGAGGCGAAGATGACGGGCTGAAGGGCGGGCTGAACGGCATCGATAACGGCCGGCTGCACTTCACCAACGTCCGCGTGCCGCGCACCAACCTGCTCAACCGCTACGGCAACGTGGATGAAACCGGCACCTATTCCTCGCCGATTCCCTCCCCGGGACGCCGCTTCTTCACCATGCTCGGCACCCTGGTCCAGGGCCGCGTCTCGCTGGACGGCGCCGCCACCAACGCCTCGAAGATCGCCCTGCAGATCGCGATCACCTACGGCAACCAGCGCCGCCAGTTCAACTCCACCTCGGACACCGAGGAAACCACCTTGCTGGACTACCAGCGCCACCAGCGCCGGCTGCTCACCCGCCTGGCCCGCACCTACGCTGCCTCCTTCGCCCACGATGGGCTGCTGGAGAAGTTCGACGCGGTCTTCTCCGGCCGCGAAGACACCGACACGGACCGCCAGGATTTGGAAACCCTGGCCGCTGCATTGAAGCCGCTGAGCACCTGGGATGCGCTGGACACCTTGCAGGAGGCCCGCGAGGCCTGCGGTGGCGCCGGGTACATCGCCAAGAATCGCTTCACCCAGCTCTACGCTGACCTCGATGTCTACGTGACTTTCGAGGGCGATAACAACGTGCTGCTGCAGCTGGTGGGCAAGCGCCTGCTCACCGACTACGCCGCCGAATTCCGCAAGCTGGACACCGGCGCGATGGCTCTGTACGTGGCCAAGCAGGTGGGCACCACTGCGCTGCACCGTTCGGGCCTGCGCAGCGTCGGCCAGGCTTTCGCCGATATCTCCGATGAGCGCAAGAGCGCCAACTTCTTCAAGGACCCGGAGAACCAGCGTGCCCTGCTCACCGACCGCATCAACACCAAGGTGGCCGAAGTTGCCGGCGCCCTGCGTGCTGCCGGCAAGGACAAGGCCAAGGGCGCCGCGGCATTCAACGAGAACCAGGACCTGCTGATCTCCGCGGCACGCGACCACGGCCAGCTCTTGCGCTGGGAAGCGTTCACCGCCGCGTTGGAGCAGACCGGCGATGCTGCCACCAAGGAGGTGCTGACCTGGCTGCGCGATGTCTTCGCCCTGAGCCTGGTCGAAGACGACCTGGGCTGGTACCTGTCCCACGGCTTGCTCTCCATGCAGCGTGCCCGCACCCTGCCCGGCTACCTCAACCGCCTGCTCGCCCGCCTGCGCCCGCACGCACAGGACCTGGTCGAGGCCTTCGCCTACACCCAGGACCACCTGCGCGCGGACATCTCCTCGGGCGTCGAAGCCGAGCGCCAGGACGAGGCCATGGAGTACTTCCGCAAGCTGCGCGCCAGCGATGACGCGCCGGTCAGCGAAAAGTCGCTGCAGAAAGCCAAGGGCTAACCCGTAGCCACGCCGATGCCCGTATCCCAAAGCATTCTGGGTGCGGGCATCGGGTGGTTAACCGTTCAAGCGCTGGGCCAGCGCCACAATGATCCCCTCAGGTCCGCGAATGTATGCCATTTTCCACACGCCTTCATAGTGTCCGATGCCGCCGATCAGCGGATAGCCGTGCTGGTTCAAGTCATCCACCGTGGCCTGCAGGTCATCGAGCTCGAAAGCGATCGAACGCAGTCCCAATTCATTGGCCATCGCCGCACGGTTTCCCGGCAGGTGCGCTGGTCTTTCGAAACTCGACAGCTCGATTCCCACATTGGATCCGGGAGCCTTGAGCATCACGATATTCGTGCGCGAGTCGGGCACAGCGCAGACGGTCTCCAGGAACTCGCCTTCAAGCCCGTTCGCCCGGCCTTCCACTTCCAGCCCCAGGCTGACAAAGAAGCCGGTCACCATCTCGAGGTCGGCAACGGTGATGCCTACATGGTCGAATCGAATGGGTCGCGGCATGGGAATCGGTTCGCTTTCGCTCGAAGGTACGCCACAGCCTACCCCGAGGGACGGCGGCGAACCAGATCGCCGCTGCCTTTTGGCACCGGCAAACTAGCCAGCCCCCAGTGAAAGCTCGTCCACCACCTTGGCTACCAGCTCCCGCTCTTTCGGGCTCACCGCCTGAACCGGCAGCGGCAAACAATCTTCAGCTACCCAGCCGAAATGCTCGGCGATGGCGGCACTGACCCTAAGGCTCCCGCCGCAGTGTGCCATCAGCTCCCACAGCGGCTCCAGTCTCGCTGAGATCGCCAACGCCTTTTGCGGGTCTCCTGCCTGCACGACACGGGTTATTGCCACCATCGGAGCCGGAACGGTTCCGCCCACCGCGGTAAACCACGCGTTGCATCCTGCGATCAGGCCAGCTGCCCCTAAAGCGTCGCCCGATACGCCGATACCCACGTGTTCGGGCAGCACCGCACGAATTGCGGCCACATGCTCCTTGGCCTGCACCGGATCGGCCGGAACCCCGGGAATCTTGATTGACACGATCCCGGGCAGCTGCGCGATACGCCCGTAGAGCCGGTTGCTGAAGGCGAAGTGGGTGGTCCGGGGATTGTCGTAGACAATGACCGGCAACTCGCTGTGTTCACTGGCCGCCTTGAACAAAGCGAAGACCTCATCGTCATTCAGCTGCTGATAGCCCACCGGGGCCAGCAGCACGCCGACGGCACCGGCGTCCCGGGCATCGCCAATATGTTCCAGGACGCGGGAAGTGCGCAGCGCACCCACGCCAGCAAGCACCGGGATCCGGTCCGCATGCTGCACGGCCAGCTCGATGACGCGCCGGCGCTCGGCGCGATCCAGGTACATATACGAGCCAGTTGAGCCCAGCACGGTGATCGAATCCACCTCGGCCCGCACTAGCCGCTGCACCAGGCCAATGAATGCCGGCTCGTCGAGCCGGTCATCGCGCAAGGGCGTGAGCGGGAAGGCGCTGAGCCCGGTCCACGCAGTTGCCAGCGCCGCGTTATTCTTCGCTGCCAAGCTCATGATCCGTTCTCCTTAATGATGCGCTGGTTCCTCGATCTTACGGCGAGCAGTGCGCAGAGGATGACCGCGCATCCGCCCACAACGGTGGGCCAACCGATGGATTCGTGCAGCAGCAAGCCCGCCCAGCAGATGGTCATCACCGGTTGCGCCAATTGCACCTGGCTCACCTGCGCCATCGGCCCGATGGCCAATCCCCGGTACCACGCGATGAAGCCCAAGAACATGCTCACGACACCGAGATAGGCGAAGGCGGCCCACTCGCCGGGTGTCGCCGTGGGCGGGTGCTGGACCGCTGAGACGGTGGCGAGCGTCAGCATCACCGGAGATGCGAGAACCAGCGCCCAGGAGATGGTTTGCCACGAGCCGAGCTCGCGCGAGAGCAGGCCGCCTTCCGCGTAGCCGATAGCGCAAGCCAGTACGGCGCCGAAAAGCAGCAGGTCTGCTCCGTGCAGCCCGCCCAGCCCGCCACCTTGCACAGCCGCAAAAGCCAGGGCGGCCAGTGCCCCGGCAGCTGCCGCAATCCAGAACCTGGTGCTCGGGCGTTCCTTGGTGCGCAGCACTGCGGCAACTGCCGTCGCCGCAGGCAAGATGGCGATGACTACCGCACCGTGGCTGGCCGGAGCCGAGGTCATTGCAAAAGAGGTCAGCAGCGGAAACCCGGCGACGACTCCCCCGGCGACGACAAGCAGCCGCCAGCATTGCGGCCGCGTAGGAAATTTCTGGCCGGTCAACCAGAGTGCGGCGATGGCTAGCGCTGCGGCGATCACCGATCGCCCTGCACCGGCAAACAGCGGATGCAGGTGGCCGTGCTCTACGGCGATGCGGGTGAAGGGCACGGTGAAGGAGAAAGCGAGAACGCCCAGTAGCCCCCAGAGCAGTCCGGCACCCGGGGTGGATAGCGGTTGTCGATTATTGACAGTAGCGGTACTATGTAGCTTCATGTTTAACAGTAGCAGTGAGCGTGTGGTTGCGAAACTCCAAGAGTGGATTGCGGCAGCCCCTGCCGGGAGCCAGTTGCCCTCCACGCGTGCTCTGGTGGCGGAACACGAAGTCAGCCCGGTCACGGTGCAAAAGGCTTTGCGCACGCTCATCGGCCAAGGCGTCGTTGAGTCACGCCCCGGTATCGGCACCTTCATCCGCAAGCAACCGGTAGCCCGGGCGCACGACTACGCCTGGCAAACCGCCGCGCTGGGGGTCGTCCATCGCCCGTTGCCGGAGTTGGCCGCCGCCCAGCGGGCGACACCCAATGACGTCATCTCCTTGCATTCTGGATACCCGGATCGCGAGCTGCTGCCTGAACGCCTGGTGCGCAGCGCCTTCGCCCGAGTTGCACGCAGCGACGCCGTGCTCCAGCGCACCGAAGCCGCGGGATTGCCGGAGCTGCAAAGCTGGTTCGCCAGCGAACTCGGGGCGATCACCGCGCCGGGACTGAGCGCCCCGGCGGCCAGCGATGTTGTCGTGCTCCCGGGCAGCCAAAGCGGACTGGGGTCGATCTTCCGCTCGCTGGTTGGGTCCGGAAAGCCGATGCTCATCGAATCCCCCACCTACTGGGGCGCCATCCTGGCTGCCGCGCAGGTCGGCGTGCAGCTCATCCCCATTCCCGCTGGGCCGCACGGTCCGGACACCGAGGTATTGGACCGTGCTTTCGAGCAAACCGGGGCTCGCGCTTTCTACGCGCACCCGAATTTCGCCAACCCCACCGGCGCCCGCTGGTCGCCCGAGGTTTCGCTGCGGGTACTGGAGATCCTGAAGCATCGCGGCGCGTTCCTGGTGGAAGATGACTGGGCCAAGGATTTCGGGATCGACGTGGATTCTTCACCGGTCGCCGCCCGTGATGACAGCGGCCATGTGGTGTATCTGCGATCCCTGACCAAGAGCGTTTCCCCTGCAGTGCGCGTGGCCGGGGTAATTGCCAGGGGCCCGGCACGTGAACGGATCCTGGCCGACAACCAAGCGCAATCGATGTATGTCAGCGGCCCGCTGCAAGCGGTCGCATTGGATGTGGTCACGCAACCCGGGTGGCGCACCCATTTGCGCTCCGTGCGCCAGCAGCTGGCAACCCGCAGGGACCTGGTCCTGGATGCTTTGGCGCAGCATCTGCCCGAAGCCCAGGTTGAACAGATCCCCCGAGGCGGGCTGAACCTCTGGGTACGGCTGCCCGATACAGCTAATCCGGCACAGCTGGTGCGCGACTGCGAGCTGCGCGGTGTAGCGATCGCGGCCGGCGACAGCTGGTTCCCTGCCGAGCCGACCGGACGCTTTTTGCGGTTGAACTTTGCCGGCCCGAATCCCGGAGCCTTCAGCCAGGGAGTGGAGATCATCGGCCAGGTGCTGCGCGGCTAGGTCCAATGCGAAGAGCTAACCAACATACCTGGTCTTCGTAGGGCTGCGAG
Organism: Arthrobacter sp. JUb119; assembly: GCF_024807995.1. Classification (NCBI taxonomy): domain Bacteria; kingdom Bacillati; phylum Actinomycetota; class Actinomycetes; order Micrococcales; family Micrococcaceae; genus Arthrobacter; species Arthrobacter sp. JUb119. The sequence continues at coordinate 921,243 of NZ_JANUFE010000001.1, forward strand.
GTCCGTTGGTCGAGGACAGTGCCTGCGATCATCAACTCCTTTTCGACCGGCAAGGCATTTGCCAGCGTCGCGGCATGGTCCTCGTACTCAGGATGCCAGAAGGCTTCCCAGTACCGTTTTCAGCGTTGTGGGCTACCCGTAGATATGGATGCTGCCGCCATACCCGGCGGGAAGACCTCGGCCTAGCAACCACTGGCCGAGCACTTCGGTGACCTGGGCGATGTTCAAGGATTGTGGGCCTTCGAATTCCATGTCCGTATCAGGATGGCTCGACAGAGAGTCCGGGTCGGCACCGTAGCCGACCCTGATGTTGCATGCCTGATGGCCAACGACAGCGAGCTCCAAAGTGTAGTTCCCATCAGAAAGCTTGGTGCCTTGGGCATACTTGGTCATCGGATTGTTTTCAAAGGAATAGTTTTCTCCCCATTCACGCACCATGCGCAATATTGAGGGGATCTGGGCCACCGATTCGAGCTTATGCAGCTCGTCATGCCGGCTGGTGCCCCACCAGATTTCCTCCGGAGCCACTTCATCCTCCAAGAAGGCATCAAGCTCGGTGGCGTTAAACCAGTTGAACTTCCGGCTCAAACGCAGCTGCCCGATTGAGTCCATAAACTTATCCATATTCGGATCGTAGCGATGAGGAAGGACAAATAAGACACATCCTGAGTCCGTCTGGACAGCCCAAGATACAAGCGGCACGAAACACGGGCCGATTCACTTGGCTAAGTTAGTCATAATCATGCGCGCGCCTCGTAGGTTTTGAAAGCAATAATCAGTTCGCTGCACCCCAACGACCCAAATAAGGGCACAGGCCCCGGTGAATGAAAAATAATTTCATCCACCGGGGCCTGTTGAACTCTTTGCTGGCTACAGTCCGTCTACCTCGACCAGGCCGCGGCGCGTAGGCACCGGGGCCACGTGCGTGCCGTTGGCCGCCACGCGCTGAACCGACAGCAACCGCGGCGGCGCGCCGTCGGCGGTTTGCAGGATCCACGGACCGACCATCAGGTAGCCGCGATCATTTTCGGCCTCGGTGACCACGCCGGTAATCACGAAATCACCGTAGGGTTCCTGGCTGAAGGATGCGGCAACCAAATCGCCGTGGGACAGCTCGGAAACTTCAACGTCTTCCGGGGCGAACTCGCCTTCGAAGACTGCGGGGAATGAGCGCACGTCCTTATCAGGCTGGCGGGCCATGGTTTCGCCGCCGTCGGCGTCTTTGGCTTTCTTCTTGGCAGCGGCCGCGTTCAGCCCGCCGACCATGACGTCGTCGAGCACCGTGGCGTGCGCGGCACCGGTGATCAGGAAGTTGCCGAAGCGGGCGGTCTTGTAGAGCACCGAGATCACGTCCCCGGCTTCCACCTCGCCGAAGGCCGCTTTCATGCCGGCTACATCGCGCTTGGAAGGGCCCTTGATAAAGACGTCCACGGGGTGATTCTCCGAATCTGCAGGAATTAGGTTCTGCGCTTAAGCGTAGGCCAGTTACCAGCCACGAAGAAAACGCCTAGCCTCGCAGGGCGGCGTCGAACCATCCGGTAATGCTCGCCGGATGGGTGATCGCGGTGCCCACCACCACGGCGAACGCGCCGGCATCCAGCGCGGCTTTGGCCTGCGCCGGGGTGTGGATCCGGCCCTCGGCAATCAATGGCGGCTCCAGGCCCGCTGCTGCGATCTGCCCCAGCAGCTCAAGGTCCGGCCCCTCGGTCTTGTCCCGTTCCCCGGTGTAGCCGGCCAGCGTGGTGCCGATCAGATCGGCCCCGGCCTGCGCGGCAGCCAGCGCGTCGTCCAGCGACCCGCAGTCGGCCATTACCAAGGCGGCAGACCGTTCGTGGACCGCGCTAATGGTTTGTTCCAGGCTCTTGCCGTCGGGCCGTTCGCGGCGGGTGCCGTCCAGGGCCACGATGTGCGCCCCGGCGTTGGCCACCGCCAAGGCGTGGTGGATGGTGGGGGTGATGAACACGCCCTCATGGCCGTCCTTGAACAGCCCGATGACCGGCACCTCGACGGCCGAACGAGTGAATTGGATATCCGCGATGCCCTGCACGCGCACCGCGCCGGCGCCTCCGATCACCGCCGAGGCAGCCACCTGCGCCATGGTCTGCGGGTGGCGCATCGGCTCCCCCGGATAGGCTTGCGCCGAAACGATCAGCCGTCCGCGCAGGGCTTGCAGTGCTGCTGCCGAAAGCAACATGTCTTTCTCCTCTTAGTCTTGTGGCCAGAATAGGCTGGCCGCCCCGATCAGGGCGGCATCGGTTCCCAAACGGGCAGGTTCCAGCGCGGTGCCCCGCACCAGGTCGATGGCGCTGGCGGCGAAGCCCTCGCGCAGACCCTCCCACCAGATCTTCCCCGCCCCGGCCATCCCGCCGGCAATGACGATTTTCTGCGGGTCCAGCACGTTGGCCAGCGATCCGGCGGCGGCGCCTGCGGCCAGGCCTCCGGTATGCAATGCCCGATAGGCCAATGCGTCGCCGGCTTCGGCCAGCGCGGTCACCGCCTGGGTGTCGCGCACTTGCGGGTTGCCGGCCAAGCGCTGGTAGTGCCGGTGGATCGCGGGCCCGGCGGCGATCGCCTCCACATGCCCGGTGCGTCCGCAGGAGCATTCCAGCCCGGTGGCGTAGGCCGAATCGATGTGCCCCATATGCCCGGCCACGTGGTGGAAGCCGGTGACCAGCTGGCCGCCGTGCAGGTAGGCTCCGCCGATTCCGGTGCCGATGGCCAACAGCATCATCTGGCCGGTTCCCCGGCCTGCGCCGAAGCGGGCCTCGCCCAAACCGTGGGCGTGCACGTCATTGACCGCGCGCACCGCTAAACCGGTGAGCCATCCCAGTTCGGCTGCCATGTCGGTGCCGGCCCAGCCCGCCAGGGTATCGGTGGCCGATACCACCTTCGCGGTTTCCGGGTCGATGACCCCGGCGGCGCCGATACCCAACCCGGCCGGCTGCGCCGAGCATGCACCGCGCAGCTGCTGCACCACGCCGGCCATGGCCGCGATGATCGCGGCGGAGCCTTCGCGGGCCGGTGTGGGTGCTTGGCTGCGCGCGGTGATGGTGCCATCGCGGCGCACTACGGCGCCGGCGATCTTGGTGCCGCCCAGATCCAGGGCGAGCACCTCGCCGGCGCCTGCTAGTTGTTCTTGCACTGGGCCAGGGCCTACTTGGCGGCCACCGGCAGCAGGCCGGTTTCGGCCAGGATCCCGCGGATCGAGGCGGCCTCGGAGGCATCCAGCGACGCCATCGGGGCGCTCATGGCGTTATTGGAGATGATGCCCAGTTCCACCAGGGCGGTCTTGAAGGCGCCCAGGCCCGCAGCCCCTGGCGACACCCGGGAAGCATCGGGGGTGTAGACGATGTCGAAGACGCGGGCCAGGCGGTCCTGCTCGGCCGCGGCGCCGGCCCAGTCGCCGGCCACTGCCTTCTCGAACAGGCGGCGGTAGCCGGCTGGGTCCACGTTGCCCAGGCCCGGGACCACGCCGTGGGCTCCGCCCAGCAGTGCCCCGTCGACGACGACCTCATGGCCGGTGAACACCGAGAAGCCCTCGATGTCCTTGGTGGCCAGCAGCAGCTGGCGGAAGGACACGTCGTCGCCCGAGGAGTCCTTCACGCCCACGATGGCGCCGGACTGCGCCAGCCGGATGGCCACATCCAGCGGCAGCTTGTGGTGGGTGCGCACCGGCACGTCGTAGGCGAAGATGTCGACCTGCAGGGTGTCGTGGATGGCGGTGAAGTGCGCTTCGATCTCCGGGCCGTTGGAGATGGCATAGAACGGGGTGGTGACCACCAGCGCGTCGGCGCCCAGGGCGATCAGGCGCTGGCCCTCGTCGATGACGCGGGCGGTGGTCTGCTCGCTGGCACCGACCAGCACCGGCACGCGGCCAGCGTTGGCGGCCACGATCCGGGCGAGTACCGCGTCGCGTTCGGCATTGGCCAGGTAAGGCACCTCGCCGGAGGAACCGAGCACGAACAGGCCGGCCACTCCCCCGTCGATCAGGTGTTCCACCACGGCGTCCAGGCCGGCGGCGTCAATGGCGCCATCGGCGGTGCGCGGGGTGATGACCGGCGGGATGACGCCGGAGTACTTCGGGTTGTTCGTGTAAGCCACGGGGATTCGGTCTTTCTCTAGGTGCCGCAATTGCGGCGATTGGTTAGTGCTCCAGCAGTGCCGGGGCAGCACCCAACAGGGTGCGGGTGTAGTCATTGGTGGGCGCGTCGAATACCTGTGCGGCATCGCCTCGCTCGACGATTTGCCCGGAGTTCATCACGCAGATGGTGTCCGAAACATAGCGCACGGTCTGGATATCGTGGGAGATGAACACCATGCCCAGGTTCAGCTCGGATTTCAGGTCGGTGAGCAGGTTCAGCACCTGCGCCCGCACCGAGACATCCAGCGCGCTGGTGGGCTCATCGGCCACGATCACCGCAGGTTCCAGGGCCAGCGCCCTGGCGATGGCCACGCGCTGGCGCTGGCCGCCGGAGACCTGGCTGGGCAGGGCCGAGGCCGCCGAAGCCGGCAGGCCCACCACCTCAAGCAGTTCCAGCGCCTTGGCCTTGCGCGAAGCATCGCTGCCGATGCCATGCACGCGCAGCGGGTCGGTGAGCGTGTCCATGATCGACATGCGCGGATTCAGCGCGGTGCCCGGGTCCTGGAAGACCACGCCCACGCTGCGCCCGAACTCCTTGCGGCCTGCGGCGTTGCGCTTGCCCACCGGCTTGCCGTTGAACAGCACCTGCCCGCTGGTGGGTTCCTGCAGTCCCACCAGCACCGAGGCCAGGGTGGACTTGCCGCAACCGGATTCGCCCACGATGCCCACGGTCTGCCCGCGGCGCACCGCGAAGTCCACCCCGTTGACGGCCTTGATCAGGCGCGGGGAGAACAGCTTGCCGCCGCGGATCTTGTGGTGCACGTGGATATCCTGCAGCTCGATGATCGCGTTGCTCATTTGCTGGCTCCTTGAAGGTGGCTGCCATTGCCCTGGTGGCTGGCCCAGCGGTGCTCGCTGCCGGCGTCCACCGGGACGAAGGACAGGTGCTGGTCCGGGTCGGCGCCGGCACGCTGCGAACGCTCGGCGAAGCGGTCGCCGGCGGCGAAATCGTACGGGCTGGGGACGGTGCCCGGGATCTGGTGCAGGCGTTGCGCCTTCGACTCGATGGAGAGCACCGCGCCGAGCAGGCCCTGGGTGTATTCGTGATGCGGGTCAGAGAGCACCTCGCTGATCGGACCGGACTCCACCACCTGGCCGGCGTACATCACGGTGACCCGGTGGGCCAGCGAGGCCACCAGTGCCAGGTCGTGGGAGACGAAGACCATCGCGAAGCCCAGCTGCTCGCGCAGCTCGTTGAGCAGGTCGACCACCTGCTTCTGCACGGTGACATCCAGCGCGGTGGTCGGCTCGTCGCAGACCACCAGCTTGGGGCTGCGCGAGAGGGCCATGGCGATCAGCACGCGCTGGCGCTGGCCGCCGGAGAGCTCATGCGGGTAGGAGCGCAGGGTGCGCTTGGCGTCCAGCTTGACCAGGGCGAGCAATTCCTCGGGGGTCTTGCGTCCGCCGCGGCGGGTGAGCTGGCGCAACTGGTCGCCGATGAGCATCGAGGGGTTCAGGCTGGACAGCGCGTCCTGGTAGACCATCGCGATCTGCTCGCCGCGCAGGCCCTTGTAGACCTTGTCGTCCCCGGCCCGGGTGCCGCCATCGGAGGTGGCCGGCAGCAGTTCCCGGCCCTCGAAGGTGATGGAACCGGAGAGCTGGGCGCTCCCCGGCAGCAGCCCCATGATGGCCAGCGAGGTGATGGACTTGCCGCAGCCGGATTCGCCCACCAGCGCCATGGTTTCGCCCTCGCGCACCGCGAAGGAGACATCCTGCACGATCGGGGTGTCCCCGTAGCGCTCCGGGAAGCGGATGGACAGGTTCTTGACCTCCAGGATGGTGCGCGGCGCGCCCTGGGAGGTATCGAGCACCAGGCGGTCGGTGCGCTGGGCCTCGGCCGCTGCCAGCAGGTCCAGTTCCCCGCGCAGCCGCTCGGCGGCCTGCGGGTCCGCGGCCGCCTTGGCCTTGGCCAGCGCAGGTTCGCCGTTCTTCTTCGCCTGCTTCCTGGCCGAGCCCTTGGTGTTCACCAGCGCATCGGTCATGCCTTCGGCCAGCATGTTCAGCGCCAGCACGGTCAGCAGGATCACCAGGCCGGCGAAGGTGGTCGCCCACCACGCGCCGTTGAGCACCAGGGTGCGGCCGTAGGAGATCACGTTGCCCCAGCTCGGGGCCGGGTCCTGGATGCCTGCACCGAGGAAGGACAGGGATGCTTCGAGGATGATCGCGTCGGCCACCATCACGGTGGCGAAGACCATCACCGGGGCCGCGCAGTTGCGCAGCACGTGGGTGCCCAGGATGTAGAAGCGCCCGGCGCCGATCACGCGTTCGGCGCGCACATAGTCCTCGCCCCATTGGGCCAGCACGTTGGCACGGACCACCCGGGCGATCTGCGGGGTGTAGATGATCGCGATGGACAAGATGATCACCGGCAAGGTGTTGCCCAGCGAAGCCAGCAGCGCGGCGGCCAGGGCAATGCCCGGGAAAGCCATCACCATGTCCATGATGCGCATGATCGTCTCATTGGCCCATTTGGCGCTGGTGGCGGCCAGCGCGCCGAGCAGCCCGCCCATGACCAGTGCCAGCGCTACCGACCCCAGACCGACCAGCAGCGAGGCTTGGGCGCCGAAGAGCAGGCGCGAGTAGATGTCGCGGCCCAGCCGGTCGGTGCCGAAGAAGTGCTCGGCGCTCGGCTTCTGCGCCGGGATTCCGGTAGCCAGCGGGTCGTGCGGGGCGATCAGCGGGGCGAAGAGGGCCACCGCGGCAATGGCCAGCAGGAAGGCCAAGGCGATTTTGGAGCCTGCCGGCAGCGCCTTGAAGCGGGCACCGGAATCGGAAAGGCGGTTCACGAGGTTGTTGCGTGGGGCCATGATGCTCATCCCTACACCGTCCTAATTCGTGGGTTGATCAGCAGGTAGAGCAAGTCGACGATGATGTTCACGAGCACGAAGGTAATCGCGATGGTCAGCGTGACGCCCTGGACCAGGTTGGTGTCCTTGTTGGTAATGCCGTTCATGATCAGCTGTCCCATGCCGGGCAGGGAGAAGATCATCTCGATGACCACCGCACCGCCCAGCAGGTAGCCGATGCGCAGCCCGAGCACGGTCACCGGGGTGACCAGGGCGTTGCGCAGCACGTTCTTGGAGATCACTTCGCCGCGCGGCACGCCGTTGCCGATGGCGGTGCGCACGTAGTCGCGGTCCAGTTCCTCGACCATCGAGGTGCGCACCACGCGGGTGAGCGAGGCGGAGACCGGGATGGCCAGGGCCAGGGCCGGCAGTGCCATATGCAGCAGCCAGGTGCCCGGGCCCGATCCTTCGGGGGCCGCTCCTCCGGAGGGGAACAGCGGGCTGGAACCCAGGGCGAACCACTGGATGAGCAGGATGCCCAGCCAGAAGGACGGGGTGGCGATCGCCGCGATGGAGAAGATGCGGACCAGCTGGTCCGGCCAGCCATCGCGGTACAGTGCACCGAGCAGGCCGAAGGCCAGCGAGATGACCACGGCGATGACCACGCCCAGGAAGGTCAGCTGCAAGGTCAGCGGGAATGCGCCGGCGATCATCTGGGAGACCGATTGGGCTGGCGGGGTGGTCAGGCCGAAGTCCAGGCGGATGAGCCGGCCGATGAAGCTGATGTACTGGACCACCAGCGCGTCGTTCAGGCCGCGTTCCTCGCGGTAGGCCTCTTTGGCGGCCTCGGAGGCGCCCTCGCCCAGCGCGGAGGTGGCTTCATCGCCCGGGGCCAGCTTCATGATGATGAAGACCATGGCGGAGATGCCAAGGACCATCACCGGCAGCGCGGCCAGGCGGCGTAAGAGCAGGTTGAGGAAATTCCCCATGGAGTAGCTCCGTCGAGTATCGAAGTGTGCAGGTCATTGCGCTGTGCGGGCCGGGAGGCACGGCGTGGGTGCCGTGCCTCCCGGCCTGCTGCGCGGGGCCGGGGCCGGCTAGGCCTTGCGGTTCACGCCGACAAAGGAGATGCCGGTGGTTGGCAGCGGCGCGAAGCCTTCCAGCGCGTTTTCGTCCCAGGCCGATGGCAGCTGGCGATGCAGCACCGGGTAGAGCGGGGCCTGGTCGGCGACGATGTTGATCGCCTTGCCCCACGCCGCCATGGCCTTGTTCGAATCATCGGTCTGGATGGCCGCGTCCAGCTGCTTCTGCAGCTCCTTGTATTCGGACGTATCGTTCCAGCGGAAGCGGTTCTTCGGCCAGACATCGCCTCGGTAGAACCAGCTCATCAGCAGGTCCAGGTCGTTGCCGAAGACCGATGGGTCGCCCGGGGCGGCCACCACCGAGAAGGTGCCGCTGTCCACGTTGTCGGTGTACAGCGCGCCGGACTGCAGGTTCTTCATGGTGACCTTCACGCCCGGGATCTTGTTCCAGGATTCGAGGATCAGCGGGGCGATGTCCTTGACCCACGAGGTGTCGGTGGTCAGCAGCTCGAATTCCAGCTTGTCCACGCCGGCTTCGGCCAGCAGCGCCGCGGCCTTCGCCTCGTCGTAGCCGTAGACCGTGTCCGCCTTGATGTACTGCGGGTGGCTTTCTTGCACATAGGAGCTGGCAGCCTTGGCGTTGCCCAGCAACGCGGTGCTGATGATCGACTCGGTGTCCAGGCCGTAGTGCAGTGCCTGGCGGACCAGGGCGTTGTCGAATGGCTTCTTGGCGCAGTTGAACATCAGGAACAGCAGGCCGAAGGAATCGGCGCTCTTCACCGTGGCCTTCGAGGCCAGGCGGTCCATGTCGAGGTACGGAACGTCCTCGATGGCCTGCACGCGGCCCGATTCCATGGCGGTCACGCGGGCGGCCGCGTCGGAGAGCAGGAACCAGGTCATGCCGCTGGCGGTCGCCGGGTACTTGCCGTTGTAGTCCTCGAACTTCTCGAAGACGATCTTGTCGTCCTTGGTGGCCGAGACCAGCTTGTACGGGCCGGTGCCGATCGGTGCGGCGTCGAAGGCGGCCTGGTCCTTGGAAGCCACGGCCTTCGGCACGATCTTGACCACCGAGATGCGGGTCGGGAACAGCGGGAAGGCGTAGTTCAGCGTGAACGCCACGGTCTTCTCGTCCTTGGCCTTCACCGACTTGATGAAGGGGATGAACTGGGCGAACAGCGAGGCGTTGCCGGTGTCCAGCACCCGCTCGAAGGAGTAGACGACGTCCTGGATGGTGACCGCTTCCCCGTTGTGGAAGGTGGCCCCGTCGCGCAGGGTGATTTCCCAGCTGGTGTCGTCAATCTGCTTCGGTTCTGCCGCTGCCAGCGCCAGGTAGGGTTCGCGGGTGGCCGGGTGCAGGTCCACCAGGCCTTCGAAGATGTGCATGTTGGCGGCGAACGGGGTCGCGCCGGAGGAGGTCATCGGGTCGAAACCGGTGGACAGGGCGTAGGAAATGCCTGCCTCGATGGTGCCCGTGCCGGCAGCTGCGGTGCTGCCCGCGCCACCGCTGGCTCCTGGGGAGCAGGCGGCCAGGCTGGCCGAGAATGCCGCAGCAGCGCCAACCATGCCGGTGATCTTCAGGAAATCTCGTCGTGCAAAGGGCTTGTTGGCTACTTCGTTCAAAGCCATTCTTGCCACCTCCAGGAAAATGAGTGAGTGTTGTAGGACGTAGGATGTCCGATCTATGGTCTAGACTGTAGTGGACGTCACGCCGCATGGTCAACTGCGTCACATGAACTTCTCCGCCCGCCGAGGAAAGCAGGATCCGTTGAGCACGATGCCAGCCCGCCGATCAGATGCCCGTGCCCGCCTGCGCGCGCTGACCAATGACATCACCGCGCTGATCCTGGAACGCGGATTGCTGCCCGGGGACCCGCTGCCCACCGAGCAGGAACTCATGGCCGAGCTGGGTGTGGGGCGCAACTCCCTGCGCGAGGCGATCAAGGTGCTCCAGGCCCTGGGCATCATCGACACCCGCCACGGTTTCGGCATGTTCGTGGCCCAGGAAAACCTCAACGCCCTGCATGACTCCCTCGCCTTCCGCGGGCAGATGTCGCTGCGCCACCATGGTCATGAGGCCAGTGAGCTGGTCGATGTCCGCCAGGCACTGGAAACCGGCCTGATCGGCCTGGCCATCCGCGCGGTCACCGACGAGCACCTGGAGGCCTTGGAGCAGTGCGTAAGCCAGATGGAGCAGCACGCGGCGCGCGAGGAGACCTTCGTCGAGCAGGACAAGGCCTTCCACCGCATCCTCTTCGAGCCGCTGGGCAACCAGCTGCTGACCAACCTGCTCGGAGTGTTCTGGGATGTCTACCGCACCATCTACGATGCGATCGACTCCGATCTGGAAATCACCCAGCCGGCCAAGACCGCCCAGGACCACCGCGATATCCTCGACGCGGTACGCGCCAAGGACGTGGAAACCGCCCGGCAGCTGATCTCCGAGCACTTCCACGGCATTCGCGCCCTGCTGGCGAGCCGGGAAGTTTAGCAAAAAGAACCCTAAAGCATTCCTTTCACAGCTAAGCTGGGGTGGTGGACACACTTCAACGCTATGCACCCAATGAAAACCTCAGGCGCGACGAAGCGGCCTGGCGCGCACGGAATATCGAATGGCACTTCGCCGAGGTCCAGCTCGATCTTTCCAATGCCACCGATCGCACAGCCACCAGCTTCAGCTCGATCACCACGCTGAACTTCAGCTCCAAGGATTCGGCGGCCTTCATCGACTTCATCCACGAATCCGTGGACGAGGTACTGGTCAACGGCACCGCGATCGACCTGGAATCCGCAGTGCTCGATGCACGCATCTACCTCGACCAGCTGCGCACCGACGTGCCGAACACCGTGAAGATCACCGGGCGGGCGATCTACTCGCGCTCCGGCGAGGGGCTGCACCGCTTCGTGGATCCGCAGGATGGGCAAACCTACCTCTACACCCAGTTCGAGCCTTCCGAGGCGCGCCGGGTCTTCGCCTGCTTCGAGCAGCCCGACCTGAAGACCAGCTACCGCTTCACCCTCACCGGCCCGGCAACCTGGCATCTGGCCAGCAACCAGCCGATCGTCGATGAGGTACTGCACGATGACGGCACCAAGACCGTGGCCTGCGCCCCGACTCCCCCGATCTCCAGCTACATCACCGCGGTGCTGGCCGGACCGTACCACGTGGTGCGCGGCGAGCACCTCCAGCGGCTGGATGACGGCGAAGAGCTGAGCATCGAGATGGCCGCCACCTGCCGCGCCTCGCTGGCCGGGCACTTCGACGGCGACGAGATCATCAAGCTGACCAGCCAGGGCCTGGACTACTACCACCAGCTGTTCGACTACCCCTACCCGTGGGGCAAGTACGACTCGGCGTTCGTGCCGGAGTACAACCTCGGCGCCATGGAAAACCCGGGCCTGGTTACCTTCACCGAACGCTACGTCTTCACCTCGCATGCCACCGAAGGCCAGTACGAGCAGCGCGGCAACACCCTGATGCACGAAATGGCGCACATGTGGTTCGGCGACCTGGTCACCATGAAGTGGTGGGATGACCTGTGGCTCAAGGAATCCTTCGCCGACTACATCGGCACCCTGGCCAACGACGAAGCCACCGACTTCACCACCGCGTGGACCACCTTCGCGGCGCGCCGCAAGGCCTGGGCCTACGTGGCCGACCAGATGCCCACCACCCACCCCATCGTGGCCGACATCCCTGACCTGCTGGCCGCGGACCAGAATTTCGATGGCATCACCTACGCCAAGGGCGCCAGCGTGCTCAAGCAGCTGGCCGCCTTTGTCGGCGCCGAGGCCTTCCGCGACGCCGCCCGCGCCTACTTCCGCAAGCACGCCTACGGCAATACCTCGCTGGATGACTTCCTCGAAGCGCTCGAAGCGGCCAGCGGCCGCGATATGGGCCAGTGGGCGGATGCCTGGCTGAAGACCAGCGGCGTGCCGAAGCTGCACGTCGAGTACACCACCGATGCCGACGGCACCATCACCGCGGCATCGCTGATCCAGTCGGGCACCGATCCGGTCACCGGGCAGAAGATCGCCCGCCCGCATGTGCTTTCGGTCGGCGCCTACCAGCTGGACGGGAGCCAGCTGGTGCGCACCGACTCGGTGGACGTGGAGCTCTCCGGCGAATCGGCGGCCCTGGACTTCCTGGTCGGACGCCGGATCCCGGATCTGCTGCTGCCCAACGACGGCGATGAGACCTATGCGCTGATCGAATTCGACCCGGTTTCGCGTGCCACCTTGCTCGGCCACCTCTCGGGCCTGGGCGACTCGCTGCCCCGCGCCACCTGCTGGGCGTCGCTGTGGGATGCGGTGCGTTCGGCCACCTTGGATGCGCAAAGCTACGTGCAGGCGATCCTCGATCACGCGCACGCCGTCACCGACGCGGGCGTCTTCGGGGTGCTTACCGACCAGTTGGCCACCTCGATTTCCAAGTACGTTGCCCCCGAGCTGCGCGCGGAGCTGCGCCAGAAGGCCGCCGCAACCCTCACCGGGTGGCTCACCCGGTTCGAGGCCGGCGGAGACCAGCAGACCACCACCGCGCGCACCCTGGTTCGCCTGGCCCGTGCCGGCGTGGCTCCGGAGGTGCTCGACGCCTTCCTGGGCGAGCAGCCCAATGCCTACCAGGTCACCGTCGATGAGCAGCTGCTGTGGGGTTCCTACATCGCGCTGGCCGCTTCCGGCCGGCTCGACGAGGCCGCCGAGGCGTCCATGCACGAAGCGGCCAAGGCCAACCCCACCAGCGTGGCGCAGAATTCGGTTCGCACCGCGCTGGCGGCGCGCCCGGACCCGCAGGCCAAGGACACCGCTTTCGACACCGTGCTGATGGCGCGCGATGAACACGGAGAGCTGTCCAACGATGCCCTCTCGGCCACCGCACTTGGCTTCACCATGGGTTCCTCCGCCCTGCTGGCATCGTTCGAGGAACGCTACTGGGCCGCGATCCTGCCGGTCTTCGAGACCATGGGCATGGAATTCGCCACGCGCGTGATCGAGGGGCTGTATCCAGGGCACCAGGATCTCCAGGGCGCCATCGAGCAGAACCATGCACTGGCTACCGCGACCAGCTGGCTGGAACGCCATGAGAGCGCACCGGCCGCCCTCAAGCGCATCCTGCTTGAGGAACGCGCAGAACTGGAACGCTCGCTGAAGGCCCAGGCCTACAGCCGCACCAGCCGCTAGGCGCTGGCCCTCCGAAGCCGGCCCGCTGCTCATCCACGCAGCGGGCCGGCCAAGAGCCGCAGGCCGTTGCCGGTGGCGCAACTGGTTCCAGTGCGGGTCTGCCCTGCGGCCGAACCCGGCCGGCCCAGCGGAGATGGCAGGGCCACAGCAACCATGGCCTCAAGCAAAACAAGGGCCTGGCCTCGAACTTGATCGAGAACAGGCCCTTGGATCTTGGCTCGCTACGGAACCCGCGCGGTCCACTGCGCGGTAGCGAATTTGGCCTCGGCCAATTCCTTCGCCGCCAGACGGGATTCGGCATCCAGCTGCGCCGGCTTGGCCCCGGTGCGCTTGGCGAAGGTGTCCATCATGACGTTGATGATCTCCATGCGATCCAGCTTTGTCTGCGACTTCAGCGGATCCACACGCTTGACCGCTGAGGTGATGCCCTTGTCGGAGATCTTCTCCCGGCCAATGCGCAGCACCTGGGTCATCTTCTCCGCGTCGATGTCGTAGCTCATCGTGACGTGGTGCAGCATCGCACCGTTGGCCAGGCGCTTTTGCGCTGCGCCGCCGATCTTGCCGGCAGGGGTCGCGATGTCGTTCAGCGGCTTGTAGTACGCTTCCAGGCCGATGCTTTCCAGCGCTTCCATGACCCAGGCGTCCAGGTACGGGTAGGAATCGGCAAAGCTCATGCCGTCCACCAGGGATTCAGGAGCGTAGAGCGAGTAGGTAATGCAGTTGCCAGCTTCCATGAACATCGCGCCGCCTCCGGAAATGCGGCGAACCACCTGGATGCCGTGCTTTTCGGCTTGCTCCATGTCCACTTCGTTCTTCAGCGACTGGAAGGATCCGATCACGACGGCACCTTCGCTCCAGTCCCAGAAACGGATGGTCGGCTTGCGGGTCCCCTTGGCGATTTGCCGGGTCAGCACCTCATCCAGCGCCACTTGCTCGGTGATTGGAATGATCTCCGGGCTCAGGACTTCCCACTCGTGGTCTTCCCACTTGGTGGCGTGTCCCAGCGCGCGGCGGACGACGCGCGCGATGGCGTCTTCGTCAAAACCGAACATCACTGCGCCTTCACGCAGATTGTCGGTTACCGCATTGCGTATGGTGCTGTGGCTGGCGTCCGCTGGCAAACCGCGTAGCGCATCATTCAAGTCATCGAGTGCATCATCTGGTTCCAGGAAGAAGTCGCCATTCAATGACACTTCGGTGATCACGCCATCGGAAGTATCCAGATCTACAACGACTAATTTGCCACCGACTACCTTGTATTCACCATGATGCTTCATGGTTTCATTCTATCCCCGGCTGCCCACTAGTCGAATCCACGCGCCCCCGGATTCGGTGGTTCGCAGTGGCAACATTCGACGCCGGATAACAATCGAATAAATATTCGAGAATACTTCCACATTCCGCGGATTTCCGGGCCAAACTGTCTGTTGCCGGCAGGATAATTAACTATGGCTATACCCGATTTCATCCATGACGACGATGATGAACATCGTCTACCGTTGCCCCCAGCTGGCACTCGCACAGAATCCCACAAGGATTCGTTATTCAGCGACCATCTCGAACATCACCTGTTCCATGGTCCGCTGAAGCAATTGGCAGATGAGCTCTACGACGCGGGCCCGCTCAATGGCCCCGACGACGCCCTCGAACGGCTGAAGAAGATCCAACGCATTCAGAGCACCCTCGATGCAATGACATCTGTGCTGCTGGCCGATTCAGTAGAACAAGTCAGTGAATCATTTGCCGATATGATCGCCACCGCGGGGACCACTACCGAGGAGGAGGAACGCGAGGCTCGGAAAAGTGCGCAATACTATGGCGTTGACCGCGGCAGTGACCAGGTCATCAACTCCAACTTCATCGCAGAAGCGGCTGTCGCGCTGCGTGAGACCCCTCGCATGGTAGGCAAGCGGATGTTCTATGCCAAGGGTCTTCGCTACGCCTGCAAGGAAACCCTCACGGCTTTGGCTGCAGGAGAGATCACGCCCAAGGCAGCGCATGACATCGTGAAGTATTCGCAGGACTTGCTCCCCGAACAAATCATGCAGATGCAACGCGTGCTGTTGCCCATGGCGAAGACTGCGTCTGATGACGCGATATACCAACGCGCACGCCGGTTCCATGACAGGATGTGCCCGGAGGCCGCCGAACAAAGGCACAAGAAGTCTGAAAAGAATCGCAAGCTCACGCTATGGGATAACGAAAATGGCATGTCCACCCTCAAGTACTACAACAGTGCCGCAGTGATTCATTCCATCAAGAACTCCGTGAAGTGGCTAGCTGATCAGCATAACGATCCGCAGGATCCCCGCACCCGGGAGCAAATAGAAGCGGACGCCTTTGCAGACATCATCCTCAACGGCTGGCCGGACCGGGAAGGCACGCCCCTCAAGCCACGGGTATCCATCACGATTCCCGCGGTGGAAATGCTGGCGGATCCTACAAGGACCGTGGCTGACCTGGAAGGCTACGGCCCCATCCCACTGGGGGTCGCATTGGTGTTGGCAAAGGATGCGCCTTCGTTCCAGCGCGTGCTGACCGACCCATGGACTGGCGCCGCGATAGATGTCGAGCGAAGGCGCTACCGGCCCTCGCAGAGCCTCAAGGATCTGTTACGGCACCGCGATGAGCATTGCTGCTTCCCCGGCTGTCGCCGTCCAGCTGACCGCTCCGAGATTGACCATATAAATGGCTGGGCTCACGGAGGGCATACGACCAGGGACAATACGCATCTGCTGTGCAAGCAGCATCAAATGTTCAAGCATGCATTGGGTTGGAAAGTCGTTCCGCGTCCTGACGGATCCAAGATGTGGGTGACTCCACACGGGCTGAGCGCACTCATTATTCCGGAAAGCGTCAAGCGTGTGGACCAATTCGATCATGTAAATGATCATTGCCCAGAGCGCCCTAAGGTCATTCCTTTGCCGCATATTCGACTCACGGCAGAAGTACGCAGGGTACTTGGGCTCAAGCCTCGCGTCGACATTCCAGACGAGGATCCCGGTCCTGAATCGCCGCCAGATGACGGCCAGAAGGAAACAGGCTGAGGACGCTATCCCGATTGACCGGTTTTTGGGTGACAGAATTTTTCAGTCACCAGCACCTCCACACCACCAATAACACCATTCACGCAACGGCGATGGAGCCAGTTGCTCGGAGCAGTGCGGCCAAGACGTCTGCTTCGACGAGTCAGCGAATCCTTATTCAGCCGCCACTGGAAACCCCGACGGCTATAGCACCGAAAAGCTCTGGGCAAACGCTCCTGACAATATTTTTCAGTCACTGGCGCCTCCAGGCAACTGCCAAAATGCCCGATGCGCACCGCTGTGCCAAAAACGGGACCTCTACGACAGTTCCGTGAAAATATTTTTCAGTCATCCCCGGCTGCCCCGACGGCTATTGCGCCGAACGACTCTGGGGCGAACGCTGCTGACAATATTTTTCAGTCACTGGCGCATCGAGACGACTACCAAAATGCCACTAGCGCATCACGGCGCGAAAAAGGAATCCTCCTAGTCAGTTAAGTGAGAGCATTTTTCAGTCATCTCCTGCCGCCCCGACGGCTATTGAGCCGGAAGACGCTGGGGCGGACGCTGCTGACAATATTTTTCAGTCACTGGCGCATCCAGGAAACTGCCAAGATGCCGCGATGCGTATCGTGGCGCGAAAAACGAATCCTCTTAGACGGTTCCGTGAAAACATTTTTCAGTCACTGATGGACAGGTGTGCTGTTAAAGCAGCAGCGGCGTGTTTCCAAATACTGGAAACACGCCGCGAAAGCTTGCTAGGGGCGAAGTATTACTTCTTGCCGCCGAAGCCCTTGAAGCGGGCGTTGAAGCGCTCGACACGACCAGCGGTGTCCATGATGCGCTGCTTGCCGGTGTAGAACGGGTGCGAAGCTGCCGAGATTTCGACGTCGATTACTGGGTAGGTGTTGCCATCTTCCCATTCGATGGTCTTGTCCGACTTAGCGGTCGAACGGGTCAGGATCTTCTCGCCGGATGCCAGGTCGTTGAAGACAACTGGGCCGTACTGTGGATGGATATCAGCCTTCATAGCTATACACCTTTTTTGTTTATGGCCACTGGATTTTGCCAGTAGCTACTTACTCGGAAATTGTGTCCCGCATTCAGGGCTCCATGAAGAGACCTCAATGCACAGACAGTCCATCCTATCGCAAAAGCGGCGGCGGCAGAAACCTTCTTAGCGTGGCGCGGAGCACAAATGCCAGAATGCAATTGCGCTAGCGGCACCAACATTCAGGGAATCCACTTCGCGGTACATAGAGATGATCACGGTCCGGTCAACGGCGGCCAGAGCTTCATCGGTAACTCCCCTGCCTTCGTTGCCCAAGATCATGGCGACCTTCTGGCCAGACTTGATCTCTACTTCGTTTAGCGGGATCGCGTCCTCGGTCAGTTCCATGGCGAGCATCTCGTAGCCATGCCTCTTCAAGGTCTGGATGTCCTCTGGCCACGACAGCATGCGTACCCAAGGAAGGTCGAAGACCGTCCCCATTGAGACGCGGGCGCTGCGACGGTACCAGGGGTCCACGCATTTGGGGGTGAGCAGCACGGCGTCAACGCCGAGCCCTGAAGCCGAACGGATAATTGCGCCGAGGTTAGTATGGTCGGCGATGTCTTCCAAGATGGCGACGCGCGAACTGGCTTCAAGCACTTCGTCCAGATCCAGCGGTTCGGGACGATTCATCGCTGCCATGGCGCCGCGGTGCAAGTGGAAGCCGACCAGATCCTGGAGCTGCCGATCATCCCCAATGAAAATCGGCGCGTCTGGGAAACGGTTGAACTCCTCGGTTAGCTGGTCCAGATGCTTTTCGGCGAGCAAGAAGCTGCGCGGCACGTGGCCCGCGTTGATCGCACGCTGCACCACTTTGGTGCTCTCGGCAATGTAGAGCCCGTTTTCCACGTCAGTGCGCATACGCAGGTTCGCTTCGGAGAGCCGGAGGTACTCGTCGAGGCGGGAATCGGCCAGATCCGCGACCGGCAGGATCCGTTCAGGGTTGAGAATTTCAGCCACGAAGCTACACCAACTTGTAGAGCATGTTGCCCAGGGCGACCAGGCCCAGGATGACGATGACCAGGCGCAGCAGCCCAGGCGAGAGCTTGCGGCCAATCTTGGCGCCGGCAAATCCGCCGATCAGCGAGCCGACAGCGATAAGCAGGACGACGAGCCAATTGATGCGTTCCGGCGCAATGATCAGGTACATCGCGGCCGCCACGAGATTCACGATCAGGGAGAGGATGACCTTGATTGCATTGGACTGCTGCAGGGATGCTTGCAAGAACACGCCGAATACCGCCATCAGCAGGACTCCCTGCGCGGCGGTGAAGTAGCCGCCGTAGACACCGATGATGAACACCAGGATGTAGAGGACCATTGGAATCTGGGCGCGATCGGCATCATCCGGGTCGGTGCCGCCGGAAGCGGCCTGCCGGGTCTTCGCCCACTTGGCAAGACGGGGCTGGAAGATCACCAGCACCAGCGCGCAAACCAGCAGCACCGGCGCAACGATGCCGAAGACGGACTCCGGCAGGTTCAGGAGGAGCAAGGAACCGATCAACCCGCCGATCAGTGAAACCGGCACGAGTTTGAGCAGCGTCTTCTTGACGCTGGCAGCTTCTCGACGGTACCCCCAGGCACCGGAGAAGCCACCAGCAACCAGACCCATGGCGTTGGAGACGACGGCATTCACCGGAGCCATGCCCAACGCCACGAGAATGGGGAAAGTGACCAACGTGCCCGAACCGACGACGGTGTTGATAGTTCCGGCCCACAGTCCACCAATGAAGACCAGGGCTTCGCGCCAAAATTCGATCACGTGGAATTTTCCCCTTTAGTTATTGCTGTTAGCTGCGTGCGAAAGCAGAGTAGCGTCCACCTTCACGGCGCAGGCTCAGCGGCATGCCGTAGGTTGCTTCCAGGTTCGCTTCGTTCAGCGTGGATTCGATCTCGCCGGCAGCGACAACTTCGCCGTCGCGCATCATCAGGATGTGGGTGAATCCCGCTGGCACCTCTTCAAGGTGGTGGGTTACCAGAACCAGCGCCGGGGCATCCTCGTCGGCTGCCAGTTCCGCCAGCTTGCCAACCAGGTCTTCGCGCCCGGCAAGGTCCAAGCCTGCTGCAGGCTCATCGAGGATCAGCAGTTCGGGATCGGTCATCAAGGCACGGGCGATCAGCACGCGCTTGCGCTCGCCTTCGGAAAGCTTGCCGAAAGGCTGGTTCATGAAGGTGGACATGCCCCAGTTGTGCAGCAGATGGAAAGCACGGCGCTCATCGAGCTTCTCGTACTTCTCGCGCCAGCGACCGGTCATGCCGTAAGCCGCGGTGAGTACTACGTTCAGCGCGGTTTCGTTGGCTGGAATGGAGTTGGCAACCAGGGCTGAGCTCAGGCCGATCAACGGACGCAGATCGAAGACCGACACCTTGCCCAAACGTTCGCCAAGGATATCCGCGGTACCGCGGGTTGGGTGCAGCCGGGTGGCCGCAATGTTCATCAAGGTCGACTTGCCGGCGCCATTGGGGCCGATCACAATCCACCGCTGTCCTTCTTTGACTTCCCAGGACACGTCCTTGAGCAGGTCTTTTCGCCCGCGTACAACGCTGACATCTTTGAAAGTTAGCACTTCGCTCATGGTATTCAAGATTAGACTTTTCGCCCCTGTTTCACTAATTGGAAATGCCGAACGGGGCCTGAGATCGCCGGATTGACCTGTATTGCGTCCAACGGCAATACTAGTTCGCTCCCCCAGGCCTGGTCAGCGACTTTGCGCCAACACGTCATGTTTGGTCGTAAACACCGAAGCAATGAAAAATGGTTGCATGGCTTCATCATTGGTTTTCGCATCCCGCCCCGCTTTCTCCCGCACCGACTTCAACGCTGTATTGCAGCAAGCGGCCGCCGCCGGGCTCATTCCCGCCGCGGACGAGAGCCAGATCAAAGCCAGCGAAGAGCGGCTGGTCGCCAAGTTCCGCCTTGAACAGGCCGATCAGGCGAAGCTGCAGCAGGCTGCTGCGGCATTCGTCGATGCGCAGGTCGCCGACGGCGCACTGGAATACGCGGACATGTGCGTAGCGGTGGTACCGGCCGAACTCGTCGATGCTCCGCAGCTGCTCTTGCTGATGGATGTCGATTCCACCTTGATCAAGCAGGAAGTCATCGAACTGCTCGCCGCTCACGCTGGACGGGAAGAAGAAGTGGCTGCGGTGACCGAAGCCGCGATGCGCGGTGAACTGGATTTCGCCCAGTCCTTGATCCAGCGCGTAGCTACCTTGAAGGATCTGCCAGATACTGTCCTTGCCGAGGTAGGCCAGCGCATTGTCCTCTCGGACGGCGCCGAAGCCCTGGTCAAGCGGTTCCACGCTGCTGGGCACAAGGTCGGCGTAGTTTCCGGCGGGTTCCAGCAGATCCTGGATCCGTTGGCTGCCCATCTGGGCCTGGACCATGCGCTGGCTAACACCTTGGGCATTTCCGAGGGAATTCTTGACGGAACCGTTCACGGCCAGATCGTCGATCGCGGCATGAAGGAAACGATGCTGCGCGCCTGGGCCGAGGAACATCAGATCCCGATGACGGCAACCGTCGCCGCCGGTGATGGCGCCAATGACCTGGCCATGGTTGCTGCCGCGGGTTTGGGCGTCGCTTTCAATGCGAAGCCTGCCCTGCGCGATGAGGCGGACGTGCGCCTGGACTTCTCGCGCCTGGACGTCATCGCCGACCTAGTACTCAATGATTTGGCTTAGCGGAATCCAACAACTGCATAACAATTCTGCCGATAGCGGCTTTCGGTAACTTGATCGGTTGTTCCAGCGGTTAGTATTTCTATTGACGCGTTTAACGGCTGGCGGCATAAGTCCTAGCCGCGCGCGTAGCCCCTATCGCTTTCGAAAGAGCTACCAGACCAGTGCAGACCCCCTCCCCGGACAGTTCCTCAACTACGCCTACGCACTCCGCACAAGACAAGAAGAAGCCGAAGAGCAAGGCCAAGCCTTGGATCATTACCGGTTCTTGTGTTGCAGCCGTAGCCGCAGCATATTTCGGCGGAGCCGCCTATGTCAGTTCCCAGGTTCCAGCCAACGCGTCAATTGCGGGCGTGAACATCGGATCCATGAACAAGGACCAGGCTCGCGCCGAATTGGAACGCGAGGTACTCCCCCTGGCTGAAAAGCCAATGGATGTCACCGTCAACGGTGAAAAGTACACCCTGGATCCGGCCAAGGCCGGCCTGGAACTGAACGTTGATGAAACCATCAACGAACTGACTTCCTACGAAATCAACCCGGCCAAGCTCTACGAGCGGCTCACCGGCGAATTCCACGTCACCCCAGCGGTCGACGTAGATCAGGAAAAACTGGGCGCGCAGCTTGAAGCGCTGGCCAAGAAGGCCAATGCCGAGGTCGCCGAAGGAACCATCGATTTCAAGGATGGCACCTCGAAGCTGACCAAGCCCGTTGACGGCGTAGCGCTGAAGACCGAAGAAGCCGCCACACTGATCAGCGAGGAATGGGAAATTGCCGGCGCGGCGATCGACCTGCCTGCCGAGGTCAGCAAGCCGGCAATCTCTGCCGACGCCCTGCAGGCGTTCTACGACAAGGACGTCAAGGCGCTGCTGAAGGACGAGGTCATCCTGGCATCGGATGACAAGAAAGCGTCCATCTCGGCCGCGTCTATTGCCGCGGCGGCAAAGTACGCGCCCAAGGATGGCGCCCCAGCGATCGCATTGGATGACGAGAAGCTCTACAAGGCTGCGACGAAGAATTCCGATCTTTCCAGCACTGCCAAGGATGCGCAGATCGTCTTGAAGGACGGCAAGCCGTCCATCATCAAGTCCTCCAAGGGCATCTCGCTGGAGACCAAGGGCCTGGGCGCCAAGGTCCTGGCCGCCACCGCTGCCAAGAACCGCACTGCCGAAGTTGAGATGACCGAGAAGGAAGCCGACTTCACCACCGCAGATGCGAAGAAGCTCGGCATCAAGGAACCGATCGTCACCTTCTCCACTCCCTACCCGGCTTCCGATACCGTACGCACCAAGAACCTGCATGCCGGTTCGGCGCGCGTCAATGGCGATATCATCAAGCCCGGCGAACGCTTCTCGCTGCTGCAGGCCTTGGGCCCGATCACCGTGGCCAACGGCTATTACAGCTCCGGGGTCGTGGAAAGCGGCTTCAGCACCGAAGCCGTAGGCGGCGGACTCTCGCAGATCTCCACCCAGATGTACAACGTCGGCTTCCTGGCCGGATACGACGACATCACCCACAAGCCGCATTCGCGCTGGTTCGAGCGCTACCCCGCGGGACGCGAAGCCACCTTGTGGGAAGGCCAGATCGACATGATCTGGGAGAACAACACCCCCTACGGCGTGATGATCCAGGCCTGGGTTTCGGGCGACAAGGTCAATACCCGCCTGTGGTCCACCAAGTACTGGGATGTCTCGCAGAAGAGCTCGGGCAAGTACAACCAGACCAACCCCGAGACCAAGTACAACCCGGCCGAAAAGTGCGTCTCGGAATCTGGTGGCAAGAAGGGCTTCAGCATCGATATCACCCGCTACCGGGAAGCCTTCGATGGATCCAAGAAGCTGCCAGCTGAAACCAAGAGCTGGACCTACAGCCCATGGCACAAGATCGTCTGCGGCGACAAGCCCAAGGACTGATCCAAGCGAAATCGCCGGGCGCCTCCCTTTCGGAGGTGCCCGGCGATTTCGCTTAACCCTGCGCATTTTGCCCCAGGCACGGAAAAGCTGGCGGTCGGAACCCCTGCACGGGGTAACTGCCGCCAGCTGATGCGCGCTGCTGCGGGGGCTTACTTGCCCGACTGCTCCAGGAAGTCGCCTGCGCCGCCAACCAGCTCGGTGTGGCCGGTCTCGACGTCGGCGAAGACCATCTTGGCTACCTCGGCGCCGAACTCCTCGACGGAGTACAGCTTGCCGGCAGCTTCGCGGCGGGCGTCGATAGCACCTGGCTCCATGCGGTTGAGCAGGGTTGCGGTGATGGTCCCTTCGATCATGTCACCGGAGACCACCACGAAGGTGATGTTCTTCACGGCCAGCTTCGGGATCATTTCGCGCAGTGCATCTTCGCCGGCGCGCTTGGACTTGGCCACAGCGTCGTAGGCATCCATGGTGGTTACTTCGTTGATGAAGTGCGCCTGGTGGCTGGTAACGAAGACCACGCGGCCGCCCTCGCTCAGCTGGGGCAGCGCGGCTTCCAGCATGGCCACCTGCGCGTCGCGGTTCAGGCGCAGCGCATAGTTTTCGCCCATGGAGGTTTCCATGCCGCCCGAAGCGTTGAGCACGACGACATCCAGCGAGCCGAAGTTCTCAACAGCCGCGTCAACCAGAGCCTGCGGACCCTCAACGGTGGTCAGGTCGGCGCCCACGGCAACGGCCTTGCCGCCCTTTTCTTCAATAGCGGCAACAATCTTGTTGGCGCGCGGGGCCTTGGCGCGGTAGTTGACCACTACGCCAACGCCCTGCTCGGCCAGCAGCTGCGCGGTCACCGCACCGATGCCGCGCGAGGAACCGGTTACAACGGCACCTTTGAATTCACTCATGGTGGTACTCCTTTGGATTTCTTGCTTAAATCTTCTAGTGGCCCATGCCCAGGCCGCCATCAACCGGGATCACGGCACCGGAGATGTAGCCTGCTTCGTCGCTGGCGATCCAGCGGACCACGTTGGCAACCTCTTCAGGCTCAGCAAACCGGTTGGCCGGGATGCTGGAGAGGTATTCCTTCTGGGTGTCCTCTGGCAGCACAGCGGTCATCTCGGTGTTGATGAAGCCCGGAGCCACAACGTTGGCGGTGATGCCGCGTGAGCCCAGTTCACGGGTCAGCGAGCGGGCGATGCCCACCAGGCCGGCCTTGGACGCCGCGTAGTTGATCTGCCCTGGCGAGCCGTAAAGGCCGACGACCGAGGAAATCAGCACGACACGGCCGCGCTTGAGCCGGATCATGCCCTTGGACGCGCGCTTGATCACGCGGAAGGCGCCGGTGAGGTTGGTGTCGATCACCGAGGTGAAGTCGTCTTCGCTCATGCGCAGCAGCAGGGTGTCCTTGGTGACCCCCGCATTGGCGACGAGGACTTCTACCGGACCGTGGGCCGCTTCAACTTCCTTGAAGGCCGCGTCGATCGATTCGCCGTCGGTGACATCGGCCTTGACGCCGAGCAGTCCGGCGGGAACCTCGCCGCTGCGGTAGGTAATGGCCACTTTGTCGCCGTTGGCTTCGAATGCGCGCGCAATAGCAAGTCCGATGCCGCGGTTGCCGCCGGTCACGAGGACACTGCGGCCAGTGGTTGGTTCCGTAGTCAATGTATTTCTCCGTTCATGCGCTCGCTGTCCTGGCATGGTAAATCTCTCCAAGGGCCAGCCGAAAAGCGCACTTTGCCTAGTTAAGTAGCTACTCCGTGAACAATCCTATTAGTTACTACCCAGTTTTACCGCTTCGACAGCGCGTAGAAATTACACTCTTCGTGCCGCAGGTGAGACAATGGGAGCAGATCCCGTACTGCGAAGCGAAGTCTTTTACATGTCCCCACAGCCCACGAATCACGGTTCCAGCCAACCGGAAGTTCACCGCATTACCGAAGCGCGCGAGTCCCATACCACCGAGCGCGATTCACGTGTGCGCAAATACACGATTTCCATGACCGTGCGCCTGATCTGCTTCGTTCTCGCTTTCTTCTTCGATGGCTGGCTGCGCTGGGTCTTGCTCGCGGGCGCAATTATCCTTCCCTATATCGCAGTGGTGATCGCCAACGGCGGTGCGGATCTGACCAAACGCGAACCGCCCGCCGAGTTCTACAAGGCTCCCGGCGCCCAGGCTATCGCCGCACCGGACGAAACCGCGCCGGCCGCGCAGCAGGCACCGGAACCAGAAGTGATCGACGGAAGCTTCGCCGAAGAAGCTGAACCGGTGCAACAGCCAACAACTGCTCCCAAGGAGGACTAGTGGATCTGCTAGGTTCGCTCGGCGGCTCCCCTGCCGCCGCCGAAATCCAGTGCTCGCGAAAGGGCTGCCGCAACGCCGCCAGCCACCAGCTGCTGTGGAATAACCCGAAGATCCACACCCCGGACCGGCGCAAAATCTGGCTGGCCTGCGAAGAGCACCGCGACTGGCTCGAAACGTATCTGAAGGAACGCCTGCTCTACAAGGAAACGCTGCCGATGCCGGGCAATGAAGGAGAAAGCAAGTAGATGTATCGTTTTCTGGCCAGTACCCGGTGGGTCGGCTGGCTCATTCTGGTGGCGATCTTCGCCGCCGCCTGCATTGGCTTGGGCAATTGGCAAGCCGACCGCCGTGCCGAAGTCCTCGAGGGCATCGAACGGGTCAACCGCAACTACTTCGCAGAGCCGGTCACCGGCACGCAGGCCCTGGAGAATTTCCAGGACCTGGACGAGGACAAGACCTGGATGACCGCGCAGCTCAGAGGCCAATATCTGCCCGCGGATACCATGATCGTGCGCAACCGCATCAAGGCCGGCAGCCCCGGCTACGAGGTGCTGGTGCCGTTCAGGACCAACGAGGGCGGAACTGTCGTCGTGAACCGCGGCTACCTGCCGATCGGCAACCAGGAAGACGGCCACCCGGATGCTGTTCCAGCGCCACCTGCCGGAGAAGTCACTGTGGATGTGCGCTTGAAACCATCGGAAATCCGCTTGGACCGCGGCGCCCCGGAGGGCCAATTGGCTTCGATCCAGCTCGAAGACTACGCCAAGCTCCTGGACTACGAGATCGCCCAGGGCGCCTACGGCCTGATGTATGAAGAGGATCCGGCCCCGGCCACTGCGCCACTGCAGCTGGACGCTCCGGATATGGATGAAGGTCCGCATCTTTCCTACGAGATCCAGTGGTACATCTTTGGCGTGCTGGCCTTCATCGGCTTCTGGTATGCCGCTCGCCAGCAGAAGAAGCTGAACGCCGAGGATGCCGCCGAGCAAGCCGAAGCCGAGGCGCTGGGCCTGGACGAGCCGCTGCACAAGGTGCGCAAGATTCGCGCCAAGCCGGATAAGAAGTTCCGCCGTGACGGCACGCCGACCGATGAAGCCATCGAGGATGCGCTGCTCGACCAGGCCGACCACACGCCAGGGGGCCTCCCGAAGTAGCTGCGGGAAACAAGGGAACCGCGCGGCAGCTGGAATATTCCAGTTGCCGCGCGGTTCTCTGCTTAATGCAGTTTTCTTTCAGCTGCCGTTGGCCGGCGGCGTCCAGCGGATCCCGCTGTCGCTGCACCCAGGAGTCTTGTGCCACTCGCCTTCGAGGCAGGAGGCATCGATGAGGGTGCGGTCCCCCACCGGCTCCTGCAGTTCCAGCGTGTAGGGCGCGGTCTCGTTGCCCTGGCAGGCATGCGCTTCGCCTTCCAGCGGTTCAACCACGATCCCGATGGCAATCTGGCCATTGGACAGCTCCACCTGGGTGGAGGTCACCTCGCCGGTCACCCCGGAGGAACAGGCAAGCCGCATGACCCCGAGGTCGAGGCTGGTGCTCGACGCATTCACCCCGGCAGGGTCCAGCAGCGTCCACTGGGCGTTGATCTCATCGGAAACCTGTGCGGCGCAGCCGGCCAGCGCGCTGGCAAGCAGCAGCCCAGCGCCTGCGATCCGCGGTAATTTGCGTCCAAAAACACTCATGGCTTGGCAGCTCCCTTTGAAGATGGTGATCTGCCAAGCCTACGAGAGCTATTGCGCGTTGTCAGGATTTAAGTCAGCGAAACCAATTCCAGGTAATCCTCGTTGAAGAGGTCCTCATCGCCATCAGGCAGGATGACCACGCGCTCAGGCTGCAACGACATCACTGCGCCCTCATCGTGGGACACCATGACCACGGCACCCGGGAAGGTGGACAGCGCGCCCAGCACCTCGGCGCGCGAGGCAGGGTCGAGGTTGTTGGTCGGCTCATCAAGCAGCAGCACATTGGCGCTGGAAGCCACGATGGTGGCCAGGGCCAGACGGGTCTTCTCGCCGCCGGAGAGCACGCCGGCCGGCTTGGTCACGTCGTCGCCGACGAACAGGAACGAGCCGAGGATCGAGCGGACGTCGGCATCGTTCAGGTGGTCAGGCGCGTTGCGGCGCATGTTCTCCAGCACGCTGGCTTCCGGATCCAAGGTGTCATGCTCCTGGGCGAAGTAGCCGATCTTCAGGCCGTGGCCCGGAATGATCTTTCCGGTATCGGGTTCGGAGACACCGGCGAGCATGCGCAGCAAGGTGGTCTTGCCGGCACCGTTCAGGCCCAGGATGACAACCTTCGAGCCGCGGTCGATGGCCAGCGAGACATCGTTGAAGATCTCCAGCGAGCCATAGGCCTTGGACAGGCCTTCGGCCATGAGCGGGGTCTTGCCGCAGGGAGCCGGATCCGGGAAGCGCAGGGCTGCGACCTTGTCGGAGGCACGCTCTTCCTGCAGCCCGGAAAGCATGCGATCCACGCGCTTGAGCATGGACTGCGCCGCCGAGGCGCCGGAGGCGCGGGCCTTCATCTTGTTCGCCTGGGTCAGCAGGACCGAAGCCTTCTTCTCGATGTTGGCGCGCTCGCGCTTGCGGGCACGCTCATCGGTTTCGCGCTGGATCTTGTAGCGCTTCCAGTTCATGTTGTAGACATCCACCACGCCGCGGTTCGCGTCGAGATTCAGCACCTTGTTCACGGTGGATTCCATCAGGCCGGTATCGTGGCTGATCATCAGCACGCCGCCGGGGTAGTTCTTGATGAAGTCGCGCAGCCACATGATCGAGTCGACGTCCAGGTGGTTGGTCGGCTCATCGAGCAGCAGGGTCTCGGCGTCCGAGTAGAGGATGCGTGCCAGCTCGACGCGGCGGCGCTGTCCACCGGACAGGGTGCGCAGCGGCTGGTCCAGGATGCGGTCCGGCAAATCCAGGTTGGCGCAGATGGCGGCCGCTTCGGATTCGGCAGCGTAGCCACCGGCAGCGATGAATTCTGCTTCCAACCGGTCGTACTGGCGCATGGCCTTGGCGGAGACGGCAGCGTCCTCGCTGGCCATGTCCTCGCGGTTCTGGGCCAGCTTGGTGACCACCACGTCCAGGCCGCGGGCGCCAAGGATGCGATTGCGCGCCAGCTGCTCCATGTCAGGGGTCTTGGGGTCCTGCGGCAGGTAGCCGATGGAGCCCTTGAAGGTGACCTCACCCGAGGCTGGCTGGGTCTCGCCGGCGAGGACCTTGGTCATCGTCGTCTTGCCGGCACCGTTGCGTCCCACCAGTCCGATCTTGTCGCCCTTGTCGATGCGGAAGTTCACTTCGTCCATCAGCAAGCGGGCGCCGACGCGTAGCTCAAGGTTGGCTACGGAAATCATATGGTGTGGCCCTTTCATGCGGGTACAAGAATTGTGCGGCCCACAAATTGGGCAACTTGACTATTCTACCGGCCAACCACGCCGTGGCCTGCGGAACGTGCACAAACTAACAGTTTGGGGTTGAGCTGGCTAAAGAATCGAAGCCCGCACTTCCACCGCAGTGGAAATCCGGTCTTCGAATCGAAATTATTCCTTGTCGCTGGGTTGCGATCGGTAATCCATCATCTGGATCAGGCGGCGGCGCAAGGAGGCTTCGCGGCGCAGGTCCCCGCCGCTGGTCTTGTCGATGTGGTCCTTGCCGAAGCGCCAGAGCAGCACGTCGTCCAGCAAGCGGTCCGGGCCCGGCGAGTACCGGTGGTCCAGCGCCGCACGCACATCGGTGACCACATTCGCATCCAGCAGCTGCGCCAGCTGCCAGGTCTGGTCGATGCCGTGGGAGCCGAGCAGCTCGGCGGCCCAGGACCAATCGTCATCGCGCTTGCGGTCCACGTGCGGCAACAGCGTCTGCCATATTTCGCCGATCTTCTCGCCGGTCAACGGCTCGGATCCGGCGCCCTGCTGGTCGTGGTAGCCGTTCAGGCGGTGGTACAGCTCGTCGATGTCCGTGAAGTAGTCCTCCACGGTTTCCAGCATCGCCGCGGTGGCGGTGAAGTGGCGGTCGATCTGCGGATTCCAGGCGGCCTCGCCGGGATGCTTGAAGCGGATGTCGTGCTCCATTTCGGACCAGGCATGCTGCAGCACGGTGCGGATCTGCACTTCGAAGACGAAGTTGCCGCTGGCTACCACCGGCTTGCCCAAGGCCTCCTGGAATTTGCGCACGATCGGCTCGCTGCGGGTCTTGAGCAGCAGGTGGCGCGAGGAGTAGCCGTAGGTGCCGGACTCCACCGAGCCGATGTCCTTCTCCCGGTCGCTGCGGCAGTCGAAGGAGTCGCGGTGCGACTTGATCAGGCTGGCCACCTGCTGGATTTCATGGGGCAGCATCACGATGATGCGGATGCCCACCATGTCGTGGATTTCGCGCAGCGGGTTGGGGAATTCCAGCACCGGGGCGGTCTCGGAACTTTCCTGCAGCCGGCGCGAGGCCTTGGCCGCGAAGGACTGCGGCGATTTCACCCGGCCGGTAATGAACAGCGGTTGCACCTCGGAATTCGCGAACAACCGGCGGATCTTCGCCTTCATGGCCGACATGACGGTATTGAGTTCGCCGGTCACAGACTTGTACTGCTCAACGGCGGCCGCAATCTGTTCGGAGAACTCGTCGTTCGCCTGGCCCTGCGCCGGATCCATCATTGATGCCTCCTGGATGCTAAAGCGTTCCTGAAAATGCTGTCCTCATGCTCATGCCCTGGCGCCAGCCGGGTGCGGCGACGGCCCTTATGGGCGGGAAAGGCGCTTAGCCATGTCGTCGAACAATGGCGCCTTGTCCTCGGTCTTCTTCTGCGCTGCAGGCTTGGTTTCCTTGGCTGGCTGCGCGTTCTGCTTGATCGGGGTGACCTTCGAGTCCGATCGGCCTGCCGCGATGCCTTCGGCGCGGGCTCGGGCCAGCGCGTCCTGGTGATCCTGTTCCAGGACCGATAGGCGTTCTTCCTCGGCGGTCTTGGTGTCGGTCAGCGCAGCGTTGTAGCCATCATCATAAGCGACGCCGTACTTCTCGGCGTTTTCCTGCTCTTCGTTGTATTCCAGCTCAGCGCGCAGCTTCGCGGCTTCGGACTTCTTCTGGTACATGTGCACGGTCAGGTGGGTGATGGCCAGCAAGACGATTGGCGGCATCGCGGCAACCAGCGCGGAAACCAGCGGCGGCACTCCGTTTTCGATCGAGTCCACGGTCAGGATTGCGTGGGTGGAGTTCGCCGCGGTGGAAACGATCGCACCGAAGAACAGCAGCGACCACGGGTAGATCATGGCCTTGCGATGGAAGCCGTTCAGGGCCACGATGGCCACGGTGGCGGCCACGATCATGCCGTCGATGATGATTGGCCAGATCCAGGCCAGCCGCGGGCTGATGCCCGAGCGTTCGGCCAGGTCGGTCAATGCAGCGAACGAGAGCACGAATGCGCCGATGGCAATGAGGACCGTCGCGCCTACGGCCGTGCCTAGGACGGCGCGGTGCGGTTCGGCCGGGACCTCTGGTTTGTTATCTTCCATGCTGCTGAGCAGACCTAACTTTTGGGAATTATCGGTATGTCTTCAAACGCGAGTTTGCTGGACCGCACCCCAGGCGCAGGCCACCGCGTTCCATTTTAGCGTGCGCCTTGCGGTCCTGGGGTGCCTTGGCTCAAAGGGCGCGACGGTCGATGAAACCGGTACCGCTGATTTTTCCGGCCAGTCCCCGGTGTTTTGCTTCGAAGATGAAGTAGAAGGCGCTGATCGCGATATAGATCACAACGAGCATGTTCAGCAGCGGGTAGGGCGTGAAGTCGACCATGCTGGTGGAAATCTGGAAGAGGAAGTTAATCCCGCCAAATCCGAGCAGGCTGCGCAGCAAGGCCCGGCCGGCCGGAGCCGGTTGCCCCTGCCCGTCGGTGAGCATCAGCCAGGCGCAGCGCTGGCCGAGGGTAGCCCGTCCCGGCGCCAGGCTCGGCAGCCAGAAGACGCAGAAGACCACGAGCAGCGGAAGCCAGAAGTTCATCCACTGTTGGCCGAACTCCGGAGCGCCCAAGCGCTCCAGCAGTTCCAGGGCAGCGCCGATGACGAAGAGCACGGCCGAGGTGAAGCCTGCATCGAAGATGTTGGCCAGTGCGCGGCGGGCGCGGGTGACCGGCAGGGCCGGCGCGTTGGCCGCGTCCGCTTCCACCGGGCCGGACAGGAAGCGGAACATCGGCAGGTAGGCGATCATCGCGCCCAGCAGCGCGCCGGCAGTGTTGGTGATCAGGTCATCGACGTCGGCCACGCGGTAGGCGCAGGTGTACAACCCCCAAATAGCGGTGTACTGGGTCAGCTCGATGGCCAGCGAGGCCGCGAAGCCGAGCAGGACACCGGTGAAAATGTTGCCGCGCAGCCAGCGCACGGCCAAGATGCCCAGGGGCATGAACAAGATGATGTTGAACAGCACCTGCCACAGGGTGAAGCTGGTGGCGAAGCCGCTCAGCCCGCGCTCCACGATGGCCAGCCTGAAGTCGTCGACGAAACGGCCGGGCACCAGTTGCGGGATGGCCACTCCGGGACGGCAGAATTCGTCGCGCGTGGCCGGCAGCGGAAGCATGGTGTAGCTGAACAGGCCGAATCCGTAGACGGCTGCGGTTGCGGTGGTAATGGTGCGGCGCCAGGACAACCGTCCATGCCGGCGGTATTGCACGGCCAGCAGGAAAACGCCGGCGGACGCCAAGAAGAGGGCGCCGCCGAGAATGGCGATTGCCGCTGGCCAGAACATTGTTTGCATATTTCTATCTAAGCGGAATTTTCCGGGAGAAAGCTGGGCTGCAGAATGTGACCTTGGCTATGCTTTCGGCCCGCGCAGCACTTGCCTGGTTCTGGCATCGGCAGTGAAGAGGCCGATGAACAAGCCCGCTACGAGCACGCCAGCCAGGGTCTTCATCAGCCAGGCCGAGTGCCACTGCTCGATGGAGAGCTGGTCGACGAAAACCGCCACCAGGATCAGGCTGGATGCATAGATCATCAGCTTTTCCGATCCCCAGGACACCTTGTGCGAAATGGCGAACAGCGCCATCAGCCACAGGATGTACCACGGCTGGATAATCGGAGCCAGCAGCACCACCGCCGAGAGCGCCCACGCCGCTAGGCGCACCGGGCTGGAGGTGTCCTTGGCCAGCGCCAGGCGCGCCACAATGGCCAGCGCGATGACCTGGAAGACGCCCACCACGATGGCATTCACCAAGGAGATATCGGCGCCGAATATGCCAGCGAGATTGCTCAGGGACCAGCCGATCAGTCCCACGGGAGCGTACGGGAACGCCGCATCTCCCGCGGTGAACATGGCAAGCAGCCAGCCGAACCAGAGGTTGGTGACCGCACCGATCAAAAGCAGCCAGGTCAGGGAGAGTGCTGAGACCTTGGCCCAGATTTTCCACCTCTCGCGCATCGACGGGCTCCTGCCCAGCAGGACCAAGCCGATAAAAGGCAGCGCCAGCAGCACGATCGGCTTGACCGACACGGCTATGGCCAGCGCCATCGTGGCGGCCATGGGACGGCGGTCGTAGGCATAGGCGAAGGCGCTGAAGACACCTGCGATCATCAGCGCGTCGTTGTGGACGCCGCCGATCATGGTCAGCAGGAACAGCGGATTGCCCACGATGGCCCAGTTGGCCCAGTTGGCGCTCTGCCCCATTTTCTGCGCCAGCTTCGCAGTGAAGTGATAGCAGCCCCAGACACCGAGCACGGCAATGACGCGCAGCAGGCCCACGCCGATTTCGGGAATGCCGTTGGAGGCGAAGTAGATGATGCGGGCGAGCACGAGGAAGAACGGGCCATAGGGCGAGGGCGATTGCGCCCACAGGCTGTCGGATCCGCCATCGAACCAGCCCGGAAGGGCGGACACGCCTTCGGCATACGGGGATTTGCCGGCGTGCAGCATGCGGCCCTGGGCCAGGTAGGAGTAGACGTCGCGGCTCAGGATCGGGAAGCTGAGCATCAGCGGAGCAGACCACATGGCCAGCACGCGGGCCAGTTCCCGCCCGGTGATCTCGCCGGCAGCCTGGACCCATGGCCGGGCCAGGATCCAGGTTCGGGTCAACCAGACAATTCCCACGGCCATCAGCACGATGCAGCTGATGACACCTGGCACTTCGGTTCGGAATTCTATGAAGAAGCCGCTGCGTGCCAGCGGGGACAGCTGGTTGCGCGGGAACCAGCCGATCCCCCAGGAGGCGACGGTGATCATGGCCGAGGCGGCGAGCCCTTGCCATGATAGTGACCGCAGGCTTGCGCGCTGCGGTGCCAGCTTCGGCTCCTCCACTGCCACTAGGCTTTCTTGCTCTTCTTCAGCCAGTTGGACGAGCTGAGCAGATCAGCGCAGATGTTCTTGGTCTTCGGATCGAAGAAGACAAGGTACAAGGCGCAGGCGATGGAGATGCCCCAGGAAATCAATTGGACGCGTGGCACCAGGGAGTCCTGCAGGAACTGCCAGACGAAGATCTGGTCAGCGGCCTGGTAGGCCAGGAAGAAGATGGTGGTCAGGTGCAGCCAGAGCATCTGCCAGTCATCGCGCAGGCCGGTCGCGGCGAAGAACGGCAGCAGCCACAGGAGGTACCACGGCTGGATCACCGGGGAGAGCACGACAATCGCCGCGAAGGCGATGGCCATGCGCTGCACCAGGTGCGAGTGCTTTCCGCGGAAGATCAAGACAAAGGCGATGGCTACGCCGACCAGGCGGCCGAAGAGCTTGGCCGCGGGCAGGATCCACTCGGTGGACAGCCCGATGGCGGAGACCAGCCCGCTCAGCGCGATGACCGCAATGCCTACCGGGGAGAAGATGGAGTATCCGGTACCGGTGAAGAGCATGACCTTCAGCCAACCGAACCAGTAGCCATTGAGCCATCCAACCACGGTCATCAGGGCCAGGAAGATCATGCCGGTGTAGAACCAGTAGAGGATGCGGCGCGGCCAGGCAGCATTAGGCCCTGCCCAGAGCAGGCCGATAAACGGCAGCAGTACCAGGGTAATCGGTTTGACCCCCACCGAGGCCGCCAGCACCACGATGGCCCAGAAGCCGTAGCGCTTGCATGCCAGGTAGACAGCCCAGACCGACAGGCCGGTCATCAGGGCATCGTTGTGCGCACTGGCCACGAAGTTCACCAGGAACAGCGGGTTCGCCACGGTCATCCAGGCGGCTTTGGCCCCGGAGGCACCGTGCAGTTCGGCAAGCTTGGGCACGTAGCGCAGGCAGAGCAGCACGCCGATGAATGCAATGGCGCGGAAGGCCAGGACCGCCGCGTCGGTCGAAGGGCCGGTCAGCTTGACCACGAGGAATTCGATGCTCAGGTAGAGCGGGCCGTAGGGGGTGCCGTCCTGCGCCCACATGGTGTCGGCACCGAGCTGGAACCAGTTATTCAGCGAGGATATTCCGTCAACATAAGGATCCTGCCCGGCATCCACCAGCCGGCCTTGGCCGATGTAGGCGAACACGTCCCGGCTCATGATCGGCAACGTGACGAACATCGGGATGCTCCACAGCCAGACCGCACGGCGGACCACCTTCAGCGAACCCTCGCCCCAGCCCTTGAGCTTCTGGCCCAGGCGCCACCAGGAACGGAAGAGGACCCAGCAACCCAGGGCCAGCAGGATCACGCAGGTGATCACGCCGGCGGGTTCGGTGCGCAGCATGATGAAGAACGGGTCGCGGTTCAGCGGGGATACGCTGGCCAGCCACCCGGTACCGAAGGATCCGAAAAGGATCAGGGAGGAACCGATGACGCCGCTGAGAAGGGTCCTATTCACTCCAGCGTAGGGCGGGGAGCTCACTGCTGCTGGCTTGCTGGCTGACACACTGACACCTCGGGCTGTAACGGACATGAGTTCGAGAGTAATTAAGCCAGCGTCGCATGTGCCGCGCCCTTGCAAGCAGGCAATTCAACAGCCGGAAATCTCAGACGATTTTAGCATCGAGCACGCGTCCAGGCCGGTTGAAACACTGTCCTTCCGCCGTGCGACGAGGGTGCGCTCCCCCACAGCGCTGCTTGAAGTGTAGATTGGTTACGTGGCTAGTAACTCAGAAAAAATTGTATGGATCGATTGCGAAATGACCGGCTTGGATCTGGTTAACGACGCATTGATCGAAGTAGCAGTGCTCATTACCGACTCCGATCTGGAGATCGTCGACGAGGGCATCCAGGTAGTCATCAAGCCCGAGCCGGCAGCTCTGGCGCAGATGGATGATTTCGTTCGCAATATGCATGTGGTTAGCGGCCTGCTGCCCGAGCTGGAGAACGGCATTTCCATGGAGGAAGCCCAGCGCCTGGTGATCAACTACATCAAGAAGCACGTTCCGGAGCCGAACAAGGCGTTGCTGGGCGGCAACTCGGTGGGCACCGACAAGAACTTCTTGGCACGCGATATGCCCGAGGTCATTGAGCACCTGCACTACCGCATTATCGACGTGTCGACCTTGAAGGAGCTGAGCCGCCGCTGGTTCCCGAAGGCGCACTACGGCGCTCCAGCCAAGACCGGCAACCATCGCGCACTGGGCGACATCCAGGATTCGATCAACGAGCTTCGCTACTACCGCGACGCCATCATGGTGCCGGCGCCGGGACCAACCTCCGATGAGGCCAGGAAGATCGCCGCCGGGATCACCGAAAGCGCCGGCTAACCGCTAAACGAAGGCCCCGGCGCATTGGTGATGCACTGCACAGTGCCCCAGGGGCCTTCCGATTGGCATCAAGCGCGGAATTGTGTGTATAGTATTTCTCGTTGCCAGATACGGAATTGGTTCGCAAAAGCGTTCTGACTAGTAACGAAGCAAACATGGTGGGTATAGCTCAGTCGGTAGAGCGTCTGGTTGTGGTCCAGAAGGTCGCGGGTTCAAACCCCGTTACTCACCCCAGGGACAAAGACTCGATCCAGAACGAAAGTTCCGGATCGAGTCTTTTGCTTTACCCGCACGCCTGGCAACGCCGCCGCTCAGCTGACGAGCCGCAGAATTAGACCGTGCGCACCACCCTGGCTGGCGAGCCAACCACAACAGCGCCGGCAGGTACGTCTTTCGTTACGACCGCGGCGGCAGCGACAACTGCGTTCTCGCCGATCGTGACACCGGAAAGTATGGTCGCGTTCGCGCCAATCCAGACGTTGCGCCCAATGATCACTGGAGCCGGAATCATATCCGCCCGCCGAGCAGGTTCAAGATCGTGATTAAGTGTTGCCACAACGACGTTGTGCCCAATCAAGCACTCATCCCCGATACTGATGCCGCCTTGGTCCTGGAATTTGCAGCCAGCATTGATGAAGACGTTTTTCCCCAGTTCGATATTGCGGCCAAACTCCGAGTTGAACGGCGGGAATAGCACCACCGAGTCGTCAACGTTCGTTCCGGTCAGCTGCCGCAGCAAATCCCGCACTTGCCCTGGGCTGCGGTAGCCGTCGTTCAGCTCCGCGCAAATGCGCAGCGCGTCCTGGCTTGTGCTATGCATGAGCGCATGCAGCGGCGAACCGGCGGTAATTCTCTGGCCAGCATTCAAGGCTTCCAGAAGATCGTCAATGCCCAAGAATTCCCCCATCATCAATTCTTCACGGTGGCTCGAACTATATCGGCTTCGACCCTCGATGCCTAGCATCGTCGGGCCCTGCACCTGCAGCAAAGCATTTCCGCAGGTACTGCTGGCAAAGGCGTGATCACAGCACGGGATTCATCTCATAAGGCAGTTCAGCGGCGAGCAGTAGCCCCACGGCCATGAATAATGAGCATCCCGTCACAATCCCGGAGATGGCGCCATGCGAATTGGTATTTCCGGCCTGGATACGTGTATAGTATTTCTCGTTGCCCGGTACGAAATCATGAGCACTACAGCTTCTGACTAGTAACGAAGTAGACATGGTGGGTATAGCTCAGTCGGCAGAGCGTCTGGTTGTGGTCCAGAAGGTCGCGGGTTCAAACCCCGTTACTCACCCCAGATCGAAAGACCTGGTTCGGAATGAAAATTCCGAACCAGGTCTTTTCTCGTTTCCGACGCCTCGAAGCGCAATCGGCAAGGCACCGGGTCTCGTTGATTCCAGACCGAACACCTGGAATCCAGAGGCACACACCGCCAGTCCCCGCCAGCGAATCCGACACGGCGTTCAGCATCGCGCCGCTAGCTGCCAACCCGCATTCACCGCCGGCCATGGCCATCGCATGGAACCATCAGATGCCCAGGACCCTGCCGAAGCTGAAAAGATCGCTTCCATGGCACACGACGAGCGCCTCGACGCGATCGCACGCAACCCTGCCAGCAGTCACAACCGGGTCGATTCCACGTTGAGGAATGCGCACAACCTGCGGGACAGTCCAGTGCTGCATCATTGGCACTGCCCGCCCCTGCATAACGAGCCACTTGCCTCCCCTAGGCCCCTATTCGAAGTATCACTGTCTCCGGTGAAGCCAACGCCATCACGCACGGATGCCGATTGCAGATTCGTCGCCGACAGGACCGATTGAACAGGCAGTTCGAACCTACCGGCGAGCGCAGTGCTGCCCGGATGCGGTGTTAAGTCATATTTCGGTGGCTAGGAACACGGATTCGAAACTATGTTCGAATGCGTTGTGTTTTGGGGTCTACCCCCGTGTTTTTCGAGACTTTTTGCGTTATCTAGTGACTTGAATCGTTGTTTGCCCTGGCGAATAGGCACGAATTGGCCTGAGCAACCATAATGGATGATGTACTTCGGCAAGCCAGTGAGCTTTATGCCTTCGTTCCATCCACCGAAAGGTACTCCCCCTGTGAAACGCGCGCTCTTTGAAGAGGACCACGAGCAGTTCCGTGAACTGGCTACGGAATTCAACGCCCGGGAGATTTCCGGTAAATACGCTCAGTGGGAAAAGGATCATCAGATCCCCCGCGAGGTGTGGCAGTCTGCCGGTGAAAACGGCCTGCTGGGTCTTGCAGTGCCTGAGCAGTTCGGTGGCATGGGCATCGATGATTACCGCTTCCGTGTAGTGCTTGATGAGCAGCTCGTGCGTTCGGGGCATCTGTCCGTAGCCTTGGCCTTCCACCTGCACGACGACCTGGTGCTGCCGTACCTGCTCTCCTACGGCTCTGCCGAGCTCAAGGCCAAGTGGCTTCCACGCATGGTCGATGGCTCCACCATTACCTCCTGCGCGTTTACCGAGCCTGGCGCTGGGTCTGACCTGCGCGCGGTGCGCACCAAGGCGGTCCGCGATGGGGATGACTGGCTGATTAGCGGCCAGAAGACTTTCATCGGCAATGCTGCGTTTGGCGATGCCGCTCTGGTGCTTGCGCGCACCGATGGCGAGAGCGGACGTGCGGGCGAGCAGTCATTCTCGCTGTTCATGGTCGAGCGTTCCGAGGGGTACACCAACGGCAGCCCCTTCGACAAGATTGGGCTGCGGGCTTCTGATACCGCTGAGCTGTTCTTCGACGATGTCCGCGTCTCAGCTGCAGATCTTGTTGGCGAGGCTGGACAGGGCCTGGCCTATGTCAAGGCGCAGCTTCCCCAGGCCCGTCTGGCTATTGCCGTGGCTGCCTCGGCGATCTGCACCGCGTCCTTCGAGCAGGCGCTGGAGCATGCGAAGAACCGCTCTACCTTTGGCCAGGCGCTGACCGAGTACCAGAACACCCGTTTCGAACTGGCTAACCTGAAGACTGAGGCGCATGTCACCCAGAGCTTCGTGGACCGGGCCGTCCTGGCATTCAACGACGGCGAGCTGGATCCTTCCGAGGCTGCCGAGGTCAAGCTTTGGGCTAGTGAGAGCGCTAAAAAGCTTTCCGATCAGGCATTGCAGCTGCATGGCGGCTATGGCTACATCATGGAGTACCCGATTGCCCAGTCCTTCACTGCCTCCCGCTTGCTGACCATCTTTGGTGGCACAAGCGAGATCATGCGTGAAACTATTGGACGAGCACTCTAAGCACTTTTGAAAGGAACCGACCACGTGCCTATTCGGCAGATCACTGTTTACGGAGAACCTGTACTTCACAAGCGTGCGGTGGAGGTCACCGAGTTTGATGGCGCCTTGCGCGAGCTCGTTGCCGATATGCACCTCACCATGGATGAAGCGCATGGCGTGGGCCTGGCGGCTCCGCAGATCGGTTTGGGCCTGCGCATGTTCACCTACGTCTTCGCGGACCAGGACGATGCTCCCGAGCGGGGCGTAGTGATCAACCCCAAGCTGACGCTTTCAAAGGTGTCGCAGGCTCCTGCGGATGCTGATGACGACTCCGAGGGCTGCTTGTCCGTGCCCGGGCTGAACTACCCGCTGCAGCGTGCCGACTATGCGAAGGTGGAGGGTTTCGACGAGTTCGGCAATCCGATCTCTTTCGAAGCGCACGGCTGGTTCGCGCGCATCATGCAGCACGAGTACGACCACCTTGACGGCTACCTCTACGTGGACAAGTTGCAGCCACGCTGGGAGAAGAAGTGGAAGAAGGCCAAGAAGGCTCTGGGTTGGGGCGTGCCTGGCAACACCTGGTTGCCGGGTACCGATGAGGATCCATTCGGCCACTAGGCCTCCCGCCGCCTACCGGGCAGTCTTGAAGTCCAGATACCGCTGATGCAGCGCCGCACCGATTTTGCCGGTGGGCGCTGTTTCTGCGTTCCAGAGCTTCGAAGCCCTGCCTTGTTCTAGCCAGAAGGGCAGGAACATGCCGTTCTTGCCGGGCAGGATCTGCGCAGCCATCTGCTCGTCGGCTACCAGCGTGCGATTCGCGTAGCCCAGGTAGTACTCGTCAAAGGGACCGAGCAGGCGCAGTGGCAGCCCGGTGGGCTCCATCGCTTCAAGCTCCCGGTGGGCGCGGCTGCCGGCGATGACCCAGTAGCCCTCCCCGCGCTCATCGCTTCCTGCGCTGGACAGCAAGCCGCCGAGTGCTTCTGCGGCGGTTCTCATGGTGGTCAGCGTCTGTCCCGTGTACCAGGCTGCGTCGCGAAGGGTAGCTGGCCCATGCGAGTGCAGGTACCGGCGCAAGAGTTGCGCCAACGGATCTCCTGGTTCCCGGTGACTTGCAATCCATTCATCCACGAGCACGAAGTCCTGCGCGATGAGTTTCGCGTCTTGTGGAATGGGCCCCTGGCAGATCAACCCGTCCAGGACGAGGACCTGCAGGATAACCAGTCCTCGCTGCTGGCCGGTCTCCATTCCATTCTGGTTCAGTGCCTTGAAGAGCGCGGAGCGGCTGGCTTGCCCGTGCTCCTGCAGATGCGCGCTGATGATGCCAGCTGCCTGGTCAATGTCCTGGGTGCCGATCTGCAGTCCCCGCATCCGTGTGGCCGAGGAGCGCAAGGTGCGTTCAAGTGTTGCGCGAGTCATCCAGCGCGCATCTTCGGCCAAGCAGATATGCAGCGTGCCCCGCATGGTCCATGACCGCACGAGCCGGCCTTCGCTGAAGAGCGCATCGACTTGCTGGCGGGATTCTTGCGCTGCGGAGCGCTGAGCCAGCGCGTAGCGTCCTGCAGCGAAGTCCTGGGACTGGAACGCGAGCATGTGTTCTGCGGCCTGCAGTACGGATTCTGCCGGCTCCAGTAGCAGCTGGCTCGCCATGCGCGCCGCCAGCGTCCGGGTACTGTCCATTAACCAACCTCGATCCAATGCTTGATGGCCTAAAGCCTAGCAGTGCGGGGGTCCAGAGATGCCCGCGAAGCGGCGCACCTGCAGCCGCCGTTGACGCAGGGACGGCGCAGGCTCAAGCGGACCTCCACGCCCGGATGCGCGCAAAGGTCGAGACCTGCCTGGACTTTGCTGGAGAGGTGCTGGCCAGGTACTGGTTCTCGTTGGCCCCCTGGACCCGGAAGGTCCTTTGGAGGGCTTCGTGCCACCCGGATGGAATAGCAAAAGGGACCATCCCAGCGCGCAATGCGTTGGGATGGTCCCTTCAGCTGCAAGCAGCGAGGTCCTAGGCGGTGACGGCTTCAGCCTTCACTGCAGGCACTGCAGCCGGGTGGGTGCCGGCCATCGATTCGATGACGCGCACAACCTGGCAGGAGTAGCCGAACTCGTTGTCGTACCAAACGTAGACGACAGCGTTCTTGCCGGACACGATAGTGGCCAGGCCGTCAACGATGCCGGCGCGGCGCGAGCCGACGAAGTCGGTGGAGACAACCTCAGGCGAATCGATGTAGTCGATCTGCTTGTGCAGGCTGGAGGTCAGCGAGGTTTCACGCAGGTAGGCATTGAGCTCTTCCTTGGTGGTCCCGTTCTCCAGGTTCAAGTTCAAGATCGCCATGGAGACATCCGGGGTCGGTACACGGATCGCGTTGCCGGTCAGCTTGCCTTCGAACTCCGGCAGGGCCTTGGCCACTGCCTTGGCGGCACCGGTTTCGGTGATCACCATGTTCAGCGCTGCCGAACGGCCGCGGCGCTCGCCCTTGTGGAAGTTGTCGATCAGGTTCTGGTCGTTGGTGAACGAGTGAACGGTCTCGACGTGCCCGTGGGTGACACCGAACTTGTCGTTCAGGGCCTTGAGCACTGGGGTGATGGCATTGGTGGTGCACGAGGCAGCGGTGACGATCTTGTCTTCTGCGGTGATCCACGAATCGTTGATGCCGTGGACGATGTTCTTCAGATCGCCCTTGCCCGGTGCGGTCAGCAGCACGCGGGAAACGCCCTTGGCGGCCAGGTGCTGGGACAGTCCGGCCTCATCGCGCCAGCGGCCGGTGTTGTCCACCACGATGGCGTTGTCGATGCCGTGCTCGGTGTAGTCGACGGTGGTCGGATCATTCGAGTAGATGACCTTGATCAGGGTGCCGTTGGCGAGGATCGTGCTGTTTTCCTCGTCGACCGTGATCGAGCCTTCGAAGCGGCCGTGCACCGAGTCGCGGCGCAGCAGCGAAGCGCGCTTGACGATGTCGTCATCCGAGCCCTTGCGGACCACGATGGCGCGCAGGCGCAGGCCGTAGCCGCCACGCTCGATCAGGATGCGGGCCAGCAGGCGTCCGATGCGGCCGAAGCCGTAGAGGACAACGTCCTGGGGTTCAGCGTCGGTTGCGCCGGCCTGGCCAACCTTCTCGCCCAATTCATCGGCCAGGAAAGCGTTCAGATCAGCGGAACCGGATTCCTTGAACTTCTTGTTCACGCGGCCGAGGTCAACTGCTACCGAACCGACGTTCAGGGCCTCGATGGCATCCAGGATGGCCTTGGTGTCGTTCAGGTCGAGCTCTTCGCCATCGATGCGGCGCACTACGCGGTGGGCCTTGATGATGTCGATGGCGGACTGGTTGATCAGCTTGCGGCCGTAGACGGAGGTCACCACATTGTTCTTGCGGTACAGACGTCCGATCAGTGGGATCATGGCCTCGGCGAGCTCTTCGCGCCCGCTCCATTCTTGCTGGGCAACGACAGACTGCTGGGTCACAGAAAATCCTTCCAATTCAGCCGACTCGCAGATCCATAAAGTCGGTTGGCACCGTGGGAAGCACCATTGCTTTTGCGGTGGCACGAGGTAACAGGATCATCCTCGTAAGTACATGATCCATTCTAGACCGTGCGCAGAAAAACTGAGGATCGGGGACTGTGAATCATCTCACCAGCGCACTAAGGGCTGATGCCGGCGCAATCGCAGGAAGGAAGAGTGTGAATGGGATGGCCGATACGCCGGGTTTTGTCGCGCCGAAGCGGGACGGTCATCTATCTACGACTGCCGTTGCCGGCAGCCTCTAGCGGTCCACCCGACTGCATGGGGCGAACAGCCCTCATAACGCAGTCTGTCTGACCTTGCTCCGAGTGGGGTTTACCTAGCCACCCCAATCACTTGGGGTGCTGGTGGTCTCTTACACCACCGTTTCACCCTTACCAGGAAAACCTGGCGGTCTATTTTCTGTGGCACTAGCCTGCGGGTTACCCCGAGTGGGCGTTACCCACCACCCTGTTCTGCGGAGCCCGGACGTTCCTCGGGGCAATTGCTTGCCACGCGACCGTCTGGCCATCCCATTCACTACCAGTCTAATGCGTTGGGCGCGGCCTGCAGACCACTTCCGAACGCTGATTCGGTCACAGCCAGGTTCACCCGAACCGCAGCGCCTCAAGCAACCGCAACCAGATTTCGCTGATCGTCGGATAGGCGGGGACCGCATGCCACAGCCGGTCCAGGCTGACCTCGCCGACGATCGCAATGGTGGCCGCATGCAGCAGTTCCGCGGCATCCTGGCCAGCGAAAGTGGCGCCGACGATCACCGAACGCGCCTGGTCTATCACCAGCTTGGCCAGCCCGGAATACCCGTCGGCGTGCAGGCTCGCCCCGGCCACCGCACCCAGATCGTGCTCGATAACCGAAATCTGCAGACCGGCGTCGCGGGCCTGGCGTTCGGTGAGTCCGACCGCGGCGATCTGCGGATCGCTGAAGACCACGCGCGGCACCGCATGGTGGTCCGCCGTGGCCGCATGCCTGCCCCAGGGCGCATCGAGAACCCCGGTTCCATTGATCCTCGCGGCAATGGCCTCGCCCGCGGCCCTGGCCTGGTACTTGCCCTGGTGGGTCAGCGGACTGCGCCCGCTGGCATCTCCCACGGCGTAGAGCCAGTCGGCGCCCGCCACGAGCATCGTGTCATCGACCTGCAACCGCCGGGACGGGTCCACCCCGAGTGCTTCGAGTCCCAGGTTCCCGATGTCCGGCCGCCGCCCGGTGGAGACGAGCACTTCCTCGGCTTCCACGAGGGATCCTCCGGGCAGCTGGAGGCCGGCTATCCCGTGCTCATCGCGGTGGACCTGCAACGGAGTGGTGTCCTGGTGCACCACTACCCCGGCCTCGGCCAGCGACTGGGCCACCAGCTCGCCGGCGAACGGCTCTTCGCGGCCCAGCAGCGACCCGCGGGCAAGGATGGTGACCTTGGATCCGAGGGAGGCGAAGGCGAATGCCAGCTCCACCCCGGCAACTCCGCCACCGATGATGGCCAGCCTTGGCGGGATCGCCTTGGCCGCAGTGGCCTCCCGGGTGCCCCACGGCCTGGCTTCAGCCAATCCCTCGATCCCAGGCAGAACTGGAGTGGATCCGGTGGCCAGGACTACGGCCCGGGCCGAGTACTCGCGATCCGCCACCTGCACCAGGCCGCGCCCGGAAAGCCGCGCCCGGCCGCGGATCAACTCGATGCCCGCCGAGCGCAGCCACCGTTCCTGCCCGGCATCATCCCAGTTGCTGGTGAAGGCGTCCCTCCGCGCGAGCACCGCCTCGGGATCCATCGCACCAGTCACCGCTTCGCGGGCCCCGGGAACCCGGCGTGCCGCGCGCAGCGCATCGCCGCTGCGCAACAGGGCCTTGGAAGGCATGCATGCCCAATACGAGCATTCCCCGCCCACCAGCTCGGATTCGACGATGGCCGCCTTCAGGCCCTGCCGGGTGGCATAGTCGGCGGCGTTCTCCCCGGCCGGCCCGGCGCCGATCACGATCACATCGAAGTCGCAGTGCTGCCCGGAGGCAGTTTGGCTAGCTCTTGAGTTCTGCTGGGGCATGCTCTGTCCTTGCTCTGCGTGAAGCGCTGCTGGGTAGTGGGTTCAGCCTAGCCAGATCTGCTCTGCGGGTACATGCCCTGGGCAGAAGATCAGGTGAACTCCGATAAGCTGGAACGCGTGCTTATTCTGTTGCCGCCTTCCGAAGGCAAGACCGCCCACGCCGAAGGTTCTCCGTTCGAAATCGAGGACCTGTCTTTTCCGGAGCTTTCCGGGGAACGCCGCCTGGTGCTTGACGCCCTTGCTGAAGTCTCAGCACGCGAAGATGCCATGGACCTGCTGGGAGTCGGAGCCTCGCTG
Organism: Arthrobacter sp. JUb119; assembly: GCF_024807995.1. Taxonomy (NCBI): domain Bacteria; kingdom Bacillati; phylum Actinomycetota; class Actinomycetes; order Micrococcales; family Micrococcaceae; genus Arthrobacter; species Arthrobacter sp. JUb119. The sequence continues at coordinate 966,088 of NZ_JANUFE010000001.1, forward strand.
GCCGAGGAAGTAGCGCGGAATATCAATCTGCACACCGAGCCCGCAGCCAAGGCGCACGATATCTACTCGGGCGTGCTCTTCGAGGCCCTGGACTACGCAAGCCTGGATGAAGCAGCGCAGCGGCGCGCCGATGAATCCATCATCGTGGTCTCCGCCCTGTGGGGTGCCGTGCGTTTCGGCGATCGCATTCCGCCCTACCGCTTATCCATGTCGGTCAAGCTCGAGCCGCTGGGCAAGCTGGCCACCTGGTGGAAGAAACGCCTGGCTCCGGTGCTGGATGCGGTGGCCGGCGACCAGCTGATCGTTGACGCGCGATCGAGCACCTATGCGGCCGCCTACAAGCCGGCCAATGGCAACACCGTTGCGGTCAACGTCTTCCAGATGCGCAATGGGATCCCGAAGGTGGTCTCGCACTTTGCCAAGCACACCCGCGGAGAGGTCGCCGGTTTCCTGGTCCAGCAACCGGTCGCACCGGAACACCCTGGAGAATTGCTCGAACTGGTCCAGACCAAGTGGGAAGCGTCCCTCGTCCAAGACAAGAAGGGCTTGGCGCTGAACATCCTGCTGCCGGAAGACCACCAGTTCACCACCGCCAAATAGCCCAATCAGGATTTGCAGTCCACTACCCCTCCGGCGTTGCCACGCGAAGAATCCTGACTGCAACCGCCGGCCTCGCAGCACCCCGGGCTTCGTTATTCCATGCAGACCCCTTCCAAATGTGATGCAGTTCACTTAGGCTTCACGTATGACATCCTACGTCATACGTCCTTCCTGATTACAGGATCCCACTCACCTGCGAGGAACTAGCCCATGCGAATTCGCTCTAGGCTTCATCATGGAAAAACCCTGGCGGCTGCCATCGCCATCTCCCTAGCCATCCCGGTCATCAGCGCCCACGGGGCGCTGGCGGCAAGCACGTTGGACGAAGCTGATCCCGGTGCACCTCCCGGAAACTTCTCCGAGATCAATCTGGGTTCCGACCGCACTGCCCAGAACTTCTTCTACCGCATTCCGGCGATGGCCCATCTGGGCAATGGCGTTATCATCGCTGCCTGGGATGCCCGCCCCGGCAGCGCCGCCGACGCTCCGAATCCAAACAGCATCGTGCAACGCAAGAGCACCGACAACGGTGCCACATGGGGCGCGATGACCACCATCGCCGCCGGCTTCCCCGGCTCCGCTGACGAAGGAAAATACGGCTATTCCGACCCAAGCTACGTGGTGGATGAAGAGGTGGGGAAGGTATTCGCCTTCTTCGTCTATTCAAAGGATCAAGGTTTCCATGGCAGCACCTGGGGTCACGATGACGGGAACCGCCAGGTCATCAGCGCCGCGGTGGTCGAGTCCACTGATGACGGTGCTACCTGGAGCAAGCCACGGTTGATCACCGATGTGGTCAAGCCCGGCGACCACGCAGTACCCGGAGCGGTCCGCTCCACCTTTGCCACCTCTGGCCAAGGAATCCAGCTCACTCGCGGTGAATACGCCGGCCGCTTGGTACAGCAATATGCCGGTGATGTCATGCAAGCCGATGGATCGCGGGCTATCCAAGCCTATTCGGTGTACTCGGATGACCACGGGGCTACCTGGCAGCGTGGCGAATTCACCGGGAAAGCCATGGACGAGAACAAGGTCGTTGAGCTTTCTGATGGCCGCTTGCTGCTCAACTCCCGCGATAACAGCGGCGGCGGCTACCGCAAGGTCGCAATTTCGTCCGATGGCGGCCACAGCTATTCATCGGTCACTCAGGACAGGAACCTGCCTGACCCCACCAATAATGCCCACATCACGCAGATGTTCCCCGATGCCGAAATCAACAGCAGCCAGGCCAAGAAGCTGCTATACACCGGAGCCAACTCGCAGGCCTCCCGCTCCAACGTCTCGGCGAGGATCTCCTGCGATGACGGCAAGACCTGGCCGGGGCTTCGCACGATCCGCCGAGGGTTGTCTGCCTATTCGGTGGCAGGTGCGCTCGATGGGGGCAAGTTCGGTGTGTTCTACGAGGCCGGCTATACCGACAGCATGCAATTCGCATCCTTTGATGAAGAGTGGCTGAATTACGTTTGCGCCCCAATGCAAGCCAGCACATTCAAAGCCGATGCTGGAACGACCGTGGATGTGCCGGTCACCATCACCAACCAGGAAGCCCAAACCATTTCGGGAACCATAGACGTCGGTGCATCGAACCTGTTCAATGCGGCAGCTACCCAGGTCACCGATCTTGCACCGGGCCAGAGCACCACCGTTAACGTGCCCATAACCATTGCGGCGACAGCGCTCGGCGCCCAATCATTGCAGCTGCAGTTCACGAGTGCGTCCGGAAGCACTTCGCAGGCCACCATCGCAGCTCAGGTGGCCGGCCAAGAAGTCACCGGCATCGAGGTAGTCGGCCAGCGCGGCGATGCGAGCCGCGACCTGGCAGCAGATCCCTACGCGGTGGGTGAAAAGGTGCCATACAGTTTCCGCGTGAGCAACATCGGCAATATCAATCAATGGGTAGTTCCCGCAGAAGGCAATTTCTCACCGTTTACCGCCAAGCCGGTAGGCGAATCCAGTCCAGCAGGGAATTGCCGCTACTCAAACCTCGGTGCTGACAAGGCCTACACCTGCGCAACCCCGCGCCACGAGGTGACGGATCAGGAACTAGCGGACGGTTATTTCGTTCCGCAGACCCGCTGGACTTCAGGCCGCATCGGCGAATACACCAGCGTTGTGGATGAATACACCGTTACCGGCGAGGAAGTAGATCTGCTGGATCGCCAACCGGCCTTCAGCGTTGAAGTATCCGAGCCGGCAGTAGCGGACCGTACGGGGAACTCCTCTTCGAGGGCCGGCGCTTGGGTCAACTTCGAGGTGACTGTCACCAACACAGGCAACGTGCGATTGACCGATCTAGAAGGACCGGGGTTCAGCGTCGTCGAATTGGCGGCCGGGCAGTCAAGGACTGCAACCATCAGCAGATTGCTAACCAGCCTGGAAATCTCGGAAGGAAAACTGACCAAGGGTTCGTTGCTTGCAACTGCCAGCAACGGGCACAGAGAAGTTGAAGCCGAGTATTCGCTGGCCGAGGTGAAGCTGGCGGAGCGCTAGGACCTCGCAAAAGTGCGCGAGGAGGCCGCGGCAGATCTATCCGGCTGCTGCCAGCACCCTGAAGAAAGCAACCGGTGCGATCCGGGATTGGGTATTTCCTGGATCGCACCGGTTGCTGGTTCACGCTTCAGCTTGTGTCAGGGCCGCTACTAGCTCAATCTCGAAACCGGCAGCATCTTCCAAATACGCCGCGTAGTGCTTTGGTCCCCCGGCGTACGGGTGCAGCTCCGGGAACATCAGGGTGAACCCGTGATCCAGCGCCTGGGCAGCCAACGTTTCCACCGCCTGCCTGGTTCCAGCATGGAAAGCCAAATGGTTCAGCCCGGGAGCCAGGCGGTCATGCCGCTGCCTTTTGGCATCCGGTCCGGATTCCAGGACTATATAGAATCCATCGCGGGCATAGCTGATGCCATCAGCCCATTGGGAATCCACCACATAGCCAAGGCGAGTGAGCAGCCAGCCCAGGGAAGCTGTACTGGCTGCCAAATCCTCAACCCATATTTCCAGATGATGCAGCATGGAACTCACTGACTACGGAGTCAGCACGAAGTCCCATGGATCGGAATTCACTTGGGAAACCTCGATCTCCACGGTGTGGCCAAGATCGTTGAGCACATTGCCCAGGGCGCGGGCACCAGCCGACAGCCAGACCCATTCCGAAGCGAAGTGGGAGACATCGATCAGGTAAGGGAACCCGCCGTTGGCAGCTTCGCGTGCTTCGCTTGCCGGGTGGTGACGCAGATCAGCAGTCACGTAGACATCGGCCTGGTGCGAGCGCACCGCGTCAAACAGGGAATCGCCGGCACCGCCGCAAAGGGCGACCTTCCGGATGATGCCTGTACGGTCTCCGGCGACACGAACACCGCCAGCCACCGCTGGGAGCACGGTGTAAACGCGTTCAGCGAAATCCTCGAGCTTCATCGGCTTCTCCAAGAAGCCCACCCGCCCCAAGCCTTCTTCTGGCAGTCCATCCTTGGACTCGATCAACGGCACGCAGTCCTTCAGCCCGAAGGCATCGGCGAGGGCGTCGTTGACTCCCCCGATGGCGCTGTCGGCATTGGTGTGCGCCGTAAGCAATGCGGTTCCGGATTCGATCAGGCGGTGAATGGCTTCGCCCTTGAAATTGGTGGCGGCAACCTGGGTGACTCCGCGCAGGAGCAATGGGTGGTGAGTGATCAGCAGATCGGCCCCACGCTCGATTGCATCCTCGATCACCTCCAGCGTTGGATCAACAGCCATCACGATCTTGGAAATCTGCTGGCTGGTACGTCCGGTCACCAAGCCAACGGCATCCCAATCTTCGGCCAATGATTTTGGCCAAAGTTCCTCAGCTGCTTCAAGGACGTTACCCAAGGTGGTCTGCGGAACCGAGGTGTCTTCCACCGGTTGCTCAGGCGTTTCTCCGGTAACGGGCTTGAGCGTCGAGGCATCCAGGGAATCGCTGCTCTTCCCCAGGTCTTGCGAGTTATCTGCCTTGCTCTGCATACCCACCACCCTACGCGGTGGGTATGGGGATGGAACAGAATGCAACGCCGCAACGTTGTGAACTGTGTGAGTATTCCCAGCCTTCAGTCCCCTCATCAATTCAGCCCGTTCCTGGAAGTCCAGGACACCAAGTTGAGCACCTTCGTACTAGCCGGCGGTTGCTTCTGGTGCTTGGATGCCGTGTACCAGCGAACGCGTGGCGTCCACGCCGTGATTTCCGGATACATCGGTGGCCACACCAAGGATCCGGCCTACCGCGAAGTCTGCAGCGGCACCACTGGCCATGCCGAAGGTGTCGCCGTGATCTTTGACCCGCAAGTGGTTCCGGCCGAAGTCATCTTGGACATGTTCTTTACCGTGCACGACCCGACGACGCTGAACCGCCAGGGCTACGATGTGGGCACGCAGTACCGCTCGGCGATGTTCCCGCTCGATGACCAGCAGCGCGATCTCTTCCAGGACGCCATCGAGAAGTTCTCGCGCGTATACCCCAATCCGATCGTCACTACGCTCGAAGAGTCCAAAGATTTCTATCCTGCCGAGCAAATCCATCAGGATTATTACTCCGAAAACCAGGAAGTCGGCTATTGCCGCGTGATTATCGATCCAAAGATCGCGAAAGTCAGGAAATATTACGCTCAATGGCTAAACGAAGCCTAGTCGCGCTTTTGGCCTACTAGGGTTAGTTGTGAACCTCATAGGTGTCCGGCGGTTACGCCAGATTCCGGCAATTATTTCGCCGCAACTAACTGCGGCTGCATAGAGTCACGTAAGGATTGCATACAAGATGGGCAAGATCTACAACAACGTCACCGAAGTCGTCGGCAACACCCCGCTGGTGAAGCTGAACCGCGTCGGCGAGGGCCTGCCAGGGAACATCGCTGTGAAGCTGGAATTCTACAACCCGGCGAACTCCGTCAAGGACCGCATCGGCGTGGCCATCGTTGATGCAGCCGAAGCCTCTGGTGCATTGAAGCCAGGCGGCACCATCGTTGAGGGCACTTCGGGCAACACCGGCATTGCACTGGCGATGGTCGGTGCAGCCCGCGGCTACAAGGTCATCTTGACCATGCCTGAAACCATGTCCACCGAGCGCCGTGTGATGCTGCGCGCTTTCGGCGCCGAGATCGTGCTGACCCCGGGCGCCGACGGCATGCGCGGGGCTGTGGAAAAGGCCAAGGAGATTGTTGCGACTTCCGAGAACGCTATCTGGGCGCAGCAGTTCGCCAACACCGCCAACCCGCAGGTCCACGCAGAGACCACCGGTCCGGAGATCTGGTCCGATACCGAAGGCAAGATCGATGTCCTGGTTGCCGGCATCGGTACCGGTGGCACTATCACCGGTGCAGGCCGCTACCTGAAGGAAAAGAACCCAAACCTGAAGATCGTGGCCGTTGAGCCCAAGGATTCCCCGATCCTCAACGGCGGAAAGCCCGGCCCGCACAAGATCCAGGGACTGGGAGCGAACTTCATCCCCGAGGTGCTCGACACCGAGCTGTACGACGAAGTCCTGGATGCCAGCATCGAGGATTCGGTATCGACCGCTCGCGCGCTGGGCGTCAAGGAAGGCATCCTCGGCGGCATCTCCGCTGGCGCAGCCGTTTGGGGTGCGGTACAGATCGCCGCGCGTGAAGAGAACGCCGGCAAGCAGATCGTTGCGATCATCCCGGACTTCGGTGAGCGCTACATCTCCACCCTGCTCTTCGACGACATCCGCGGCTAAGTCAATTTGCAGAAGCAGAATAAATCGGCGCGAGCCACTGTTGGGTCTATAGAGAGACCTGTATCGGTGCAACTCGCGCCGATTTGCTGTGTGACATCTGCGGATTGTCCCCGAGCGAACCGCAACCCCTAAGGTAGTATTCATGAGTTTTTTCTCCCGCCTGCGTGAGGATTTGGCCAACGCACGCCAGCACGATCCGGCAGCGCGAAGCGATCCGGAAAACTTCTTCGTGTATTCCGGACTGCACGCGATCTGGCTGCACCGGTTGGCCCACAAGATGTGGCAGAACCCCTCGCTGAAGTGGCCAGCGCGTTTGCTATCCCAGGCGAACCGCGCCCTGACCGGGATCGAGATCCATCCCGGCGCGACCATTGGGCGCCGCTTCTTCATCGACCACGGCATGGGCATCGTCATTGGCGAGACTGCCGAAATCGGCGATGACGTCATGCTGTACCACGGGGTGACCCTCGGCGGCCGTTCACTGGCCAAGGTCAAGCGCCACCCGACCATCGGTGACCGCGTGGTCATCGGTGCCGGAGCCAAGGTGCTCGGCCCGATCGTCATCGGCGCGGATTCCGCCATCGGTGCGAACGCCGTGGTCGTCAAGGATGCTCCGGAAGGCTCGATCGTCACCGGAATCCCCGCACAGAACCGTCCGCGCAGGCCTGAAGAACGCAAGCCTGCTGTAGACCCGGCCGAGTACATCGACCCGGCCATGTGGATCTAGTACTACCGCTGCTGCCACTGCGGCAAAGCAAACCCGCCCAGCACACGGACCGGCCACGGTCCGCCTGCTGGGCGGGTTTTCGCTTTCGCCCCGATCCTTGCGGGCAAAGCAAAACATCGATGCCCGGTACCACTGCGAGTCTGGTACCGGGCATCGATGCCTATGCGAGTGATGGAAGCCGTTTAGGCCAGCTTGTGGTCCGCAGCTTCGGTGCCATCGGCCAGCTCTACGACCTCGTCCTCAGGATCCTGGGGCTGGGCGCCGAGCTTGCCACGGGTCAGCTTGTGCATGATCATGGCCAGCGCGCCGTCACCGGTCACGTTGGTTGCGGTGCCGAAGCTATCCAGGGCAATGTAGGCTGCGAACATCAGGCCGACTTCGACCTCGCCGAAGCCCAGCATCTGGGCGAGCAGGCCAGCAGCGGCCGCAATAGCGCCACCAGGCACGCCGGGAGCTGCAACCATCATGACGCCGAGCATCAGGATGAACGGGAAGTAGGCGCCGAAGGAAACGTCGCCACCGGTCAGCAGGAGCACGGCGATGGAGAAGCAGGTGATCTTGACCATCGAGCCCGACAGGTGGATGGTGGCGCACAGCGGGATGACGAAACCGGCGACCGCATCGGAAACACCGTTCTTCTTCGCAGATTCCAAGGTCACTGGAATGGTTGCGGCCGAGGAGGAGGTACCCAATGCGGTGAAGTAGGCATTGCGCATGCCCCACAGGGCGGCCAGCGGGTTGCGCTTGTTCATCGCGCCAGCGATGGAGTACTGCACCAGCAGGACAACCAGGGTGAGCACGAAGGAGACCACGGCAACGAAGAGGAACTTCTGCACTACGGTGACGGCGTCACCGGCAGCGGACAGATCCAGGAAGATGCCGAAGATGAACAGCGGCAATGCGGGAACAACCACACGGCGGATAACCATCTCGATGATGTTGCGGAACTCCACTGCCCCGCGGAAGATGACGGTGGAACGGAAGGCGGTCAGGCCCAAGCCCAGCATGAATGCCAGGACCAGTGCGGTCATGACGCCCATCAGCGGTTCCAGCACGATCTCTGTTGCCGATTCGCCTGCGCTGCCGACCAGGGAGAAGTACGGCTCAAAGCCGGATCCTTCGCCTCCGCCAACTTCCTCGACGCCACCGCCGGAAAGCGACTTGGTGAATAGCCAACGGCTCACGAAGTATGCGAGCAGGCCCGCGCACAGGGTGGAGGCGTAGGCGATGGCTGCGGTGATGCCCAACCACTTGCCGGCGCCTTTGCCGAGCTCAGCGATAGCCGGTGCCACCAAACCGAAGATGATCAAAGGCACGACGAAGCCAAGGAATCCGGAGAAGATCGAGTTGTAGGTCAGGAATACGCTTCCCAACCAGACCGGCATGACCGGGCCAAGCAGAATACCCAGCAGAATGGCGACGACCACCCAGCCAAGCAGTGGGATAGATTTCAGCAGCTTCATGAATGTCCTTTAAACGGTTCGGGCTCGGAGCGCACTGTTGGACGGGCCACAAGTGTGTCGTGGCGCACGCCTCAATCATGATAGACGTAATTTTTGTTACACCGAAATCCTGTGAATGGATTGAGTGTTACGAGAATACGCCCTTCTGCCGAATATTCTCTACCGTAAATCGCAACACGCTCAATCAGGTTCGATCCCTGGTGCGGAGGGGGTTCGGGAGCTGAATATTCGTCGATTAAACGGCAGCAAGGCGGATCTGCCCCATTAAGCAGTCCCGCCTCACCTTGGATTCATTGATTATTCGAAGTTCGCTTCAACCACGCCTTGTTCGTGGCCCTGGCCAACCACCTGGCTTTGCACGCGCAGGTTGAGCACGGATCCGTCATCGGCATTTTCATAGCTCACGAAGACCGAACCGGCTCCGGCATCGCTGCCAGTTTGCGACCAGTTCGGTCCGCCCGCCGCCGAATGCCCGGTGAGCAAGGCGACCACCTGATCGGTGGCCAGCTGTTTCATCTGCGCTTCATTTCCATTGCCCCAAGCGACGACCAGGGCATCTGCGTACTCGGTAGCGCTCGATGGGAGCTTGCCCAGCTCTTGGCCTCCGACAGTTCCGGATTGCTCCGACTCCCCGGCATCCCCGGGAGAGGATGCCGTTGGCGATGCGGACTGCGTTGGGGTGGCTTCAGTAGTTGACGGCTCCTGGCTTGCGGTGCCACCTGCAGTGCCGCCGCAACCGGCGAGCGCAAGGCACCCGGCCAGCGCCGCCACCGAACTGAGCTTGAGTAGTTTCCTAGGTGCGTCCGGCATGGATTTCTCCGCTCTCGCAGGGGGTCGCTGATTCCTTGTGGGTTCGATACTCCACCGGAATCGGCAGCGTTTGCAAGTCCGCTATCCTACGGCAGGTGTCGGTTGGAGCATTTCTCAGTAGGCTTGGGGCATGAGCCAGCACCCTGCCGATAGCCATGACACCATTCGAGTACGCCAAGCCCGGGAAAACAACTTGCGAGGTGTTGACGTCGATATTCCAAAACGGCGCATTACCGCGTTTACCGGTGTTTCCGGTTCGGGCAAGTCCTCCCTGGTGTTCGGCACGATTGCTGCAGAGTCCCAGCGCCTGATCAATGAAACGTATACGACCTTCATCCAGAGCTTCATGCCCTCGATGCCCCGGCCTGATGTAGAAGTGCTGGAAAATCTCTCCACGGCCATCGTGGTCGACCAGGAACGCATGGGCGCTAATTCGCGTTCTACCGTGGGCACGGCGACCGACGCCTACTCGCTCTTGCGCGTTCTGTTTTCGCGTTATTCCACTCCGAGCGCCGGCGGCGCTGGCGCGTACTCGTTTAATCTCGGCCAGGGCGCGTGCCCTGTCTGCGAGGGTTTCGGCACCGAGGCGAGCATCGACCTTGATGAGCTGCTGGATTGGGACAAGTCGCTGAACGAGGGGGCCATCAAGGCGCCGAACTTTGCCCCGGATTCCTGGCTGTGGCAGACGCTGACTGCCGGCACGCAAGCAGATCTGGACATGAAGCTCAGGGACATGCCCAGTGCCATGCTTGACCGCTTGCTCTACGAAGAAGCAGGCAAGGTCAAGCTCAATGGGGCCAACATGAGCTACTCCGGTTTGGTCACGCGCATCAAGTCCAACTACATCCATTCGGGCAGGGAGATCAAGCAAGCCCATATTCGTGCCTGGATCGAACGCATCTCCACGACCGCACCGTGCTCTGCCTGCGCCGGATCACGGCTCGGCCAGGCCGCTCGTGATTCGAAGATCAATTCCTTGGGAATCGCGGACATGACTGCACTGCAGGTTTCCGAACTGCTCGACATCCTCGAGAAGATCCAGATCCCGGATGCAGCGCCATTGACCACCAATTTGAAGGCAGTGCTCAAATCCATGGTGGATTTGGGGTTGGGATACCTGTCCCTCGACCGTCCGGCGGGGACCCTTTCGGGCGGCGAAGCCCAGCGCGTGAAGATGATCCGGCATCTTGGATCAGCACTCAGTGATGTCACGTATGTCTTCGACGAGCCCACCGTTGGATTGCATCCCCATGACATCCAGCGGATGAACGGGCTGCTGGCTGGCCTTCGGGACAAGGGCAATACCGTGCTGGTGGTGGAGCACAAACCCGAGGTCATCGGCATCGCAGACCACGTGATCGACTTGGGCCCGGGCGCTGGTACCCATGGCGGCACCATTTGCTACAGCGGTCCAGTGGACGGCCTGCTGTCCAGCGATACGCTGACCGGAAAGCACTTCACCACGCGTGCTGCGCTCAATGCGAACCCGCGCGAGGCACAGGGGTCCATGCAAGTGCGCAGTGCCTCCTTGCACAACCTGAAGAATGTTTCCGTGGATATCCCTACCGGCGTGATGTGCGCAATCACCGGTGTCGCCGGTTCGGGCAAATCCACGCTGATCCATTCGACAATCGCCAAACGTGATGACGTGGCGGTGGTGGACCAAACCGCCATCCGAGGCTCCCGGCGTTCGAACCCGGCCACCTATACCGGGATCATGGATCCGATCCGTGCGGCGTTTGCTAAAGCCAACGGCGTGAAGCCTGCCCTGTTCAGCGCCAATTCGGCCGGAGCATGCCCGGGGTGCAGCGGTGTCGGATACACCTATACGGACTTGGCATCCATGGCCGGAGTGGCCTTGCCTTGCGAGCAGTGCGGCGGCAAGCGATTCACCGCTGATGTGCTGGAATACACCCTGGATGGGTTGAACATTGCCGAAGTCCTGGACTTGAGCATGGAAGAAGCGCTTGAGCAGCTCAAAGTACCCAAGGCGAAGGCCGTGCTCGAACGCCTGAACCAGGTGGGTCTGGGATACCTGAAACTGGGACAGCGGCTGAACACGCTTTCTGGCGGCGAACGGCAGCGAATCAGGCTGGCTATCCATTTGGGCCAGGGCGCCGGTACCTACATCCTGGACGAGCCAACCACAGGATTGCACATGGCTGACGTGCAGAACCTGCTGCGCCTGCTCGACGAGATGGTCGATGAAGGCAATACCGTCGTGGTCATCGAGCATCATCTGGCGGTGGTTGCCCACTGCGATTGGGTCATTGACTTGGGTCCCGGGGCAGGGCACGAGGGAGGAAGCATTGTCTTCGAAGGGACCCCGGCCGACCTGGCCGCCTCGGGCACGCTGACCGGAGTTCATCTGTCCGACTACATCAAGGGATAGGAATGGCACAGAAGCTCAGGAAACCGCTGCCTGCCGACGCGCAGGAGCTTGCCAGGCTGCATGTCGAATGCTGGAAAGAAACCTACACGCAGCTGCTGCCAGATGGTTTCTTCGACCCTGCCCACAGTGAGCAGCGGCTGCGCATGTGGGACAGGGTTCTGGAGGACCCGAATCCGCTCTTCAGGATTTCGGTGGCGGAAAATGAGGACGGGAAGCTTGTCGGATTCGCGTTCTCTGCATCACCCATGGGGAATACCGACGGGATACCGGAGAACGTCTCTCGCCAGCTGTACAACCTGTATGTGCTGGAAGACTTCCATGGCGACGGAACAGGGCAGGCGCTGCTGGATGCAGTCCTTGGCGATGAGCCGGCCGTGCTGTGGGTGGCGGCCCAGAATCCGCGTGCCATCCGATTCTACGAACGCAACGGATTCGCCTTCGACGGCGTGAGCGAGGACGACCCGGCTGCTCCGAAAATTACCGACGCAAGAATGATCAGGTAGCTAGCAAGCGGAGAGAATCCCGACGATGTCCGGGTCGCTCCCACGACCCAGTTTCGCGTCGATTTTCAGCACCAGCTGCGCTTGGCGAATCAGTGTGCCGTATTCGGGGCCAGGGGTTGGGCGAATTCCTGAGTTTGCGCGATTTGTCCATGGCTTCGGGCAGCTCGCCGACGCCTTGCAGCCGGTCGAGCATCGAAGTACCGACGTTCTGCTCGATGATGCCAAGGGACATCTGCCGGGCAATGGGGTACTGCACGCGCAGCGACCATTGCCCGGCGGGTATCCAGCTTCGAGCGAGAGCAGGGTTCCCAGCCCCGCGCCCCAGCCACCACCTTAACCGTTCCTGCTCCGGTCCTAGCCCCTGAATCGGGGGTCGGGCCGGAGCAGTGACAGGATAATGAGTCGGAAAGACTAATAGCACTTGCCTATCCATTAGGATCGGCATTCGTCGTTATGCCACGTCGTTCGGATCTATCTAAAAGAAGTTGCTACTGGTTCCAATAAGAACAAACACGATTCCTCTTCGAATTCTTTGACTTCAGCAGTAATGGTCAGTTCATCCCCTACACCAATCGAGTCCGGAACATCCTCGGCTCCAAAATGAAGATCAAGAGTAGGCGATACATCGCGGAACTGAAAGTTAGGACCCGAAATACCTTCCTCAGTGAAACCACCATAGGAAACCAAAATATCGTAACGGGTGTGGTAATCGTCATGTTTATTCAATGCCCAAACAGCAGCGTCAAATTTGATTATCTTCCCTCGATAATCTTTAGCGAACTGGGCCACTAAAGGTCCACAGTCTTGAGTAGTTGCCATCAGCTCTGCAACTCTCTTATCACTATCAACAGTTAACGCTCTAACGCTCGTCTCAGCTTCTTTCATTTCGCTTAACGATCGATCAGGTGCTTTCTCTTCTGCGCGTTGCTCAACCAGAGAGGGTACCGAGGCACTAGGTGCCTCTGTACCGCTTAAAGATTCACCAGCAGGTTCATCGTCAGTAGAATCTTCAAGAACAGCTCCCACTCCGATAATCAATGCCAGGCATCCAAGGACACTACCGGCGATGATCATAGACTTCTTGGAAATCCTCTGTTTCTTTTTACGGAATCTCAGTTCCACTCTGCCCATTGACGCCGGCGTTTGAGACACCAGCTCCCAGCCAAGGGACTCTTTTTTTGAAACCGTTCGCGATTCAAACCCTCGAACGACTTTAACGGATTCAAAAATAAAGTCCTGGCCGTCGACCAATGCGCACCCCATTGCAATAGTGGTATTCAAATTAACGTGCGGATCTATACCAGTAACTATTCAACTACCGATCGCACACTGGCCACTATATACATTGGTCAAAAGGAAACGAATTTAAACCTGAAATACTTCAGAGCCACCAAATCTGTCGTTAGCGTCAAATCAACTTCGCTCCCTAGATGCGCACCAGCATCTTGCCGGTGTTCGCACCGCGCATCATGCCAAGGAAGGCGTCCACGGTATTCTCGATGCCATCCACGATCGTCTCGTCGTAGGCGATCTTGCCTTCGGAGAACCACTTGCCCATGCGCTCGCCGAACTCGGGGGCGAGGTCAAGGTAGCTGGAGAGGGTGAATCCCTGCAGTTTCAGGCCGCGGGTGATCAGGTTGGCCATGTTCTTCGGGCCCGGAGTCGACTCGGTGGTGTTGTAGCTGGCGATAGCGCCGCACAGCGCAGCACGACCGCCATCGTTGAACGCTGCCAGGGCGGCTTCAAGGTGGTCTCCGCCCACGTTGTCGAATAAGACATCGATGCCTTCCGGGGCTGCGGCGGCCAGCTGCCCGCGGACATCGCCATCCTTGTAGTTGAAGGCGGCATCGTAGCCGTACTTGCTGGTCAGCAGTTCAACCTTCTCTGCACTGCCGGCCGAGCCGATGACGCGCTTGGCACCCATGAGCTTGGCGATCTGCCCGGCAGCCGTGCCCACGGCACCTGCAGCGCCGGAGACGAAGACGGTCTCGCCCTCGGCAAGATTGGCGACTGCGCTCAGGCCTACATAGGCGGTCAAGCCGGTCATTCCCAAGATGTGCAGGCGCAGCGACGAGGAAACGCCGGGCAGATCAGGTGCCTGCTTGAAGTTCGCAGAGTCAGCCTGCACGGTGTCAGACCAGCCCAGCTGATGCTGGACCAGGGTACCTGCCGGGAACGCTTCGTCCGCGGTCTCGATGACACGGCCAATTGCGCCTCCGAGGATCTGCTCGCCAATCTTGAATGGCGGGATGTAGGAACGGGTGTCATTCATGCGTCCGCGCATGTACGGGTCCACGGAAATGAACTCGTTGCGCACCCGGATTTCACCGGTCTTCAGCTCCGGCAGCTCAACGGTCTGGACGGTGAAGTTCTCCTGCGTTGGCCAACCGGACGGACGGGAGGCGAGCAGGATCTGCGTGCTGGTTGCTTCAGTCATGGTTACCAGTTCTTTCAATTCTCGGTGATATTGGAAACTCTCGGTGTCGTTCTAGTTACCCAGCGCCAGGCCGAGGACCAGCAGCACAACTGACAGCAGAGGGAACATCCCCTGCTTGACGGCCAGCTTGGCTTTGCCCGGGCTTCCCAGTGCCAGCACCAACGCAGCGGCCAGCATGGAGCCGGCTCCGGCGAAGACCAACGTGGCACCCGCAGCCAAGTGGCCCATGCCCAGGGCAATCACCCCGGCAAGTGCGGCAACTGCCAAGAAGAGGTTGTAGAACCCCTGATTGAAGGCCATTTCGCGCGTTGCTTCTGCTTCAGCCTCGCTGGTCTTGAACAAGGCGCGGGTTTTTCCAGTGGTCCAGGTGATGGACTCCATCGAGAAGATGTAGATGTGGAGCAGGGCAGCGGCGGTTGCGAAGATCTGCGCGGCGATGATCATGGCTTGTCCTTGGTGTTGGGAAGGCAACTATTCTGTAACGTCCATTTCAATATATACTGGAATGGTCGTTACGAAAAGAGGAGGTGGGTGTGATGGCGCGTACATCTGCATTCGACAAGGAAACGGCTATCCAGAACGCCCGCTCGGTGTTCTGGTCCAAAGGCTTCGAGGCCACGTCCATTCCCGAACTTGAAAATGCCACGGGCCTGAGCCGTTCAAGCATCTACAACTCCTTCGGCTCCAAGCGCGGACTGTTCGACGCCGCAGTGAACAGCTACCTCAATGAAATTGTCCGCCCGCGGTTGCGTCCGCTGCTCCAGGACCCAGTACCTTCACAGGCGTTGGGAGACTATCTGCGTGGGCTTGCTTCCGTTTTCGCGAAGCCGGAGTCCCTGCCTGCAGCCCATGGGTGCCTGCTGATCAACACCGCCAGCGCACCGATTGCAGCAGAGAACGAAATCGCCGCCATCATTTCCGCGTACCGGGAAGAACTTGATGAAGCCATGGGCCGTGGCTTGCATGCCCTTCGTCCGGATCTTTCAGTAGAACGCCATGCCCTGCTGAGCGACACCATTACCGGCCTGGTGGTAGCGGCCTTCGCACTGGTGCGCATCTCCCCCAGTGAAGCTGTTCGCTTGTTGCAATGCGCCGAGAACTTGCTGGAAGACTAGTACCGGCCTTCTGCACCTATTCCTTTCCGGGATTAAGGCGCAAGCCCTGGGGCACCTGATGTCCGGATTGCTTCTAGCCAGGCGCTGATCCACGGATCCATTCAGTGAATGCATCGCGGAGGGCTGCCGGCTCGATGCGCGGGGGCTCCGCCGACTGCCGCCAGCTGCAGATCGTTCTGCAATCACCGGCGCATGCTTGGCAGATGAGTTCGCACGCAGGGGGCCTTATTCGTCGCGCTTGCCGCAGAAAACCCAACTGGCTTTGGCTGCCGCACCGATTTTCCGCGCCGCTAGGATCCGTTCTCCCCTGAGCGCATGGCGCTGGCCGGGACCTGCGCCTATCCCACCCAGCATTCTGCTGAGCACGCCCCACGGCTGCCAGTTCCAGCTAAGCGGGACAGCGCGCAGAAGGGCCCAAATGGCAAAAGCCCACCAGTTCAATCGAATTGAACTGGTGGGCTTCGGATCAGCCAGCTGCTGCTAGCGTCAAATCACTCCGCTTAGTGGGTGTCCTCGGCAGCGATTTCGGTACGGTCACCGCTCCACTGCGTGTGGAAGGTGCCTTCCTTGTCGGTGCGACGGTAGGTGTGCGCACCGAAGTAGTCGCGCAGGCCCTGGGTCAGGGCTGCTGGCAGACGGTCGCGGCGCAGGCCATCGTAGTATGCCAGCGACGAGGAGAACACTGGTGCAGGGATGCCCAGCTGGACAGCAACGGAAACCACGCGGCGCCATGCTGGAACTGCCTTGTTGATGGCTTCAGCGAATGCCGGAGCGAACAGCAGGTTCGAAGGCTTCTCGCCTGCCGAGTAGGCAGCGGTGATGTCCTTGAGCAGGGCTGCGCGGATGATGCAGCCTTCACGCCACAGGCCAGCGATCTCGTCGAGCTTCAGGTCCCAGTTGTATTCGCCGGCAGCCGAAGTGAGCATGTCGAGGCCCTGCGCGTAGGAGACGAGCTTCGAAGCGAACAGTGCCTGGCGCACATCCTCGACGAAGTTCTCCGGCAAGGTGACCTCGGCAGTTTCGCCGGTCAGCACCTTCTGGCCCACGGCGCGGATATCGCGCTGCGAGGAAAGGGAACGGGCGAAGACCGACTCGGCGATGGCCGAAACAGGCGAGCCCATATCCAGGCCGGACTGCACGGTCCAGCGGCCGGTGCCCTTCTGGCCTGCGGAGTCCTGGATGACGTCGACCAGCGGCTTGCCGGTGGAAGCATCGACGTGGCCGAGCACCTCAGCGGTGATCTCGATCAGGAAGCTGGACAGTTCGCCCTGGTTCCATTCGTTGAAGATCTCCGACTGCTTGGCTGGCTCGATGCCGGCGGCGCTGCGCATCAGATCGTAGGCTTCGCCAATGACCTGCATGTCGGCGTATTCGATGCCGTTGTGGACCATCTTCACGAAGTGCCCTGCACCGTCGGTGGAGATCCAAGCGCAGCACGGTGCGCCGTCGTCGGCCTTGGCGGAGATCTTCTCCAGCATCGGGCCCAGCGACTTGTAGGATTCAGCGGAACCGCCGGGCATGATCGATGGGCCGAGCAGTGCGCCCTCTTCGCCACCGGAGACGCCGATGCCCACGAAGTGCAGGCCCTTTTCAGCCAGGGCAGCTTCGCGGCGGCGGGTGTCGGTGTAGTGCGAGTTGCCGGCGTCGATGACCACGTCGCCCTCTTCGAGCAGCGGCACCAGCTGGTCGATGACCGAGTCCACTGGACCGCCGGCCTTGACCATGATCAGCACGCGGCGCGGGGTTTCGAGGTTTGCTACCAGCTCTTCCAGGCTTTCGGTGCGAATGAAATCGCCCTCATCGCCATGAGCTTCCAGCAGCGCGTCGGTCTTGCCGACCGAGCGGTTGTGCAGGGCGACGGTGTATCCGTTGCGAGCGAAGTTACGGGCAAGGTTTGCGCCCATGACGGCCAGACCTGTGACACCAATCTGTGCAGGCATAAAAATAAGTCTCCATCGATTACGGGGAGTTGAACCGCCAAGCAGAGACCGGATGAGTCACGATCCCTGTTCACGGCCACGTGACCTTTCCATCCTACAAGGGCGACGCCCGTGTTTTACAGAGGATCGCGTAAATTAAAGCATATTTATTTCGCGGATCGACTCGCCATAGTCCGATTTGGCGCAAGTCATTGGCTAAACTGACCCCATGGCAACTAGTCTGCACGCTCATGTGGTTGAGCACCTCGGCTCTCGCATTATCAGCGGGCAAATTCCGCGCGGCTCCATCATCCTCGCCGCCGACCTCGAGCAGAAGCTCCAGGTCTCGCGTTCGGTGATCCGTGAAGCCATCCGCGTTCTGGCCCAATGCGGCCTAGTCACCAGCACCAAGCGCGTGGGCATCCGCGTGCTGGGAGCGGAGCGCTGGAACCCCTACGACGATCATGTCATCCGCTGGCGGCTGGCCAGCGACCAGAAGGGCGCACAGCTGCGCTCGCTGACCGAGCTGCGCATTTCCGTAGAGCCGATGGCCGCGGAACTGGCGGCCGAGTTCGCCCCCGAAGCGATGCGCAAGGAGCTGATGATGCTCTCGGCGCAGATGAACCATTACGGGCGCCAAGGCGATTTGCGACGTTTCCTGGAACTGGATATCCGATTCCACGCTGTGGTGCTGGCCGCCTCCGGCAATGAGATGTTCGCGAACCTCTCCACCCCGATCGGAGCGATTTTGCGCGGCCGCACCGAATTGGGCCTGATGCCTGAACGCCCGCACGAGGAAGCGTTGCTCTGGCACCAGTCGGTCGCCGATGCCATCTCCAATTCGGACTCCGCCAGCGCGCGGAAGAACATGGAAAGCATCATGCGCCGGACGCACAACGAGATCTGCAGCCTCTGGGACGGCGCGCCGCGCTTGTTCGTGGACCCGGCCAAGAGCGCCCAGTAACCCGGCATTCCCTTCTTAAAAGCGAATCCGCCGGGGCAGCGAATGCATCGCTGCCCCGGCGGATTTTTTGTCCTGCTCGCTGCCCCTTTTTAGGCCAGCGCGGTCGCCAGGCCGTAGAGCACCATGACGCAGGCGAAGCCGACCACCGATACCAGCGCCTGGCCAACGGTCCAGACCTTCAAGGTGGTTGGCACATCGATGTCCAGGAAGCGCGAGATCAGCCAGAAGCCCGAGTCGTTGACGTGGCCGGCGAAGACCGAGCCTGCTGCCAGCGCGAGCACCATGGCGGCGACCTGGAATGCGGTCAGCGAGGCATCCGCCAGCACCGCCGGCTGGACAATGGCCGCCGCAGTGGTCAGCGCCACTGTTGCCGAGCCCTGAGCCAGCCGGACGATGGCCGCGATCAGGAAGCCGGCGACGATCAGCGGCATGCCCACCGATTCAAGCGAGGTGGCAATGGCGTTGCCGATGCCGCTGGCACGCAGCACTCCGCCGAACATGCCACCAGCGCCGGTGATCAGGATGATCGAGCAGACCGGGCCCAGCGCGGAGTCCACGATGGTCTCGGTCAAGGTCTTATCCTTGCCCTTGCGGAAGCCCAGAAGGAACATTCCCAGCAGCACAGTGATCAGCAGGGCCACCGGAGTTTCACCCAGCAGGCGCAGCCAGCGCACCCAGGAGGTTTCCGGGTCCACGATGCCGGCGGAACCGAGCATATTCAGTCCGGTGTTCATGAAGATCAGCAGCAGCGGGAGCAGCAGCAAGCTGAACACCGTGCCCACGGAAGGAGAGGACTTGAACTCGTCCTTCGTTGCACCGTTGCCCAGTGCCGCATCCAGGATATTCGGTACCGGGATGTTGAACTTCTTGCCAACGAACTTTCCAAAGAGGTGGCCGGCAACGAACCAGGTTGGAATCGCGACGACCAGGCCGAGCACCAGCACGAGCCCGACATTGGCTTCCAGCAGGCCGGATGCGGCCACAGGGCCCGGGTGCGGCGGAACGAAGACGTGCATCACCGAGAATGCGGTGGCCGATGGGATGGCGTAGAGCAGCAGCGAGCCGCCCAAGCGGCGGGCCACGGTGAAGATGATCGGCAGCATGACTACCAGCCCGGCATCGAAGAAGATCGGGAAGCCGAAGAGCAGCGAGGCAACTGACAGTGCCAGCGGCGCGCGCTTCTCGCCGAACTTGGAGATCAGCCAGTTGGTCATCACATCGGCGCCGCCACTGGTTTCCAGCATGCGTCCGAGCATTGCGCCAAGGCCGACCAGCAGGGCCACACTGGCCAAGGTGGATCCGAAGCCGCCGGTCAGCGTCGTGATGACCGATTCAGCCGGGATGCCGGAAGCGACCGCGGTCAGCAAGCTGGTGAGCACCAGTGCGAGGAACGCGTGGACGCGGAAGCGGATAATCAGCACCAGCAGCAGCGCTACCGCCGCGACCGCTAGCGTCAGGAGCCCGGGCGTACTTAACGTCCAGTTCAGTTCAAGCTCAGTTGTCATTGTCATCCTTGATCAATGGGAGGCTTATGCCATAGGTGGTCTGTGGATTGCTGTCGGCGCACTGCACTAGGACAGTTTGGCGATCAGCTGTCGAACGATGTCCTCGGGGCTATCGGCAATATCGGCGCTGAGCACCGGCTCGTCCGCATCGGGAGCCTCAAGCGTGGCCAGCTGGCTGTCAAGCAGGCTGGTGGGCATGTACTCATGCGAACGCGCGTTCATCCGGTCCCGTATCAGCGTCGGGACACCGGTGAGGTGGATGAAGATCGTTGCTGGCTCCAAGCTGAGGATGAGATCCCGGTAGCTTCGCTTGAGTGCAGAACAGGCAATAACCAGCGGCGCTTGGTGCCGATTGCTTTCGGCCAGTTTGGCGCCGATCAGCTGCAGCCACGGCTCGCGGTCAGCGTCATCCAGAGACTGTCCGCCGGCCATTTTTTCCTTGTTGGCCTTGGGGTGCAGGTTGTCGCCATCAATGAATTCATGATGCAGCTGATCAGCCAGCATCTTTCCGATGGTGGTCTTGCCGCTGCCCGAGACACCCATTACAACTAGGGGCGGGACCCGTTCACTCATCCATTTACTCCGTCGTACGTGAACCTAATATATGACTTATGTTGTAGCCAAAGTCATAAAGTATGATTTAACTAGAGTAGGAGCGGCAGCGGACGCTGTCAACAGGTTGCACCTGGTTCACCAGGAAGATTCTGCAAAACATGTGGCCAGATGGGGAATTCCCGGATCAATTGGCCCGAGGTTCAAGCATGGCTTGAACCTAGCCTTTGAAAATGCTGAATTTCTTCGAGGTCGTTGTAGAACCCCAGCTCAATGCCATGTACTCTCGGTTTTTAAGTGGATCGAACCCGACCACTGCACAGTCTGACCATTGGAGCGAATCATGGGATTCATTGGATGGATAGTTTTGGGCTTGATTGCCGGAGCGATCGCAAAGGCCATTCTGCCCGGCAAGCAAGGTGGCGGCTGGATCGCTACCCTGATTCTCGGCGTCGTAGGCGCCCTACTCGGAGGCTGGATCGGAAGTGCTATCTTCGGTGAGGGCGTGGATGAGTTCTTCTCGATCTCAAGTTGGCTTCTTGCCATCGGTGGCGCCCTGATCGTCCTGGTCATTTGGGGCTTCATCACCAAACGACGGGCATAACGCACCTCCCGAGGGACCATTGTCCTGCGGATCTTGAATTCCCGCCGAGCAGCAGTACCAACTGCTGCTCGGTGGGTTCTTCTTTTTTCTTGGCTACTTCACCCGCAGCAGCTCAGAGCCCACGGATTCCCTGCGCAATTCGAAAAGCAGAAGGCTCCCCTCCGTGTCCGAGGCTTCCCCGAGTGCGGTATGGAATACCTTGAAGCTCAGTACCGCTGGGCAGTTGCGTGCGAACATCTGGGCCACGGCAGCAGGCCGGGACCGCTGGCCCGGGGCGTCGAAGACCATATCGGTAAATCCTTCGGGAACCCAGCGTGCACCAAGGTTGTCGTCGCCATCCAGGGAAGCTTCCTGCTGCTTTTCCCAGCGTTCAACGATCCGTTCTTCCGAGACATCTTGCGGCGCGTACGCCTCCACGATCTGAATCTCGTATCCGGCCTCCTGCAGCTGAGCTGCCAGCTTCTGCGCTGAATCCTCGGACGCAAGGACCTTGTCAATGACGACATTCAGCCCTTGCTCGAAGCATGCGGCACGCAGGTTCTCGCTGAGCATGGAAGATTCCTCATGCACCAGGCTCGCCATGTCCATCGGGAAGAACTGCTCACCGCGCTGCTCGCGCTCTTTGACTTCCCGAGGCTTGAAGAATCCTTCGTAAGTTCCGTCTTCTTGCGCTTCGCGCATCAGATTCGCCTTGAATTCATCGGCATCGATCACCACATAGTCATCTTCATGACCGCCAAGCAGTTCGCGCAGCAGGCTGCTCTTGCCGGCTCCCGGAGCTCCGGCAAGCACAACAGCTTGGCGCTGCGCTTGGGCGCCGCCCGCTGCCCGCAGTTCCTGGTCGATCAACCGCCGATGCAACTGGTCGCGTTCCCCGATCGCCTTCCACGAGCCCGGGGCCACTTCTTCGAACCAGTCAGGGTTGCGCACGGAGATGAACGGTGAATCATTGGCCAGCACTTCTCCGGGCTCATTGAGTTGAGCAATAGTCTTCAGGTGGTCGGTAATTTCTTGGTCATCTGCCATATTCGAATCCTAATCGGGATTAATCGCGAGGACCCCACAGCACGCTGACAGCCGATTATCGTATAGTTCGATGATGGGCCCAGTGCCCGCGCACGACGTTAAGGAGACCCATGGCTACCGCACCGCTACCATCTGCAGGCAAAGGCCGAGCCGGGCGAACCTTCGCGCACATCGGCACCGAGCGTACTCGCTGGCGCGGGCTGATCCATGCCTGGTCCACCCCGGGCATTATCATCATGAGCCTGGTGCTGGTCGTACTGGCCAACGGACGCTTGGCGGAATGGACCACCGCGGTCTTCGCGCTCTGCTCGATCCTGCTCTTTGGCACCTCGGCGCTTTACCATCGTGGCAACTGGACCGACAAGGTCATGGGGCTCTTCCGCCGGGCCGACCATGCGAACATCTTCCTGCTCATTGCCGGCACCTACACTCCGGTAGCAGCATTGACCTTGCCCGGTCCGCAGGCGATCATCGTGCTGTCCGTCATCTGGGCCGGTGCACTGGCCGGCATTGCCATCAAGTCATTCTGGCCCGCGGCACCCCGCTGGGTTGGAGTCAGCCTCTACATCCTGCTCGGGTGGGGCGCATTGATGCAGTTGCCAGCGTTCTGGGCCGCGAACCCCGCGGTGATGATCCTGATTCTCGCTGGCGGCTTGGCCTACACGATCGGCGCGGTTTTCTACGCCACGAAGCGGCCAAATCCGCTGCCGAGCATTTTCGGATTCCACGAGCTCTTCCATGCCTGCACCGTCATGGCCTTCCTGTGCCACTGGACGGCTGTGCTTCTGGTGGCTCTGTAAGGGCGCACCCGCTGGAAAAAGCGATCGCCGCAAGCTCCACGAGGAAGCTTGCGGCGATCTTTGGCTGAATCCCAGGCTGGACTAGCGCTGGCCGTAGCGCTTTCGCACGACCACAAGGCCGATCAGCGAAATCACGGCGATTGCCATGTAGTACAGGCTCGGTGCATCCAGCGACCCGGTCAGGTCCAGCAACCAAGTCAGTACCAGCGGGGCAATTCCGCCCAAAAGGGTCACGCCCACGTTGTAGGCCACCGACAGGCCCGAACCACGGATGGCAGCCGGGAAGAGGTTGGAGAGCAACGCCGGCAGCGGACCGAAGTAGAAGGACATGATCACGCCGAGAACCGCGATCACGATCACCATCACGATCACGCTCGGGTTCGACGTCATCAGCTTGAACAGCGGATAGGCCAGCACGAACGCCGCGACCGCGGCGTAGGTCATCACCCGGGCCGGGCCAATGCGGTCGGCCAGATGGCCCACCAGCGGGACGCCGCACAACGTGATGATGCCCGCCGAGATGCCGCCCAGGAAGGCCGCGTCGGCAGGGATCTTCAGGTTCGTGACGGCGAAGGTCGGCATGTACAGGATCATGTACACCGAAATCGTGGCCACGCCAATGGTAGCCGCCGCGGCCAGCAGGCGGCCGTAGTGCTGGGTGAACAGCGTGCCCAGTGGCGATTTCTCCTTGGCGGCGGAAACGAACTCGTCGGTTTCATCCAGCTTGGCGCGGATATACAGGCCTACCGGCCCGATCAGCAGGCCAACGAAGAACGGCACGCGCCAGCCCCAGCTCTCCAGGGCTTCCGGGCTCAGGCCGGTGGTCAGGAAGTAGCCGAAGGCAGAAGCCAGCAGCATGGATGCACCCTGGCTGGCGACCTGCCACGAAGAGTAGAACGCCTTCTTGTGCGGTGCGGTTTCGATCAGGAATGCAGTGGCCGTGCCGAACTCGCCACCGGCAGAGAAGCCCTGGATCATGCGTGAGAGCAGGATGATCAAGGCACCGGCTACGCCCGCCACCTCATAGGGCGGCGCCACGGCCATGATCAGCGTACCGAGCATCATCAGGCCCAGCGTGAGCGTCAGCGCGTTCTTGCGTCCCTTGCGGTCGGCGTAGCTGCCCAGCACCATGCCGCCCAGGGGGCGTATCAGGTAGGAAATCGCGAAGGTGGCGAAGGTGAGAATCAGCGCGAACGTGCCGTCCGATTCCGGATAGAACACCTTTGCAATGGTGGTCGCGAAGGTGGCATAGACAATGATGTCGAACCATTCCAGCGCCGCGCCAATGGAACTGGAAATGACCGCCTTGCGGGCTTTGACGATCTGCTCGGGTGTCGCCTTCACCTCTGCGCTCACGAGCTGACCTGCGCAATCAGCGAATCGATGAAGTTCTCGCACGCCACGATCTGCTCCAGCTCGATGTATTCGTCCGGAGCGTGGGCCTGGGCGATATCGCCAGGACCGCACACCACGGTGGGGATGCCGGCCGCGGCGAACAGCCCGGCCTCCGTGCCATAGGTGACCTTTTCATCGGTGGCAATGGCGCCGCAGGCGGCCGCGAAGGACACAATCCCTTCCTCCGCAGCGGTATCCAGTCCCGGAGCGCCCGCCTGCTGGGAGAACTCCACGGAGCAGCTCGGGTTCTGCTCGCGCATCTGGGCTTCCAGCTTGGCCGCTTCTTCGCGCAAGCGCGCGGTCAGCGCCTCGCGGTCCACCACCGCGAGCGAGCGGTACTCGAAGAACACCACCGCCTGCGAGGGAATGGTGTTCACCGCGATGCCGCCGTCGAACTTGTTCACGTTCATGGTGGTGGTCGGTTCGATGAATGCTTCATCGCGCGGGCCATGGTTGCGCAGCTCGGCCGAAACCTCCTCGACGAAATTCGCGAAGCGCAGCGCATAGGAAATTGCGTTGACCCCCTCGGAAGGCAGCGAGGAGTGCGCTGCGACGCCGTTGAATTCGGCGCGGAAAACGTTCATCGACTTGTGGCCGCGGATCGCCCGCATGCTCGATGGCTCCCCCACGAAGCATCCGCGAGGCGCCAGCTTCTCGTCAACAATTCTCTGCACCAGCGACACCGCGCCGACGCAGCCGACTTCTTCGTCATAGGACAGCGCCAGATGGATTGGTTCGGCAAGTTCTGCGCCGGTGAACTGGTCCAGCTTGGCCAGGATCACCCCGAGGAAGCCCTTCATGTCGCAGGTGCCGCGGCCATAGAGCTTGTCTGCGCGCACCTGGGCGTCGAATGGATCGCTGCTCCATTTCTGCCCGTCCACTGGCACCACGTCGGTGTGCCCGGAAAGCACAATGCCGCCGGTGCGGGTTCCATCGGCGGCGGGGATGGTGGCCAGCAGGTTGGCCTTGGTGCCCTCTTCGTTGTGGATCAGCTGGGAGCTGATGCCATAGGCGTCCAGCTTCTTCACGACATTCCCGATCAGCGCAAGGTTGCTGTCGCGGCTAGTGGTGTCCACGGCGATGAGCTCGTGGATTTCTTTCATGCTTGCTTCGCTGGGCGCGGGCATTTCAGCTCCTGGTTCTAGGCGATGATGCTATGGATTCATGTTTCCATATTGCTCCCGCACCACCTAGAAGATGTCAAAGAATGGCCTCTGGCTAGTTGGGAATAACACCGGCACCACGCAGATAGTGCATGATCGCGTTCACGAAGGCCTCTTGCTGGTCCACGGGCCTTGCCGCTTGGCCCAGCGCGGCCGACAGGTGGGGGTAGCGGCCTGTTTCCAGCTGGGCGAACAGCGCCGCCGGGTCTTCGGGCCGCTGCTGGCTTTGCTCATTGAGCGCGAATGCTGCGGTGATGGCGTTGAGCATCGCCAGGCAATGCAGCTTGGCCCCTGCCTCCAGCCCGCTGCCTTCCAGGGCCGCTAATCCACGTTCCAGGTAGGCCAAGGCGTTCGGCCCCATGGACGCCTTGCCCATGGCCAGCGAGGGCACCCAGGGATGCCTGCGCATGATCTGCAGGCCCTGGGTGGCCAGGCGGAGCAGCTGCTGGGCAGCCGAACCGGCCAGCGATTCCAGTTCATATTCGGCGCTGATCTGCTCAACCATGAGGCCGGTGAGCTCCTCATGGGACTCAACGTAACGGTACAGGGAGGCGGCTCCTGCTCCGATCTTTGCAGCTACGGCTCTGATGGATACCGCTCCCATGCCTTCTTCATCGGCCAGCGCGATCGCCGCCTGGGCGATCTTGGCCCGGGAGTGCCGGGGCCTGGGCCCGGTGCGAGGCTGGTTGCCGGTCATCGCCCGTCCTTTCCCGCAGGGCGCGTCACGCGCCGTGCTCTGGCTGTATAGTTAACCGCGAACACTGTTCGCATTTAACTCTACAGGAGGAACCATGCGCTTGCTGATGATCGCACCGGGAACACGAGGCGATGTCGCGCCGATGGCCGGCCTCGGCCAGAAGCTGGCGCTCCATGGTTTCGATGTATCCATTGCGGCAAACCCGGCATACAAGGACCTTGCGGTTTCCGCAGGCTGCCGATTCCGGGAGCTCCCCGGCGACATGGTTGCCTTGGTCAAGCCGGCAGCTCCGGGCGCTAAGGCCAGCCCCAAGGATCTGCGCCGGTACCTCCGGGAGCTCCGGGACTATTTCGAACTGGCAGCTACCGGAACGATGGCCGCAGCCGAGCGAGGTGCCGATATCATCATGACCAATGCGGTAGCACCCTATGCCTACGACGTGGCCGAGGCCATGGGCATCCCCGCGATCGGCGCGCACCTGCAACCCATTGAACCCAGTGCAGCGTACTCGCCCATGGCTTTGGGTGCATCGCGCAGCTTCGGGCCACTGGGCAACAAGCTGCTCGGCCAGCTCTTCGCCGCTTCCAAGGCGCCCTACGACCTCCCAGCAAAGCGGGTACGCGAATCCCTGGGATTGCCCGCACGCAGCCGTGCCGCCTCCGAACGCCTTCGCCGCCAGCACCGGAGCCCCATTCTCCACGGCTTCAGTTCAGTTATCGTTCCACGGTCCGCTGATTGGCATGAGGGGATCGTCAATTGCGGGTACTGGTGGCCGCCAGCCGATCCGGCATGGACACCGCCGCAGAGGCTGCTCGACTTCATCGACGAGGGGCCGGCGCCAGTCTTCATTGGCTTCGGCAGCACGCAGGCGCTGGAACCGGACTTCATCACGGATGTTGCCCGGCGCACCGGAAGACGGACTATCGTGCAAGGGGAACCGGAAATCGACGAACCCGGCATCCTGGGCATCGGCGCGGTACCCCACCACTGGCTGTTTCCGCAGATGGCGGCCGTCGTGCACCATGCAGGGGCCGGCACCACGGCCGCTGGCCTGCGGGCAGGCGTCCCCGCAGTTCCGGTTCCGGTCTTCACCGACCAGCCGTTCTGGGCCCAGCGCATCCACCGGCTCGGCGCGGCTGCCGAGCCCATTGCCTACAAGCACTTGACTGCGCAGCGGCTCGCGTCCTCAATTACCGGAGTCCTGGCCAATGAGGACTTGGCCGATGGCGCCCGGCGAATTGCCCGGCAGCTGGCAGCCGAAACGGACAGCTCGATTCCAGTGATAAGGATCCTCGAACAGCTGGGCGCCAGGCACCGGCCCAGCTAGCCTGGCCGGGACCGGTAGAATTGGAACTCCAGCCCCTCGCAACAGAACAGCTCATGCGCGGTTGCCATGCGCTTGAGCAACGCTGATCGACAGGGCTATCCCATCGCTTCCCATTCCGCCACCGCCCCTGTGACCGTTTCCTGGGACCACGAAGGAACCAGCACCACAGCCATCTGGCTGTCCGCCAATTCCCGCCGGGCACCAGCACACATCGTGGTGGCCGATGACCGCTTGAGCGCGGATGCGGCCATGCGCCACGCGGCCCGCGGCACGGCCATGCTGTGGACCGGCGACTTCCACAACGCCAAGCAGCTGCTTGCCGCCATGGACCGGCGCATGGCGGCCGCCAACGCGGCCAAGGCCAGCAGCGCGAAGGCCAAGAAAAAGGTCCTGGATGATGCGCAGAAGTTCTACGCCATCCGGCAGGCCCGGGCCCAGCGTTCACGGATGCTGTCGCTGATCCTGGTTCCCTTGGATTTCCAGGCCGAGGACGGCCTGGCCGTCCTGGACTTGCCCCGGGCGCCGATCGTCGGTCCGGCGGTGGCATTCGGCTACGAGCAGGCCGCGGACCTGGCTGGACACCGGGCTGTGGCCAGCCTGCAGGAACTAGCTGGCATGCTCAGTGCCCACCAGTGGTTCCTGAAGGGTGTGGACGTTCCGGCCCTGGGAGCGAAAATCCACCCGGCCTACGGGACGTTCATGCCCACCCGCCAGGAATATGTGGATCTGGTGGCGGTGGCTCCGCTGGAGGACCTCTCGCTGGCTTTCGACATCGGCACCGGAACCGGAGTGCTCTCGGCAGTGCTGGCCCGCCGCGGAGTCAAGCAGGTCATCGGAACCGACATTCACCAGCGCGCGGTGGACTGCGCCAACGACAACTTCGCGCGCTTGGGCATTTCCGGCGCCGCTCGTGCGCAACTGACCAGCATGTTCCCCGAGGGCCGGGCCCCGCTGGTCGTGTGCAATCCCCCGTGGCTTCCGGGCAGCGCGCCGAGCACCCTGGATGCGGCCATCTACGATCCCGAGAGCAAGATGCTGATGCAGTTCCTGCGCGGATTGCCCGGTCACCTGACCGAGAGCGGCGAAGGATGGCTGATCATCTCGGATCTCGCCGAGCTGCTGGGCTTGCGTACCCGCGCGCTGCTGCTGGAGGCCATCGAGGCGGCAGGCCTGGAAGTCATCGACAAGATCGACACCGCGCCAAGGCACCACCGCGCACAGGATGCCCAGGACGTGCTGCATGCGGCCCGTTCGAAGGAAGTCACTTCATTGTGGAGGCTCAAGGCCAAGTAGCCCCGAGTGCGTTCCATGCAGAAACGGCAAAGGTGCCCGCGGAATTCGCGGGCACCTTTGCCGTTTAAGCTCCTGCGTGCCTGTTGCTACTTGTCCAGGCCGTCGCGTACGTCCTTGGCCGCATCCTTGACTGACTCGCCGGCCTGTTTGGCTTTCGCAGCGGCTTGGTCCTTAACGCCTTCAGCCTGCAGGCGTTCATTGCCGGTCGCATCGCCTACGGATTTCTTGGCCTTGCCCGAAACTTCTTGCGCCTTATTCTGGATCTTATCGCCTAGGCCCATTGGAAAATCTCCTTCTGCAGTTGATTCGACAGCGTACCTTCTCCAGCCTAATGGGCCGCGCAGATGATTCACCTGTCCCGGGCCTCTGCATTAGCTGGCAGATTTTCCCGGTTCCTCCCCGGCTGCGCAATTGCGTGTATCCTTGCACGTTCGTCCGACGATCACACCGTATCCAGCAATGCGCGAAGCTGTTCCTTGTACTCTTCGAAGGCGGTTCGCCCAGCGCGGGTCAAGGCAATGTAGGTCACTGGGCTGCGCCCCTCCAGGATCTTGTCCACCTTCACGTAGTCACCGTCTTCCAGCTTGCGCAAATGCGTGGCCAGATTACCCGAGGTCATCGACAGCAGGCCCTGCAGCTTGGGAAACGAGATGCTGTCCCCGGCCCGCAAGGTGTCCAGGACCGTGACGGTCCTCAGCCGTGCCTGGGCGTGGATCAGCGGGTCAAGCTCCTGCATGCCCACCCCGGATCAAGGCTCCTGAGACCAGTTCCGGCTTGCTGCCGTGCAGCAGGCCCAGCACGATGAATCCCAGCCCGCCAACTGCACCGGCCAAGAGGTTATGCGGTGCCGGCGCGGCCAGTGAGAGCAGGGCAATAGCCAGGATCCAGGACCCGAAGACCAGCTGGGCCCGGTCGTTGAAGAGCACCGAGCCGGCAACCACGAGCACGCCGATCACCAGGCACAGGCCGGTGAGGGCAAAAGTCGCCATGCCCATTGAGCTCAGCCCCTCGGCATGCAGCCGCCAACCGAGCAAGGCGGTGATGATCATGCCCAGACTGAAAGTGTTGCCGTAGATCGCCCCTTGCGCCATCGACGGACCTTTGGTCCCCGAACCGCGCTTGGCCGAATGCACGCCGGAAGTCACGATCGCGATGAGGAATGAGGCAACTGCGGTGCCGATGCCAACCGCCGGCGGCAGCAGCGGCGAGCCCTGCGGCGCGAGTGCCAAGTAGAGCCCGAGGAAGGCAATGATCCAGGCACCGCCCCAGATGGAGAACAGCAGTTGCTGGTTCGGGCTCATGCCCTCGCGGGCTTGCTGTGCATCCGATTCGATTCCACGCAGAATGCGAGCCGGGTCGATGTCATTGCTGTTCGTGTTGTCCATGGCGCACTGCCTCCTTCGGCGATCACCGCCTCCGAGCCGCAAAGCAGTACGTGATGAAAACCACTTTGCATTACAAAGTTCAAGATAGCGCTAACGACGGCTTACCGCAAGAGGCGCATTCTGGCAGCTGCGCCTAATCGCACCCCGCCGTTTTCGACCCACGGCAGAAGCCGCAGGCCAGAGGCCTTTCAAGAGCAATTGCACGTCGCATGGAAGCGAAGTGGCTTTTTTCCTGCAGTGTTCGGGTCGCGCTTGGCGCTATTTGCGCCCGAGTACGGCGACCAGGAAATCGGCGGCAGGCAAATGGAAGCTCCAGGTCGAATAGCGTTGCTGCAGTGCCAGCCCCGCCTCCAATGCGTCGGCCTCGAAGTCATCGAACCCGTAGCCGCGTCCCGAGCCGAAGCCGATGATCATGCGCCCGTCTGCCGCCAGATGCCCGCGCAGTTGCTGCAGCGCCGGGCGGCGTTCGGACTCGGAGAGGAAGGTGACGACATTGCCGGCAGAAACTATCAGGTCGAATTCCTGGTTCTCCCCCGCTGCGTCAGCGATGGTGAAGTCAGCCAGATTGCCGACCTGCCATTGGGCTTTGGGGTAATCTGCCCGGGCAACATCGATTAAATGCGGGTCGAGGTCCACGCCAACCACTTGGTGCCCTTGCTCGGAAAGCCAGCCGCCGATCCGCCCGGTCCCGCATCCGGCATCCAGAATTCTGCTGCCCCGGGCAACCATCGCGTCAACGGCGCGAGCTTCCCCGAAAATATCCTGGCCTTCGGCGGCAAGCGTGCGCCAGCGCTGGGCAAAATTCTGCGAGTGGTCCGGGTTCTTGCGAACGGTGGCGAGCCAAAGGTTTTCTTCTGGTGCAGTCATGCATCCAGTTTCGCACTTTCGCTGGCATTCGGCGATTGGCTGGCGCCGGCCGGGAATACGAAGAAGACCGCTTCAATCACTCTTTCCAGAGTGATTGAAGCGGTCTTCGTTTTGGTGGGCCCTACCGGGATCGAACCGATGACATTCACGGTGTAAACGTGACGCTCTACCAGCTGAGCTAAAGGCCCTCCTGCAGTGTGTGAAATCGGGAAGTTTCTTTCCTTCAGTCCTTCGCTGCAACAAGTAATAATCTAATGCATCCCGAACTGACTTGGCAAATTGAAATGGAGGTTTTCATAAAAGAGTGCCGAGCGTCACCACATCGCCTGATCTTGGAACCTACTCTCCACTGGCGTTGCCGGCAAGTTCGAGGCTGTTCGCATGCACGGGTAATCCGCAATCGCCAGCATCGCCCCCACACCTGCTTATTCCACGCTGCACCACTGGGACCAGCGCCACCGAGGCGCGAGCTCAGTCCAGCGCGGAAGAACACGAGGCGCCTGGATCTGCGGACTTGCCCCGCAGGTGGAAGCGAAGCAGCTCGATGAGCGATAGCACGTACCAAGAAGCGGTGATCGAAGACGACGCCGCCACCCTCCACGGGGCATTGGAAAACAGCGATGCCAGATCGCTGTACCGGGTTCGCAGATTCGAAGCACCCTCCGGTGCCGCGCAAGGGCCACCGGCTCAGCCACGCTGGCTTCGGACGACAATGCCAGGAGTCCAGCGTCATCGAGGATCAAATATTCCATGAAGGCGGCACTATGGGCACCGCAGGACTTGCCCGAGTGGAAAAATCGCCTCAAGGAGACAAAAAATCCCCGATCCGAATGGATCGAGGATTCTTATTTGGTGGGCCCTACCGGGATCGAACCGATGACATTCACGGTGTAAACGTGACGCTCTACCAGCTGAGCTAAAGGCCCTTACCATGTTCGCTTTTGCAAGCCAACGAGGAATAACTCTACACAGGTTTCTGCGTCCGGGCAAATCGGTGAGCCGACTTTTTTCGTGAACTGGAGCACAGCCCATATCGGCACGCTAAACGGCGCGTTCCACTGCCGCCTTGTAATCATCAATGCTTCTTGGCTGCGTCATCTCGCTGCGGAAAACATCGCGCACTTCACCGTCAACCAGGTACAGCGTCAATCTGGCCGCGACCCCACGCTCAGGGTCAAAGGCGTCGGCCTGTTGCGCCACCGCCCCATGAGGCCAAAAATCGGCCAGCAGCTCGAAGTCCAAGCCAAGCGACTGCGCATAGTTGCGCAGGGTGAATTTATGGTCCACCGAAATGGCCACGATGCGCACCTGGTGCTGCGTGAAGAATTCGTAGTGCTCTTGGAGTGTTGCCAGTTCCGACCCGCATACCCGCGAAAATGCCCAGGGATAAAAGACAACCAGCACCCGGCCGCTAGACAGCCCGGTACTGGTTATCGTTTCGCCGTACTGATTTTCCAGCGAGAAGTCGAACAGGCGTGAACCTGTTTGAATCATTAGTTCTTCTTACGCGGGGCGAGGCGGATTGCGGACCAATCCTCCGAAACGCCTTCACTAGTAGTTACATGCAGGCCAGCGGTTGGCGCCTCCTGCTGGATAAGTGCTGGGGATACATGTCCCTCGCGGCCCTGCTTAGGAGTAAGCAGCCAAACGATGCCACTCTCGTCCAAGCAGTTCAGCGCGTCCATCAATGCGTCAACTAGATCTCCATCGCCGTCGCGCCACCAGAAAATGACTGCGTCGACAACGTCATGGTCCTCTTCGGTGAGCAGCTCTGAACCAATCAGGTCCTCGATCGATTCGCGCAGATCGTAGTCCACATCATCGTCGTAACCCAGTTCCTGAATAAGGTCTTCATTAGCGAAGCCCAATTTTTTGGCGGGCTCCAAGTTTGCCGATACGGCGTCGCTCACTTCATTCCTCCTGCTGGTGCAAAGCGTTACTACCAACGAAACACGGTTTTGCCGCTCCGTTCAAGCGCTACAGCGATAACACGCCGAACAAATATAACCCACATTCCAGTGACCCGCATCATATTGACATGGCCATCGGGAAGTTAGCTCCCGTACCTAGTTGCGCAAGTCACTTCAAATATCTGATTTAAACCGGTTTTTGCTGGAAAACGCGCCACAAAACTGGATCGTTTAACACTAGAGTTGCATATGAACCGGCAGTGCACATCATTCCAGTGCTACTGCACCCGTTGTCCCAATACCGATGCACCGCAGCGCAAAACTGCACAGCGTCGGAGCCGCAATTCAATCA
Organism: Arthrobacter sp. JUb119; assembly: GCF_024807995.1. Classification (NCBI taxonomy): domain Bacteria; kingdom Bacillati; phylum Actinomycetota; class Actinomycetes; order Micrococcales; family Micrococcaceae; genus Arthrobacter; species Arthrobacter sp. JUb119. The sequence goes on from NZ_JANUFE010000001.1 coordinate 999,592, forward strand.
AGGAGCTTCCGTGGCTGTAGAGGAACACATCTCCCAGATCCGTAGCGGGTTGACTTACCAGCTGTCCGATCGGGATCCTGAGGAAACTCAGGAATGGATGGACTCGTTTGACTCCCTCGTAGAGACCCAGGGCACCGAGCGTGCCCAGTTCATTATCCGCTCGCTGCTGCAGCGTGCAGGTGCCAAGTCCGTGGGCGTGCCGCACGTGACCACCACCGACTACGTGAACACCATTCCTGTGGACCAGGAACCAGAATTCCCGGGCGATGAGGCCATCGAGCGCCGCTACCGCGCCTTCATGCGCTGGAATGCCGCCATCATGGTGCACCGCGCTCAGAACCCTCATATCGGCGTTGGCGGGCACATCTCCACCTATGCCGGTGCAGCGACCCTGTATGAAGTAGGTTTCAACCACTTCTTCCGCGGCAAGAACCACCCAGGCGGCGGCGACCAGGTCTTCTTCCAGGGCCACGCCTCGCCAGGCATGTACGCCCGCGCATTCCTCGAAGGCCGCCTGTCCGAAGAGGACATGGACGGGTTCCGCCAGGAAAAGTCGAAGGAAGGCCACGCGCTTCCTTCCTACCCTCACCCGCGTTCCCTGCCTGACTTCTGGGAATTCCCAACCGTCTCGATGGGCATCGGCCCAGCTAACGCCATCTACCAGGCGCAGCTGAACCGCTACCTGCAGAACCGCGGCATCAAGGACACCTCGGACCAGCAGGTCTGGGCCTTCCTGGGCGACGGCGAAATGGACGAGCCGGAGTCGCGCGGCTTCCTGCAGCTGGCCGCCAACGAAAAGCTGGACAATCTGAACTTCGTCATCAACTGCAACCTGCAGCGCCTTGACGGCCCGGTTCGCGGCAATGGCAAGATCATGCAGGAACTGGAAGCCTTCTTCCGCGGTGCCGGCTGGAATGTCATCAAGGTTGCTTGGGGCCGCGAGTGGGATGCCCTGCTCGAAGCAGACAAGACCAACGCGCTGGTTGACATCATGAACCAGACCCCGGATGGCGACTACCAGACCTACAAGGCTGAGTCCGGCGCATTCGTTCGCGAGCACTTCTTCGGCCAGCGTCCGGAAACCAAGGAATTGGTTGCCGACATGAGCGACGACGAGATCTGGAACCTGAAGCGTGGCGGCCACGATTACCACAAGGTCTACGCCGCCTACAAGGCTGCTGCGGAGTTCAAGGGCAAGCCGACCGTCATCTTGGCCAAGACCGTCAAGGGCTACGGCCTGGGTTCGCACTTCGAGGCTCGCAACGCGACCCACCAGATGAAGAAGCTGACCATGGAGGACTTGAAGAAGTTCCGTGATCACCTGCGCATCCCCATCACCGACGAGCAGCTCGAAGCGGACCTCTACACTCCTCCGTACTACCGCCCAACCGAGGATTCGGCTGAGTACAAGTACATGATGGAGCGCCGCGAGGCCCTGGGCGGTTCGGTGCCTACCCGCCGCCAGGAAGCTTCGAAGAAGCTGGCCCTGCCAGGCGAGAAGACCTACGCGATCGCCAAGCGCGGTTCGGGCAAGCAGCAGGCGGCCACCACCATGGCCTTCGTGCGCCTGCTCAAGGACCTGATGCGCGACAAGGAATTCGGCCACCGCATCGTGCCGATCGTGCCAGATGAGTCCCGTACCTTCGGCATGGACTCGTTCTTCCCGACTGCGAAGATCTACAACCCGGGCGGCCAGAACTACCTGTCCGTGGACCGCGATCTGGTCCTGGCCTACAAGGAATCCCCTCAGGGCCAGCTGATCCACCCGGGCATCAACGAGGCCGGCGCTGTCGCAGCCTTCACCGCTGCCGGCACCAGCTACTCGACCCACGATGAACCGCTGATCCCGATCTACGTGTTCTACTCGATGTTCGGCTTCCAGCGCACCGGCGACCAATTCTGGGCAGCCGGGGACCAGATGACCCGTGGCTTCATCATCGGCGCTACCGCCGGCCGCACCACCCTGACCGGTGAAGGCCTGCAGCACGCAGATGGCCACTCGCCAATCCTGGCCTCGACCAACCCTGCTGTGATCACCTACGATCCGGCCTACGGCTACGAAATCGGCCACATCATGCGCTCCGGCCTGGAACGCATGTACGGCGGAACCCACGCCGATCCGAACGTGATGTACTACCTGACCGTGTACAACGAGCCGATCAGCCAGCCAGCTGAGCCGGAGAACGTTGACATCGAAGGCATCATCAAGGGCATCCACCTGCTCAAGGAAGCTACCACCGACGGCCCGCGCGCACAGCTGCTGGCCTCGGGCGTGGCCGTGCCATGGGCGCTGGAAGCCCAGGCCATCCTGGCCGAGGAGTGGGGCGTTTCGGCTGATGTCTGGTCGGTCACCTCGTGGAACGAACTGGCCCGCGACGGCCAGCGCGCCGACGCCGACGTGCTCGTGGATCCATCGAAGCCGCGGCGCACCCCGTACGTGACCTCGAAGCTGGAGTCCACCCCGGGCCCAGTCATCGCGACCACCGACTACATGCGCGCCGTGCCCGAGCAGCTGCGCCCGTACGTGCCAGGTGAATTCCACACCCTGGGCGCGGACGGCTTCGGCTTCTCGGACACCCGTGCCGCGGCCCGCCGCTTCTTCAAGATCGATGCGCACTCGCTGGTCGTGCAGACCTTGCAGTCGCTGGTTGAGCGCGGCGAAATCCCTGCGGACACCGCAGTGAAGGCGCACGCCAAGTACGACCTGAATAACGCTAACGCCGGCCAGTCCGGCAACGCTGGCGGCGACGCCTAGGCCCCAGGGTCCAGGTGCCCGGAGCTTGCTCCGGCGCCGCATTGAGCAGCTGCCCGATGACGAGGTTTTCCTCGTTGCCGGGCAGCTGGCTCATTTAATCTCACCTTTACCTGCTGTGCCGGGCGCGGGGGAAGAAAAGAAACTAAGCTGGAACCCATGAGTCCTGAAATGGATGCCGCCGCAGCTCCGAAGAACCGTCCCAGCCGATCCCAGGCACCCAGCAGTGAAACGCTCAAGCGACTCAAAAGCCATATTGGCGTCCTGTCCACCACCGCGCTGAAGTACCTGGACCAGCAACTGCCCTGGTACCGATCGCTGGCGCCCAATGAGCGCGCCGCCTTGGGACTGATCGCCCAGAAGGGCATCTCCACCTTCGTTACCTGGTACGAGGATCCCTCCTCCACCCCGTCCTGGGTGGTGACCGACGTCTTCGGCGCCGCTCCCACGGAGCTGACCCGATCCATCTCCCTGCAGAAGGCCTTGGGCCTGTTGCGCACCATCGTGGAAGTGGTCGAATCCCAGGTGCCCGACATCGCCGCCGAGCATGAGCAGGCAGCCCTGCGCGAAGCGGTGCTGCGCTATTCGCGCGAGGTCGCTTTTGCCGCCGCCGATGTCTATGCCCGCGCCGCCGAAACCCGCGGCGCCTGGGACTCGCGCTTGGAGGCCCACGTGGTCGACGCGGTGCTGCACGGCGAGGCCCACGACTCGCTCTCCTCGCGCATTGCGGCCATTGGCTGGAAGTCGCAGAAGAATATCCGCATCCTGGTGGGCACCACCCCTTCGTCCAACCCGGCCACCTTCGTCTCGGCCCTGCGCCGTATTGCCATCCGCTACTCGCGCGATTCGCTGGTGGGCGTGCTCGGCGACCGCTCGGTGCTGATGCTTTCGGACACCAAATTCGAAGAAGCGGATCTGAGCCGGCTGACCCGGTTCTTCGGGCCCGGCCCGCTGGTCTACTCCCCCATGGCTCCGACGGTGAAGGAAATGCACCACGCCGCGGTGGCAGCCGTGGCGGGATTCAGCGCTGCCAAGGCCTGGCCGCAAGCGCCGAATCCGGTCGGTGCCGATGACCTGTGGCCAGAACGCGCCTGCAACGGCGATGAATTGGCCCGCACGGCGCTGGTGGACCAGGTCTACATTCCGCTGCAGCAGGCCTCCAATGGCCTGGCTGAAACGCTCTCCAGCTACTTGGCGCTTGGCCACTCGCTCGAAGGCACCGCCCGGGAACTGTTTGTCCATGCAAACACGGTGCGCTACCGGCTCAAGCGGGTCAGCGAAGTGACCGGTTGGGATCCACTGGTTCCCCGGGATGCCTTCGTCCTGCAAACCGCGCTGCTTTTCGGACGGCTCCACGAATCGAACTTGTAGGCTTCAACCAAAGAGCGTCGAGCTCCCGACACCGATAATTCCGAGTTGATCGCGCATTACAGCGGAATTCAGCTTCTGGATACGCTAGGCTTTTGTAGAGATCCTACAAACAGTCACCACGAGCTTGGTACTCAAATGAAGCGCCAAAAGCTCCCAACATTTGGAAAGCTGTAAGAGTGTTAGCAATCGTTTGCCCCGGACAGGGCTCCCAGACCCCAGGTTTCCTCACCGAATGGCTCGACGTCGATGGCGTGGCCGAGCATTTGCAGGCGCTCAGCTCGATCACCGAGCGCGACCTCACCGCCCACGGCACCACCTCCGATGAAGAGACCATCAAGGACACCGCCGTCGCCCAGCCGCTGATCGTCGCTGCCGGCCTGGTCACCGCCCGTGCGCTCTTTGGCAGCTCGCTGCCGGCAGGCGCCGTGGTGGCCGGCCACTCGGTTGGCGAGATCACCGCGTCGGCCCTGGCCGGCGCGCTGGACGAAGCTGACGCCATGAATTTCGTGAAGGTCCGCGCCAACGCCATGGCCGAAGCCGCTGCGGCGACTCCGACCGGCATGGCAGCAGTGCTCGGCGGCGACCCGGATGAGGTCCTGGCCAAGCTCGACGAACTGGGCCTGACCCCGGCCAACGCCAATGGCGGCGGCCAGATTGTGGCCGCAGGAACCATGGAGCAGCTCGCGGCCCTGGGCGAGAACCCGCCGGCCAAGGCTCGCGTGATCCCCCTGAAGGTTGCCGGCGCATTCCATACCGCGCACATGCAGCCCGCAGTTGGCATCCTGGAGGAACTGGCCGGAACCATCACCCCGAAGGAACCAGCGGAAACCCTGCTCTCGAACTTCGACGGCAAGGCCGTAGCCGATGGCCAGGCGAACCTCGATTCGCTGGTCGCCCAGGTATCGCGTCCGGTCCGCTGGGACCTGTGCATGCAGACGCTGGCCGAAGCTGGCGTGACCGGTGTGCTGGAACTGGCACCGGCCGGAACCCTGGTGGGATTGGCCCGCCGCGGGCTCAAGGGCGTGAAGACCCTGGCGGTGAAGAGTCCAGCGGATCTGGAAGCTGCCAAGGCGTTCATCGCCGAGCACACCGCCAACTAGGCTTTTGCGCCGTTCACAGATTGTGCACGCCGGGAACGTCATGTTGCGTCCGCCGAGCGCGTCTCTGGCCTAAGCTTTAAACCGACGAAACGTGCCGCGCATTCTTGATGCGCCACCAAAGTTTCATTAAGCCGGCTGGAACCGGTTCCTGGAAACAGGATCTGCGCCCAGCCACAAAAATGACCGGAGTCCTCCGGCTAAGAAGAAAAGGAGCCATCCATGGCTAGCAACGAAGAAATCCTGGCGGGCCTCGCCGAAATCGTCAACTCCGAGACCGGCCTGGACGAAGCAGACGTGCAGATGGACAAGTCCTTCACCGAGGACCTGGACATCGACTCGATCTCGATGATGACCATCGTCGTTGAGGCTGAGGAAAAGTTCGAGGTCAAGATCCCTGACGAAGAGGTCAAGAACCTGAAGACCGTCGGCGACGCCGTCAACTTCATCGCTGCGGCACAGGCCTAAGCTTCCCGGCGTTTTTTCGCCACACCGTTGTGCGGGCAAGCCGCGCACACCGGCCGGTACGTCAAGCCGGCCCCCTGAATTTCCAAGCACAGTTCTTATTCGCACAGTAGAGAGTTTGATGATGGCGCGCAAAGTAGTGATCACCGGTCTCGGAGCCACCACCCCAATCGGCGGGGATGTCCCCACCCTATGGGCAAACGCCCTCAAGGGCGTCTCCGGCGCCGTAACCCTGGAAGATGACTGGGTTAAGGAATACGACCTGCCGGTCACCTTCGCCGCCCGCGCTGCTGTGCAGCCGACCGAGGTACTCTCCCGCCCGGAGACCAAGCGCATGGACCCATCGACCCAGTTCGCTGTGGTTGCGGCCCGTGAAGCCTGGGCCGACTCAGGCCTGGTCAAGGAAGAGATGGACCAGAACAAGCTGGCCGTTGCCTTCGCTACCGGCATCGGCGGCGTCTGGACCCTGCTCAACGCCTGGGACACCCTGCGTGAAAAGGGCCCACGCCGCGTCCTGCCCATGACCGTGCCAATGCTGATGCCTAACGGCCCAGCAGCTGCCGTGTCGCTGGACCTGGGTGCCGCCGGTGGCGCGCATACCCCGGTTTCGGCTTGCGCTTCGGGTACCGAAGCGATGCACGTTGGCCTGGAACTGATCCGTTCGGGCAAGGCCGATGTGGTCATGGTCGGTGGCGCAGAAGCCGCGATCCACCCCATGCCGATGGCCGCCTTCGCGTCCATGCATGCACTCTCCCGCCGCAACGATGATCCGACCAAGGCTTCGCGTCCCTACGACACCGACCGTGATGGCTTTGTCATGGGCGAGGGCGCTGGCGCGCTGGTATTGGAAGCCGAAGAGCATGCAATCGCCCGCGGCGCACGCATCTACGCCGAGCTGGCAGGCTCCTCGGTCACCTCCGATGCGCACCACATCACCGCACCGGATCCAGAAGGCATGGGTGCAACCCGTGCGCTGAAGGCTGCCATGTTCGATGGCCGCATCCAGCCAGAGGACGTGGTCCATGTGAACGCCCACGCAACCTCCACCCCAGTTGGCGACAAGCCGGAATACGCTGCGCTGAAGAACGCCCTGGGCGATCACCTCGAGAACGTGTGGGTATCCGCGACCAAGTCACAGATGGGCCACCTGCTGGGCGCTTCCGGTGCCGTGGAGTCCGTGCTGTGCGCACTGGCCATCTACAACCGCAAGGCCCCGGTGACCATTAACCTGGACAACCAGGATCCAGAGATCCCGTTGAAGGTCGTCACCGGCCAGCCTGCGCAGCTGCCTGCAGAGGGCTCCATCGTTGCGCTGAATAACTCCTTCGGCTTCGGCGGCCATAACGCCGTGGTCGCCATCCGCAGCGTCTAGCCGTTCCGGCAGCTGCAGGCGAGCGCGCCACTGGGCTGGTTGAAGAGTAATCTTCAACCAGCCCAGTGGTCTTTAACCCCGAAAGAATTGGCTCAGAGCCATTGCTTCGGTCCTGACATGTTCGTTAAGCTCAAGTACCGCCTCATGTCGGAGGCAACTGACGGTACATGCCACGAGCAAAGGATCCCTTCCCATGCGCACCCTGATCGCCACTTCCTTCGTCTCCTTGGACGGTGTCGTCCAAGCCCCGGGCGGCGAACCCGGCTACCGCAATTCAGGCTGGACGATGAACTCGGTCGAGTTCGACCCCGCCGCCTACGAACTGAAGGGCGCCGAGCAAGAAGAAGCCAGCGCCATGCTCTTGGGCCGGCACAGCTACGAGGCCTTCTGCGCGGTGTGGCCCTCGATGACCGAGCAGTTCCCGCAGTACAACGCGATGCCCAAGTACGTGCTCTCCACTACCTTGCGGGAGAAGGACTTGGCCGGGAACTGGGGCGAGACTGCGATCTTGCGCTCGGTCGCCGATGTGGCGCGGCTTCGAGCCGGCGACGGCGGCCCGATCAGTATCCATGGATCGGCAACGATGGTCCACTCGCTGCAAGAACATCAGCTCATCGACCAGTACAACCTGCTGGTCTTCCCGGTTTTGCTTGGTGCAGGCAAGCGCCTTTTCAGCGACGCGAGCCTGGACGCGCAGAAGCTGGCCCTTATTGATTCGCAGGTCTACTCCAACGGCATCCAGAAGAACGTGTTCAAGGTTCAGCGCTAGCTGGTCCTAGCTGGCTGCGGGCAGGTAAGGCCGGGTGATCAATTCCAGGTAGTGCCCGGAAGGATCAAGCAGATAGACTCCCCGGCCGCCGTGTTCATGATTAATCTGCCCTGGCAGCTGCCGTTGGGGATCGGCCCAATGCTCCATTTTCCCCTCGCGGATAGTCGCGTAGGCGCGGTCGAAATGCTCGTCATCGAGCAGGTAGGCATAGTGCTGCGCTGGGAAGTCCATCGGTGGTGCAGCGAATTGAAGCAGCACCCCGTGGGCCAGGCTGATGTTGGTAAATGGTCCCCAGCTTGATTCCGCGCGGGCTTCGAGCAACTCAAGATAGAACTTTGCCATGCGTTGCGGGTCGAGTGAAGCGATGATGGTGTGGTTGAACTGTGCGGTCATGTCTCCCTTTCGTGGTTCAGATGTGCTGTTCTTTGGTGGAATGCATCTGGCACGGGAGGGCCGCGGATCAGGGAACGACCAGTTTGCCGTTCCGGGAGTGGCCGCATGCGGCCTGACTGGTCTTCATCGCCATCGAGCATAGCACTGCGCTTCGGCACTTCTCCACAACCGCAGTTTTTAAAGCAAGAAGTGGGATCCCCGGCATGGGATCCCACTTCTTTTGGGTAACAACCCCGCACCATCGGGGTTGTATCTGAGTGTCTGTTGATAAGTCACTCAGGGACTAGATAACCAGTTGCTAAACCACCTGGTTGAGCCATCGAACAGGCGCGTCTTCGCCTGCGTGACGGAAGGGTTCAAGTTCTTCATCCCAGGGCTCGCCGAGAGCGATGGACATCTCCTGGTAGAAGACCGAGGGATTGCCGTCGCCCTTTTCATAGGCCCACCGGATGCGTTCTTCGCTGACCATGACGTTGCCAGCGCAATCAACGGTGGCGTGGAAGATGCCAAGATCAGGGGTCACGGACCAACGGCTGCCGTCGGCACCCGGGCTTGGGTCTTCGGTGATTTCGAAACGAAGGTGCTGCCAACCATGCATCTCACTGGTCAGCAAAGCGCCGGTACCTTGCGTACCTACCCACTCGATTTCGGCGCGACAAAATCCGGGTGCGACGTGCTGTTCGGTCCACTCCATTTTTACTGGAGTACCGAGCACGGACCCGATTGCCCATTCCAGATGTGGGCATAGCGCTGCAGGGGCGGAATGAATATAAATCACGCCTCTGGACATCGGTGCAGACATGCCATCCTCCGTTGCGGTGTTGATCGTCTTCCCCTACGTCAACATCGTTCCGGTGCCATCGCCGCCGATACTTCCATTTTGCCCGATGAAGAGGCCTTTCGCCACCCAGAAAGGCTATTTTTGCAGATTGGTACCAAATAGTCAGGCTCGGGGATGGGCTTGGCGGTAGCTTTGCCTCAATCGGTCAACCGAAACGTGAGTATATAGCTGGGTCGTTGCCAGCGAAGCATGCCCGAGGAATTCCTGGACAGCACGCAAATCTGCGCCGCCATCCAGCAGATGCGTGGCTACGGTGTGCCTTAACGCGTGCGGGCCGCTGGCAGCGGTATCCCCCAGCGATTGCAAGGCCTTGGAAATGACCTCTCGTGCCTGGCGTACATTCAAGCGCGCACCGCGCACCCCTACGAGCAAAGCGCCTTGAGCTTCCTGGCGGGCCAGGACCTTGCGATGCGACCGAATCCACCCGATGATCACGCGTTCGGCGGGCTTGCCAAACGGAACAACCCGTTCCTTGTTGCCCTTGCCGAGAACCCTGACGGTGCGTCGTTCGAAGTCGATGTCGTCAACGTCCAAGGCCACGAGCTCGCTGATACGCAGGCCGGATGCGTACAGCAACTCGGCGATGACTTTATCGCGTGCCGCTACGGCCTGGCTCTTGGCATCGGGGGCAGGTTCCGGCTTGCTCTCGCTGACTTCTTTTCCAGCAGGCGGCTGGGCTGTTTCGGAGAGCAAGCGGTCGATCTGGCTTGGCTGCAAAACATGCGGAAGACGCCGTTCCTTCCTGGGCGCGGCCAGCCGCAGGGCAGGGTCCGCGTCGATCAGCTGATGCTTCAGCGCCCACGCGAAGAAGCTCTTCACCGCAGAGATCCTGCGGGCCAAGGTGGTGCGGGAAATCTGCGATTCATGAAGCTGTGCCAACCAATCGCGGAGCGTATCAACTGAAATCTGCTTGAGGCTCGGATCCTGCGCATGGTGGAGCAAGAACTGGCCGAGGTTCCGCAAATCCACTTCGTAGGCTCGCAGGGTATTAGTGCTGCGGCCGCGTTCGCGTTGCAGGTACTCCAGGTAGTCTGCCACCGGCTCAGCGAATTTTGCTGACGTCGCATTGCTGGCGTGCGTCGTTGATTCTTGCTTCATCACTATTGAGGATACCCTCAGCTGCGTCACCGGTCAGTTTTGGCGCACCAACTTCCATGCCAGGCCATCGGTGGCAGCCATTTGCAGTGTCTCCAATCGATTGATGGCGCGTAGCGTCTGGATCAGCGGTACCCCGCTGCGGGCAGAGATCTCATCGACCAGCAGTCCTTTGGTGAAGGACATGATGTCGTACACCATTGCTTCGTCCCTACCCAGGATGTCCGTCGGGCGTTGCTGAACTTTGGCACTCCGCGGCTCTGCTTGGCAGTGGTGGCCAACCAGGCCCAGCGCATCTTGCGGGCTGGCGAGCAAGGCCGCACTGCCTTCTGCAATCAATCGGTGGCACCCTGCGGAGTTGGGCGCGAAAACGCTTCCGGGAACGGCCGCTACATCGCGTCCCAACTCGACTGCATGGCTGGCGGTGTTCAGCGCTCCTGAGCGGTGGCGCGCTTCGCTGACGATAACCAGCCTGCTCAATGCCGCGATCAGCCGGTTGCGGTTCAGGAAGCGGAAGCGTGCTGATGTGGTTCCGGGAGGCACCTCTGAGATCAGCACGCCGCGAGCAACAATCTGGTTGAGCAGGTTGCTGTTGCCCGAAGGGTAGAGCCGATCGATGCCGCCAGCCATAACCGTGATCGTTGGCGGGTTCGGATGCTGCCAATCGTCCACGCTCAGAGCGGCCCGGTGCGCGCTGGCGTCAATGCCGTAAGCGCCACCCGAGACAATGGTGTACCCGTTCAGGGCCAGGGTCCGGCCAAGATCGAAGGTGACTTGATCACCGTAGTCACTGGCATCGCGGGAGCCGACGATGGACACGCTGCGCGCCAGCTCTTGGCCTTCGAGCAATTGCGGGTTCGCTGAACGCCACCACAGGCACAGGGGACGTCCCAGTTCCAGGTCGGCTAGCTGTCGCGGCCACGAAGCATCGTCCGGGATCAGCAATCCGCCACCCGCGCGCGCAGCGGCATCCAAGGCTCCCGCCGGGTTGCTCAGCGACAGGCGCTTTCTCCATCGGGCCAAGGCTACCCTCAAGTCTTGTGCGCCATCCCCGGGCGGGTGGAATCCGAGGATTCCGTCGACCGGCGCTTTGAGCGCGGCCGGGTAGAAATCCTCCCGCTGGATCAGGCGCAGCAGTTCCTGTGGGCTCATCAGTTCCAGCAAGGCAGTGGCCACATAGTCGTTGGGCTCGATAAGTTGGTTCAGATGGGCGTAGACCCGGCGCTCCTGGCTGGTTGGAGCCGAGGCTTTTCCGGCAGTGTTCACATCGTTGAAAGTCATGGCCATACCTAGCTATTTTCCAAGTTCTGGCGAAGGTGAGCGGCGATGGCCAGATCATCCCCGGTCGGTGCTGCATGCCCTTGCTGGTCTGCAACCGTCCACGCGACCCGCAGGAGGCGGTGGATGGCACGCGCAGAGAGCCCGCGTCGTGTGGCGAGTTGTTCAAGCGCCGCCCGGGTCTTGGCCGAGTATTCCAGTTCATTCCTGAGGATCTGAGTTGGTATTTGCGCGTTGCAAGCAATAGAGAACTTTCCCAGCCGCTCCTTGCTGCGTGCCCGGGTGGCCAAGACGCGTTCACGCACCTGTGCACTGGATTCATTTGGTACTCCGCTAAGAAGCTGTGCCTGCGCTACCGGATTGACTCTGACTTGCAGATCCACACGGTCGAGGATGGGTCCTGAAAGCCGGGCGAAATAGCGCCGGCGGGCCATGGGCGTACAGGTGCACCCGGTACCGGTGCCGAAGTTTTTTCCGCAGGGACACGGATTGGAGGCCATGATGAGTTGGAAACGGGCCGGCAGCCGCTGGTGGCCGCGTATCCGCGCGAGGTTGATATAGCCTTCCTCGATCGGTTGGCGAAGCGCATCAAGTACTCCGGTGTGGAATTGCGCTGCTTCATCGAGGAATAGAATGCCCTGGTGCGCGCGGGTAATGGCCCCGGGAATGAGTTGGGCGGTTCCGCCGCCAATCAGGGCTGAACGGGACGCGGTGTGGTGCGGCGCCACGAAAGGCGGGGTGCGTTGCAGCTGGTCCAATTCCCCGGATCCGCCCCGAGTAATGGAATGCACCGCGGTGGCTTCAAGGGCTTGCAGGTCATCAAGTGGCGGCAGAATCGATGGCAGGCACTTGGCCAGCATGGTTTTGCCGGCACCGGCCGGTCCGACCATGATCAGGTGGTGCCCGCCGGCCGCGGCCAGTTCCAAGGCGAGCCGAGCTTCCTGCTGCCCGTTGACCAGGCCCAGGTCCGCATCGCCCGAGGCAGCAGTTCCTGCGGCAGGGCCAGCAGATTCGGTAGGCGCCTGCGGCTGCCGGTGGCGCAGGTAAGTGGTGACCTGTTCGGCTGGGGCTCCGCAGCAGGTGAGAACCTGTCCCAGATGGCGTAGCGCCATGACCTCGATTCCATGCACCAGCCTCGCTTCTGCCCCGTTAGACTCGGCCACGATCACCCGGTCAAGACCATGGACCTTGGCTAGCTGCACCGCTGGCAGCACCCCGGGTACTGGCCGCAAGGTGCCATCCAAGCCGAGTTCCGCCATGTACAGCGTGCTCGGTGACGCGAACAGCTGTTGATCAGCGGCCAAGGCGGCGATGACGATGGCCAGATCGAAAGCTGATCCATACTTGGGCAGGGTGGCTGGCGAAAGATTGACCGTCAGTTTCCGGTTTGCCAGAGGAATCCCTGAATTCCTTGCCGCGGCTTTGATTCGTTCACGGGCCTCGCTCAAAGATGCATCGGGCAAGCCCAGCAGGACGAATCCTGGGATGCCGTTGCCGAGGTCGGCCTCGACTTCCACCAGTGAGGCGCTGACCCCGTGCAGGGCCACTGCGCTGGTGCGCGCGGTGCTCATGAGCGCACGTTCTCATGCAGCCGGCATTCGAACCCTGTTGTTGTCAGATAGACCTCGACGATGTCCACGCGAAGTTCGGCGAGAAACATGCGATGGCATTGGGCCCAGGAAATCAGCAGCCTGTTGAGCCGGCGGAATTTTGCCGCGCTGATCGCCTCGAAGCCTGATCCATAGCGTTGCGAGGACCTCGTTTTGACTTCGATGGCGGTGATCTGACCGTTGCCGGCTCTTGCTACCAGGTCCAGCTCCCCTGCTGGGCATCTCCAATTGCGATCGAGAATTTCGTAGTGCTGCCCGGTGAGAAATGCGGCGGCAGCTTGTTCGCCATCGGTCCCTAGGCGTTGCTTCGCGGTCTGCATGTTTGCTCCTCGATGTCTGCGATCCGTAATGGAAACATCGTCGGAGAATTATGGTCCACAGCGGCGGCGCCCGCCGCGGAATGTGGACAATTCGCTTTAAGCGAGATCGCCGGCTCTGTTCCAGGAACAGAGCCAGCGATCGAATGCCGCAGTGCCTCTTGTTAGGAGCCCAGCCCATCCTTCGGGATCTGGAACTCGTCAGGGTTCAGTTCTTCGACGTTGACGTCCTTGAAGGTCAGCACCTTGACGGACTTCACGAAGCGCCCTTGGCGGTAGATGTCCCAGACCCACGCGTCGGTGAGGTTCAACTCGAAGTACACTTCCCCGGCGTTGGACAGGGTCTTCACGTCCACTTGGTTGGCCAGGTAGAAGCGGCGCTCGGTCTCGACCACGTAATTGAACAGCCCCACCACGGTCTTGTACTCGCGGTATAGCTGCAGTTCCATGTCGGACTCGTAGTTTTCCAGGTCGTCGGCAGCCATCACTTTGCTTTCTTTGTCGTGGCTTCACCTTGGGCCTGATCAGCACCCGAAGTCAAGTTCCAGCTCTTGCGGTGGTAGTCGCAGGGACCCTGCGCAACGATCGCGGCACGATGCGCAGCGGTGGCATACCCCTTGTTGATCTCCCAGCCGAAGGCCGGATGCTCGATGGCCAGATCAACCATGATTCCATCGCGTTCGACCTTGGCCAGGATGGAAGCTCCGGCGATCGCCTGGCAGGTCATGTCGCCTTTGATGATGGTCGTCACCGGGATGTGCAGGCCCACTGGTTCGCGGTCATCGGCCAGGATGTCGAAGAGATCCGGTTCCGGTGCGGTCAGCCAGTCGTAGCTGCCATCCAGAAGCGCCGCCTCGGGCTGTACCGCACACAGCTCCATGGCCCGCGATCCGGCCAGGCGCAGGGCGCCAGTAACTCCCAGCTCATCGATTTCAGCCGCAGAGGCATGCCCGACGCCATAGCCCACGGCCCACTGGCGAACTGGATCGACCAGTTCCGTACGGGTTTCCGGGCTCAGCAGCTTGGAGTCGCGCAGCGCTGGGAACTCCGTGACCTGCTCAATATCTATCACCGTCATGCCGACGGTAATCGGACCAGCCAAGGCGCCGCGTCCCACCTCATCGACCGCTGCGATATAGCGGAACCCATGCTTGGCTGCCAAGGCGCGCTCATGTTCTAGCGTGGTTGCCTTGCTCTTCAAAACGGCCATGGGCGGTGCCCCTACTTCGCCACTGCGTGCGGGACGTTGGCGAAGACTTCTTCGTGCGAGTCGACGATGCCCCAGCGCGAGGTTGGCCAAGAGATCACCGAAGCGCGGCCCTGGACGGATTCGAGGTCGACGAAGCCACCCTGGCGATCGGCGTGGAAGCGGGAATCCGCGCTGGCACCTCGGTGATCACCCATCACCCAGATTTTTCCCTCTGGGACGGTCGCCTTGAATTCCATGTCTGACGGGCTGTCGCCGTCAAAGATGTACGGCTCGTCTATGGGCTCGCCGTTGATCGTGATGGCACCTTCCGCGGTGCAGCATTCCACGGTGTCACCGGGCATGCCGATGATGCGCTTGACCAGGTACTGCTCATCAGCCGCTGGCAGCACTCCGACAAAGGAGAGCACATTCTGGAACGCGGTGGGGTACTCGGTCAGCGGTGGCAACCATTCCTGGTCATCGCGGAAGACGACGACGTCGCCACGTTCCAGCTCGAACGGCCCGGGAACCATGAGGTTGGCGAAAATCCTGTCGTTGACCTCGAGGGTATGCTCCATGGAGCCTGACGGGATGTAGTAGGCACGGAAGAAGAAGGTCTTGATCACGAACGAGAGCAACAGCGCGATCGCGATGATGATGACAATCTCGCGGACGAAGCGCCATATTTTGTATAGGGGTCCCCTGCTTGGAGGAGTCTCTGCTGATGCTGCGCTCACGATTCGATTAGTACCTTCCATTGTCGCGTGTAATCCCCATCTTACGTGTCTTGCCAGGCGCAACGGATCATTGCATAGCCACGGCCAGTTGCCCAGAAACGCACCAATGGCCAGGTCCGTCGCCGGGCCTGGCCATTGGTGCGTCCGTTCAAGCGGGCTGCGGGCTACTGGGTGGCAGCAGGCGACATGATGCCACCGCTCTGCTTGTAGTCCACGGGGATTTCGCCGATGGGCTTCTCAGCTTCAATCAGCTTTTGGACTTCGTCCAGCTGGCTCTTATCCACCGACAGGGTGATGCCGCCCGTTTCAGGATTCAGCGTGTATGCATGGATGGCAGTGCGCACGGGGTTTTCCTGCTTGCCCTGCCACTTCATGATTTCGGAAATCGCCGAACGAAGCTCCTCGCTGCTGAATTGGACTAGGTGCCCGATAGCCCCGGCTTCTTCAATAACGGATAGCTGCTCTTCGCTGGTCGTCGAAACGTTCAGCTGCCCGTCCTTGATCCAACCCTGGACGTATTCATCGCCCAAGGCTTCGGAGAGCTGGTCATTAGTCTGGAGCAATGCGTCTTGGTCCACGGTGTTCCCGCTCGAGTTTTCTGTTTGCTGCGAGGGTTCCGATGCCGTGGCGCTGGCCGTAGCCTGCGCACCTGGATCAGTTCCCTGACCACAGCCGGTTAGCAATAGGGCAGCCATGGCGGCAGTAGAGGCCAGCATGATTGGCGTGCGTGAAGTTCTAGCGTTGAAATTCATAATTTACACCTCGGTGATATTCACGTTGCCGCAACGATCTTAGCTTTGAGACTAGTGCCGAAATCGTAGAGCAACCAAGGAACTACATGTGTGCCAAGTAAAAATGCCCCGCTACTTGTTCTCAAGTAGCGGGGCATTTTCAGCAGGACCCAGTCCCGCCGGATCAGAATCCCTTAGCCGTGGCGACGTGCGTTGCGGCGGAACAGCAGGAATGCCGCACCGGCCAGGGCCATTGCGCCACCGGCGGCGATCAGCGGAACGCTGTTCGAACCGGTATCCGCCAAAGGATCGTCCTTCTTAGGAGTTTCCTTTGGAGTTGCAGACTTGCTTGGCTCGTCGTCCTTCTGGTCCTTCGGAGCTTCCGACTTGTCGTCGTCCTCCGAAGCGGAAGGAGAGGTGCTCTCCGATGGCTTGTCGCTTTCGTCCTCGGAAGGCGATGGCGAGGTGCTCTCGGAAGGCGATGGCGAGGTGCTCTCGGAAGGCTCAGTAGTTGGTTCCTCGGAAGGCGATGGCGAGGTGCTCTCGGAAGGCTCCGTAGTTGGTTCCTCAGTTGGTTCCTCGGTAGGTTCCTCGGTTGGCTCCTCAGTCGGTTCCTCGGTTGGAGTCGGCGTCGGAGTTGGAGTCGGCGCAGCAACGATCACGACGTTGGCGTTGACCCGCTCAGAGGTGTTGAAGCCGTTCTTGGCCACAACGCTGAACGCAAACTTTCCTGGTTCTTCCGGGGCTGGGAACGAGAAGTTTCCTTTAGCGTCCAGCTCAACCTTCTTGTAGAGCTTGCCGTCAACGACCACACGGATGATGGTGCCAGCCGGAGCATTGGCAAGGGTACCGGTGATTGCTTCACCAGGTTCAACTTCAGTACCGTTTTCCACCGTGATGGCAGGGGTATTGATATGGAATTTCAGCGTGTAGCCATCAATGTAGCCCTTGTCGAAGACATCATCGAGCGAGGTGTACATGGCGATGTCATCAGCGGTGTTTTCCTCCAGGTCTTCACCTGCGGCGTTGGCCGAGTTGATGCCTGCAGCCTTGCTGCCAACCAGCATTGGGCCACCGGAGTCACCCTGGTCAAGCACGCTCTGGCCAGGATTTTCAGCGACATAGCCAGCAACTGAACGGTAGGTCTGGTCCGAGCCGCCGACGAAGAAGACACCTTCGCCGATGATCGGGGAGCAGCTCCAACCGGTGGTACGGCCCGAAGAGCAAGCTTCCGACCCGACGAGAGCCTTGGTCGTGCCAGTCACGTTGATAACGTCGTCGCGAGGTTCCTTGCCGTCAACCCATTCGGACACGGCAGCATGCAGGTTCAGCGCAGGATTGATGTTATCGATCACCGAGATATCCGTGCCTGGTTCCAGGTTATTGAACTCTTCCTCGGTCAAGGAGTTCAGTTCTTCGGCAGATAGGCCCGAATTACCCGGACCACCGAACTGGTTGAATCCAAAGGTACCCAGCTCGGCACCCAGCGTTGGCGATTGGCCTGGTACCGACTGTTCGGCAAGGCCCAAAATCTTGGTGGCGCCATCTTCCGAGCAGTGCCCAGCCGAGATGATGGCATCTTCACCCTCTGCGGTCCACGCAGTGAATCCGAGCGAGCAGACCGTCGACGTGCTAGTAGGTGCGCCGGACTTGTCCATTGCGTAACCCAGGGCACCGTAAATATCCTCTGCGGCGGTGGTCTTGGCAACACCCGAACTTTCTACACCGTCAACGTGCGTAGCTTCGCTGACGAACTGCTCAACGGTCAGCTTCTCAGGCAGGGAGCCAGCGGACTTGGACTTCAGTTCGTCCGCAGCTTCCTTCTCGTCGAAGCCCTTTGCGTAGATCTTCAAGCCATCGTTGGTCTGAAGGATAGCGGTGATGCGCTTCAGTTCCTTCGGCTCGATGTTGGCCAAAAGCTCGGTGTAGACCTTGTCTACGGTCTTGACCTGCGAGTCAACTTCGGTCACTACGATAGGAGCCGGAGCTGCACTGGCCTTGACGATCTCCTTGGCCTTGGCAGCGTCCTTCTTGCTTACGGTGATCTCGGCTTTGCCGTCCTTCACCGAGGCAGTGGCGTCAATGCCTTTCGCATTCAGTTCATCGCGGACCTTGGAAGCAGCGTCGCTGGTCTCCCCGTCCTTGACGTACTCTTCAACGGACTTATTGAGGTCCTTCTCAATAGCCTTGTCGAGCCCCTCGGTGTCCAGAGCGGTTTCGCTGGCCAAAGGCTTCTCGCTTGCCGTAGCGGACGCAGACGGCGATTCGGAGGCCGTTGGCGCCGCTGCGGCAGGCATGAAGCTAGAGCCGACCACCAAGGCGGTCGCGGCTGCTGCAACGATGCCGCGTTGCGCAGTCTTCTTTTTTGGATGTGGCATTAATGCTTCTCCCAGATTTATGGTGCGAGTGCCCGCGCGTCCCCTTACCTAAGGGCGCGCGCGTAAGCACAGGTGTTGTTACCAAAATGAAACAATACTTTGTTCCGACACAGCTTTTCAACCATCGAATCCAACAAAAATATAAATTCCAGAACCCGTTTCACCTAGTCAAATAGCTCTACCCTCATCGAGCTTGGTTACAACTTACGTGCCAGTAGTATTGGTTTAAGATTGGACTTCTCTTTCTAATCCCTAGTCAGCTTGGTGGATCCTGAGTGTTGTCGCGAAATTTACACACCAATTGCACAGCAAATCGGGTGGGATGGAAATCCATCCGAATTAATTCCATTAACCTAGAAAAATAGCGCCAGATGGGTAGTTCTACCCATCTGGCGCTATCAAAATCGCCGGTTGTTACGGCGTGTCATCTGATTACTGAACGCTGATCGAGCGGCCAAATCACCTCGGTCGCTTTGCCCGTGACGCGCTCGACGCTGATCATTCCGCCGCCGCTTGCGCCCAGCAATGCCCGCGAATCCTTGGAAGTGGAGCGGTGATCGCCCATGACCCACAAGCGGCCAACCGGCACTTCTACGGAAAACTTCTGTTCGCTCGGAGCGTCCCCGGCGAAGATGTACTGCTCGTCTGCAGGCTCGCCGTTGACGAGCAGTCGCCCATCGGCGCTGCAGCATTCCACTGTGTCTCCCCCAACGCCAATGACGCGCTTGACGTACTTATTGCTGCTCCCGGTGAGGCTGAACGCCCCCAGCAGATCATCAGCGAAGCTGGCCTTGGCGTAGGGCAGGAACGAGCCGCGGCCATCGAAGACGATGATGTCTCCGCGTTGCGGTTCGGCATCCGAGTAAGCGCGGCGGTCTACGGCGATGCTCTGGCCAGGGTTGAGCGTGGATTCCATGGAGTTGGACTCGATATGGAAGACGTCGATCAGGGTGGCGCGAATGACGATGGTGGCTAGCAGACCAAGAGTGATGGCGAGTACAGCGAAGCGCCAGACCCATGAAAAGGCCCGGCGCTTCATTGTTGCCCGCTCAGTGCGTGCAATCCGGTTCATTGAAGAACGCAGATTACTTCTTTGCGCTGAAGTCGCGCTTCTCGCGGATGCGAGCAGCCTTGCCGTGACGATCGCGCATGTAGTACAGCTTTGCACGACGAACGTCACCCTTGGTCACAACCTCAATCTTGTCGATGATTGGGGAGTGAACTGGGAAGGTACGCTCAACACCGGTGCCGAAGGAAACCTTGCGAACGGTGAAGGTCTCGCCAACACCCTGGCCCTGGCGACCAAGGACGTAGCCCTGGAAGACCTGAACACGGGAGTTCTTGCCTTCGATGATGTTGACGTGAACCTTCAGGGTGTCGCCTGGGCCGAAGGCTGGAACGTCGGAGCGCAGCGAGGCTGCGTTAACAGAGTCAAGAATATGCATAGTGCATCTCCTAGGATCAATGCCGCAGGTCACCGAATCCTCGTAGCGGGGCCCGACACCGGTCGAAACCAGTGAAATCCCCGGAACGTTGTACCACCGATTGCCTCTAGCAAACGGTGCGGCGGTCTTCTGTGGCTCGAGCTTCCCCCTGCGGCAGGAGTCGAACAAAAACACACCAAGAAACAATTATGCCGTATCAGCGAAGCCGATGCGAGTTTGCCCGAAATGGCTTTCGAGTGATTTTGGCCTCTTAGTCGCTCTCGGTGCCGGCGCCGGTAGCCCAGTCCAATTCGGACTTGGGGGTTATGGCACCGTCAACGAGCGCGAATCCGCTGTGCCATAGGGCATCGCGGTCCCTGCGGTTCAGGCTCTCGGCATCCAGCTGCGTGATCAGGTCGGGGCGACGCGCTGCGGTGCGCTTGATCTGCTCGTCGCGGCGGAACCGTCCCACCCGCTGGTGGTTGCCACCGAGCAGCACCTCGGGGACATCGCGGCCGCGCCAGGAGGCCGGCTTGGTGTACACCGGGTATTCCAGCAGAACATCCGAGTGGGATTCTTCTACCAGCGATTCCGGGTTGCCGATGACTCCTGGGATCAGCCGGGCGATGGCTTCCACCATCACCATCACGGCCACTTCTCCCCCGTTGAGCACGTAATCGCCGATGGATACGGGGATGACGTTGAAGTTCTCGTGCGCGTATTCGATGACGCGCTCATCGATGCCTTCGTAGCGGCCGCAGGCGAAGACCAGATGCTCTTCCTCGGCAAGGTCGTAAGCCATCTGCTGGTTGAAGACGGCGCCTGCAGGCGAAGGGACAATCAGGGTTGGCTTGGGGCCGCCAGCATCGGCTGGGCGCACCGCGTCCAGTGCCTGTCCCCATGGTTCCGGCATCATCACCATGCCGGCGCCGCCACCGTACGGGGTGTCGTCGACCTTGCGGTGCTTGTCGGCAGTGAAGTCGCGCAGGTTGGTGACGTTCAGATCCAAGATGCCGTCTTCGGCGGCGCGGCCGATCAGCGAAAGCGAGAGTGGCTGGAGGTACTCAGGGAAAATCGAGATGACGTCAAGACGCATGGCTTACTTTTGTCCCTCTTCGTCGCTGCCGTCTTCATCGCTGTTCAAGGTCAGCAGGCCTGCCGGCGGGGTAATGACTACGATGCCGGTTTCCGGATCGATCTCCGGGACGAATTCGTCGACGAACGGGAGGTAGATCTCCTGGCCGTCAGCGTCTTCGAAGACCAGCAGGTCCTGGGCGGGATTGGTGCGCAGTGCGGTGATGGTACCGACCTGCTCGCCATCGAGCATGACCTTCAGGTCCAGCAGTTCATGCTCGTACCATTCGTCCGAGTCGTCTTCCGGCTCGTCGGAAACTTCAATCTCAAGGCGCGCGCCGCGCAGGGTTTCAGCCTGGTTGCGGTCGGCGATTT
Organism: Arthrobacter sp. JUb119; assembly: GCF_024807995.1. Lineage (NCBI taxonomy): Bacteria > Bacillati > Actinomycetota > Actinomycetes > Micrococcales > Micrococcaceae > Arthrobacter > Arthrobacter sp. JUb119. The sequence continues at coordinate 1,020,860 of NZ_JANUFE010000001.1, forward strand.
CCTTGAAGGAGAGCAGCAGGATGGTCTTGTTCCAGCGCGCATTGGCGATGGTCAGCGTCTTGACCGGGCCGTCGACGACGATGAGTTCTTCGCCAGCGGTGAAGCGCTCTTCCGGGGTGTCGGTCATGACCTGGGCGGTGACTTCGCCACGGATGCCGTGGGGCTTGCCGATGCGGGCAACCTGCAATCGCATAGTCTGCTGCTCTTTCTGCACTGTGTTCCGTGGCGTGTGCCGGGAGACTGGAATGGAAATTCTAGGGGTAAACACGAAAGGAGTTTCCGTCACTAGTTAGGACGGAAACTCCTTTCGTTTCGAAGCCAACTTAAAAGCCAGACCTCTAAGTTGCTTAGCCTCGGCGACGGTCGGTGTCGATTACATCGACACGTACCGGCTCCTTGGCCAACGCTGCCATTACGGTGCGCAGTGCTCGTGCGGTGCGTCCTTGGCGTCCGATCACACGACCGAGATCCTCAGGGTTCACACGTACTTCGAGCAGGTCGCCGCGGCGGGTGGACTTCAAGGCGACCTTGACGTCTTCCGGTTCCTCGACAACCCCGCGTACCAGGTGGTCTAGCGCGTCAACGAGCACTGTTACTCAGCCTCGGTAGCTTCGGCCTCTGCCTCTTCAGCAGCTGGCTTTTCAGCCTTCTTGGTGATTGCCTCTGGGAGGATCACCGAACCCTTGTCAGGAGCAACGAATGCTGGCTTAGGCTCGGCAACCTTGTAGGTGCCTTCCTGGCCATCGATGCCCTTGAACTTCTGCCAGTCACCGGTGATCTTCAGCAGTGCGTGTACCTGCTCGGTTGGCTGAGCGCCAACGGACAGCCAGTACTGTGCACGATCCGAATCGATCTCGATAACCGATGGGTTCTCGGTTGGGTGGTACTTGCCGATCTCCTCGATGGCACGGCCATCGCGCTTAGCGCGCGAGTCCATGACGACAACGCGGTAGAAAGGTGCGCGCATCTTACCGAAGCGCTTCAGACGAATCTTTACGGCCACTTTTGTGGTCTCCTGTTTCTCAACATGGTCGAATCCAATTTTTAGCACCTGTGGGGCAGGCCTTACTGGTCGGATTCTAAAAGGACAGGATTCATAGCGGAGAGAGGGGCCACTGCGAATCGAGTACCCTGCAATTATGCCAGAGAGCGTGCGTGGTGGCCAACTCTAATTGGCCCCGCGCGTCGGGCGAAGATCATGAGCTTGCTCACCCTGGGGTCTGCGCCCAGATGCAGCTTCTAGCATTGAGTGCATGACCGTTGCTTCCGCCTTGCTGGGTTTCAGTATAGTTGCCGCCCTGATGACGTTGATTCCGGGTGTCGATACCGCGCTGATCCTGCGATCGGCCATTGCCCGGGGACGCGGTGAAGCGCTGCTGGCGGCGCTGGGGATCTGCACGGGAGTATTCGCTTGGGGTGTGGCCGCGGCCGCGGGAGCTTCGGCAATTCTGGCCGCCTCATCCCTGGCCTACCAGGTGCTGGCCTATGCCGGCGCAGCCTATCTGGTGTTCCTGGGCGGGCAGATGATCCATCGGAGCCTGCGGGGCAAGCAGTTGGCCACGATCCATGTCCCGGTATCGCACAGCAGGTATCGAACCTACCTGACCGGGCTGGTGACCAACGTGCTGAACCCGAAGATCGGCGTCTTCTATATCGCCGCGATCCCGCAGTTCACCCCGGCGGGCACCAACGCCCTATTCATGGGCGTGGGGCTATCGGCGGTGCATGTTGCACTGACCCTGGTGTGGGCAGTGGCCTTGGTATACGGGGTTCGGATCGCTGGCCGCTGGCTGGGCTCAGCGAAGTCGGTGTCCTGGATGGACCGGATCACCGGGACAGTGCTGATCGGGTTCGGACTGAAAGTTGCGCTCTCGCGCCCATAGCATCTTGGCCACGCCGGCAGGTGCAGCAGTTCGCGGCTCCGGGTGCTCAGGCGGCCACCGGAACACTGTTTCTTCGCGGTACCTGCATCGGGTCCAGGTGCTTGGGCAGCAGGATGTGAGCCAGTCCCCCAACGGTAACCAGGGTCAGCAATCCTGCATGAATGGCATGGTGGTGCCTCCGGCACAGGCAGCTGCCATTGCGCGATGAAGTGCACCCGCCACGTTCCCACCAGTTGTCGTGATGGTATTCGAGCATTTCAGGCGGTGCGGTGCATCCCGGGACGATGCATCCGCGGTCGCGGGCGAAAATTGCGCGCTTCATTGCATCCGTGAAGAAGCGTTCCTTGCGTCCTACATCCAGCGGTTGCCCATCGGGTCCGAAGACCACCCGGTAGATCTCGCCTTGGCAGATCAGCTGTGCGGTGTCCGCGGAATCGAGTTTCACCCCGTGGTCGGAGGTGGCGCGAAGCTTGGCCGGATCTCCAAGATCCTGCGGATCGCGCAACTGGATATGGATGCCGATCCTTGGAATGATTCCATTGGGCGCGGCACCTGCCGTGCGCCCTCTCAGCGCGGCCAATAGTGCGTTGAGCCGGCGCTGGGCCACCGGAACCTCCCCATCGCCAAGCAGCAGGGACGCTTGGAGGCCTTCGCCTGCTCCGCCTGCGCCGCGCGTTTCCTGCTCATCAACAAGCTTGTCAGGTTGTTGCTGCGCTCCGGACAAGGATTCTTCCTCCCCGTGCCCGTCCTGGGCCCATGGCGGTGGTGGTTCCTTGCTGCTGAACAGGTCGTCGGTGGCTGATTGCCCGGCATTTGCCCCGGGATCCGCTTCCTGCTGGTCCTCTGAGGCGTTCTGGCCATCATCAGGGGCAGCGCTTGAACCGGATTTGGCGGCACGGGCGGCTTTGCCTGCCTTGGTACGCGGGTTATCGGCCTGGGCCAGGGTGGAGCGGAATTCCTCGCGCTGGGTCCCGGCGATGTAGAGCTCGTACTTGTCGCAGTCGCCCACGGTGCCTCGCGGATAGATGCCGGGTGCCGGGTTCCTGGTTTGCTTGCGGGCCCTGCGCTCAGCGGAAAGCATTGCCGCGAGCTGGGTCTCGCGGGTGGCACGGTCAGGTTCCTGCAGCAGCACGGCGGCTTGGTGATCGAGCAGCTGGCCCTGTTCATCGCGGGCGGACGATTCCAGCGGCCGGCCTTGGAAGCTCGTGTCAGCCGGCTCGAATTTGTCCAGTGCGCGGGCCGTGCGGGCAATCAGCCGCGGGTCCAGGTCCGGCGCTTCGGCGTAGAGCCTGGCCAGCTGGGACAAGCGCGGCGCGGCGGTGCTGCCATCCATGAGGCGCCGGGCGATGAGCAGGTGCGCGTCATTCACCCGGTGCTGCCCCTCATGGGCGTTGATCCCCAGCCAGCTGGCCAGGAAGTCGCCGGTGTTCTGGTAGTGGGCGCGGCCTGAATGCTGGCGGGCGGGGCGGTCGTAGCTGGTCCGCGATGCGGAAACGGCCGCCAGCTCATCGTCTTCCAGCAGGTGGGCGCCGGTTGATTCGAGATGGATAGCGCAGTGCAATTGCTCCCGCAGGGTGTAGCGGTAGAGCGTTTCAATCAGCCGTGCATGCCCCGCCGCCACCCGCGGGTCATCGGACTCGCGCAGGGTGCAGGAGAGCTTGGCCAGCAGCGCGCAGCAGGAAGCCATCAGCTCAAGGAGCACTTGGATCGCTCCGCGCGGGAGCGACCCGGTGATGGATTCGCGCAGGATCTGGATCGCTGCGGCTAGCTGGTGGATGCCCATGGACCCATCATGGGCGCGGCCAGAGGCCCGAGCTGGCAGCCATCGCCAACTGTGGATAAACCGCTAGCCGCGTTGGCGGACCTTGGATTGGCGGATGACCAGGAAGATCAGGTACGGGGCGCCAATCACCGCGGTGGCCACCCCGGCGGGCAGGATCACCGGGAAAGCCCGGGCCGCAACCAGGTCGGCCAGCAGCACGAAGATCGCCCCGATCAGCGCGGCATGGGGCACCGGCGGGATGGTGCCGCGGGCCACCAGCCGCGCGGCATGCCCGCTGGCCAGCGCAACGAAGGCCAGCGGCCCGGCGATCACGGTCGCGGCGATGGCCAGCAGCGAGGCGATGCCGAGCATCAGGACCCGGTCGCGCCCCAGGTTCATGCCCAGCGCGCGGGAGGTATCCGAATCCAGCGCCAGCACCTCGCGCTGGTTGCGCAGCAGCGCGGCCGCGGCCAGTCCCAGCACGATGACCACCGGCGCGAAGGCCAGGTCGGCCCAGGAGATCGCGTTGATGGTCCCGGCCAGCCAGGTCAGCGCCTGCTGGGCGTTGTAGATTTCTCCCAGGGTCAGCATCCAGGAGGTCAGTGCGGCGCACAGCCCGGAAAAGCCCAGGCCCACCAGCACCAGCCGGTTGCTTTCCAGGGAACTGTGCCAGACCAGCGCGAAGACCAGGGTCGAGACCAGCAAGCCGCCCAAGGTGGCGGCAATGGGCAGCCCGTAGTGCACCAGCAGTTCCGAACGCCCGCCGGCGTGCACGCTCAGGGCCAGCACGGCCACTGCGCCCAGGGCCGCGCCGTTGGTCACCCCGAGGATGTCGGGGCTGGCCAGCGGGTTGCGCGCCACGTTCTGGGTCAGCGCCCCGGCCACTCCGAAGCCGGCCCCGGCCAGCACCGCAGCCACGCTGCGCGGCAGCCGGAACTCGATGATCGTCAGCTCGGTGCGCGGATCCGGGGCCGCGCCGAAGAGCGTGGCCACCACATCGCCCAGCGCGATCGGTGTGCCCCCGATGGCCAGGTGCAGGCAGAAGGCCGCGAGGGCCACGGCCAGCAGGATCAGGCCGGTGGCCACAGCGCGCCGGGCGCGCACCGCGGAAGCGGGGGTGCGGATCGCCGGGGCGCTCATACGGTGACAGCCTTGCGGCGCCGGGCCACGTAGATGAAGAAGGGCGCACCGAGCAGCGCGATGACCACGCCCACGGGCAGTTCCCCGGGGCGGGCCAGCATGCGGCCGAGCACATCGGCCACGCACAGCAGCAGCGCGCCGCACAATGCCGAGCCGGGAATCACCCAGCGGTAGTCGGCGCCGAAGATGCGCCGGGAAATATGCGGTACCAGCAGGCCCAGGAAGGCGATCGGCCCGGCCAGGGTGACCGCCAGCCCGGACAGTGCCACGATCGCCGCCAGCCCCAGCCCGCGGGCATGCAGGGCGGTGACCCCGAGGCTGCGGGCGGAATCCTCGCCCAGTGTCAGCGCGTTCAACCCGCGGGCATTGGCCAGCGCCAGCACGGTGCCGGCCACCAGCAGCGGCCACAGCGACAAGAAGGATTCGTAGCCTTGGACCACGGAGCCGACCTGCCAGAAGCGCAGGGTTTCCAAGGCGGCCTCGCTCAGCAGCACGATGGCCGAGACCACTCCGGCGCAGAGCGCGGTGACCGCGGCGCCCACCAGCAGCAAGGTGATGGGCGATCCCCCGCGCCCGTCGATGCGCCCGATGCCGAAGACCACCAGGGCCGCCAGCAGCGCTCCGCCCAGGGCCAGCAGCGCCTGGGTCCACGCCGGCAGCGGGCCGGTGAAAGCGGCGACCGAGACGATGGCCAGGGCCGCCCCCTGGTTGATGCCCAGCAGGCCGGGTTCGGCGATCGGGTTGCGGGTGTGGCCCTGGATCAGCGTGCCAGCCATCCCCAAAGCGGCGCCGGCAGCCAGCGCGGTAACGGTGCGCGGCCAGCGGATCTCGCGGATTGCGATGTCGCTGACCTGGCCGTCGGGGGCCAGCAGCGCGTGGCGCAGCTCGGCGAAGCTGGAGGTGGTGCTGCCGATCCACAGGCTGAGCCCGATGACGGCGCCCACGCCGGCGGCCAGGGCCAGCAGCGAGCTGGTGCGCGGTGTGGTGCGGTCGATGGTGGGTGGCCTTTCTCGGGCCGCGGAGTGCGCGGCGGGTGCGTGCAGGATATGCGAAGCAGTGATGTCGCAGGACCTTGACCAGGACGGCCGGATCCATGCTACTGTTCTTCTCGCGCGCTAAGCTTACCCTTACCTAAGTGGGGCAAGCAAAAATACATCATGCGCTAATTAGTCAATCACCTTCATGGAAAGCACTCGCATGCACACTCCCCGCATTCTCGCCCTGAGCGCCGCCCTGGCCGCGGCCGCCCTGGCCCTGTCCTCCTGCGCCAGCTCCTCCCCGAGCACCGAGCCGGCAGAAACCGCCGCCACCGCGGAAGCCGATTCCAGCTTCCCGGCGGCCATCAAGCACTTCCGCGGCACCACCGAGCTGGCCGAACGCCCGCTGCGCGTCGCCGCACTGGACCCCTCCTACGTGGATGCCGCCATGCTGCTAGGAGCCGAGCTGGTGGCCTACACCGAATACCGCAAGGGCAACAACCCCTTCCCCGAGTACCTCGGCGACATCACCGAGCAGACCGACGAAGCCGTGAACGTCGGCACCATCACCGAACCGGATCTGGAAAAGCTGCTGGCCACCGAGCCGGACGTGATCATCTCCGCCGACGTGCGCCAGGGCGCCATGTACGACCAGCTGAACAAGATCGCCCCGACCATCTTCTCCGAGTCCACCGGACCAACCTGGAAGGAAAACGTGGTGCTGCTGGGCGAGGCCCTGGGCAAGAAGGAGCAGGCGGAAACGGCCGTGGCTGACTACGAGGCCCGCGCCTCCGCGGTGGGCAAGGAAATCCTGGCGAAGAAGCCCGAGACCACTTACTCGCTGGTGCGTTTCGCCGGCGAGGACACCGCGCGCCTGTACGCCACCGATTCGTTCATCGGCGAGATCATGGTGGACATGGGCATTCCGCGCCCGGAGGATGCCCCGGATACCACCGAGTCGATCTTCGTTCCGCTGTCGCCGGAGGAAATCCTGAAGGCCGACGCCGAAGTGATCTTCCAGTCCACCTGGGCCCCGGAAGGTGCCGAGGGCGACGCGTCGCGCGCCCAGGAAGACAAGTTCACCTCCAACCCGTTGTGGGAGAAGCTGGAAGGCGAGGTCATGCAGGTCGACGACTCGATCTTCCTCTCCTCGGTGTCGCTGCAGGGCGCCCATGAGGTCATCACCCAGGTGGCCGAGCACTTCGAGGTCGATCCGCAGCTGCCCTAAGCGGCACCCGGAAAACCGGCAATTAAAATACTCGAGTCCCTGCCCGGCGTCATTCGCCGTAGGCAGGGACTCGATTCATTTACCGGCTCCGTGCGTGGGAGCAGGTGCCAATCAGTGGTTACCTGGCAGCTTTGCGCACCGGATCGACAGCGACCTCCGCGTGCTTCAGCCGCTTCTCAGCGCGTTTTTCCTTGATGCTCTTGCCTGGTTTTTTCGCTTCGCCCTTGCGTGGGGATTTGCTCGACATGACGTGCCGTCCTTTACCGGAGACGCGCTGCGCCTCCAACAAGTGTGGGGAGAGTACCCCATAACCTGAACCATAGGAAGTTTCGCACCGAAGAGCAAGGGCTGGGGCCTTCCCGGCGATTCTCCCACGGCTTTCGGCGAGCGCCATGGCGTTTTCGAAGATACGTTCGAATCCGCGTTGGCCGCCTCTTCGGCCACTGGGCCATCCCTGCGGTGCAGATCAGGGAAATCGAGGCCGACACGACGGCGCCTTCCCAGCGCCCGCCTAGCTTCACCGCGTAGTCTGGAACTTGGCGCGAGGAACTGCATATCTTCGCGCGAAATTAACTTTGCCGTGGTCAAACTAAGGATCATTCTCCGTGGATATCAGGGAACAGCAGCTGGACGCCTACATGGTCACGTGGAAGCTTGAGCGCGAATTCGGCGGGATGACCACCGTCTGCACCCAGCGCGCGGCCGCTTTCGCCCAGCGGCACGATTCTGCCGCGGTGGTGACCTTCGGCCCCAACGAACAGCTCCCGCAGATCGTTGGGGAACTCGTGGAGCGCGGCAAGCTTTCGCCCAAGGTCCGGGTGCTCAATCCCTACCTCCACCTGGCGGAGCATGACCTGCAGCCGCAGGCCAGCATCCCCCAGCGGAAGGCCGAACCGGCCTGCCTGGACTTCACGGTACGCCAGTCCGTCCACCACCCTGGCCAGGATTCCGCCTTGTTCTGCGAGCACAGCGTTGCAGGCCCCGAAGGCGGGGTTGCAGGCCCCGAAGGCGGGATCAAGAAGACCACGTACTACCGGGCCGATGGCACCGTCTTCTTGTCCGATATGAAGTTCCATGACGGCAAGGCCCGCCGCATCGTTGAGGCTTTTGACCGCAGGGGAACCCTGGTGGCCCGCTTCCCCAGCGCGGCGGCTTTCTACCGCCATTGGCTGTCGCAGATCGTCGACCACCCGAACTCCTTGGTGGTCATCGACAGCAAGTACACCGCGGCCATGCTCGCTTCCTGGAAACCGGTGCATGTGCCCAAGGTGTTCGCGTTCCACAGCATCCATGTGGCCAAGGGGCAGGACCTTGCCAGCGGCCAGCTCTCCAAGGGCCACGAACCCATCATCGAAGAACGCTCCAACTGGGATGCTTTTGTCTTCCTGACCCACGCCCAGCGCCAGGCCTATGTCGACCGCTTCGGCGCAGCAGACTCGGCATTCGTCATTCCCAACCCGCTGAACCCGTCCACCGTGCAACCGCCGGTACCGGCACGCAGCTCGACCAGCCTGATCGTGGCCGGCTCGCTGACCCCCAACAAGAACGTAGCCGCCGCCCTGGATGTCCTCCACGAGCTGGCCCTTCGCGGCAAGCGGCCGACCCTGCACATTGTGGGCAAGGGCAGCGAATACGCCGCGCTCACCGAACGGGCCGCCGAGCTGGGCCTGCGCGAGTCGGTCATCTTCCATGGCTATTCCGACCAGCTCCCCCGCCACTTCGCTTCCTGCACGGCGCAATTATTCACCTCGACCAACGAGGGCCAGGCGCTGGTCATCCTCGAGGCCCAGGCCCAGGGATGCATCCCGGTGTCCTTCGACATCAACTTCGGCCCTGCCGACAGCATCGCCGATGGGCATAACGGCTTCCTGGTCCGCCATGGCGATATCCAGGCCATGGCCGACCGGGTGCAGCAGCTCATGGACGATCCCGCCCTGGCCTCCCGGATGTCGCAGCAGGCCCGCACTTTTGCCAGCGAGTACCAAGCTCGCGATCTAGTCTCACTTTGGGAGGACACCATGTCCATAGCGAAGATGCTCAAGAAGCTCGGCGCGAAGAACCGCGTCCCGCATTTCGAAGCAAAACTGCGGGGCGTCGACTTCCCTGACGGCCAGGGATTGCAGGTGCGGGTGGAGCATCGGGCCCACGTCGAAGACCTACCCGAACCGGCAACCTTCGAGCTGGTCTTCGTCAATCGGGACAGCAAGGAAGAAATTGCGGCCGTGGCCAGCAGCAGCGTGGACGAGCAGCTGGCGGTCTTCGATGTGGAACCGCAGCTCTTGGGCGAGACCCAGGAACAGGATGCAGCGGTGGACGTGAACCTGCGCCTGCGCGTGGGCAGGGCCATGGAAATGAAGCGCCTGGGTCTGCCCGAATCAATGATCCTGCCGTACTTCACTACGCAGAAGAACCTCTCCTTCCGCCCTAAGCAGTAGCCGGGCAGCAGGTCGCATCCAGCGCGCGTTCGGGACTTGCTGACAATTCTCCAAATCCGGTCCCATAAACTCGATCGCATGCGAATTCAGATGTCCCAACTGCGGCCGCTGCTCAAAAGCCACCGGATCCTCATGACGGTTCCGGGCATGAAGGATTTCGAGAACACCGGAAGCACCTGCAATCCCGAGGCGTGGATCAGCTACCAGGAAGACCTCGCGCTGGATCCCTACACCACCTTCTGGGGAACCAGCGGAACAGCCCTTCCGCGCATGGGCGCGTTCTCCTACACCCATTCAAAGCTCAACAAGGCCATCAGCGTCGGACGGTTCACCTCGATCGCCAAGGGCATGACTGTCATGGGAGCCAAGCACCCCCTGGAGTGGGCATCTACCAGCCCGGTGTTCTACAACCAGCGGCTGCTGATGCGCACCTACGCGGCCGATCACGGCGCGGAACTGGGGACGACGAAGTACGGCTACACGCCGGGGAAGATCTCCATCGGCAACGATGTATGGATCGGCGAAAAGGTCACGCTGGGCCATGGGGTCGCCATCGGCGACGGCGCGGTCATCGCCTCGAATTCCGTAGTCACCAGCGACGTCGAGCCGTACACCGTGGTCGGCGGCCTGCCGGCCAAGAAGATCCGCGACCGCTTCGATGCGCCGACCGTCCAGGCCCTCCAGGCATCGCAGTGGTGGCAGTACGCCCCGGAGAACCTGACCCACCTGGACGTGGCCAACCCGGCCGCCTTCGCCCAGCAGGTGCTCGAGCAGGCCGAGGCAGGGACTGTGCGGCCATTCCAGACGAGGCCCTTGACCGCCAAGACCATTGCCGAGCACCTGGAGGCCCTGGGCACCGGAACCGGGTGAAGACAGGAAGTGCCCCCGGGCGCTCGCCGATTCGGCGAGCGCCCGGGGGCAATGAAGCCTCGGTGCGTTGTCTCCGCGTTAGCCTACGGCGACGCGCAGTTCGTTGTTCCAAGGGTCCCGGAAGCGAAGTTCGGCTCCGGTGTGGTGGTTTGCCACCTTGGCGTAGGCCAGCCGCTCGGCCAGCTTGCCCACTTCTTCTTCGGTCGGGACGTTGATCAGCACTTCACCCAGCCCCAGCGTGTCCTTGCGCGGGCCGGCTCCGCGCGAGTTCCAGACGTTCATGGCCATATGGTGGTGGTACCCGCCAGCCGAGACGAACAGTGCCTGCTCGCCCAGGGTGGTGGTTTCGTCAAAGCCCAGGGTGCTGACGTAGAACTGGCGGGCGGTTGCGACATCGCCCACCTGCAGGTGCACGTGGCCTACATCCGCGGCGGCCTTGCGCTGTCCGGCAATGGACTGCTCGGTCAGGTGCTCATTGAGGAACTTGTTCGGATCCAGGTAGATGGTGTCCATGGCCACCTCGCCGCCGCTCCAGCTCCAGGTCTCGCGCGGGCGGTCCCAGTACAGCTCGATGCCGTTGCCCTCCGGGTCGGTGAAGTAGAACGCTTCGGATACCAGGTGATCGGAGCTGCCCACGAAGCGGCTCTGGTCGAACTGGGCTGCCGACAGGACGGTCGCAGCCAGATCAGCCTTGGTGTCGAAGAGCAGCGCGGTATGGAACAGGCCCGCTTCGTTGCGCGATGGGAGTTGCAGTCCTGGCGCGTTCTGCAGGTTGACCAGTTCCTGGGTTCCGCGGCCCAGGCGGGTGCCTTCGGCTGATTCGGCCAGCACTTCAAGGCCCAGGGCCTTCTGGTAGTACTCGCTCATGGTTTTCATGTCGCCGACCTTGAGCTGGACTGCGTTCATGTGGGTGTTGGCCGCTAGTTTGTCTTGCTGGAGTACTGACATGGCAAGCTCCTTTTCCAAGTGCATCGATTCCTTATTGATTAACAGCCTATCGCAAATTACTTGATGCTTCAATGAAATTGGGATGTTCAGCCGATCACAGCGAATTCTGTTCCGGGGATGGCATTAGCCTCCCCTGCTCGCACACCAAGAACCCCGCTGCAAAAACTACGAAGGCCATCCGGATTTCCTTGCGGCGGCAGGGTCGCTGTTTGCCAGTGCCATAGAACTCACCAGCAGTGGCGGATCGGAGAATCGCGGTACGGCCACCCGGGTTGCCGATGGCGATGGCGACACCATGGATGCCAAGGTGGCGGGCGCAGAAACTCGAGTCCAGCTGCTGAACATCGACATCCCCGAAGCCATTCACCCGGGCAATGGGGTCAAATGCCTCGGGCCAGCGGCTGCCGAATATCTTGAGCACGCCCTGCCGGCAGGACAAAGAGTCAGCTTGGGATTACAACGTGCCCTGCACGGACCATGCGTGCCGGACCCTTGCGGCCGTCCCTGGAAGCGATCTGCCCATCAATAGGGATATCGCCCGCGCGTTCCCCTCGAAGCGCCGCGATAACGCACGCCTGCCAGGCGACCGAATGCTTGAAACCGTTCACTAACGGTATCTGGCCTGCAGGATTGCCACCGCGCGATCATCGGCAATATAGACCAGTCAATTAGCTTCATCAATGCGGCGCAACCACGCGCCAGCCAGGGTACGCCTCAACAGTTCAGGCTTGCCAATACCCTCAAATGGGTCACAGCGCAGCACAGCCTCAATCAACGCATGGATACGCCTGAGCGTTTTGCGATCTTGGGTCTGCCAGTGGAAATAGTCAGCCGGCAGCCGTCCAGGTCAGCAGTCTTTCACTCAGGGATCAATAGGTCCACGCTCGGACACTTGGCTACCGCGTACCGCTTCCAGCGAAGCAAGCAGGCGGAGCGCATTCCTCGGCGAGCGCAGAAGGTAGCTCGTTTCCACCAGAGAGTCATACTCATCTTTTGACATGAGGACTGCAGATCCGCGCTTTGACAAGATCTCCACTTCGGCACGGTCAAGATTGACTCGTTCGATCAAGCCGAAAAGATCGCGGCGCGCCTCACTCGCTGTGATTGCCATGCCCCTCCTTGGTCAGTACTGGATATGGTACAACTTCTAGCCGTCTTCGAGAGACTCTATCCCCAAGTGCAACCCGATCCCTGTTTCCATGGGGCATCGCAGTTGATACTCAGATTTCACGGAAAATGGGCTGCCCGGACAAAGCCGCTTGGCTTTAACCATGGGTCACCCAGTCCCATTTCTTCGTCGGCACTTAATAGAGGATAGGTCTGGACTGCTCGTGGATCCAGATCAATCAACAGCACGTTTCTACCCGCTTCACCCGCTATCGTCGCGAGCGAAACCGCCGATGCGACAACAATGGAACAGGCAGACGAGCTCGCCGATCAGGCAGATTCCGCAGTGGCCCCGGGCCGCTCGGCAACCGCTGCGCTATGCCTTTGCCCCGGCGGCACGGGTTCTATCCGCGAGGATCGCTAAACCGCTGCCCTGGAAATGCAGCACGAACAGCTCCTAACAGCCCTGGCCAAAGACCTCAAGGCCAACAACGAAGAAGCCTGCGTCCGGGCAGTCGGACCCCAGAAATAATGCAAGGCCACACGCCGCGGCTGCAGACGGGATATCGGGAACAAACTGCTAGCTGGGCTCTGGCCACCGCGTCACCAGGGACCGGGATTCAGTCCGACTTCGCACAGCAATCATGGGGTGGCCCGGTTTTATATCGGTGGCGATCTTCCACTCGCTAGGACTTCCAAGTATATTGACTGGTGATCCACCTCACCTTGGGTTTTGGTGGTTTACCCAGAGCTACGGAAGGTTAGTTGTGAGCGTTACCGAAGAATTCAGAGCAGCCCGTGACCGACTCCTGGAGCTAAGGGAGGATTACCACCAGGCTCGCGCCGAGTTCACCTGGCCGGAATTCACCCATTTCAATTTCGGCTTCGACTGGTTCGACCACGTCGCCCGGGATCCGCAACGCTCCGAGCGCCCAGCACTGGTCATCGCCGAATCCGACGGCAGCTGCACCCAGCGGACCTGGGCAGAACTATCAACCCGGTCCACCCAACTTGCGCGCTGGCTCAGCGACCAGGGCATCAAGCGCGGGGATTCAATCGCCATCATGCTGGGCAACCAGGTCGAGCTTTGGGAATCGATGCTGGCAGGCATCAAGCTGGGGGCGGTCATGGTCCCGTGCACCACGCAGCTGACGCCCACCGATCTGGCCGACCGCATTGCCCGCGGCCATATCCAATGGGTCGTCACCAACGAGGGCGAAATCCCCAAGTTCGAATCGGTGCCGGGCGATTACACGCTGATCCAGATCGGCGGGCAGCCACCGGCTGGCATCCTCGACTACTCCCAGTCATCCTCGGCAGAAGCGGCCTTCGCCCTGGAGCACCCGACCCGCGCCGATGAAACGCTGCTGCGCTATTTCACTTCCGGCACCACCTCGAAGGCCAAGCTGGTCGAGCATACGCATACCTCGTATCCGGTCGGGCACTTGAGCACGATGTTCTGGATCGGCCTCGAACCAGGCGATGTCCACCTGAACGTCGCCTCGCCGGGCTGGGCAAAGCACGCGTGGTCCAACTTCTTCACCCCGTGGATCGCCGAAGCCACGGTCTTCATCTACAACTACGACCGCTTCGATCCAGTGGCCCTGATGAACCAGATGGACGCCCAGCAGGTCACCAGCTTCTGCGCGCCGCCGACCGTCTGGCGCCTGCTCATCCAGGCCGACCTCGGTGCGCTGGAGCATCCGCCGCAGAAACTGGTCTCGGCCGGCGAGCCGCTGAACGCAGAGGTCATCGACCAGGTCCACAAGGCCTGGGGGCAGGTGATCCGCGACGGGTTCGGGCAGACCGAAACCACGGTGCAGATCGCCAATCCCCCGGCAGAGCCCATCACCATCGGCGCCATGGGGCGCCCGATGCCCGGCTACGAGATCGTGCTGCGCGATCCGGCCACCGGGGAAGAAGGCGATGTGGGCGAGATCTGCCTGGTCACCGCCCAGCGCCCGCTGGGGCTGATGAAAGGCTATTTCGAGAACGAGGAAAAGACCAATGAGGTCTTCCGGGACGGGGTCTACCACACCGGGGATATCGCCGAGCGGGACGAACGCGGCGTCCTGACCTATGTGGGGCGCGCCGATGACGTCTTCAAATCCAGCGACTACAAGATCAGCCCTTTCGAACTCGAATCGGTTCTGATTGAGCATCCGGGCGTGGCCGAAGCGGCCGTGGTTCCAGCACCGGATGAGCTGCGGCTCACGGTGCCCAAGGCCTACATCGTCACTTCCGACGGGCATGAGCCCGGACCGGAATTGGCCGAATCGATCCTGGCCTACTGCCGCGAGCACCTTTCGGCCTTCAAGCGCATCCGCCGGCTGGAATTCGCGGACCTGCCCAAGACGATCTCGGGCAAGATCCGACGGGTGGAGCTGCGCCAGACTGAAGAGGACCGGCACCGCGCCGGCGCCCCGGCGGGCACCGAATACAGGGACACCGACTTCCCGAATCTCAAGGGGTAGAGACCTCGAGCATCCAGGGCGCGTTCCGGACATGGCTTCGGCAGGCGCCCTGGATTTTTCTCTTCCCTCGAAACTTTCGCCAGCCCATCGCTACTCCCCTTCCTCGCGTCAAGCCGCCAGGGTTCGCATCGGGTTTATTTCCAGAGGTTTCCCGCTTAAGAAGCCAATAGTTTACATCGTGAGCTGACACTCATACTATGAGTTCTTATGCCGTGGCTTATGTCACACTGCTCCCCGATTCCTCTAGAACGGATCCAACATGTCCGATATCGCGATTCTGATAAATACCGCGGTGGCCGTGCTTGCCGCCGTGGTGCTTATCGTGAGATTCAAGGTCAACCCAGTCATCGCCTTGGTCATTGGCTCGCTCTACCTGGGCCTATCCACCGGCTTGGGAGTCACCAAGACCATCGAGACCATCACCCAGGGTTTCGGCGACATCATGGTGGAAGTCGGACTCCTGGTGGCTTTCGGCGTGCTGATGGGTTCCATCCTCAATGAGACCGGGGCCATCCGCCGCCTGGTCGAGCACCTGCTGAACACCTTCGGCCCCAAACGACTGCCATACACCATGGCGTTGGCTGTCAGCACCGCGTTGCAGACCATTTTCCTCGATGTGCTGCTGGTCATCGCGGCCCCCTTGGCCCGGCGCATGGCGCCGAAAATCGGCAAGCACGGAACCGCGCGCATTGCCACGGCCATGGCCATCGCCGGCGAGGTCGGCATCGTCCTCATGGTCCCTGGCGTCGGCGCGGTCGCCTTGGCCGGCATGCTTGAAGTTCCCCTGGGCAAGATGCTGATCTTCGGCCTGCTGGTCGTCGTGCCCACGGTCTTGATTTCCGTAGCCATCATGTCCTTCTTCTTCGACCGGGGCTTCTGGAAAGCCGAGAGCGATGAGCAACTGCTGGCGCAAGACGAGCCGACACCGGGTACCCGCAAGCTGGAGCGCGGCGAAGGAACCGGCCAGGATGCGGCACGCTCCGGCAACGCCGGAACAGCCACCGCGGCCACCGCGGTGCAGACCGCGCAGCGCCGCGAGGCGCCCCTGTTCCTGCTCTTCCTGCCGCTGCTCGCATCCTTGCTGCTCATCGCCAGCGGCGCGCTGGCCGAAATCCTCGGCTATGAGGCCAGCTGGATCCAGCTGGTCGGCAATCCGGTAGTTGCCCTGCTCATCGGCCTGGTCGGAACGATCGCCGTGGCACGCTACACCATCGGCCAGAAGGCGATTGACCGCGGCGTGGCCAGCGGGTTCAGGGAAAGCGGGCAGATCCTGCTGCTGACCGGTGTCGGGGGCTCCTTGGCAGCCACGGTTTCCACGGCTGGATTGGGCGACATCATGGGCCAGTTCTTCTCGGCCAGCACAGTTGCACCACTGGTAGTGGTCTGGGGCATCGCGGCCCTGCTTCACATTGCCGTTGGCTCGGTGACCCTTTCCGGAATTACTGCGGCAAGCCTCTTGGCACCGATCGCCCCGAGCCTGGGCATCGACCCGGTGCTCATCGCGTTGGCGGCAGGTTCCGGAGCGCTGTTCATGGTCCACGTCACCTCGAACACCTTCTGGCTCCTGCAGTCGTTGTTCGGGCAGACCGTGCGCGGTGCGCTGAAGACCGTCAGCGTAGGCGTCTCGGTCGCATCCATCGTGGCCCTTGGAATGGTCATGATCCTCAACATCTTCATTTAGCGCGACAGCAAAGGAACGGCAGAACATGTCAGAGCACATCGCCCCATTGAAGGGTGTCCGCGTTCTCGAATTGGGCAACTACATTGCCGCCCCCACTGCAGGCCGGCTCCTGGCGGACTTCGGCGCCGAGGTCATCAAGGTGGAACGCCCGGGAACCGGGGACGAGCTGCGAAATTGGCGGCTCAAGAAGGGCAGCGTCTCGATGCTGTACCGGACGATCAACCGCAACAAGAAGTCCATCGTCCTGGACCTGCGCAGCGACGCCGGCCGGGAGGCCGTGCTGGAACTGGCCAAGCACTGCGATGTGCTGCTGGAAAACTTCCGTCCGGGCACCTTGGAGAAGTGGGGCCTGGGTCCAGAGGAACTCAGCGCCGTGAATCCGGACCTGGTGATCACCCGCATCTCGGCCTTCGGCCAGACCGGGCCGCTCTCCGAGCGCCCGGGCTTTGCCGCCGTGGCCGAAGCCTTCAGCGGCTTCCGCAATCTGGTGGGCGATCCAGATCGCGCGCCGGTTCGTGTCGGCGTATCGATTGGCGATTCCATTGCCGGACTGTATGCCGCGTTCGGCGCGGTGATGGCGCTCTACCAGCGGGAGATGGCGCGCGGGGAAAAGGCCTCCCTCGGGTTGGACCATCGCGTGATCGATGTGGCGCTGCACGAGGCGATGTTCTCCATGATGGAATCTTTGCTCCCGGACCACGGCGCCTACGGCGAAACCCGGACCCGCACCGGTGGACGCATGGAAGGCATTGCGCCATCCAATGCCTATGTCTGCGCCGATGGGGCCAGCATTGTCGTGGCCGGAAACGGTGACGGGATCTACCGCCGCTACATGGAAGCCATCGGCAGGCCGGAGCTCGGGGCCGATCCGCGGCTGCAGGGCAATGCCCAGCGTTGGGAGGCCAGGGAAATGCTGGATGCCGCCATTGGCCAGTGGGCCGCAAGCGTGGATTCGAGCACGGCCCTGGCCATCCTCGATGCGGCAGGAGTTCCTGCCGGCCCGATCTACACCGCCAAGGACATTGCCAACGAGCCGCAATACATCTCCCGGAACATGATCCAGCATCTGGATGTCTCCACCGGCGAGGAAACCCTGCACGGTGTCGGCTTCCCCGGCATCGTCCCCGTCATGGGAGGGACCTCGCTGCCCATTCGGAACCTCGGCCCCGACCTCGGGGAGCATACCGAACAGGTACTGGGCGGATTGCTGGGAATGACCGATGCGCAAATTGCGCAAGCCTCGGCTGGCGAAAGGAATATCGCGTGAGCTACTCATTCACCCCCGCAGCCGCGTTGCGCGACGTCACGCTGCGTGACGGGCTGCAGCTGACCGGGAAGCTGCTGAGCACCCCGGAGAAAATCAGGACCGTGCGCGAGTTGATCCGGCTCGGAGTCCAGGAAATCGAGCTCGGCTCCATGGCGCGTGCCGACCTGGTGCCGCCCATGGCCAACACCCTCGATGTTGCCCGGGGGCTGCGCCCCGACGAGCTGGAACGCTGCTGGATCTGGGTGGCGACCCCGGGGCATGTTGCCAAGGCGGCCAAGGCGGGCATCCGGAACTTCCAGTATTGCCTCTCTGTTTCCGATGCGCACAACCAGGCGAATATCGGGCGCAGCACGGAGGCGAGCCTCGCCGCCCTGCCAGAAGCCGTGCGCTATGCCCAGGAAGCCGGCGGGCGCATCCAGCTGTGCCTGGCCACCTCGTTCACCTGCCCTTTCGAGGGGCAGGTCCCCGCCGAGCGCGTGCTGGGCATCGCCAATGATCCACGGGCAGAGGGCACCTGCGACATCGTCATCTGCGACACCCTGGGCCAAGCAGTTCCGGCACAGGTCGCCTCGCTCATCTCCAGGGTCCGCGGCGAAACCCCGCAACGGCGCATCGTGTTCCACGGCCACGATACCTGGGGGCTGGGTGTTGCCAATACGCTGGCAGCCATTTCGGCAGGAGCCACCCTGGTTGATGGAGCGCTCGGCGGCTTGGGAGGCTGTCCCTTCGCCCCCGGGGCCAGCGGGAACACTTCCAGCGAGGACATCCTGTTCGCCACCCAGCCGCCATGGCTCACGCCGCAGCGCTTTGCCGGGCTCGTCGGGCTCTCCGAATCCTTGCTGCAGGAGCTGGGCGAGCCGAACCGTTCCAAGTCGGCCCAGGGGGCGCGTTCCAAGGCAGAAGCCTTTGCCTGGGTGATCTCCTCTGATGCCACCCCGGATTGCGGCACCAGCCTCTAGTGCCGCTATTGCCTGGTGCCGCCGCGGCCCTCGGACCGGGCGGGCGGTGCTAGGCGGAAGGCCGGTGGGTTTCGCCCGGGAAGCGTCCGCCGATCAGCCGGGTCATCCGTTCAGCAGTGTCCAGCAACGGCTCGATCCAGCTCTGGCAGATCTCCCGCGGCATGCGCAGGGTGGGTCCGCTGATGGTCACCGCCGCCACCAGGCCCGCCGCGGAATCGAACACCGGTGCGGACAGTCCCGAGGCCCCGCTTTCACGCTCCCCCGTGGTGATCGCGAAGCCATCGGCGCGGGTCTGCTGAACCGCTTTTTCCAGGTTGGCCATGCCGGTAATCGTGGCATCGGTCAACGGCTGCAGCTGTGATTCCTGCAACCGCTGCATGAGCTCGGGCTTCCAGGCCAGCAGCACGCGGCCGGCAGATCCGGCATGCAATGGGGCGAGCTCGCCCAGGTGCATTTCCCTGCGCAGCGCGTGGCGTGTTTCGGCAATGCCCACGCACACGCGGAATTGCTGCTCGGCACGGAAAAGGCAGGCTGTTTCCCCGGTGAAGTCGCGCAGTTCGCGCAACGATGGGCTGATGACGTCCAGCACTTCCCGCCCCCGGGTCGCCGGCGCGGCCCAGTAGGCCATCTTCATCCCGATGCGGAAGCCGTCATCCTCGCGGTCCAAGAAACCCTGTCCCACCAAATTCGCGACAAGCCGCTGCACCGTGGAGGCAGGCAAATCCGTTGCTTCACGGATATCGGCCAAGTTCATCACCGGCTGGCGCAGTGAAAAGGAATCGAGGATGGAACTGATTTTTCCCAAGACCAACAAGGGGTTGTGCTTCTTGGCGGGGGTCTCTTCCTTTGGCATATTCCAGACGCTAGACCATCGGCATCTGCGAGTCCAGTTGTCTGCCCGGCACTGCTCGCAGACGCCTTGGCCAGCCCGCCACCGGCAGCGTCCCCGCCAGCGGGTTCAGCCGGATCGGGCATTCGGTCACTATGCATGCCCGCACAGGAAGCTAGTGGACAAAATTCGTGAACTTCAGCACCTGCACCACGCATGGTGACGCAACAATTCGCCAGAACTGTGCACTGAAGTATATTGAATCCTGAAGACCGAAGAATTCTGTCGGGCGCAGGCGCCCATCACGCAAAGGACCCCCCTGGGCAATACCGAGAAGTTCCGGGCAGCACGCGATCTGCTGCTGGCGGCACGCGATGACTACGACCGGGCTCGGGCGGAGTTCACGTGGCCGGAATTCACCGATTTCAACTTCGCCTATGACTGGTTCGACGAGGTAGCCAAGGACCCGGCGCGAGCCAACGAACCGGCACTGATCCTCACCGAACCCGATGGCAGCTCGGCACGCTACAGCTGGGCCGAGCTTTCGCGCCGCTCCACCCAGGTGGCCCGCTGGCTTTCCGACGAAGGCCTGCAGCGCGGCGATACCATCATCGTCATGCTGGGCAACGAGGTGGCCCTCTGGGAAGTGATGCTGGCCGGCATGAAGCTCGGTGCGGTCATCATCCCGACCACCACGCAGCTGGTCAGCGCGGACCTCGCCGACCGCATCGAGCGCGGCAACGCGAACTGGGTGATCACCAGCCATGACCAGGTCGCCAAATTCGAAGCAGTCCCCGGGGCCTACCGGATCGTGCAAGTCCGCGGGCAGGCCGCCGAAGGGACCTTGCACTATGCCAAGTCCCACGACGCTCCGGCCGAATTCCGCCTGGACTCCCCGACCCTGGCCGATGAGAACATGCTGCTCTACTTCACCTCGGGCACCACCTCGTTGGCGAAGCTGGTCCAGCACACCCATACCTCGTACACCATCGGCCACCTGGCAACGATGTTCTGGATCGGCCTGGAACCAGGCGATGTCCATCTGAATGTGGCGTCCCCCGGGTGGGGCAAGCACGCCTGGTCGAATTTCTTCGGCCCGTGGATCGCCGAAGCGACGGTCTTCGTCTACAACTACGAGCGCTTTGATCCGCTGGCGCTGATGAACCAGATGGATACGGAGAAGGTCACCAGCTTCTGCGCACCGCCCACCGTCTGGCGCTACCTGATCCAGGCGGACTTAGGCAGCTTGCAGACTCCCCCGCGCAAGCTGGTCTCTGCCGGCGAGCCATTGAATGCCGAGGTCATCGACCAGGTGCGCACCGCGTGGGGGCAGGTGATCCGTGATGGCTACGGGCAGACCGAGACCACCGTGCAGATTGCCAATTCGCCGGGTACCGAGGTGAAGGTCGGCGCGATGGGCCGCCCGATGCCGGGCTATGCGGTGGAGCTGCGCAATCCGACCACCGGGCAGCTGGCCGAAATCGGGGAAATCTGCCTGCGACTGGATCCCCGGCCTGCCGGGTTGATGAAGGGCTATTTCGCCGATCCGGAGAAAACCGCCGAGGCGCTGCGTGGCGGCGTGTACCACACGGGAGATATCGCCGAACGCGATGATGAGGGCGTCTTGACCTATGTGGGGCGTGCCGACGACATCTTCAAATCCAGCGACTACAAGCTCAGCCCCTTCGAGCTGGAGTCAGTGGTCCTTGAGCATCCCGCGGTGGCCGAGGTGGCGGTGGTGCCTTCGCCGGACCCGCTGAAGCTCTCGGTGCCCAAGGCCTTTGTGGTGCTGGCATCGCACGTCGAGCCCGGCGCGGAGGTCGCCAAGGACATCCTCGGCTTCTGCCGCGAGCACCTGGCTCCGTACAAGCGGATCCGGCGGCTCGAATTCTCCGCGCTGCCCAAAACCATTTCAGGCAAGATCCGCCGCGTGGAGCTGCGCCTGGCCGAGGAAGAGCAGCATGCGGCCGGCACGACCCCGAGCGGCGAATACCGCGATACCGACTTCCCTGAGCTGAAGGAACGCGGCTAGGAACGAAAAGCAGAAGACAGCCCGGCGGGAAGCGGATCCAGCTTCCCGCCGGGCTGTCCTTTGCCTGCGGTGAGCGCCTAGCGCTTGTTCTTGGCCTTCAGCGCATCGACGATGCCCTTGCCCAGATAGAAGGCGCCATCGGCGTACCAGGCCAGCATCAGCAGCTGGCGCGCCGGCTTGGGGAACCAGGCGAACTTGCCGCTCTTGGCCAGGACCAGGTGCGCTGCCGCGCCGGAGGCCAGTACGGCGGCACCCGAACCCATCAGCGCTTTCGGATTCCAGTTGTGCCGGTACAGCAGCCGTTCCAGGCCCTTGGCCTCGCGTTCCTGCTCAGCCAATGCGGACTTCAACGTCTTGAACGGGCCGCCGGTGGCAATGACCCTTCGGTCTTCGGGCAACGGACGGCCGGTGAGGTAATCGATGCTGCGCGGGTCGAAGCCGAAGAGCGAAACCAGGCGCTTCATGTCCTTCAAATCCCCGCTGCTGCACAGCAGCTGCTGCGCTTCGGAGCGGTCGGCAGGATCTGGAATCAGCTGCTCGATGACCTGGATTTCTTCTTCTTCCCAGCCAAAGAGCAAGCTGTTGAGCTCATCCAGGCGAACCGCTGCAGGCGAGCCGGCTTCCGGTTCCAGGATTGCCGCGCGTTCCAGGTCCACCACCATGGACACCGACGAACCGAACATGGTCCGGCGCGAGCCCTTGGCCTCGATGGTTGCGGTAATGACATTGCCGGTACGGTCCAAGCACAGGTACGGGCGGTTCGAGCGCGAGATGCTCGGGGCATAGACCGGTTCCTTGGGCATAGCCATCAGGCCGGATGCGTTCTCCCAAACCGTGATCTCGTTCTCGGCAAAGCCCGCTGCCAGCACCAGCTCGGACCCCTTGAGCTTTGGCCCGTGCAGCAGCTCGTTGGTGCCGCCGTACTCGCCGAGCTGCTCGTCATCCGGGTTGGGGCCGTCAATCTCGTCCCCGTCAACCAGTACGTAGTCGGCCCCGGTGGAGTTCTTCAGTTCGTGGACCAGTTTGGTCACGCGCGAGCCTTCGCGCAGCTTGCCCTTGGCATCGATGCGGTAGAGCACCGCATCGCGGGCTTCGCTCACCGTGGCCACCTCGGCGGCTACTTCAGTGGAGTTCTCGCGCTCAACAGCTCCGCCGATGAAACCCAGCAGGCGGCGATCGGCCAGCGCGGTGCGTACCAGTTGTGCAGATTCAGGCTTGTCGCCCATGAAAATGAACTCTAGGTTGAGGTAGTTGAACCCGGTTGAATCCACGAAAAGTAACCCCTTTGGTTATTTGGATATGGCGATAAGTCAATCATAGGCGGTAACCCGTGCCGTCCTGGCCGGCAGCGCCCGGGTGGTTGCCTGGCGCTAGCGCCGGCGCCGGGCGCGGAACCAGCGGACCGCGCCGAGGACGGTATTCCCGGTGGCATCAACAAAGCCGAGCACCAGCAGCAGCACGATTACCCAGGGTGGCGCCCAGGGCTGCTGCCAATGGGTGGCCGCAAGCACCAGCGAGAATACCAGGGCCTCGATGAGCCCCAGCGCCAGCTGCGCGGCGGGTTTCCACGACAACGTGTTGTACCATCGCGGCCTGGCACCGGAGGTGCGGGATTCGGTGATCAGTGCACGGCCCACTGCCCTGGCCATTGACACCGGTTCGATCCGCCGCGCGCCCTCGGGAAGATCGGCGTCGTCCAGATAGCGGGCCAGGACCGGTGGATGCCCGAAGGTCTCCAGCACCCGCTGGGCCGACTGCAGGCTGCCGGTGCCCACCAGCGCCTGCTTGAGCCGCTCGATGTTCTCGGCGCCGACCAGAAGCCCGGCCAGCTCGTCGAGCTCCTGGCCATCCACGCTGTCCTGGTTGGCGATCAGCCAGTCCAGTTCGCGCCGGGCGGATGTGGAGGCCTGCGGCCAAAAGGCGGGGCTGGCCGCGACCGGCCAGATGTGCACCCAGGCCGGGTGCCCGCCGAGCTTGGCCGGCTGCTTGTCGAACCAGAAGCTCGCGGTGAAGCGCGCGCCGGTGCGGCTGAGCATGATCGCCGGATGCTGGCTGGCAGCCAGCACGCCGCCCACCAGGAAGCCTTCGTGCACGGCGACGGCAGCGCCGGCGGATTCCGGCGGCAAGAGCTGCCAGCTGGTTTTGCTCGCGGCGGCCCACACCCCCATGTCCGGCTCGTTCAGCGCGCCGATGGCCACGGTCCGCCCCGGCGGCATGGCATCGAGCCGCGGATCCTCGATGGGCTCCCCGGTTTGCACCTCGGCGTCGTCCTGGTCGACGTACAGCGCACCGGTGCCCAGCTTCAGCGCCAGCGCGAAGTCCTCGACCTGCTGGCCCAGCCTGATGGCGCCCGCGGCGCCAGCAAGCAGCAAGAGCCCCTCGTGGTTCACCGCCAGGCTGGCTTCGATCAACGCCAGCCCGTTCCAGGGCACCGGCACGGAGACCAGCGAGATCACTTCGCGGGCGGCCAGCAGCTCGCGGACCTTGGCTTCGGCCTGCTGCGCCTGGGGTTCTTCGAAGAAAAGAGTCAGGGCGGCGACCAGCGTGTGCTCCTGGTCGCCGCCCTGCAAGGACTGGTTGCTACTTGTTGCCAAGGTACTTTTCGAAGCCCGCCGGCAGGTTCAGGCTCGAAGGATCGAAGTCCTGGTTGGCGCCCTGCCCGAAGGCGGCACCGCTCGGGGCGGCGGCCTTCTTGTTCTTGGCCTCCAGCTCGGCCTGCGCGGCCTTGGCCGGGTTGCCGAACTTCTGCTGCTTCTTGCCCTTGCCCTTGGCCTTCGCCTTGCGGGCAGCGCCCTTGCCGGCCCCCGGCATGCCCGGGATGCCGCCGCCGGCAGCCATCTTCTTCATCATCTTCTGCGCTTCGGCGAAACGCTCCAGCATCTGGTTCACCTCGGAGACCGAAACGCCCGAACCCTTGGCGATACGCGCGCGGCGCGAGCCGTTGATGATCTTCGGAGCCACGCGCTCGTGCTGGGTCATCGAACGGACGATGGCCTCAACGCGGTCGATCTGGCGTTCGTCGAACTGCTCGAGCTGCTGGCGGGAGATCTGCGCGCCGGGCATCATGCCCAGCAGCTTCTTCATCGAGCCCATCTTCTTGATCTGGGCCATCTGGGCCAGGAAGTCGTCCAGGGTGAAGTCTTCCTGGTCGGCGAATTTCTTCGCCATGCGCTCGGCTTCGGTCTTGTCCCAGTTCTTCTCGGCCTGCTCGATGAGCGTCATCACATCGCCCATGTCCAGGATGCGCGAAGCCATGCGGTCCGGGTGGAAGATCTCGAAGTCGTCCAGGTTCTCGCCGGTGGAGGCGAACATGACCGGCTTGCCGGTGACCGAGGCGACCGACAGGGCGGCGCCGCCGCGGGCATCGCCATCGAGCTTGGAGAGCACGACACCGGTGAAGTCGACGCCCTCGTGGAAGGCCTGGGCGGTGTTGACCGCGTCCTGGCCGATCATCGCGTCGATGACGAAGAGGACTTCATCCGGGTTGATGGCGGCGCGGATGTTCGCGGCCTGGGCCATCATCTCGGTGTCCACGCCCAAGCGGCCGGCGGTATCGACAATCACGATGTCGTGCAGCTTGGCCTTGGCCTCGGCCACGCCGTCGCGGGCTACCGCTACCGGGTCGCCGGTGGCGGTGTCGAATTCCGAGGAGACGCCCGGGTGCGGTGCGTAGACCGGCACCCCGGCACGCTCGCCGTTGATCTGCAACTGCTTGACGGCGTTGGGGCGCTGGAGGTCGCAGGCCACCAGCAACGGGGTGTGGCCCTCGGACTTCAGGTGCTTGGCCAGCTTGCCGGCCAGGGTGGTCTTGCCGGCACCCTGCAGGCCGGCGAGCATGATCACCGTCGGCGGGTTCTTGGCCAGGTTCAGGCGGCGGGTCTCCCCGCCCAGGATGCCAACGAGTTCCTCGTTGACGATCTTGACGACCTGCTGGCCCGGGTTCAGCGACTCGGAGACCTCGGCACCCAGAGCGCGTTCCTTCACCTGGGCCACGAAGCCGCGGACCACCGGTACGGCAACGTCGGCGTCAAGCAGGGCGCGGCGGATCTCGCGTGCGGTACCGTCGATATCCGCTTCAGTCAGGCGGCCCTTGCCGCGCAGGTTCTTGAAGGTTGCTGTCAGGCGATCGGAAAGTGAATTAAACACGTGCCGGGCACTTCTTTCGATAGGTCTTGTGGTGCGCATTGGAAAATCGCACAGGACTCAACTCCCAAGAATATCAATAATCGGGCGCTGGACTAACCAGCTGTGCAGCGTTTCACGCGTTGTCTCTTCCCCAGCGCTCCACTGCTCCCGCCCAAAGGGACGGGAGCAGCGCCGCGGAACCGGGCAGCCACGGACTACGGCTTGGCCTCGCTGGCAGGTGGTGCGGCTGCAGCCGGCGCCTGCGGGAGCTTGGCCGGGGCGCCCGCTTGGGGCTTCACCGCCGCTGTCGCCTGAGGCTTCGGCTTGGCCGGTGCCGGGGCAGCTTTTTGCACGGCCGGTGCTGCGATAGCAGGCTTGGGCTTGGGCAGGGTTGCGACCGGCGCCTTGGCGACCTGCTTCACGGGCGCTGCAACTTTAGGCCTGGCCGGGGCCGCGGCCTTGGGCTTCACTGGCGGCTTGGCCTGCTTTTTCGCAGTTGTGGACTTGGCCGGCGGCAGGGCCTTGGCCACTGGCGGTTTCTTCTCCGGCTCTTCTGCTTGCAAGTCCACGGTCTTGGGTTGGGCTGCACCTATTTGGCGCTCGACGCGGGCCGCGGGGTCCGTCGGATCCTCGCTGGCTGGAACATCCTTACCGCCTGGATCCTGGTCCTGCCGGGGTTCAACGCCTGTTTCCTCGCTGGGTCCAGGCACTTGGGTCGGTTCAGAGGTTGGCGTGGCGTTAGTCGATTCCGTTGCCTCCGGAACGCTATCCGGCGCTGATGGCGCCACGCTGGAAGGTGGTGCCGAAGGACTTGGCGACGCGGTCGGCGCCGCCGACGGGCTCGGCTCAGCAACTGGCCCAGTGCTGGGCGTCGGCGCTGCGCTCGGCGCGCTCGGCTTGGCCGAAACGGGTGCCGGTGACGCTGATGCAGATGGCGTGGCCTTCGGGCTTCCGGTATTCAACTTTTGTGGTGGCTCGGGTGTCTCGCTCGGCTTAGGCGTCTTGCTCGGCTCTGGTGCCGGGTGCGCGGGACGCGGGGTCGGGCGGAGCTTGCCGGATTCCTTTTTCGGCTGGGCCTTCGGCTTGGCTGGCGCGGCTTGTTTCTTCTTGCTCGCCGCTGGCGGCTGGAGCGGATCCGCGTGGGAGTGCCTCGTGGTCTTCGGCGGCGCTGGATGCTCCGTTCGGGTCGATCCGTGATGCCTGGCCGCCCCGGCGTACTGCCCGCTTCTTCCTGTTGCCGGTTGATGGCGGATCGCGCTGCCGGCATCGACTGCAAATTGCGTCGAAGCGAACAATGCCTGGCGCTGCCCTCCGCCTGAAGGCAGGTAGTTGCGCGGATTATGCCATTGGCCATTGACGATGACCTCGAAGTGCACATGGCACCCCGTGGAGTTGCCGGTGGTCCCGGCCAGGGCGATGATCTGGCCTTGGACGACAAGCTCGCCCACTCTGACGAGCAAGAGCGAGTTGTGGCTGTATCCGGTCTGCACCTCATGCCCGTGGTCAATGGTGACGCGCTGGCCCGAATGCCCGGCCCAGCCCGCGACGACCACCCGGCCCGACTCGCTAGCGCGCACGGGCGAACCGCAGGAAATTGGATAGTCCTGGCCGATATGGATTTGGCGGCCGAACCCGGTCGGGTTGAACCTCCAACCGTACGGGCTGGAAATCCGGCGGGTGGCCACTGGATGCTCCAATAGCAGACCAGGGCTCAGCATTGCCGGACGGATGCCCTGGTCGGCAGCTAGCGGCGCGGGCTGTGCCAGCGCTCCAGGACTTGTCTTTGCTGTCATCGCCGCCCGATTGGCGGCCACGTGGGCCAGCGGGTCGGGCGCGGACCCTCCGGTCCTTCCGCCAAGTGAACTCAGTCCGAGGACTTGGATAGCGGATGTTCCGCCCAGATCCGGTGCGGTGACAGGCTCGCTCCCGAGCGCCGGCGCTGGCGCGGCGGGAAAGGCCAGTGTGCTCGATTGGGCTCTGGCTGGCACTGCACCGGCCGCCCCGGGCCAAGCAAATGCACTGCTTAAAGCGAAGGCCGCTGCAATGGCCAGCGCCCCATACGGAAGCCGCCGGCCATTCCCCAAAACGCCGCGCGGCACAGAGCTGCTTAAACCATGATGTTGTCGTTTCATAACTTGCCAGTCCCCCAAAAACTGCAACTACTCAACAGAACCTCAGAATAGCCCCGGCACGATGATTAATCCATGGCTAGTTGAAGCCTTCTTCAGCAGCGTGAGGATTCCATGCGCCGCCTCTTTCCCCTCTGCGCCATCGCGGCCACGCCACGCGCGTGGAAATCCAGTACCAGCTCGATGCGGTTTCGGCACCTGCGCGAGGCCTGCAGCACCCTAAAATCGGCTCGGGAATCCAGCGTCAATCCGGCGTAGCCAGCAGGCAGGCGTGCGCTAACTGGATGCAATCTGCAGCTCCCGGGGCGCATCTTCGCTGGTTGCTGGGCTGAACCATTTACAGGCCCCACATGGCACGTGGGCTGGCATGGGCCATGAAGAGGGCCTCGGCTCGCCGCGGCAGCGGGATGGCCGGCGGCCCCACTCCCGGAATTCCCCAGACCGGGCAATGTCGCTGCCGGACTCAGCCCTACTCATGTGGTGATAATGCTCTTGGGACCCCGTCGCGGCGCAACCGGTCCCACAGCGCAACACGCAGCAAAGGAGCACCGGTGGAGACCAGCACCCTGTCCAGCAGGCTATCGCGGTGGGCGGTCCTGTCCCGCGCCTGGCTGCAGGATTATCTCTATGCCGGTGCCTGGCAGCTGCGTTCGCTGCTGCCAAGTGCGGAGGCCGGCCGGCTGCGCTCCGGCTGCCATCCGGCAGCCGAACCGGTGGTGCTGATCCCGGGAATCTGGGAATCCTGGAAATTCCTGCTCCCGCTGGCCAACGCCCTGCACCAGGCCGGCCACCCGGTGCACGTGATCCCGCAGCTCGGCTTCAACCGCGGCACGGTGCCGGAGATGTCCCAGGTGGTCTCCAGCTATCTGGACCGGGCGCAGCTCGACGATGCGGTGCTGGTGGCGCACAGCAAGGGCGGGCTGATCGGCAAGTACCTGATGTCCGCCTCGCCGCAGGGCTACCGGATCAATCGGATGATCGCCATTGGCACCCCCTTCTCCGGTTCGCGCTATGCACGCTATGCGCCGGTCCGCTCCCTGCGTTCGCTGTCCCCCAACGACCAGGGTCTGCTCAAGCTCTCGGCCAACCTGAGCGTGAATTCCCGGATCATCTCCATCTACAGCAGCTTCGACCCGCACATCCCCGGCGGCTGCGACCTGGCCGGAGCCACCAACATAAAGCTGCCCACGCTGGGGCATTTCCGCTTGCTGGCCGATGCGCGCCTGCACGCCGCAGTGCTCAAGCACTTGGTACCTGGATTGCCGCCGGCCAGCTGAATTCCGGCAGGCAGCGCACCGCAATCCGTGCGTTCCGTGTGAATCGCCCGGTGCTGTTGAGCCCGCCGGGGCCCTGGCCTAGCGTGAGCGGACAAGGGCTGGATCCCCAGCCCGCAGCCCAGATGCAGACAGGAGCAGCCGATGGACCCGCAGGAATCCTCCGCGTCGCAGCCCGACGCACAGTTGGATGAAGCCCAAGAGGCCAATCGCGAAGCCGCAGCCACATCCAACCCCGACCCGGAGCAGCAACTGATTACCGGACTGGAGCCGGGCGGTTCGGTGCCGCCGGGCGAAACCCCGCCCGGTGAAGGCTCGATGAGCCAAGACCAGGGGCATGGCGAATAGCGGCCCGCAGCGTCCGATCAGCGAGGCGCGCATTGGACGCTGGCTTGAAGAGCTGGCCGAGTCGGACGGGAATCCGGGCGGCGGAGCGGCGGCGGCACTGATGCTCGGTGCTGCCGCCGCGCTGATGTCCATGTCCGCGGGCTACGGCTCGGCTTCCGGACCCGTTCACACAGAATTCGCCGGCCTGCAGGCCCGGGCCAAGCAGTTGCGGATCGACGCGCTGGGCCTGGCCGACCGGGATGCCAAGGCCTCCGCGGATTTCGGGGAAGCCTCCGCGCAACCGCCCTCGGAGCTGCGCGACCGCCAGCTCGCCGCGGCCTGCTTGCAGGCCGCGAAATCCTCGGCCGCACTCGGCGCGCTGGCCATGACCGCAGTGAATGACCTGCGCTGGCTTGACCAGCATGCGAAACCGCAATTGGTGGCCGATGTCGCCGCCGCGCTGGGCATGGTCCGCGCAGTGCTGCAGGCCGCCAGCAGCAATCTGCGCTACGACCTGTCCCAGCTGACCTTCGGCCCGGCGCACGCGCAGCACTCCGGATTATGGGATACCGCAGCATCGCTGGAGCGGGCGATGCAGACCGCCGGGCAGCTGGCCGCACGCGTTGATGCACGCATCAAGCGCTGATCCGGCTGCCCGGAAGCACCCTTTATGACAAGGAATGATAGACATGGTCCAGACACCGATTAATGCACTGATCCTGGTCTGCACCCTCTCCCCTTCGCCCAAAGCCTCCAGCAGCGATCTGCTGGCCCGGCAGGTGGCGGCGGAATTCAAGGAGCACCAGGTCCCCTCCGAGATCCTGCGCATTGCCGATTTCGACGTGAAGCCCGGAGTGCTCAAGGACATGGGAGGCGGCGACCAGTGGCCGGGGATCCGGCAGAAGCTGCTGGCCGCGGACATCCTGGTGCTGGCCACCCCGATTTGGGTAGGCCACCCCTCGAGCCTTGCCCAGCGGGTGCTGGAGCGGCTGGATGCCGAGTTGTCCCAGACCGACGAGCAGGGCCGCCCGATCCTCTTTGGCAAGGTGGGCGTGGTGGCCGTGGTGGGCAATGAGGACGGCGCGCACCACGTGATTGCGGAGCTGGGCCAGGGCCTGGCCGATGTCGGGTTCACCCTGCCGGCCCAGGGCTCGACCTATTGGGTGGGGCAGGCCATGCACACCACCGACTACCAGGATCTGGACCAGACCCCGCAGGTCACGGCCAACGCCACGCAGATCGCCACGCGCAACGCGGCGCATCTGGCGCGGCTGCTCAAGGCCCGGCCTTTCCCGGCCCCCTAGCCGCCGGATGCTGGGTGCTGCCTGCGGATCAGCGTCCGGCCATTGGCCAGCGGCGGCCGGTGCCCTAGCGTTTCAGCCAGCAGAAGACTGCGACCCCAGGCGAGAACTAAGGACGGGCCCATGCCGCACAACACCATCGACCAGACGACCTTGCACCGGTACCTGAGCGAACACCTGCTGGGTTCCGAATCGGGACTGAACCACTTCAAGGCCGCCCACGGCACCTGGGCGGACACCGCCTATGCCCAGCGTTTCGAATCGCTGCACCAGCAGGTCCAAGCGGATCAGGATGACCTGAAACGGATCATGGCCCGGCTGGGCTGCACCAAGCGGCCGATGGCCCGCCTGCTCGCTCCGGCGGCCAAGCTGGCCGGGCACGTCAACCCGTTCAATCCGCTGCGCATGCGCAAGCTGGCTGCCGCGCAGGTGCAGCTCGATGTGCTCACCGGGCTGCTCAATGCCAAGCTGCGCATGTGGCAGACGCTGCTGCTGATGCTGCCCCATGATCCGCGCCTGGACCAGGCGCTGCTGCAGGACCTGTCGCACCGCGCAGAGTCGCAGATCAGCCAGCTCAAGGCGCTCAGCGACGAAACCTGGCCCGAGCGCTTCGCCCCGCAGGTGAACGATGAACAGGGGGAACACCGCCCATGACACCAAAGAAAGCGAACATTGTTGGCGCCGGCCCCAATGGGCTGGTCGCCGCGGCGGTTTTGGCCGAGCAGGGATTCGATGTCCAGGTCTTCGAGCGCAATGCCCGTCCCGGCGGTGCCGCGGCCTCCGGCAGCACGCTGGGCGAAGGCACCATTGTGGACCTGGGAGCTGCCGCCCACCCCTTCGCCTATGGCAGCCGCGCCTTCGCGCATTTCGATCTGGCCGGACATGGTTTGCAGTGGGATTTCCACGGCTATCCGCTGGCCCACCCGCTGGACGACGCCGAGTCGGTCTTCCTGCACCAGGACCTGGAAGCCACCATGGCGCAGTTCCCCGCAGACCGGAAGATCTGGCAGCTGCTGCATGGCCCGCTGGTGCGCCATCCGCAGGAGATCCTGGACAATGCCACCAGCCCGCTGCTGGGCATCCCGCCGCATCCGGTGCTCATGGCACGCTTCGGGCTGCGCGCGCTGGCGCCGGCGAAGCTGCTGGCTTCCGCCGCGTTCCGGACCCGGCAGGCCGCGGCGCTCTTTGCCGGATCCAGCGCGCATTCCATGCTGCCGCTCTCCCACCCGTTCACCTCGGGATTCGGCGCGCTCTTCGGGGCCTTGGGCCAATCCTGGGGCTGGCCGGTGGCGCACGGCGGTACCGGCAGCATCATCGACGCGCTGCTGCGGGTGCTCGACGGGCTGGGGGTGCAGATCCATACCGGGCACCAGATCACCAGCCTCGCGCAGCTTCCCGATGCGGACCTCACCTTCCTGGATGCCACGCCCCGCCAGGTAGTGCAGCTCGCCGGAGACCAGCTCCCGGCACGACTGCGCCGGCGGTTCGAGCGCTGGCGCTATGGCACCGCGGCCTACAAGGTGGACTACCTGCTCGATGGGCCGATTCCCTGGAAGGATGCGCGCACCGCGCAGGCCGGCACCGTGCATGTCATCGGCGATGCCGCCGAGCTGGCCCGGGCCGAGCGCCAGGTCGCCGCCGGGTTAATGCCCGAACGCCCGTTCGTGATGGTGGTCCAGCCTTCGAGCGCCGATGCCTCGCGCGCCCCGGCCGGCCGCCAGGTCATCTGGTCTTACGCCCACGTGCCCCAAGGCTACAGCGGGGATGCCGGGGCGCTGATCGATGCGCAGATCCAGCGGTTCGCGCCGGACTTCAAGGACCGGATCGTGCAGCGGGTGGACACCGGCCCGGCGCAGCTGCAAGCCTGGGATCCGAATCTGGTCGGCGGGGATATCGGCGGCGGATCACTGGCCGGCACCCAGCAGTTCTTCCGCCCCTCGCCCTCGCTGAATCCCTATTCGCTGGGCGTGCCGGGACTGTACCTGTGCTCCTCCTCCACCCCTCCGGGCGGCGGGGTGCATGGCATGGCCGGCTGGCATGCGGCGCACCGGGCGCTGCGTGATCTTGGGAGGCACTGAGCCTCGCAACCACGGTAGCTGAATAGGGATACTGACTAGTAGAGAATAAAGTCTGGGAATTTCCTCAGAATCGCGGCCTGTTCGCAACAACTTGGTGGGCCAATGATAATTTTTTATCAAGTCCCCACCGCTGGCCGCAGGGTCCACAGCGCATTTCAAGGGCCACGCTGCCCAGTCCGGAGGGACAGATAACGGCATTGTTGAAGTGAGAAGTATCGTCTAGAAGTGGAGGGTAGTTCACATGCCAGGAAGGCTAGTCAGGTCCCAGACCGCGTTGCGCGTAGCAGAGCTGCTGGGATCACGCGAGGGAAGAAGGCATCTGAGCAGCTATGGCTGGACCCAAGGAATGCCAGTGGTCATGACACAGCCTTTGGAAGCGCTCGATGATGTGATGGGCCTGGTCTCGGTGCACAAGCGGCCGGTGCTGGTCGCGATGGTTGAACCGCAGAGCGAGGAACTGAAGTTCTTGCACATTTCCGAGCCGTCTCCAGTCTTGGAAGTGGTTCAGGCCAGCGCGCCGCGCAGCAAGATCAAGGATCTGTTCGGCCAGGCCGAGCACAGCGGAATGGCTGCATTCCGTGTGAAGTACTGGCAATACACTGCGCTCGCCCACGCGGTTCCACCTTTCGACGCCAGCAAGCTGGGACACAGGTACGCCACACAGGAGTCCGGCAGCAGCGTGTAACCGCAAGCACCGCCGCAACGGGCACAGCCCCCAGGGAAACCGCGCATCCGCGCAGATTCCCCGGGGGCTGTTCCTATGCCAGGGACCGGGACCCCTTACTTGGGCGCTACCGGGCGTGGAGCATCTGGTGATCCAGCGCGGCAAGATAGTCCGCGAAGCCCTCGCGCAACCGCCCGCGCAAGCGCCCCGAGGTGATCGCCTGCAGCCGGGCCGTGGCCTGGACCCGGTAGCCGGCGCGGCGCAGCGCCTCGACCAAGGCCACATCCTCCCGGGCCGCCAAGGGCTCGAAGCCTCCAACATCCAGATAGGCAGCAGCGCACACCCCGAAGTTCGCGCCGTGGATATGGCCATGCCCCTCGATCGGCTGGTAGGCCTGCTCCCATAAGGCGAAGATATGCTCATCGAGTTCGCCGCGGTCCGGTTCCACGGTTCCGGCCACCGCATCGGCCCCGCCGGCGTGCAGGGTGGCAAAGCCCTCCAGCCAATGCTCGGCGACGCAGGTATCCGCGTCGGTGCTGGCCAGCCAGATGGCGCTCGGGTCCGCGTCCGCGCCGACGCTGGCCAGGGCGTGGCGCGCCCCGGCAGCCCGGCTGGCTCCGACATTGCCGAAGCTGGCCTGCAGCAAGCTGATCCGCTGATCTGCGCTAATCTGCCGCTGGGCAACCTGTACCGTGCCGTCGGTGCAGCTATCGGCAACCACGATGGCCCGGACCTGCACCTGCGGGCGGGCACACGCCAACCGGTCCATGGCCGCACGCACCGAATCCAGGCAACGGCCCAGGCGTTCTTCCTCGTCATGGGCCGGGATGATGACCGCCATGGCCGCCAGCTGCCTACCCATGGGCACCAGCGGGCTTGCTCAGTATTTCAAGCAGGAAATCGGCCTCGCGATGCTCCACGATGCGCTCCCACCCCAGGTCTCCCGCCATCCGGTGCACATCCTCCCCGTCCAGCGGCCAGCCTTCAATGGGATGCAGCCAATGGCAGAGCACCAGCTCTCCGCCGGCTTCCAGTGCGGCGGCACTGGCGGCGAGCACCTGCTCCAATTCGTCGGCGGCCAGGAAATAGCCGATCTCGCTGAGCACTACCAGCTGCACGCTTCCCGGCTCCAACTGCGGAAATTGCCGAGGCACCGTGGCCTGCAGCAAGCTGACATGCTCCATTCCGGCCACGGCACGCCGGGCCTGGGCTAACGCGGTAGCGCTGGCATCCACCGCCAGCAGGCTGGTGCTGCGGCGGGCCAGCTCGGCGCTCTGCACCCCGATGGAGCATCCCAGCTCCAGAACCGCCGCATACTGCTCCCGGGGCAGGGAGGCGAGCAGGATCTGCTGCTTGCGCTGCTCATAGCGGCTGCTGCGGTACTCCCACGGATCTTCGCGCTGCCCGTAGAGCTCCTCGAACACCACCGGAGCCGACGCGGCGTCCTTGTGGCCAGGCCAGGTGGCGCGGAAGATCTCGGCGCCGCGGGAAAAATGCTGAAGGAAGCCTTCGCTAAGGAGGACCTCGTCTCCTGGCAGGGCGGACAGCGGCCGGGTTTGGGAACGGTGGGCCTCCAGGGCGCGGGCCTTGGCATCCGCGCTGGATGCATCCAGGGCCAGCCGGCGCCAATGCCTGAAGCTGGGCTGCCGGCCCGGTTGCGCCCAGTGCCAGAACCAGATGGGGAATTCCAGATGGCAGGCATTGTGCGCCAGGGCCCAGTCCGCGGCGAGCAGGCCCAGGATTTCGTGGTCCGGGTGCCCGTCGCCGCGGTAGGTGCTGGCGATCAGGCAGCGCTCGCCGGCGTGCTGCTCAAGGGCTGCGCGGATCGGCTCCTGCTGCGCTTCGAGTTTCCCGTCGCCCAGGCCCAAGCAGTGCAGATGCAGCGTTCCGCTGCGCGGTCCTTGTGCGCGCAGCGTGTCCATGGCCTCGGCCAGCTCGGCCTGGCGCAGCGCGGCCAACTGGGCTGGGGAGTGTGTGGTGGAATCCGGATGCGAGGCTTCCCCGAAGCTGCAGACGATCACGTGGACATCGATCCCCCGGCCAAGGGCCATGCGGATCAGCCCTCCGGCTCCCAGCGTCTCGTCATCCGGGTGGGCGGCCAGGACAACCACCGATGCGATTGCGTGGAAGAGCTTCTCCGGATCCAGTGCGGCGATCCGCTCAAGCCCAGCCTGCTGCCAGCAGCTTGCAGATGTTCCCTGGTCCTGATGCGAGAAGTTCACCATGCGCTGCCACTTTCCGTTCCGGCGCGGTCCGCAATCAACTGGCCCAGCGCCGCGTCGTCGCGGGCCGCGTGGTGCTGGCGCAGATAGATGCCCAGATCTGCTGCGCGCCGCGCATGCTCCTCATCGGCGGTCAGCGGGCCCGGGCCGGTGGCTTGGCCGCTGAGCTGCAACACCCGCTCGCAGGCCCCGGCCACCTGGCCGCGGATCCGATGGGCCGAAATGGCATCCAGCGTTCCGGCATCGGCCAGCCCGGCGGCCTGTTCCAGCAGCGCGGCGCAGCCGGCCAGCAAGCGGTCTGCTTCGCCGAGCCAAGCCAGGGCCAGCTGATCCGGGGTGCGCGCTTGGGCGCTGCGCAGCAGATGGCGGTAGATTCCCACCGCTGCCCCGAACCAGCAGGCGGCGACGCCAACGCCCCCGACAGCGAACCCGGGACGGGACAGGTACCAGCCGGCGTCTTGCACCGGTTGGGCCGGCACGCCGGTGAAGTTCACGCTGCCGCTGGGCAGCTGCGCCATGCCGCGGCTGACCCAGGCATCCGGTACCGGTTCAACGCCCGGATGCCGCAAGGAAACCATGAACAGCCGGCCACCATCGGGCGTGGGGGCGGTGACCAGGGCATGCGTCAGCTGCGCGGCCAACGAGCACCAGGGCTTGATGCCATTCAGCTCCCATCCCCCGCCGGACTGGCGAACGGCTTCCAGGGTGGCGTTGGGCGGCTGCGCAGCGAAAACGCCCCATGCAGTGCCGCCCGGCCACGACATGCCCGCCTGGCTCAGGATTCCCGCGGCATCCAAATGCGGTTCCAGCGTCCTGGCCGCGACCAGGTCGGTGGCGGCCACGGAGGCCAGCAGTTCCCACAGGCGCTGGGTCTGTCCGGCCGCTGGCACCGGAGGTTCCTCCCCCGAGCTTTCCAGCGTACGCAGCATCGCTTCCGGGTTGCCCTCGCAGCGCACGGCGGCCGCACGCACCGCGACTTCGGCGCCCCACCATGACTCGCTGTTGCGGGGGCGGGATCCTGGTTCGGCTGCACTAAACGACACCGGCCACTGGTCCATCGACTCTCCTTCTCTGCGCGGAACTTTTGGCCAGTCTAGGTCACGGCCCATTCGTGCCCGGCCCAGCTGAATGACTCCTGATAACCGCAAAGGACAGCGCAACGCGGCGAGGCAGCTTATGGGATTGGCCGCCGCGACGGCGGCGCTTTGATGATCTGCAAAGTTGGCCGCAAGCAAACTTTCAGCTTCGGGACCCCGATTTGCAATCTGCCCTATAGTTCAAATTGTCAGTAACCAGATCCACACAGGAGGTAAGAATCATGGGAATTGGAGACAAGATCCAGAACAAGGCCCAGGAAGCATCTGGCAAGGCCAAGGAGGCCTACGGCGATGCCACTGATAATGAGCGCCTGCAAGCCGAAGGCGTGAAGGACCAGGCCGCCGCCAAGGCAAAGCAAGCAGGAGAACACGTCAAGGACGCCGCCAAGGATGTCAAGGACGACCTGTCCTAAACCGCACCACCAGCTATGCCCCATGGATACGAATCCATGGGGCATAGCTCTGTGCCAGGCAATGTGCACAGCGATACGGCCGCTGCTCCGGGAATTCGGGGCAGCGGCCGTTGCCGGTTTTCGGCGCCCTAGAGTTCGACGCTATTCGAGTCCCCGGGCTCGGCAGGTTTTCCGGTGAGCTTCTGCTTCACCCAGCCGGCCACCAGGCTCGCTGCCCCACCGGGGTTCTCCCAGTATTCAGCGGAGTCGGCATCGACGCGCAGCAGCACTGTCTGCGCAGATTCCGGGCCTTCGCTGGCGAAGGTCTCCACCGCGGCGTTCCACAGTTCCTTCTTCTTGGCGACATCGAGCACCACCTCGGCGTGGCCGCTGACCGACACCCACGCCTTGGATCCGCTGAACGCGGCATTGACCAGTCCCTGGGCCCGGATTTCCTGGACAATCCCGGCGTCGGCGGTAGAGAAGAACCAGAGCTCTCCTTCGTCGGTGGCTTCGATCAGCGCCAGGGGCCGGCTGGCCAGCCGTCCAGCGCTGTGGGTTGTGACCATGGCGATCCGCAGGTCCTGGATGATGCTGATGACTTTGCTTGCCTCGTCGTTGGCCATGATGAGCTCCTTTGTCTTGGAATGATCTGGTCGTTTCACACGCTACCGAGGTGCTGGCCCGCGCCAAGGGGCGCCCAGGCGATTGCCAGCTTCGGCTCCTGCTCAGCTTTCCGGGTTCCGCCTGGATTCCGGATCCGCTTGCTCTTCGGCGTCCAGCTCGCTGGCGAAGCGCAGCTGCCGCCCGTCGCTGATGTCCTGCTCTTCTTTTTCCTCCTGCTTCATGCTGGCCTTGGTATCCCGCGGCGGAAGCTGGACCGAGCGCTCGGCGGCAATCCCCGCCTGCAGCTGGCGCCCGCGCTCGGCTTCCGCGTCGAAGACCGCGCCGAACAGCAGCGACAGGTTGGCGATCCACAGCCACAGCAGCAGCACGATGACCCCGCCGATGGCGCCGTAGGTTTTGTTGTAGTTGCCGAAGTTCGAAACGTAGAAGAAGAAGCCGACGGTCGCCACCGCCAGCACGAGCAGCGCGATGGCCGAGCCGAGGCTGATCCAGCGGAACTTCGGTTGCTTCACATTGGGAGCCCCATAGTAGAGCACTGCCACCAGCACAATCGCGCACAGCACGATCACCGGCCATTTGGCGATGTTCCAGATCGCCACCGCGCCCTCGCCCAGCCCCATGGCGTTGCCCAGCGCCTGGGCCAGCGGACCGGAGACGATCAGCAGCATCCCCAGCACGGATACGGCCACAAGAAGCACCAGTGTCAGCAGCAGCATCAGCGGGCGCAGCTTGTAGAACGGGCGGCCTTCGGCCACCTCGTAGATCTGGTTCATTGCCCGTCCGAACGCCCCGACATACCCCGAGGCGCTCCATAGCGCACCGACCAGACCGGCAATCAGGGCCAGGCCTGCCGACGGGGCCGATGCCAGCTGCTCGATGGGCTGGCGCAGGGTTTCGACCACTTCCTTGCTGGCCAGTTCCTCGATCAGCGAGAGGATGTTGCGGGTCATGTTCTCCGCCTGGCCGGCAACTCCGAGCAGGGAGACCACGGCCAGCAGGGCAGGGAAAATGGAGAGCATCGCGAAATAGGTCAGCGAGGCGGCCATATCCGTGCATTTCTTCCGGGAGAATTCCCTGATGGAGCGCTTGGCCGCGTATTTCCATGACCTGGAGTGCATATCCGGCGGGGAATCGGGTTTGGATTCGGCATCGGGTCCAGGAGCGTGCCGGGCTTTGGCAGCGGTTTCGGCCGCGTTCCCGTTCCCGGCATGGCTTTCGGTTCCTGAAGGCATTTTGCACCTCTTTTCATCAGCTATCTGTGCCAGTTGATTGCCGCCGGCCCTGCTGCTGGGCCAGGCCGGCGCGGCAGGCGCATCGAGTCATGCACCTGCCGCGCCACCTGCTTGGCCAGCTGGGTCGCGCTGCTACTCGGCGACCGGGAAACGCTCCCACGCGCGGTGGGTGGACAGCAGCTGCTCCGCGCTTTCGGCAACCGCCGAAAGCTCGACCAGCGCGATGCCCGGCGCGTCATCCTCCAGGCCCACCGCTTGCAGCAGGCCATCGGAGAGCCCGTCCAGGGTGATGATGGCCTTGTTGTGCCGGTAGGCCTCTGCAACCAGCAACGCCACGCGCGGGTCGATGGGAACCGCGCCTGCCCCCATGGCTCCGGCCTTGGCATCCAGCGCAACCGCGGCGTCCGGGGCCGGCGGCAGCGGGCCGATGAGCACCAGCGCATCGAATTCGATGGAGCGCGCCGTCAGGTAGGTGCGGTCGATGGGCAGGTCCGGGGCCACCTCGCCGCCGGAGGCCGAAACGAGCAGCGGGGACATGCCCCGTTCGGCCAGCGCCTGGGCTATTGCCGGCACGTGCTGGTGGTTGCCGCTGTTGAACACCACCCCGACCTTGCGCCCGTCCACCGGCCAGGATTTCCCGATCTGCGACAGCGCGGGGCTGGCCACCGGATCATCCAGCTGCACTGCGGCCGGTGCCGGCAGGCCCAGTGCCTGGGCCACCCCGGCGGCCAGCTGGGTATCGATCTTCGCCAGGCATTCCACCTGCCGCTGGCGGATCGCGGTATCGGTGCACTTGCCCAGCTCAAAGGAGTAGGCCTGCTGCACATGGGCGCGCTCCACGGCCGAGAGACTGATGTAGAACAGGCGGGCCTGGCTGTAGTGGTCCGAGAAGCTGGCCGGCTCGGAACGCACCTTCTTCCCGGAGGCCACAGGCTGCGGGAAGTCCAGCGGAGGCTGCTGGCCAGAGAGAACCTGCGACATGTACGGGCAGCCGCCATCCAGCGAGTTCGGCTTGTACGGCGCGATGCCCTTGGGCACCCGGTGCTGGTGGAAGCCGTCGCGGAACATGTCGTTGACCGGAGAGTCCGGCGAGTTGATCGGGATCTGCGCGAAGTTCGGTCCACCCAAGCGGGTCAGCTGGGTGTCCAGGTAGGAGAAGAGCCGCGCCTGCAGCAGCGGGTCGTCGCTGATATCGATGCCCGGCACCAGATGCCCGGGGTGGAAGGCGACCTGCTCGGTCTGCGCGAAGTAGTTTTCCGGGTTGCGGTCCAGCACCATCTTGCCCAGCGGCTGGACCGGAGCCAGTTCTTCTGGGACGAATTTCGTCGGATCCAGCAGGTCGATGCCCTCGAAGACCCCCGAACCGTCGTCGGGGAAAATCTGCACGCCCAGTTCCCATTCGGGGTAGGCTCCGGCATCAATGGCTTCGGCCAGATCGCGGCGGTGGAAGTCCGGATCCGCGCCGGCGGCCAGCTGGGACTCTTCCCAGGCCAGCGAGTGCACGCCGAGCTTGGGCTTCCAATGGAACTTCACCAGGGACGCTTTGCCCGCCTCGTTGACCATGCGGAAGGTGTGCACGCCGAAGCCTTCCATCATGCGCAGCGAGCGGGGTATTGCGCGGTCGCTCATCTGCCACATCACGTGGGCTTGGGCAGGGGTATGCAGGGAGACGAAATCCCAGAAGGTATCGTGGGCCGATTGCGCCTGCGGGATCTCGGTATCCGGGTGCGGCTTCGCGGCATGGACGAGATCCGGGAACTTGATGCCATCCTGGATGAAGAACACCGGGATATTGTTGCCCACCAGGTCGAAAATGCCCTCTTCGGTATAGAACTTCGTGGCAAAGCCGCGGGTGTCGCGGGCCGTGTCCATCGAGCCGCGGGAACCGACCACGGTGGAAAACCGCACGAAGACCCGGGTCTGCTTGCCCGGCTTGAGGAAATCGGCCCGGCACAGCTCGGAGGCGTTGCCGTAGCTGATGAAGGAACCGTGGGCGCCAGCCCCGCGGGCATGGACCACGCGCTCCGGAATCCGCTCATGGTCGAAATGCATGATCTTCTCGCGCAGGTGGTGATCCTGCAGCAAGGTGGGCCCGCGCTCTCCGGCTTTCAGCGAGTGGTCGGTATCGCTGACGGGAGCTCCCTGGTTGGTGGTCAGGAATTCGCTGTCCTGGCCGGGGCCGGACAACACCGGTTCCCCTCCCGGGCTTGCTTGCTGTTGTGGTTCGCTGGCCATGGCACTCTCCTAACTGCTTGGGAATAATCGGCTGGTGAATGCCACGCTAGGGGCCGGTGCACCGCTGATGCCAGCGCACTAGGCGATTCCCATGATTTACACATGTGCCCGGCACCGGGCGTGAACACGCCAGGACCGCCGGTGGCTGCAT
Source organism: Arthrobacter sp. JUb119 (assembly GCF_024807995.1). NCBI lineage: Bacteria > Bacillati > Actinomycetota > Actinomycetes > Micrococcales > Micrococcaceae > Arthrobacter > Arthrobacter sp. JUb119. Next base: position 1,062,306 of record NZ_JANUFE010000001.1, read on the forward strand.
GGCCCACCGGCGGTCCTGGTAGGACGTTTCAGAAACGCCCTGCCCCTCGTGCTTGTGTTGCGTTATTTTCCAGATTCCGCTCCTTACTTGGAAACCAGCTGGTATCCATTTTCGTTGTGCTCCGCCTCGTCGATCCCGGCAATTTCGATATCTGCCGCGACACGCCATGGGCTGAACTTTCCAATGACCGTGGCGATGACCCAGGTCATCACCGCGGAGAAGACCATGACCACAATCAGGGTGGCTGCCTGGGCGATCAGCTGTGCGACGCCTCCGCCGTAGAACAGTCCGCCAGCGCTTTCCTCGGTTGGCAGGGCGAAGAAGCCCAGGAACAGGGTTCCGATCAAGCCGGCGACCAGGTGCACGCCGACAACATCCAGCGAGTCGTCGTAGCCCAGCTTCCATTTCAGGTTCACTGCCCAGGCTGCACCGGCGCCAGCCAGGACGCCCAGCAGCATCGCGGCCCAAGGGGCCACATCTGCGCAAGAAGGGGTGATGGCGACCAGGCCGGCCACCAGGCCGGAGGCGACACCCAGCGAGCTGGGGCGGGAACCGCGAAGCTTCTCAACCAGGATCCAGCCAAGGACGGCCGCACCCGGAGCTGCCAGGGTGTTGACCCAGATGAGTCCAGCCTGCTCGACGGTGGTCGCCGCACCGGCGTTGAAACCGAACCAGCCGAACCACAGCAGGCCGGCACCGAGCATGACCAGCGGGGTGTTGTGCGGCTGCGGACGATCGTGGAAGTTGTGGCGCTGGCCCAGCTTCAGGGCCAGGACCAGGGCTGCGATACCTGCGTTGGTGTGGACCACTGCGCCGCCGGCGAAGTCAATGGCTTCGCCGAAGATGCTACCCAGGAATCCGTCTGCGGAGAGCAAGCCTCCACCCCAGACCCAGAAGGCCACCGGTGCGTACACCAGGGTGACCCACAGCGGGACGAAGAACAGCCATGGCGCAAAGCGGGCACGGTCGGCGATTGCTCCGGAGATGATGGCTACCGAGATCATGGCGAAGGTACCGGCGAATCCGGCGGCGAGCAGCTCGGACTGCTCGGTATTGTGCATGGCGAAGTCGCTGATTGGATTGCCGACGATTCCGGCGATGGCTGGTTCCCCGGCGGAGAACGAGTAGCCCCAGAGCACCCAGACGACGGCGGTGATCGCCGCGGCGGAGAAACTCATCAGCATCATGTTCACCACGCCGGTGGCGCGAGTCATGCCGCCGTAGAAAAGTCCCAGTGCCGGTGTCATCAGCAATACGAGTGCGGCAGCTATCAGGATCCATAAGCTGGCTACATCCAACTCCATCTGGATCACTTCCCCTCAAGGTATTCGGTGTATCGGTGGTGTTATGACTATCTAACGCGCCCGATGTTTCCGAACGCTCGCTGCTTCGTTTCCGCCGTGTATCAAGTTCCTGCCGGGGGTAACGTTTGCTTCTCGGCAATGTTTCGCCGCCGTTTCGAACAGTTCACGGTGCTGCTGGCCGACGGTCAAAAGAACAGCCCGGCATCAGCAGAAAGTGCTTTCTGCTGATGCCGGGCTGGCGAGGCGGACGCCGGCAGCGGCTACAGCCGCTTGATCTTCACGACCTGGAACTTCGGCACCGTAGTGGACCCGCCGATGGTCGTGTCGTAGCTCAGGGATCCGGTCACCGTGGCGGTGATTTGGACAATGTCCTCGGCCACGATGTCATCCAGCGCCTCGCAGTCCGCCAGGCCGTCACCGGCAGTGAACATCGAATTGTACTCGTAGTCGTATTTGCCCACCTGTGCGTGGCTCAGCTCGGCACGGAAGGTGCAGGGACCGGTCGCGGAGTCGAACTGGGTGACCAGACCGTAGAGAATCACATTCTCATCGATGTGCGAGTCCGGTTGCTTCACGATTTGCGCCAGAGCCCGTTTGGTGACCTTCTTGGCCTTGTTGGCCTTGGCTTTTTCCGCCGCGGCCTCAGCTTCCCTGTCTTCCTTTTCCTGTGCCTTGCGTGCCTTCTGCGCTTCTGCGGCCGTTGCGCGTTCTTCCTCGGCTGCGCGAAGCTCTGCTGCTTCTTCCTCGGCCAGGGCCAATTGCGTTTCGGTTTCTGCCAGCTGGGCTTGCAGTGCTTCCTTTTCAGCAGCTATGGCTGCGTTCGAGGCTTGCGCAGCCTCGAATTCTTCTGCCGATACCCCGCAGGCAGCCAGCGATAGTATTCCGGCCAGTGCGGTTGCAGTTACTACGGTCCTTTTCATGCTCATTCCCCATTTCACGAGTGCGAGTTGCTTGAACCCCCAAGTTTCAAGTACCGATGATCCTTACAGGGGCCGGGGACAATTTAGCTGGAGCAGGCACACTGGAAGCATGGACCGATCTTTCTTCTTGCCCGATGCCTTGGACGTTGCGCCCCGGTTGCTCGGGGCAGTGCTCACCGTGGATTCCATTGACGGACCGGTCAGCGTGCGCATCACCGAAACCGAAGCGTACATGGGCCTGGGAACCGCAGGGCCCTATGACCCGGGCAGCCACTCGAAGGACAGGAAAACCGAACGCAACGCGTCCATGTTCCTGGAACCCGGGCACGCGTACGTGTACTTCACCTACGGAATGCACTACGCCCTGAATTTCGTTTGCTCACCGCCAGGAGCTGCGTCCGGGGTGCTGATACGTTCTGGCGAAATTATTTCCGGCGCCGACCTGGCCCACGCACGAAGACTGGAGAAGCGGCCCGTCCGCTACGCCCGCAATCCCATCCCGGAAATCCAGCTGGCCCGTGGACCGGGGAACTTGGCCACCGCATTGGGACTCACGAGACTGGAACATGACGGGCTGGATCTGTTCGCTGCCCCCTTCACCCTCCATGCTGCCCCTGGTCTCCCGGAGGCTTTGCGCACCGGACCCCGCGTTGGCGTCGCGGGGATAGCCGGCGGACCGCAGTTCCCCTGGCGATTCTGGCTGCCCGATGAGCCGAGCGTTTCCGCTTTTCGCCCGGGCCGCGATGCTCCTGGGGCAGTCATGGGCATCAGGAATCAGAAATAGGCTCTGGCTGCAACGCAATTAATGCGTTGAAGCCAGAGCCTATCGAGCAAGGTGCCGCAAAGCCCTATGCTGCCGGGAACAGTTCCTTCGAATCCAGTTCCTTCTTCAGCCGGGATTCCAGGGTCTGGGATAGGGACTCGGCAAAGGTTTCGGTCAGGTGCGAGTGGTCCCAATAGGCCACGATGCCACCGACTACCGCAAAGCAGCGTCCGTCCTCGCACAGCTGGTCATTCATGTCGACGTCGATAATATTCGGCTTATCCAGGGCCTTCACCGCGTCGGCTTGCGGATCCATCGGAATCCATTGCTTCGCCTCGCCACTGCATTCGCTGAATTCGCCATCGCTGGAGGCCACGCAGTCAGGCACATTCTCCACGGTCTCCCCCGGGAAGGACGTATCCCGGATGACCGCTACAGCGGCGCCGGTGCCGGCCCAGTCCTGGAGAATCTTTTCGTAGGCCTTCTGGGCAGGCTCAGCGGTGTTTTCCATTTCGTATCCGGAAACCGGAAGGGACTGGCGGTTGGAGCTGATTACCAGATCATAGTCTTCCTTTTCGATCTGCTTGGTCACCCAGCTGCCATAATCAGCGCAGCCCTTTTCCCGTGCCTTGGAGTCAAAGACCTGGGGTTCGCCCATGACGGCGCATCGGCTGGCCAGATAGGTATCAATACTCCAGCCATTCTTCTTCGCCATAGGTTCCAAGGCAGGAATCCACTGGCCTGCATGCGAGTTTCCAACCAGTGCTACCTTGATCTTGCCATCACCGTAGTTGCATACCGGGCGGTCCTTGTAGTCGGCGTCCTGGCTGGCGAAGCAATCGTCCTTGTAGACAACCGGCTTGTCGGTCTTCGCAACTACCGGGGCGGGAGCCACCGGCTGGTAGGCCGTCTCGATATTCACTGCTTCACCGCATGATTCACTGAGCGACGCGGCACCGAAGCAGTCTTCGCCCAGCTCCTTTTCGACCTGGGCCAAGGCCTTGTCGACGTCTTGGGCGTCATTGATAATGCGTTCGGTGTTGAGGTAGAAACCTCCCGCAACCAAAGCCAAGACGAGGCTGCCCGTGGCAAGGAAGCGTGGCGCCGTGAGCAGTACCGAGGCGTCAATGAACTTACGGAATCGAACCTCGACAAGCTTCTGCGTCAAAACAGCCAAGACCAGCGTCAAGGCCAGGGCAATGATCTTCTGGGGCCATTTGAAGTCATCCACCATGAACGGCATCAGGATCAATAGCGGCCAATGCCAGAGATAGATGGCATAGGAATTGTCACCGAAGAACTGGAACGGCTTGCTGCTCAAGAACATGTTCGGCGAGTACTTGTGCGTGGAATGGCAGAGCAGGATCAGTGCGGTGCCGAATACGGGAATCGCTGCAATGTATCCGGGGAATGGCATCTGCCCGGTAAAGGCCACCGCGCTGAATGCGATGGCAAGGACTCCGCCCCACGACCCGATCAAGCTCATCGCATCCTTCTTGGCCGCATGCGCACGCGTTCCCAAGGCCGCCACCAGGGCGCCTGCCGAGAATTCCCAGACTCGGGTAAAGGTCGAGAAGTATGCGCTGCCCGGTTCAGTCGCGGTTGCGTATAGCGAGTATCCGAAGGAAATCAAGAAGACGGCGCTGATCCCGGCCAACGCGGCGGTTGCCGGCTTGATTCCGGACTTGATGGCAGCAAAGATCAGCAGGCCGATCAGAATTGGCCATACGAAATAGAACTGCTCTTCTGCAGACAGGGACCAGAAATGCTGGAAGGGGCTTGGAGCTTCGCCTTCGGCAAGGTAATCGACCTTGGTCAGTGCCAGGTACCAGTTCTGGAAGTAGAACGTCGCGGCCACCGCTTGCAGTCCCCAGTCCTGCCACACCGTGGACGGTGCGAAGAGCCAGATGCCCAAGACGCTGGCCAGGATCACCAAGAAGGAGGCGGGGATCAGCCGCTTGACTCGCCTCATCCAGAAATTGACGACATCGCCAATGTTTTTCGGCGGCTTGGCGAGCAGATGCGAAGTGATCAGGAATCCTGAGATCACGAAGAACACGTCGACTCCGACGAAGCCGCCGGGCAGATAGTGCCCCCAGAAGTGGTACAGCACAACAACACCTACGGCGATGGCGCGCAGGCCCTGGATGTCCATGCGGAAAGCTCTGGGCTGAGGGTCCTGCTTGACTGGTATGGGCAGGTCTTGGTTCGACGACACTTCTGAATGGATCCTTTACCGGCTGGTCTGGCCGCACGGGGGCATCCAGAATCAACCGGAGTATCCCTCATGCAGTGCGTACAGATTGAAGGGACACACTTCCCCAGAAAACATCTTTACCCAAGTAATCTGGACGTTTTCTGTAGCGCTGGTCACTGCTTCCTTGGGTGACCTGCGGCCAGAAGGCGCCGGAAAAGTTCCATTCACTCACTGACTAGATCTTTTCCGTGGAGGCCCCAAGGAGAGTTTCGGACCCGGGATCGAGTGGTGTGACTGACCTCACTGCAAGATTTCCTTGATTCCAACCCCTGTGTGCGCCCCATGGCCCAACAGGAACAAAACCGCTCTGTGCAGGAATTGCAGATGCGCAGCGCCCGCTTAAACAAGATCTCCCCGCCGCAGGAAACGACGGGGAGATCAAGAAAATATGGAATTATCGATTAGCCTTCGAGCAGCGCGTCCACGAAGTCTTCCGGGTTGAATGGCGCGAGATCATCCGGACCCTCGCCCAATCCCACGAGCTTCACCGGAACACCGAGCTGACGCTGGATAGCCACGACGATGCCGCCCTTGGCAGTGCCATCGAGCTTGGTCAGCACGATGCCCGAAACGTTGACAACCTCGGAGAAGACCTTGGCCTGCTGCAGGCCGTTCTGCCCGGTAGTCGCATCGAGGACCAGCAGGACTTCGTCAATGGTGGCCTTCTTTTCGACCACGCGCTTGATCTTGCCCAACTCGTCCATCAGGCCGACCTTGTTCTGCAGGCGGCCGGCGGTGTCGATCATGACAATGTCGACTTCCTGCTCGATGCCCGCGGAAACGGCTTCAAAGGCAACGGAGGCCGGGTCGGCGCCATCGATCTCGGAACGCACGGTAGGCACGCCCACGCGGTCGCCCCAGGTAGCCAGCTGCTCGGCGGCGGCCGCACGGAAGGTATCGGCGGCGCCCAGCAGGACGTCCTTGTCTTCAGCAACGAGAACTCGCGCCAGCTTGCCGATGGTGGTGGTCTTGCCAACACCGTTGACCCCGACCACCATGATGATGCTTGGGCGGTCCGGATGCGGTTCAGGCAGGTAGCTGCGGTCCAAGCTAGGATCCACCAGCTTGAGCAGTTCCTCGCGGAGCATTGCCTTGACGCGAGCCGGGTCCTTGCTGCCTTCAATCTTCACTCGTTCACGCAGTGCGTCAACAAGCTCAAGCGCAGGCTCGGTACCCAGGTCTGCCATCAGCAGATTTTCTTCAATCTCTTCCCAGACATCCTCGTCAATCGAGTCTTGGCTGAGCAGGGCCAGCAGGCCCTTGGAGAACATGCTGTTGGATTTGGTCAGTCGCGCACGCAGCCGGGCCAGACGGCCCTGCACTGGTTCTGGAACATCGAGCTGTGGCGCAGCAGGTGCGGCAGGCTCTTGGACCGCGGCAGGCGCATCGCTTGCACCGGCAGTGTCCGCTGCGGCATCAGTATCGCCCTCAGCACTCTGGCCAGCTGGCAAGTCGTCTGCATCGCGCTCTGACGTATACGGAGTCTTGGGCTTGCGGCCCTTGGTGACGAAGGCAATGACGCCAATGGCCACCACGGCAACAACCGCGACAATGATGATGGTTAATATAAGCGAATCAGACACGCTCTAAATCGTCTCATATCTCCAACGATTTAGGGATCATATGGCAGGCAGCACCAGCATCAGCACATTTTGCATTCAAGGCTAGACTGGCAGGTGGGTTGCTTAGCCCCGTTCGTCGTTCCAGAAAGGCTGAGGGTTACTGCTCGCTGAGCGGCAGAACCATCTGTTCAATTGATATGGCATTGAAAACCACCCGTGCTGCCAAGGCGCCCATCCCCCAAGAGATCAGCGTATTGCTGGTTGCGGCATTCATCATCGCATTGGGTTTCGGGCTCATCGCCCCCATCTTGCCCCAGTATGCAGTGAGCTTTGATGTCGGCAACGCGGCCGCCACTATTATTGTCAGCATTTTCGCCTTTACCCGATTGATTTTCGCACCGGTAGCAGGCGTCCTGGTAGGCAAGCTCGGCGAGCCCAAGATCTACGTCACCGGTGTTTTGCTGGTTGCGGTATCGACTTTGCTTTGCGCTGTGGTCCAGGACTATACGCAGCTATTGATTGCTCGTGGACTGGGCGGGTTCGGGTCGACCATGTTCACCATTTCAGCCATGGCATTAATTGCGCGCCTGGCTCCGGAGAAATCCCGCGGACGCATCTCGGGCTTGTACGCCGGCTCGTTCCTCTTGGGCAACGTCTTCGGCCCGGTTCTTGGAACCTTGCTTGCCCCGCTGGGCATGCGTATTCCGTTCTTGATTTACGGCACCGCCCTGGTCATTGCCGCAGGCGTGGTCTACATGGCCTTGGGCCGTCGCCGCGATCTGGATGCAGATGCGGCAAACCCGCGATCAAGGCATTCCGATATTGAAGTGGTGACCACCCGCGAGGCGCTCGTCTCCCCCGCCTACCGGGCGGCATTGTTCTCCGGGTTCAGCTACGGCTGGCTGGCGTTCGGCGTGCGCAATAGCATGATCCCGCTTTTCGCCTTGGCCGTGTTCGGCCAAACCATGGGTGCCACGGCCGCCGGAATCTCCATGACGGTGTTTGCCATCGGCAATGGTTGCGCGCTGGTGTTCTCCGGTCGCCTGACAGACAGCATTGGACGCAAGATCCCCGTGGTCCTTGGCATGAGTGTCCTGCTCGTGTCCATTGGCGCGATGGGGTACTCGACGTCCCTGGTTGGCTTCATCGTCTTCTCGGTCCTGGCAGGCATTGGCGGCGGGCTGCTGGGCCCAGCACAGCAAGCGTCCGTGGCTGACGTGATTGGTTCCGGCCGCAACGGCGGCAAGGCACTGGCCGGATTCCAGATGTGCACCGATCTAGGCTCCATCATCGGCCCGCTGCTGGCCGGGGCCATGGCCGACATGATCAGCTTCCAATTGGCCTTCAACATTTCGGCTGTCGTGGGCCTGGTCGGAGTGATTGCCTGGCTGTTGGTTCCAAAGACCATAAAACCCGTGGAATTGGCCGATTAAGCAATTCCGCAGTTTTAGATTTCCCCTGGCTTTCGCGCCGATATTAATTCCCGGAATCTTGCCGGGAAACATCGGGTAGATATACTAGCAATGGCTTTCGCCATTTCACTTGCACTCGATTATTCAGGGGAATCCATGCCGGCTATCCGGACGCGACGATCCAAAGCTCTATCAATTGCGGTTATAGCCGCACTTTCCATCCCGCTTTCTGCTGGTCCGGGGTTCGCCTCGCCAACAGAAGAGCCCTCCGCTCAAACTGTTCAGTCTCCCTCGCCCACTGCTACCGTGGCTGATGCGCCGGAACCATCGTCTACGCCGTCTCCCGAGGCCGAGGCCACCGGGACCAGCACCAGCGAAGTTGAGTCCGAGGCGCCAGCACCAAGTGCGCCGGCTGCTATTGCCACTCCAGCAGCTGAAGAAATTTCCAAGGCACTGTCCAAAGACGATGATCTTTCCAAGAAAGAACGCGTACAGCTAGCCGACAAGGCGCTGGCCGAAATGGAGCTCGAGCACCTCGATGCCCAGCTGGGCCAGGGTGCCAAGCGAATTGCCGAAACCGGTGACGCGACGATCCCTACCATGGATGAGCTAGCGGATCTCGCGAAGCTGTCTTCAAATGATTCTGCGACTTCAGTTCCGTTCCAGGTGGGCGCGCCGGCTTCCCTTGATGAGTTGCGGACCTGGCGTCCACCGGGCACCCTTGGGATCGATGTTTCCCGCCATCAAGGCGACGTGAACTGGTCCACTGCCAAGGCAAACGGGGCACGTTTCGCCTACATCAAGGCCACCCAGTCGTGGCCTTCTTCCTTGTACAAGGACCCTAAGTTCAGCCAGAACTACACCAAGTCGCGCAATGCCGGCCTGATTCGCGGTGCGTACCATTTCGCCATGCCTGCCCATTCTTCCGGTGCTGTTCAGGCCAGGGAATTCATGGCCAACGGAGGCGGTTGGACCAATGACGGGTACACCATGCCGCCACTGCTGGATATCGAGTGGAACCCGTACAACAAGACCGCTTATCCGCAGGGCAAGGGCGATATGTGCTACGGCATGACGCCTTCCCAATTGGTTACCTGGATCAAGGACTTCGGCAATACCGTCAAGGCCAAGACCGGTCGCCTGCCGATGATCTACACGGCCCAGTCGTGGTGGGATGAGTGCACGGGTGATTCTGAAGCGTTCAAGTCCTGGCCACTGCATGTCTCGATCTTCCCCACCGCTGACGTTGCGAAGAATCCCCGCGAACTTCCTGAAGGCTGGACCACGTTCAATGTCTGGCAGTATTCTTCCAACTCCAATATGTTGGGGTCAACGAAGAATGTGGATGCCAACGTGTGGAACGGCGATCTGACATCGCTGCGCGACTTTGCGAAGAACCGCCGCAGCACGCAGTACAAGCTGACTACCAGCTACTTTGGCAATATGGATGTCTGGCCGACCCGCTTGGGCCCATCGCGCATGTCTGGCGCCAACCGCTATGGAACGCCTGTTGCGATCTCCAAGCGCACCTTCCCCTACGGGGCCAAAACTGTTGTCGTGGCTTCCGGTGAGCACTTCGCTGACGCATTATCAGTTACCTCGCTGGCCAACCGCCACAATGCACCGCTGTTGCTGACCAAGCAGGCCTATCTGCCGAGCGAAGTGGCTGCGGAAATCAAGCGGCTCAATCCGTCCCGCATCATCATTGCAGGTGGCCCAACCGCAGTCAGCAGCAAGACGTTCACGCAGCTGAAGAAGTATGCACCGGTATCCCGAGAAGCAGGAAACACGCGCTATGGAACCAGCGCAGAGATTGCTACGAATTGGTCTTCTGCCAAGAACGTGTTTGTGGCATCTGGACGCTCGTTCCCTGATGCCCTGTCCATGGCAGCTGTCGCGGCAGACCGCAAGGCTCCATTGCTGCTGAGCAGCAAGAAATACGTGCCAAGCACCATCTTGAAGCAGCTGAAGCGCCTGAATCCCTCCACCGTGTACTTGGCTGGCGGGCCACTGGCGATCTCCAGAAATGCGGAAAACGAGATCCGCAAAGCGCTTCCGAATGCCAGGATCGCTCGCTACGGCGGAGAAACACGTTATGACACCAGTGCTGTCATCGCGAAGGCCTTCTGGCCAAATGGTGCGCAGCGCCAGTTCATTGCCAACGGCAAGAGCTTCCCCGACGGACTGAGCGGTGCCGTTGCTGCAGGCTACAACGGCGCGCCAATGCTGCTGGCTAAAAAGTCCTGCCTGCCTAAGTCCATAGGCTCAGCGCTGAGCGGCATGGAAGGTTGGACTAATGTGCTGATTGGCGGTCCGCTGGTTCTCGACGAGACTGTTGCCTACCGAAATGACGGAACCCTCAATACGTGTTCGTAGGCGTTGCGAGTTAGGGTTCGCCTAGCTGCACAGAGGCTCGTGGTTGCTGTTTGGGGCAACTACGAGCCTCTCTGTGTTCTGCAGGAGGGAGCCTGTCCCAGGGAAGGCTGACAGCCCGACTCTATATAGCGCGGTGCTACTTAGCTTGGCGAGCATCTATGCTCATATATCCATTGGCCGTTGCGTAGACCAGCAAACCCGAGAATTCCTGGCTCGCAACGCTTTTCCCCATCTTGATCCGCTTTGCAGGAACGCCCTGATACTCGATGAAAATGTTGCCCAAGCGAGAAATCGATTCAAGCACGGTATCACGCGGGAAAGATGCAGTGAGCCGCGATCCGCTTTCGTCAACTGCAAGCTCGCCTCTTGCCACGGTTTCGGTGTCCCGATCCCTTATATGAATGCCGATTGGCGACGGTCCCGAGGCTGGAAAATCGACGACCAGACAGATGCGTTCAGCAGTATTCTCGACCGAAACAACTGCAGGCGCTTTCTCAGCTTCCATTTTATTCTGGGCAAGCTGCTCCAGGTATTCCAAGTCGCCGGCGAGGATGGCGTCGACCAGCTTTGCCTCTTGCGGCTTGAAGAGCGCTGCAGAATTTTCCAGATGGAAGGTTTCCAAGAAGCTCTTGTGGCTCGACACCCATGCTGCGCGCTGTTCGGCGGTATAACGCAGGAAACGTTGTCCGTCATAGAAACGCAAACCCTTGCGAACGAACAATCCGGCAATGCGCTTCCTGGCCACTTCCAGGTCCGGTCCCGTGTACGTCGCAATAGTCTGCGCGATCTTGGTCAAGGAACCTACATAACCGGCAGGATCGATTTGCTGCGTACTAATATTCTGGCCGTCCGACCTTAGCCGGATCTCGTAGTAGTTGTAGTCGCCCAGGATGCTGATTCGCCGAGCAGCGGAATATGCTTCGACCATGGCGATGCCATCTTCAAGCCTGACTTTTTCTTCGACAAAGCGGATGCCATGCGAATTGAGAAGCCGTCGCCTGATCATCTTTTGCGGCGAAAGGGTCCGCAGAATAAAGTCGTAGTCGACATCGAGAATTGTTTTTTCAAACAGCTTCGCTTGAACTCTCCGGCCGTCCAAACCGACCATTTTCGGCACGAGGACATCCACGTCGTGCTCCAGCGCAAATGAAGTCATGCGCCTTAGCGCTTGAGGCCCGAGCCGGTCATCACTGTCGATGAAGAAAACATATTCTCCACGCGCATTCTCAATGCCTACATTGCGCGGCTTGCCCGGCCAACCACTGTTCTCTTGATGCAGGGCGATGAAGTTCGAATTTCGCTTCGCATAGACATCCAAAATCTCTCCGCCAAAATCCGTCGAGCCATCATCCACGGCAATGACTTCGAATTCTTCTGGCTTCAGGTCCTGGGCTTCCAGAGAATTAAGCAGTTCCGTAAGGAATGGCATGGCGTTGTAAACGGGAATAACCACACTCACCAATGGAGAAGGTCCCTGGAGCACCGACCCGCTCGGGAGGACATCCTCCTGCCTTGATTCCCGATGCACAGGACTCTTCGTAACAGCAGGGTTATCATTGATACGTTTACGGAAAAATGCCATGTCATCCTCAGTAGAGACAGTGAATTACGGAGCATGCAAGTTCGCCCCTGCAAATCCCTACTTTACCGCAATAGCTACGTCGTCACAGCTCGTTCCATTTTCTGGCTAATCACTGTAGAAACCCCGTCTCCGCGCATAGTGACGCCGTACAGGGCATCAGCTACTTCCATGGTCTTCTTCTGGTGGGTAATCACAATCAGCTGCGATGACTCGCGCAGCTCTTCGAAGATCGTGATCAGACGTCCCAAATTCATATCGTCCAAGGCCGCCTCCACCTCGTCCATCACGTAGAACGGCGACGGGCGAGCCTTGAAGATGGCGACCAGCAACGCGACAGCAGTCAGCGAACGCTCGCCACCGGAGAGCAGCGAGAGCCGCTTGATCTTCTTGCCGGCCGGACGCGCTTCCACCTCGATGCCTGTGGTGAGCATATTTTCGGGATCGGTGAGCACCAGCTGGCCCTCGCCGCCTGGGAAGAGGCGATCGAAGATCCGCCTGAACTGAACGGCGGTGTCGTTGTAGGCCTCGGTGAACACCCGCTCGACGTGGGAATCAACGTCGGCAATGATCTGCTGCAAATCCCCTCGGGACTTCTTCAAATCCTCGAGCTGGCCGGAGAGGAACTTATGGCGTTCCTCCAAGGCAGCGAACTCTTCAAGTGCCAACGGATTGACTTTGCCCAAGGCCGCCAGGTCGCGTTCGGCCTTCTTCAGCCGCTTTTCCTGCTCGACGCGATCATATGCCCGGGTGCCGACAGGATTGCCTTCTTCATCAACGTTTTGCCGCAGCGCGCCCCACTTGTCATCTTCGTCGAGGGCCTCCGGAATCAACTGGTCTGGACCGTAGTTGGCGATGAGGTGATCAGGGGTGTATCCCAGTTCTTCCAGGGCCTTGGTCTCAAGATTTTCGATGCGCATCCGCAGTTCCGCACGGGCCATCTCATCACGATGCACAGCATCAGCAAGACGGGCCAGCTCGGCGGAGAGCTGCTCCGCTTCCATGCGTTGGCTGCCCAGCATGGATTCCAGTTCGGATTTCTTGCCGGCCAGCTCTTCGCGTTCTTGGCCTGCCATCGATACCGATACTTCAATGAAACGCAGGACGCGCTCAGCGGCTTGCTCAATACGGATCGCATTGGCCGCTTGCGCCTTGCGCTGCTCCGCTCGACAAGCTGCAACTTCACGGTGATTGCGCTCAGCTGCCGCAGTGCGGCGCAGACCCTCAACGCGCGAACGCAACGCAGAAACGCGCTCTTCACTACTGCGCAAGGCAAGACGGGCTTCTAATTCCTGCTGTCGTGCCGCGGCTGCAGCATCTGCAAGAGCTGCTCGTGCCGCGTCATCAACGGTTTCTTCATCTTGATCCGTTGAAGCTAGCTCCATGCGCTCGGTAATCTCTTCCAGAGATTCCTGCTCGATTTCGAGCTTCTCCAGCGTTGCTTCGAGCTTTTCTTCCAGCTTGGCTTTGTCCGATCGCGCGCTGCGAAGTTTCTGTCCAAGACGTGCCAGATACGAGGACAATTCATCAATGGTGGCGTCAGATTCAGCCAGCGCCGACAGGGCTTCATCTCGCTGTTGCTGAGCGATGGAAAGCTCTGGTCCCCGCTGAGCCAATCTTTGCTCGACTGTGGAAAGTTCTTCCTGGCACTGGGAGAGTTCAGTTTCCGTCTGCTCCACTAAGGCCTGCTGCGCGATCAGGGAAGCGCCTGCTGAGTCCCCCACGGAACTGCGGACTGCCGAAACAGTGATGCCATCCAAGGTGGTGAGCAGCGCAGATGGGTTCTGCACCAAGGCCGCAGGTGCTTGGCTCATTTCCTCAATGATGTAATGGCCAACAAGAAGCTGATCAAGCAAGCTGTCCAGCGGGCCATCGGCAGCTACAACTTCACGAGCGCTGACGGCATTAGGCATTGCAGTAGCCTTTGCACCACTTGGCAGAACTTCGGCGTGCAGGAATACCTGGCTGGCCTGCTGCTGTTGGAGGTCCTCGATGAGATCCAACGCATCACCGAGGTTCTTGGCTACCAAAGCTTCGGCACTGTCACGCAAAATCGCGGCGATGGCCTGTTCATATCCCGGATTAACCGTAATCAGCTCCCCCAAACGACCGAGGAGCAGTCCGGATGTTGATCCAAGAAGCTGTGACGACTGATCATCTGGTTTGGAGTTCAGCTTCAGGGCTTCAAGGCGAGCACGCAATCCGGAAACACGCACCGATAGCTCGCGTTCACGCTGGCTATCGGCATTGTGCTCTTCTGACAATGCTGCGTGTTCCCGATCTGAACTCTCGAAATCGATATTCAGTTGGGCTTCGCCAGCCAATTGTTTTTCAAGATCACTGGCAACTTCTGCGTGAGAGCGCAAATCCAGTTCAAGGTCCGAGTCGAAGGACTGGACGCTTTCCTGGAGTCGGGATATTTCGGCCCGGGTCACGTCGACACGGCTGCGTGCGGAAGCCACCTGCGAGGCGAGCCGTGACATGCCTTCTCGACGGTCCGCTGCGGCACGGAGCATGGCAGCCATTCGCTGCTGTTCGGCGCGTGATGCTTCCTCGGCCTGCTCTTTAGCCTCTACAGCTTCGGCAAGAATCTCGTGGCGGTCTTCAAGAGCTTCTTCAAGTTCCTCAAGTTCTTCGCTCATTCGCTCAGCTTGAGCTTCCAAACGCTCAGGATCTCGGCTGGAATCGAAATGGGTTTCATTGCTTTCCAGCAATTTCCCGCGTTCACGAGCCAACGCGGCCAGCGATCGATAACGCTCTGCCTGCGTGCTCAACGAAACCCACGTTTCCTGGATCTGAACCAGTCGCGGGGTATTGGTTTCCATCTGGGCAGTCAGTTCAGCGATGTGCTTCTTGATGCGTTCCAGGCGTGCCGCAGCGTCTTCTTGCTGAGCTTGGATCTTGGATTCGTCATCAATATCCTGGGCAAGCTTGTTGTTCAGTGTGACCAAATCATCTGCCAGCAGGCGGGACTTTGCATCCCTGACATCAAGCTGCACCGTCTGCGCACGGCGAGCGATTTTCGCTTGCCGTCCCAACGGAGCCAATTGGCGGCGAACCTCGGCGCTCAAATCCTCAAGACGATCCAGATTTCCTTGCATCGCTTGCAGCTTGCGCAGGGTTTTCTCCTTGCGCCGTCGGTGCTTGAGCACGCCGGCCGCTTCCTCGATGAAACCACGCCGATCTTCAGCGGTAGCGTGCAAGATGCGGTCCAGCTGTCCCTGACCGACAATCACATGCATTTCTCGACCCAGACCGGAATCCGAAAGCAGCTCTTGAATGTCCAGAAGACGGCACGAACTTCCATTAATGGCGTATTCGGAGCCACCAGTACGGAACAGCGTGCGGGAGATAGTGACTTCTGCATAGTCGATAGGCAGCTGGCCATCAGAGTTATCGATTGTCAGGGAAACATGGGCACGGCCCAGTGGTGGTCGGCCAGAAGTGCCAGCAAAGATCACGTCTTCCATCTTGCCGCCGCGAAGCGTCTTGGCACCCTGTTCACCCATGACCCAGGACAGCGCGTCAACCACATTGGACTTGCCGGAACCGTTAGGTCCTACAACAGCCGTGACACCCGGTTCAAACTCAAAAGTGGTCGCCGATGCGAAAGACTTGAATCCGCGAACGGTGAGAGTCTTGAGATGCACGGCGTGAAGTTCCTATGTTTGGGCCAAATCGCTAAAGTTGGGTTGGGCAATCAAACCCAATCCTTGTCGCAATTCTAGCGAAGCGCACTGGGGAATATCTGGTTGTGCTCGCAAAATCCGAGGAAGAAAATCGAGGGATAGATCATTCTATGAGCATTCTGACGCAGATTGACCAGTGGCCAAGTGACAACGCGGTATCCGTGGTGGTGAACGGCAATGGTGCAATCGTTGACCAGCACGGTGATACTGCACGTGTTTACCCCTTGGCTTCGGTGACCAAGTTGCTCAGTGCCTACACGTTCTTGGTTGCTCTGGAAGAAGAAGCCATCACCCTCGAAGACCCTGCAGGGCCAGAGGGTTCAACGGTGCACCACCTATTGGCGCACACAGCCGGGTATGACTTTGATTCCGAAACCATCCGCTTTGCCGTAGGGACTAAACGCGGATACTCCAACTACGGCTTTGAAAAGCTCGCAGAGCATCTGGAACAACAGACCGGAATCAGCATGGCCCAGTATGCCCAGGAGGCGGTCTTCGCTCCCCTGGGGATGGCTGATACAGAAATTGCCGGCAGCTGCGCAAAGGATGGCCGATCCACCGCTGCCGACCTGGCAAAATTCGCTGCCGAACTTTTGAACCCAACTATCGTGGCGCAAGAAACATTGAGCAAGGCAACGCGTGTGCATTTCGAGAACCTCGCTGGAATTCTGCCCGGCTATGGCCGGCAGAACCCGAATGACTGGGGACTCGGGTTTGAGATCCGATCGACTAAGAGTCCTCATTGGACCGGTGCAAACCATCCCGCGTCCACCTATGGACACTTTGGCCAGTCCGGTACATTCCTCTGGGTGGACCCGGAGCATCGTCTGGCCTGTGTGACGCTCACCGATAAAGGCTTTGGCCAGTGGGCAGTAGACGCTTGGGCGCCGTTCAATGAACAAGTGCTCAATTCGCAGATTGCATAGCTTGAGGAAAGCTGCTGATGTGCCAGCTAACGTCTTGTTCGGCGTGGTCGCGGCTGGCACACAGGACAGCTGTAGGAAGAACGGCCCATGAAGGGATCACGACGAATCAGAGACTCACGGCCGTTTTCTCTGCAACGCAAACAGGCTTTGCCTTCGCGTCCGTAGGCGTTCAAGGACCTGGCGAAGTAACCGCTAGCGCCGTTAACATTCACGTATAGAGAATCGAAGCTCGTACCACCAGCGGCGAGGGCGCGTGTCATCACATCAACCAAAGCATCGTTGAGGCGTTGCACTTCTGGACGCCTGATAGTGCCAGTATTGCGCAAACCTGAAAGGCCTGCTTGCCAGAGTGCTTCATCCGCATAGATGTTGCCGACTCCGGAAATGATCCCCTGGTCCAGAATGGCTCTCTTGAGTTCTGTCGTCTTTTTGCGAAGCGCGACGTAGAGGTCTTCGGGCTTGCGGTGAGGATCCATCACGTCTCTGGCAATGTGAGCAGCCGCCTGTGGGATCGATGCTTTTAGCGACCCGGATCCGGCAGGCAACCCATCGGTTGTTGCAACCAGTGGGGAGAGGAACATTCCCCCAAAGATACGCTGGTCTACGAAACGCAGTTCGCTGGGGAAATCGGATCTTTCGCTGAGTGAGAGCCTGACTTTTAGATGTTTCTCATCGGGAGCATCAGGTTCTTCGACAAGTAGTTGGCCGCTCATGCCGAGGTGGGCAACCAATGCTGCTGGAGTTGAAAGGCCTTCGAGGTCCATCCAGAGGAACTTGCCCCGGCGAACCACGGAAGCGATAGAGCAACCGCTCAATGTCTGTTCAAAATCTTCAACGCCGTCGGCATGACGGCGGACGGAACGCGGGTCCAGCACTTGAGCGGTTAGTACCGTTCGAGTGCGAACCCACTTATCCAGCCCTTCGCGGACTACTTCAACTTCTGGCAGTTCTGGCATGAACTAAACGCTATCCCTTAGGTAGCTGCTCACCTGGATGCAGCAACAGCCAAGTCTTGTGCGCCGCTTCCTGCTCAGCTTCCTTCTTGGATGGCCCATGTCCCTGGCCGTATCCCTCGTTTCCGATGCGGAGTTCGGCAAGGTAGGTGCGTGCGTGGTCAGGACCTGAACCAGTGACCTGGTAGTGCATCTCGCCTAGCTTTTGGGAGGCTACTTCTTCCTGGATTACAGTTTTCCAGTCAGTCGTCGCGCCCAGGAGCCGATGATCTTCCAGCAGGGGAGTGACGAAGCGAAGCACAAACGAGCGCGCAGCTTCCATGCCTTGAACCAAGTAGGTGGCCCCAAGAATTGCTTCCATGGTGTCTGCCAGAATGGAGGATTTATTGGCTCCGTTGGACTGGGCTTCCCCACGTCCTAGGAGCAGGTGCTCCCCCACTTCCAGATCACGGGCAATGATCGCCAAGGCGCGGGTACTGACGATAGCCGCTCGCCGCTTCGCGAGATCGCCTTCTGGCAGATTCGGGAAAGTTGCGTATAGGTATTCTGCAACGCAGAAGCCAAGAATTGAATCGCCTAGGAATTCAAGGCGTTCATTCGTTGGAATGCCACCGTTCTCATAGGAATATGAACGGTGGGTAAATGCAAGACGAAACGTCTCGGAATCAATATTGATTCCGAGACGCTTCATAAGTTCTTCTTTTGAAGACATGTCTTAGACGTCTGCGACCTTGCGACCCTTGTACTCAAGGAACAATTCGGTACCAGCCGAGTCGGTGACAACCTTAGCCTGGTGAGGCAGGCTGTAGGTTACGCGACCGTTTTCAACGGTCTTCACCAGGTTCGGTGCGGTAGCCTTCCACTGAGAACGGCGGGCACGAGTATTCGCACGGGACATCTTCCGCTTTGGAACAGCCACGACTACTTCTCTTCTCTCTTGTCTGACGTTTTATCATTTGTCGCATCCTCTGCGACAATGTCGGACAGCTGCGCTAGCGCTGCCCAACGTGGATCCAGGATCTCATGATCATGCTGAGGGTCATCGTTGAGGCTGATTCCGCATTCACTGCAGAGCCCCAAGCAATCTTCCCGGCAAACCGGCTGGAACGGCAGGGCGGTAACCACTGCGCTCCGTACTACCGGATCGATGTCAATCAAGTCACCGACCACCCAATACTGATCCACATCATCATCGTCTTCGAATTCTTCGCTCTCTTCATAATAGAAGAGCTCTTGAATATCAGCCTCGAAGTCGTACTCGATGGGCTCCAAGCATCGTCCACATTCCCCAGCGATTTGCGCTGTAGCGGTACCCGATACCAGAATTCCTTCATGCACGGCTTCAAAGCGAAGATCTAAGTCAAGCTCAGATCCTCCACGAATACCGATGAGTGCATTTCCCACATCTGCGGGTGCCGAAACCTGCTCATTGAGAGTTTTCATTGAGCCAGGCGAACGGCCGAGCTCCCTGGTTGAAAAAACCAGAGGCGAGTTGCGATCGAGTTCGCCGTGTGACGATCGATCAGAACGCTTTTCGCTAATGATGACTCCTATAGAAACATAGTCCGACATTTCATCTTAGCTTGCCGTAGGCCAAGTTCCCAAACTGAAACCAGTTTTCAGAGCTCGATGCCGGTGTTGCACTCACCACAGCATATCGTAGACGACCTGCCAATCCCTACTTGCACGCGTTGCTAATCCAACATTCCCGTCCTTGCAATCCGCGCCGCGGACTTCGAAGAAGAATCGGAATAACGCCAGGGGCGAGCGCGACGCAAAACGGCTTATAGCAAACGTCCCGAAGAAAGCTTGCCCAGCGAATTATGCTTGGTCATGCTTCGAATTAAGTGGTGAGGGATTCTCCGTGAAAGTGTTACGAACCGTCAATAGCGTCGTCAAGAAAGTGCAAGCGCGCTTTGAGACACGGCGGCACCTGAAGTTCATTCAGAACCACGCCACAGAACTACGCCACCTGCCCGTGGGAGCCGACCGGTACAAGGTAGCGCTGCACTTTCCCGATGAGATGGCCAACGCCTACCAGATCAGGCAATGGTACGAACCGCTTTTAGCCTTGGCAGAGTTCGTGCCGGTGGTAATCATCGTGCGAAGTCCTGATACTGCGCTGTCACTGCGCAAGGAATGCCCGCTACCGATTCACTTCGCCCCCGCCGTGGAAGATGTTGAGCGATTCATGCAATCCCAGGATCTACGTGTGGTGTTCTACGTGAATCAAAATATCCGGAACTTTCAAATCATGCGGTTCAATGCGCCTAATCATGTCTTCATCTGCCATGGCGAAAGCGAAAAAGCCTACATGTGGTCCAACCAGCTCAAGGCCTACGATTATGTGTTTTCAGCCGGTGAAGCAGCTAGAGATCGCCTGGTAAATCACTTGCGCAATTTCGACGCTTCGTTGCGATGCCGGTTAATTGGGCGTCCGCAAATAGATGTGGATTATGCGTCGCCGGTGGACCTGAATAAGGAACTACCAACGCTTCTCTATGCCCCAACCTGGGAAGGCGACCGGCCTTCCATGAATTATGGCTCCGTACTATCCCACGGTGAACAATTAATTGACGCCCTGGTCAAGGACGGCGGATTCAACGTTATTTTTCGCCCCCATCCACGTTCTGGACTGGGTGCGAAACCCTATGGGCAAGGCGTAGAAAGAATCCGAAAACAGCTGAGGGCGCACAGCGAAACTTCGAAAGCCCAATTCATTTTCGATGACTCGGCCCACTGGGGCTGGCAGTGGTCAGCTGCCGACCTTTGCGTGACCGACATTTCCGCAGTTGCTTATGACTTTTTGGCTACAGGGAAACCAATGTTCGTGACGCAACCGGTGTCCACCGAGGCTACCGTTGATGAATCTCCAGCGCTGCAACAGGTGCCTGCCCTTACAGCTGCGGCGGCAACGGAAATCAGCCGGCTGGCGCGAGAAGCCTTGGCCGGCAACAACCCGCAGCTACGAGGACTGGTCAATTACTACTTTGGCGACGTTTCCCCCGGTGCCAGCATGCAACGTTTCATTGCAGAAACGCTGGCGCTAGTGCAAGAAGACAGCGTCACTGATCACTAGCCAGCTTCAGCAGCATAGTGGTGCCGGGCCTGCAAGAGGCCCGGCACCACAATTTCAATAAGCTGCAGTGTCTTCCTTATTTGAAGAAGCGCTCAACAACGCGCCGCGCGGCATGCCCGTCATCATTTGGGGCAAACTTTTCAATGAATTCGTCTCGATTCACCCCTGGCAGATCAGCCCCCGCCAAAGCTGACGAAAGTGCATCCCAAAGGTCGTTCTCTTCTTCAACAATTGGGCCAGGCAACGCACTCTCGTAGTCCAAATAGAAACCACGCAGATTATCCCGGTAGTTCTCCAGATCATATGCATAGAAGATAATTGGTCGTCGCAACAGCGAGTAGTCGAAGAATACCGACGAATAATCAGTAATCAATACATCAGAAGCAAGGTACAGTTCCTGAATATCTGGATGACTCGAGACATCGATAATGCGGTGCCGCAGGCTCTCCGGAATCGACACGGCATTTGATACCAGCACATGCATGCGCAACATCAAGATGGTGTCTTCGCCAAAACGACGGTCGAACTCCTCCAGATCCATTGGCAGGTCGAATCTGAATTTACCGCGGCTTGAAGCCGCATCGTCACGGAATGTCGGCGCGTAAAGTACGGTCTTGATTCCTGGGGGTATCGCAAGCTCATCACGAACACGCTTTTCTTGCTCAGCAACGTCGGTACCGGTCAAGATGTCGTTTCGGGGATAGCCAAGCTCCACGGCTTCGCCTGAGAATGCATAGGCGGATCGCATGATCTCGCTCGTGTAGCGAGAAGGCGAAATGAGGTGCGTCCATTGGCGCGTTGCTCGTGTAACACGCTCAAGATACCCCTCATCGCGGCCTTGAACTTCGCGAACATCGAGTGCCATCTGCTTGAGTGGTGTTCCGTGCCAGGTCTGCAGGAACACTCCCTTCGCGCGACGCTTCACATAGTGCGGGAAGCTCTGGTTATTCACCCAGTATTTTGCCCGTGCGAGATGCCAGAAATATTCTGGGGACAATCGCTTAACGGTAGTCGTCAAAGGATCGGAGAAGCGGTGCTTTCCCGAGTAAACCCATACCTTGCGACGTGTGTCACCTTGTCGCAGCAATTCCTCGTAAATATACCGAGGAGAGTCGCCGTACTGATTCCCGAGACCCGATTCGAAGACGATGAGGTCTTCTTCCATGGGAGCAAGCTTGTACAACTTGTATAGCTTGCGCATGACGTCAAAGTACCGCTTGTTCCTACGGAACTTGTTCTTCAACTTAACCGGCAATTCGGCACGCCAGCCAACGTTGGGTTTGCCACGCAACTCGGCTCGCTCGATTTCTTCCGTTATGCGTTGCGAATTGTTTTGGTCCCGGTGGGTCATGAACACGTCAGCACGTTGACGGTACTTGTCTTCCATGGCTTTCCCTCGTTGCAGGGTACGCGAAAGATCATCCAGCAATGTTTCTGCGTCAAAGGCAATGCGGCCTGGCAATTCGTCGTCCAAGTTCAAATGCGAACCGCTCGGTCCCAAGAAGCGAGAGCGATCGAACTGGTAGTAGTGAACAGGCTTGTGCAGGAAGCTGAAGTCAAAGTTCACTGAAGAGTAATCCGTGACCATGATTGCCGCGGTCTTGATTAGTTCCTGGACGTCAATTTCACCTTGGACAATTAGTCGAGCGGGCGCGCCAGCGAAATGATCCCTGAATTGCATCATGTTGGGATGGAGGCAGAAAACAACTTCCAGGCCATGCCTCTGGACTAATTCTGCAAGTTCCGCCGAATTAAGCAGGTTTTTCCATTGCTCGAGGTAGTCCGATTCAAGGAAAACTTCCTCATTCTGCAACCAATCACGCCACGTTGGGATGATCAGGAGCATGTTCTCTTTAACACTCAAATCCGTCGCTAGCAAGGAATCGAACCGGGATAGCCCGGTGACCTTGACTTCGTCAGGCGAATAAAGGAAGTCCTTAACGATGTACTGCGTCTCGCGCTCAGAGGAAACCATGAACAGGTCCGTCGCAAAGCCAGGTGAATTCTTGCCGTAGTTGGGAACCATCCATTTGGTTCCCATGACGCCATGCTGCAAGAACACCCGAGTAGCGCGGCAACGCGACGAGAAGCTATGGTGCCTTGTTGGGTACAAGTAATCGGCATGGTGCGTGCCGATGACTCGTTGTGCACGAATAGCCAATTCAAAATGTTCTTTGCTGCCATGGAAAACGACGTGATCCATGGAATCGAAATTCCGCAAATCGGGAGCTTTCTCATCGATGACATAGTATGCATCAATATCTGGGCGTTCTTTGCGCAGGTATTTGAACAGATGCAGTCCGTTGTCCTGAGCCTTGTAGGACAGTTCGCCGACGATCCAAATCGGCTTCGAATCCGATGGCTGGCTGATTGGGAAACTACGCTGTTTAGCGTTAGCAAGTACGGCAAAGGCTTCTTTGTCGAACACTTCCAGAATCACCGATGTTGATTTTGCTTTGAAGGTGAAATACGGAGAAATCGCTAGAGTCTGTTCACCGATTGTCACCGCATCCGCCCGCGTCGTGCTGCGCACGGCAAACGGGGTACGAGTCACCCGGATGCGTGCAAGCTCACCGCTGGAATTCGAAGTCGCCAGCAAATAGAGATCGTAGTTATCTCCACGATCGATCGCCTCCCAGTCAGCAGATTTGAAATCCAGGGTTGCTGACCAGCTGTAGATAGCACGTCCAAAGCGCTTTGCTGCATGCTTTTCGTCGAGAACCAGCTCTGCTGGAACTTCCACTGCAAATTCCGATTTACGTCCAACCAGTTGCAAAGTAACTGAGGACAACCGGTCGCTCTGCGTTTCCAGAACTCCGCCCAACGACAGCATGCCGTCGTGGATCCGGGTGATGTCAGTACGAATTCGATATTTGAAGCGTAGAGGACGGTTCAGGGCCAAAGCCACTTCGGCCTTCTTATTGATATAAAGTCCTACGCTGCGTTCGCCTGAATTATAGACCGTGTCATGGCTAAAAGTAGTCGACGAGAACCGCCCCAGAATACGGTGGGCGATAACAGGGCCGTTGAGGATTAGTTCCCCGGCGTCGATCCGTTCCCGGACCTCTTTGCGCCTGAGCAGTTCACCGTCTTCAGTTAGCTGCAACCATGCGATACCCGGAGGCAATTGATCGAATTCGGAGCTGAAGGTCAGTGCAAGACGAACCGTACCGGCGTACAGGTCATTTTCTAGAGTCACTTGGTTGTCATCTGCGTCATCCGAATCAGGAACGCTGGATTCCGGCTCTTCGTCACTGGAAGCAAGTTCGCGATAGTCATGCCACCGATCAAGAAGGGGATCCAGAGAGATCTCAGCGTGGATTCGATGGGATTCATCGTGACCGTTTTTGACTAGATCAGACGTAAGTGGCGCAACAGAAAGAACGATATGGCTACCGTGTAATACCGAAACGGATTGCACGGGATGGGCAACGGTAGCGTCCAGATGCAGAACTTCATCACGAATTGCAAGGTTCAGCTCTTGGTAGCCGCTGTAGTAGCGATACTTTTTGCGCTTCAACCGCTGGGTACGCAAAGTCTGCATCGCTGACTGCGCCAAGTCTTGCATAGCTCGAATTTCAACTGCCACGAATAGTGTCCTTCAATGTTTTAGCTGCTATCCCCCGCTTAAGTCGTTCAGCGGAACAGCCTGGAAATCGCGCGTGTACAACATGAATAGGCCACTAGCACCACACGGCAGTGGCCGTCATTTCATGTGATCCACAGTCTAAGATTACCGCCCATGGGCGCTCAAATCAGTTTGAAACCGCCACGGACACCTGCAAATGGCCATAGAGTCTGCTTCGACTGGAGCGTTGTCATTATCTGGCGCTTAAAGCAATTGGTCCCAATTCGTATGGTAAGAATTGGGACCAAGGAGTCAGCGGACCTCTAGCTGTGCCAACCCCGGAAGTTCTCCAGCTTTCCTTGACGTTCAACAATCAGCTTCTGAATGACGTCCTGGAATCGCTTAGTTGAATCCCCTCGGTTCAGGTCGCCAAAGTAGAACTGGCGCATTTCAATGCGCTGATCCTTGTGTCCGTCACGAGTCAGTGCATCGGCGAGCAGGTCTCCAACGTTCTTCACGCTATCTTGGTCTACCACGTGGCAGGCCTGCGCAACTGGTGCATCGCGGTGAAGAATCTCGCGGTTACTACGTCGGTCGGAAATGACTAACGGATTGCCCGGGTGGAGGTACAGGTAGTCCAGGCCTACGCTGGAAACATCGGTAATCAGCGCATCGGTCGACTCGAACATGGCCAAGATATTGCCCTGTTCGGATATCACGTGCTCTGCGCCGGCTTCATTGGCAGCTTCGATCATTTCCAGAATGCGTGCGTGTGCCTGAGCAACGCCAGGAGTATTGCTTTCCTGAATTCGTGGGTGCGGCTTATAGACGACGCGCCAAGAAGGGTTCTCCAATAATGACTCGACAATGGCAACACCGTATTTGTCCAACGAGGTGTAGTTGTTGTCTTCGTTTTCCCCTTCCCACGTCGGCGCATACATGACATCGAACTTCTCGCTTGGTTCCAATTCGAGTTCGAAGTTGATATCCAGCTGTGGACGACCGGTGACTTCCAATTTGTTGAACTCGAAGTCAATCAACATTGCCTCGTGGCGCTTGATGGCTGCAGGGCCTGCGACAAAAACCTTGTCGTAGGCCTTGGCCTTATTCGAAACCATCGAGAGTTTGTCGCTCTCACCATGGTTTACATGCACGTGAACAAGCCTTGGGTGATCCAGGGACTGGAAATTCGTGCGCGAATTGTTGGTGTATATGACCAGCTTCAGGTCATTGTCATCATACAGATCCATGAGATCGGTCAATCGGCGTACATAGATCCTTGGCAGGTCGGTAAATTTCTCCGCCGCTTTGAAAGCACTCAAAGTACGGAAGACCAGCAGTACTTCTTCTTTCTCATGCAGTTCTTCAAGCACCGGAAGCCACTGAGTCACCTGATAGATCTTGTCAGCGCCATCGCCGAAGTAAACCGCTACAGATCCTGGTACCGGAATGTTGGATACACCAACATTCACATTGGCCGACGGACGACCGGTTAGCCCCATCAGACGGGATATCCGTTTTGCTTCCGGACGTCGCCCCACTTTTTGCAGGGCGCCCTTTACGCTGGACTTGATGGAGTCTGTGATGTGCTCGCTAGCCATGAGTACTTTCAAATCTCGAAAACAACAACTTACAACTAAACGAGTTTACTAGCTCAGTTCCTTCACGATCTGGCTCAAAGTGTCCAATGTGTTCTTTAACGACGTGACATGTCGCTCATCGAACTCGCTCAAGACACGTTTCATTTCGGTTGTCGAGATACCTGAGGTACGTGGAAGGTAGACAACTTCGACTTCATCACCGAGGTCGTCAAACTTGCCCTTCCAGTCTTCGCCGATGCCGAAGACCTTTGCATCGTACTTCTTGATGTCAGTACGTTTCTGTTCCCAGTTTTCTTCGGGAATGGCGAGGTCTACGTATTTGATGGCCTGGACGATCTCAAGACGCTGCTCGAAAGGAACTACAGGCTTCTTGCCCTTGATGGCGTTGAACTCATCAGTGGATACGCCAACAACCAGGCGGTCGCCCTTCTCCTTGAGACGCTTCAGGATATTCAGGTGGCCGATATGGAACAGGTCAAAAGTTCCGTACGTCAAAACAGTTTTAGTCATGGGTCCCTTTCGAAGTAAGGTAATAGCTTCGCTTGCTTAGCTAGTGGCGCTCACTTGTGTTCGTCGTTAGATAATAGGCAGACGACCCGCGAGGGTCATGCGAACTATTGTTTTCCATCTAAGTTTAGGCCGTGGTTCACGGTACCAGGGGCTGCCGGCCCAACCTGCCCGCCATCCGGCTATGTACTGGGACACAGCGCTTTTGTTGTGTCGCAGCCGCAAGCACTCAATGAGCATCCAGGTTGTTGGATAGATCCAACGCAGCGGCACGGGCAAGTTACGGCGAGCCAGCCATACGCGGTTACGGGCGTTCAAACGATAAAACTCGTCGTGGCGTCGTGGGTCCACGATCGGATGGCCAATCTGCATGTCGCCGGCATACCAGACGTAAGTGCCGGTGTCCCATACACGCCAGGCAAGTTCGATGCCTTCATGCGCGTACCAGAATCCCCCTGCCCAGCCACCCGTGGAATCAAAAATTCTACGGGTAGTAACTAGGCAAGTTTCCCCCACGTGGAAAACTTTGCTTGGTTCAGCTGCCGTTCGTTTTTTCAAGCGCGGGATCCAACGTCGTGGATTCTGGTCTTCATTTTCCGGATCAGTGATGCGCGGCTGCAATAGCCCCATGCGAGGGTAATGCTTGAACCGTTCGACAGCCGTAATCAAGAAGTCTTCATCGATGAACCATGAATCGTCATCGAGGAAGCACAAGTATTCGCCATTTATCTGGTTCACTCCAGCATTGCGGCCGGCTGGAATGCCTAAGTTCTCTGGAAGAAAATGAGTCTTGATCCCTTCAGGGATATCCGTTGGATCCCATCCGTTGCCTACGACTACAGCGTCAATCTGCACTGAACGTTGGGCCAGCAAAGATTCCAGGGCGCGTCGGAGCTCAACCGGGCGGTTACCCATGGTCAACACAACTACGCCGATGGTCGGCTTGATCTCTGCAGGCATTTGTCCTCTAAGACGGTGGGATATACGGAATTAGGTCAAACTATGCTTTGAGTCGGGACGAGGCCATATTGGAAAGGAAATGCCCAAAGTTCACCAAGACGCATGCAGGCAACAGGATCCAGATCATCCACTTTTCAGCGACTCCTGGAATACCAACGGTTACGGAGATAATTGAGCATCCAAGAATGATCAGCGATAGTTCCACTGCGTGCAGTAGCTTATGGAATGGCAAGAAGCGAGCCAAGGAACGCAGCTTTCCAACGAGTGAAGTTGTTGGAACAGATCTGGCGGCGGCAGTATCCGGCAATTTCCCGAGACCCGCCATGCCTCTGGCCGCATGAACCATGAGTGACTGCGAACGGTTCAGGACCAGAAGAACCGACAGGCAAGCGGCCATGAACAGTGTAGTCCAGGCCTGCTCAACTGAGGAATCATCCGCAGACAGTTCTATGAAGACCCGGTAGCCCAAAGCAATTGGGATCAGCGCCTCTGTTGTGTGGTGCCCAACCATGTCAATGAAAATACCGCGGGGAGATTGAGTTCCCCTCCAACGTGCGACTTCTCCGTCAGAACAGTCAAAATACAGCTGGAGCTGCGACAAGATTACTGCCAGCAACGGTCCCCAGATGCCAGGGATCAACAGCGCTAGGGACATGCACCAACCCGCAAGAATCATCAAGCCGGTAACGCCATTGGCACTGATACGCGTGCGCACCAGTATTGCGGTGAGGTAAATGGAGATATGGCGCAGGTACAGCTCAGCTGTCCAGTGCTCGGCATTCTTACGCGCACGGACTTCCGGAGGTTGGCAGACCGCACGCAGCTGTTCGAGCGTTGGATTCTTTGGACGTTCAACCATGATTACCTAACGCGCCCTTTGTCGACAGTGCCGGCTGCCCCGTAAAAACGACCCTTGATGTATCCAACAGCCCAAGGCAAATGGATTGCGGGGAAAGCACATGCTGCCAGCAACTTGTCTTTCAATCCTTTCGCGTTGCTAGTCAGCCCCGCAGCCAACGCGATCACTGCATAGACCGCAGGGACGGCCTTGGCCAAGTTCAAAACTACGCTCACACGAGTTGGGGCTGCTTCGCGGACTAGTGGCTCAACTACAATTGCCGCCAGTCCTGTCGCGACCCCCAAAAGCAATATTGGTGGAACGTCATGGCGTAACGACTTACCTTCGGGGAAGCGCCGGGCAATTTCTGCACGCCAAGTGCCCGAAGCCATGGACTGGTTAATCAGGGATTTGAAGCTATCACGCGGATAGTAGCCGACCTTTAGTTCTGGATCGAACCAAACGGTATGGCCAGCTTGGCGAATACGCAAGCAGAGTTCCCAATCCTGGGCTCGCCATAGTTCTTCGTTGTAGTAACCGACTTCTTCAAATACCTCGCGACGGAAGATACCGAGGTACGCAGATTCAGCAGGGCCTTCCGGGGCACCCGAATGATACGCCGGGCCGCCAAAACCGAACTTCGAATGATAAGCTGCCGCGATTCCGCGCTGGACGGGTGTACGCCCCTTGGCGTCCATCAGCCCACCCACGTCATGGGCGTCGGCACGGTAAAGAGTCTCAACACCACGCCGCGTGTAATTCTTAGGAATTTCACTATGCGCATCAACGCGGATTACGATCGGCAACCTTGATGCACGTATCGCCAGATTCAATCCGATCGGGGTCCTGCCCAATGGATTATCGACAAGAATAATTCGTGGGTCCCCCACAGACAATTGTTTGGCAACGTCATTGGTAGAATCCGCGCTAGGACCAAGTGCCAGAACCAGTTCTTTCTCTCCGGCATACTCTTGCGCGAGGATCGAGGACACTGCCTCTTCCAAATAGCTTGCTTCGTTGAGCACAGGCATAATATAAGAGACGCCAGGAAATTCAGTCATTCGTGTCGGGCCCTACTTCTTCGCTTTCAGATGCTTTTGATATTCCTTGATCACGATATCCGGATCACCATCCATCATTTGAACACCCTTTTCGATCCAAATAACACGATCGCAAGTTTCCTTGATCGAACTCATAGAGTGCGAAACGTTGAAAATAGTGCCTGCACTGTCTCGAATTTCGCGAATCTTCGCTTCGCTTCGTTTGCGGAACTTTGCATCTCCGACCGCCAATGCCTCGTCGACAATCAAAATATCGTGCTTTTTGGACGCAGCGATAGCAAATTTTAATCTTGCGCTCATACCCGATGAATAAGTATTCATCGGGAGATCAATAAATTCCTGCAGCTCTGCGAAACGAGTTATTTCGTCTCGCATTTCTTCTACTTGCTCACGGCTATAGCCCAGGGCAAGCCCGCCCAGGGTGATATTCTTATCGCCGGATAGATCCGGGATCAGGGCTGCCCCCACTCCAAGCAGACTCGGGCGCGACCGTGCATAGACCGCGCCGCTGGAAGGTGGGGTTAGACCAGTAATTGCTTTTAGCAAAGTCGATTTGCCGGAGCCGTTCGAACCGATTACACCTATGGATTCGTTCTCATACGCAACAAAAGTAATACCTTTTAGCGCATGTACGGTTCGTACACCTTTCAACTGTGGCTGCAGAAGTCTTCTTGCGCCTGCGTTGCCAACTGCCTTACCACTCGAAAACACTTCATATTTAACATGAAGGTTGTCTACGATCACTACTGGTTTCCGTGACTCATTGATATTGAGCCTTGAATTCTCAATATCCTCAGGTTGAACCACATCAATAAATGACGTGTCATCAGAGAAAATAGGTGCGGGTTCATATTCAGGGTGGAGATCTGGATTAATCAGATCGTCAAAACTAATTCGCACGACCGTAACGCTCCTCAGCCTTCCAGAAGTAAAGTAAGCCAAATGCAAGTGTAGCGAGTGACCAACCGCCGACCACCCACCATGCCCAAGAATCATATTCGGCCTGGTTCATCACCAGTCCACGAGCAATTTGAAGAGTTTGATAGAGGGGGTGAATGTCGAAAATTGCTATCATCCAAGGCCAATGGCTCAGCAAACGATCGGCACTAAATAGGACGCCTGACGTATAGAACAGAACACGACCTACAAGAGGCAAAATCTGCGTGAAGTCTCGAACGTGCACAGTGACGCGAGCACAGATTAGTGCAATGCCCATGTTGAATACTGTGAACAAAGCTAGCAGCGGTATGATGCCAAGCCATGTCCATTTTGGTGTCGTTCCCAGGATCATCGCGTAAATGAACATTACGGCCAGCATGGGCATCAGCGTTAGGAAATTCTGAGTTACTTGCGCTACCGGGAGGGATAACCGTGGGAAGGCAAGTGACTGCACCAGGGACTTGTTCCCCGTAATCGATTTCGCGCCACCATTCATGGATGTAGTGAAGAATTCAAACAAGAAGACACCAATGATGACGAAAACTGGGAAATCCGGTGCCTTATTTGGCCCCTGCAACACGCCAAAAATGAAGCCATACATAAGTGCGTTGAAAGTCGGCTTCAAGACAATCCAGATCATGCCCAAACGATTTTTCTGGTTCTGGGATTGGACGCGTGCTTTAGCCAGCTCATAAATGAACTCGCGGCGTTGCCATGTCTGCTTCAGATAGTTGGCCAATGTCGGCCTTGCACCAACACGGTGCAAGCCGTATTTTTCGGCCTCATCTGCAACTGTCATGCGAATTATGTCCTCTTGTTCGAATGCTACTTGATGCATTATCGGCTAAGCATAGATGTACAAAGTCTAGTAGATGGAGAGCTGTTCTTCTGGCTTTCGCTCTTCAGCCTGATGTAGTACATCCCACATCTACTATTTACGGTGTTTCAGGCGGGTTTTCGCGAAGGTAGTCGGCCATTGCATCGCCTTGCAAAGCTTCGCTAATTTGAGCAATAGCGAGTTCGCTTGCCAATTCTATCGATTGCCCATCCGCGCTAGTCGATGTTCCAGCGGTTGGCATGGTGAACATCTCCATATTCTCCGTGTCCACATTTTTGAGTTGCAGTCCAAGTCCGACCAATGTTGCGGCATCAAAGTCGTCGTCAAAGGTCAGATAAGGAGATACCTTGTCGACGATGTCGTACAGCTTGACAGGGTTAGTTAATGTTCCTGATGAGAGCACCTGATTTGCTGCTGCAGCGATGAACTTGCGTTGATTCGCGACACGTTGGTAATCACCATTGGTAAACGACTTTCGCTCACGCACAAATCGAAGTGCGCGATCGCCCTCCAATGTGATGTCGCCGGCTGGGTAGAAATAGTCCGTGTCGTTTGCCGTGAATGGGATCTCATTATTGACAGTCACCCCACCGAGAGCAGTCGATAATTCACGGAACCCTTCGAAATCAACCATGGCTACATGATCAAGCTTGGTGCTGAAGAGTCCTTCTATCGTTTGCATCAACAGAGGAACCCCGCCAAGCGATATCGCGGCATTGAGCTTGTTCATTCCATGCCCCGGAATCTCCACATACATATCTCGAACCATCGACATAACATAGACCTGTGAGCGGTCTTCCGGGATATGAACAAGCATCATTGAATCGCTACGTTGTGAAACTGCCCCATCAAGAGCTTGAGCATCGGCGGTACCGTCATCGGCATGATCGACGCCCAGTAGTAAGACATTCATGGACTTATCTTCAGGATCCTTGATGGGACGAGCTTGTTCCTCGGCATCTGAAAATCCTAAAGCCACGGTATTGGATTTCGTGTTGAACTGTCGCTGCAAATCGAATAGGACATAGCCAGCACTGAGCACTGCCACCAGGAGCACTACAACTACAGACACGACAATGCCTTGTGTTCTCTTCTTTTTCCGACGTTCAGATCGAGTCCGCGCACTCCGCGACAAAAAGACTGAATCTTGGTCTTGCACTATTCTCATTCCTACTCCACCGGGCAACGATCCCCAAAGGTCAACGGCAGCCTGGGTGACTTCGCGCAATGAAAAAGACTACCCAAGATAAATGTGATTATCCTGAGTAGCCTAGGTCAAGAACTAGTCTTCTAGAGTTCTAACGAAATTCTTCAACCAAGTCTTCAAGTTGGCCCCGAGTTCTTCGTTCTCCACAGCAAGGGTAATGTTCGCTTGCAGATAACTTAGTTTGTCACCTGTGTCGTAACGCCGGCCTCGGAAAACTACAGCGTGGACACCAGCTCCCTCGCCGTCGGCAGTCGCCAACTCTTGGAGAGCATCCGTTAACTGAATTTCATTGCCCCGACCGGGAGCCGTGTGCTTCAGTATCTCGAATACACGGGGATGCAGTAGATAACGTCCAATGACAGCTAGATTACTCGGTGCTTCTTCGACGCTCGGTTTCTCAACCAACCCATTAACTTTGACGTAGTCGGCATCCGCTACCCGGGACACATCTGCACATCCATAAGCACTGATTTGTTTTGGATCAACTTCCATCAGCGCAATAACTGAACCGCCAGTCGACTTTTGAATGTCAATCATGGAAGAAAGCAAGTCATCATCTTCATGGATCAAGTCGTCACCGAGAAGAACCGCAAATGGTTCATCCCCTACATGTTGCTTGGCACATAAGACTGCATGACCCAGCCCGCGAGGATCGCGTTGCCGTACGTAATGGATATCCCCCAACGCTGTGGCATCTTGCACCAGCGCGAGCTTCTTCGTATCACCCTTCGCTTCAAGAGACGCTTCCAGTGACGGAACACGATCAAAATGGTCTTCAAGAGCGCGCTTGTTTCGTCCGGTAATCATCAGGACATCATTAAGCCCAGCACGAGCAGCTTCGGCGACCACATATTGAATCGCTGGCTTGTCTACAACTGGGAGCATTTCCTTGGGCATTGCTTTTGTTGCTGGAAGGAATCGTGTCCCTAAACCGGCTGCCGGAATGACCGCTTTAGTAATGGCGCGAGGTGCAGACATAGTGTTGAATCCCCTATCTTCGGATTAGTTAATGGCGACAGTATTGCGCAACTACCTACGGATGAGTAAGCCTCTTGATTACAGCGCGCGGGAAGTATTCATCTACGTCCCCTCCAAGAGCCTGTACTTCCTTGAGCAGAGATGAGGAAAGATGCGTGTATCGCGTATCAGCCTGAAGGAAGACCGTTTCCACACCTGTGAGATGCCGATTCATCGTGGCCATGGGAATCTCATAGGCGTAGTCAACAGTGCTACGCAATCCCTTGACGATTGCTTCCGCTCCCTGCTCCTTGCAGAAATCAGCTAGCAGGCCCTGGCCCATCGGCACAGCGGAAACCCCACGCAGTCCACCGACAGTTTCTTCTACCATGGCGACTCGTTCGTCTTCGCTGAAGCGATACTTCTTGGAGTAATTCGTGGACACTGCCACGATCACCTCATCAAAAAGGCTCGCCGCGCGCGCAATGATTTCGACGTGTCCATTATGAATTGGGTCAAAAGAACCCGGGCATACCGCTCTTCGCATGAACTGAATCTATCAAGAACTCATGTCAAATTAGCGATCTGATGTGAATGTCTCGTAAAGATTCCATGACTTAATGCCCTTGTTCCTATGTACAGGACGATAATGGACTCATGAGCATTGAATTCACTCCATGGCAGCGAACCGCATATGGTGCCAACCTCCTAGATTCCACAGGCCAGCCTGGAGTGACGGTCTTTGAAGAAATCACCGCATTAGCGAATCATCACAAGGCCATCAATCTAGGCCAGGGGTTCCCTGATTCCGAGGGTCCACCAGAAATCAAGCAAATTGCCATGGACGCAATACAAGATGGCGCTAACCAATATGCACCAGGTTCAGGGACGCTGAACCTCCGCGAAGCTATCGCTGCGCATCAGGAGCGGTTCTATTCGCTGAAGCTTGACCCACAGACTGAGGTCGTCGTTTCCACTGGCGCAACTGAAGCCATCGCTGCTTCCCTGCTGGCTTTCCTGGAACCTGGCGATGAAATTGTGACCTTTGAGCCTTATTACGATTCCTATGCAGCCATGATTGGGTTGACCAACGCTGTGCATAAGGTCGTTCAGCTCAAGGCTCCGAATTTCGAACCAGATTTGGATGACCTTCGACGTGCGGTCACTGACCAGACGCGGGTAATCCTTGTGAACAATCCCCATAATCCTACTGGCACCGTATTAGATGTATCGGTGCTCCAAGAAATCATTGCCCTGGCACATCAGCACAACTGCATCATCATCTCCGATGAAGTCTATGAACATCTGACTTTCGGTGTGCGACATGTTCCTATCGCGAGCCTGCCCGGTGGATCAGAACGGACCATCACCATTTCTTCAGCGGGCAAGTCTTTCTCCTTTACCGGCTGGAAAGTAGGCTGGGCAACCGGTCCTCGCCAGCTGATTACTGCTGTCCGAACAGTGAAACAGTTCCTGACCTACTCCTCGGGCCCAGCTTTCCAACCGGCAGTAGCGCAAGCCCTGCAACTTCCAGACGCCTTTTTCGAGCGCTTCGCTGCCGATCTCGGACAGTCGGGAGAAAATCTCGCATCAGGTCTGGAAACAGCTGGCATCCCAGTGATTCGCCCAAAGGGGACCTACTTCTTGGTTGCTGATGTACGTGGCTTTGAATTGAATGATGCTGCTGAAGTAGCACGAATGATGCCCGAGCGCCTCGGAGTTGCAGCGATACCGATGTCGGCCTTTGTCCATCCCGAAAACCGAAATGATTACCAGGGCCTACTGCGCTTCGCCTTCTGCAAAAAGCCTGACGTGATTTCCGATGCGGTTCAGCGATTGCAGCGCCTGCCAGAGGTGTTCTCCAATTGACACGAAAGCCGGCTAAACGGTGGCTTGGTTTCGTCCAGGAACACGCCACGATTTACGACGATGACTTGGTCCCCGGGTCAAAAATACTCGCCATCGGCGACGCACCCCAGTCGCATGTCAATCTTTCGCATCCGGAAGAAGTCTTCTACGAATATCTCGCGCGCATTGCCAATCATCTGAAGGTCCTGCACCCAGAAGAGCGTCCAATGAAGATGCTGCATCTCGGCGCAGGCGCCTTGACCCTGGCTCGCTGGGCGAGTGTGGTTTATCCCTCGAGTACTCACGTAGCCGTAGACATTGAGCGGGAACTTCTTGATTTCGTTCTCACGCATCTGCCTTTGCCTCAAGGCTGCGACCTGTCTCCAATTGTTGCCGATGCAAGGAGCGTCCTCGCTGAACAACTGGTCGATGAAAAGTTTGACGTCATCGTACTGGATATCTTCTCTGGGCCGGACGCACCAGAACACCTCACCACCGACGGCTACTATGCAGAACTCAAGAATTCGTTAGCCAACGACGGATTGCTGTTCGTGAACATTGGCGATGACCCTCCCTTGGATTTCACCTGTTCTCAAGTTGAGGCAGCAGGTTCCAGCTTTGAATTCGTGATGCTGAGTTCAAGTCCGGAAATGTTTACCAAGCGCTTCCCCGGGAACTTGATATTGACAGCGTCCGGCCAACGATTCCGGGACGATCAAATACTCGAATGCCAGGCAGCGGGACCATACCCGTCAGAGGTTCGCCATTCGATGGATCTAGATGGGTTCTGCAAACCATAGGTGCGTTTCGCCGTATTTCTTGTCGGCGAACTTCTCCATGGCGCTCGGCCATGTTGGTTCGGGTGAACGACCGGAACGCTCGACGATCACGGTGGCATCTTCAGCTAGGATTCTGGATATCTTCTCGAGCGTGACAGCTAGTTCTTCTTCAGTCAGCGGGTAAGGAGGATCCAGCAAGACCACGTCAAAAGTCTTGCTGGGCACTCCCGAAACTGCGTTGTAATAACCATCGAGGACGCTATCAACACTCCCGCGCTGAACCGTCACGGTATCGGTCTTCAAAACCTTATTCACCAGTGCCGCATTTTGCTGGCAAACAGAGACCGCTTTGGGCGCCTTTTCTACAAGAACAACCTGCCGGGCACCGCGGCTGGCTGTCTCGACTCCTAGCGACCCTGATCCAGCAAAGAGATCCAACACTCGTGCGCCAGAGAGAATATCCCAGCTTTCCAAACGGGAGAAGAGAGCCTCTTTGACCCGGTCCGTTGTAGGGCGTGTTGCTTCACCAGGGACGGACTTCAATGGACGCCCGCCGGCGGCTCCAGCGATTATTCGGCTCATTGCCTAGATCTTCCTTCAATCAGTTCTTATTCAAATATTCTTTGGTGGATTCATCAAGCCAATTCCCGGCAGCCACCAGGAGTCCGGGGTGTTGACGTCCCCAGCTGCCATCGGCAAGGAGGAGACCCGCATCGGTTCTCGCCCGATCAATCAGCGAGCGATCCTTGATGATGCTCAGTTCCCGCAACGACGATCGGCTACCCGATTGCTGAACGCCGAGGATATTTCCTTCCTTGCGTTCCGCCAAGTCTGCCTCGGCTAGCTCAAAGCCATCAATTGTTGACTCGATCGTCTTCAAACGTCCAATCGACGGATGGTCCGCGTCCAACCATGTGGTCATGAGGCACGTCCCGGGAAATCCGCCACGGCCTACGCGGCCACGAAGCTGGTGGAGCTGCGAGATGCCAAAGCGCTCAGCATCCATGATCACCATCAACGTCGCATTATGAACGTCAACGCCGACTTCAATGACAGTCGTAGAAATCAGCACGTCAATTTCGCCACGTGCAAAGGAATCCATGGTTTCTTGCTTGTCTGCTGCATCCAGTTGCGAGTGCAACGCTTCGGTACGTATCCCAACAAATTCAGGCATCCCACCCAGCAACTCCTGCATGGCTTCGACGCTCATGGTTTGTCCAGCAGAATCTTGATAGGTCGCTAGGAGTACGCCTTGTTCCGCTGTCGTGTCCGAAATTCTTGGACACACCACATAGACTTGGTGGCCTTTCTCCACTTCCTCAATGATCCTTGAGAACAACCTGTCGCGGAAACCGGTCAGCTGCATGGGCACAATATGCGTTTGGATCGGTGCGCGCCCAGCGGGCAGGCGCTTGATTGTCGACGTGTCCAAATCGCCGAACACGGTCATAGCGACGGTTCTCGGGATCGGCGTAGCAGTCATGACCAGGGTATGCGGAACAGGGCCGGCCGCCTTAGCCCGCAAGGCGTCGCGCTGTTCAACGCCAAAACGATGTTGCTCATCCACGACGACTAGGCCAAGTTCAGCAAATTGCACCTGATCGCCTAGCAGGGCATGCGTACCGATCACCAGTCCTGTTTCGCCGCTGGCAATACCTAATAGGGCTTCACGACGCTGTGCAGTTTTTGCCGAACCTGTCAGGAGCGCGACTCGAGTTCCTTCGCCTTCGCCGAACAATCCGGGTTCTGCGAGGTTGCCAAGCATCTTCTTGATAGACGCATAGTGCTGGGCGGCCAGGACTTCTGTCGGCGCTAGGAGTGCTGCTTGGCCTCCGGCATCGATCACCTGCAAGATGGCGCGTAGCGCGACAATGGTCTTGCCGGAACCTACCTCTCCCTGCAGCAATCGATGCATCGGATGTGGCTGTGCCAGATCGTCAGAGATTTGTTCTCCGACGAGGAGCTGGTCTTCGGTCAGGGTAAACGGCAGGATGGCATCAAATTTATCGGCCAGTCGTCCTGGCACCTGTGGACGCGCGATAGCTTTCTGCGCTCCCAGCTGGCGACCGCGTTCCCCTAATGCCAGCTGCAGCAAGAAGGCTTCTTCAAAGGCAAAGCGCTGTCGAGCAACGTAAGCGTGCTTGATTTCTTTGGGGAAATGTCGATCCAAGAACGCTTGATGGCGTACTGGGTAATGATGGGTGCGTAGGAGTTCTGCTGGAAGAAATTCAGGAAGGTTCTGATCTGTGAATTGTTCCATCAACAACGCCATCAAATCCCTGATGCGCTTATTCGGCATCTTCGCCGAAGCCGGATAGATAGGGATAGGGCGCGGATCCGCTTGTGATGCCTCATCCAGGATCGCGTATTCGGGCTGGCTCAGCTGCAGGTGGTCCTGGTACCAGCCAACCTTGCCGCTGAACATTGCAATAGTTCCAATATCCAGGTCCGTTCGGGCTTGGTAACCATTGAAGAAGGTCATCTTCAGTTCTTGGCCGCCTGGACTGAGCTCATCGCTAACGGTCACTTCAAAAATGAAACCGCGAC
Source organism: Arthrobacter sp. JUb119 (assembly GCF_024807995.1). Lineage (NCBI taxonomy): Bacteria > Bacillati > Actinomycetota > Actinomycetes > Micrococcales > Micrococcaceae > Arthrobacter > Arthrobacter sp. JUb119. The sequence goes on from NZ_JANUFE010000001.1 coordinate 1,100,776, forward strand.
GCGAGTGCATCTGTCGCTGGCTAACGTTGACCACCTGGGCTACAACGGTGACGTGCTCGTCAAAGGGAAGCTCTGAAATTGGCGTAAGTTCGCCTACTTCGACATAGCGCCGCGGAAAATGCCAGAGGAACTCCCCCACTGTGCTGTAGCCGAAGGCCTTTTCCAGCGCGGTGGCGTTCTTATTTCCGAGGAATGTTGAGAGTTCTGCATTCTCAAACGTTGTCAGCGTTGTTTCAGCCATCGTGGGTGCACAGGTCGGTGACGCTGATATTCACTGGGTCACCGTATTTCTTGATCAGGTCCAAGGCTTTTTCAGACTCCGGGACATGCACATGTACGCGCCAACGGTAGGTGTGTTCTTCAAGCTGGTTTACCGGGGACATGATCACGGAATTGCCCATGGCATCTAGCTGACCGCGCAGAGTAGCGGCGCCTAATGCGTCCAGAGAGACAGTGCACATGACTTCGACGCCGGTCTCAGTGTCATTGTTCAGATGAACATGCGGATCCTGGACCTGATAGCCATGGAATTTCTCGTAGGACTCAAAATCAGTCGCGTCGCTTCGAATAGCAGCGCAAAGTTCATCGAGGATGATCAGCATGCCCACCGCGCCCGCATCTACTACACCGGCTTCAACGAGGGACGGGAGCTCTGTTTCAGTTCCCTTCACTGCCAATCGAGCCGCTTGGCTCATCTGGGTCAATACCGTGTCCAATGCTGCACGGCTCTCTAAATCACACTTCAAGTGAGCAAGGGTTGAGCCTGCGGCCAACGCGATGGCGTTGATCACGGAGAGCATGGTGCCTTCGACCGGTTCACTCAGTGCTGACCAGGAGCGCACCTTGGCACGTTCAAGCCCAAGGGCTAGCAGCGGCGCGGTAAGCCGCTCGTAACCGACCCACGGTTCACTCAGGCCGCTGAGAAATACAGCCAACAGGGTTCCAGAGTTGCCGCGCGCCGATTCCATTGACGCGCGCGCGGCAACTTCTAAGAAGCCACCGATGTCGTCGCTTTCCAGTTTACTCACTGCATCGTGACCTGCCCGTGCAGTCAGATACAGGTTACTGCCCGTATCTCCGTCTGCTACCGGGAAAACGTTGATGGCATTGAGCCGGTCAGAATGGTTCCCGAGACTCTTGACACTCCGTGCGAGCCATTCTCTGATGGCACGCACCGAGGTATCGAGTTTTTGGGGAGTCATGGAAAGTTGGTCCTTCAGTGGAGTTATCGTGACAGGTCAGTAGTTTCTACAAACTCTGCCATCTTGTCTTCTTGCAGTGCCTTGCCAAACTTCTCAATCACTTCCATATCCGGAATGACAATTGACTGTCCGTCGGCAGAACGTCCCGGACCCTTGTTAGGGAGGGTGAAGAATTCCATATCGTTCGAACGCAGGTTCAGCATGGAGGAAGCGTAAGAGGCAACCTTGCCAGAATCCAGAGTTTCATCAACTGCAATGAACGGTGCAATTTGAGAAACAACTTCAGAAACCTTACCCGGGTTGGTCAGGGTTTCCTTGGACATCAACTGACCAAGCAAAGCCTTGACGAAAAGCTGCTGGTTCTTGACGCGCTCGTAGTCGCTGCCTGGGAAGGACTTGCGTTCACGGACAAACGCCAGTGCCTGTTCACCGTCCAGAGTTTGAACACCCTCTGGGAAGTACATGCCATTAACAATCGACTGCTTGAAGCCGCGCGGATTATTGACGGTAACTCCGCCCACTGCATCGGTTAGACCCTTGAATCCTTCGAAATCGACGGACGCGACGTGGTTAATGCGAACACCAAAGAGCCCCTCAAGGGTTTCGACTGCTTTGGGCACTCCACCGCTGGCAAAAGCGCGGTTGATCTTGGCAGTGCCTACGCCCGGAATATCAAGCCAGGTGTCGCGCATGACGGAGGTGACAAACACATTCTCGCGGTCTGCAGGAATATGAACCAGCATCATGGTGTCTGAGCGGCCACCGTTAGGCAGGGTACCAAAGTCTTCACTGTCCTCATCCGCCTCACGAGTTGCGCGAGTATCGCTTCCGAGCAGCAGAATGTTGACGGCGTCCTTGGACTCGTCATTGACTTCAGGACGAGTTTCTTCCGCAGGGAAGGCATCCGTAATGGTCTGGCTTTCAGAATCGAAAGTTCTGCCAAGGTTCCAAAGGTAACCGGCGGCAACAAGCGCCGCGACCATGACAAGGGCAAGCACGCTTAAGACGATGGCTCGCCCGGTGCGCTTTTTCTTTTTGCGCGGTCGCGCTGGGTGCTCTTCAAAGGACATTTGCTACCTTTCACAGTTTCAACTCTGTACATCCTATCTTTCAGAGTGCCGATGTAGTCTTATAACGTGTCTAAAATCAGCTTGAAAGCCCGACTGTCACCAAAACTTAACCGAAAACTTGCTCAAACTTCGGCATTGGTGATGAGCGGTACTTTATTACTACCAGTACTTGCAGGCTGCGCATCAGTCGCTTCCGTGGATGCTGCCCCGGACGCAGCCAACCCGCTTTGTGCGGAAATGATGGTTGTCCTGCCCGAAGCCATCGATGATGCCGAGCGTCGTTCAACGACCTCGCAGGCAACCTCGGCCTGGGGCGACCCGTCAAAAGTTGTCTTGCGTTGCGGTGTCGAAGTTCCAGGACCCACTACTGACCCCTGCGTATCCGTGAATGACGTCGACTGGGTAGCGAATGAGGATGAAGAATCAGGTATCTGGACCTTGACTACTTATGGCCGGACGCCAGCGACCGAAGTCGTCTTGGATCCTAACGTCATCCCGTCAAGTACCGTGCTGGCCACACTGTCGGATGCAGCCCAGAAGATCCCGGCTTCCAAAAAGTGCGTCAGCGTTGACAAGTCAGTGAACTTGTAAGCGGATCGCCTACAAGCAAAGCCTGAGGGTGTGTTGATTCTTCAACACACCCTCACGCTTTAACGGCTATTCCCGGATTAGCGCAAACCGATATTCCGGTCGGTAGCCAGCCCAATCAGCTCATCAATAAGTTCACGGTACTCAATTCCCGTTTTGGCCCACATTTGCGGGTACATGCTTGACGGCGTGAAGCCGGGCATGGTGTTGATTTCATTGATGATCCACTCCCCTTCGGGAGTATGGAAGAAATCAACTCGAGATAGGCCTTCTGCATCAATAGCATCGAAGGCCTTGACTGCAAGTTCGCGGATCTGGCGAGTGGCTTCTTCGCTCAAATCTGCTGGGCAGCTGAGCTCGGCGGCGGCGCCATCAACATATTTCGCTTCGAAATCATAGAAGGTGTGCTCATTATCTGCCACCGCGATTTCGCCTGGCAATGAGGCACGCGAAGGTTCGCAGCCGCGGCCTTCAAGAACACCGCATTCGATTTCACGGCCAACGATCCCCTGCTCGATGATCACCTTGGGATCTTCAGCACGGGCAATCTCAATAGCGGCACGAAGCCCCGAAGGCTCGTCTACCTTGGTGATGCCTACCGAGGATCCCGCGCGGGCCGGCTTGACGAACAACGGGTACTGCAGGTCTTCGCAACGCTTCATGGCAGCTTCGCTGTTGCGCAGCCACTGCTTGTTGGTGATGACTTCGTACGGGCCTACTTTGAAGCCTGCCCCTTCGAAGACTACCTTCATGAAATGCTTGTCCATGCCCATCGCACTGGCTGCGATACCGGAGCCAACGTAGGAAACGCCAGCCATTTCCAGCATGCCCTGGATTGATCCATCCTCGCCGAACGGACCATGAAGCAACGGGAAGACCACGTCGATCTCGCCCAGATCTGCCACCGTGGAGTCCGAGTAGGACAGCAATGATGTCTTCTGCGCGTCGGTGGAAAGATGCACCGGATGATCCACCGAGGAAATTTCTGGCAGCTTGCCAGTATTCAGTGCCCAACCTTCTGGATCCTCGTCCAGCAGGGTCCAACCGCCGTCGCGGGTGATACCCACCGGAACAATTTCGAAACGCTCGCGGTCGATGGCGTGCATGACGCCGGCCGCAGTAACGCAGGAAACGGAATGCTCTGAGGAACGGCCACCGAAGAGCAAGAGGACGCGGAGCTTGCGTTCAGTCATTAGTGACGTTCTCCTTCAGATTTCAATTCACGCGACAACAGGCGTGCAGCCATATTTTCAACGCTCAAGGTGCCCTCCAGGACCATGACCACCGCTTCGGTGATTGGCATTTCCACGTGATGGGCCTGGGACAGGTCGAATACGGCACGTGCTGATTTGATGCCTTCCGCAGTCTGCGACATGCGGTCATTGACCTCTTCCAAGAAGAGCCCCTGGCCAAGCAGGCGTCCTGCAGTGTTGTTGCGGGAGAGCGAGGAAGAACAGGTAGCCACAAGGTCGCCTAGGCCAGAAAGACCTGCCAAGGTGTCCAAACGGCCGCCCAGGGCGAGGACCAAGCGAGTGGTTTCAGCCAAGCCACGCGTTATGACGGTGGACTTGGTGTTATCGCCCATTCCCATGCCATCGCACATGCCAACGGCAAGGGCGATGATGTTCTTGACGATTCCGCCAAGCTCAACACCCAAGACATCGTCATTAGTGTAAGGACGGAAGTATGCAGCGGAACACAGTTCAGCAATCCACTGCGCAATATCAGAATCGGTGCAGGCCACGACCGAAGCGGTTGGCTGCTCACGTGCGATTTCCATTGCCAAGTTTGGTCCGGACAGCACAGCGATCTGCTTTGCAGGCAGCCCGGTGACTTCGGCGATTACCTGGCTCATGCGCAGATCGGTCCCGCGTTCAAGACCCTTCATCAGTGAAAGCAAGACCGCTCCGGGTTCAAAGAATTCTTTGAACTTCGCCAATTCCTGGCGCAACGACTGAGCCGGAATCGCCAAGACGACAAGGTCAGCGTCGTTGAGAACGGTCTTCGGATCCGATGATGCCGAGATGTTGGCCGGAAGCTTGGTTTCGCGCAGGTAGCGTGAATTGGTGTGGCGTTCATTGATTTCAGTGGCGGCGTCTTCGCGACGGGCCCAAATCTGAACGTTGATGCCCTTGTCTGCAACGGAATCAGCAAGCACCTTGGCGAAGGTTGTCCCCCAGCTGCCAGCGCCCATGACGGCGATTTTGCGTGGTAGCGGCTTAGTCAATGTCAGTCCTCTGGAAGGTGTTGATCAAGGTAATTAGTTATCCGGGGTATCGAAATTGCGGCCAGTCTTCGACTGTCCATGCTTGCTGGGATCCCAACGTGCAGCTGGTGCTTCTTCTTGGCGCAGTTCAGCGGTCAGTGCGGTGATCGCGTCCATGATGCGATCGGTGGCTTCTTGCAGCACTGCCCGAGTCCGCGGGCCATCACGCAAGTCATCAAGATCCACTGGCTGGCCAACTGACACCGTGACGTGCTTTCGCGGGAACGGATACATTTTCTTGGAATAGCGCGGCAGCAGTTCCTGGTCGCCCCAGTGAGCCATCGGTACCACTGGTGCGCCAGTCTGCAGGGCCAAACGGGCGGCACCGGTTCGTCCTACCATTGGCCACAGAGCAGGGTCGCGGGTCAGCGTCCCTTCCGGGTAGATGACTATGACCCCGCCGGCGTCCAGGACTTTTCGGGCCGCGGCCAGCGATTCGCCAGCATTGGATGCGCTGCGTGACACCGGAACCTGTCCGGTCTCGCGAAGCATCCATCCGAGCACTGGGATCTTGAACAAGGATTCCTTGGCCAGCCAGCGTGGCAGCCGGCCATTGCTGTAAATAGCATGGCCGACAACCAACGGATCAATCTCGGTCAGGTGATTGGGGCAAAGGATGTACCCGCCCGGAGGGAGGGTTTCGAAGCCCTTCCACGTTTTGCCCATTAAACCGTTCATGGCAGAACGGACAATGCCCGCCAATAGCGAGAAAACCCGTTTAGTCTTAGCAGATTCGCCAGGGGCCAGAATCTTTACCACGAATCGGATCCCCTTTAGTTGCTCAGCTCGACATTTGCGCCCAGGGCCTGCAGCTTCTCCATGAAGTGCTCGTAGCCTCGGTTGATGATCTCAATGCCGGTGACCTTGCTGGTGCCTTCGGCAGCCAGAGCAGCGATCAAATGGGAGAAACCGCCACGAAGATCAGGAACATCGATGTCGGCACCGGTCAGCTTCGCTGGGCCTACGACAACAGCAGAATGCTTGAAGTTGCGCTGTCCGAAGCGGCAAGGGGTGGACCCGAGGCAGTCGGTGTGAACCTGGACGGTGGAACCCATGCGAACCAGCGCATCGGTGAATCCGAAGCGGTTCTCATACACAGTCTCGTGAATGACCGATACGCCCTTGGCCTGGGTCAGGGCCACGACCAGCGGCTGCTGCCAGTCAGTCATGAAGCCCGGGTGGACGTCGGTTTCCAGGATCAGTGGATTAAGGTCTCCACCTGGGTGATAGAAGCGAATGCCGTCGGACTTGACGTCGAATTCACCACCGATTTGGCGGTAGACGTGCAGGAAAGCAGTCAAATCACGCTGGGTCGCGTCCTGGACGAAAATGTCGCCCTTGGTGACCAGCGCGGCAGAGGCCCATGACGCGGCTTCGTTGCGGTCAGGCAAAGCGGAGTGATCGAAGCCCGTAAGCTTCTCAACACCCTGGATGCGGATCACGCGGTCGCGGTGCACCGAGATGATGGCGCCCATCTTCTGCAGCAGCGAGATCAGGTCTAGGATTTCTGGCTCAATGGCCGCGTTGCTGACTTCGGTGACACCCTTGGCTCGAACGGCCGAGAGCAGGACCTGTTCGGTGGTGCCGACACTTGGGTATTGGAGTTCAACCTTGGCGCCGGTTAGCCCATTAGGGGCCGAGATGCGGATGCCATCGGCTGCCTTGTCAACGATCGCTCCAAAGTCGCGCAGCACTTCCAGGTGGAAGTCAATCGGGCGGTCGCCGATGCGGCAGCCACCCAGATCCGGGATGAACGCTTCGCCCAAGGCGTGGATCAATGGTCCGCAGAAAAGAATAGGGATACGCGAGTCACCGGCATGGGCATCGATCGCCTGATTCGAGGCGGTCTTGACCTGGGTAGGGTCCATGGTGAGATCGCCGGTTTCAGGGTCCTGGTCAACCTTGACACCGTGGATTTCAAGGAGGCTGCGCACGACAGCTACATCTTTGATCTCCGGTACGTTGCGCAATACCGAAGGGGTATCGCCAAGCAGAGCCGCGACCATGGCTTTTGGCACTAGGTTCTTTGCTCCGCCGACTCGTACGGTGCCCTTGAGCGGGACACCACCATGGATCGTCAGGATCTTACCCATGTATGAATTACCTCATCGCGTAGTCGTTATCGCCCGCCGAAGCTTCTAGGCTTTCGAACTGGCAGGACTAAGTAAGCATACCGCCTCTGTACCTGCCAGTATGCCCAGATCATCTCGTGGCGCACACATTGTGAGCATGCTTTCAGACAGACCTATTATGCTCTGCCGAAATTCATTCCATTAGGAATGCAATAATCCGCTCACCCCTAACAACGTCAGGGAGGAGCGGACCATTCCATTTATTTTGAACTCGGTGCTTAGCCTGTGGTTCGTGCTGGCAGAGTCTGCGGCTTATGCGCTGGACGCTTGGCTTCGTATGCGGTGATATCTTCCTCATGCTGCAAGGTCAGACCGATATCGTCCAGGCCTTCCATCAAGCGCCAGCGGGTGTAGTCGTCAATCTGGAACGGTGCCGAGATGGAACCGCACTGGACCGTACGCGATTCCAGATCAACGGTGACCGTGGTGCCTGGATTGTTCTCCAGTTCCTTCCAGATCAATTCAATGTCGCTCTGGGCAACTTCAGCAGCAACCAGTCCCTGCTTGCCCGAGTTGCCACGGAAAATATCGGCAAAACGAGCGGAGATCACGGCCTTGAATCCGTAGTCCTTCAACGCCCAGACAGCGTGCTCGCGCGAAGAACCGGTGCCGAAGTCGGGTCCTGCCACCAGCACGGAGCCGGTATTGAAAGGTTCCTGGTTCAGGATGAAGTTCTCATCCCGTCGCCAACCCGCGAACAACGCATCCTCGAATCCGGTGCGGGTGATGCGCTTGAGGTAAACGGCAGGAATAATCTGGTCCGTGTCCACATTGCTCTGGCGCAGTGGAACACCAATACCAGTGTGGCTGACAATCTTTTCCATGACGGTGATCCTTCCTAGACCGAAGCCGGTGCGTTGACGAGGTCGCTAGGCGACGAGAGGGTTCCACGGATTGCGGTAGCCGCGGCCACCAGTGGCGACACCAGGTGGGTACGTCCGCCCTTGCCCTGTCGTCCTTCGAAGTTGCGGTTGGAGGTGGACGCGCAGCGCTCCCCCTCGGCCAACTGGTCCGGGTTCATGCCCAGGCACATGGAGCAACCTGCAAAGCGCCATTCAGCACCGAAATCCTTGAAAATCTGGTCCAGGCCTTCTGCTTCGGCTTCCAGCCGAACACGCGCCGAGCCGGGTACCACGATCATGCGGACATCAGGATCCTTTTCCTTGCCCTTGATGACCTGAGCTGCTGCACGCAGGTCCTCCATGCGGGAGTTGGTGCAGGACCCCAGGAAGACGGTATCCACGCGGATGTCCTTCAGCGGAGTGCCGCCGGTCAGACCCATGTAGTTCAAAGCACGCTCGCAGGCCTTGCGATCATTCTCGTCTTCGAAGTCTTCCGGAGAAGGCACATTCTCAGACAGCGAGACACCCTGGCCCGGGTTGGTACCCCAGGTGACAAATGGTTCAAGTTCATCTGCATTCAAGAAGACTTCAGCGTCGAAGCGCGCGCCTTCATCGGTGTGCAGCTGCTTCCAGTCCTCGACGGCGGCGTCCCAGTCTTCGCCTGCCGGTGCGTGCGGGCGCCCCTTGACGTATTCGAAGGTGGTCTCGTCCGGAGCGATCATGCCGGCGCGGGCGCCAGCCTCGATGGACATGTTGCAGATGGTCATGCGGGCATCCATGGACAGCGAACGAATCGCTGAACCACGGTACTCCAGCACGTATCCCTGGCCGCCACCGGTACCGATCTTGGCAATGACCGCCAAGATGATGTCCTTGGAGGTAACACCAGGCTTCAAGGTGCCTTCGACGTTAATCGCCATGGTCTTGAATGGCTTCAAGCTCAGCGACTGGGTGGCCATGACATGCTCGACTTCCGAGGTGCCGATACCCAAAGCAAGGGCTCCGAAGGCGCCATGGGTCGAAGTATGCGAATCACCGCAGACAACAGTCATGCCTGGCTGGGTCAGACCCAGCTGCGGACCTACCACGTGAACGATGCCCTGCTCCTTGTCGCCCAAGGAGTGCAGGCGAACACCGAATTCCTTGCAGTTATCCCGCAGGGTGTGGATCTGGGTGCGGCTGGTCAGGTCGGCAATGGGCTTGTCAATATCCAGCGTGGGAGTGTTGTGGTCTTCGGTCGCAATCGTCAGGTCCGGACGACGCAGCGGACGGCCAGCCAGGCGCAGGCCCTCGAAGGCCTGCGGCGAGGTCACCTCGTGCAGCAGGTGGAGATCAATGTAGATCAAATCCGGCTGGCGAGCTTCGCCTTCGCCTTCTCCTCGGCGCACAACATGTGCATTCCAGACTTTTTCTGCCAATGTCTGGGGCGACTGCATGGCGGACATGCGACACACTCCTCAAGCTACGAACATTTGATACTCCAACTTTGACACTTCATAGATCGACTTTTCCAGTATGCGGACTTGAATCTCAAATACTGAGACATGATACTGGAACTATGACAACAGGCAGCGGCGTAGGCGTACTGGACAAGGCAGCAGCCATTCTCAACGCATTGGAGAATGGACCCACTTCCCTGTCACAGTTGGTGGAACTCACCGAAATCTCGCGTCCTACGGTGCACCGTATTGCCCAATCGCTGGTTCACCATGGATTGGTGGGACGCGACATGCACGGCCGCTTTGAGTTGGGGAACCGTCTGGTGGAACTCGCCAGCGCCGCTGGCGAAGACCGATTGGTCAGCGCAGCGGGCCCCGTGCTCATCAAGCTTCGCGACCTCACCGGTGAAAGCACGCAGATTTTCCGCAAGCAGGGCGATTATCGTGTGTGCATCGCCAGTGCTGAGCGTCCAATCGGCCTTCGTGACACCATCCCTGTTGGAACCCAGCTGTCCATGAAAGCCGGCTCGGCAGCCCAGATTCTGCTCGCCTGGGAAGACAATGAACGCATGGTCGACGGATTGCATCACGCGCGCTTCACGCCGACAATTCTGGCTGGGGTCCGTCGACGTGGTTGGGCCCAGTCGCTGGGAGAACGCGAGCCAGGTGTTGCTTCCGTATCAGCACCAGTTCGAGGGCAATCCGGACGAGTCATCGCGGCGCTGTCCTTATCCGGCCCGATTGAACGGCTCACGCGCCAGCCAGGGAAAATTCACCACGAAGCCGTGACTAGCGCCGCCCACGAGCTTTCCGAACTGCTGCGCATCCAGAATGACCGCGCGTAGCCAGCTCATGGAGCACGTTCGGAGCAGCTAGCCGAAGTGGTCAAAGCCTGTCTCAGGCTTTGCGACCTTGCCATCGAGTTTCACTACTGCGCGGCGACCATTGGCCGGCTTGGCAGCACCAATTACGGTGAATTCCTCTGGGATTTCAATTCCCTCTGGGAAGGCAGCAAGGAGTCCAAAATCTTCGCCGCCGTACAATACCCACGACATTGGATCGGTGCCGGTCAGTTCTGAGGCGGCTTCCAAGCGAACAGCATAATCCTGCAATGCGGAAGACTCTAACTCGAGATTCACATGGCTGGCTTTGGCCAAGCGACCAGCGTCACGGATCAGCCCATCAGATATGTCCATCATGGCTGTAGCACCCGCTTCCGCGGCACGCGGGCCGGATTCCAACGGTGGCACGGGACGGCACTGCGCCTGGACCAGCCGGCGCACCGCCCGGCTCCAGCCTTGTTCGTTGCGATCATGTTCCAGGACGGAAAGCCCTGCCCCAGCAGCACCGACACGTCCCGCCACGGCAATGCGGTCGCCAACTTGGACTCCGCTCCTCAGGACCTTGCCATGCTCGCATTCGCCCAGAACTGTAGTGGTAACGGAAATTTCTTGGGACTTCCCGAGGTCTCCCCCGAGAATTGTAAGTTCCTGTGCGCCAAGTCCCTGAATAGCCTCGGCTATGCCGCGGCTGAAGTCCCTGACCCATTCCACGGAAGTGCCTTTCGGCAGGGACAAAGAAATCACGGCGCCAGTTGCGTGACCGCCCATCGCATTAATATCCGAAACATTTTGTGCAATGGATTTCCACCCGATGTCATAGGCTCTGTGCTCTAGCCCGCTGGGCCAGATCAACCGAAAATCTTGATTCTCAACCAGGGTATCCACGGAGACGAGAACTTCCGTTCCGCGCACGCGCAGCGCGCCTGCGTCATCGCCAGGCCCGAGACTTGCTTGTTCTGAATCAAGCAGCGGCAACATCGCGTCCAGGATGCCTTGTTCCCCAAGGTCACCTACCGTTGCGTCGACGTTTGGTTGGTTTGTAGTCACAGAGTTCTAATCGGCTTTCTTGGCTGCTGAGGTGATCAATGCTGAATAACTATTGAAGGTGTCCAAATGCTGGTCAACAGGATCAATCACGGCCTGCCTGACCAAGTGGGATACCGAGCGTTCAATGTTCTTCAACGCTTTCCTACGCTTAACTTTAGCGACTATTCGGTTGACAAACGAGCAAGCCAAGCCAAGGACAATACCCAGCAGTATTCCTATGAAAACCAGCAGCGTCGGGACGGCGATTCCTTCGACCCGGGGAGCCTGTGGCAGGTCGAATTGGAAGTATCCAGCCACCGGATACCCCGCGAGCCACAAGGCTCCGCCCAGGGCCGCAACAAGTGCCACCCATTGGATGACTTTGGCTACCGGCCACCACCACGATGGCCGTTCAACACCCAGCGGTGTGCCGGCTATAGCCGCATCGATGCCGTCATCTAGGACCTCCGTATTCGCGTGCACCTTTTCACGCAGTGGTTCTTTCCAGCTTTCCGGAAGATCATTGGATGCCTCGGAAACATACTGGTCGATGCCATGTTCGATAGCCGCAGTCTCCGCTACAGAAAGCTCTGGACGCGAAGTCAAGGATAATTCCGGGTCTTCATGCCGGCGCCCAAGATTCATCCGCTTCAGCGGATCGTTGCGCAGCTTGACCAGCCACGTGGTCAACGGCCACCCTGTTCGCGAAGCACCCCTAAGCAGGTAGGAGGTCTCCACTGCGTCAGCAATGTACTGGGCGCCGTGCGCTTTTGCGATCACACGCTCCAGCTCTGCTTGGTGCAGCTGGCTAGGCAGGCGCACCTTTTCCACCTGGAGTTCCTCACTCAATCGGTGGATGACTTGATCAACATCTGCGCGGAGCCGACGCGTGGAAAGTGCCTTGTTTTTCGCCGCGGCCGCAATCTTGGCATGCACATCTGCGATCCCTTCGCCCGTGGCAGCAGAGGCGCAAACGATGGGAAGGTTCTCCAAGCCGGAGGTTGCCAAGATGCCGCGCAAGGAATCGACGACTTGCTTGCGTTCTTGTTCTGCAATCTTGTCAATCTGGTTCAGGACGATCAGCAGGTTCCCCTGCTGGCTGCGCAGGGAATTGAGATATCCATGGTGGATTGACGCGTCGGCGTATTTCTGCGGATCGAGCACCCATACCAGATAATCCACCTGGCCCACCAAACGAGCAGCAATCTTGTGGTGATCCACTGCCGTGGAATCCATGTCGGGTAGGTCCAACAGCAAGAGACCGGAGTCGAACTTCTTTTTCTTTCCAGGTTGCGCCCGGCTGCCCTGATCGCCCATGACGTGGCGAGTAGTCACTTCCAGCCAGTCCAGTAACTCGCTTGATCCCTCTGGCTCCCAGATTGCAGCGACAGTATCAGTAGTAGTCGGGCGAATGACACCCGTGGCGGCCAGTTGCTCTCCTACCAAAGCGTTGAACATCGTTGATTTTCCGCTGCCCGTGGCACCGAAAAGTCCTACAACCACATGTTCGGATGAAAGCTGGCGCCGGGATTCAGCACGCGTGATAACGTCCGCGGCTAGATCGATGGTTTCTGGTTCCAGATATGGTTCTGCAAGCTGCATCGCTTCCACGATGCTGTTGATTTGCGAGTTGAGACCGCTGACTGCTCTGAGAATCTTGCGCTCGGACATTAGTGAGCCCCTTTGCTGCTCAAGGCTGAGGTAATCTTGCCCAATCGATCGGCAAGCTCCGGCTGCGATTTTGCAGCTAGCTCGTCCAGGTAGATCGACGAGGTCCTATCCAGTAGATCCCGTGCCCGGGCGTCAAGCATCTTGCGGGCTTTGGTGGCCATGCGACGTACCGCATCCTCGCCAAAAATTGCTTCCAGCAGCTTCTGCCCTACCAATGCGGAGCCGCCGGCAATACCGATTTCCAGACCGGTGAGGCCCGCTGTTGACGCAAAGACCACGACCATCAGGATGACTGCCACCCCGTTGACTCCAAATGCCGCCATGCGGGCCGTCTTGCGCTTCCCGGCGCCCTCCTGGCGAATCATGTCCAAGACATCTTTTTGCCAGAGCCGGATGCTTTCCGAAGCTTGCTCATTGAGATCCTGTGGCGGGCGCGGCGATTGCAGATTAGAGCGTAGCGCTTGGCCAAATGGCGTGTTCTTCCACGATCTGTCAACGTCATGGCAGGCCTTGGTTGCCTCGGCAATGAAGACCATGTGCAGGCCTGATTCGATGGCTTGTTCAACACGATGGGTCGCTGGCGGTTTACCAGTCAGAAATGCGCCAACTCGATCCCTCATCCGTCCAATGGCGCCTTCGATTCCGCGCAGCAGCTCGCCCGCTCCTACGAAGTCCTGCCACCGGGCCAGGATTTCGCCACGCAGCAATGAGCCGTCATTGAGCGAATCGTTAATTCTGGCCAGCGATTGCTCAAAGCGCTCATTGGTAAGGGCTCGCAATTCACCGAGCTGTTTTTCCTGCTCTCGCAGTTCAGCGATTAACTCACTGACATCTGCGGTGGTGCGCCGCAACGCGCCATCAAGTGTTTGGGCCGCAATCTGCTGCCGTTTAGCGGAATCTGCTGCCAGTGAGTTCAGCCACGCGAGCAAGGGTTCCACGTGCTCACTTGGAATCAATTTCTGGTCATCCAGGTGCGTCTCGTTCAGGACATGCAGCAACGACGGATCCAGGTCCTTCTCGCTTAACAGGCGTTTCAAATCCGGAACAATATCGTCTTCGGCTCCAGGTGGCACCCTGTTCAAGACGACGCAGACAGTAATTTTCCGTGCGCCAGCTTCTGTGAGCATATCCCAGGGAAGAGCGTCAGCGTATCTATTGGCTGTGGTGACAAAAATCCACAGATCTGCTGCGTTCAGAAGCTGGCCCGCCAATTCCCTGTTCTCGTCGGAAACCGAGTCGATATCCGGGGCATCGAGGATGGCCAAACCTCGTGGTACCTGCTCACGAGGCGTCATCAACAGCGCGTGGTTACTGGCTGCTCCGGCATCGGCATTGAAGCCACGGCCGGCTACGCGTTTAAGTTCGGGAAGAATCCGTTCAGATTCAAAGAAGGATTGGTCAACAGGGTTGAAAGCCAAGACCGGAGTTCGCGTGGTCGGACGCACAGCGCCGGAAAGACTGACCGGTTCCCCCAGAAGGGAATTGACAAGAGTCGATTTGCCCGAGCCCGTGGAGCCACCGACGACCACCAGTAGCGGTGCGCCGAGATTCGAAACTCGTGGAATCAGGTAGTCCGAGATTTGATGCAATGCCTTGTTGCGCAGTTCTTCGAACGCAGAGGCTTCTCGTGGCTGGCCATTTACAAAGGAAAGCTCTTCGAGCAGCTTCTGGAGCTCGCTCAAACGCGCCGCGGAATCACTGCCAATTTCGGTTTGCGAGGCAGTTTCCTGCCCTGAGCTCTTAGCCAGATCTGAATTCGACTCCATGAGAACTATCTTGCCTCATGCCAACAGGGAAACCCGCAAGCCTGATACAGATTTTGTCCGGGAAACGCAAAAACCGCGGAATTCTCCGCGGTTTTACTGTGGTGACCCCAACGGGATTCGAACCCGTGTTGCCGCCGTGAGAGGGCGGAGTACTAGGCCGCTATACGATGGGGCCGTATGCTGAAGATTAATCTTCAGCTCACCAAATCTCTTTGGTGAAGCGCTGGGATACCAGGACTCGAACCTAGAATGACGGAACCAGAAACCGTTGTGTTGCCAATTACACCATATCCCACTGTGACTTGGCCTTTCCGGATTTCAGCTGAGCATCATTCCGGCCACTGCCGTAGCACGAGATAAAACTATACCGGCCTAATGTTCAGTACACAAATCGAGCCTCGCTGCCGGTACCCCACGCAGAATCCGCGGAAAATCAGCAAAGAACAGCTGTCAGAGATCCAAAAGCCTCCACTAGCCAACCAGAGAAATTCTTGTGAAGTGAGGCACTGTCCGCGAGAAAATACTGGAGTCCCGCGTCAACGGCACATTGATAGCCGCCAACAGGGTCATCCCCTATTCAAAGCGCCTGCGCCGGCAGACGCTCCAGTTCAGCGTACCGGCCAAGGAACGGGGCAAAAATGGGGTTTAGGCTTAGCCGCTGGACGTGGTTAATCCTGCCGAACTGTACGCACGCGGCATCCGCACTGCTCGCTGTTCCATCAACGCGAGCCCGCCTGCCATGTACCTCTCCCGAGCTTAATCACCATCATCCGCAAAAGCTGCCTCAATCCCGGCCAGTCGCTCAGGATACAGATGCGCCAGCTCCGGCTCGGACATGGACGATAAACGCGGATTGCGGACGTTTGCAAATCTACGAGAGCGTCATCAAAATCAAAGCGAACGCCTCGGACAGGACCAGTCACAGGACTGGAACCATCCGAGGCGCTCAAAGTGCTTTTCAGCGGGCTTTCGGCGAATAGCTAGCGGGACTCACCAAATGCGCGCAAACGCTTGAGGCTCGACTCGCGTCCAAGAATTTCCATGGACTCGAAGAGCGGTGGAGATACGCGCTTTCCGGAGATAGCAACGCGGGCTGGTCCGAATGCCTGACGAGGCTTCAGTTCCAGTTCGTCCACTAGCTTCGTGCGCAGTGCTGCCTGAATGGTTTCGGCATTCCATTCGGTAAGGGTTTCGAGGCCCTGGACAGTAGCATCGACAACCTCAACCAGGTTTGCTGGCATTCCCTTGAGCGCTTTCTCATCAATGACAATTTCGTCATCAGACTTGAAGAGGAATTCAAGCATGTCGGTCGCTTCACCCAACAGGGCAATACGTTCCTGCACCAGCGGCGCAGCCTGGTCTAGGATGTCGTTTTCACGTTCAGTCAACTCTTCGCCCACCAGGCCAGCGGCCTTCAGGTAAGGAACCAAACGATCACGGAAATCCTGTGCTTCGAGCATGCGCACGTGGGTTCCGTTGATTGCTTCTGCCTTCTTCACATCGAAGCGGGCAGGATTGGACAGCACATCTGCTACATCAAAAGCTTCTACCAGCTGTTCACGCGAGAAGATATCTTCATCAGCACTTAGCGACCAGCCAAGCAGCGCGAGGTAGTTCAGCAGGCCTTCCGGGATGAAACCATTGTCGCGGTGCAGGAATACGCTGGATTCTGGATCACGCTTGGAGAGCTTCTTGTTGCCCTGTCCCATAACGTATGGCAGGTGGCCAAAGCGCGGCATGTACTGGGCAACGCCGATATCGTGCAGCAACGCATACAAGACGACCTGGCGTGGAGTCGAGGACAACAGATCTTCACCACGAAGTACGTGGGTAATGCCCATCAGCGCATCATCGATTGGGTTGACCAAGGTGTATAGCGGCTTGCCGTTGGCGCGCACCACCACATAGTCGGGAACGGATCCAGCCTTGAAGGTGATCTCGCCACGTACCAGGTCATTGAAGGTAATGTCGTGATCCGGCATGCGAACACGCAATACCGGTTCACGACCCTCGGCCTTGAACGCGGATTTCTGCTCATCGGTCAGTTCGCGGTCGAAGTTGTCGTAGCCCAGCTTCGGGTCACGACCGGCTGCCTTGTGGCGTGCTTCAACTTCTTCTGGTGTCGAGTAGGACTCGTACAGATGGCCTGCAGTACGAAGCTTGGCAATGACGTCCTCGTAGATGTCACCACGCTGCGACTGGCGGTATGGCTCATGCGGACCGCCCGCGTTGACGCCCTCGTCCCAATCGATACCCAACCAAGCCAGAGCATCCAAAAGCTGGTTGTAGCTTTCCTCGGAGTCACGCTTGGCATCGGTGTCTTCGATGCGGAAGACCATTTTGCCGCCGGTGTGACGCGCGTAGGCCCAGTTGAACAGGGCAGTACGGATCAAACCTACGTGAGGGGTACCAGTTGGGGATGGGCAAAAACGAACGCGTACCGGGGTATCTTCGGTAACAACGGGAATCAACGAAAGATCAGTCATGATGTTTTCATTCTATGCCTTCTGCAAAGAAACTTGCAGTTAAAGCGCGAGGCTCCCGATCACATTAGCGATCGAAAGCCTCACAACATCAGTGATGGTTCCTAGCGACGGAAGACGGTTCGCAATGAACCGATACCTTCGACTTCCACTTCTACAACGTCGCCTGCATTTACTAGGCCGACGCCTGCCGGGGTGCCGGTCATGATGACATCGCCTGGCAGCAAGGTGAAAGCTTCGGAAGCACGAGCAACCAATTCGTTGACTGGCCAGATCATGTCGTTGGTAGTTCCATCTTGGCGAACCTCGCCATTGACGCGACTGATAATTCCCAGATCATCCGGGTCGGCAATTTCGGTCTCAATCCACGGGCCCAGCGGGCAGGAACCGTCAAAGCCCTTGGCACGAGCCCACTGCGGATCGGTGCGCTGAGCATCGCGGGCGGTCAGGTCATTTGCTACGGTGTAGCCGAAGATCACGTCCTGCGCCTTGTCGGCTGGAACGTCCTTGCAAATACGGCCGATCACCACGGCAAGTTCACCTTCGAAGGAAACTTCGTTTGAAAACGCCGGCAGGGTGACGGGGTCTCCATGGCCGACTACGGAAGTATTCGGCTTCAAGAACATCAGTGGCTCAGCAGGAACTTCATTTCCAAGTTCCTTGGCGTGCTCGCGGTACGTGCGGCCAAAGCCCACGACCTTTGAGCGAGGGATGATCGGGGCTACCAACCGAACATCATCCAAGGAGTGCGTAGCACCAGTGGTCTTAATCCCCTGGAAAAATGGATCTCCAGCCAAAACATGAATATCGTTACCGTCGACGACGCCGTACAGCGGGTCGCTATCTACTACAAATCGTGCAATGCGCATGAATACAAGCCTAAACTATGCCTTTGCGGACTGTGATATATCAACCATTCGACTTTAGCCTGAGTTGACAATCCGATTAGTCATTAGATTGGGAACTTAGTCGAGGACGCCGTCTGGCGAAATCGATAGCTCAACTAAATCAGTGTCATTAAAAGTGCCATATATATTCCCATTTGCCGCGCGAGTTAGGCGCGGCCCGTACTTGGCACCGGGAATTTGACTGACGACCCGATGCGTCTTCCCCTCGCTGAAATCCAAAATAGAAATATAGCCAGCAGCCGTATGTATCATTTTACTGCCATCGAGAGTCGCTATTAAATCTGCACTACGCCATCCTGCTTTGAAGGATGCATTCCTGACGTCATTCACGACGTGGCGCTTCCTTACCGATCCATTTGTGGCGTCTAGGAACACTATTCCTTGAAGGTCCGCTACTGCAACCATTCCGTTCACAAGAGCTGGGGCGTATAACGCACCCGCTGAAACGATCGGAGATACCTCCCATAGTACTTTCTTCGTGGCGATATGCATCTTGAAGACTTTGCCGGCACCAGCACCTTCAGTCGCACCAAGACCGTTGCTAATAGAAGTAGTGCCGTACAAATAATCACTGTCAGCAATTAGGCCGATTATCGAATGATGGCGAATGAAGCCGTCACCGTTGCCATGCATGACCCACTCGAGTTCATCGGCTTGAGGATCGATCATTCCCAGCACGCCACCCGCGACTCCATACTCCGGAACGGTGCCAAAGAACACGTTTTCATCGTTGGCAGCCCATCCAAAGGGGCGAGACTGAGAATACTTTTGGCTGAGTCGAGCAATTCTGGAAAAGTTATGGTCTTGCGAACTACTCGAAGATTTGACACTAATAATATCTGCGTATCCATATGAACCGATATAACTAGTTTCCGCGTCAAATTCGATCATGCCTTCAATTTGATTGATCGATGACTCGTCTTGGCGAGAATTCCAAGTTTCCCCACCTTCCGGGTTCACAGAGATCAGTCCGGCACCCATGAAACCACCTAAGTATACTTTTCCGTCGCTATGTCCCATCAACGAATGGATACCTAATGCACTCTTGGAGAGCGCCACACTGAAACTGTGGGAATCTTTATTGGTTGAAAGTTCAATTGACTCAATCAGAAGACCATAAAGTGTTCCACTTACGACAAGTACTCGCCCCACCGTAGAAATGATTTGCAGGATTTCTTTGCCATAGACCCTGCCCAGGATCTTGTCTCTGTGACTTTTTATTGAAGTGGCGTAAACATATCCATCAGAAACTGAATAGTAATAACCCTTTACGGACGGAGTCGCAATTCGGCCACTCCAGATCCGTTGAACAGGGGAACTCCACTGGTTCGAGACGGTGTCTAAAAATAATGGCGACTCGATATAGCTGACACTAGCCGCAATTTGCTGGTCAACGATGTCCAGACGACCCACGAATCCGTGTTCTATCTGCTTCGGAAGCGGGATTTCCCTAACCTGAGCAGGAGCGGAAGGTTCAAAAGTAAAGACCCGCGGATTTTGGGATCCCGTTCCGGCCCAGACACGACCAGTTTTATCGATCGCCAAGCTTCTAACGTAGTCAGAATCATCCGCCAGCCTAGGGAATATTTTGGTTTCCAGCGTATCGGGATCAATACGAAAAACACTTCCGAGCGGATAGCAACCACCCCAGATCTGACCAATTTCGTCTACCGTGAGCGAGTAAAGGGCTGCACCGCCCGCCACCTTTGCCATTGGTGAGATGGTGTGCGGACTTTTCGGATCCCACACAAGCACACCCGAATCTACGCTTAAGTACAGACGTTGTTTTCGTTCGTTCCAGACCATGGAATCAATACCGTTGCCAGCTCCCTCAGGCAAATTGAGAACATAGACCGTTTCTCGAGCAATCATATCGACTATTTGTAGTTCATTATTCTTACCAACAATTGATGCTGCGATCCAAGGTATCGCTGATCCCCGGAAGTTCCTTAACTCAATAACATCATTCACATTAAGAATCGAGTACGCGCGCTTGAATGTTTTCCCATGCCCTTTGATTGATGCTCCAGCCGAAAGCGCAGTCAGATAGTTCGGGTCAGCTAAAAAATTCTCATCTGGATAGGGCGGATGTGAAGGAGATCCATGTAGATCAGCTTGGTGGCGATCAGCAAGATCGGTGGGCTTCGGACTTAAAATCGATAGCCCGACTGCCCCAACTCCTGCTAACGACAATCCTAGTATTGATCGTCGAGACAGCTTTTTAGAAGATTTTCTGTTTTCAGCTGACAATCATTCTCCATCTCACTGTATATGGTGATTACATTCAACAATCCGGTATCTAATTAAATCCCTACAGATAATTAAATTTGATTGCTAAAGACAGCAAGGCATCCCCGAAACACCACGTCACGAGGATGCCTCAGCGCAGAAAGACTTCTTACGCCAGACGCTCCAGCCAACCATGACGGTCTTCCACGGTGCCCCGCTGGATTCCCAGCAGTTCTTCGCGAATGGACATGGTCACTTCGCCGGCTGCAGCGTTCTCATCGCCGATGAGCTCTTCGCCGTTCTTCAGCAGGCCGATAGGGGTGATCACCGCTGCTGTACCGCAAGCAAAGACCTCGGCAATATCGCCTGAGGCGATGCCTTCACGCCACTCATCCAGGGTGATCTTGCGTTCTTCGACCTCCATGCCGCGATCCTTCGCGAGCTGGATGACCGACGAACGGGTCACGCCTTCAAGGATGGTTCCGGTCAACGCTGGGGTCACCAGCTTGTTGTCCTTCGTCACGAAGAAGACATTCATGCCCCCGAGCTCTTCAACGGCATTGTCATTGAAGGAGTCAAGGAACAGAACCTGCTTGCAGCCGTTTTCTTCAGCTTCCAGCTGGGCTACGAGCGAGGCCGCGTAGTTGCCACCGCACTTAGCCGAACCTGTACCGCCTCGGCCTGCTCGTGCGTAGTTCTTTGATACCCAAATAGCCACTGGCTTGAGTTCGCCGCCGAAGTAATTGCCTGCTGGAGATGCGATGACGCGGTAGGAAACCTCACGCGCTGCACGCACACCAAGGAATGCTTCGGTAGCAATCATGAATGGACGCAGGTACAGGGCTTCGCCGTCACCGGTAGGAACCCAATCGATATCCGTTGCTACCAGCTTGCGCAGCGAGTCGACGAAAACGTCCTCATCCAGCTGCGGGAGTGCTAGGCGCTGAGCGGACTTGTTCATGCGGGCAGCGTTGGCCTGCGGGCGGAAAGTCCATACCGAACCATCGGCATGGCGGTAGGCCTTGAGGCCTTCGAAGATTTCCTGGCCATAATGCAGGACCGAGGCGGCCGGGTCCATGGCGATAGGGCCGTATGGCTCAATTCGGGCATCATGCCATTCACCGTTACGGCCGCTATCGTCTGCTGACCAGTCGATGACTGCGGTGTGGTCAGTGAAGAAGTCTCCGAACCCAGGATTAGCCAAGACACCGGCTCGGTCCTGTTCGCTCTTGCGATTCGTTGAGAGATTTTCGGTGAATTCCATCTACCCTGGACTTCCTAGTTCAATAAACAAAGAACGGATGCTCCACGCCTCAGCGGAACATCAGTTCGTGGAATTTGCTACTGGCTATCAGCTAACCAGAAACGTCACTTTCAGCTTATGCCAGTAACGCCACAATTGCATCGCCAATTTCACTTGTGGTGCGATTATCGGTCAATTCTTGACGTGAAGTGATCTCTTTTTCAACAGCTTGCTCAACTGTGCGAGCTTCTTCAGCCAACCCGAGGTGATCAAGCATCAGTGCCACGGACAGAATCGCCGCGGTTGGGTCTGCCTTCTGCTGGCCGGCAATATCCGGAGCGGAACCATGAACCGGCTCGAACATCGATGGGTAGGTACGGTCCATATTGATGTTGCCACTGGCGGCCAAGCCAATACCACCGGTAATGGCGCCGGCCTGGTCGGTGAGGATGTCGCCAAAGAGGTTGTCAGTGACAATCACATCGAAACGCGATGGATCCGTGGTCAGGAAGATGGTAGCCGCATCCACGTGCAGGTAATCGTGGGTAACCTCTGGGAATTCCTGCGCCACCATTTCGACAGTGCGCTTCCACAAATGCCCCGCGTGCACCAGCACGTTGTGCTTGTGCACCAGCGTGACACGCTTGCGTTCACGTTCTGATGCACGGCGGAAGGCGTCGCGGACAACACGTTCCACACCGTAGGCGGTATTCACCGATACTTCGGTAGCGATTTCATGCGCGGTGCCCGTGCGCACAGAACCGCCGTTGCCTACATAAGGGCCTTCGGTGCCTTCGCGAACCACCACGAAGTCAATTTCACCGGGGTTAGCCAGGGGGCTCTCAATTCCAGGATAGAGCTTAGCCGGACGCAGATTCACGAAATGATCCAGCGAGAAGCGGAGCTTCAGAAGCATTTCGCGCTCGATAATTCCTGACGGAATGCGCGTATCTCCAGGGGCAGCGCCAACCGCGCCGAAGAGAATGGCATCGTGCTTCTTAAGAGCTTCCAGCGTCGCATCTGGAAGTGTTTCGCCAGTCGCCAGCCAATGCTCTGCACCAAGCTTGTAGTCGGTCAGCTTGATCTCGTTCTTGCCACCATTAGTGACGAACTTCAGAACCTTAACCGCTTCGGCAACAACTTCTGGGCCAATACCGTCACCCGGAATGACCGCAATATCAATTACATTTCCCATGGCACAGATTCTATCGACTAGCGTCCGCCATTTGAGAGTTCATCTCAAATAATGAGATCTGATGAGTTTCCGCGAACATATTTCCTCCCTGGGCATGAGGCATCGCCGTCTTCATTGCCGATAACCTTGGATAAACAGGTCCTTTGCTTCGCTATACGGATCAACAGCTACTAAAACGTTGAATTGCAGGAACTCTTGATCTTTGCCAATCCCCACCGTCGAATTGACGGTTGGATCCGCGAGAATCCCGGACGGGTAGATTTCATCACCGGCCTGCTGTACACGCTGTTCTGCATACCGGCCGCTCTCAGCCTCGCTTCTTCGATGTCAGTTGCCGCCGTTCTCGCCGTGCTGAGTCTCTCTCTTCTCCAGTCAGCTCCGCTGATGGTGCGGCGTCGCTGCCCATGGGCAGCGACCCTCGTTGTCGCCACCGGGCATGTATTGCAACTGGGCTTTGACGGGCTAATGATGTTCTCGCAAGTATCCGTTCCAATCATGGTTTACACCATGGCTGTCTACGGGAAACGCTGGCAGTCATTCAGCACGCTGGGGCTGGGTCTGATTGGCGCGTTGTTGGCGACGTTCAGCATGTTCGGCGCCTCAAGGTACTCGCCTGATCCATCCCCCGTCTTCACCTTCGACATGATGATTTCTTTCGTGGGTCTTGCATTGGTTGTCACCCTTTCCTGGACCTTCGGTGACTTAGCGCGAACGAGGCGTCTGGCCATGAAGTCCCTGAGGGATCATGCCGAACGCCTCGAGAAAGAACGCCTCACCGAGCGCGCCCTGGCAGCTTCCGACGAGAGAAACCACATCGCTCGCGAGATGCATGACATCGTGGCCCATTCGCTCTCTGTCATCATCACCCAGGCTAACGGGGCACGATACGCGGCGGCGAAAGACCCGGAGATTGCCATCGAGACCCTGAAAACAGTTTCAGATACGGGCCGCGCATCGCTGAAAGAAATGCGCAGGCTCCTGGGAGTTCTACGCAAAGACGAGGAATTGGAGAATCGCCCTCTTCCGTCATTGGCAAACGTACCTGAACTCGTAGAAAGCGTTGCCGTGTCCGGACTGAATGTCCATCTCGAAACTTCTGGTACCCCGCGGAAAGAACTACCGGCAGGCGCGGAGCTCACAATCTATCGATGCGTTCAAGAATCGCTCACGAATGTCATTAAGCACGCTGGTCCTGACACGCAGACCCAAGTCCATATTGAGTGGACTTCCCGAGGCTTGAATTTGAGCGTCAGCGACGATGGGCGAGGCGCCGGTTCCATCGTCTTGGAAGGCGTAGGACAAGGTCTGCAGGGAATGAAAGAACGCGTAGCCTTATATGAAGGTACCTGCACTGCACTCCCCCGGACCGGGGGCGGTTTCGTCGTTAATGTTTCCATCCCTTACACCGAGGACTAATATTCAAATGCCTAAAACAGATGCCATCAAGGTCGGCCTGGTCGATGATCAGCTCTTGGTTCGCAGTGGCTTCAGAATGCTCATTAATTCCCAAGAGGATATGGAAGTCATTGTTGAAGCTGGCAATGGCCGTGAAGCACTAGCTGCACCACTGATGGCTCAGGCGGATGTCATCTTGATGGACGTGCGAATGCCGGAAATGGACGGCATCGAAGCTACTGAACGCCTACTGGATCCAGATAAGAAAGCAGCAGATGGTCCCAAGATTATCGTGCTGACGACTTTCGACATGGATGAATATGCGCTAAGCGCCATTCAAGCCGGCGCCAGCGGCTTTCTTTTGAAAGATGCACCCCCAGAAGAACTCTTGGAGTCAGTACGCACCGTCAATCGCGGTGATGCCGTCATAGCACCATCGACCACTCGACGGTTGCTGGACCACATGGCGCCAATGCTCAAGAAGAGCTCGTCACAGCACAAAGACCACCTAATTGCCGCTGTTGAATCGCTGACACCTCGCGAGCGGGAAGTGTTTGGCTTGATTGCAGAAGGCTTTTCCAACCCGGAAATCGCAGAAAAACTATTCCTGTCAGAAGCCACAGTCAAAACCCATGTGGGCCATATTCTGGCCAAACTGGAAGCTCGTGACCGGGTCCAGGCTGTAGTCATCGCCTACCAGACCGGAGTCGTCACACCCTGACTGAATGAAAAAAATTGAGGTGTTCTGCTCTGATTCCGAATCAAGCAGAACACCTCAACTTCCTCTCAGGAAAATTTTTACTTCTCTTCCTCGTAGCGTGGGAACACAGGAGAAGGAGCTGGGAGCTCAGTGCCTGGGACCAAAGCGCTATCAAAGGACTCGAAAGTTCGCGCCGAACCTTCGCCAACTGCCAACGCATTGAGCATAGAAGTCATGGCCTGCGGCAATACTGGCTGAAGCAGCAACGCAACCTTGCGGACAATCTCAATGGTCACGTACAAGACTGTAGCCATACGCTCGGGATCGGACTTCTTCAGCTTCCATGGCTCCTGCTCAGCGAAGTAGGCGTTGGTGTCGCCCAGAACGTGCCAAACGGCTTCAAGTGCCTTGCTGAATTCCTGACGCGAGAAAGCATCGCGGTTGATTTCCAGCAGCTTGCCGGCTGCTTCCAGAATCTGCTGATCAGCTTCCAGCAATTCGCCCGGGGTCGGGACTACTCCCCCACAGTTCTTTGCGACCATCGAAAGTGAACGCTGTGCAAGGTTGCCGAAGTTATTGGCCAGGTCACCGTTAATACGGGCAACGATGGTCTCGTGGTTGTAGCTGCCGTCGGCACCGAACGGAACTTCACGCAAGAAGAAGTAGCGTACCTGGTCCAAGCCATAACGGTTCACAAAATCATCTGGGGAAACAGTGTTGCCCAGGGATTTGGACATCTTCACGCCATTATTATGCAGGAATCCATGGATCATGACTCGCTTAGGTAATGGCAGTTTTGCAGACATCAGGAATGCTGGCCAGTAGATCGCGTGGAATCGAGAGATGTCTTTGCCGATCACGTGGACATCTGCCGGCCAGTATTTCTGGAAAGAAGCAGACTCAACGTCCGGGAATCCAACGCCCGTCAGGTAATTGGTCAGGGCATCTACCCACACGTACATGACATGCTTCTCGTTGCCCGGTACCGGGATGCCCCAATCAAAGGTTGTTCGAGAGATCGAAAGGTCCATCAGACCGCCCTCGACAAACCGTACTACTTCATTGAAGCGGGAACGTGGCGCGCCGAATTCAGGGTTGTTCTGGTAGTACTCCAGCAACTTGTCCTGGTACTTGGACAAGCGGAAGAAGTAGGATTCTTCTTCAGTCCAAGTAACTTCGGTGTCGGTTTCAACGGCATAGCGAATGCCGTCCTCGCGCACTTCCGTCTGGTCTTCTGTGTAGAAGGCCTCATCGCGTACTGAGTACCATCCTGCGTACTTATCCAAGTAAATGTCATCATTGGCTTCCATGCGGCGCCAGAGTTCCTGCGCAGCCGCATGATGGTCTGCATCAGTGGTACGGATGAAGCGGTCGTAGCTAGTGCCCAGCTCATCATTCATGGCCTGGAATGCATCCGAGTTACGCTGGGCCAGCTGAGCCGGCGTGACCCCAAGATTCTCTGCGGTCTGCATCATCTTCTGGCCATGCTCATCGGTGCCGGTCAGGAAGAAGACGTCAAAACCATCTAGGCGCTTGAATCGAGCCATAACGTCGGTAGCCACTACCTCGTAGGCATGCCCAATGTGCGGGGTACCGTTCGGGTAAGAAATAGCCGTGGTGATGTAAAAAGGTTTCTGCTGAGAAGTCACGATATAAATTTACCTTAGCTAGCGTCAGAAAGCGGATTTCCAGATTGTACTGACTCGTCACATGATCTTGCCCAAATACTCCCAGAAGGCGCCACGAAGTGTGCGGCGGATGATCTGCTGATCAGTTTTCCATTCCCCAAGCACTTGAGCGCAATCCTTGAGCAAAGTCCTGTCAATTTCGGGTGGCAGCTGCGGCTTGTCAGCAATTAGTTCTACTACGTCAGACTGTGTCGTGAAGGCAAGCCAGGATTCAGCAACCTTTGCGCCGATCTCTTCTGCAACCTTCAACTCTTGTTGCTCATAAGCCGCGGAACCCTGATAGCCAGAAGCTTCACCACCACTGGAGTAGATCACCACAGGTTCAGCTTCCGGTTCAACGGCTGGCCTGATAACTGGCTTCTGAGCCATGACGGCAGGAGTAGGAACCGATGGCTTCGCTGCTGGCTTTGCTTCTGCCTCCAAAGACGCACTAGCAATTAGAGACGTCTTTTCAGAATGATTCTTGTCCCATTCAAGAACCTTGGTGAATGCGCTATCCAGTAGTTGATTCGGAACGATTTCAATGTAGTCAGCGGTCAAAGCCAGGTGTTCAGCCACCGAGGCTACTCCAAGACGGCTATCGGATTTCGCTACGCCTAGTAACACTACTTTCATGCCCAAGTCTTGCGCTTCTTCGACGGCCTCGGCGAGGTCGTCATCGCCGGAGACCAAGTAAGCAATTGATGCCGAGCCATTACGGGCAACCCCTACAAGGTCCAGCGCCAGTCTCAGGTCCACACCTTTTTGCTCGCCGTTATAGGAGATACGACCTAGGCGCACTTTAACGCCGGGTATCAAGCCAATCCGCTTATGCTGCTCAGTAAATAGCCCGTCTTTCGAGGCGTCATACCAATAAACGCGGAGGTTATTAAGACCCGTGTTCTTCTTTACGGTTTGCACGATCCCGCGTACCAGCGCCTCGTAATGTGTTGTGAAGGCTGATCTTAAGGTTGTTCCGGCGGCACGATGACCGCCTAGTGAGAGCAGAAATCCGGCATCAATAAATATTGCAGTTTGATTCATCATGATTCGATCGTACTGATAAAACTAGGCAAACCATATTGAGAGGGCCTGCATCGCATGACTCTTTCCGGTGTAAACCAGAAAAGACCAGTTCAACTGGTGTTGAACTGGTCTTTTGAACGGAACTAGATGCTGGTTGCCCGCATCATGTCTTCTGGATCTGACAGACTGGAATCGAATTCCTCGATACGCGAACCTACGCCAAGCAATTCTGCAATTGCAGCGACGGTACGTACGGAAGCCCTGCCATCACCGTAAGGGTTTACAGCGTTAGCCATCTCGTTGTAAGCCGCTTCATCATGCAACAGCTCAGTGACCGATTCGAAGATGCGCTTCTCATCGGTGCCGATCAGGCGTACGGTACCCGCGGTAACGGCTTCAGGACGCTCGGTGTTCAGGCGCATGACCAGAACAGGCTTGCCGAGGCTTGGAGCCTCTTCCTGGACGCCACCGGAATCAGTCAAGACGACGGTCGAAGCATCAATGATGCGAGTGAATTCGCCGTAAGCCAGCGGCTCGGTCAAAGTCACGTTAGGCAGTCCATCGATTTCCGGAAGCAACGCTTCGCGAACCGCAGGGTTGCGGTGCAACGGCAAGATGAATTCAACATCTGGTTCCGCCTTGGAGAGCTTTGCCAATGCACGGCCGATGCCGCGCATTGGTTCGCCTTGGTTCTCACGACGGTGCGTCGTCACCAGAACGATGCGCTTGTCAGAAGAAACCAGTTCTTCCAATTTGGGATCCGAGAAAGGAACCTTCTTTTCGACAACAGTCAGCAGTGCGTCAATGACAGAGTTACCGGTGATAACGATGTCACTTCCCTTGAACGTTTCACGCTCAAGGTTACGCTTGCTCAACGACGTTGGAGCCAAATGCAGGCTGGCGATCTGGCTGGTCAGCTTGCGGTTGGCTTCCTCCGGGAATGGAGAGAAGATGTCATAGCTCCGAAGTCCAGCCTCAGCGTGAACCACTGGGATACCACGGTAGAAAGCCGCGATTGCGCCAGCCGTCGAAGTGGTGGTGTCGCCCTGGACCACTACAGCGTCAGGCTTTTCCTTTTCGAAAATCTCGTCAAGGCCAGCAATGGTCTTAGTAAGCAGACCATTCAGGGTCTGGCGCGGCTGAATGACATCCAGGTCGTAGTCCGGCGTGATGCCAAAGAGCTCGTTAACCTGATCCAGCATTTCTCGGTGCTGTCCTGTTACGACAACAACGCATTCGAACTCGTCAGCTTCTTTCAAAGCCTTGACGATCGGCGCAACCTTGATGGCCTCAGGACGAGTGCCATAGATCGGCATGATCTTCTTCATAGATATATACCTTGTCAGCTTGGAGAACTAGCGCCAGAGACCGCGAGTGTCGATAACTTCCTTGCCGGCCAGCGCGGTTGCTGGTACGGACTTGAACTGGTCGTGGTCGACCAGCAAAGTAATTACACTTGCCGATTCTAGGGCTTCATCGGTTGCAACCAGCTTCAGGTTGGCGATGCCCGCAAGATTCTTAGGCAATTCTTCTACGTGCGGCTCCACTGCAAGGAACTCGACGGTTGGGTTGGCTTCAGCCAACTTGCGAGCGATCGCAATCGATGGCGATTCACGCATGTCGTCAATGTTCGCCTTGAAAGCCAAACCCATGACCGCTACCTTGCCGTTGAAGGATGGGAGTTTGGTAGCTTCTACAACCTTGTCGATAACCCAGTTCGGCTTCGCATCGTTGGTGTTACGAGCCATCCGGATCAGCTTTGACTCTTCAGGAGCAGCCGAGACAATGAACCATGGATCAACTGCGATGCAGTGACCGCCAACGCCTGGACCGGGCTGAAGAATATTTACGCGTGGGTGGCGGTTGGCCAGGGAAATCAGTTCCCAAACGTCGATGCCCAGCTTGTCGGAGATGACCGACAGTTCGTTAGCGAAGGCGATGTTCACGTCGCGGTACGAGTTCTCGACCAGCTTTGCCATTTCAGCAGTCTTAGCATCGGTGGTGAGAATAGCTGCCTGGCAGAAAGTCTCGTAAAGTGCCTTGGCCTTCTCTGCAGCTTCTGGGGTGATACCGCCGACGATACGGTCATTGGTGACCAATTCTTCCATGACGTAGCCAGGAAGTACGCGCTCTGGGCAGTGTGCTACAAGCAGGCTGTCCTTGTTCAGGTCGGGACGCTTCTTCAGCAGGTAGTCGAAGAGGTGCTGGGTTGCACCTGGAGGCGAGGTCGACTCGAGGATGACCAGTTCGCCGCCCTTGAGCTTTGGAGCGATGCCCTCTGCTGCAGCTTCAATGTATGACAGGTCAGCGGTGTAGTCATCGTTGAACGGCGTTGGCACAGCAACAATGTACGCTTCAGCTTCTGGAGTATCGAAGCTTGCAGACAAGGTACCTGCAGCCACCGCGGCGGAAACGAATTCGCCCAACGCCGGCTCTACGAACGGCACCTCGCCCTTGTTGACTGCCTCTACAGTTCGAGGAGTTACATCGACGCCTTTTACGGTGATGCCCTTCGAGGCAAGAATTGCGGCAGTTGGCAATCCGATGTAACCCAAACCGATTACGGCGACTTCTTTAATGTTGTTCACTAAAGTGACTTTCCTTCTGGTACGAGCGATGTTCCCTACGAAAGGGCCTGCAGGCTGATCCACTAGCACACTAAGTGCAAGATAAGCCTCGTAAAGCATATCGCATGCCTGAGAACGACAACAGCTTCATAATCACGAAGCTTTACTTATTACTTGCTCGTAAACTTCCACAATCTTTTGGGCGTTCTGCTGCCAGGTGCGATTCTCTAGAACAAATTCCCGCCCTGACTTGCCCAAGTGGCTACACAACTCCGGCTGTTCGATTAGATTACGAATAGCCGAGACCCAGCTTCCAACATTCCCTGGTTCGACTAGGTGACCGTTCTCACCATCAACAATTAGCTCCCGAAGCGCCGGAAGGTCGGACGCAAGTACAGGGACTCCAGAAGCCATAGCTTCTACGGGCTTGAGTGGGGTGACGGAACGAGTGACCGCGGAATCAATACGGGGGACGACAAATACATTTAATGCAGCGTGATACAGATGCGCGCGGCCTCTCGGTACCCGACCCGGGAACTCGCAGCGATCTGCGATTCCCAGCTTTTCAGCGAGTCTTAGAAGATTTTCGCGATCAGTACCGTCGCCGACGACGAGCAAACGCAAATTGGGGAATTCACGAGACAGTGCAGCGACAGCTTCAACTATCACAGACAGACCTTCGTACGGAACAAGACTACTAACCGTTCCCACATAAAAAGCATCGGGGTTGAGCCCCAATTCCAACCGGGAGTGACGACGGCCGGCCGGAGCCTCAAGGAACGTTTCTCCCACTGCGTTTGGGACGATCGAAATCTTACTGGCGTCAACGCCAGCATCCACAAGATTATCTTTCATAGCTTGTCCAAGGGTAAATACATGATTCGCCGCCCGAGCTGCGGAAGCTTCGCGCTCCATGAATAGCCGATATCTCTCTGAAGTTGAAGCAGACGCTGGTCTCGTCGACAGCCACGTGTCGGCTAACTGTCCGCGAACCTCGTAAATCCAAGGAATTCCAGTTGCGTCAGAAACAGCTTTAACCGCTAATGCGTTGGAAAAGTCTGTTGTTGTATGAAGCACTGAGGGCCGTTCCCGGAGTACCTTTTTGAGCAGTTCCTCTGACTGTTGCTGAATCCGGCCAGCCAAATCATGCTTTGCAGGACTTGGAATAAGCCGTTCATATTCGACGGAACCAACTGTGTCAGACATACTGGCATTAATTTGCCCAATGTTCAGTGGATAGTTCACTCTCGTCGCAGCCTTGGCAACCCAGCCCTGATCCCCCAGAGCGGACAAAACAGATTGGGTTCGTTGAGCATAACCACTGCCCGTATGTGGAAGAGAATTAGTTGCCAGAAAAACGACCTTTTGGGTTAAATTCTCCAGGAACCCAGGAATGTTCAACGGTGCGAGCTTTGGTTCCTGTCCCCTGAAGACCAATGCTTCGGACGCATAGTGCTTGGCCTGTCGACCTGGACTTGTTTCACTGAGAATCCGTATCGCGTCTCGCATATTCCCGAGGGCCCAAGCCAACCGAGCTCGCGCGCGCACACTGGCAGCAGATGGTGTTGCCCTTTTGAGAAGCTCCTCCGCCATTGCCCAGTCACCCGAGGCAGTACACAAGTTAGCCAAGAACACGGCCCCGCGTCCATTATCAGAATCTGAAAGCCACCTCTGACAACTCATATGCAGATCTGCTTTATCGTCACGAAGCATCGCGGAAAACGAACGAGCAACAAGTGGAGCGGTTCTCTGGCCTAATATCCTATCAATACTCTTCACTACCACGTTGTTCCTGAACTTCCTCGCGGACTGAAGTGCAAAGTAGCTCGGGTCATCACTTACATTCGACACAATGAGCCGAGCGGTGCTGACCAGATTACGTGCTAACTGGGTATTCAAGATTCAATTCCTACTATTTGCGTCGAGTGTTGACAATATTCGTAAGCAAAGATGCATAGACCTTGCCAGAATCTCGAAGAGACGCGTTCTTGCGGACCCACTGTGAACCTTTGGTTCCAGTTCGTAGCTTTTCCGGATGATCCAACAGTTCGACCAGATGAGCAACCAAGGCGTTTACGGATTGCACGACAACTTCTCCTGATTGCGAGGCAATGAGAATATCTGCCGCTTCCCCCCTGACCATACCTGTGACGTGACGGTCTAGATAGAGCAACTCATAGAGCTTGGAGGGCACAGTGTGATCAAAACTTGGCCAATCTGGACGCAAGGAAACTACACAGGTATCAGCCCAAGCATAGCTTTCTAAAACTTTTTGGCCGTATACGGAGTCTCGAAAATCAACTCGGACTCCAAGCTGATCTGCAAGTTCCATCAGGTTACTTTTTTCAGTGCCGTGTCCGACGATACGTAGTTCAACTTGGCTTTCCACAGTCTGCATGGTTCTAATCAGGGTGTCCAGCCCCTGGCTCCGGCCTAAGTTACCTAGATATAGAACTCGCAATTTGTCCCCACGGGACACCACAGGAAGGGTCATTTCAGGTCGGTCAAGTTCTACACCATTCGAGACAGTGGCGACGTTTCTTGCACCGTTAAGGCGCATCCTAGTTGCTAGGCCTTTCGTGACTGTAACTAGAAGATCACTACGGTTGACGAGCACTGCAAGCATTCTTGAAACTACAGGTTCGACCCAGGCCCAACGGAGAACCTTGGATTCTCTTAGAAGATCAGGCCAGGCATCTCGGAGGTCCACAACAAACGGGCTACGGCGCACACGGCTTACAAGATAACCAATAACCAGAGTTGGCAATGCTGGAACGGTAGCGATAACTACGTCAGGTCTGGGACCCGAAAGCGCCGACGGAAAACTAACGAGTGCGTCAATCCCATGTTTCGCTATCTTCCCGGCCATAGTTCGTGGTCGTCGAAGTGAGGGGTATCGACGGATCGTTATTCCAGCATTAAATTTTGGATCGGGGGCTTGACCAACTGATCTTCCATGCGGCTTTGGAGTAACAACTGTTACTTCGTGTCCTAAATTTGCGAGCTCGTCAGCAATGATGGACCAACGACGCTGGGGCGGGGAGATCTCGGGTGAAAATGAGTGTGTTAGCAGCATGATTTTCATCGTCACTGCCTTCCTGGTTTCATTCTGATTTCTCGCACTCATTACTCCTAAAAGAAGATGTGCTTTTCGTTGCGTCCAAACCATTGAATACTACCAGTAGCGGTTAACTCCGCATCACTCACATCCCAAGTATGCGCTTCCCCGTCAGCGCCACGCATCTGCATGAAATTGTAGCGGTCACTGGAGTAAATGGTTCCGCCACCTTTAATGACATCGCGGAGGAATTGAGTGTCTTCGCCCCTACTACGTGACTGGAATGGCGTGGACTTGAACAATTCGGCATGTCCCAACATCGTTGGACCCATGACCATGTTCGTGAATCGGTGCTCACGTTCAGCGAAGCGGAGTAATGTCGCATCAGAGTCAGCCAGATACATGAAGTGTGCCTGCTTACCAACCAAGGAAGCCCCACTGTAGCGGAGGGCTGATACCTGATCAAAGAGATAGTATTCCCCATACAAATCATCATCATCCATCTTCGTGATGAAGTCGCCGGCAGCCTCAACGACAGCCCCGTTGAGGCAATCGCCTAGAGTCAATTCACGACTCAACTCGAGAATCTTGAAACTAGTAATCCCTACATCAGCGGCAAGGATTTCAAATTCTTTACGGTCTATATTGAATCCGTGAGCCACTAGGATGAGTTCAACATCGACGTCTTTTTGTGCACCTAGAGTTCTAAGAATATGACCTAACTGATGTGGCCTTATGGTTGAGACTACAGCGCTAACTTTTGGACGAGTCGCCATAGACTCAACGGCAGGTTTCCCGTGTGGCAGCCCGACGAATGCTTCAACTTGTCGAGCACGATGCGCGTAGGTATGTTCAGTCCAGATACGTCGCTGTCCCATGTGCACCATCCGATCACGCAATTCGGGGCTCTGGACGATACTGCGAATTGCGTTGGAGGCTTCTTCACGAGTCGAGACCTCCAAGACCTCGGAGGAGTCGAAGAAGTTACTTATGGCGGCGCTAGGAGCGGAAACAATGGCGCTACCGGAAGCAGTAATTTCAAAAATCCGACGCGCACACATGCTCGGCGAATCGACTACTGAATTTACGTTAAGGAAAACGTTGTAGTACTTATATGCCGACAACATTCGGTCGTAGTCCAACGAGCCAACCACATGACGGTCATATGGAACAGGGAACTGATACTTCTCGTCTCCCCCATGTTGACGTGAAAAGATGTCCACTCCGTGAGGAAGTTTGTGGGATACGTCTATGGCCCCGCCGAGCACAATGTCCATTTGTTCACGACGTTCCGGGAACTTATGGGCAAAATACATCCCAGCAAAGGCTACGTCGCGCCGTTCCTGAACTAAAGGGCGAACAGGGTTATGAAAAGCTGGCTGTGCACCGAAGCTCAAGGATGCCACGCGATCGTGTCCAAGCTCTCGCCGGTAATCCTCAATCTTTCGTACATCCGAGGTAAACACGAAATCAAAGAGTCTCGCACAATCCAAGAAGTCCTCGAAGTGTGGTGGATCTTCTTTATTCCAGAAAACCGCAGGAATGGATTTTTCCTTGAATTCATTGACCATGTCAACAAAAGCTGGCCTAGGAGCGCTCGTACCAGTGAGATGATACTGCCAGGCTTTACCATTACCTGCCCATGCGGACTCGACGAAGAGCAAATCAAAATCTACGGAGTCAAGGCTCTCCCGCCACGTGGACGGAGTGATGAACGTGCAATCCCATTCTGGACCCCAGGCTCGCGCGCTAAAGTCGTCCAATATAACTGCAACTTTTAATGTTGCTCCGGATGGCTTCGTGGGTTCGTATGTGACTACCGGAAGGTGAAGCCCTAGCTTCTTTTCAATATCACTCTTGTTGCCGTTGCTATGTCCCCCTGTCCTCGACTCATAAGCTTGACGGCGATACCATTCCAGCATCTGCGAGATACCGCCAGTCTTAAAATGCCAAACTGCACGACGGAAATCATTCGAATTAAATTTCATAGCCTAGTACAAAGTCTTTCAATATCGAGTCGAATGCAAGCATTCGGAAAGCAGGTATTTGTTGTTGCGGCTCAGTTCTTTCGAATTGACCCGCAACAACAACTACGAGGGTCCGCTTTGAACCTTAGGTATTTTGACGCACAGAAATACGTTTACCGTCTTGCACTGACTCAGGGCTAGCCAGAATTGAATGTATGGCTGCAAGCAAGGGGTGCAAAATCTTTTCCCCGCTTAGGCCCATCGCATCGATTGTCTCTAGAACTTGCTCATGTTCGGCAAGTGATTTTGACCCCTGTATGAAGCGCTTAAGGAATCCAAGTTGACCCGTGGCTAGATAGTCAATAGCTCCCTGACCGCCTTTGTACTCGCTTTGCGCCCGTGTCTTGAGCAATTGTCGCATAACTTCCAGTCGCTCCGTCACCATAAATTCAAAGGTTTCTTCACGACGGGAAATCGAGTTGAAACGCATTACCCTCATATAGCTCGATTCAGGTACATCTGATGCAGACGTCACAAACATTCCAGGTTTTTTCAGTAACTGAGCCATGAATGCCACATCCTCGCCACTTCGCAAGGAAGAGTCGTATCGACATTCATTAACCAGCCACGTTGGCAGCAACTTTGCACCATTCATACCTAGCGCGCCGGCCCTTTGTGCGAGTGGAAGAACCCTTCCCCCAAGTTCAGTAACTCGCCGGGTAGTAGGTGTGTCGCGGTTGATCGCCCATGTTTCCTCGTCAACATCAGACAATTTACCTAGGACAACGGTATGACGTTCTGCTCTCGAATAAAGGGACAGAAGGAAATTGGGTTCCAAGTAGTCATCATCATCGACAAAAGTTACGAACTCCTTCGTAGCTTTTTCGATTCCGCAATTACGAGCTAAGGCAACTCCGGGGGTCTCTAGAGTGACGATCTCTACGCGGATGTCATCATTTTCTGCAGCCCAATCTTCAAGTACGGTAGCCGTTCCGTCATCAGGTCCATTGGGAACGAAAATTAACTCAATCAGAGATGACGGAAGCTTCTGCTCAAGAATTGATTCCAAGAGACGCGGAAGTCGCGCGGCGCCCATGTAGGTCGCCACGATAATCGAAACACCTGAACTGCTAAAATCTGAAAGCGCAACAGCGCCGAGATCCTTTGCTCTTACTTGTGCTGTTGATCGTGCGCATGTAACCCTCGCACCCGACTCTGTCTCAAGCTCGATCTCCTGGAATGTCGGCTCAGCCTGAATAACCTTAATCCTCGCGGCATCCGAAACACGGTATACAGAGAGCAAGTCTCGGACTAATAGGTCGTCCACTAAGACCTGGCTGTCGATCTCAAGGGCAACTAACTCCGTGCTGGCACGGCGGTTCGGAGATGCTTGGCCAATCAAACTATCCGATAGTTGAGCGGCTATGATTCCCCGCGGGTGAGAAACTGCAAACCCTGCAGCTCTGAAAATGTAAACAGCAAAATCTAGCGCCGTCCTACCTTGGCTGAGTTCGAAGCAATTGTTCCAGAGTGCTTCATTTCCGTCTCGCCGATCGTTACTCTGCTCGAAACGCAAGATGGAATCGTTGTCACCGATGAAGTTCGTGTCGGACCATCGATTATCCGTCCTCCAACCGGCCAGGACAGGTTGCGAATGAGCCAAACCTGCTGCGAGGGCTTCCGCGAAGTCATTCGGCTCGTTACAGACGTGAAGTGCTCCGACGTCCGATAGCGACATTTTTGGAAGCACTCCGTCTACAGCACTGCCTGAGGCATTAACCGCAACCTGATTTGAGTTGGGGTTCAGCCTCATATAGGAAATCAAAGATTTCCTATCGCTTGAAACTAGAACATCGCATTTACGTGCTAGTTCCTTGCCATGAGGTAGGGTCTCAGGATCTGTTCGCGAAATGAAAATTGATCTCGCACCCATCAACCGGGCATGAATAATGGCTTTCTGCACCAGCGCTAGCTGCGCGGGCGCACACAGCTCGGCCGAAGCTGCAAATCGCGACTTCGGATCCGCTACGTGTGCATAGTCAATTACGAACATGTCTGGAGCCAAATCTAGCACTTCGAACACATTCTCGGCGGTACAAACGGTCACTTCCGCAAGCAATGACACAGATACCAATGACGCACCATCGCCAATGTACGCAACCGATAACGGCGTCGTCTTTTCGCCTAGAGCGTCAGAAGATTCCCGAGTGAGACTGTCAACGAGATTCGCGGTAAGTTTCGAGTCAAGCGGCAAGTCAGTACTAAGTGCGACTGCCACACAATCGCTACTTCCGCTGTCCAGAAGAGCGTCAGTATTTGCCAAGACCGCTTGGTAAATCTCGTGAACTGGATCGTCGTTGCGAATCTCAGCAAAGG
Source organism: Arthrobacter sp. JUb119 (assembly GCF_024807995.1). NCBI lineage: Bacteria > Bacillati > Actinomycetota > Actinomycetes > Micrococcales > Micrococcaceae > Arthrobacter > Arthrobacter sp. JUb119. The sequence goes on from NZ_JANUFE010000001.1 coordinate 1,138,434, forward strand.
TAGACAGGAACTCTGTAGCCAGCTCACTTGATGAAGGCTGCCAAACAAATGGAATTCCAACTCGTCGTGCGGCAAGTAGGGTCGCCAAAGACTCGAGTATTCCACCCGTAGATATGGCAACGCTAGCCGCGGTATTCCGGAAAATCGATGCGATTTCCGAAGCCGTCTGAGCAAGGTAGAAATTGCTCCTGAGCGAGCCGTCAAAGGTTATCTCGTAGTCGAAACCGACGCTGCCGCTGTCGCGTCCGCCTTCAGCTTGTGAAACAGTTTCTCGTCCAGGAATCGGGATTTCAATCCCAACACGAGAAATTGCGAAACCTTCAATGAGTTGCGCAATATCCTTCTTCGAAGTCTGAAGGTCAGAAACAACGACAGCTCTACTAGGTGAAGTTTGATAGACACAGCCTGCAACGCGTTTCAGCAACAGAGATTCCAAGCTCATGGCGGTTTGGAAGATGCCACGAATCCAGTGTTCCCATTGCTTCAGTTCTCCGGTGTCATTCGCTGTAAGTTTCATATTCGCGTCTAGCAACGAAATCGAAGTGGCGTAGTCATGTACCTTCCACGACTCAGAAACCACATTCAGCAAACTCACGGCAGAAATACTTGACTCGTGTTGCTCAATTAAGGCTTCGAGACTCTGGTTCGCCGTAGATCCGGATTGGGCAAATTCTCCCACAGACTGCTGGCATTTGTGGATGAGACTGATCCATTCAGATTTAACAACTGATCGCGAATAGCGAGTCGCAAATTCTTGAGCCTGCAAGGCACGGGCAGCGTAGGCTCGCTCATCCGAAATAGTACTAAGTATTAGCGCGGCGGCTTCTTTAGCCCCTGAAACAACAAGATCACTTGGGTAAATCTCAGTGGCACCATCACGATCCCAAACTATTGGAAGCGCCCCACTTGCCATGCCTTCAACTGGCGCGAGGTGGAATGTCTCCCTGTAGCTCGGAGAAAGCATCCAGCCAATCTTCCTGAACCAACCCGCCATGTCTGGCCCAAAACCTTCAAAGGCAATGTGTGCCCGAAGATTTTCATTGGCTGCAATGCGGGCGTAGAAATCCCGATACGCGGCTTGGTGAGCTTGCTTTTTCCACTCCCACGAGTAGTTCCACGGTTCATGTCCACGCATGTGGAGCACGAACCGATCGTCATGCTCCAATAGCTCTTCTAACAAATCCAGAGCACGATCAGGGCGTTTCAAAATTGGCACATAACCAGCCATGCCAAGGTGGAACTGAGAACCATCGAGCTTCGGACGTGCCAGATCTCCGAAATCTACGGTGTTCGAGACAACTGAGGTCTTCCAAGCAGGCCACCCCTTAGTCTCAATGGCTTTCTGGCGATAGAACTCGGAAACGAAGACAACTTGATCAACATTCGCCATTTCAAGTTGGTCGATCCAAGGTTGAAGTAGTTCGTAGCCATGGAGCCGAACGATAAGTTTCTGTCCTGCGCGCTTATTTTGCGAGTACCAGATGGCGTTAAAGCTCGCGAACTCACAGATAACGACATCTGCCCACTCTATAAATGGTTTGCTCTGTGTCGCGTTTGGCTGAGAGTTGTTCTTCCAAAGATCAATTCGAAGCGAAAAATCCGTCGACTCGTTGAGCAGTTCGACGAGGTCTCCAGCGAATTTGAAATCGGCTCCAGCAAGAACGATATTCGTCGTGTCGCCCGCATGTGAGGGTTCTTTTTGAGCTCCGATTGTGTCTGCTAGTCGAGATTCTAGAGCTGCGTTATAACTACTAATATCGTCAATATTTATTCCCAGACCATTTAGCTCTCTTTCAGGTGCAATTTCTTGGAGAGTGCCCAAATGGCTATGGTTCAAAAAGCTATCTACAGAGATTGGGACGATCCCCTTCGACAGATAATCGAACACAAGGAACTCAACTATCCATTTTTCAGTAGTCTGAGAAGGAACAAGCCCTAATGTAATTTCAGATGCATAGCCCTGAATCTTATCGGTACAGATCAATCCAGGGATCGCTGCGGCAACGGCGGTGGTGGGAGAACTTTGCAGTTCATTCCAAGTTTCGGAAGTCCCATGGAATACAAAGTTGAGTGGAGAATCGGCATCTTTTGAAAATTCGGAGACTTGGGCTAATTGACCGATGTACGTTTTGGGGTGAACTAACCCAGGAAATACGATTGTGGCATGACTAGCGTCAATGTAGGAGCTATCGATCTGTGGGATATTCTCAAATCGGTCAACTAGCACTGGCAAGTAGGTCCTGCCATTCGCTGCCGTCGAGCTGCTCTCCAGAATTGACCTTTTTGCTTCGCTGAACACGAACACTTTGCGCGATCCGAGGTAAAGCCCATCAATGGCAGTCTTATTAGTCCACGTAGCCCGGTCGATAGCCTCAGCACAGTCATCGACAAAAGCCCAGAATTTACTAGCAATAGCACGGCCACCTGCGATTCCGCGGCAAAGGGTCCATCCAAATGCGAGCACAATGTCATATCGGCCTTGTGCACCGTAGCGAACTGCCCGCTGAGCCAGAATACGCGCACGGTTCTTATCCGAATCCGCGTCGATAGGAGCGTCGGTAAGGACGTCGACATCAAGATTCAGATACTCAGTTGGGAAGGCTTCAATGCGTCCGGCAGGGTGGATTACTACTATTTCCGCCCCAAAAGTACGTAAGGCGGAAATCTGCTGAGCAACAAGTTGTCGATAAATTTCTAGATTGGCTGATTCCTCATCAATCGCGCACAAGATGGTCTTGCCTGTCAATGGGCCTAAATTGTTAAGTTCATTGTTCACTATTAGTCCTCCAGCTCGAACCGTGCGTTTACGAAGCTCATGATGCAAGCGAAATCCGCCGAAAGCTTGGCTTGCTCTTCAAAATCTTCTATGTTGCTGTATGGGAAAACCACATCGCATGCACTTTGGATTCGGATCACAGAAAATGGCTGCTCAGTGACCGGGCAATCAAGAAACCACACAGGAACGCCATTCTGTCTAGCTGTGCGACATAGTTCGTAGACTTCTTCGCGCAAATTTATCGAACTTTCAGCCAGGGTTCCAAACCATGGACCTTCTGTGAAAGCAGCTCGATCGATGAGGACTGTACCGGAAAACGTGTTCGACAGGATCTGGTGGCTCAAACCAGGAGTGGCGGAAGTAAAATCGATTCTCTTCGAGTTCAAATAATCAGCAAGACGGTAGCTAACCAACCCGTAGAAATTTTTTTCTGCTCCGTGCGACAGGCTGGTGCCTAAGATTCTGGGGAGGGATAAATTTAGGACGTTCTGCGGTACCTGCGGTGTTGAAGCTCGACCGATCTTTGTCAGTACCTCTTCTAGACCCTCTGTACTTGGCGTGGATGCGGTCATTATTTATTGCCTAGCTTCTCTTCGATTATGCGTATTAGCCCATCAGTGATTGCAGGAATGTCTCCGAGCGGCGTGTGGACCGTCGCTGGTTTGCGTGAGAGACTGCTGCCGTCTTCCACGAAAGCCCAGGATTTAGACTCGGAGCCAGCATAATCACTCCATTTGGATGGGAGGTACGGATTAACCGAATGGTGTTCTCCCGACCGTGCGTCATTAACCAGCAAGTAATCAAACTTTTTCGTAATACCCAAAAACTTCAGATATGGAAGTGATCCGTTGAGCGTCACTTGGTGCTCGATGCCATGAGCACCAACCCCACTAATGGCTCGGTCTACTAGATCGTTGTAGGCTTGCGCCGACATGCCTCGGGGACGCGCCCCGGAACCGCTAACCGGAATATAGTTCGTGAATACGTGTAGGTGGACCAAAGAACGGTACTTCTCCGGAAGCATCCGAATTGCTGTAGTAACTTCCGTCAATCCTCGAGTGGCGTAAAACTCGCCAAAATATGCCAGATTGATCAGGTTAGAGTCGACTTTGTAGTCGACCTGTTCGGCTCCATAAAACTCGGGTGGAAGAGTTGGGTGATTTCTCACGGTCGACTTCGCCTCGACGCGTAGTTTTAATCGGTCGCTATAAATATGACTCAACATAGTGCTCTTTTGGTGGTCATTCGTGAACACAATTTCGTCAGCAAGCGCATACGCAATTATTTCGGCAAGAGAAAAAATTGTACGTTCTGATTCAGGGATGACGCCGAAATCACCTTCAACAGATTCCAGCAGGTCACTGACAAATTCGTCCGCTAACGGAGCCCCTCCGCGAGGCAATCCCTCGACATCGAGTGAAAGCGGATCAGAGAATTCAGCCACCCATTTAAGACCGGGATTTTGTTTCTTTATTAATGCTCCCGCATAGTGCGAGGGTGCCCACATTGCACGAGTATAAAAATAGTCATATCGACTACCAGAATCGATTTTATCCTGTGCCAGCCTTGATGCCCGGAGGGCATAGGCCTTGAAGGCGCTCCAAGTTGCCCATGACGGAACCATAGGGAGGAAATACTTGCTGTAGACATAAGGTGCAGCGATTCGTTCAATTGTGCCGTCGATCTTCTTGCGGTGAGCGAAGCTGCAGGCTATTACATCAAATGAGTCGCCACTGGCTCGGATTCTTTTGGAAGCGACAACCGCTCCAGTATCCGTATACGGTGAAAAATTATACAAAACGGCAAGTGCGTTCGGTTTCGAGTGCAGACGAGACCACTCAACGTCAAGATTATTTGCGGTTGCCAGTTGGTCGTTAAACCGAATTCGTTCATCTTTTGAAAGCTTCGAACGGTAGTCTAAGATTTCTTTGTACAGCGCATCTGCGATTGGACGATACAGCTCGATAGTCCCAGAGGTCACGAATTCCCGGGCGCGCATGAGTGAGCGTATGTCCACAATGTATTTCTTGGCGACATCGATAGTGGATTGATTCGAGTCCGTCAAGATTGTCAGCGTGTCGACTCTGGCTTCGATTGATGCCTTTTCAATGAGCACGCTGGATTCCGAACGCAAGTAGAGTTCAAGGGCTATAAAACGGTGGTGTGGATTCCAAGATGAGTTTCGCATGAGCCGGTATTCATCCGCTTTCATCCGCAGCTCTATCCCCAGCTCTTCGCCTCTCGACAGACCACTCGTTGACAGAATCGACGTTACGACTGCCGACGGCGGTAACGCCGTAGAGGGTGCACTGTCGGACTTTCCTACTTCTCGCTCCTCTGCCACAGTTACCTGCGATTTCAGAAGTTCTATGGTTACAACGTTCATGCGGTGCACTCCCTGAATGTCTGCTCAGCCCCTTAAATATCTGCTGTCTGTTATTGAGAGAAGGGACTATCCGCGGTGATTGTTCTTCATGAATTCAGAAATTTGCGCCTGCAAGAAACGAATCTCTTCAACCGTCTTGAGATGGAGTTCGCGAGCTACTGGGCTTTGTTCTCGTGACATTTTTTCTGCAGCAGCTACCAATTTCTTAGATGCGTCCTTCGTGGCTTTATCTGAGGTAGGGGCTGAGCCCAGATTTACGCTCCGGAGTTCTTGCCTGATCACTGTGCGAGTGTCGTGAATTGATTGCTTCTGTCGAAGAATAACGGCTACCCAAGCCATCAAAGATCCAAGTCCAAGTAGCAGCAGCGAAACTTCAGTGCTCAAAAAAGAAACCAAGGCCCCAGCTAGCAGTAAAAGGGCAGCCGGTACCGGCGAGACCTTGGCGATTAGTTTCAAATAAGAACTGCGTGGCACGGGGCTACTCCCAAAAATAAGATGGCACTGACTCAACCAGTATATCCATCGTATGGGCGCGGCGCCGTATCGACCATGCAGGTCACTGCCAATTCTCCCGTAACGCGCTCCCCCGGTTGCTCCGAACGCAGTTTTAGGAATCTCATCAGTGTGAAAAAGCATTGATTCGAGTGGTTTGGAATTCCTACAAGAGGTACGATCTGAATCGTTCCTGGTTTCATGCCGTTCCTTTTTGAGAGAATGGAACACATACCCAGCCAGTACACCCCTAAAGTCAAGGGCCTCTCCGTCACCTAGCCCTGGACCGCCTGGACCGCTACAAGTCCGTCTACGGCGCATGCCAGGACCTCGCCCCGAAGCTGAACATCGGTGATGCCCGGTGCCACTCGGCCCGCGGCTACCCGAGGCCGGTGAAGTTTGAGGAACTCTACTACGATGAAATGACCGGCAAGTTACCCGATGTTGCCGCTAGTAAATTCGCGGCATAATCTCCGGGACAGTTCAGCGTTTAGCATCGTCGTCCCTGGTGTCGTACAGCTTCCGTTGCAAAGTCTTGATCGATTCGTTGCTGGAGTTTCCATCGAGCTTGAATCGCTTTGTGACGTAGTAGCCTCGCCCAGTGCGGGAGTCATCTAACCCTGCAAGCCACTACTGAGGCGCTAGGCCAAGTCGTGCGTCCTTGTAGCGAATCGCCGAAACGAGTTCGCACCATGCAGCGTCGGATTCCACAGTGTGCTTGTCAGGGGCTTTGAGCAGCTTCTCAACCCACGAACCTGACTTATCCTTGACCGGCTTCGGTGCAGGCTTAGACGGCTTGCCATCAGACTTCACATCCACATCGCCGTTGGCGGCTTCCCAGATGCCGGAGATCTGTAAGATCCTCGCGTCTCCGGGGCCGATCTTGCCACGCGCCGAACTGCATTTGATACTACCAGGCTTATAGGACGTGTCAGGATGCCCTAACGTCCTGCGAAGTTACCCTCGACACCGAGAAGCTGCCACGACGGGCCAGCCGAGTTGTCGCTGCTCTGGGTGTTCTTGGCGATCTGGTTCTTGATTTCATGGGTGTCTTGCGCCCGCTTCACCAACGCTTCATCTTGTTCGTCAGTCCGCGGTTCGCCGCCCGGGTTCCTCACTCCGCTCTGAGTCTCCACGCTAATGGTATTGTCGTTGCCGTTCATGTCCGACGCGGAACGGTACTTGGTGTCGATGTACTGCTCTGAAGTTTCGTCTTTGGCCACATAGAAGTGACTGCAAGCTCTGTTAGAGTGCGAAAACATACCGTACAGGCTAGAGGCCTCAGACACCGCCACATGCCGGTTCATGCGTCGCCAACGAGCAAACTTCATCTTGTTCCACTTTGGGATGAGGCGCTGTTATGCGCCCGGGTAAATGGCCATGCTTGCCACCTTTCGGGCATAAGAAAAGGACTAGCGGTTTGCTATTCCTTGTTGTGTTTGCGTTGTTCTCGAATGATCGTGACGCCGAGAACCGCCAACGCGACTTGAAGTATCTCGAAGGGCGTCAGGTAGATCCATGGCCTGCCAGGGAACATCGGCCAAAAATTTGATGTCGTGGCCAACGGGAGGATCGCCCACATGACGCCCAGTAAGCTCATGAGCACCCGCCCGGCATGGGATCTCGCCCACGCGCCATGTCTGACTCCGTGCCAGCCGATCATGATCACTAGCGTCTGTAGTATGGTCAAACCGATCAGGATGCCAGTAATTGGTCGTATCGTCATGCTGGTCTTCCCGGACAGAGCGGTGAGAGCTCTCACTGAAATGATTTTCCTTGTTGATTTCGAACAGCTTCGCGGACTGTTTCGCGATCTCGCGCTGATGGGTCTTCGCGGCAGCCAGCTCAATGTCGGCTTGGGCCTTCGCGGCCAACGCTTCTTCAGCGTCGCGCTCGGTCTGTTCATGCCGATTCCAGAACCTCATGACTGCTTACCAGCCTTACTGGCTTCTTTCACGGTTGACATGAGCTTAGTGACCGTCTCAGACACTACGAGCCTGATCGCGGATCGCCTCGGCCAGTGTATGGATGTTTTCTTGCTTCTTCTCAGCGGTTGCTTGCCAGTCGTCCCGTGCCGTCGCCATGACTGCATAGGTAGACTTCCGCACGATTCGGCCGGTCAAGATAAGGCGCACCGCGAGCATAAGCATCCCGGAGGGTGCTTGCGCATCTATCGCTGCCCAAGGTATAGCGTCCATTTACGCCTCCTCCGGTTCGCTTTTGGTTGGAAAGACATGAATAGGACATCGCCCCCCATTTCCAGTTTCTGATTACGGCTGGTTTACTAATTTAGTGAACTACTTTTGGAGTGAAAAATGAAACGAATCCGCAAAGTTGGCGTTTACAAAGATGTGAAGCCGTATATTTACCAAGGGCTCCAAAGTTTTTTGGAAGCCGAAATAGTATCTGGAATTCACTCATTCCAAGAGCAGGGCCGGATGATGGACCTCCTATACGAAGAACGTGCAAGCGATGCACTTCTTGTTTTCTTCACTGCGGCGGTTCAACCACAAAATTCCTACCCGTACTTCTCCGGACGTGGCGTAGCAGCTGGCGCGGGCATTTCGTTGCTAGCGTTCTCTGATCCTTCCATTGCGGTTGACGGGAACCTGTCCACGAACTGGACTCTTGGCGATGCTGCGTACCAGTATCATCGCGATGTTCCGTCGATCATCAGGAAGGTAGCGAGTGGTAGGCGCATTATCTTCGTTGGTGCGTCAGCGGGAGGCTTCCCATCGTTGCATTACGGTTCCCTGTTCCCAGACTCAGTGAGTCTCGTGATGAACCCGCGAACCAACGTGTTCACGCCGCCAACTCATATCCAATTCAGTAACCGGCATCTTTTCCCGGGAATGTCGCCTCGTGAAATTGCTGAAATTATTCCGACGCGACTGGGCGAAGCGAAGAACACTGTCGTGTACTTCCAGAATTGTTCTGATGACCGGTACTACTCTTCACACGCGATCCCGTACCTGACTAACCAGGTGAATACCGGCCGAGTTTATTGGAAGCTTGGCGAATGGGGTGACGGGCATGTTGCACCTGGCTCGCGTGAGATTGCGGAGACGATCAAGAACCTGTCATCGGCTTCTACTTGGGCAGAAGGAGCCGAAGCTTCTGGGGCGACGCTACTGACCAGCATCTACGACATCACCGATGCCCATGGCCGGATGGGATACGGTTCAACCACGCTCACCGCCATTGCCAGCGACCTAGTGACAGTCGGAGGGCTAGAAGGCAGGTTGCTTGATCTTTCCGAAAAGTTCAAGGATCTTGAAGCCGAGAACCGGACCCTTCGCGAAGACGTGGACTGGATCAACCGACCACGGACGGCAGCTCACATTCCTGCTGGTTGCAAGGTCGGCAAGGGCGCAAACATCGCACCGAACGTGGTCTTGATGGCAAACTCGAAAACCAACCCCATCGAGATTGGCGCGAACACCAAAATTCTTCGTGACGCTGAATGGATTGGACCTATCAAGGTAGGTTCCGGCTGCTACTTCAACAAGGGCTCCTACGTTCGTGCGGAGGTCACTATCGGAAACGACGTGCTTGTTGGGCCGTTCGTAAAGTTCGTGACTGATAGCCATAAGTTGGGTCCGTCGACGAAACGTGGCGGCACGGTATTTCGTACGCCTATCAAGGTGGGGAATGGTGTGTGGATCGGTGCTGATGTTACCATCGTTGGTAGCGTGACAATCGGCGACGGCGCCATTGTTGCGGCGGGCTCCGTGGTCACCAAGGATGTTGCCCCGAACACCCTCGTTGGCGGTGTTCCAGCAAAGCACATCAAGGATCTGCCTTGAGTGAGGTAGATCCTCATATTCAAGCGATTCTAGTTGAATCGTACGGCGAACATTCTTCTGAGCAAGCGATGGAACGCCGACACGAGCTGATCAAGCGGCACATTTTCGAAAGGTCCATGCACGAAACGAATCCGGTCATCTCACGCCCAGTTGAGGAGATCAACCAAGATCTGAAATAAGCGTTGGGCTTGTCAGACGAACTTGGATAGCAGGGCGCTCGCAGAGGCAAGAAACATCCTCCGTGAGCGCTTCTGCCTCATCCTGTGGTGGTTTGATCCATGCCAAGATCTTTCTCTTAATCGTTCCTGGTTTCATGCCGTTCCTTTTTGAGAGAATGGAACACATACCCAGCCAGTACACCCCTAAAGTCAAGGGCCTCTCCGTCACCTAGCCCTGGACCGCCTGGACCGCTACAAGTCCGTCTACGGCGCATGCCAGGACCTCGCCCCGAAGCTGAACATCGGTGCCGAGACCCTGCGTCGCTGGGTCTCCAGGCGCAAATCGATGCCGGGGACCGCACCAGAACCACCAGCGAGGAACTCGCCGAAATTAAAGCACTCAAGGCCAAGGTCAAAGTCTGGAAGAGAGAGCAATGAAATCCTCCGGCAGTCAGCGATTATCTTTAGCCAAGCGAGCTCGCCCCTCGCCGGCACTAATCACCGAGTTCATCGACCAGCAGCGCGAGTGCGGCTACGCAGTCCTGTCCGTTCTGCCAACCCCTGACCGACCAGGGTTTGAAGGTCTCTGCGCGCACGTATCTGGGCTGGAAACAACGCCAACCGGCATCCCGGGCCATACCGACGCCCAGATCCTCAACGCTCCTGCATGACCTGCAGCAACCCGATCCGAAGACCGGCAGGCCTCGACCCGAGGTACTGTATGGACGGCGGAAAATGCGGGCATGGCTGCAACGCAACGGCTTCCCCGAAGTCTCCAAGCACACCGTGGACCAGCTGACGCGTGACGCGGGAATGAACGGCCTGGTCCGGGGCCGACTGACCGTCACCACGATCCGGGCCAAGGACACTGTGCGGGCCTAGGATCTGTTGAATCGCAACTTCTGCACTGATGCACCTGACAAGGTTTGGATCACCGCTTTCACTTATGTTCCTATCGGAACCGGATTCACGTACGTATCGTTCATGATCAATATCTTCTCGCGGCGATTCCTGTCTTGGGCGACGTCGATGACACGGAGTTTGCGGAGGAAGCTCTCCGGATGGCTTTATGGCAGCGTCGCTAGTGCTCAGGGTCTCGTAAAAGCGCTGTTGAGGGCACCGTGAATCGCAGCGATGCCGGAGCCGAGTATACATCGCGAAGGTACACCCGGGCACTGGCCGATGAAAGACTGGTCCGTCGATCGGTTCGATCGGCGATGCATTCGACAACGCGCCGCCGAGACCGTGATGGGGTTGTTCAAGAATGAGGCCGCGACCGGGGATTCCCCGTTCCACATCGGAGCCTTGGCCTCTCAGACGCACGTGGATGACGTGGTGATGGAGTGGGTGCCTTGATACACAACCTGTGAGCCTTGTTCCAGCTAGTCTGGGACTGGCTGGCAGGATAGTTACAGGCTGTCCCACTCCTAGATGTGACTCTTGGTACAACTGACCTTCAGGGTGTCTTTTTCAAGACTTGTCCGTCCACGATCGTGAGCAGCCGGTACCTGACCGGCCCACTTCGGTAGCTTCTTTAGAAGATTGTCCACCCTCGCAGGCGTGACTCCTCACAGTTCTGTTCCGTCCTGATTCCTGCCCGACTGGCACCGGCCAATGACGGCCACCAATCATGTCCATCACAAAAGGAAAAGCACGGCGACCGCTTTGTCTATCGTCTCTAATTGCCACCCATTTGTCGTAGGTGCCGACACCCATGCACGAAACCACGTTTACGCAATCCTTGATTCCAGCAACGGCGCATTGCTGGATACGCAATCGTTCCCCACCACCGCAACCGGCACCAACCGCGCCAACAAATGGGTTGCCCGTCGATCCAACGCCGATACCGACACTCTCTGGGTTATCGAGGGCGCAGCGACCTACGGGGCAATCCTCACAGGCATCGTGGCTACTCATGGATCTCCATCGCAGAGGCACCGCGCATGGATTCAAAGAAGAATCGCGGCGTCGGAAAATCAGACGCCTTGGACTCCCACCGCATGGCCATGGCCATGCTGCCGTTGACGGTGGAAAATTTACGCTGTCCCCGCCTGAATGAAGGGATCCGCCCGGGTATACGGATTCCAGTGACCGCACGCGAATCCATGTCCAAGGGCCGCACCCGTTCAATCAACGCTTTGAATGCCTTGGCGCGAAGCAACGACCTCGGAATCGATGCACGCAGGAAGCTCACTGCAGTGCAGATCGAGAAGATCTCCCTGTGTGATTATTTGACTCTATGGGAGCCACCAATATTGCGCTTCAGAGCCACCTGGGAAAAACAGCATGATTACCGTTCAGAGCCACCCAATATTCTCCTTCAGAGCCACCTTGTATAGGCTCCTCCGACCACGAAAGAGTCTGCGTGGTGAAAGGAGCCATTTCCAATGGTACGAAAAATCAAAGCAAAGCGAATACTCCAACTTCACGCCGAAGGCATGTCAGGACGCTCCATCGCGTCCAGCCAAGGCATCTCCCGCAACAGCGTCGCCTAAGTTCTCAAGGCCGCCGACGCAACATCCCGTAGTTGGGAAGAACTCAAAGACCTGAACGAAGAAGATGCTTACCAACTCTTGTTTCCTGGCCGTGGCGATCATGGAGGCATGTTCGTGCAGCCGGACTGGTCCAAGATTCATAAAGAACTGGCAAAAGTCGGCACGAATCTGAAACTCTTGCACGCTGAATACTCAAATAAGCAGCCGGATTGGCATGCACAGCTGGGTGCGTCGGGCGACCCGATCACGGATCGGATTGTTCACAACACGGTCTAGGTCGAGGCCGGTGGGTTCAACATGCACGAGGCGTACTCCAGTTCTAGGTAGTAAGAACGAGTCGTCGTTACAGTGAAATGTTAGTTCAGAGTCGCCGGCTCACCGGGAGGGATACCGGTGGGTCTGAACGTGAATATTGGGTGGCTCCCATTCGGAATATTCGTGGCGCTCATCCGATCAAATATTCAGGTGGCGTGAGCGCAAGGAAGAACTGGCGTTGAATATCGCCCGGTCCGAAGCGGCCCGTCTGGCCAAGCATACTCTGGATTTGGATGGGCAACTGAAGTCCAACGAACAGAAGCTCGACAAGTTGGTCAAGGTCAGCGCGGCTGCACCCTTGCTCAAGGAAAAGGGATTCCGGGCGGTAGCGGCGGCGAAATGCCGCGTGGCATGGTCACACGAAGGACGGGTCCATAGAGAAGCTGCCTTCGCCTGTCTGGCCGGTGTAAACCCCATCCCCGCATCATCAGGGAACACTGTGCGGCATCCGCTAAACCAAGGCGGCGATAGGAGGCTCAACAGCACCCTGCACATGGCTGCCATGACCAGAATGACCTTTGACTCAGAGACCCGCGACTGTGTCGAGAAACCTCGGGCTGAGGGCAAAACCGACAAGGAGATCCGACGTTGCGTCAAACGATATCTAGCCCGCCGAGTGTTCAGAATCCTGGCGGCCTCGGCTCAGGAAAGAAGGGTTCAAGAAACGGCTTGACAAGATATAGAAGAGTCATGCCTGATTGCACCCGACCCTGGGCTGTCGGACTCCGGTGGAGTTTGAGGAACTCTATCTTGATGAAATCACCGGCACGATACCTGATGTTGCCGCTAGTAAATTCGCGGCATGATCTCCAGTACAGTTCAAGAATCCGATTCGGCGAACCCGTGATTACAGTGAAACTTCTTTGCCAGATTTTTATAGAGTAAACCCCATATCCTGATATTGGAGACCGGTGGCTTATGATGTCTTCATGCGCGAAAGACGTTTAAGTACAAGTGATGATCCAGTAACGGAATTCTCGAATCTGAATGATTTTGAGGCTTCACCCACCATACCGAGCGGTCGTATAGCAATTGGCTTTAAAGGTATTCCGGTCGATTTTCTCTTCGAAGATCGAGGCTATACGACAACAGTAATTGCCTTTCACGGTGCAGTGATGACCACCGTAAATCTTCCCTATCATATAGGTAGCGGGGTCCTAACGGATGTTCCTGCAAATAGAATTTCAATCTCAGATCCTTCTCTAACGCTTGGCGGCGCGTTAAAGCTTGGATGGTTCGCAGGATCAGAAGATCAACTCGGTCTTCAAGAATTTTTAGGAGCGGTTGTGGCTAAAATAGCCGATACCTCCAACACGGATAATTTGGTCTTTTTTGGAGCTTCAGGTGGCGGTTTTAGTGCGCTTGAACTATCCCGGAGGTTTCCTTCTTCGCTCGCAGTCGCGATCAACCCACAGACTTCGATTTCTAAGTATTGGAAGCCCGCCGTAGATCTTTACGTAGAAGTCGCTTGGCGCGGAAAAAACCCGTTCGTGCCGAATTCAACGCAATTAGTTCACGACTTGGTGGAAACTTATCCGGAATATCCGAATAACACTGTCGCCTACATTCAGAATAGGCGCGACACCCACCATGTAAAAGACCATTATCGCCCCTTTATGGATAAGACCAAGAATTCGGGTAGAGTCTGGGAGCTTCTGGGATCCTGGGGAAACGTTGGAACCACGGGTCATACTCCACCCCCAAAAGACATCACCGCTATGATCCTAAATCAGGTGGCATCATCCAACGGTAAATGGGACATCGGACTAAATCAAGCCGGTTTCGCTAAGGCTACTTAATCGTCACCTCGATTCATATGTATAGGAGTCATATTTGGTAGCGCCGGCGCGCGCATCGGATGTTAAATCTCGTGACGTAGAAACTGAAACTCACCACTTAATGGACAGCGGGTCTCAATACTATGCATTTCGGCGTACTGGTGCTACCAAAGACTTCAGCTAAACACAAAAAAGTAATTTACTTCTCAACTAATGTAATCAGGTGCCGCCACTGAGGCGTAAGAAATGGTTCTCATTAAGACTCTGAAAACTAAGATGTGTGCCATGCAGGATCTATCTATTTCGTACACTCGATACGAGTATCTCTGTGTTAAATGTCGGCATTTGAACATCACCATCACGAATAAAGACTCGTACGTGATAGTCCTGTCCGGAATCCACTTGCCAACTCCGCACTGGCTCGTTCGAATACGCGGACTTCGCAAGAAGTTGGTTGCCACTGTACAAATAGCAGGCAGCAACTCGCGTACTGAGAAGATCCCCCAACGCTATGACGAGTTCGTTGTTAATGTCGTCATACCTGAACACGTACGGGACCGTCACTTTTGACTGATTTAGAACAGCATGGCGTGCAAAATCTCGGTAGACCGTACCGATATTGCCATGGGTGACGTCCGGCATCACAGAAACGGATACAGGTTTGCCCGAGACCGTGGCCATTTTTTCAAAAGGGCGAATATGACCCAAAAGATGATGGTCCTCTTTACCAACAAGCACGGACACACGTGTGTGCGTCGAGGCATCTTTTATCAAATTAGAAATTATCTCGTTGGCCCATTCCCGATCGCCTTGGCCAGTGCCTCCAGCGAGATAACGTAATACTTCCTGGGCGTGCCCAGCAGTGTAGTTTCCTATCAGTATCTGCGGTGCTCCTACGATCACACGCCCAACGCGAGCAGCATAGCCATGAATCAGAGCTGCAGAGCCACCCTTTGATGATCCTATGGTAGTGATTTGCGATCTTTGAAGTCCTAATGATTCGGATATTTCCGAGATCAGCGCCTGCACCGAACGAAAAATAGCGGTGTCACGTCCGTTGGAATAGTAATATGATCCACGTTCTCCAAAGTCATCTAGGATAAATAACCTTGTAGTTCTTGTCCCTCGGAGCGCCGTACGATAGTCATGAGTGAAGTCTCCGCGCTGCCGCAAGGATGAAAAGATTACAGTAAGGGACTCGGCCGCTGAATCTGAGTCGCATTCAAGCATGTAGCGAAGCGGCACGTTGCCTGTCGAAGTCAACCACTCCCCTTCCGGAGTCACCCCGCGATCCACAAGAACAAAATCGCCCAATCTAACATCTGTGGTCACCGCGGCACTTTCAGCGAATAACTCCACTTCCAATGCTGTTGACTCCCGCGTTTTTCCCATCGACGGAAAATGTAGGGCTAGTTTGTCGGGATGTTGGTTTCCTCGGAGTAGGTTTAGCTTGACCGCAGTGTCCGATGAAACGACAAGTTCACCGATTTTCAAACCCTCACGATAAAGTTCGACTCCGCTACCTCGAAGTACAGGCTCCAAGTCTGGACCGAAGTGCCACAAATATGTATATCTATGAGATTCTCCAGAGGTCACTTTGTCTTGAATACGAATGTGAGTCTTTTCAGCAGACTCTCCGTGAGCTTCTACAAGCCGAGAAGCAACAACTCCATCAAATCGCGAAGTGAATGCGCAGACCTGCAGCTGGCTATCAGTTGACCCTAGATCCTGAAACCAAGTCTTGTCCATGGATCCGTCGTGTCTTTTGAGACCCTTCCCGTCGACCAGCAAAGTATTGTGTCCAGAGGACGAATACGCGTGCTGTACCAGTGGATCTCCATAGTCATATCCGTAGGGACCAGCATCATCAAGTATCGGAACGCCACCAGACTCAAGATACATACTAAGTTCGTCAGAATGCTTATGGTAAGAACCATGGTAGGCATTCGCCACTATTAGGTACGCAGCGTTTCGATCCGTCCAACTAGTCCTAAATGCCGCATAGCCGCTGTCTTCGAACACGGCGACTTTCTCTACTGGTGGAACCCCCTTTTCGTGGGTCACCGCCCATTCAAACTCAGCAGAGTTGTAAATCGAGACAGCGTTCAAGGGGATTTGTTCTCGACTAGTGTCACCAAGAGGAGCAAAGGCCGAGCCAGGAGTCGTTGCATGGAGAGCAAATCTCGCTGCTTGGACTAGCAAATTTCTGAGGAATGCTGATGAGGGCATACGCATCGCTGCGGCTAACCTGGCATAGTCTGACAGTTTTTCGCAAACGAGCAGGTGATAAACAGGCGAGTGTTCCTTATGAACACCATCCGAGCCAAAAGTAGTTCGCGCGTAAGTGAGGATACGATCCCATATGCCCAATATTTCAAAAGGTATTGGCCGTTCTTCGAGCTGGAGGATGGCGCCATAAAGTAGCAATGCGCCGTCCTGAAGCATCCCGTGATTATTCAGTCCTGAATGGAAAGATTCCTCGGAGAGAAGGCCCGCAGTTCTTTCGATTAGTGCTCCGAAGCTATCACCAAGTTGCGGTCCGATAGGAGAACGATGTAACGCCATCAGCGATTGGAGACGAAGCGCGGTAGTTTCGTCGTGATAAGCCATTGGATCAGTACCAGGCCGGAAGCCGAACTTACTCGTCCAATCTTCAAAAACGGAATCAATGCGTGCTACCAATGTGATTCGCTCATCATTGTTCAGCAGATTCCAGGCGCTAATCCAATCCAGAATATATTCAAATCCATGGAGCCAGCGCTGTGTCGATCTCGGATGGGGTTCGCCCCACATCTGCCCGCTGTCCAAGCTGAATGCTTGGTGTTGAGTAGAAATCACGACGTTTTCGTTCAGAAATGTGCGTGTGTGCTCCAGAGAATTCTCTCGCCCCTTTAGCAACTGCTTGCGTACTGTTTTCAGTAGCACATCAGCCATCTCTGACTCCATCGTCATATTTCAGATTCCGTTCATTTAACGATCAAGATAGATTAGACAGACACAGCTGCTAGTACTTTGTGCAGTTCGGCAAGGTCTGTAGCACATTCAGAAGTGGCTTCCATGAAACCATTATCGTCCTCATCGCGCGTGGCCAAAATTATTTGCTTGATAATATCTTGGTAAACCCCTGCTTCGTTGAGCTTATGCGATTCATGGATAGTTTTAAAGGAACTCAGTTCCTTGGTGCCCGATATTTTTGGCGTATCGCCAAATTCCAAAGCAACAGAATTCTCATTTGCGCCGATGATCCAACTAATTTCTCGAAGCCAAGCGCTACCTCCATGGACGGTCTCCATCGACCAAGAACAAGCTGTTGCGCTATCGTGTGACAGCTTGGATAATCCGTCCAAAACCATCTCTTGTTCCCACGGATCGAGCGGTACCGTACGCTCTGCTGGGAAAAGAAGTTTAATGTTGAACCGAGAATCAATGCTGCGCAACTCTTTGAGAAGCTGATAGGCGCATGCCACTGCCATCCCTTCATCCTCTGGACCCGCTACGACACCAACAGTGTATTTTGCAGTAGGTGTTTTCACCCGACGTGAGGTGTAGTCACATGCATCTGGAATAACAAATACCCGTGCTGTTGGAAGGTCCGCCCAGCGAGCCGCTAGTCGACGATCGCCGACTTCACGAATGAGAACGCCACTAAGTGTTACACCTTTGGGTACTGGCTTAGTTCCTTTGCCCCAGGTAGCCCAAAGAGGGTGCTCCGCATTAGGAAGCTCCGTTAGCAAGTCGCCTGGCGCAACGGTGAAGTCGCGAATTGTACTATCTTCTTTTTCGTTAATCGTGTCCGCGGAGTTATCAACTATTACCTGGCGTAGTTCTCCAAACACTGTTTTTATCGAGTGATTGAACTGCGGGTTGCCAATGACGTTCAGTCGTAGCTTAACGTCGTTCCCCAAGTCACCCTGAATGGCTCTTTCCAGCTCATTTTCAAGATAGCCCGCGCGAACGTTAACCCGGAAAATGTCTACCGCAGGCCCCGTAATTGTGCGTAGGGCCTCAAGATCAATGTGTTCCTCTGTCACTTTTTGCAATGCATCTAGAACGTCGCCATTGTCTATAAAGAGCGGGTAGGCGGTACCCAGTAGCGACTCGTGCATGGCAGTTCTGTTTAGTAGGGGCTGCACTCCGCATGCCAAATATTCAAGCAGTTTCGTCGATATTTCGTGGCTCGCGTCTAGTTCCGAACCGCGCCATGCCAGGCCGATGTCATGCTTACTTAGTTCCTGCATGGTTTCTTGCCTACTCATCCGCCCCAACCATTCAACGCCTGGAGAGTCGTTAATCTTTTCTCGCATCCTTGCGGACCATGTCGGTTCGGTGGCGTCGAACTGGATCTTGTCGCCGATCATTGTCAATTCAACATCGATGCCTAGCTCTGCGGCTTTTGCCGGAATTTCGCACATTTCGAGCGTTTTCCATGCGCGTGCAAATTTGCCCGCGTAGACCAGCCGAATTGCTCTGCCGGCATTTTCTAAATGTCCACTTTCAATAGCTTTTCCTGCCACCTCATGGGTATCAGGAAGCATCGGATACAGCACAAGTGTTTTACCTCGGGCTGCGGGAACATGATATTCAAGAAAGTCTCTTGCTTCGTCTGTCTGAGCGAAAACTCTGCGGGCTACAGTCGCAATACTCGTTAAGTCAGCACGAATTTCATCAGTCATTTCGCCCGCAGATTGGGGGATGTCTGTCATATAGGCCCAAAGCCGTGACCCGGCCTGAGGTAGCTTCGAAACTTCCTTACAAATCGCAAAGCCACGGCAAACTATCGCATCAAATTTACGTTGATCAATTAATTGCTCGATACGCAAGGCTGCGTTACGTTGTGAATAACTTGCGCTTCTGACTTGCTTAGTAGCGAAATCGTCGATTATTTCAAGGTCTTTGATTGCTTTGAGATCCTCAAATAACCCACCCTTTTGGGCGGGAGCCTTCAAAAGTAGCGACACTTTGGAGCTGGTCTGGGTCAAGGCATTGGCCATCGAAGTCAACCAAACGGCCGATCCATCGATGTAGCTCAGGTTGACGTCGCCATACAGCAGAACTTTCCGTTTCGCGTTCATTGCTCAGCATCTTTCCGATTCAAGTACAGTTCGTATCTGCTGGATGAGTGCCGGTTCGGGCATTCGCGGGCTATCGTCACTCAAATTAATACTGATGTCTCCTAGGGCGCGGAACCGTTCAAGATTAACGTTAGGCACTCGATATCCGCGCCGTATGTATACACATATCCCTCCGCCGCTTCGGGCTGTAGCTGCAAACTCTTCCAACTCGGAAACCCGACTCTCACCAATCGAACTGTCACTACCAGCCCAGGCCCCGCTTAGTAGAGCACTTTCATCAATGATCAAAGGTACCCCTCGAGATCCGACTACTTGATAAGTGCTTAGTCCAGGAACGAGGATGAGGACATTTCCTAGTCGTTGCCATTGGTCCAAGAACTCTGGCGCACAAATTACAAATGCATCTCGCCTAGAAGTTATCTGTCCATGCTCAGATCTTTGAACCAATCGATATGCGATCTTTTGCTGACCTTGATTTCCTGACTGAATCATCCGCGTTCTCCACCAGGTGCAATGAGGTGCTGAATGTCCTGTGAAACGGTTTCTAACGAATACTGGTCCTCTACTAAAGCTGTATCCGCAGGGTCATGAGTTCCATCAACGATCGCATTGGCTATTTGCTCAATGCTGTTTGAAATCCAGTGGCGCGGATAAATACCGTCGGCCCCGGGCCAGTACAGGACTGCAGGCCGAGCTCCGGAAGCAACGCCGTCTGCAATGGTGAAGTGGAATGATTCAAAATCACTAGTTGAAAGCGCGACTCCTATTCCTGAATACCATTCAGCCATATCATCGCCATGCCCCTCCAAGATAACGGTGCCAGGAGTAGATTCATTAATCAGGTCTATGCGGTCATACTGCTTCTTGTACCAAGCCATCTCAGCTGGACGCCTAAGCATCCACGGGTAGTCCTCTGGCCCTTTCCCCTTCACAACCATCCGATATTCTGGGTCAATCTCTCGAACCTTCTCAAGTATGTCTAGAGCTATGTCCAAGCGCTTGGCTTGCGGAACAGCGCCTACAAAGCCAATGGTTTTATGAGCTTGTGGTTTTTTCTGTTTACGAAGTTTTTCAACGTCGACCCCGTTGGGAATGATCACCGTTTTTTCGAGGGGCACTCCATGGAATGCAACTGCAATGTCCCGAACCAATTCGTTAACGAAAATATAAGTATCAACAGCGTCATGATTCACGTTTTTCAAGTACGAGGTTTTGATCTCCTGGCTATGCACACGGACGTATAGGCGCTGATTCGGCAACTTATTATTCGAGTACCAAATTGCATTGCCTAATCCCCACTCGCAAAGAATAACGTGAGCATGCTCCAGGGCACTCAGGCTGAAAGCTTCATCGTGTACTGTGTGGTTTTTCCATTTATCAATCTCGACTTCGGCCCCGGCTGCTACTAGTGCATCAGATATGCCTGTAATAAACTTTAAATCATGGCCGGGGATCAGGATACGAGTTGTCGAGCCGTCTGCTTCAACATACTTCTTTTCCATAGGGCTGATACTCACCGTTGAAAGGCCAGCGTCCACAGATTCGGAACTAGATATCACTGTCGTTGCTTGATGCACTACAAGAACAGATCGCTCTATATCGTTGCGGCTCCAATCAGCTCGTCGTAAACCAATTGGTAACGTTTCTCCACCTTCGGCTCTGGAAACAATTTCACCGCACTTAGCGGACCCTGTCGAAACGCGCACTTCATCGCATTCTTCGAACCGTGCGGCAGTAAGTAAGTCTTCATAAAAAGTTCGCGCGCGTCCGGCAATAAACATTCCTTCAAAATCTATGCTCTCGGGTAGTTCAGTGCCAATCTGTACTCCCCGGCGGCTTGCCAGCGTAGACAAGTCTTCCGAAAGAACAACAACAGCATTAGTTACGATCGCTGCTGGGGCAACAGTTTGCATCAGAAGATCCTGAATTGCCTTTGTGGTGTCAGATTCCGAAACTGATTCGAGATGTACGGCGTATGAAAATGCCCGACGATACTCGACCGAAACTCCTGCGGCACGCAACAGCATTGTGAGGATCATCGGGGCGGTACTTGTCCGATGCGCTTCACGAACGCTGCCCCACGCGGAGTTAAGCCAGATTTCAGGGTCACTCATGAGCGTTACAAGGTGGTCATCTAAATAATCCAATTTGGTTTTAGGATCAATAACAATTTCGATTAGACCTCGGGCTGTTGCCTCAATTGTGAGGTTTCGGTCGGTCGATTTTGGGGAACGCAGAATCGCTAGGGTTTCCGTCGCACGATGAAATGCTTTGCGAGAGTCCTCAAACAGCTCAGTGTGCTTCGCAAATCGCTTGGGAATACTTCTTTCCGTCTCACCCGTCGTGCAAACGAGTAGTCCGTGAACACGTGCTAGATCAAGCACCTGTTCGGAAGGCATTGCCTCAGGAAGTGCCGAGAAAACTTTCGTGCGGACCTGACGACCAAGTGGAGACGACTGCTGGGGGTCAAATATCGGGGTGGATACCGAAAGGCTGGTTTCACCCGTCGCTTCGAGCACGAGTAGTGGATCTATTTCATTTGTCCCGCTAAAAATCACGTGATCCGTATATCTCGCTAAATCGCTGATGACGGATGTACCTGCAGCACCAATATCTGAAACAAGAATGGATGGAATGTCCTGTGCCGAAGCCAACTGAAGAAAATCCTTGAGTATGGTTAAGTCCCATCCATTCTCGTCCATTCGACCCGTAAAAATTACAGCATCAAAATGCGTACTTTCAAGTATTGACGTCCATCGAGACGGGGAAGAGTCGATGGTGACTACCTCGCAGTGTTCGGCGAAAGGAACGGCCAAGCTCCCCTCGCCTACCTTAGCTAAACGAATAGAAGGCAATAGCTTCTTTTCCGGAACCGAGACTAGGCTTGCCGTCAACGAAGTAGCGGCGAATGTGTGGGCTTCGAGAAGTCGGGCGCAAACTCGCTTCCAGGTGCGTTCATCCCCTACCCATAAACGGGCTCGTCTCTCATAGCTTCGACGGAGATCGTCGTCTTCAATGAGCCCGCGCAGTACATTCTTCAAAGATTCGACATCGTCGGCTTTGAACAGCGGTGCAATTTCACCCTTTGAAGCTAGGTCACGTTGCGGAGATACGTCCGACATAAGGACCACGCGTCCGGCTGCAAAAGCTTCCAGAGGCTTAAGTGGAGACACCATTTCGGTAACCAAATTGGAACTACGAGGACAAACGACAACGTCGAGGCTAGCTAATAGACGACGCACATCTTCATGCGGGATACGTCCTAAGAAATGTACAAGGCGCTCGAGTCCCTTTTCTTTGACTGCCTTTTGCAGCTCCAACTCATGATTACCGGAACCTGCAATGACAAGACGACAATCTGTTCCTTGCGCATTGAGCAGTGCTACCGCATCAATCAGCAGGTCCAAACCCTCATACGAGACCAAGCTGCCGGCAAACCCAATTAGTGGGGCTTTCCCAAGTCCGGGAGCAGGTTTATATACGGGATCTTTCAAAAGTGGGCGAATAAGATTAATATCGACAGCGTTCGGAATGACTGAGATCTTGTCTTCGGACACACCTCGGCTCACCAATTCTTCACCGAGCTGTCGTGTTATGACGCTTACGGCATCTGCTTCGACAGCGACTTGAGTCTCTAAGTCTGCGTCGAGTTTGTATCTTTCTGACGTTCCCCAATGCTCGCTCTTGGTAGCTTGTGTAACTTCCCACAGACCACGGACCTCATAAACGAATGGAATACCAAGACGTCGCGCAGCGATCAAAGCTGGCAAAGCTGTCTGGCTATTTGAAGCCGACTGGATCACAGCAGGACGGAATTTTAGGGCTTCTCTCACGATGGCGTCCGCTGCAACTTGCATATAGGTGCCCCGTGGAAGCTGATCCAAACCTGCTGTAGGAAGATAAACATATTCTACGTTTCCAGTATCATTCAAGATCCGTTCTCGTTCCGGTTTATTCGGTACGATTACGTCCCATGGATAACCTGGTCGCCCGAGAACACGGACTTTACGACCATTGGCAACTAGACCCTCAGCGACTCCCTGAGTACGAATGGCGTATCCATTTGAGTGGAATTCAGGCGTTGCGTGAACGCAATAAAGAACTCGGTCTGCTTCGGGTTCGACCAGCGGTCCAGCAGATCGAGGAGGCAGTGGCGGCAATGATGCCTGCATATTTGCCGCATCGCTGATTTGTCGAGCCAGCAGTGCGCCTCGTGCATTAAATTCACTTACCAATTGCGGATGGTTATGTATCAATGCGGCCGGCCGAGTAATCTCTCCTCGGTCGTTCCAGAGTCGCGCTAATAGCGCTACGAGTGCCGCCGCGGTGGGAGTTGCATGAAATACGTCCAGCGCCTCATCGAGATCAGGTGTTTTACTGGGGCCGGCCTTAGAAGGCACAACCTGAGAAACTTTCGCTAAGGGAGCCTTCGGAGTAACGGGCTTTACAGTTGAACCTGGTGCGGCTTTCGCTACAGCAGTTTTAGGAGTGGCAACGGGAGTACCTGGAACTGCCTTCGCCACCGGAACTTTAGCAACGACGGGCTTCGCAGTCGCGTCTTTCGCCACGGGAGCTTTAGAAACAACGGACGTCGCAGTCGCGGCTTTCGCCACGGGAGCTTTAGAAACAACGGACGTCGCAGTCGCGGCTTTCGCCACGGGAGCTTTAGAAACAACGGACGTCGCAGTCGCGTCTTTCGCCACGGGAGCTTTAGAAACAACGGACGTCGCAGTGGCACTTGGTGCAGCGTTCGCTACCGGAGACGCAGGTGCGTACTTCGCCACTGGAACTTTAGAATCAACGGGTTTCGCAGTGGCATCCTTCGCGGACGAAGTGTTTAGAATCTCAACGCGAGGATCCGAGGCCTCGACTAATTTTAGCGTTGAATCCTTAGACTTTTCCGAGTGTGATTCTGCATCATGCTTAGTCACCCTTTCACCGATGACGTGACTTTGTTCGTTAGCTGAATCCAGCGATCGACGATGCGCATCTGCAACCAATAGCTGCTGGTACTTCGATATCTTCTGATCAAGTAGCTTCAATCTAGAATCAATGCGACCCTGTTGATTGAAGTGGCGTTGCGTTGAGAAGAAATTAAACAATAATGCTACAAGCAAAAATAAAGAACCAAAAATTCCTAAAACCAAGGCTATGACTGGTGGATTTCTTACGAGTATCCAGATCAAGACAAGTAGGGCTATGATCACACCACTCAACACGAACATTGAAATTACATACGTTGATTTAATATTCTTGGTCAAAGCTGGCAATTTTCTGCTCTTATCTGACATCATCAATGTTTCCCCATAGCGCGACAGCCTAAAATTTTTTGATCACTGAAATCAATTGTCGAAACGAGGCTTGCGTCACCAAGGCAACGCTTTACTCAGAGTCCGTCAATCAGATTAATTCTAGCCCGTAGTTGGCATGGGTTGCCCTACATTAAGCGCGTCTTATCCATGGTGTCGATTTACTCTGTGAGTGCCTGCACAAAGAGAGATTCCTCGAAATGTAGGTTGATTAAACAGCTGACCATATAGAAGCGAAGCGATCACTCGGTGGCCGTCGGCTGAACGCCAAGTTGCAATGAACGCAGGGGCGCAAATTAGTTTAACCTGCACGCGTCTGTCCAGTGAAGCTCACCTAGCAAAAGACCGGTCTTGAACGTTCAGCGCGCTCAAGACCGGTCAAAAAATATTAGGAATCGCTAGGACATGTTAGTCAGCTAGGTTGATCTCTCGCGCCACGCTCGCACCAATCGCCGCACCCACAACATCCAGAACGCCCTGCGGCAGTGCGGAATCAATGTTGATGACAGCCAAGGCCTCCGCCTTCTTTTCATCGCGCGATACCTGCATGCCGGCGATGTTGACGCCCTGCTCCCCCAGCACGTTGCCCAACGAGCCGACAACACCCGGACGATCCGCGTAGCGGACGACGATCATGTGATCCGAAATAGGGATTTCGATTTCGTGGCCGTTGATGCCTACGAGCTTCTCGATCTGCTTAGGACCGGTCAAGGTACCCGCTACAGCAAGCTGGGTGCCCTCGTTGGTGGACCCCTTGATGGTCAGCTGGTTGCGGTATTCAGGCGAATCAGGGGTGGTGATCAGACGGGTAGCAACACCGCGCTGCTCAGCCAAGACCGGGGCATTCACGTAGGAGACCTGATCCGAAACAACGTCCATGAAGACGCCTTTGAGTGCCGAGAGCTCCAGTGCCTTGACATCCAGTGAAGCGATCTCGCCGGCAACTTCAACGTCAATGCTGGTCAGCGAGCCGGAAGTCAATGCGTTGAAGATACGGCCCAGCTTCTCAATCAGCGGGATGCCAGGGCGCACGTTCTCATCGATGACGCCGCCGGCAACGTTCACAGCATCCGGGACCAATTCGCCGGCCAGTGCCAGGCGAACCGACTTGGCAACCGAGACGCCAGCCTTTTCCTGTGCTTCATCAGTTGAAGCGCCCAGGTGCGGGGTGACGGTGACGTTCTCGAATTCGAAGAATGGAAGATCAGTGCTTGGCTCCTTGACGAACACGTCAATGCCAGCGCCTGCGATCTCTTCATTCTTCAATGCTTCGTAAAGCGCGTCTTGATCCACCAGACCGCCACGGGCCACGTTGACCACGTATGCGGACTTCTTCATCTTGGTGAAGGCATCCTTGCCCAGCATGCCCAGGGTTTCCGGGGTCTTTGGCATGTGGATGGTGATGAAGTCGGCCTCAGCCAACAGCTCGTCCAAGGTCAGCAGGGTGACACCCAGCTGTGCTGCACGGGCAGGAGTGACGTATGGGTCATAGGCAACGATCTCCATGCCGAAGCCCTGCAGGCGGGCAGCAACCAGTGCACCGATGCGGCCCAGTCCGATAATGCCGGCTTTCTTCTCGAAGAGTTCAACGCCGGTGTAGGCGCTGCGCTTCCATTCGCCGTTCTTCAGCGATGCGTTGGCAGCAGGAATGCGACGTGCCAGGGACACGATGTGGCCCACGGTCAATTCAGCCGCGGAGATGATGTTGGAGGTTGGAGCGTTGACCACCATGACGCCAGCCTGGGTGGCTGCCTTGATGTCTACGTTATCCAGGCCCACGCCGGCACGGGCGATAACCTTCAGGTTCTTTGCTGCGGCGATAGCTTCGGCATCCACCTGGGTTGCGGAGCGAACGAGGATTGCATCTACATCGGCAATGGCTTCGAGCAGCTGGGAGCGGTCAGCCCCGTCGGTCTGACGATTTTCAAAGTCGGGGCCGAGAGCAGCAACGGTTGCTGGGGAGAGTTGTTCGGCCAGAAGTACGATTGGCTTGTTGTCAGACACGGGTGTGGCACCTTTGCGATTTCTTGGGCTGATGCTTGCATGGAGGCAGCTATTTTCCACTGCCTACATTTCCAGAGTAGCGCTATGCATCCCCCGTTTTCCCTCGAATTCATGCATGTTACGCAGGGAAAATCCGACTTTGTGAAAACTTTCACTTATTCGATAGACTCTGACGAGCGCTATCCTGGCATCAGCGAATATTCTTGCGAAATTCCGCATCCAAGGCCAACCTGCCGTCTGCCGCCAGGTTTGTTGCGGTCCGGGATACGCCACATAAAACCAGTTGATTCCCGGATCCTCTCGATGGCCGCCAGCACTTGCGATAGCGTTCATCCACCAAATAGCACTCTCGCCCTTGGAGCAGAGTACCGCCTATTCGTGAACGCATTACTTTCCGGCGGGAACACCAGTTCAAGGCACACTGCAGCATGCAGCGCACCGAGTGTCTGGGGAATCCTGAAACCACATACTGGCATCTTCGGCCGTGCGGCCTTGGGGGATGGCTTTGGCGCGCATTGGCGCTTGACAGCCCATACCCCGTCTCCGTCTGGGAGAAGGGACAAGGCCAAACCTGAAGCAGGATAGTTCGCAGCCCGACGACGTGGCCATCACCCGATGGACCCTCCTGCCTGTTCCAGCGTGGTGCGCCTGGACGGCGGTCGAGGCTTCCGTTACCCGTCCAGGACTTGAATCTGCACAGGCAGCGTCCGCACCCCGTGGTTTGCCTTCACTCCAGAGCCACACCCTAGATACTCTCGTTTTCCGTGTAACCGCTATCTGGCTGATGCAGGCAGTCCATATTCTGGGATCAGGTGTGGCCTGTTGCTTGCCGCGCTGTCGATTATCCCGTTGAAAACGGGTTCTCTCCAAGGGGATGGAATGAGCGCGGCGGATCTTCATGTCAAGGAATTACCGCTTTCCAGCGCCCGTCGCATGCTGCTGATAGCCATTGCCGGCGCAGCTTTTGCGGGCTTGGTATTTTCCTTGCTGGTTGCCCTGCCCGCCAGGGCCGCCGATCCCTGCCAGCCAGCTGATAATCCCATCGTGTGCGAGAATTCCAAGCCGGGTGCTCCGTGGACCGAATGGGATATCCAGGGGGCAGGAGACAGCTCGATCCAGGGTTTCGCCACCGACATCAGCGTCAATGTCGGTTCGCCGGTCGATTTCAAGATCGATACCGATGCGCCTGACTACACCATCGATATCTACCGCACCGGCTGGTACCAGGGATTGGGAGCCCGGAAGATCACCTCCATCTCCCCCAGCGCTGCGTTGCCGCAGAATCAGCCAGCGTGCCTGACCGATTCTTCCACCGAACTCACCGACTGCGGCACTTGGAAGGTCTCGGCGAGCTGGAATGTCCCGGCCGATGCGGTCTCCGGCGTCTACCTTGCCAAGCTCACCCGCAGTGACAACGGGGGCTCAAGCCACATCACCTTCGTAGTCCGCGATGAAGCCAGTACCTCGGACGTGCTCTTCCAGACCTCGGATCCCACCTGGCATGCTTACAACCTCTATGGCGGATCCGACTTCTATTCGGGTGCGGCCAATGGGCGCGCCTTCAAGATCAGCTACAACCGCCCCTTCGCCACCCGCGGCGGCATTGAATCCAGGGACTTCTACTTCGGTGCCGAATACCCGATGGTCCGCTTCCTGGAACGCAACGGCTATGACGTGAGCTACTTCTCCGGAGTGGATACGGACCGGCACGGAGACCTGCTGGCAAACCACAATGCTTTCCTCTCGGTTGGCCATGACGAATACTGGTCCGGCGCCCAACGGGCAAATGTGGAAGCCGCCCGGGATGCCGGGGTGAACCTGCAGTTCCTCTCCGGCAATGAGGTGTACTGGCGGACCCGCTACGAGCCTTCTAACACGGGAGGAAATGACTACCGGACCCTGGTCAGCTACAAGGAGACCTGGTCCAATTCCAAGATTGACCCGTCCACCGAATGGACCGGCACCTGGCGCGACCCGCGTTTCGCCCCGCCAGGCCAAGGCGGCGGATTGCCCGAGAACGGCTTAACCGGAACGGCCTATGTGGTGAACTCCGGAGATCTTCCGGTCACTGTCAATAGCGAAGAAGGAAAGTTGCGCCTGTGGCGTGACACCGAATTGGGCGGCCAGGACCCCGGCAGCACTACCGAGCTGGCTCCGCACACCGTTGGCTACGAGTCCAACGAGGACCTGCCCAACGGCTTCCGCCCTCCCGGGCTCATCCACCTGTCCACCACCACCGGCGAGATCCCCGAATACCTGCAGGATTTCGGCAACCAGGTGGCGCCGGGAACGACCACGCACCACCTCACGCTCTACAAGGCGGCCAGTGGAGCCAGCGTCTTCTCGGCAGGTTCTGTGCAATGGACCTGGGGCCTGGACCAATGGCATGACGGCAATGGCGCTGAGGAAGACCCCCGGATGCAGCAGGCAGAGGTGAATCTGCTGGCCGATATGGATGCCCTGCCCTCCACGCTGATGGACGAGCTGTCCTACCCGGACGCGCCCAAGGACCGGCAAGCGCCGACCGTCCAGGTCACCGAGGCACCGGCGAGCGCCGTGGGCTTTGGCGACCGGATCTCGGTGAAGGGAACGGCCAGCGACGGCCAAGGGCAAGTCGCGGCCGTCGAATATTCCTTCGACGCCGGGCAAACCTGGAAGCTGGCGCAAGGCACCACGCAATGGTCCATCGACGCGGTGCAAATGGGCACCGGTGAGCAGGATTTGCTGGTGCGCGCCGTCGACGATTCGGGGAATTACCCGCAGACGGGAACCCCGGTCCTCTACGAGGTCACCGGCCCGTACAGCGCCTACGGCCAGTTCACGCCCCGGACCCCGGATTCCGGCGACGGCTCCTCGGTGGAGCTGGGCCTGCGCTTTACCGCGGCCAACGACGGCTATATCACCGGGGTGAGATTCTACAAGTCCAAGGCCAATACCGGCACGCACACCGGAACGCTGTGGAACCTGAACGGCACCGCCCTGGCCACCGCCACATTCTCCAACGAAAGCGCCGAAGGCTGGCAAACAGCCACATTCAGCAATCCGGTGGAGGTGCAGGCCGGCCAGGAATTTGTCGCGTCCTACTATGCGCCCCAAGGCCATTACGCCATGCAGCTGCAGGACTTCGCCTACCGCGGCGTGGATGCTTCCCCGGTCAAGGTGGCCGGCGGCTTCGGCACCCCGTCCGCTGGCCTCTACAGCAGCTCTGCCGGGTTCCCCACCACCGCGTGGGACCGCAGCAACTACTACGTGGATGTCCTCTTCGAAACCGGTGCGTCCATCGAGCTCAGCGCGTACGGGCAGACCCCGCTGGATACCGCCCGCAGCGTCCCGGTGGGCACCGCTATCGGCGCCACCTTGTCGAAGCAAAGCGATCCTGCTTCGGTGGGCATCACCGTGAAGAATTCTTCCGGGCAGGAAGTCGCCGGGCAGAGCGCCTATGACCAGACCACCCGCCGAGCCACTTTCACCCCGGACGCTTCGCTGGCAGAAGGCGAGGCCTATACCGTGGTGCTGGCGGCCAAGGACCTGACCGGAAATGACGTGGCCCGTGGCAATACGTGGTCCTTCCGCACCATGCTGCCGGTGCCCGAGGATCCTTCGGCCTGCCCGTGCGGGTTCTACAACGACCAGGAAATCCCGGCTGATCCTGCGGTCAATGACGGAACCCCTGTCACCCTGGGCACCCGCTTCAGCGCCGATACCGACGGGGTGCTCAACGGGTTGAAGTTCTACCGTTCCCCGGGGGAATCCGGCTCGCATACCGGCTGGCTCTACTCGGCTACCGGCAGTGCCATTGCCCAGGTGCAGTTCCCCGATGATTCGGCCACGGGCTGGCAGTATGCGCAGTTCGATTCGCCGGTGTCCATCAAGGCCGGTACCGAGTATGTCGCCGCCTACCGCAGCAATGGCATCTATCCGGTGACTCCCGGCAGTTTCGGCCAGCCGACCACGGCCGGGCCGCTGCAGACCACCGGCAACGCCGGTCAGTACAGCTACGCCGAGGAATTCCCCGGAACCCGCGTCTCGGCCAGCTACCTGGTGGATGTCAGCTTCACCCCGCAGGCAGCGCCCGTGGGCCTCACCGCGCAAACCCCGTCGCCGGGGAAGAACGATGTCCCGGTCGACACGCAGATCTCGGCGGCCTTCAGCGAACCGCTGGAATCCGGGGCAGCACTGGAGGTCAGCACCCCTGGCGGCCCGGTGGCCGGCAGCTCGGCCCTGGATGAGGACGGGACCACGCTGCGCTTCACCCCGGACGCGCCGTTGCCCGAGGCCACGGTGGTCACCGTGGCGCCCACCGGGATCTCCGGCACCCAATCCGGGGATGCCGAGATTGCCGCCTGGAGCTTCCGCACCGCCGGGCAGGGCACTGCGCTGAGCACCTTCCTGGGCGAGCAGGCCCCGGGCAATACGGATCCTGGCGACAATGCCGCGGTGGAACTGGGGCTGAAATTCACCGCCCGGAAGGACATCGCGATCCACGCGCTGCGCTACTACCAGGGGCCGCTGGGCCAAGGCGAGCATACCGGCGCCATCTGGGATGCCCAAGGAACCAAGCTGGCCTCGGTTGCCTTCGAATCCGCTGCAGCCGAGGGCTGGCACACCGCCTACCTTCCAACACCGCTGGCCATGGTCGAGGGCAGCGAGTTCATCGTCTCCTACCAGGCACCCAGCGGCGGCTATGTGTACACCTCCGCTGACTTCGCCGACGGCAAGTCGAATGCGGAGCTGGCCCTTTCCGGATCCAATGGCTTGTTCACCTATGGCTCCGGCAGCGTCCCAGCCAGTTCATGGAATTCGAGCAACTACTTCGTTGACCTCGCCTACACCACCGCAGATGGCGCCAGCACTCCGGGCCCGTCTCCGACAGCTACAACTGATCCCAGCCCCACCGCCGCGCCGTTGGAAGTGACCGCCCTGTCCCCCGCCGCCCAGTCCTCCGGCGTTGCTCCAGATGCCAAGATCACGATGAGCTTCAACCAGAAGATCGATGCGGCCGGCACGCTATCGGTGGCCAACGGGCAGGACGCCATTGCCGGGGCCACCACGCTGGAGGAGAACGGCACCATGCTCTCCTTCACCGCAGATGAACCGTTCCCGGCCGATGCCATCATCACCATCTCGCCCCAGAACATCAAGACTGCCGGAGGCCAAGAGGCCAGCGTGGAGCCGTGGTCCTTCCGCATCCAGCCGGACGCGGCGCAAGATCCTGACGACTGCCCCTGCGGATTGTTCAGCCGCCTGGACTTGCCGGCGGTTCCCGCCATCTTTGACGGCGTCCCGGTCACCTTGGGAACACGTTTTTCCACGGATACCGCCGGGCAAATCCTCGGCCTGGAGTTCTACCGCAGCGTCGGGGAAACCGGCGCACTTGACGGCTGGCTCTATTCCTCCACCGGAGAAGCCATAGCGCAGCTGCAGTTCCCGGACATCCCGGTCTCCGGCTGGCAGTACGCGGCCTTCGACGCGCCTGTCGTCATAGACCAGGATACCGAATACGTTGCCGCCTACCGCAGCAACGGCGTGTACCCGGCCTCGCCCGGGGCCCTGGGAAGCGCCCTGCAGGTCGGCGCATTGAAAACCACCAGCTCCGCGGGGCACTACGGCTACGGTGAAGGATTCCCGGCCTCCACGGTGTCCACCAGCTACCTGGTGGATGTCAGCTTCCAACCGGAAGCGGAGCCCCTGGCACTGGCCGGCCGCACCCCGGCGGCCGGCCAGGCCGAGGTAGCCACCGGCAGCACGATCTCCCTGGAATTCAACCAGCCGGTCAGCAGCCAGGCGGAGATCATGGCCAGCGCCAGCGGTTCGGCGATTCCCGGATCCACTGCGGCCAGCAATGGCGGCAAGACCTTGACCTTCACCGCCGACACCGGGCTTCCCGAGGCCAGCGTTATCACCGTAGATGCCCAGAACCTGCTCGGCGACGGAACTGCGCAACAAGTCATGGCCCCCTGGACCTTCAGCACCGTCGGCGCCAACGCCCCGACAGCATCCTTCCTTGGATTGGATTCCCAGCCCAGCGTGCTGGATCCGGGCGATAATGCGGCGGTGGAACTGGGCCTGCGCATGGTGGCCGAACAGGACCTGCGGATTCATGCCCTGCGCTATTACCAGGGCCCGCTGGGTGCTTCGGCGCGCACCGGCACCATCTGGGATGCCGGCGGCAGCCAGCTGGGCAGCGCCAGCTTCGATGCCACCAGCGAGCAGGGCTGGCACACCGCTTATCTGGGGACACCGCTGGATATCGCCCAAGGCACCGAATTCACCATTTCCTACCAGGCGCCCCACGGCGGGTACGTCCACTCACCGGGAGAGTTAGCTCAAGGCAAATCCACGGCCGGGCTGAGGCTGGAAGGCTCCAACGGCGTCTTCCGCTACGGTGCCGGCACCATGCCCGGCAGTTCATGGAACAACACGAACTACTTCGTGGACGTGCTCTACGAGGTACCAGAGGCGGCCGCACCAGCCCCAAGCAGCGCGCCGGCAGATGCATCGGCATCCACCGTCCCACCTGATTCCAGCTCCTCCACCACTGCAGACCCATCTGCCTCGCCCAGCCCGCCAGCGACGCAAGACCCGGCACCGGGCGCAACCAGCACCCCCGGCGATCTGGGCAGTCCAACGGCCGAGCCGTCCACCGGCGCCCCGGCTTCTTCCACAGCGCCGGCCCAATCCCCGGGCAGCTCCGGGCCAGGAATGGGAACTGCCAGTCCGAGCACGGCGGGCCCGACTCCCTGAGTGCTGCCTGGCCGCCCCGCCGCCCGGGGCTTAGGCATGGCTACTGGGCGGCGCGAACCACGGAGGGCGACCACGCATGCTCAATGAACAGCTGCGGCGTGGCGTTGGCCTGGGCCTCGATGCTGAAAACATCGCTATCCCCGGGTGCGCCAGCCCGCGGCATGCCGAAGAGCAAGGTCCCTTCATCCAGCCACTCCAACTGGTCATCGAAGCCGTGTTCCAGTCCGATGACGGTCTCCTTGCGGGTTTCCAGGTCCAGGACGGCAATATCCCAGTGCGCGAGCCCCGGCTGGGCGCGGCGCTTCTTGTACGCCATCTTGGATCCGTCCGGCGACACCGAAGGGCATTCGGCGTTGGATGCCACCGATACCAGGCTCCGGCTGTCCAGGTCCCCCTTGGCCAGCCAGGTCTGGTTGCCCGAGGCCACCGTGGCATAGAACTCCTTCTCGGATATGAAGCTCACGCCCCACACATTGCGGTCAATGGCGGTCAGCGGCTTGCCTTGGATATTCATGGAAAAGTCCTCGAGGTTCCCATAGTCCGGCCCGCCCACGGATCTGATAGTGGTCTCGGTGGAAAATTGGCCAGCGGCATAGGAATGCCCCGTGACGAATGCGGTGGTGGCCACCAGCCCGCCGTCGGAGATGCGGGTCCGGCTGGGCACCCCGGACAGGGGATGCTGTTCCACCGGTTGCTGCCCGGCATTGGAGACTGTGGCCTGGAAGGTGGTGGGGATGCCCCGCTTGGTGCGCAGGCAGGACAGATGCGTGCTCGTGGCGTCCACCCGGTCGCAGGCCTGCTGCGAGAGCTGGCGCGGCCCCGAAGGTTCTGACAGGGCCACGGAGGCCACCTGCCCGTACCCTTCGCCCATGGCGGTATTGCGGAAGATGATCCGGTCAGCTGCCACCAGTTGACCAGCGATCGACACCGCCGAGGCGCCGGTGGTGCGTGCCTGGTATCGGCCGTAGGCCTGGACAGCGTAGATGGCGACGAACCCCAGCACCAGCACCGCGATCACCACCAGGGCCAGCCACCTGCTCTTGGCCGGGAACCGGGAACGCGCAGGTGTCATGGGGCCACCGCATTCCCCGCAGGCTTGCCGCGGCCAGCCAGCAGCCGCCAGGCAAGGGGAACCAGCAGCAGCAACAGCGCTGCCGCGATGAGCATGGCGGCGGTGCTGCCCAGCAGGATCCACAGCACTCCGAAACCGGAGGACGCCAGCAGCCGGGCCACAGCCACCACCGTCTGCGCGGCCCCGATGGCGCTCGAGGTGGATCCGGCCGGGGCCAGCTGGCCGGCCAGGGCGGCGAGCACCCCGTCGGTAGCCGCATAGAAGGTGCCCAGCAGGGCCAGCGCGCCAAGCAGGAACAGCCAGGAGCCGCCGGCGGCCGCGCACGCGTAGGCCAGGGCGAGCGCCAGATGCCCCAGGACGAAGATCGCCGACCGCGAGGTCCGGTCCGCCAGCCTGCCCAACGGGAGGGCCAGCGACAAGAAGAAGAGATTCGAGCCGACGAAAAGCAGCGGGAACCACAGGGCATCGAGTTGCCCGTGCTCCATCAATGCCAGGTACACGAAGCCGTCGCCAATGGTCAGCAGCCCCAGGAACCCGGCGGCCAGCAGCACCCTGCCCAGCGGACCGCGAGCCAGTTCGCGCAGTTTCGGCTTGCCCGCCGCCACGGTGGCATCCGGCTGGTCCGCGGCGGCGGGTCCGGAATCCACGAGCTTGCTGTTGGGCACCAGCAGGGCCAGCACCGCCACCCCGAGCACCGCGGCGGCCAAGGACACCACGAACACCATCCGGTAGTCCCCGGGAACCAGCACCAGCACGAGGAAGGCCAGCAACGGGCCGAAGGTCGCGCCGAGCGTGTCCAGCAGCCGGTGGAGCCCGAAAGAGCGGGCCAAATGCTCGGGCTGCGACGCGGCCTGGATCATCGCATCGCGCGGTGCGGTCCGGATCCCCTTGCCGATCCGGTCAAGGCCGATCGCCCCCAGGATGCCGCCGAACCCGGTGGCGAATAGCAGCCCGGCACGGGCGAGCATCGACAGGCCGTAGCCGGCGGTGGCGATCGGCTTGGGCCGGTTGCTGCGATCCGCGGCGTAGCCGGCGCCGATGCGCACCACCGAGCTGATGGACTGGTTCATGCCCTCGAAGAAGCCGTAGGCCACCATGGACATCCCCAGGGCCCCGGTGATGTACAGCGGCAGGATGGCAGCTACCGACTCGGAGGAGATATCGGTCAGCATGCTCACCAGCCCCAGGGCGATGACCGTGGGCGAAGCCTTGAAGGCCACCGTTGCGGCACGCTGCGCCCCGGCGGCTTTTCCGGATTTCCAGTCGGAAAGGCTCAGGTACACCTGCTACTCCTGGACTTCGAAGATGCCCGCGGCAACGATGGAGGTGGCCCCGGTGGGCAGCTGGCGCACGGTCACCGTGGTGGATTCGGCCCCGTAGGATCCGGAGAGCTGGGTGGTCCCCTCGGCCGGCGCGCTTTGGGTGGTCAGCCAGTTGAGCTTCTCGAAGTGCTTGGCGTAGAAGGCCAGCACCTCATCCACGCTGTCGCTGCTGCGTCCCTCGACACCGACAAGCACCTTCTTGGCCTGGTTCTGCACCGAGGACTGCACGATGGAGGTGGACTTAGGCACCGGGACGGCGGACTTCGGGAATCCCTTGACCAGCTTGCCCTCGGCCACCGAGGACTTCGGGGCCGTCTCCAGCAACGGCTCGCGCTTCGGGGTATCGGGCAAGGCGAATTGCGAGGGCTTGGCTGCTTCGGGCACTTCCAGCCGGGATTCCGTGGCGCTGGGCTGCGGGTCCCAGGAGGGACGTGTCGCCTCGGGCTTCGGCGCGGACTGCTCTGGTGCGGATTCTTTCTTGGATTCACCGCTAGGCTCGGCGGTTCCGGCAGTTGCCGGGCCGTCCGTGGGCTGGGCTGCGGGGCTGGTGGCCACAGGATCCGTCGTGGCTGGCGATTGCTGGCCCGCGGTGGGTTTCGGCCCGCCGAAATCCAGGGCCAGGGCGGCCACGAGGAGTATCGCGGCGGCACCCAGTATGATCGTGGCCAGAACCTTGCTTTTCATGCTTTCCCCCAGCACCCATCCGGTATCGAAGAAACACGGGATGACCTGCTCACTAGGCTATACCTCGGACAGGGAAGATATAAGCGCGGTACGGAAGCTGCGCTACTCGAGATCTACCTGCTTCGGCTGATTGGCTGCCTTGCCTGTACCCTCGTTCTGCGCTGATCAATTCCGCGCCAGCCTCCAGGACCTATGCTCAATCCAACAGGGATGCGGCATTGGGGTCCGCTTCCCGCGCCGTTCTTCGCGGACCGGATTCTTGGGGGAAATTTCATGACTCGCATCGAGCAGACTGCCGATGTCTCGCCGTCGGCGGACATCGGCCAAGGCAGCAGCATCTGGCATTTGGCCCAGGTCCGCGAAGGGGCAGTCCTCGGGGAGAACTGCAATATCGGCCGGGGTGCCTACATCGGGCCCGGCGCGGTCCTGGGCAGGAACTGCAAAATACAAAATTATGCGCTGGTCTACGAGCCGGCCCGGCTGGGCGATGGCGTGTTCATCGGCCCGGCCGCGGTGCTGACCAATGACCTGTTTCCCCGGGCCATCAATCCCGACGGAAGCCGCAAGGCAAACGGGGATTGGCAGGCCGTGGCGGTGACCATCGGCCAAGGCGCATCCATTGGCGCCCGCGCGGTGTGCATCGCGCCGGTGGACATCGGCCAGTGGGCCATGGTGGCCGCCGGAGCGGTGGTCAACCGCGACGTGCCGGCCCACGCCCTGGTGGCCGGAGTGCCGGCACGGCAAATCGGCTGGGTGGGAACCTCCGGGCAGCGCCTTGAATTCAAGGACGGCTGCTGGCAGTGCCCTGCCACCGGCGAGCGCTACGAGCAGCTGGGAACCGGCTCCATGGCCTCGGCCTGAGCCCGGCCGCCCGGGCCTTACCGTACTTCTTTTTCCTTTCCTTGCCGGTGCGCGGCAGGCCACGCCGGACGCGCACCGGCATCCGCAAGCAATCCAGGGATGATCATGACTGACGCAGCTGACCGCGCCGACCTCGCCGGAATCGTGGTGGATTTGCTGGCCCAGGATGAGGCCGTGCACCGCATCATCAACCACGCGCTGCACGTCAGGCGGGAAGCCGATTCCCGGCCGGCGGCACTGTCCGTGGTCTCGGCAAATCTGGACCATATCGTGCAATTCGGCCACGGCGGGCGCTGGCAGGGGACGCTGGGCGATTCGCTGCACCCCACCTGGTCCTTGCGTTGCCTTCCCGACGCGTTCGATGCCCCGGCCATGCAATGGCTGA
The DNA here is from genome assembly GCF_024807995.1 of Arthrobacter sp. JUb119. NCBI lineage: Bacteria > Bacillati > Actinomycetota > Actinomycetes > Micrococcales > Micrococcaceae > Arthrobacter > Arthrobacter sp. JUb119. The sequence goes on from NZ_JANUFE010000001.1 coordinate 1,176,093, forward strand.
ACCTGCTGGACGGAGCGCCGCTGGTGCTGCGCGCCCAGCAGCTGACCGGGCGGCGCTGGCCGCGTCTTGCCGGCAGCGACCTGATCGGCCCGATCCTCGATGAGGCCGCAGCCCGCGGGCTGCGGGTGGGATTCCTTGGCGGGCAGCCAGCCATCCAGGCGGAACTGGCCGTGCAGCTGGCGCAGCGCCGCCCTAAGCTGCAGGTCTGCGGGTTCTGGGCACCACAGCGCCAAGACATCGAGGACGAGGGCCGCTCGCTGCGCCTGGCCGAGCAGATCCGTGCAAGCGGCACCGAGATCCTCGTGGTGGGCCTGGGCAAGCCGCGCCAGGAGCTGTGGATGGCTTCCTACGGCGCGCTGACCGGCGCCAGCGTCCTGCTGGCCTTCGGTGCCGTGGTGGATTTCCTGGCCGGGACGGTGCGACGCGCACCGCAGCGGGTCGCTGGCAGCGGACTGGAATGGGCGTGGCGGCTGGGGCTGGAGCCGCGCCGGCTGGCGCGGCGCTACCTGGTCGATGATCCTCCGGGCCTGGTGGCCCTGCAGCGCCGGAGCCAGCTGCTTGCTCCTGGCACCCGGGTTCAGCCCCTGCCCGAGGCACCCCGGCCCGTACGGCCGCTGCACCAGGTCGGCAACAGCCGCTTCATCACCGGCCGGGGACTTGCCGATGTGGCGGTGCTTGCCGTCACCTACAACAACGCCGATTCGGTGGACCAGCTGATCGGCAGCCTGCGCGCCGAAGCCAGCGGCCTGCGGCTTCGCGTGGTCATCGCCGACAACGGCTCTTCGGACACTACGCTGGCACAGCTAAGCGGGCACGATGATGTCATCGTCATCCCCACCGGTTCCAATCTGGGCTATGCCGGCGGGATCAATGCGGCCCGCCGGCACGCCGGGGACAGCGCCGCGGTGCTGGTGCTGAACCCCGATCTGGCCGTGGGCCGCGGAGCCATCAGCAGCCTGCTGCAGCGCCTGCGGCACAGCCAGGCCGGGATCGTGGTCCCCCGGCTGCTGGAAGCCAACGGCCGGACCTACACCTCCTTGCGCCGCGAGCCGAACGTGGCCAGGGCCGCCGGGGATGCGCTCTTCGGCGAGCGCCTGGCCCAGCGCCCGGGCTGGGGCTCGGAAATCGACTACGATCCCGAGAGCTATGCCCACCCGCACCGCATCGACTGGGCCACCGGGGCCGCCTTGCTCATCGACTCGGCACTGGAACGCCGGCTGGGCCCGTGGGATGAGCAATTCTTCTTGTACTCCGAGGAGACCGACTACTTCAAGCGGGCCCGGGACGCCGGGGCGAGCATCTGGTACGAGCCCGCAGCGCGCATGACCCATGAGATGGGCGGCTCCGGGGCGTCGGTGCAGCTGGAGTCGCTGATGGCGGTCAACCGGATCCGCTACGCCCGCAAGCACCAGCCTGCGCGCACCGCGGCCCTGTTCCGCACGGCGGTCATTGGCCATGAGGCCTTGCGCAGTTGGAAGCCCGAGCGCCGCGGGATCTTGCGCACGGTGGTGGATGAGCCGTCCTGGGCCACCCTTCCGGCCGCGACCGGCGGCGTGCAGCCCGCCCGGCAATTCCCTTCTGGCACGGTGATCATCCCGGCGCACAATGAAGCGGCGGTCATCGCCCGGACCCTGGAGCCATTGCAGCCGCTGGCCCGGGCCGGGCTGGTGCAGGTCATTGTCTCCTGCAACGGGTGCACCGATGGCACCGCGCAGATTGCCCGCGGCTTCGATGGGATCCAGGTCATCGAGGCTTCCGCCTCGTCCAAGGTCGCGGCGCTGAACAAGGCCGATGCCCAGGCAACACGGTTCCCGCGGCTGTACCTGGACGCGGACATCGAAATCGCGCCCAGCGCCCTGCGCATGGTGTTCGAGCACCTGGCCACGCCTGGGATGCTCTCGGCTCGACCGGCCTTCGCCTACGACACTACCGGCGCCTCTTGGCTGGTCAAGTCGTTCTACCGCGCCCGGCGGCGGATTCCCGGCACCAACCAGGCGCTCTGGGGTGCCGGGGCCTATGGGCTGAGCAGGGAGGGGCGGGCCCGCTTTGCTGATTTTCCCGCGGTGCTTGCCGATGACCTGTTCATCGACCAGCAGTTCACTGCAGCAGAGAAGACGGTGCTGCCCACCGTCCCGGTGCAGGTGAAGACCCCGCGCAATGCGCATTCGCTGCTGGCCATCTTGCGCCGGAACTACCGGGGGCAGCATGAGCTGCACCGGTCCAACGCGGCGCAGCCGAGCACGCGTTCGACCCTGGGCCAGCTGCTGGCTTCGGTTTCCGGCCCGTTCTCGGCCTGGGACGCCCTGGTGTACGCCGGCATGGTGGTCTTGGCCCGGGTCCCGAAGAAGCCCGCTGCTGCCGGGCCACGCGCGGTGTGGGAGCGCGATGATTCCAGCAGGCAGGCTGCCTAGGCCCGCCGTGCGGTGCAGCGCTTTGCCCTCGCGTGCCTACGCCGGGGACCGGCGCCAGGAGACGAACTTGTGCAGGCTCATGGCCCCGGCGAAAGCGGTACCCAGGGCCAGGGCCAGCAGGACCGCCAACGCGTACTTGGTGCGCACATCCACATAGCCCACGGGAATGGTCTGCGCTACCCGTTCGGTAGTGATCTGCGAGGATTTCCAGATGCCGGCAGCCTGCTGCGGTTCCGTGGCCAACGCGGCGATCTCCTTCGATATCTCGGCGGCCCGCTGCTGTGCAGCTTCCGGCGTGCTCTTGACGATCTCCACGGAGAGCTGGGACTTGTTGAAATTGGTTTGCCATTGCCCGCCGGCATCCGGCAGGTACACCGCTTCGGCATCGTGCAGGCCGGTGCCGTACAAGGGCGCCCGCACCGGACGGATATCGGCCTCACGGTGCTTGTCCTGGTAGATCCGCTGCACCAGCGCCGCGTAGTGCACGGTGGATGAGGCCTCGGTGCGCAGCGCGTTGTCCTTGGTCGCTCCCGGCGGAGCCTGGAACACGACGTCGAACTTCGTGTAGTACACGCCCGTGGCAGCACGGACGTTCAGCCCTGCCGGGATGAACGCGGCCAGGATCAGCAGCACGGCAAACCACCAGCGCAGCACCACGAACAGCAAACGGCGGATCCGCCGCTTGGTCAAGCGCGGCGGCTCCCCCGGCCCGGCGGCCGCCAGCGGCCCGGCGGCCTGCTCCTGCGAGATGTTCCAGTGCGCGCCGGCCAGGCCCAGCATCAGCGAAAGCATGCCCATGGCCTGGGGGAAGTGGAATGAGTCGAAGAAGGCGCTGAGCAGGGCGGCGGCCAGGATCCCGGCGCCAATGGCCGGCCCCAGGGCCGCGATCTTGCGATCCGTTCCCCACGGCCGGAAGATCGTGCAGGCAGCGCTGATGAGCACCAGGGCGATGAAAGCCAGCACCCCGAGCACCCCCAGCTCAATGAGCAAGCCGATGTACTGGTTGTCGAATATCCGGTAGTCCGCGGTCATGGTGCCCAGTCCGCGCCCCAGCCACGGGGCAACCATCAGGTACCCGGCAATCGACGGGTAGCTGGAGGTACGCGAATCGATGCTGGAGTCGGGGCCGGAGAACATGCCCATGATGGTTCCGGCAAGCCCCGGGACCGCCACGTACAGCACGCCAAGGCCGGCAAGTCCCGCGATCAACGCCATCTTGCGCACCCGCGGGGACCAAGTGGGCACCAGCACCAGCATGGCCACCGCGATGCCGATCAAGGCAGAACGCGTCACCGAGAGGATCGCCGCGCCGCCGATCAGCGCGGATGGAAGCCATCTGGCCATCATCTTCTGCCCGGCCCCGTATATGGCCAAGGTCAGGGCAACCGGCAAGGTCGCCGAAAGCACCGAGGCATACTCCAAGGCGTGCCGAGCGGTCGCTTCGGGGCGGATGAAGCCCGCGCGGGAATCCACCCCGCCGGTCCCGGCACCAGACAGTCCCGGGATGTCGATCTGGTCAACGAAATCCAGGCCGGTGAAGAATTGGACCAGGCCCAGCAGCGCGTAGCCGCCGCCCAGCCAGGCCACCCGCTTGAGCAGGAGCAGGAACCGCTCGCGGTCCCGCAGCCCGTCATTGGCCACCAGCACCACCCCGGCGAAGCCGGCGATCTTGATCAGGTTCATCAGCGCGCCATTGCTGTCAATGAAGGGCAGCGCCAGCTGCGATGAATTGACGTAGCTGGCCAAGACCATCCCGATGAAGACGAACAAGGCAATGCGGATGATCTGCAGCCTGGGCGCCTGCTCGACACGGATTCCGCGCACATGGTGCCAGACCCACCACAGCAGCATCGCCAAGGCGAAAAGCGTGGAAGGAGACCCGGCGGCACCCAGCGGGCCGATCCCCCGGTCGGAGGGGACTGCCAGCAGCAAGAACAGGTAGGCGGTCAACACCGTCGTGGCATCGATCCGCTTCACGGGCCGCGGTTCGAAATCGCGCAGCTTCTGCCTCAAGCCCCCGGCCGGCCCGCTAGCCTCTGAGGCGAGCACGTTCGCTTCCACGCTTCATCCCGGTCTCGGACCCGGTGTGCCCAGGTTCCTGCTCCACCGGCTGCACGGAGGACTTCAGGGGCTGGATTGGCGCCAGGCTTCCTGGACCTTCGTGCACCGCCAGCGATCCGGTTCCCCTTCCCAGCTTCCGCAGTGCACGGCGCTTCTTCAATGCCAGCAGCATGCGATCGAGCAGTCCGGCGCCCAGCAAGGAGGCGCTGATGCCGCCCAGCGCAACGAAAGCCGTGAACTGGATCTGCCGTTTGCTGTTCGGCTCCGGCACCAGGTCCTTGGACAACGCCATGGAGGTGATCACCGAATTCTCCGGCACGTCCAACTCGGCCTGCAGGGTTTTGAGCGTGGCGGGAATCGAAGCCAAGGTGTCCTCGAGCAGGGATATGGTGTCCTCGGCCGTGTCGGCAGTCACGGTGATCGCCGCGATGGGACCGGAAGTGGTCGCATCCTTGGCAATGGCGACTTCAGCTCCCTGGTACTTCTCCACGATCGGAGTAATGACTTCCGGGGAGGTGGTCTTCACCTGGAGCACGCCCAGCGCCTGGTCCAGCCCTCCGAGGTAGAGGTACGGATTGTCCCCCACCGTCACCGCGACCTTGGGCGGAATGAGCACCACGCTGCCCTCGGCCTCATAGGTCGGCTCGATGGCATTGAAAATGTAGTAGCTGCCCAAGCCGGTAAGCACCAGCCCCAAGACCAGGATGTACCAGCGTCTGAGGCAGCTGAAAAGCAGATCACGTAAAAACATTGTTTCCCCCAATTTTTTGTTTTCACCCGGTGCCGGCTTCCCCAAGCCTGCACCTGCAGCCCATTGTCCGGGCTGTTGGACAGTAGATCAATGGATCCGGGCTCAGCGCCGGGCAGGAGAATATTTCCCTGCCCATTCCTTGGCCCGTCCCAGCAGGTCCCGGCCTCCCAGGGCGATGATCGCCTCCTTGGCGCTGCGGCGCAGAACCTCCTTGAGCACGCGGGCAGGACGCAAGATGAATCGCTCGCCCAGGCTCTCCCAGCCCCGCGGCGCGGCGGCATCGTGCAGGCCGCCGGCAAAGTCCCGTGCGTAGGCCCCCGGCCCCACCCGCCGTCCGCGAACGCGGTTGCTGACATTGGAGCCGTGGATCACCTGCAGCCAGCCGGGCTTCCCGCCAATGCCGATGACGGGCAGATGCTCCGAAAGCCTGTTGTGCCAGTCCATCCAGCAGGTTTCAGGCTCGCTCCACGGGGCGGCCACCGAGCAGAAGGCGTTGAACGGGTCCTGGCGCAGGTACAACCGGTGCCCGCGCTGGATCAGCCCCTGGCCGATATACAGCGCCGCGGGGCCCGCATCGGCCACGGCATCCTGCACCCTCTGGACAAAGTCCAGGCACAGTCCGTCATCGTTGTCCAGGTTCGTGGTCAACAGGACGTCACGGGATCCCGCACCGGCGGCCCTGAGGTCGTGGAGCAGCTCTGCTGGCGAAACCGAATCGCGGAACACCGGGATGAAGCTCCGGTCCGCGCCCAGCTGCCCGATGCGCTCCTTGAGCCACTGCGGGCTGTGCGGATCGAAATAGATCACCCAGGTGAAATCCTTGCGCGTCTGCTGCCGGATGCTGGGAAGGCAGTACTTCTCGAACAGCTCCTGCCGGCTGCGCAGCCAGCCATCCTGGGCGCGGGCCAGGCTCTCCACCCCCTTGGAGGGGAGATTGAACCGGGTCAGGATGATGTGGTCGATAGTCGGTTTCATAGCTTCACCTTGTAGACGTGGTAGCTGTACTCGTGGTCGAAGGAATCAACGAAGGCCCCGTTTTCCACCGGGATCTGCCGATCCTCGAAAAGCACTTCAACTGTTCTGCCGGAAATCCCTTCCGGCAGCTGGAGCTGCAGCTGGCCCGGCTCGGCACCCGGGACCGGCATGGCAAAGACATACGCATGCCCCTGGTGCACCTTGAGCATGGTGTCTGCTCGGGCATTGAATTCGAAAGCCAGGGACTGGGTGTTGATCACCTGCGCCAGCTGGTGGATCTGGTTGTTGACGATGCGCGCGGCGTCAACCTGCCGGGCACCGCAGTACCCCACATGCACCTGCGCCATGCGGAAGACGTTGCCGCCCTTGCACGGCCCGGAAAGCGCCTGGTTGAAGTACAGGATGCCGCGGGCCTCATGGATCACCGAGTTCATCACCGCGCCGCGCAATTGCCCGGCGCCGATGTAGCCATCGAAGGCGGCCTCGTTGTCGGTTCCGCCCATGTTCTCCACGAACTGCCACAGCGGCTGCAGCTTCCCGTCCTGGGCATCGCGTTGGCGCAGCGCGTCCATGGTCTGCCCGTAGCTGGAGGCCGTCCGGCAGGAGTCCTGCTTGACCGGAACCAGCGAGACATCGCGATAGGGTTCGGCCGCGCAATGCGGGATGGTGTACCAGTACTTGTCCACCGACACCACGTCGGTGAAGCCGTTGACGTACTTCTGCGAGTCGCTGGCCGCCATGTCGTTTTCCAGCACCATGTAGGTGAAGTTCGCGTACTTGAACAGCCCTTCGGGCACCTCGGAGCTCAGCTGCGCCAGGTGCCGGCGTCCGGCTTCGGGCTCGAACCGACCGTCCACCTCGTCATCGAGGATGTACCCGACCCAGCTCGGGGTGTTGGCATTGAAGGTCCCGTTGATGGCACCGCCGATCCAGTACAGGCCGTTGGAATCGAGCCAGGCCGCGTCGAAGCTGGCCGGCATGCCGATGTACGTGTTGATCCCAAGGGCCTTGTCGAAATCCACTTCTTCCTGGCTGGAGATCCCGTTGTACCAGGCCACAATCGGGAAGAACGACGGGTCATCCCAGCCGGCGGCGTCGGCCCGGGCAAATTGCTTCCAGTACTCCGGGCCGCCCTCCCACGGGATCTGCTCCAGGCCCAGGGGCCCGATGCTCGGCGGCGGCTCGGCCTGCGAGCTGGTGCAGCCGGCCAATACCAGGCTGCAGGCCGCGGCGAGGGCCAGGGCGCACATGCTTTTCATGCCTGCACCTTGATCCTTCCGATGAGGCTCGCTGCCCGCGCCTGCCAGGAATGCCCGTTGGCGAAGTCGATCCGCCGCTGGCGGTCGCTTCCCTGCGCGCCGCCCGCCGCGAGCTGTCCTGCGAGCTCCACGAAGTGCTCGGGGGAACCGGCGACACGGATGAACGGGGTGTCCAGCCAGCGGACGGCCGGGGAATCGGTGGAGACCACGGCGAGCCCGGCAGCAAGGTAGTCCAAGGTCTTCAACGGGAAGCTGGCCCTGTTGAATTCGTTGTCCAGATAGGGGGTGATGCCCACCATGGCGCCGGCGAGCAGCGCGGGCACCTCGCCGGGCGCGACCTCTCCATGCCATTGCACATTTTCGGCGGCCAGGAACCGGTCCAGGCCTGCTACGGCCACCGGGTCGCGCTCACGCCTCGGGCCGATCACCTCGATGGGCAGCCCGGACGCGGCCAGCTGCTGGAGCACTGCCATATCCAGCCGCTCGTTCAGCTGGCCCAGGAGCACCACCTTGCCGGTCGATTCCGGCGCCGGGCAGCTGCCCTGGCCCTGCGGATACAGGACCGTGCACCCATTGGGAACCACCTGCACCAGCGCCTTCGAATCCACCTCATGCAGCACCCGTTCCAGATACGGGGACACGGCGCTGACCTGATCGGCCTCGGCCAGGTTCTTCGCGAGCCGGCGGCGCACCTGCCGGGGGCCAAGGCCCATCATCGCAGCGCCTTGAACCCAGTCATCGGTCACGTGCAGCAAGCGCTCGCCGGTGGATCCGGCCGGGAATTCATCGCGCGGCGAGAGCAGCAAGGTGGCCTGCACGCGCAGCCCGAGGCGGCGCTGGGCCCGGAGCATGGCGGCATCGCGCAGGGCCTTGGCCAGCAGGTCCAGTCCCGGACGGGTGAACCCGGGGGCGACCAGGTAGCGCAAGCGGATGATCGACTCCTGCAGCTGGTCCAGATGCGCGAAGCCGGCCCCGGCGGGCCGCAGCACCCGGGCCGGGCCGGCGAAGGGCACCGGAGGGTCCACCCACAGCACCTGGCAATGCTCCGACAGGGCCTGGGCCAGGCGGTGGTCGGTGCCCTGGGTATCCTCCCACCGGGTTCCCGGGATGACCACTATGGCATCGCGAAGCCCGCGCATCAGGCACGCACCGCAGGCCGGCCGGATGCCCCGGCCGAACGCAGGGCAGCCGTGGCGTTGAAGTCGTCGGCGGCCACGCTGCCGCGCATCCGCGCGGCCAGCCGGGAGAACTTGTACCGGGCAAAGCGGGCGGCGGCCAGGGTGTACTCCGCGCCCAGCCGGTTGCGCCCCTGGCCCTGGGCCAGCACCTGGCGGTAGAACTGCACCTGGCGCCGGGCCGATGCCTGGAGCGAGAAACGCTCAACCACCACACGGCGCGCGAAATCGCCCAGGCGCTGGCGCAGCGCCGCATCGGCCAGCAGCGGGCGCAGCTGGGCTTGGAGCGCATCGGCTCCCTGCCCGCTGCCCGCTCCTGCCCCGTACCACCCCTGGAAGAGGAATCCGGGCAGGGAGGATTCATCCACAACGCGCCAGAACCCGCTTTCGCCCTGGACCACCGCCGGCTTGCCGAAGGCCATGGCCCGCAGGATCGAGCCTCCCATGCCCAGGACGATATCCGCCTTCTGGTAGACCCAGCGCGGATCCTCCAGTTCCCCGGTGAGCACCACGCGCAGCTGGCCGGCGCGCCTGTTGGCCTCGTCCGCGGCGGCAGCCACCTCGCCGGCCGCCGGGCCGCCGCCGGCAATCACCAGCTGCACCGGTTCCCCGCCCGGGATGCGCCCGATGACCTCGATGGCCCGCAGGATTCCCTCGAGCTTCATTTCGCGGGCCAGCCGCGAGACGATCGCGATGGTCAGCCCGCCGCCGTGGATCCCCCAGCGCTGCGACATCTCGCGCACCGGCAGTTCAAGGCCCGGCCGGTTCAGCCGCGTGTCGATGGGCGGTTCCATCAGTTCCACCAGGGCGCGTCCGAATTCCCGTTCCGCCGCGGCGATCTGCTCCGTGCCCACCAGCAGCGGGGTGTGCGTGGGAATGAAGGGGGCCACGGACATCGACAGCACGGTGCTGACCGCCGTGGCCGGGGCATTGAAGCACGCCAGTTCCGCTTCCAGGCTCGGAGGCCACTCATAGCCGTGGACGATGTCGATGCCGCGCTGGGCGATGGCCTGTTCCAGGGCGCTGACCACCTTGCGGCTTGGACGGCGGCCCGGCTCGGGCAGCTCGATGAATTCCAGGCCGAGTTCGCCCACCTTGGCGCGCAGGCTGCCGTGCTGCCCGGCAACCGCCACATCGTAGCCCAGGTCCTTGACGGCCGCTGCCAGCTCGATGGCGTTCAGCTGGCTGCCGCCCAGGTTCATGTCGTGCGGGTAAACCAGGATCTTCATGATGTTTCCTCCAACGTTTTCGCCCGGGCAATCCCCCGGAGGCTGGCCAGGTCCTCTCGGCGCAGGTAAATGAGCCCGGCCATGGTGGCCAGGCACAGGCCGCCCACGGCCAGCAGGCCCAGCAGGGCATTTTCTATGGACGCCACCAGCATCCAGCCCGCGGCTCCCAGCCCCAGGCCGGCCAGCACCGGCAGCCATAGGCGGGCGGACAATGCGCCCAGCCCGATGCCCAGGGAGCGCAGATTCCACAGGTACAGGGGCAGCATCACGGCAAAGGCCACGGCCGCTTGCGCCGCCGCCACCCCGGCCAGACCGCCGAAGCGGGCTCCGGCCAGCAGCGAGGGGATCAGCACAAGCAGCCCGATGACCTGGATGCGCAGGATCGCCGTGGTGCTGCCGATCACCACGATGCAGTCGTAGGCCAGTTCGCAGAAGACCTTGGACAGCGCGGCAATGACCAGCCAGCTGAGCACCGGCGCCGCTTGGCTCCAGGGATCGCCGTAGACGAAGCGGACCAGCGGCTCGGCCGCCACTGCCAGCGCAATGAATGCCGGGATCGTGGCGCAAGCGATGATGCTGGACAACGCGATGATGAATTTCTTCAGCCCGGCGAAATCCTGCGCCAGCGCGGCGAAGGTTGCCGGGGCAACGCGCCGCAGCGGCTGGGAGACTATCGACAGCGGCCAGCTGGAGAGATTGAAGGCCAGCACGTACAGCCCCAGCGCGATCGACCCGAGCATGGCGCCGGTGGCCAGCTGGTCCGCGTAGCCGATGGCGAAGACGATCATGCTCGAACCGGCCAAAGGCAAGCCGAATTTCAGCAGCGCCCCGGCCGATGCCTTGTCCCACCCGAAGCGGTAGGGCAACGGCGAGGCCCTGAGGAACATGATGGCCGAAATGATCCCGCCCAGCAGCCGGCCGATGGCCAGGGCCATCGCCCCGAATCCCGCCAGGGCCAAGACCACCGAGCTGATGGCCCCCACCCAAACGTTGGCCTGGTCGATGCCCATCCGGGTGCGTTCCTCGAATCCCCTTTGCAGCAAAGCGGCCGGGGCCGCCACCGCCCCATTGACCAGCACCGAGACGATCAGCAGCCTCACTACCCAGGTGGCCGAGCCATCGCCCATCAGCGCGGTGAAGGACGGGGTGGCAAGCCACGCAACGGCGCAGAAGATGGTGCTGCCGATCACCGAGATCGTATTCACCGTGGGGGCAATCACTGCCGGATCGCCGGGCCAACGCACGATGGCCAGGCTGACCCCGAGCTCGTTGAAGCTGAGCACAGCCATCAGGGCCACCAGCGCGATGGCGAAGGTGCCGAATTGCTCCGGCCCCAGGATCCTGGCCAGCACAATGCCGATGCCCAGGGTGCCCAGGCGCGAAACCAGCGTATTGCCCAAGGACCAGGCAAAGGCTCCCGAAGAAGTCAAGGCGCCCGCGGCCCGCGGGATCTTCGGCTCCCGCAGTGCGCCTTCCCCGGCCATGGCTAAAGGGCCCCGGACAGGGCGTCGGCCACGCGCTGCTGCTGCTCGGGCGTGATATGCGGGTACAGCGGCAGGGAAAGGATCCGCGCGGCGGCCCGCTCGGCTACCGGGAAGTCCCCTTGCCGGTATCCCAGGTGCGCGAACGCCTGGGTCAGGTGCACCGGCTGCGGATAGTGGATTGCCGCTCCGATGCCGGCCGCGTTCAGCTGGTGCAGCACCCGGTCGCGGTCCGGCACCCGCACCACATACAGGTGCCATGCGTCCTGGTTGCCCGGTGCCTGCAACGGCAGCTGCACCCCGGGCAGCCCGGCCAGCAGCGCGGCGTAGCGCCCGGCGGCCTGCCGGCGCGCGGCGTTCCATGCGGCCAGCCGTTCCAGCTTGGCGCTGAGCACCACCGCCTGGATGGCGTCGAGCCGGGAGTTGCGCCCGATCACCTCGTGCTCGTACTTGACCCGGCTGCCATGGGCCGCGAGCAGCCTGACCCGGGCGGCGAGCCGGGCATCAGCGGTGAGCACGGCCCCGGCATCGCCGGCGGCGCCCAGGTTCTTGCCCGGGTAGAAGCTGGTGCCGGCGATATCCCCCAGGGTGCCGGCGCTGCGCCCGTGGCGGGTGGCGCCCTGGGATTGGGCGGCATCCTCGATGATCCTGGCCCCGCACGAGCGCGCGATCGGTTCCAGCTGTTCGACGAAGGCGCTCTGGCCGTAGAGGTGCACCGGCATGATGGCCTTGGTCCGCCTGGTTACGGCCGCGGCGACGGCCGCCGGATCAATGAGCAGGTACTGCGGATCCACGTCCACCAGCACCGCGCGCGCCCCGGCCAGGTGGATGGCCTCGGCGGTGGCAATGAAGGTGTTGGCCGGGATGATCACCTCGTCGCCTTGGCCGATGCCGCAGGCGCGCAGCGCCAGCTCCAGCGCGTCGGTGCCGTTGCCCACGCCCACGCAATGGCCGCCGCCAAGGAACGCGGCATACTGCTGTTCGAAGCCGGACACGGCGGCCCCGCCGATGAACGCGGTTTCGGCGAAGATCCGGGCCAGCCCGGCATCCACGGCGCCTTGGACCTCGCGCTGCTGCGCTGCGAGGTCCACCAGCGGGATATGCCGCTGCGTTGCGGTTCCAGTCAATGCCATTGCTCAATTCCTTGCTTCGAAAGTATGTGGTGGGCCAACGGTGGCGTGCCCGGTGCGCGGTGCCATGCCGCGCCCCTAGCCCGCGGCCCGGGGGCCGTAGAGCTTGCGCGCCGGGGATCCGGCCCAGGTCTCGCCGGCCGGGATGTCCTGCAGCAGCGCCGAGCCCATTCCCAGCACCGCATCAGCGCCCAGCGACAGGTTCTCGCGCACCGTGGCGTTGGAGCCGATGTACACCCGGTCGCCCAGCTGCACGTTGCCGGCCAGCGTGGCCCCGGCGGCCAGGGTGGAGTAGTCGCCCAGCCGGTCGTCATGGGTGAGCATCGCATGGGGCATCAGCACGCAGTGCCGCCCGATGGACACATCGGCGGTGGCCACGCACCCGGCCAGCACGATGCATCCCGGAGCCAGGCGCGTGCCGGCCCCGAGGAACGCCGAGGCATGCGCATGCGTGGCATAGCGCGAGTCATCCAATGCCAGCCGGCCGGCGATCGCAGCCCGGTGCCGGCCCTGCCCGGCGCAGAGCAGCAATTGCTCGGTGCGCCCCGCGGCCATGTCGAGTCCCCCCAGGACCCGGACCGAGCCCATCATGCTCCCGTGCAAAGCCGTATTGTCATCGAGCACGCCGGCCACCTCGTGGTCCCCGGTGGACTCGATCGAGGCCAGGGTTTCGCGCGCCAACCCGCTGGCGGCCAGCAGGAGTATCCGGGCCATGTCACTCGCCGCCGGCGGCGGCCAGCGCCTGCGCGAGCACGCTGGCGATGACTCGGTCTTGCTGCTGCTCGTCCAGCTGGTGGTAGAGCGGCAGGATCAGCGTATTCGCGGTGAGCCGCTCGGTCACCGGCAAGGCGGTGGTGGTCCCCGAATGCCCGGCGTAGGCCGGCTGCAGATGCGAAGCCATGATGCCGCGGCGGGCGGAAATGCCATCGGAAGCCAGCTGCGCCAGCAGCCCCTCGCGGTCCACCGGGAATTCCGGGCCCACTTCGAGCCAGAACGACTGGTAGTTCGAGGTCCCGTACCCCGGATCGGTGACGCACCTGAGTCCGGGGATGCCTGCGAAGGCCTGCTGGTAGCGGGCGGCAAGGGCCCTGCGGCGTTCAACCATCGCATCGAGCTTGCCCAGCTGCACCAGCCCCAGGGCTGCCTGCAGGTCGGTCATGCGGAAGTTGTAGCCGATTTCCCCATAGCTTTCCTGCGGGGCCAGCGTGGAGCTGTGCCGCTGCGCCGCAGAGACATCCATGGCATGCTCGCGCAGCTGCCGGGCGCGCTGCGCCCAGCTGGCGTTGCCGGTGGTCAGCATGCCGCCTTCGCCGGTGGTGAGCAGCTTGCGCGGGTGGAAGGACCAGGCCGAGACGTCGGCGCCGACCCCGGCAGGGCCCCCCTGGTAGGTTGATCCCGCCGCGCAGGCCGCGTCCTCGATCAGCACCAGGTTCAGCTCGTCGCACAACTGGCGCAGCGGTGCCAAATCCAGAGGCATGCCGCCCTGGTCCACCGCGATGATGGCGGTGGTCTTCTGCGTGAGCACCGTGCGCACCCCCTGCGCGGTGATGTTGCCGGTTGCGGCATCCACATCGGCGAACACCGGGCGCGCCCCGACATAGGTCGGGGCATTGGCGGTGGCCACGAAAGAGAAGGACGGGACGATAACATCGTCGCCGGCCCCCACCCCGGCCACCAGCAATGCCAGGTGCAAAGCGGTGGTGCAGCTTGAGGTGGCCACCGCGTGCGCCACCTGCTGGTGCTGCGCGAAGGCTTCTTCGAAGGCGGCGGTGCGCGGCCCCTGCGCGACCCAGCCGGAGGCAATGACCTCGGCTACGGCGTCTATTTCGGCTGTTCCCAGCCATGGTTTCATCACGCTGATGCGATCCATGATTTTTCCCCCAAAAAATCGTTGTCCGCTTACTTGCTGGCGCCGATTGGCTTGTGCAGTGCCCGGCCTGCGGCGACTTCCTCGCGCAATGGCTTCCACCATTCCACGAGCGCCCGCAGTCCCTCTTCCAACCCGATGCGGGCTTCGAAGCCCAGGTCCTCGCGCGCTGCGCTGGTATCTGCCAGGCGGCGGACCACCGAGTTCACCGCCCGTTCCGGCCCGTATTCGATGGGCAGATCCGAATCCATGGCAGCCAGCAGCGTCCGGGCCAGGTCCGCCAAGCTGGTTTCCGTGCCGCTGGCCACGTTGTAGACGCCCTCGGCGACCGGGCTGCTGGCGGCCAGCAGGTTGGCCCGGGCGATGTCCTGGGAAACCACGAAGTCCATGGTCTGCGAGCCATCGCCGAAGATCAGCGGCGGCAATCCATCGGCAATGCGTTCCATCCACCGCACCAGCACCTCGGTGTAGGCGCCGTGCACATCCATGCGCGGCCCGTAGACGTTGAAGTAGCGCAGCATCACGTAGTCGATCCCGTACATGGCGCGGAAGGACTTGAACAGCCCTTCGTTGAAGGTCTTGGCCGCCCCGTACAACGTGTCGTTATTGTATGGGTGGTGGCGTTCTGCGGTCGGGAATTCCTCGGCCATCCCGTAGACCGAAGCGCTCGAGGCCGCCACGATCTTCGGGACCTTGGCCGCCACCGCGGCTTCGAGCACATTGAAGGTGCCATTGACCATGACGTCCACGGCCAGGCGCGGTTCCGCGGCGCACTGGGTGATGCGGATGGCCGCCTGGTGGAAGACCATGTCCTTGCCCGCCATCACTTCGCGCACCAGCACGCGGTCGGCGATATCCCCCACATAGAGGGTCACCCGCCCGCTGGCCAGCGCGTTGGCGAGATTGCTCCGACGCCCGCGCACCAGGTTATCCAGCACATCGACATGCGCGGCGCCTGCGGCCAGGAGCTGGTCGACAATTTCTGACCCGATGGTGCCTGCACCACCGGTGACAAGGAATCGCTTCCCGGCCAGGTTTTCAATGTTTCCGCTCATAGTACGCTCCCCATAACGAGTGTTTTCCGGTTGCTGGTGGCTTGCGGGATGGAGCCTGCGGCCAGGGACAAGCTGGCATCCTCGAGCACCCCGAGCACCCGCAACGCCGAGGGCCCATCGGTGGGCGCGGGCCTGGATCCCCTGATGCTGGCGGCGAATTCCGAGACCATCAGTCCCAGCGGCTCGAATTCCGACAGCGCCGGCGACCAGGTATCCCCCAGGCGGTAGGAAATGGTGGCGCCCTTGCGGTCTTCGCTGTCGGCGCGGATCATTTCCTGGCGTTCCAGATCCACCCCGCGGTCGAAGACCGTCAGCCGCTGCTGCGGGTTCAGGTCATCCCACACCAGAGTCTTCTTGCTGCCGCCAATGACCATCTGGCGGATCTTGGTCGGAGAGAGCCAGTTGACGTTGATATGCGCCAGGATGCCGCTGTCCAGTTCCATGGACAGGTAGCCGATGCAGGATTTCCCGGCTCGCAGCGGGTCCGATCCCAAGGCGGTCACGTTGCGGGTGTTCAATCCACCGGGAATCACGAAGTCCAGAATGGACAGGTCATGGGGCGCTAGGTCCCAGAAGACATCGACATCCGGCTGGACCAGTCCCAGATTGATCCGCGTGGAATCGATGTAGAGGATCTCCCCCAGTTCCCCGGCGGCCAGCAGGTCGCGGATCTTGAGTACCGCCGGCGTGTAGCAGTAGGTGTGGTCCGCCATGAGAATGGTCCGGGCTTCGGCTGCGGCCTGGACCATCTGGGCTCCGTGCACGCTGTTGTCGGCCAGAGGCTTTTCCACCACCACGTGCTTGCCGGCGGCAATGGCCTGCATGGCGATCTGGTGGTGGGTGCGCGCCGGGGTGGCAATGGCCACGGCGTCGATGGCGTGGCTGGCCAGCAGTTCGTCCATCGAGCCGACCACGGCCGGGTTGCCGGTCTTGCGTGCCAAGGCTTCGGCACGGGCCATATCCATGTCGCAGATGGCCACCAGCTCCCATTCGGTGCTCATCGCGAAATTGCGGGCCAGGTTCGGGCCCCAGTAGCCGGCGCCGATGACTGCTACGCGCAGCGCCGGGTGGATCAAGGTATCGGGTGCAACACTCATCAGTAGGCTCCATCAGATTCGATCATCACACGAAAGGTCCGCCAGATGATGCGCAAGTCGCTGAGCACGGTCCAGTTCTCTGCGTAATACAGATCCAGCCGCACGCTTTCTTTCCACTCCAGGTTTGATCGTCCGGAGACCTGCCATAAACCGGTCACCCCGGGCTTGGGCAGCAGTCGGCGGCGGGTGTGCCCTTCGTAGGACTCCACTTCGGTGAACAAGGCCGGGCGCGGTCCCACCACCGACATGTCCCCGCGCAGGACGTTGACGAACTGCGGCAGCTCGTCCAAGGAGTGCTTGCGCAGCCAATGGCCGCAGCGGGTGATCCGCGGGTCGTCTTTCACTTTGAAGAGCGGGCCTGCCCCCTGGTTCAGCTCTTGCAGGGCGGCCAAGCGCGCTTCGGCATCCTGGACCATGGTGCGGAATTTGATCATCTTGAATGGGCGCCCGTCCTGGCCGGCCCGTTCTTGAACGTAGAAGACCTTCCCCGGGCCGTCGCGCCGGATCAGCAAGGCGATCACCAGGAAAACCGGCGACAGGGCCAGCAAGGCGAGCACGGAAAAGACGATATCGAAGCCGCGCTTGAAGAAGTAGCGCGCCCCGGTGAACTTCGCCAGCTCCACATGCAGCAACGGCATCCCATCCACCGGGCTGGTGCGCACCCGGCGGCTTGCCACTCCGATGAGCGAGGAGGCCACGATGAGCTTGGCCCCGCTGCTTTCCAGTTTCCAGCCCAATTGCTGCAAGGCTTCGTTGCCTCCGGCCAGGGGCCCTGCGACTACCACCGAATCAGCGTGCAACCGGTTGACTTCCTGCTCGATGCCGCCGGTGTCATAGGCCAGCGGCAGGGTCGGATCGGCTATCCGGATAGCGCGTTCGACTTCCAGGTTTGGCGCTCCGTCCATCAGCACGCCGACCACCCGGTAGGCAGGTCCCGACTTCTTGGAAATCTGCCGGACTGCAAATCCAGCGTCATCCGGCTGGCCGTACACCAGCACATTGCTCAAGGCGTAGCCGCTTCGGCAGCGCCAGCCCAGCCACTGGCGCCAGGTCCACCTGCCGGTCAGCAGCGCGGACAGTCCCAGCGGCAAGGAAAGGAGCAGGAAGATCTTCAGGCTCTCTTGGCCGGTGAGCACGATCAGCACCCCCATGAAGCCGGCAAGCACCAGGCCCGAATAGACCATGATCTTGTATTCCTGCATCCCCACCGCGACGCTGCCCAGGCAATGGGCTTTGAAGGACCGCAGGCTGATCATCCAGGCTGCGGTGAGCACCAGCCCGGCCAGCACGTAGTAGTGCGTGCTGCCTGCAAGCTGCGGGTGCAAAAGCGAGCCCTGGGCTTGGGCGATTGCCGGCAAGGAGCTCACCAGCGCAATCACCAACAAGTCAGTCCCGAATAGCCGGCGCAGATAGGCGCGGCCTTTGGCCCCGGCGGTGCCGGCTACCCCGATAATTGATGGACGCGCCAGCGTCCAGGTGCCCAGCGACGATACGCGATCCTCGCGCAGCCTGCTGCTAATTTGCGACATGTCTTGTTCCCACCCTTGCTAGCGATTCGACGCAGCATGGGTGGTCGCAGACCGGCAACACAAAGCAATGCATCTGTATTCCCCCAAGAAATAAGCGAGTTCCCCAAAAACACAAGGCAATCACGCTGTCCCACGAGCCGGATTGCCGTTGTGTACCTTGAGCCTAAAGTGCAATGGCAGCCGATACACGAGTGGAAGAACACCCAAAAGACCGCCCGCATTGCCCGTAACTACTCGCGTTGCACTTGGTTCCTACTCGCTTACTACTTGGAAAGATTTTGCCGGGAACGGGAAAACCCTGCATCGGCGCAGAGGGGTTGCCGATACAGGGCCTTTTCGGGAAGGGACCGGCGGTCGCGCTGGGGGTAATCCTCGCGGATTCGCTGGCCGCCGGCCCCGTTTCTGGGATGAGCTTCGCCGCCACAACACCGACCGCTGCCAGACAGATACGCACTCGTTGAGAAAAAGAACTCCTGCGTAATTCGCCAGCTCCCGCATTTCACATTACCCACCAGCGCAGGGCGGGGCACGGGTGGTACTTACCCCAAGATTGCGCAGACCGGCACCTGCTACTTGCGCGTTGTACCCGCTTCAAGCCCGGCGTGGTCCAATTCCGCGCGCTCGGTGATCCCCAATTTGGAGAATACCCGGTAGAGGTGGCCTTCCACCGTACGCTGCGAGACGGTCAAGGCCCGGGCTATCTGGGCATTGTTCAGGCCTTGCCGGGCGAGGTTCACGATCTCGGTTTCACGGGCGGTCAGCTCCGTAATCGCGAGAACGCGGTCAATGTACTTTCCCGGGCGCATTCCCTGCTGTTCGATCAGCCGGGCCGCCCGGCGCAGCAATGCACCGCAGCGGCGCTGGTCCCCGGCCTGCGCATAGCGTTCGGCCGCCCGAGCCCAGGCTTCGATCACCACCAGGTAGTCCTGCTTGGACAAGGCCTCCTGCGCCAGCTGCTCCAGGGGTTCTCCGAGACGAGAGCCGCGCAATTCCATCAAGCGCGCCTGCAGCGCAGCGCGCGAACCTTCCTGGCCGGCGGCCAAGGCCCGCAGCCTTTCCCCCTGCGCTGATTCGGCCAGCTCTTCGTCACCCAGCTGCCTGGTCAAGCTGAACAGGATTTCGCGTTCAACCATCGGGAAGCATTGCAGCGACTCGCCCTGATACGGATTGCCCAGGCCCGCGGCAAAAGCCCGGGCAAAGATCCGCTGCTCCGAGGATTCCTCGCCCAGCTGCCCGGAGGGCGAAATCATGCCGCTGGAACTGAAATCCTCGGGCGCAGTAGCCAGGGCCACGGGCACATCGATGCCCATGCGCGCCAGAAGCAGCCGGTAGAGGTTGCTGGCCAAGGCCAGCAACTGGGTTGTGTCCACGATCTGCAGCTCGGTGACCGACTCGGCCATTTTGGCCAAGGCCCGCTGCACCTTGCCCTGCAGCAGGTGGCTGATGCCATCGAGCAGCGAGATGGCTCCCTGGTAATGCTGGATGGAGCGGAGCCTGGGTTGGCGGTAGGAATCGATGAAGGCCTCGGCCCGCTCGTATTCGCCCAGGTACAGCAGGTTCCAGCCGATGCGGAAGAACACCCGCACTTCGTACATTGCCTGCAGCGGCGCATGCTCCTTGAACAGCTCCAGCACCGGCTCCAGCAGTTCCAGGGCCTGCTGGCAGTTGCCGGCGGAGCTATGAAGGTCGCTGAGCATGATCTTCCCGATGAATCTGGCCTGCACAGGCAGCTGCGGATCCGAAAGGAAGTCCCGCAATTCGGCCACGCTGGGCAGCGGGCCGCGGGGTGTATTCACCCTGATCCAGAAATCCAGCGCCTGGGCCCCGGCGCTTTGCAGAGCCATGAAGCCGGCCACCGCTTCGCCGTCCGGATGCCCCTGGGCCCGTTGCCGCCATTCATCCAGGATCCGCTCCAGCTCTGCGCCGTCCGCTTCGATGCAGCTGGTCACCTCTACCAGGTAGGCATAGGCCTGGCCCAGCAGGGAGAGATCGGTCAGCTGGTCGATCAGGCGCAGGAGCAGGGCGCGTGCGGCATAGTGCCGGCCCATGCTCAGCAGCACCTGCGCTTCGAGCAGCGCTCCTTGACCATGTTGCTGGGATAGCTTGCCCAATTCGCAAAGACGCAGGGCCAGGGTGAAGTCCAGGTTCCGGGCGGTTCGCTCGGCGCATGCCAGGACCAGCTCGGAGGGCACTTGCTTTCCGATTTCCAGGCACCACAGCACTTCCCTGGCACTATGCGCCTTGCCCAGCTCGGCTGCCGCGGCGTACCACAGCTCATGCAGCTGCGCAGTATCCTGCTCCGAGGCCAGCGCCCGGACGATGCGCTCCATCAGCCTGGATTTCAAGCAGACCGCACCGCCATTTAGCACCAGCTCCCCGGTTTTCACCAGCCGGCCGTACGGCAGCCCGCATTGCTCCAGCAGATCCGGTTGCTGCGGGCCAGCCAGGGCCAGCAGCAGCAAGGTGCGCCGCTCCTGGCTGGAAAGGCCGCGGGTGATCTCACGGCCCAGCGACAGCAGCCGGGTATCGATTTCCGGCAGGGCACGGGCCACGATCCACACCGGCTCGTGGATCGAGCGGTCCTGCGGCAGCCGGTCATCATGGAACAATGTGCCCTGCTCCATGCAGGACGCAGCATAGGCTTCGACAAAGCGCGGGTTCCCTCCGGTGACCACGTCGATCAGGCGCACCGTGCCAGCGCCGAGCCTGCGCCCGATAACGCCTTCGGCCACCGCACGCACCCCGTTGCGGTCCAGCCGCTGCAGGGCCACGGTGGTGAAGGAACCAAGCTCGGCCAACGTGGCCAGCGGGCTGCCTGCCTGCAGGGATCCGTTGCCCAGTGCCAGCACCTTCACCTCGGCATTCTCCACCAGCAGGGAGAGGAGGTAGCAGGACTGCGGGTCCAGGAACTGGGCATCTTCCACCACCACGATATGCGGCGCGGCGTGCCCGCGGGCAGAGAACAGGCTCCGGTTCAGCTCGCGCAGCACGCCCACCGGTTCGTCGATAGTTTCCAGGGCGCCCAGGTAGGGCGACAAGGCACCATGCGCAATGGTGCTCAATGACGGCGTGCAATGCAGCTTCATCACCGGCTCCTCGATGCCCGGGGTGGCCAGCACTGCCTCCACCAGGCTGGTCTTGCCCATGCCCAGCTCACCCAGCACCACGACTCCAGCAGGGCCTGGCCGCTGCAGGATCTGCAGCAGCTGGTTGTATTCAGTTGGCCTGGTTCTAGTGATCAATTGCTGCTGTTTCATCTCAACCCTGCAGTACGGCGGCTGGTGCGGTCCAGGGCGGTGAGCTCCTGCCGGTTGCGAACCTGGAGCTTGGAATACACCTGGTACAGGTGTCCTTCCACGGTGCGGATCGAGACGCCGTTGAATTTGGCGATTTCCAGATTCGTCTTGCCTGCGATGGCCATCTTGGCGATCTGGGCCTCGCGCTTGGTCAGCTCGCGCATCCAGACCGGCTGCTGTTCCAGGTCGTCGAGCTGCAGCTCGTTTTCCCGCTGGATCTGCGGAGCCGAGGCGCGCTTGAGGCCGTTGACCATGCGGGAGAGCTTGCGCTGGTCCTTGACTTCCAGCGCGGCGACGAATTCGTTGTGCGTTGGCGTGGCCATGAGCAGGTGCCCTGTTTCGACCATGTCCTGCAGCGCCAAGACAAGGCGCGACGAGTCCATGGCTTGCGCCGCATCGGCGAGCGCCTCCAGGTTCTGCCCGACTACGCCTTCGCATCGGCTGGCGGCACTGCGCAGCTGTGGCAGCACGCCCCGGTCCCCCAGGCGCACAATGAATCCCAGGGTCAGTGCTTCGAGCAATGCATGCTGGCCGTCACGGGCCAGCTGCGCGAAGGAAGCCAGGCGCCGCCGTGCGGCCTGCGCCGAACCGAGTTCCGCCAAGGCAAGGCAGGAGAAGATTTCTGCCGCCCAGGAATAGAAGCTCAACGGAACCTGCATCCCCCCGGGGGTCCCGTACTGCGGGCAAATCAGCACCGAGGCCTCTGCCCTGCGCCCGGAGCAGGCCAGCGCATAGGCGATGACCGACCCGATCAGCGCTTCTGTTCCCGGGTCTCCGGCAACCTCCATCTGGTGCAGGCTCGGTTCCAGCAGGTGCAAGGCAGCCTCGTAATCGTTGCCCAACCCGAGCAGGATCCCGCGCATGATATTTCCATAGGAAATCAGCAATGGGTTAATGTACTGCCCATCGGCCAAACGCTGGGCGCGGTCCGATGCCAGTTTCCAGCGTCCGGCGAGCAGTTCTGCTTGGAGCAGCTGGAACTCGATGTCCGCGGCGTCTTCGGAGTGGAAATTCGAAATCGCCGGGCCGCTGAAGCGGACATTGCGCAGTTCCTCGTCCACGTAGCGGACCAGCTTCATGGCATCGGCCTGGCGCGCCTGCGCCGCCCAGCTGGCAGCTTGCAGCGACAGGGACCTCAGGTGCAAGGACTCGCTCATCCAGCCCGAAGAGGACACCAGTGCCTCGCTGCTTCCGGCGATGCTCGTTTCCTTGGTCATCTCGGTGCTGAACAAGGTAGCGAAGCGGCTGAGCAGTTCCAGTTCCTGGAAGGCGATATCCAGGGATTCGCGCGGACCGGATTCCCTGATGGCCTGGTCCAGTCCCGCCCTGGCCAGGTCGATTGCTTCGACTCCGTGGGACAGCTGGCCGAGCATGGCCAGCGCGCGCACGTGCATTTCCACAATGCCCACCCGGGTGCGCGGGTCAGTTGGCCAGCGTTCGGCGTGATATCCCTGCTGCTGGAAGTCTTCAGCCACCCTGAGCTGCGATTCGTAGTCGCCAAGGTCGTTCAGGGATTTCAGTTGCGCAAGGATCCGGGCAGCCAATGGGTCCTTGTGCAACTTGGCCAGCAGTTCCACACCGTGAGGGTGAGCCTGATTGCTGGATTCGGCGCGCACGAGCAGGGACAGCAGCGGATTGGATATGCCTACCTTGTAGGCGGCGCCGGGCAGGTACTTGGCCTGGCCACGGTTCAGCAAGCCGTCAAGCTCGCAGGTCAGGCCCGAACGCCGGATGCGGTTGAGTTCCACCGGCCCGCCCAGTGCCAGGGCCCGGAGCAATTCGCGTTCACCGTCATCGAGCCCATGGGTCAGCGAAACGTGCAGGGCCTGCATCGCAGGCCCGGAATCGAGCGCGTTTATCCGCAAGGCCCAGGTACCGTTGTGCTGCAGCAGATGGCCGTCTTCGCGCCAGCTGTGCATCAACTTGAGCATCAGCGAGCGGTTGCCCCCGGCCAAGTAGCACAGGGTTGCCGAGGCGTAGGCGGAGACCCGCCCTTCCAATTCCTGCTGGACGAAGGCATGGGTTTCGGTGCTGCCCATCCGGTTCACGCAAAGGTGCTCCAACCGGCCCGAGCGGTACAAGGCGAACAGGTCGCCGGGAAGATCCTGCACATGGTCGCAGATCACGATTAGCTTGATCTTGCCCATTGCGGCCAGCTGGGCCAGCAGCGAACTTGATTGCTCATCAATCAGCTCGGGCCGCCCGAGCATCACAATCGATGGCCGCTGGCCGGTGCACAGGACGCGCCCCAGTCCGTGGATCATTTCATGCGGGGTCGGGTACTCGCCCACGTCGATTTGGGCAAGCAGGAAGGAAAGCGCACCGAGAGGCACTTTCGTGCCGAAGTTGCTTCCGTTCACCCGGATCAGCTGCGGTGGTTCGGCCAACTGGCCCAGTTCCGCTTCCACCAGTGCCCTTCGCCCACTGCCCACCGGTCCGGAGACCACGGATCCGGCGATGTGCGGGTCGGCCAGGACCCTGCCCAATGCGCTTTTCGAGATTCTCAAGAATTTCGAATGTATCTTGTTTTTTCCCCATTGCCTCTGAGCATTGCGAGTGCTGGCAAGGGAGATGATTCGTGAATATTCCATTATCCAAACCGCCCCAATCGGTTGGTTCCCCCAAATGCACGGATGGCATTACTTGATTCATCCGCGTAGTCTTCCATCCTAGGGCGAGCTGGCAGCGAAATCACCCTGTTTGGCGCATAAAATGAAGCTCAGTCACTTTTTCGGCTTTTCCCAGTGAACGCATAGTGCCGCGCAGCCTGGCGCCTCACGTGGGCTTGCCCTCCGCGGCCATGCGATGACTTGGAACTACTGGTGGTTCGGGCGGGTTTGGCGGATCAGGCTGAAGGCATTTGGCCGGTGGTCCAACGGGCACTTGGACCACACTCGATTTTTACCTACTTGGTTTTCACGGCTTCACGCGGCTCGCGTGAAGGAACTGCTCCAGCAATTCGGGCAACGGCAGCTGGGCGAAGCCGGTCGCCTGCAGCTTAGCGGTGTCCATGGTGCTGTTCGCCGGCCGCGGCGCCAGCTCCGGCTTGCCCAGTGCATACTCCTGCGTGGAAATCGGGTGCACGGCATCCGGGTCATAGCCGCAGAGGGCGAAGACCTCGCGGGCAATCTGGTACCAGCTGGCCGATTCGCCGCTGCCCTGCAGATGGTAGATCCCCGGGTCGCTGCCAGTATCCAGCAGGTGCATGATGCCCCGGGCCAGTTCGCTGGCAAAGGTCAGCCGGCCGAATTGGTCATCAACCACCCTGGGGCCAATGCCTTGCTCGGCCAGCCTGCGCATGGTGGAAACGAAGTTGTTGCCCTGCCCGATAACCCAGCTGGTGCGCACCACATAGTTGACGCCATGAGCCAGCACTGCCTGTTCGCCGGCGGCCTTGCTCTGCCCGTAGACGCCGGCTGGAGCGATCGGATGCTGCTCGTCGACCTCGCGCGCCGCGCCATCGAAGACATAGTCGGTGGACACGTGCACCAGCGGCACGCCCTGTTCGGCGCATCGAGCGGCGAGCTCGCGCACGGCTACCGCATTGACCCGCCAGGCCTCGGCACTGCCCGGGGGCGTTTGCGCCCGGTCCACCGCGGTCATTGCCGCGGCGTTGACCACATGGCTGCAGTTCGAAAGGTCCAGCGAGGAGGCGAAACCCGGGGACAGCAGGTCCGCCTCGGCCCGGGTGTACAAGGCGATCCGCTCATCGCGCTGCGCCAGCACGGCGAAGGCGCGCCCCAGCTGCCCGCTCCCGCCGAGCACCGCGATATTCTTGGGCTGTACCGGTTTCGCCTCGGCCAGCAGCGGGTGTTCCCTATCGGCTTTGGAAATAACGGCCGCGTCGAGGCTGATGGGCCACGGGATCCGCAATTGCGGGTCGGCGAGATTGACGTAGCTGTACCCCGCCCGGGCTGCGTCGGTCCAATGCTCGGTGACCAGGTAGGAATACACAGTGTTCCCGGCTAAGGTCTGGAAGGCATTGGCCACCCCGCGCGGCACGAAAACCGCTTGGCCTTCGCCCATATGCGTGGTGAACAGCCTCCCGAAGCCCTTCCCGGGGCGCAGGTCCACCCAGGCGCCGAAGATCTCCCCCGATAGCACCGAAATGTATTTGTCCCAGGGTTCGGCATGCAGTCCGCGGGTTGTCCCGCGCTGGGCATTGAAAGAGGCATTGTTCTGCACCGGCCGGAAGTCCGGCAACCCGGCGGCCACCATTTTCTCCCGTTGCCAGTTCTCCTTGAACCAACCGCGCTCATCGCGGTGCACCGGCAAGTGCACCACCTTGAGTCCCGGAATCGTGCTTTCCTCCACCTGCAATTCCGCTGTGCCTCCCATCAGCTGGCAACCTTCAACGCGTCGGCCTGCTGCTGGTAGCGCTGCTCGGCCTTCGCCTTGGCCGCCTCCCACCAGGAACGGTGCTGCCGGTACCAGTCAATGGTTTGCTCCAGCCCGCGTTCCAGATTGGTGTACCGGGGTTCCCAGCCAAGCTCGGCGCGCAGAACTGTGGAATCAATGGCATAGCGCAGGTCATGGCCGGCACGGTCAACCACGCAGTCGAAGCCATCAGCCGTTTTGCCCATCAGCCCCAGGATCAGCCCCAGCACTTCGCGGTTGCTCTTCTCCCCGTCGGCGCCGATCAGATAGGTGCGGCCGGAGTCTCCTGCTTCGAGGATGAGCTGCACCGCCGAGGAATGGTCGCTGGCGTGGATCCAATCGCGCACATTGGCGCCATTGCCGTAGAGCTTGGGCTTCAGCCCGCCGAGGATATTGGTGATCTGCCGCGGGATGAACTTCTCCACATGCTGGTACGGACCGTAGTTGTTCGAGCAGTTGGACAGCGTCGCCTCGATCCCGAAGGAGCGGACCCAGGCCTTGACCAGCAGGTCACTGGAGGCCTTGGTCGCCGAATAAGGACTGGATGGCTTGTACGGCGTGGTTTCGGTGAAGCGCTGCGGATCATCCAGCTCCAAATCCCCATAGACCTCGTCGGTGGAGATGTGGTGCAGGCGCACGCCATGGTTGCGTACCGCTTCCAGGAGTTCAAAAGTCCCCAAGACATTTGAATTCACGAAACTGCGAGCATCATGCAAGGAATTGTCGTTGTGCGTCTCGGCCGCGAAGTGGACCACAGCATCATGCTGCGGCACCAGTTCGTTGACCAGGACGTAGTCGCAAATATCGCCCACAACGAGGTTGAAGCGATTGCTGTCAAGGCCTTCCAGCGACTGCCGGTTTGCCGCGTAGGTCATCTTGTCCAGTACGGTGATTTCACTGTCGGAGTGCGCGATCATGTGGTGCACGAAGTTTGCCCCAATGAATCCTGCTCCCCCAGTTACAAGGATTCTTTTCATCTCACTAATGTAGCCAGAGGGCTACGCAGCGGGGCAGCATCCTAGCAATTCTCGAGTATGACTACTCTGACGCGACTACTTCACGTTTCATTAGGCTCGATAGCCATGAGGGGAATAATTCTAGCTGGGGGAACCGGGTCGCGTTTGCACCCAATCACGCGGGGAATATCCAAGCAGTTGGTGCCTGTCTACGATAAGCCGATGATCTACTACCCGCTGTCAACGCTGATGCTTGCCGGGATCCGTGAGATCCTGGTTATCACCACACCACAAGATGAACCGCAGTTCCGCAATCTGCTGGGCGACGGTTCGCAGTTCGGCATCGAGCTCACCTACACGGTCCAGCCCAAGCCCGAGGGCCTGGCCCAGGCATTCGTGCTTGGGGCCGAGCACATAGGCGACGAGTCAGTTGCCCTGGTGCTAGGCGATAACATCTTCCATGGTCCGGGATTCGGCACGCAGCTTGGCAGGTACTCGGATCAACCCGGGGCGACTATTTTCGGCTACTGGGTCAAGGATCCCAGCGCTTACGGAGTGGTCGAGTTCGACGAGTCAGGATGTGCCATCTCGCTGGAAGAAAAGCCGCTTGAACCCAAGAGCCATTTCGCAGTTCCCGGTTTGTATTTCTATGACAATTCCGTGGTCGAGAAGGCCCAGGATCTGCAGCCTTCGGCCCGCGGGGAACTGGAGATCACGGATATCAACCGGCTCTACCTGAACGATGGCGCTTTGAATGTCACCGTCTTGGCGCGCGGAACCGCCTGGCTGGATACCGGCACCTTCGATTCGCTCAATGACGCATCGAACTTCGTGCGCACCGTCGAGGCGCGCCAGGGCCTGAAGATCGGCTCGCCCGAAGAAGTCGCGTGGCGCCAAGGCTTCATCGATGACGGCCAGCTGCGGCACCTGTCTCTTGCCCTGGGCAAGAGCGGCTATGGTGACTACCTGCTGCAGCTGGCCGAGCAGGAACTGGTCGATCCGCATCATTCGAAGCTGGAATCGGCCACCCCGGCACTGCCCTGATCCATCGATCCATCGATCCATCGATCGTCTGCCGGGCGTCCAGTTCGGCAGATGTCCACTGCCGCGCACGGAATTCGCAGGCGGGCTGCGACCTATCTTGGCCGGTTGCAGCTCGAGGACGCTGCAACTCAGGAACGCGTGCCGTTCTCGTACCGCTCGGGAATGATCTTTTTGGAAGCATACTTGGAATATGGCGGATCCCAGCCCTGGTAGACGCTGATTCCGGCTTCGAGGAATGCGGTCATCGTCTCACGCAGCGGCCGATGCCAAGAGGTCGGTGATGCGGCCTGTCCTGTGAAGGACAGTTCATCGGTGTATTGGACCCGCTGGAAATAGTCTTTGCCAGGGTGATTCCACGGGTACTGGATCGGATGGTTCAGCGACAGTAAGAGCCTGCCGCCAGGCTTGAGTACGCGCCGTATTTCTGCCAGCGGCCCTGTCCAGTCCTCCAAGTAGTGCAAGACCAGCGAGGCGATTGCGTCGTCGAAGGAATTCGTCTCGTAGGGCAGTTTCTACCCCAGGTCCGTGACCCGCAGATCAGCACCGTACTGGAGCCGAACACGCGTCAAGTCGATTATCACCAGAACCGCAACAGTTGTCGAGGAACCGCCGCCAGGCGACATGACCGGCCATCTGGAGTATTTGCCGGCCGGTCGTAAAAGACAGTGAGAAGGGTCGGCTCGTTCTCGTCCGAAAGAGCCCGCGCAAAGTCCTCGTAGGTGGTTCCAGCGGTCTCTGTTCACCTCTTTTTAATTTCCTTTTTAGGCGACTTATTAGAGCTTTTTCAGGACCCCACGGTATCCGTTTTCCACGAGAAACTTCGCGTTCTCAGCCTTTCCAGCCAACAAATTGATCGTCCGCATCGTTTTATTAATCTTCAGTGTTGACGAAAGTGAAATCCATCCGATACGCTGTCGCCATATCACTCGCCCGGATTTTGGGGGTCCGGCAAAACTTGGGGAAAGCCAGTTGGTCGTGGGGATCAATTGGCTGTAATTTAGGCACTCGTTTATGGGAAACGAGCGTCAAATTCTACGCACCAGTCTGCGTTCTTCAGGTTTAGCATCCCCAATGTCCTCGGATATTGGGGAATTCTTGTGTTTGGCAGACCTGTTGGGGACAGAGTTGCACGACGGAACAACGGTCGTACAGGTAAAAAGTCCTTGCTCGAGGGAGCAAAAAAACATTGTACTTCGCAAAGCGCCTTTTCCAGCGTTGCAATTAGCGCCGGAATTGTCTTCTCTCTGGCATTCGCCGGAACTTTTGTGCCAGCTTCCGCTACTTCGGTGAGCGAATCTTCAGCGGAAGTAAAACTCGCCCCGTCGGCGGCTGAAACCGATTCGGCGGCCACTCTTGTTTCCGCGACGCCCACGAGCCCGGCACCCTCTTCGACTGAAACTTCCGCTGCTGCGGCTTCTTCCGAAACCCCAGCTCCAAAAGCGAAAGCGTCCAAGCCGCCGGTTGAAACCAAGCCAACGGTAACGCAGTCGCCGAAGGCCGCGCCGGAAACTGAATCCGAGGCGCCGGTTGTTCAAACGCCACGAGCCGAGGAATCGGCAAGCGAAGAGGAAAAAGCCTCCGAGGCACCTACTAGCGCTCCAGCGTCGATAAGCGCGCCAGCAACTGCGCAGTCCTCGGCACCTGCCGAGCATTCGCCTACCGAAACTGCCAAGAAGCCATCGGAATCACCATTACCGACAGCCTCGCCCAGGGAGGCTGACAACAAACTGCTCGCACCGATGGCAGTAGGGGACGTCTGCAGTGCTTCCCAGGCATCAACTCAGATTCTTGGGGGATTTGAGCTTGATGGCAACCTGTGCGCCAACGACGGTGCACTGGATGATTGGACGACCGTTTTGACACAACCATCGGGCAACGATGGTTTCGACGACAGTACACAGTTCACCCGTGGTGCCAGCGAAAGGAGCTGGCCGTGGGGTGCGAACCAAGTCAACGGTACGGGCCAAGCCTCCGGCCAGGCAGATATAGGCCGCAACTACGCCTATTCGACAACCAGTGATGGCCATGTCTTCGCCTTCTTGGGATTCGAGCGAGGGACAAGCACCGGCACCATCCGCTACATCGTCGAGCTCAACGCCGAGAAGAACGACCCCGCGGTGATTCCCACTCCGATTCGCAGCGACGGCGACCTTCGCCTGAGCATCGAGCAGGATGGAAATAATAATCTCATCCTCACCGGTGCCTACATGTGGAACGCGAGCACGGAAACGTGGGTGCAGCAGCAAACCCTGAGCGGTTTCGTCGGCGCGACGAATACCCAGCCCATTACCGGCTTCGACGGAACCAGCACCATCCCGGTACGCGGCTTCGCGGAAATCGGCGTGGACCTGACTGCCCTGTTTGGGGAAGCGACCTGTACCGGCAATTACGGCACGCTGAATCTGCGTTCTTCCTCCTCGATTCCGGAAACATCCAACTTGGGTGACTGGATTGCCCCGATTTCCCTTGCCGTGCCGAGCACCTGCTCCAGCGTGCAGGTCGAAAAGAACTGGGTCATCGACGGTGAGGAATTCGAGAACGGCCAGCAGCCCGATGGCATCGCCGCTGCACTTGAGCTGACCGGCCAAAACTCGCCTCAGTTCGGTACCGGCTACGCCAAGTACAGCAATGGCACCGATTACGAGGCCAATGATGAAATCACCATCGGCGAGTCGGTGGCCCAGCTGCCCGCAGGGTGCACCAATGCCCCCTCGGGAGATCTGGGTGACCATGTATTGCAACCTGGGCTGAACTCCTACACGGTGACCAACACCGTCACCTGCACCACCCTGACCTTGGAAAAGGAAGTCATCGGCGAGGCAGCGGCCACGGAATGGACGCTGTCAGCTGATGGCAGCTCAACGGATCTGTCCGGAGTGACCGGCAGCGAAGGCGTCACCAATGTGCCGGTAGCTGCCGGCCAATACGCCATCTCCGAAACCGGGCCGGAAAACTACCAGCTGACGGACCTGGCTTGCGAGGGCGCGGTGGTTGGCGATGGCAACACCATCATCATCACTGCCGGAAGCAAGGCCACTTGCGTGCTCACCAACACCCAGGAGATTGACCTGACGGTCACCAAGACCTGGGTGGTCAACGGCACCGAGTACGCTCACGGCGAGCAGCCGGCAGGAGACGCGGAGCTGAGCATTGACGGCCAAGCAGCTGAATTCGGGGCAACCAGTTCCGGGCATCTGATCGGGGACGAGGTGGCCATCGAGGAAACCCTCACCGGCACGCTCGCCGAGCTGTGCCAGGTGACCAGTTCAACCGTTGACGGCGTCGAAGGGCTATCCGCCACCCACACCATGGCCGGGACTCCCTCGCCCAATGTGGTGGCAATCGTGAACACCGTGGAATGCGAACAGCTTTTGACGCTGGTCAAGGTGGTGGACAACGAGGACTTCAACGGAACCTCGACCACCGATGACTGGACGCTGAGCGCTTCGGGCACCGCGGGGAGCATCGAAGGAAAGACCGGAGAAACGGCCGTCACCGAAGCATCGGTGGGCGTGGGAACCTACCAATTGGCCGAGGAAGGCCCCGCCGCAGGCTACGAACCAGGCACCTGGAGCTGCGTCGGCACCGGAAGCGGCGAAGGAGCGGCGATCACGCTGGAGCTTGGCCAGGAGGCCACCTGCACCATCGTGAACACGGCCCTTCCCGGTTCGGCCAGCTGGACCAAGACCACCGTTGACGGCGACCTGCTTGCAGGTGCCGAATGGACCCTGACCGGACCGCTGGGCGATACATCGGAAGCCATCGCGGTCACCGACTGCATGGCCGAAGGCTGCACCGGACCGGATATGGATCCAGCCAAGGGCAAATTTGCCTTGGCAAACCTGAAGTGGGGCAGCTATACGCTTCAGGAAACCACCGCTCCTCCGGGCTACGTCAAGGACGAGCAGATCCATGAGTTCGAGGTCACCGGCGACGCACTGCAGATCGAGCTTGCTGCCATTACCAATGAGCAGCAGGACGGTCCCGTGCTACCACTGACCGGTGGCATCGGCCGAGATCAGATTTATCTGATTGGCGGCGCAATCCTGGTACTGGGGCTGGGCATCTGGGGTGCACAGGCCTTCCGTATCCGTCATAGCCGCAACCTCGGCTAGATTCAACCAATTCACCAATCACGCTGAACTTGGGTAGGCGTAAAAATCACTCGCACAAAAGGAGTAATCGTGTTCACGCAACGCAGACTCGGCAAGCTGATTGCCGGAGCAAGTGCCATGGCACTTGCTGGGATGGGGCTATTTGGGGTAGCCGCCGCATCCGCTGACGAAATTTCGGAT
This sequence comes from Arthrobacter sp. JUb119, assembly GCF_024807995.1. Classification (NCBI taxonomy): domain Bacteria; kingdom Bacillati; phylum Actinomycetota; class Actinomycetes; order Micrococcales; family Micrococcaceae; genus Arthrobacter; species Arthrobacter sp. JUb119. The sequence continues at coordinate 1,208,081 of NZ_JANUFE010000001.1, forward strand.
ATTACGCCGGGGACCCCCGGCAGCATCTCGGTCCACAAGTCTTCAGCGGACCCTGTTGAAGGCCTCAACAACGGCTCCCTGCTGGAACCGGACCCCGGCGCGGGCCTGGGCCTGGATGGCGTTGAATTCACCTTGCAGCAGGTGCTGTTCGACGGCGAGCCAATCGACTTGAGCGTGGCCGACGGCTGGGAACTGGCAGAAGCCCTGGCACCGGAATCCGCCGGCGGCGCATTGCCTGCAGGCTACACCCTGGACACCAGTGTCCCCCAGGTAACAGTGGGAGGTATCGCTACCTTCAGCGGTTTGGACTTGGGACTGTATCTGGTCACCGAAACCGATTCGGGCGACAACCTGATCGATGCCGCGGCCGCACCGTTCTACGTGAGCATTCCTTATCCGAATGCCGACGGCACCTGGAACTACGACGTGCACGTCTATCCGAAGAACACGCTGAACACCATCGAGCAGACCAAGACCGTGGATGATACCGCCGTGTTTCTGGGCGATGAGGTCACCTGGACACTGGTCACCGATGTCCCTGACTCGGATCTTCCCTACAAGTCCTACACCCTGACCGATAGCCTCTCGGGGAACCTCGATTTCATCTCCTGGGAGTCGGTATCGATTGGCACCGGGGAACTTGTTCCTTTTGATGACTACACCATCTCGGCCGACAATGCGGTGATCACCTTCACCGGGGCGGGCCTCGCCAAACTCGATGCGGCTGGAGCGACTACCGTGACGGCCGTCTTGAAGACCAAGGTCAACTCCATCCCTGAAGGCGGAGTCATCGAGAACACCGCGACCGTGAACATCAATGGCACGGAAGCTGATGGCACCACCAACACCAACCTGGGCACCTTGCAGCTGGAAAAGAAGGCTGAAGGCGAGAACGGTGCACTGCTGGACGGCGCGGAATTCGAGCTCTATGGAACTGCACCTGATGCCGAGGGCGAACCCACCAGTTCGCCTCTGGCTACCGGAACCACGGTAGACGGGGTCGTCAAGTGGGAACTGCACCTGGGCATCGAGGACGACATGGAATCGAGCTACTGGGTCAAGGAAACCAAGGCGCCAGCCGGATACGTGCTTCCGGCTGATCCGTGGTCCGGCGAACTGGTTGTCACCAACGGCCAGATCCTGATCGAGACCATCACCAACCACAAGCCAACCGGTCCTGATCTGCCGCTCACCGGCGCCTCGGGCACCGTGCTGTTCACCATTGCAGGTCTTGGCCTGATGGCCGCCGCCGGTGGTGCGGTACTGGTGAAGCGCCGCCGCTCGCGCACCCAGGGCTAACCCGCGTACTGCTTGATGCAGCACCAGGGTAGCCAGTAGATGGTGGGAGAACTAAGCATTGCTTGGGACTCCCACCATTTTCTTTCTGAACTTCCTGATTCCCAAGACTTCATAGGCAGAAATCATGAGCTCAACTCCCAGTTCCACGCTTTCCCCTCCCCCGCAGCACAGGAACCGCTGGCGCGTCCCGGTGTCCACGCTGGTGATCGCCGTCGTCTTCCTGGCCGGTACGCTCATGTTGCTGTACCCGCCAGCGGCGAGCTGGTTCTCGCAATACAACCAATCCAAGATCATCAAGGAAATCTCCAGCGACGTGTCCCACGAGGGCAGCTCCACGATTTCCCAGGAGCTGCAGCGGGCCCGGGATTACAACGAGGAACTGGTTGGCGGCGGCTTATTGGCCCCGGGCAGCAATATCCCTACCAGCAACGGATCGGTGCGGGAAGATACCGAGTACGATTCCCTGCTCAACGTCAACAGCGAGGGGCTCATCGGCCGGCTGCGAGTCCCGTCGGTGGACATCGACCTGCCGATCTACCACGGTACCGATGACCAGACCTTGCTCAAAGGCGTCGGGCACCTGCAAGGCACCGCACTGCCTGTGGGCGGGCAGTCGATGCATGCGGTGCTGACCGCTCACCGCGGGCTGCCTGAGGCCAACCTGTTCAATGATCTGCCCCAGGTGAAAATCGGCGAGACCTTCAGCATTGAAGTCTTCAATGAGGTACTAACGTACCGGGTGGTTGAAACGCAGACGGTAGAGCCGGATGAAACGAAGGCGCTGACCCCGCAATACGACAAGGATCTGGCCACCCTGGTCACCTGCACTCCACTAGGCATCAATACGCATCGCATGCTGGTCACCGGCGAACGCGTGCACCCTACCCCGCGTGCAGATCTGGAAGCCCTCGGCTCCACTCCTGAGATACCGGGCTTCCCCTGGTGGAGCGTCTGGCTCGGATCAGCACTGCTGCTCCTGGGGACCTGGGTGTTTCTTGCAGGTCGCCCCCGTTCTGGCAAGAACATCGGCGTCTAGTCCGCAGCGGCAGGTTTGCGCCTCGCTTGCTAGCACGTCGAGCGCAGCGAGAAGAACAGGAAGCTCAAGAACGCGTCGCGTTCACGCAAGGCTTCTGGAATCACGCCGTCGGGCGCATCCTTGATATACGGCGGCTCCCAGACACGCTCCACCGCGAAGCCTGCGGAGATCAGCGCCGTCATGGTTTCGTGCAAAGGCCGATGCCAATAGGTCAGTTCGGCGGGCTTCCCCTTGAAAGTCACTTCGTCGGTGTACTGGGTGAGCTGGAAGTAGTCCTTGCCGCGGTGGTTGAACGGGTAGAGAATCGGGTGGTTCACCGACATGATGAGCCGGCCGCCGGGCTTGAGCACCCGGCGGACTTCCTCCAAGGCGTAGTCCCAGTCCGGCAAGTAGTGGAACACCAAGGAAGCAATGGCATCGTCAAAGCTGTTGTCGGCATACGGGAGCTTCTCCCCCAATGTCGCCACTTTCAGGTCGGCATCTTCGCCCAGCCGCTGGCGTGCCAGGTCCACCATGGCCCGGCTGGTGTCGAAGCCCGAGACGCTCGCGCCACGGCTCATGAGTTGTTCGGACAGAGGACCGGCGCCGCAGCCGATATCCAGGATGTTCCGGCCGGCAACCTCTCCCACCAGTTCCAGGGTGGCTGGCCGCTCATAGTAGGCGTTCAGCATGCTGAATTCGTTCTCGTCAGCGTAGTCCTGGGCGAAATCGTCGTAGTTGCTTTCCTGTGGCACGGGCGCGCTCCTTTGCATGGTTTTGCCCGAGCCTAGCAAAGGCTTCAACTAATCATTGGGAAAACACTCGACTGCTCGGGTAACGCTTTGACGGCAATAGCCGCAATCGATCGCAATCGCGTCCAGCCATAGTTTCTATTCCCAGTCCAGATTAGAATCAGCACATGGGACCGATCAGTGCCCATGCTCGTTCGACTTTCCATGGGGAGAAATTGAATAAATTAGTTCAGCGTTCACTCGCTGTCATGGCTTCGGGAGCACTTGTATTCTCCGGTGTCTCCGCGGCCTCGGCCGCTCCGTTGCCCACCAGCATTTCATCTGCCAGCATCGTTGCTGCGAAGAAAAAGGCTCCTGCGGTAACGATCAAGAAAATCGGCACGAAGACTGTCAAGGGTTCAGCCAAGGCAACCATCAAGCCTAGCTATTCCAAGGCAAAGAACGTGAAGATCAAGTCGGCGTTGCTGAAGGTGGTCAAGGGCAAGAAGACCGTCGCCAGCAAGAAGAAGTCCGTCAAGCTTGCAGCGGGCACCTACAAGGTCACCACCACGGTCAAGTACCAGCTCAAGGGCAAGACCTCGACCGTGCAGAAGACGCAGACCTTGCTGGTTCAGAAGGCGGCCGCCAAGCGTTCCGTGAAGATGAGCGGGAAGGCGAAGAACTGCCCTGCGGGCTACCCGGTGAAGGGCAACCGCACCGGCAGCCAGAAGGAGTGGAAGTACCACGTCAAGGGACAGCGCTTCTACAACATCACGAAGCCAGAAGAATGCTTCAAGACTGCAGCTGATGCGCGCAAGGCCGGCTATCGGGCTTCGAAGCTCTAAACCTGCCTGGCTGGTATCCGACCCAGCAGACTGAAAAATCGACCTCGGTTGCTTCCCATATGGGAAGCAACCGAGGTCGATTTATTGTGTGCAGATTATGCAGTCAGCCGCATGATTAGCGGGCTACCGAACCATCTACGTAGTCATCCGAGGATGCATCCGAGATCCAGGAGAACAGCGAGCGCAGTTCGCGACCGGTGGTCTCGATTGGGTGCGCTTCGCCCTTGGCACGCAGTTCCTTGAACTCCGGAGCGCCGGCCTTCTGGTCTTCCATGAAGCGGTTGGCGAAAGCACCGGACTGGATATCAGCCAGCACAGCCTTCATGTTTTCCTTCACCTCTGGGGTGATCACGCGTGGGCCGGAGACGTAGTCGCCGTACTCAGCGGTGTCGGAGATCGACCAGCGCTGCTTGGCGATGCCGCCTTCCCACATCAGGTCAACGATCAGCTTCAGCTCGTGCAGCACCTCGAAGTAGGCGATTTCCGGCTTGTAGCCAGCTTCGGTCAGGACCTCGAAGCCGTACTGGACCAGCTGGGAGGTACCGCCGCAGAGCACAGCCTGCTCGCCGAACAGGTCGGTTTCGGTCTCTTCGGTGAAGGTGGTCTCGATAACGCCGGCACGGGTGCCGCCGATGCCTGCAGCGTAGGACAGTGCCAGTTCCTTGGCGCCGCCGGTGAAGTTCTGCTCCACGGCGATCAGGTCAGGGATGCCGCGGCCGGCTTCGAATTCGCGGCGCACGGTGTGGCCTGGTGCCTTGGGAGCAACCAGTGCAACGTCGACGTTGGCTGGTGGCTGGATGAAGCCGAAGCGGATGTTGAAGCCGTGGCCGAAGAACAGGGCGTTGCCCTCTTCCAGGTGCTCGGCGATCGACTCGGTGTACACCTGGGCCTGGACCTGGTCCGGGGTCAGAATCATGATGACGTCAGCCCAGGCCGCTGCCTCGGCAACGGTAGCTACCTTCAGGCCTTCGGCCTCGGCCTTGGCACGGGACTTGGAGCCCTCAGCCAGGCCGACGATAACCTCGACGCCCGAGTCGCGCAGGCTCAGTGCGTGGGCGTGGCCCTGCGACCCGTAGCCAATGACAGCTACCTTCTTGCCCTGGATGATCGAGAGGTCTGCGTCGTCTTCGTAGTACAGATCAGCCACTGTAATTCTCCTTATTTGTGCTTCTGGTAAAGAAGTCTTGTGCTTAGGCACTGTTGCTTTCTTCTAAGCTAGGTGCCAAATACCTAAATTTGTAGTTCGTGTCTCTTGAAGTCGTTGTGCGCTTAGGCGGACAGCGTCTTCAGGGCACGGTCGCTCATCGACTTGGTTCCGCGTCCCACGGCCAGCGTTCCGGCCTGGACGATCTCGCGGATGCCGAATGGCTCAAGTACTGCCAGCAGTGCTTCGATCTTCGCCGCATTGCCGGTGGCCTCAACGACCAGCGAGTCCGTGGATACGTCGATCACCGATGCGCGGAACAGCTCCGCGGCCTGGGTGACCTGCAGTCGCGTCGCCGCATCGGCGCGCACCTTGATCATGATGTGGTCACGCTGCACCGAGGTTTCCGGCAGCAGTTCCACGATCTTGATGACGTTGACCAGCTTGTTCAGCTGCTTGGTGACCTGCTCCAGGGAATCCCCTTCGGCGTCCACCACCACGGTCATGCGGCTGATGCCGGCAATTTCCGTGGGGCCCACGGCCAGCGAGTGAATGTTGAAGGCACGGCGGGCGAAGAGGCTGGCGACGCGGGTGAGCACGCCGGGAACGTCTTCAACCAGTACCGAAAGCGTATGCTTTGCCATGTCCTAGTCCTCCTCTTCCCATTCAGGGGTCATGCCGCGGGCAATCTGGATCTGGTCGTTGCTGACTCCCGATGGGACCATTGGCCACACCATGGAGTCGGCCGAGACCACGAAGTCGATGACTACCGGACGGTCATTGATTTCCAATGCCTTCTGGATGGTCGCATCGATATCCTCGTCGCGTTCGCAGCGCAGGCCCACGCAGCCGTAGGCGTCGGCCAGCTTCACGAAGTCCGGAATCCGTGCGGTTCCGTGGCCGGTGTTCAAATCGGTGTTGGAGTAGCGGCCATCGTAGAACAGCGTCTGCCACTGGCGGACCATGCCCAGCGACGAGTTGTTGATGATGGCAACCTTGATGGGGATCCGGTTGATCACGCAGGTAGCCAGTTCCTGGTTGGTCATCTGGAAGCAGCCATCTCCGTCAATGGCCCAGACCACGCGGTCCGGCTGCGCCACCTTGGCGCCCATGGCGGCAGGAACCGAGTAGCCCATGGTGCCCAGGCCGGCGGAGTTCAGCCACGAGCGCGGGCGCTCGTACTTGACGAACTGCGCTGCCCACATCTGGTGCTGGCCCACGCCTGCCACGTAGACGCCTTCCGGACCGGTCAGCTCGCCGATGCGCCCAATGACGTTCTGCGGAGCCGAGAGGCCATCGTGGGTTTCGGTGTAGCCGATCGGGTAGGTTTCGCGCAGGCGGTTGAGCAGTCCCCACCAGCCGGCCAGATCCTGCTGGGCTTCGTTCTCGAAGCGCGAGGCGCAGGCCTCGTGCAGCTGCGGGATGATTTCATCCAGCGAGCCGACGATCGGCACATCGGCCACGCGGTTCTTGGAGATTTCCGCAGGATCGATATCGGCGTGGATCACCTTCGCGTTCGGCGCGAAGGTGGAGAGCACGCCGGTGACGCGGTCATCGAAGCGGGCCCCGAGGGTAATGAGCAAATCCGACTGCTGCAGTGCCGTGACCGCAGAGACGGCACCGTGCATGCCGGGCATGCCCACGTGCTGTTCATGCGAGTCCGGGAAGGCACCGCGTGCGGTCAGCGTAGTGACCACCGGAGCGTTGATGAATTCCGCGAATTCCTTGAGCTGCTCATGGGCGTTGGCCTTGATCACGCCACCGCCGACATACAGCACCGGGCGGGTTGCCGAAGCGATGAGCTTGGCGGCTTCGCGCAGCTGCTTGTTGTGTCCGCGGGTGACCACGCGGTAGCCAGGCAGGTCGACCTTTGGCGGCCATGAGAAAGTCATGTCGCTCTGCTGGGCATCCTTGGTGATATCCACCAGCACCGGACCGGGACGGCCGGTCTGCGCCAGGTAGAACGCGCTGGCCAGCGTGCGCGGAATGTCTTCCGCGTTAGTGACCAGGAAAGCGTGCTTGGTAATCGGCATCGTGATGCCGACAATGTCTGCTTCCTGGAATGCGTCAGAGCCAATGAAAGCGCTATTGACCTGACCGGTGATTGCCACCATTGGTACCGAGTCCATATTGGCATCGGCCAGTGCGGTGACGAGGTTGGTTGCGCCTGGTCCGGAAGTAGCGATGCATACGCCCACTTCCCCGCTCACCATGGCGTAACCCTGTGCGGCATGGCCGGCACCCTGTTCGTGGCGGACCAAGATGTGGTTAATCTTGGTCGAATCCATCAGTGGATCATAGGTGGGAAGGATGGCCCCACCTGGTAATCCGAAGACGTCTTTGACGCCCAGTTCTTCCAGCGAGCGGACGATGGCTTGTGAGCCCGTCATCTGTGTGGGAGCAACGATATTATTCGGACCCTGTACCGGGTTCGAAGCCTCCACGACGGAAGAGACAGCGGCGGCGGCATCCTTGGTTCGATTGATTGACTTCGCAACCGACGCCGGATTGGCGGGTGTTGAGTTGCTCATCGGGATCCTTTCCATATCTATCTCTTCGTTTGCGCATAAAAAACGCCCCGCGGCCGTCACTACTGACGAAAGGGGGCTTGCGCGTTACCGACGTACTGTCCGTGGTGTTGGACAGTGTCTCAGGCTCCGCGCCTGATAACTAGTAGTACATCGGTGTTTGTTTGCATGCCTCTAGTTTTCTCCACCTCACGGCAAAGAGCAACTAGACACCCTGTTTATCTCATTATATGAGATGGATGTCCAAGCCTTGGACGCGACACCGCAAACAAGCCTTGGCTTTTTCGCTTCATAAGCACCAAAAGCGCCTGTCGAAACGGGATTAGCTGGAGACAAGCACCAGCTGCCGGGAATGCGCATCGCTCGCGCTACGCACCCCTTGCTCCAAGGAAGTCCCCTGCCATGCAGTTGGTTTCGCTTGCAGCGTTGAGCCGGGAAAGGCATGAGTTCCGTCGATGGCCACACGGGCGCATGGCTTGGCGACTCAATTAGCATCCTGGCTCATTAATCCCATTCTAGAAGTCAATATGACCAATCAGATAACCCATGACGTGCCGATGACACATTTCGATAAATGTTGTGACTGGTCAAATTGTCCAAAGTTATCGGTAGAGTATTGGTTATGGACAAGCGCCCAGACGAAAATCCAACCCAGCAGGTAAAGGCCCGCCTCCATGAGGCCTTCGACTCGCAGATCCCCAACTTCGCCAGCTACAATCTCGTGGCGGGCACCGGCATCGCCGGCTCCGGAGGGCTCAAGGTCATTGGATATCGGCGCCAACCAGCGGAACTGATTATTGCGCCAGTGAATGCCAGCAGCTTGGAAGCATCCGAGGATGCGATCAACATCAACAATACGAATGTGAACCAGCTCGCCGAGCTCAGCGATGGCGGCTACGAAATCGCGATCTCTTCGGGCCGGGTGTTCCGCTTCAGCATTCCCGAAGCGCCGAGCATCGACTTGCATGTCGATGATGCCATCAGCATTGGTGCCACCATTGACCAGAAATCCGATGCAGAGGACTTCGCTGATTTCATGGACCACTTCATGAACACCATCGAAGGCACCGAGAACTTCGTATAGCCGGCAAGAGAATTCCCGATAGCAAAGGCCATCCCGCCAGCTAGCTCCATTGGAAGCTACGTGGCGAGATGGCCTTTTCGCTTACAAAGCCCCGGGATGATTCCCGCGGTAGTCGGAGGCGAGCAGCTGCCCTTCGACGGTGAGGATCTCAACCCGGTCCAACTCGATTGATTCGTAGCCGACGGAGGTCATGACCCGCTCGGCATAGCCGGCAGCACTGCCCTCCGCGATCCAATCGCTGCCCTCCACGACAATGGCGAGCACGCCCTGGACTGGAGAGAGCCACCCCACGGTGGCGTACTGGATGGAATCCTCGGCGAATGAATGGAAGCCTGCGGCGCCCTGGCCATTGAGGTACTGGAAGATCTTCTGATCCGCCCATTCCTGGCGCCCTTCGACTTCCTGGAGGTTGTCGGCATACTTCGGCAAGGCCGCGATCTGCGGGCTCACGCTAGGAGTTTGCGCGGATGCTTCGAACTGGAGCGGGGCACAGCTGGCCAGGGACGAAGCCAGCACCAGGCCACCGGCGACCACACTGGCCTTGCGCAACGCATCGATGGCCGCGCAGCGCCACTGGATACCGGAAGAAATTACTTGAAGCACCATGCAATCGAGCATAGCCAATGACCCGGACAATTCCACAGGAATCATCCAGTACGGGATTCCACGCCGGCGGCGGGCCCGGAATCAGCCTTGCTCGGCCTGGTACAGGGACATCCCTGCAGCCTGCATCACCAGCCACGGGCTGAAGGCCCACGGAGTGGCGCGCAGGGCTCCACCGAGTTGTGCCGGATCCACCCAGCAGTAGTCCATGACTTCGTCCGGGTTCGCAGTGATTTCGCTGTCAATTATCGCGGTGAAGACCGGGCAGATTTCGTTTTCCACAATGCCCGAGGCATCCACGGCGCAATAGCGGAAGTCCGGCAGCGCCGATTCGATGCGGTTGACCTTGAAGCCGAGCTCATGGGCCGCGTGGCGCGTAATGGCTTCTTCGAAGCTCTCGCCGGGCTGGGGATGCCCGCAGAAGGAGTTCGTCCAAACCCCTGGCCAGGTCACCTTGGACAGGGCGCGACGCGTCACCAGCACCTGGCCGGCTTCATTCTGCACGTGGCAGGAGAATGCCTGGTGCAGCACGGTATCCGTGGTGTGAACCAATTCTTTCGGGTGCGTGCCAATAGGCTGGCCTTGATCCGAAAGCAAAATGACGTCCATTGAAATCCTTGAATCCCCATCCGGGTCTAGTAGGTGAAAAGTGCCGAAAAGATCAGGAGCATGGTCAGCAGGAAACCGCACAGGTAGTTGATCCACAAGAATCTCTTCCATCCTCGATTAACCGTACCCGAGCTTGCATCGCTGATTCCAAGATGGGGTAGGACGTTGAGCACATAGGCAAGGGCCAGCACCGCCGCCCAGCGGCCAAGGCCCGACAGGCCCACCGCCACGAGCGCTCCGGCAAGCAGGTAGGCGGCCAAGACCAGGTAGATGGTCGTGCGGGCCGACAAGGCGGTGGCGATCGAGGAGAGCCCGCCTTGGCGATCGGGAACAATATCCTGGATTGCGCCCAGGGCATGGCTGGCCATCCCCCAGAGCAGGAACGCGCCGAAGACCAGCCACTGCTCGGCCTGCACGCTGGCGCCAGCCAGCACCCACCCGTAGACCGCCGGAGAGACGAAGTGCACCGCGCTGGTCAGCGAGTCCAGCCCGGGCCTTTCCTTGAAACGCAGCCGCGGTGCGGAGTAGGCCAGCACCGCAAGGATGGACACGGCCAGAACGAGGTTGGCTGCGCCATCCCCGGCCGCCACGAGCACCGCGAGGAACGGCGCGGCGCACAGGACGCAGGCGACGAGCAGCGCCTTATGGCTCTGCCTGGACAGCAGCGCCCCCTCGATTCCTCCCTTGCGCGGATTGCGCAGGTCCGACTCGTAGTCGAAGACATCGTTCACGCCGTACATCAGCAGGTTGTAGGGGAAGAGGAAGAACACCGTGCCCAGGACCAAGCGCCAATCGATCCCGCCGCCGGCCAGCAGATAGGCGGCGGCAAACGGGTAGGCGGTGTTCACCCAGGAGATGGGGCGTGAGCTCGCCAGGATTCCGCGGATCATGAAGCGTCCTTTCTGTGGCTGCGGCCACCGAGCAGCCACCACAGCCCGGGGAGCAGGAAGACCGCGCAGGCGGCGTAGAAGAAATCTTCAATAGGGGCCAGGCCCAGATGCAGCCCGGACAGCGTCCCGCTGCCGTAGCCAAACAACCCGGCGTAGATCATCAGGTTGTCGAAGATCGCGGTGAGCACGAGCATCAGGGCCATGGCGGCGCCCAGCGGCTTGGCTACCGAGCGCAGGCGCTGCTTGCTGGCGGCCAGCCCGGCGGCAAAGACGGCCATGGCCGCAAGAAGGAAGCAGAGACTCAATTCAAGGAACATGGTTCTCCCCTAACGTGCGCTTGGATGCTTTCTGGTTCCGGTTGCGCAGCATGCCGGCCAGCACCGGCAGCCCGGTGAAGGCAATCATGGCGCAATAGCACAGGAAGACCAGGAAAAAGACTTCTTCCACAGGGAACTGCTCGCCCACCATGATTCCGGTCATGAGCTCCGATTCCTTGTGCAGGAAGATGCCCTGCCTGATGGCCAGCACATCCCAGAGCACGAAGAATCCGGTGCCCAGCCCCAGGGCCAGGATCCCGCGCACCGGGTGGCGGAAGATGAAGAGCTTTCCCTTCGCGTCCAGCAGCCCCATGCAGGCCAGCAGTGCCAGCAAGATGCCCAGGTAGATCATGCTCCGGCCTCCTGACGCACCGTGGCCGCGCAGTTTTCGTCCATGGGCCCCGCGGCCTTGATCCCGAGCACCGCTTTGGCAGCCAGTTCCCCGCTGATCAGGCACATCGGCACACCGATTCCGGGGCGCACGGTGCTGCCGGCATAGTGCAGCCCGCCCACCTTGGCGCTGCGGTTGCCCGGACGCAGCATGGCGCTTTGCCCCAGGGTATGGGCCAGGCCAAGCGCACCGCCTTTGAAGGCGCCGTACTGCTGGACGAAGTCCCCCGGGCCGATGCTCTGGCGCACCACGATCCGCTCGCGAAGATCCGTGATGCCAGCCCATGCGGCCAGCTGGTCGATGGCCGCGTCGGCCACCGCTTCCACCGCGGCATCTCCTGCCCCATCGGCTGCGCCAATCCCCCATTCGGGCATGGCCGGAGCCGGAACCAGGATGAACAGGTTCTCGCAGCCTTCCGGGGCCACTGAGGGGTCGGTGGCACTGGGCTTGCAGACATAGATGCTGGTTTCCGCCTCCAGCATCCTCCCTTGGCGAATCCGCGAGAAATTCTCTTTCCAGTCGGTGGTGAACAGCAAGTTGTGGTGCTCCAGCTGCGGCAGCTTGCCGCTGATGCCCAGGCAGAGCAGCACCGCGCTGGGGCCGGGATCCTTGCGCTGGAAGCTCTTGGCGGTATGGGTCTGCAGCGCTTCGGGGAGCAGTTGGCCTTCCAGGTGGCGCACATCGGCGGCTGCGATCACCTGGGTCGCCGGGGTGCGCTGCTGCCTGCCGTGCGCGTCGGTCCAGCGCACCGCGCTGACCCGGGGATTTTTTCCTTCGCTGGTTTCAATGGCCGTTGCGGTAGCTGAGAGATGGATGTCCGCGCCGTGTTTCCGGGCCAGTTCGGCCATGGCATCGGCCACCGCAGCGAAGCCTCCCATCGGGTATTTCACCCCGTCGGTGAGGTCCAGGTGGCTCATCAGCTGGTAGAGCGCAGGGGTGCGGCTCGGGCTGGAGCCCAGGAACACCGCCGGGTATCCGAGCAGCTGGCGGATCTCGTTGCTCGAAAAGCGCCGGGCCACATGGCTTTCCAGGCTGGAGGCCAGCAACTGGGCCAGTTGCGGGGTCCGGCGCAGGATCCTTGGGTGCAGCAGGGAGGTGAGCGAATTGAAATCGTCATAGAGGAAATGCTCCAAGGCCAATTCATAGCCCTCCTTCGCGGCGCGCAGGTACCGCTCCAAGGCTGGGCCGCTGCCCGGTTCCAGGGCTTCGAAGAGTCCGCTGGCCGCGGCGCCGGTTCCGACATCCACCGGTTCTTCGCGGTCCTGGAAGAAGGTGCGATAGCCGGTGGCCAGTTCGCGCAGCTCCAGCTGTTCGCTGGCGCTGGTGCCCATGAGCTTGAACCAGTGCTCGAAGACTTCGGGCATCAGGTACCAGGAGGGGCCGGTATCGAAACGGAACCCGTCGCGCTCCAGGCGCCCGGAGCGACCGCCTGGATGCGGCTGCTGCTCGATCAAGGTGACCTTGCAGCCTCGGGCGGCGAGCAACCCGGCGCTGGCCAGGCCGGAGAATCCGCCCCCGATGACTACGACTTCTCTTTGTGCGTGGTTCATCTGCTTGCTACTTCCATTCTTGGCTTGCGGCCGGTGGTGCCCCGGGTGCCCAGCAGGACGCGGGCGGCGATCAGCGCCTTGCGCGGGGCGGAGACCGAGATGCGGGTGCGCAGCAGCTGGGAGGCCGGGGCCTTGTCCAGCTGGGAGTTCAGTTCGCGGAACAGGTCATGGGCCAGGCGCACCGCTCGGGCAGCGGACGGGGCCAGGTAGGGCAGGCCGGCACGGGCCTGGGCCAGGTCCTGCTCGATCTGCGCAACCAGCTTCGCTTTGCTTGGCTCATCGAATCCTGCCGGGTCCAGGCCGGGAAAGTAGCTGCGTCCCAAATCTTCGCTGTCTTCCGCCAGGTCGCGCAGGAAGTTGACCTTCTGGAAGGCCGCGCCCAGGCTGCGGGCGGCGTGCTTGGCGCGCTGCGCCTGGGCAGGCGTCAAGTCCGGCGCGGCGGGCATCGCCTGGAAGACCTGCAGGCACATCAGCCCGATGACTTCGGCCGAGCCGTAGATGTAGTCCTGCAAGCTGCGCGCATCATGCTGCCCGGTGCCCAGGTCCGCGCGCATGGAGGCGAAGAACGGGGCGGTGAGCTCGGCGTGGATGCCGGTGGCCCGGGCGGAAATGGTGAAAGCGTGGACCACCATGTTGGTGCTGTACCCGCGTTCCATGGCGCGCAGGGTTTCCGCTTCCAGCTCGTCCAGGCACGCGGCGATGGCCTGGTTGTCCAGGCCGGCCTGGCAGGCCACCCCATCCACGATTTCATCGGCCAGGCGCACCAGCGCGTAGATATTGGCGATGTGCCGGGCGCTGGCGGCATCCAGCAGCCTGCAGGCCAGCGAGAACGAGGTGGAGTATTCGCCCAGCACCACCCTGGCGCTGCGCTGGGCGGCGCGCGAATAGTGCTCCAAGGCGGCGGTGCCTGCGGTGCTGTGAGGGGAATTGTCGGGTTTCATGGCGTTCAGCTGCTTCGATCCAGGATCAGGCTGGTGCATTCGCGCAGCAGCGTCCGGGCTTCTTCGGGCAGGTCCAGGAAGGCCGCGGAGCCGGTGGCCCGCGAGCAGAGTTGCTTAGCCAGCTGCCGGGCGAAGCGCTCGGCCCCCTGCGTGGCCAGTTCCTGGCGGATCCGGCCGGCATCCACTGTTCCTTCGCGGAATCCGCCCAGCAGCTTGGCGAATTCGGGTTGCTCGCTGGCCAGGGCCAGCAAGATGGTGCTCTTGAATTCGCGCAAGTCCGATTCCACTGGTTTGCCGGTGCGTGCCGGGTCCCCGAAGGTGCCCAGCACATCATCGATGATCTGGTAGGCCACCCCGAGCTGGCAGCCCACCGCGCCGATGGCCTCGGCCTGCCCGGGGTCCGCCCCGGCCAGCAGCGCTCCGGCCTGCAGCGGCAGCTGGAAGGAGTAGGCCGCGGTTTTCATCTGCTCCATGCGCAGCACCTGGCTGGTGGTGGCTGGAGCCGGGCCCAGCGAGTAGAGCAGGTCCTCGAGCTCTCCGGCCCCTGCCTGCTCGATGGCTTGGAAGAAGGCCTGCTGGACCCCGGCTTCGCTGTCGCTTCCGGCCGCGGCCCTGGCCGCGAGCTTGATCGCTTCGCTGATCAGCAGGTCTCCGGCGATGATGCCCACGGAGTTGCCCGCATGCTCGGCATCGGCCCGGTTCCGGCCGCTAGCGATGGCGTGGTCGCGGTAGAGCGCCGAGATCGTCTTTTCCCCGCGGCGCACGAAGTCGCGGTCCACCACGTCGTCGTGGATCAGCAAGGCGGCGTGCAGCAGCTCGAAGGCGCAGCCCAGGTCGACGGCGCGGGCCTCATTGCGGCCGCCGAAGGCCCGGTAGCCGAGCATCACCAGCCCCGGGCGCATCAGCTTGCCGGTAGCCAGCCGTTCGGAGATCCGGGACCAGAGCAGCGCAGTCTGCGCGGAGTAGGCGGCGCTGCGGCGCTGGGCCTGCGTGGCCAGCAATTCCAGCCGATCGCTGATGGCGCGCCGGGTGGGTGCATCGATGAGCCCGCCTGAGGCTGGCGCGCCAGCCGCTTCGGCCGGCGGGGCCTGGTGTGTGGTGGTGTGCATTCTCATGGTTCCCTACTGAAAGGATGTGGTGGGGTTTGCTTGGTTCTCTTCGCTGGTCACGGTGTCCCGCGTCTCCAGCTCTCGCCGGGCGTCTTCGAGCAGCGCGCCCAGATTCCTGCGGGACGGCTCGTCCAGCTGCGCGTAGAACGTGTGCAGCTTGCGCAGCAGCACCTGCCCTGGCCCGGTGGACACCGGGAAATTGGGTCCCTGTGCCACCAGGGTGCGCCGCCGGTCCGCGGCATGGTGCCTTCTTTCAACCATCCCGCGGGCTTCGAGCCGGTCCAGGACCGAGGTGATTCCTGCCGATGACACTCCCAGTTCGCGGGCCAGTTCCCCGGAGCTGGGCGTTTGCATGGAACGCAGCAGGTTCACCGCACGCAAATCTGTATCGTTCAGGTCAAGGCTGTGGCGCAGGCGCGCTTCGCTCAGTGCATAGGACCGCTGGAGCTTGAGCAGCAACCGGAACACTTCCGAGGCAATCAGCGGACGTGAACAATCCATGATAACTTCTCTCGCCTAGTTGATATTTAGCTTTTCTAGATACATCATGGTTTAACTATCTCGTTTTGTCGACTCGAAGCGGGAAAAATTTTCAACCGACATCAGGAGCACACGATGAGCAGTTCCACGGATTCCCCGAATTTTCCCTACCGAGCCCCCGCGTCAGCCACATCCTGGGCACTGCCGGTGTTCACAGCGATTGCCCTGATCCTGGCCATTGCCGTTTCATTCATCGGAAGCGGGGCCCTGGGCGGAACTCCGGTCCAGCAGGCAGCCGGCGGCTATCTGGGCGCTGACTCGACGCTGCTGGCCCCCGCGGGTCCGGCCTTCTCCATCTGGAGCGTGATCTACGCCGGGCTGGCCGTCTACGGAATTTTCCAGCTCACCCCCGCCGGACGCCGCTCGGCCTGGGCCGCCAAGCTGCGTATTCCCGCGCTGCTTTCGGCATTGCTGAACGCCGCATGGATTACCGTGGTCCAGCTGGGCTGGCTGGGCGCCAGCGTCGCGGTGATCTTCATCCTCGTCGCGTGCCTGGCCTGGATGCTGACCATCATGGTGGCAGGCACCCCGGCCTCGCGCACCGAATACTGGATCATGTGGCTGACCTTCGGCATCTACCTGGGCTGGGTCTGCGTAGCCAGCATCGCCAACACCTCCGCATGGCTGCTCTCCCTGGGCTTTGGCCAGGACGCCTCCTGGGCACCAGGAGCGGCAGTGGCACTGCTGGTGGTCGCAGCGGCCATCGGACTGGGCACCACCGCCTACTCGGGCAGGATCTTCACCGCCTTGGCCATCGCCTGGGGCCTGGGCTGGATCGGCGTGAGCCGGCTGTCCGGAACCAACCAGTCCGAACTGGCCGGGTACGCCGCGCTGGGCTGCGCCGCGCTGCTCCTGCTCGGATCCATGGTTATCGCCTGGCGCAAGCGCGGTGTTCGAACTCCATGAGCCTGATAGCAGTGACCGGAGCAACCGGATATATCGGCGGACGGCTGGTGCCCCTGCTCTTGCGCAACGGGCACCAGGTCAGGGTTTTCACCCGTGACGCGCAGCGCCTGCGCGATACCCCATGGCGCGGCCAAGTCGAGATCGTCGAGGGCGACCTGCAAGATGAGCACGCAGTGGCCAAGCTCTGCAAGGACGCGGATCTGCTCTACTACCTGGTGCATTCGATGTCCGGGACCCGGGATTTCGCGGCTCAGGAAAAAGCGTGCGCGCAGGTCATGGCGCAGGCCGTACGCGAACAGGAGGTCAGCCAACTGGTCTACCTTTCCGGGTTGCATCCGGCAGGCGAACTCAGCGAGCATCTGGCTTCGCGCGTGGCCGTGGGGCAGATCCTGTCAGCGGCCACCAGCACCCTGGTGCTCCAGGCGGGCCTGGTGATCGGCTCCGGCTCGGCCAGTTTCGAAATGGTCAGGCACCTGAGCGATGTGCTGCCGGTGATGCCGGCCCCGCGCTGGGTACTGAACCAGGTCCAGCCCATCGCCATCCGCGACACCTTGCACTACCTGGCGGCCTGCGCCGAGCTGGCGCAGCCCGCGCAGGGAACCTATGACATCGGCGGCCCCGGCACCTACAGCTACGCGCAGCTGATGAAGATCTACGCCCAGGTGGCCGGCCTGCGCGAACCGAAAGTCTGGCCGTTGCCGCTGCTCACCCCGCGGCTGGCTTCGCACTGGGTGAATCTGGTGACGCCGCTGCCGCACACCCTGGCTTCCGCGCTGGTGCAGTCGCTGCAGCATGATTGCGTCATGGGCTCGCGGGACATCGATAAGCTGATTGCCCCGCCGGCCCAGGGCTTGTGCGATTATCCGCGAGCGGTGCAGCTGGCACTGGAGAAGATGGATGCCGACGCGGTGCAAACCAGTTGGGCTACCGCCCAGCCGATTTCGGCACCCGCCGAACCGCTGCCCTCTGATCCGGATTGGTCAGGGCGCAAGGCCTACACCGACATCCGCCGCATCAGCACCACGGCAACCGAGGCGCAGCTCTTCAGCGTGCTGCATCGGCTCGGCGGGGAATCACCGTATTTCGCCTTCCCCGCCCTGTGGAAGCTGCGCGGCTTGATGGACAAGCTGGCAGGCGGCGTGGGGTCGCGGCGCGGACGCCGCTCGCACAGCACGCTGGCACTAGGAGATGTGGTGGATTGGTGGCGCGTGGAAGCCCTGGAGGAAAACAGCTTGCTGCGCTTGCGCGCGGAGATGCGTGCACCGGGCCAGGCATGGCTGGATTACCGGATCGACAAGCGAGCTGACGGGCGCAGCGAACTGATCCAGCGAGCGGTGTTCTTCCCGCGGGGCTTGGCCGGACGCTGCTACTGGTGGGCGGTATACCCGTTCCATGGGGCCATTTTCCCGGCCACCATCAAGAACATTGTGCGCGATGCGGAAAAGCAGGCGGCTGGCTGAGGATCCAGCACGTCCCGGTACTAGTCCGCTTCGCCGGCAGTCGTTGAATCGAGGCTGCTTTCCAAGGCATCGGAGGTCCCGGCAAGGAACCGGATCACTACGTCCCGCTCCTCGGGGCTCATCGCGTTGGCCACTTCGAATCTCTTGGCATGGTGCCGCCCCACTTGCTCCCGTGCTGCCAGGTGGGTTTCCTCGGTGACCTCGACGCATTGCGAACGCCGGTCGGTTGGATGCCTGGTGCGCCGCACATGGCCGTGGGCTTCCAAGCGGTCAATCATCTTGGTGACCGATGCGCTGGAAATTCCCAGATACTGGCTCAGCGCACCCGGGGTGACGGATTGGCCCGCATGCTTGGCGGAGATCATCTTGCGGATCGCCCGCATGTCGGTTTCGTTCAGTTTCATGAACTGCTGGGAGCTGCGCATGATGCGGCGTTCGATCTGGCGCATCCGGCCCATTTCAGCCATGATGCGGTCGATTTGCTCCAGATTGGCAGGGGCTATGCCCGCCCGCTTGATCAGGTCCTGGCCAGGATCGGATTCAGAAAGCCCATACATGGTGGGCAGTTCCTTGGCTGCCATGGTGCCCCTCCTCCTCGGATCGCGGCCGCTTGCCTTATTTGGATCATACGCTTGGTCAACCGCTGCGGATGCATGCAAAAACCCTGCGGCCGATGGAATCAGACCGCAGGGTTCAGTTGGTGCGAGTAGAGAGACTTGAACTCTCACGTCCGAAGACACTGGAACCTAAATCCAGCGCGTCTACCAATTCCGCCATACTCGCTAGCGCTACACCGGAAACACTGTTTCCTCGAAGGCGACCTCATTTAGTGTAGCGGAAGTTCTGCCTGATATGAAATCAGCCAAACAAGGGGTCTACTTGGGATCAATGCCCAAGTCACGGCGCAACTTGGCTACATGGCCGGTGGCGCGAACGTTGTACTGCGCCAGCGCGATTTTGCCCTCTTCATCGAGCACGATTGTGGAGCGGATCAGGCCCTCGTAGACCTTGCCGTAGTTCTTCTTTTCTCCCCAGGCGCCGTAGGCTTCAGCTACTGCGTGGTCCTCGTCGGAGAGCAGCGGGAAGTTCAGTTCTTCCTTGGCGACAAATTTTTCCAGCTTGGCGGTCTTGTCCGGGGAAATGCCCAGAACTGCGTACCCCAGGGACTGCAAGGATTCGAGCGAATCACGGAAATCGCAGGCCTGCTTCGTGCAGCCCGGGGTGGATGCGGCTGGGTAGAAGTACACGATGGTCTTCTTGCCGCGGTAATCGGCCAAGGCAACAGACTTGCCAGCAGCGTCCTGCAAGGTGAAATCAGGGGCCTGGTCACCGATGGACAGACGGTTCGTCTTTTCGGAAGTACTCATGAGCTGATCCTCTTTTCTTTGCGGTATACAAAAAATCCGACCTGACGAATCAGATCGGATCTACTGTGCGCCCTCCGGGACTCGAACCCGGAACCTAATGATTAAGAGTCATTTGCTCTACCAATTGAGCTAAAAGCGCTTCCTCGCTCTGACTAGTTCTTTTTCAGAACTCGTCTTTGCGACGTAGACAATCATAGGCAGAAATGATGCAAAAGCAAAAATCGGCCAGTACCCGACCTGAGAACATAAAAGTCCAAGTCAGATTCATAATATCACATTTGTCCGGCTTGAAAGTAATCTAAAACACACATAGTTTTCCGATCCGGACCTCACTATCCACCGGCGGGGCAAATCCGGGATTTGCCACTCGCGGCCAGCACTCCCGCTCGGCTCCGGTCCGCACAGCACTCCGGGCGCACCTGCAGCAATGATTTCCACGAAACCGCAATGCGGCGTCGCCCGAAGGACCAGCCGCCAGCCGGTCAATTTCCCGCCAGTGGCCTCGAATCCTTTCCCCGATCCCCTCCCGGCTCCGGCGCGGGCCAGCCTACCGGCGACCACAGGCCAAAGTGGTTCCGCGTCAAGCGCTAGCTGGTCCACCGGGACAAACAAAAAAGGCCAGACCGAAGCCTGACCTTTGTTTTGTGCGCCCTCCGGGACTCGAACCCGGAACCTAATGATTAAGAGTCATTTGCTCTACCAATTGAGCTAAAAGCGCGTATTTATTTATGAAAACAAGTTGTCTGGTGAACCGAACAAATTGTTCGTGCGCCCCCCGGGACTTGAACCCGGAACCTAATGATTAAGAGTCATTTGCTCTGCCAATTGAGCTAGAGGCGCCCGCTGCGATGTTCTAGAAGCTTTTCGGGCTTCGCGCTTTCGCAACGAGATAAAACTTTACCAGCAATTTCCCTCAGCGCAAATTCGGGGGCCAGTATTCTGCGGTGACCTTCATTACAGGACATGACTAGGGGTTACTACCAAAGCGCGGATGGGGTTTGTACAGTGTTTCCATGAGCACCCAACGAACGATTTCATTCCCGACACAAGATCTGATTGATGCGGTTGGTCCGATCCCGGAAAACCTCAAAGCTGTGCTCTGGGACCTGGAGAGCACCCCCGGAACTGCGCTGGAAGAAATCGACATTGCCATCCTTCCCTATATGTCGAATCCCCAGACGCTGAAGAACATCCGCAAGGCACCGAACGTCAAGATCGTCCAGACCCAGACCACCGGCTTCGACGGAATGGTTGACCTGATTGGCGATCGCGCAAATATCAATACCGCGGCCGGCGTCCACGCGGCGGCTACCGCCGAGATGGCCATCGGCCTGGCCATCGCATCCCTGCGCGGCTACCCGCACGCGGTCCGAGACCAGCAACAAGGCCGATGGAATCCCCAGCAGTGGCCCGGCTTGGCTGATCGGACGGTGGCATTGGTTGGCGTGGGCGGCATCGGCGAAGAGATCCGCAAGCGCCTGGAGCCCTTCGAGGTCAATCTCATGCGCTTCGGCTCCACGGCCCGCACCGATGAGCATGGCGAGGTCTTCGCAACTTCGGATCTCGCAGCGCGCGCGGCGGAGATCGAAGTGCTGATCCTGATCGTGCCGCTCAACGATTCCACCCATCATCTGGTTGACGCTGATCTGCTGGCTAAGCTTCCCGACGGTGCAACCGTGGTCAACGTCGCGCGCGGCCCGGTGGTGGATACCGAGGCAATCGTGGCAGAAGTCGCTTCGGGCCGCTTGAATATGGCATCGGATGTATTCGATCCAGAACCCCTGCCGGCCGATCACCCATTGTGGCAGCACCCCAATGCCTTGGTCGTTCCCCACAACGGCGGCAACACCAAGGCGTTCTTCCCGCGCATGGTGAAGTTGCTCAAGAAGCAGGTGCAGGCCTGGGCCGCGGGCAACGACGGCGAGAACCTCGTGCACCGCAGCTAACAATTTAGCGACAGTTGACGGCTCCGGGAGTTTTGGCTCCCGGAGCCGTGGCCGTGGTGCGCTATCTTTGATAAATACCTTTGCGCACATTTACTTGCTTGTTCCCTGCGCGAAGCAGTACCGCCTGCCATAGGAAGATGAGTCATCCCAGTGCCCGAATTGCCATTGAAACTCGTATCACGACGCGCATTGCTGACCGGTACATTGGCGACTACCGCACTGGCACTGACCGCCTGCACCGGAAATTCGGGGCCCGCGTCCTCCGCTTCGCCCACAGCCTCGGCCAGTGCACCGCGCATTCCCCGGACCCTGCGCCTGGCAGCAGCCGCTCCCCCGGTCAAGCTCGATCCGGCCATCGTGGCGGATAACGAATCCTTCCGGATCACCCGCCAGGTGTACGAGACGCTGGTCGATATCGATCCCGATACCGGTGGCGCGGTAGCCGGCCTGGCCGAATCCTGGACCGAAAGCCCTGATGGCTTGCGCTACACCTTCACCCTGCGCGAAGGCGTGCTCTTCCACGACGGCACCGAATTGACAGCAGAAGCAGTTGTCGCCAACTTCAACCGCTGGGAAAGCTTGTCCCCGCAGCTGCGCGCTTCATCCAGCCAGGGCTTTGCCAATGTTTTCCACTTCGACAGCGATATCCCCAAGCTTCCAACCGCCAAGGAACTCGAAGAAGAGTTCAAGAGCGCTGCCGACGCCAGCGAAGAGGAACTGGCCACCCAGCAGCTACGCACCAAGCAGCTTGAAGAGCTGACCAAGAAGTTCGACACCAAGCTCTTCGAAGGGAAGTCCGCAGCCGGTTCCGCAAGCTATTTCGAATCCGTCAAGGCAACCGGCAAGTACCTGGTCGCCTTGAACCTGCGCCGCCGGCTGCCAGGGCTGATCGAAGCGCTGACCCTGCCGGGCATGGCCATTGCCGCGCCCAGCGCGTTGACCGGCGGCCCCGGGCAGAACCCGGCCGAGTCGCTCTCCACCCACCCGGTAGGTACCGGGCCATACACTTTTGTTTCCCATGAGGACAATGTGGTGCGCCTGGAGATCTTCAAGGACTATTGGAATCAACCGCGGCTATCCAATAACACCGCGCATCCCGAGGTTGCGCTGATCTCAGCTGTTCCTTCGCCCTACAACCGCGAAGGCGCACTGCTGGCCGATGAAATCGACGGCTTCGACATGGTCTCGGTGGACATCATGCGCACCCTGGTGCGCAATGCCAAGGTGGTTGTCCAGCGCGATCCCTTCTCCGTGCTCTACCTCGGCATGAACCAGCGCAATAAGTGGCTGGCCAAGCCGGAGTTCCGCATGGCCATTGCGCACGCGGTCAACCGCAGCTCGCTGGCTGAGAAGCTGTTCCTGCAAGGGTCCAAGCACGCTTCGACCCTCTTGCCCTCTGCCTTGAGCATTCCGGCACCGGAAGATACGCCGAACCACGATGCGTCGAAGGCCAAGACCTTGCTGGCCGAGTTGGGTTACAAGGGCGAACAGATCGAGTTCGCCTACCCGCTGCAGGTTTCGCGCAACTACCTTCCGCTGCCTGAACGCACTTTCGCGCAGATCGCCGAGGACCTCGCCGCAGTGGGGATCCGCATCAAGCCGCGCCCGATTGCATGGACCGACGGCTACGTGCAGACCGTGCAGTCCAAGGACTTCGAGGGACTGCACCTGCTGGGCTTCTCCGGCGGCTACCGTTCGGCAGACGACTTCCTGTCCGGCATTTTGGCGGCCAAGGAGAATGAGTTCGGATACACCTCGGCGTTACTTGACTCACAGATCATGCTGTCCCGTTCCATCCCTTCCGGAGAGGAACGGACCGCCGCCTATGCCGATATCCTCAAGACCCTGAACGCGGATCTGCCCGCGCTCCCACTGGTCTTTCCGATCTCTGCGCTGGCGTTTAACGGCAACGTCACCTTCTATCCTCCCTCGCCGATGCTCAACGAGTGCTACGCGGATGTGCAGATGGCAAACTCGCCGTCTATCTCAAGTTAGTGACCGTTAACCCAGTTAACGATTTCTAACCCCCGGGGATATAGGTCTACTCTGGGAGAGAGCAAAGTATCACTGTCGATGGAGATCCTCGTGCCTTCTGAAACGTCAACCGAATCTTTTGACGTAGTACTAATCGGTGCCGGCATCATGAGTGCCACCCTTGGCACCATGATCAACCAGCTGGAACCAACCTGGTCCATTGGTCTTTTCGAGAACCTGGACAAGGCCGGGCAGGAATCCTCCTCCCCTTGGAACAACGCAGGTACCGGCCACTCGGCACTGTGCGAACTGAACTACACCGCTGCCAAGGCTGACGGATCGGTCGATCCGGCCAAGGCCATTGGCATCAACGAGCAGTTCCAGGTTTCCCGCCAGTTCTACTCGTGGGCCGTCGAGAACAACCGCGTTGCCGACAACAGCTTCATCAGCGCCCTGCCGCATATGTCCTTCGTCATCGGCGAGGACCACTCCAAGTACCTGCAGACCCGCTACGAGGCACTGAAGCCCAATGCGTTGTTCGAGGAACTGGAAATCACCAACGACCTGGACACCATCAACCAGTGGACCCCGCTGGTGGCCAAGGGCCGCGATGCCTCGCAGAAGGTTGCCGCATCCCGCGTTGTCTCCGGTACCGATGTCGACTTCGGCCGCCTGACCCGCGACCTGACCGACTCGCTGGGCGCCGCTGGCGCCTCGGTGAACTACGGCCACAAGGTCAAGGGCATCAAGCGTTCGGGCGCCGGCTGGGAATTGAGCGTCAAGGACAACGCTTCGGGCGCAGTCAAGAACGTCAAGGCCAAGTTCGTGTTCGTCGGTGCCGGCGGTGGCGCACTGCCACTGCTGCAGAAGGCTGGCATCGACGAGATCAAGGGCTTCGGCGGCTTCCCGGTCTCCGGGCAGTTCCTGCGCTGCACCGATGAGACCGTCATCAACCAGCACCACGCCAAGGTCTACGGCCAGGCTTCGGTGGGCGCTCCTCCCATGTCGGTACCGCACCTGGATACCCGCTTTGTCGACGGCAAGCGCTCGCTGATGTTCGGCCCCTACGCCGGCTTCTCGATGAACTTCCTGAAGTCCACCGGCCAGCTGGATCTCCCGTTGTCCCTGCGTCCGCACAACATCATCCCGATGCTGGCTGTAGGCAAGGACAACCTGGATCTGACCACTTACCTGATCAAGGAAGTTCTCAAGTCCCGCTCCAAGAAGGACGAGGCGCTGGCCGAGTACTTCCCGGATGCAGATGGTTCCAAGTGGGAGCTGATCACCGCTGGCCAGCGCGTGCAGGTCATCAAGAAGGATGCCAAGAAGGGCGGCGTGCTGCAGTTCGGCACCGAGGTCATCACCTCCTCGGACGGCTCGATCTCCGGCCTGCTCGGCGCTTCGCCAGGCGCTTCGACCGCTACCCCGATCATGGTCGGGCTGCTGTCGCGCTGCTTCCCCAAGCAGTTCGCAGGCTGGGAGTCGAAGCTCAAGGACATGATTCCTTCCTACGGCCAGAAGCTGAACGAGAACCCAGCACTCTACGCTGAGGTCAAGGCAGCCACCGACAAGTCCCTGGGACTGTAGGCACCAAGCACAACGAGAACCGCCCACCAGCATTGGTGGGCGGTTCTCGCGTATCCGGGCACTGGTCGGGCTATGGCCGGTCCAGCGGCTCGCCGTAGGGGTAGTCCACCCAAGCACCAGCGCCAAGGTCGGGGCAATGGCGTTCGGCGCCGTGGCGCGTGCACGAGGCGTCAGCGGGATACCGGTGCCCTTGCAGCAATTTATCGGCCTCGGCCCAGCCCAGGCCGGAGACTTCCCGCCCGTCGGCGTAGCGCAGGGCATAGCTGAAATAGCGGTAGCGGATCCTGATCAGCCGCCGGATCCCTTGCTGTGCGGTGGCTTGCACCGCAATCGGCATCTGCAGACTCATGTCCCCAGTATTCCATGCGGCCACCAGCCGCCGCCTTCCCTTAAGAATCGGGCAGGCGCTCCAGCACCACTGCGCGCGCCGCGGCATCGGCAGCATTGGCACGTGCGGGCGGGGCTGCCCCAGGCCGCTTCGGGGTAATCCATTGGGATGATTTTGCGTGCTTTACATCTCCCGGTGACTGTTGAGCAATGGCAACCAACTAAAGTTGAGATCAGCCCTTCCCACTGCGACACAGCTAGGACCACACCCGCATGCAGCGCTTGGCCATCTTGTCATTGAAAAACCGGGCGCTCATTGCGCTCATCACGGTTTTCGCCGCCGTCTTCGGCGTGATTTCCATGGGATCGCTCAAGCAGGAGCTGATCCCCGCCCTGGAATTCCCCCAGATCTCGGTCATGGCAACCCAAATGGGCTCCAGCCCCGAGGTGATCGACGAGCAGGTGGCCGAGCCGCTGGAAACCGCTTTGCAGGCAGTTGAGGGCCTGGAATCCTCCACCGCTACCTCGCAGACCGGCTTCACCCGCATCTCGCTGACCTTCGAATACGGCACGGACATGGATCGTGCCCGGACCCAGGTGGAACGGGCCATTGCCAATTCCAAGGCCCAGCTTCCCGAGGATGTCGAGCCCACCGCCTTCGCCGGCTCCATCGCGGACTTCCCGGTCCTGGCCCTGGCCGTCTCCTCGGACCAGTCACTGGAAGCGCTCAACGACGACGTGGAGCGCCTGACCCTGCCCAAGCTGCAGAAGATCGAGGGGGTCCGCGAGGCCTCGGTCTCCGGTGGCGCCTCCCAGCACA
Organism: Arthrobacter sp. JUb119; assembly: GCF_024807995.1. Lineage (NCBI taxonomy): Bacteria > Bacillati > Actinomycetota > Actinomycetes > Micrococcales > Micrococcaceae > Arthrobacter > Arthrobacter sp. JUb119. The sequence continues at coordinate 1,234,064 of NZ_JANUFE010000001.1, forward strand.
TTGCGGTGATCCCGAAAGACGACCAGATGCGCGATGCCGGCTTGGCCGTCACGGATCTGAAGGACGGCATCGAGAACGCCGGCTCCCCCATGCCCATTGGCAACATGGACGTCGATGGCCTGGAACTGCCGGTCATCGCCGGCTCCACCCCGGACAGCTTGGAGGCCATCAAGGATATCCCGCTGGTCACCGATGGCGGTCCGGTGCTGCTCAAGGACGTCGCCGAGGTCTCGGTCAAGGCCGATGAGGCCACCAGCATTACCCGCACCAACGGCGAGGAGACCCTATCCATCCAGGTCACCAAGACTCCCGATGGCGATACGGTAGCCATTTCGCACGCGGTCACCGCAATGCTTGCCAACCTGGAGTCAGAGCTGGGCCACAAGGCCACCTTGACCACGATCTTCGACCAGGCGCCCTTCATCGAAGACTCGATCAAGCACCTGGCGCTGGAAGGCGCCCTGGGCCTGGGCTTCGCGGTGATCATCATCTTGGTGTTCCTGTTCTCGGTACGCTCCACCCTGGTCACCGCGATCTCCATTCCGCTGTCCCTGATGGCCACCTTCATCGGGATGAATGCCTTCGGATACACGCTGAACATGCTCACCTTGGGCGCCTTGACCATTTCCATTGGCCGCGTGGTGGATGACTCGATTGTGGTGATCGAGAACATCAAGCGCCACCTGTCCCATGGCGAATCCAAGGCGCAGTCGATCCTGCTGGCGGTCAAGGAAGTGGCCGGCGCCATTACCGCGGCGACCCTGACCACCGTGGCGGTCTTCTTGCCGATCGCCCTGGTGGGCGGCATGGCCGGCGAACTGTTCAGCCCGTTCGCGCTGACCATGACCATCGCACTGCTGGCGTCGCTGCTGGTATCGCTGACCATTGTTCCGGTACTGGCGTACTGGTTCCTGCCGCACCGCCCGGGCAGCGGCGAAACCCATACCGTGCATGTGGCCGAAGACAAGTCGTGGTTGCAGCGTGCCTACATTCCGGTGCTGGAGGGGACCCAGAAGCACCCGGTCATCACCTTGCTGGCCTCGGTGCTGGTCCTTGCCGGCACCGTGGCCATGACCCCGCTGCTGAACACCAACCTGCTGGGCTCCACCGGCGAGAACTCGATTTCCATCACCGCCAAGATGCCTTCGGGCACCTCCATGGAAACGACCGAAAAGCAAGCGGCAAAGATCGAGACCGGGCTCGCTGATATCGAGGGAATCGAAGATGTCCAGCTGACCGTGGGCACCGCCAGCGGCATGGCTGCCATGTTCTCCTCCGGCTCGGATACCGCAAGCTTCACCGTGATCACCAATGCCGATGCCGACCAGGAAGCGCTGACGAACACGGTGCGCGAGCAGGTGGAAGGCCTGGACCTGGCCGAGGACCTGGACCTGAGCTTCGGCTCGAACTCCTCGGCCATGATGTCCAGCGATGTCACCATCGAGATCAAGGCCCCGGACGAGGGGATCCTGCGCGAGGCGACCTCCACAATGCGCGAAGCACTGGAAGGGACCGCGAACGTCACCGAAATCTCCGATAACCTTTCTGCCGAACGCGAGCAGGTGTCCATCGATATCGATGCGCAGAAGGCTGCCGAGGCGGGATTGACCGAGACCCAGCTCGCTGGCATGGTCGCTTCGCAGGTCTCCCCTGTTCCGGCAGGCACCCTGCGCCTGGACTACACCGACATGACGGTGCAGATCGGCGAGGGGATGGACCTGGACAACCTGGAGAAGCTGCGCGAGCTGCAGATCCCTACCGCCGCAGGCATCAGGGAACTGCAGGATCTGGCCACCGTTGAGCGTGCCAAGGTGGTCCAGCAGGTCACCACCTCCAACGGCGAGCGTATCGCTACGGTCACCCTGGCTCCGGTGGAGAACATGCTCGGAGAGGTCTCCAAGGACGTCGCCACGAGCCTGGACTCGGTGCAGCTGCCCGAGGGCGCCACCGCGGAGATCGGCGGCGCCGCAACCGAGCAGGCCGAGTCCTTCAACCAGCTGTACCTGGCGCTGCTGGCGGCCATCGCGATTGTCTACGTGATCATGGTGGCCACCTTCAAGTCGCTGATCCAGCCGCTGATCCTGCTGGTCTCGATTCCCTTCGCGGCGACCGGCGCTATCGGCCTGCTGCTGATCTCGGGGATCCCGCTGGGCTTGCCTTCGCTGATCGGCATGCTGATGCTGGTGGGCATCGTGGTGACCAACGCGATTGTGCTGATCGACCTGATCAACCAGTACCGCCAGGACAGCGCCGAACGTCCGGCCATGTCCCTGGAGGATGCCATCATGCACGGCGCCCGCCAGCGCCTGCGCCCGATCCTGATGACCGCCCTGGCTACCATCTTCGCGCTGGTGCCGATGGGCCTGGGCCTGACCGGCCAGTCCGGATTCATCTCCCAGCCGCTGGCCGTGGTGGTGATCGGCGGCCTGGTCTCTTCCACCGTGCTCACCCTGATCCTGGTGCCGGTGCTCTACCGCTTGGTCGAGTCCCGCAAGGAGAAGAACGCCAAGGCCCGCCGCGCGCGCAAGCATTCGGCGCAGCAGCATACCGCTGCCCAGGACCTGTCCCGGGCGATGGACAGCGCCAGCGCCAAGATCGTTCCGGGCGCTGCGCCAGAAGCCGCGGCCACGGAGGCCTCGAAGACCGCGGATGCCGGGAAGAGCCCCGCGGCTAAGCCTGCGCCTGCCGAAGCCGCTGGCCAGGTCGTCAACCCGTTGACCGGCCAGATCCCGGTCTCGCGCAAGGAACGCCGGGCCTTCGAAGAGCTGATGAAGCAGGCACCGCCAAAGCCCAACGACTAGGCTTTGGCGACGCTATGACTCGGGCCTGCAACCACCTTCGTGGTTGCAGGCCCGAGTCCGTTTGCGCGCTGTCCGCGGCCGCTGGCCCTAGACCAGGCGCAGCTCCGTCAGGCAGGTTGCGTTGGACTGCCCGGCGGTAGACACCGTGGTTTTGGCGCTCTTCCCCTGGTAGGTGAATTCAAGGTCCAGCGTGATTCCCCGCGGAACCCAGAGGCCGATGAATCCGTTGTCGAAGGTTTCCATGCCCTGGTCAACCAGCACCTCGCCGGTCTCGGCGTTCACGGCCTTGACCTCCATCTGCCTGCCTTGCAGCTGCCCAAGGCAGGTGGTGAGGCTATGGAAATGGCAGCTGTGGGTCTGGTCCACATAGGGCGCGGCCGAGAGATAGTACTGGTCTTGGGGCAGCGGCAGGTTCGCGGTGCGTCCCGACGCATCAGCCAGCACCAGCTGCGTTGGCTGCACCATGGCGGTGAAGTTCTCCGGCCGCTGCTCCTGCGGCAAGCGATCGAGCCGGTCGATGGCCGCCTTGGCGTCGAGTCCTTCCAGTCCCAGTTCGGCGAGGAACTGACCGGTGTCCTCGGCTGCAACTACTGTAGGCTCGGGCTGCGCGACGGGTGCCGCGGCGGTGCTGCATCCGGCCAGCACGGCCAGCGCGAGCAGCGAACCGGCGCCCCTGGCCGCAATGCGGGCACGGTAGCTCTTGCCGCCGGAAAGTTTCTCGGACATGGCCACTCCCAATCTTCCTGTCTCCAATTCCGGGCTACAGCGTCTCAAGCAGCTGCTTCATCTCAGTGATTTCCCTGGTCTGGGAATCAACGATCTGCTGGGCCAGGTCGATGGCCGCCGGGTAGCTTCCCTCGCTGATCTCGGTCTTGGACATCTCCACGGCGCCTTCGTGGTGCATGATCATCTGCTCGAGAAAGAGCCGGGCAGCGTCGGAGCCGGTCGCGTCTTCCAGCGCCTTGATGCCCTCCTCCGGGACCATCCCGTCGCCGTGGTCCATGCCCCCGTGATCCATCCCGCCGGGCATATTCCACTCGGAAAGCCAGCGGTCCATGCGTTCGATCTCCGGGGCTTGCGCAGCCTGGATCCTTTCGGCCAGGGATGCCACCTCGGCGGGAATCCCGGATTTGCCCAGCAGGATGCCGGACATCTCTATCGCCTGTTCGTGGTGCACCTTCATGCCCGCGGCGAAGGCCATATCGGCGTCGTTGGCCGATGCGGACTGGTCCATGGAATGCCCGGAATGCGAACCGGAGGCCGAGGCGCTGGGCGCCTCGGTGCTTGATGGTTCCCCTGCGCATCCGGCGAGGGCGAGAGTTGCACCCAGTACGAGGGCGCTGGAAATGAGGGTCTGCTTGTTCATGGTGATTCTCCTGGTGGATCTGGAACGTGAGCGGCGCCCGCCTGCGGCGGCGCCGGAACTAGCTGGAGGCCAGTGCATCGACCGGCCAAGTTCTCACGTTCGGCAGATCCCCAACGCAACCAGATCGGGTTTATCCGGTGCGATCCCCCGCAGTTCCGGTGCCGCGCAAAGGGTCCGCGGGAACACCGACCGGAGAACGGCTACGGTCTGCGGCGGCCGCAGGAACAGCAGCATGGCCAGCAACGCCAAGACGCAACCGGCGGCGGCCATCTCATGGCCCATCGGGCAGTCGGTACAGCCCTGTTCCTCGCCGCCCGCATCGGCTGGCGGAGCATGGTGCGCGGGCTGGGTGTGAGCCGGATGCGCCTGCGCGACCGGGGCCGTGGCCGGGGATTGCGCCGAGGCTCCATGATGCATCACATGCATCGAGAACAAGCCGAAAAGCACCGCGCTGATCAGCAGCAGCGAGCGGACTACCGCCAGGCGGGGGCAGGTGCGCCCTCCGGCCTTCGCCAGGTAGTTGCCGATACTCATGGCTCCCAGCTTAGCGACGCCAACGCAAGGGCGCGAAACATGACCCCATCAGCCGGCGGGACAAGATCCCTGCCGGTGCTCCGACCCGTCGCTGTCCCCCGATTCCAGTGCCGGTCCGGCTCCAATTCCAAATCCGATTCCAAGCCCCGTCCTGCGCTCCGCGCAGCGCCGTGCCTGGAGAATCAATAATATAAGTTGCGCACAATTGAATTGCGTGCAATCATTATTCCATGGCAATAGTTGACGACATGGTGTGCTTCTCCCTCTACTCGGCCAGCCGGGCCACCACCCGCGCATATACCGAGCTGCTCGCCCCCTGGCAGCTGACCTACACCCAGTACCTGGTGCTTGTCGCACTGTGGTCCGAAGACGATAAGCCGGTGCGCGAAATCGGCGAGATGCTCCAGCTGGACTCCGGGACCCTGTCCCCGCTGCTGCGCCGGCTGGAACAAAAGGACTTCATCGAACGCCAACGCGATGACCAGGACAGCCGCGTCGTCAACGTCCGCCTGACCCCCGCTGGCGTATCCCTGCGCAAGGAACTGGCGCATATCCCGGCGCAGATTGCCTGCGGCACCGGGTTGTCGGATATGGAAAGCGCCAAAGCGCTGCTGGCATCCCTGCACCGCATCACCGCCTCCATGCAGCAAATCCCCGCTCCGGACCAAGCCTCCGGACAATAGCTACCAGATTTCCCCCTCATCGAAAGGCAGTTTCATGGAAACCCTGTACACCGCTGAATCCCTGTCCACCGGCCAAGGCCGCGAAGGCCGCGTCCAGACCCCGGACGGCAAGCTCGATCTGGCCCTGGCCTCCCCGGCAGAACTGGGCGGTTCGGGAGCCGGCACCAACCCGGAACAGCTGTTCGCCGCTGGCTACGCCGCCTGCTTCCACTCGGCATTGAATATGGTGGCGCGTGGCCGCAAGGTCAAGATCGAGGACTCCAGCGTCGGAGGCCGAGTCCACCTGAACCGCGAGGGAGAGAACGGGTTCAAGCTCTCGGTTGAGCTGGAAGTCATCATTCCCGGCATGGAACCTGCGCTGGCCCAGGAACTGGCTGACGCGGCCCACCAGGTCTGCCCCTACTCCAATGCCACCCGCGGCAACATCGATGTCCTGGTCAGCGTCAGCGATGACTAGGTCTCCCGCGGCGAAACCCCTGGGAATCGCCCGGCACGGCGCACGGAGTGCGCTCGGGGCATTCCTGGTCTTCGCCGGGGTCAGCCACCTGAGCTTTGCCCGCGAGGAATTTCGCGCGCAGGTCCCTGACTTCGTCCCGCTGGATCCGGACCTGACGGTCATCCTTTCCGGTGTCGCCGAAATCGGCCTGGGACTTTCCTTGCTGGCGCTGCTCAAGAAGCGGGTCGCCGTGGGCTGGATCGCCGCGCTCTTCTTCGTGGCGGTGTTCCCCGGCAATCTCGCCCAGTGGCAGGAGGGACGCGACGCGTTCGGCCTGGACACCGACGGGAAACGGCTTGCCCGGCTCTTCTTCCAACCAGCGCTGGTAGCGCTTGCACTGTGGAGCACCGCCGCATGGCGAGACCGGGCCCAGCTTCGGTCCAAGGCCTAGCAACTTCAGCCACGTGCGCACAGCGGGGTATCGGGCATCACGCCCGATACCCCGCTGTGCGCTGCCTGCGGCTAGGCGTCGCGCCGCTTCAGCGAAACATATCCGGCTCCGGGCAGGGCCACGGCCCAGCCTGCCAGCACCAGCAGCGCCACCGTCGGCCCATAGGGTTCGGTGGCGCCGGTGGCCATGAACGTCGCCGCATTGCTGGGCAGGTAGTCGGCCACCGTCTGCACCCATGAGAAGGGAATCAGCTGCAGGATCTGCGGCAGCCCGGTCACCAGCATGATCGCCGAGACGATTGCCCCGGCCGAGTTCCGGCACAGCAGCCCGAGCCCGAGCACCATCAAGCTCAGCAGCGCCAGGTAGGTTCCGGCGCCCAGGCAGGCCGAAACCAGGTCGGAGACGGCGAATGCCCCGTACGGCCCCGCGCTGAGCGCTGCCGGAATGGTGCCCACGCCGATCATGGCCACTCCGGCAGCGAAACCGAGCCCGGAGAGCAGCAGCGACTTCGCTGCCAGCAGCAGCCCGCGGCGCGGTACCGCTTGCAAGGAGGTGGTGATGGTGCCGCTGGAGTACTCGCTGGTGATGTGCAGGGCCGCGGCGGCAGCGAAAAACAGCTGGCCGAATTGCAGGGTTGCGAAAACCATCAGCGGGGCGGGCATCGCCGTGTCGAAGCCATTGTCCCCGCTGGCTTTCGCACTGGCACCCAGCAGCCACCCCAGGGCGATGGACAGCGTGATTCCCGAGCCATAAAGCCAGAGCAGCGACCGCAGCCCGAAGAATTTAGCGGCCTCGGCGCGCGCCGCCGCCAGCAGCTCTGCGCCCAGGTATCCGGATGCGGACCCTTTGATCTGCAGCGTGCTCATTTGCTTCCCGCTCCCCTAGCTGATTCGGCGGAGTACTCCACCATGCCATGCGTCAATTGGTTGTAGGCGTTTTCCAGCGATCCGTGGGCAACGCTCAGTTCATGCAGCTCGATGCCATGGGCGAAGGCCAGCCCACCGACATTTTCCAGCGGCAGGCCGATGACCTCCAGCCGGTCCTCGCCAGCGTTCAGCTCGATGCCCGGTCGCTGCAGGAGTCCGGCGAGCGCCGCGAGCTGCGGCGAGCGCACCGTAATGACCTGCTGGGTGAATTGCCTGATCAGCTCCCTGGTGGGGGCTTGGGCGATCAGCTCTCCACGGCCGATCAGGATCAGCTGGTCCGCGACCTGCTGCACCTCGCTCATCAGGTGGCTGGAGACGAAGACGGTCCCGCCGCGATCCGCCCGGGTTCGCAGCAGCTGCCTGATCCAGACGATCCCTTCGGCATCCAGCCCGTTCATCGGCTCGTCCAGGACCAGGATCTCGGGGTCGCCCAGCAGCGCTGCGGCGATGCCCAGGCGCTGGCGCATGCCCAGCGAGAATCCGCCGATCCGCTGGGTGCCCACGGACTGCAGCCCGACGTCGGCCAGCACCTCATCCACCCGGGTTGCCGGGATCCGGTTGCTTTGCGCCAGGGATGCGAGGAAGGTGCGCGGGGTGTGCCCCGGGTGCCCCGCCGTGCCGCAGATGTGCGCTCCGAGAACCTGCAGCGGGTAGCGCAGCTGCGCGTAGGGAACCGAATTGACCAGTGCCCGCCCGCTGCTGGGCGCGTCCAGTCCGAGGATCATCCGCATGGTGGTCGATTTGCCGGCCCCGTTGGGTCCGAGGAATCCGGTCACCTGCCCGGGTTCTATGGTGGCGGTCAGCGCATTGACGGCGCGGGTGGCGCCGAAGTCCTTGCTCAGCGCTTCAAGTGCGATCATGGTGTGCTCCTTTGGTTCTGCGCTCAACCCTAGGATTCGCCCGGGCTGCCGCGCACCGGCTGGAAGTCGGCCATCGCGCGGCCCCAACCCCTACCTTGGTCGGTGTCTGGCTGCGCCGATTCTGCGTAGCATGTTCTCCATGACTACCTCGTGGAAGCAGCCGGTCCTGTTGCTGTTGCTGGCTCTGTGCGCCTATCTGGTTCCCATCTCCACGAACGGGGCCTGGGTTGTGCTCGCTCCCCTGGCCGCGGCTTGCAGCTACCTGGCCGGACGGCATGTGTCCGCGCTGGCCCATGGATTGCTGGCCCTCGGGGCAGGAACGCTGGCCTCCGGGGTGACGCTGGCATGGTCCTCGCACCTGAGCCTGCTGGCCTTCGCACTGAATATCCTTACCGGTCTGGTGCTTTTCGCGTTGCTGCCCTGGTGGGCGGGCCGGGCGCGGCGCAATGCCGTGCTGTTCCGCAGCCAGGAGCGCCGGCATGTGGTGGTGCAAGCCGAGCTGCGGGAAAGGGCGCGCATTGCCGAAGCCATGCATGACCAGCTGGGCCACGATCTGGCGCTGCTGGCGCTGTCCACCGGCGGGCTGCAGGTGTCCTTGGAAAAGGGCACGCCGGCCTACGAACAGGCTAAGCGGATCCGCGAGCAGGCCGATGAGTCCATCGAGCATCTGCACCAGATCATCGGGGTGCTGCACGAGGACGGCGAACAAGCGCCGCTGGGCCCGGCAGGTTCATCGCTGGAGCAGCTGGTCGAACAGGCCCGGGCCAAGGGCATGAAGATCAATTTCTCCCGGAAGGGCCCCTCGCTCCAGGCCCCCGGATCCATCCGGTGGGCCGCGGTGCTGCGCCAGGTGGCCCAGGAGGCGTTGACCAATGCGGCGAAGTACGCGCCGCACGCCGAGGTGGACCTCGAGCTCGATACGCGCTCGGAGCAGGCGGTGCTGAGCATTTCCAATCCGCTGCATGGCCCCCTGCCTCCCAGCCGGGTTGGGGCCACCGGGATAGCTTCGCTGCGCGGCACCCTCGAAGCTGCCGGAGGCTCGCTGGCGGTGCACCGCACCAAGGAGCGTTTCGAACTGCGCGCTTCCATTGCCCAGGCATTCCCGTACCCGGCGCCTGCCGGGGTGCAGCCGCCGGTGAAGCGCACGAGCACCTCGATGCTGGTGCTGATGCCGGTCCTCGCCGTCACGGTGATTGCCGCGGCCCTGCTGCTGTTGCAGCATGCCACCTACCAGGCCACCGCCCTGCACCCCTCGGACTTCCAGAAGCTCTCGGTGGGCATGGACGCACGGCAAGTTGCTTCGCTGGTCCACGCCCCGGGCCTGGATGAGCCGCTTCCCGTGATCGACGAGCCGGCACCGCCAGGGGATGCGCAGTGCCGCTACTATGCGGCCCGGACCGGGCTGCTGGATCTGGGCAGCGAGATGTTCCGCCTGTGCTTCGCCGATAACGTACTGGTTTCCACCGACCACCTCTACCCCGCCGGCTAGCCAAAGGAACTGCAGATGAGCATGGATACCCCCGTCAGCGTCCTGCTGGTGGATGACGATGCGCTGATCCGCGCCGGGCTGCGCGCGATCCTGTCCAGCGACCCGGGCATCTTCATTGCCGGGGAAGCGGAGAACGGGGTGCGCGCCATCGAACTGGCCGCGCGCTTGGACCCCTCGGTGATCCTGATGGATATCCGCATGCCGCAGCTCGACGGACTGGGAGCCATGGAAGCAATCCTGGGCCAGGCTCCGGAAACCAAGGTGCTGGTCCTGACCACCTTCGGCGAGGAAGAATACATCGACCAGGCCATGTCCGGCGGAGCCTGCGGATTCATGCTCAAGAGCTCGGGACCCGAGGAACTGCTCGGCGCCATCCATGCGGTGGCCGAAGGCGCCGCGGCGCTCTCCCCGCGCATTGCCCGGAGGGTGATCGACAAGGTGCGCGGGATCGACACCGCCGCGCAGTCCCGGGCCCGGTCCCTGGTCCACGGCTTGACCGTGCGCGAACGCGAAGTCCTTGCGCTGGTGGGCCAGAGCCTGTCCAATGCGGAGATTGCCGCCCGGCTGGTGCTCACCGAGGCGACAGTCAAGGGGCATATGACCGCGATCCTGCTCAAGCTCGGGGCGCGCAACCGCGTGGAGGCCGCCCTGATTGCCTATCAGGGCGGAATCGTCACTCCACGGCGCCGGTAAACCCGTGGCTGGAGTTCGCATCGAGTTTGCGGATCCAGCGAGAGCCTTCGCCTTCCGCGGCGGCCTCATCTCCGGGGTTGACCAGCGAGCAATTCTTGATCGACAGGCATCCGCAGCCGATGCATCCATCCAGCGAATCCCGCAGCGATTCGAGCTGGAGCATGCGGCGATCGATGATCTGCTTCCAATGCGTGCTGAGCTGTTCCCATTCACTCTGCCGCGGCGCCCGGTCTTCGGGCAGCTCGCCCAACGTGCCGGCGATTTCAGCCAGGGTCAGGCCCACGCGCTGGCCAGCAGCGATAATCGCCAGCCTGCGCAGCGTGTGCTTGGGGAACACGCGCATGTTCCCGTTGGTCCGCGTGGAGAAAATCAGGTTCCGCGACTCGTAGTACCTGATCGCGGCCACTGATACTCCCGCGCGCCGAGCGAGATCCCCGATGCCTAATTGGCTTTTCCTTGTTGGAACTGCGGAGTGGCTGGAGGATGTCATATGAGGAATTATTCAGGTCCGGCCGCTTGACCTCAAGTTAGCTGGAGCCTGTTGGCTGTCGTATGAACTTCTACGAAAGGCCAACTCATGACCGCAACCCAGATTCCGCCATGCACCATCCTGTTCGCTCGCATCCAGGAGCAGCAGTCCGGTACGGATACCGGATCCGCGCTGACTGCGCGCCAGCTGCGACGGGCTTTGCGCCAGTTGCGCAAGCACAGGCGCAATTGCCGGTGCGTGCCAGGGCAGCCCTCTTTGGAACCGGCCCACGAGCAAGGCAACTTGTTCTGGGGTGCAGGTTTCATCCCCACCCGCCGTTGACTCATTGCTCATTGACTTATTGCCCATTGACTCATTGCACGTTGCCGGCAGTGTGACGGGCACCCGCCGGACGGTGCACCCCAGGAAGGGACATCTCCGAGGAGCCCGGGAATATTTGACGCATCAACTTGTTATTACATGCATACGCATATAAATTGGTGGCAGGACATAACGCTTGCACCAGGAAAACAGGAGTGGACATGCAATTCGGAGTATTCTCAGTCAGCGACATCACCCGCGACCCGACTACCGGCCGCATCCCTACCGAAAAAGAGCGCATCGACGCATCGGTGGCGATCGCCAAGAAGGTCGAAGAAATCGGCATGGACGTCTACGCCATCGGCGAGCACCACAACCGCCCGTTCTTCTCCTCCTCCCCTACCACCACACTGGCCTACATTGCCGCCCAGACCGAGCGCATCATCCTTTCCACCACGACCACGCTGATCACCACCAATGACCCGGTGAAGATCGCCGAGGACTTCGCCATGCTCCAGCACCTGGCAGATGGACGAGTGGACCTGGTTCTGGGCCGCGGCAACACCGGGCCGGTCTACCCATGGTTCGGCAAGAACATGCAGGACTCGGTCAACCTGACCGTGGAGAACTACCACCTGCTGCGCCGCCTGTGGGATGAGGACGTGGTGAACTGGGAAGGCAAGTTCCGCACCCCGCTGCAGAACTTCACCTCGACCCCGCGCCCGCTCGATGACGTGGCACCATTCGTCTGGCACGGATCAATCCGCACCCCGCAGGTAGCAGAAATCGCCGCCTACTACGGTGACGGCTTCTTCGCCAACAACATCTTCTGGCCAAAGGAGCACTACCAGCAGCTGATCAACCTGTACCGCGAGCGCTACGAGCACTATGGGCACGGACGCGCCGACCAGGCCGTGGTTGGCCTGGGCGGCCAGTTCTACATGGCCAAGGATTCCCAGCAGGCAGTCAAGGAATTCCGCCCGTACTTCGATAACGCCCCGGTCTACGGCCATGGCCCGTCGTTGGAAGACTTCACCTCCCAGACCCCGCTGACCGTTGGCTCCCCGCAGCAGGTGCTGGAGAAGACGCTGTCCTTCCAGGAGTACTTCGGCAGCTACCAGCGACAGCTGTTCCTCATCGACCATGCCGGCCTGCCGCTGAAGACCGTGCTGAACCAGCTGGACCTGTTCGGCGAGTACGTACTGCCTGAACTGCGCAAGGAAATGGATTCCCGGGCACCGAAGGACCTTACCCCGGCTCCTACCCATGCGGGATTGGTTGCTGCTCGCGACGCTAAACTGGAAGCTGAGCAAGCAAACACCAAGGAGCCTGTAGCAAGTGACCGGGACCAGTAATCCAGCAGCCTCATTGAAGGTCGCCACCGATGCCTGGGAGGCTCTTTTCCGGGCACAGGTGGCGGTCATGCGCCAGATCACCGCAATGCCGGAGTTCGGCAAGCTGTCCATGCGCGAGTACGACGTGCTGTTCAACTTGCGCACCTGCCCCGGCGGCAAAAGCCGGATGGTAGACCTGAACAAGCAGTTGCTGATTTCGCAGCCCAGCCTCAGCCGCATGGTCACCCGATTGGAAGACCAGGGGCTGGTAGTTCGCGAGGCCGACCCGGATGACCACCGTGCCATGCAGCTCTCGCTGACCGAGGCAGGCCGCAAGCTCCAGCAGGAAATCGGAAGGGAGCACGTCAAGCATCTGCACAATTTGCTGGGCACCGCACTGACCGAAGAAGAATTCCATGAGTTGGAACGCTTGAGCACCAAACTGCGTGAAGCGGTGCAGTAGCTTTTGCCCCAGCCCGGAAGGACATGCCATAGGCAGCTCCTTCCGGGCTCCCGGGCATTCCATGGGATTAAATTGATTCAGCATCAACTGTTCAATCACGGCGCACAGAAGGCAGAACACTCTTGAAGGACGAAAAGCTATTCAGCTTGGAAGAAGCTGCCAGCACCCTTGGCGTAGAAACCAAGGAGTTGCGCAGCTATCTGCGCCAGCATCGTCCCAAGGGCGCCATCCAGAAGCCGCCTCAGCCAGGTGGCAACTGGCATGTCTCCGCCGCTTTGCAGACCCAACTTCAGTTCGCCGGCGCGCCGGGGCTGGAAATTTCCCTCACGCCCATTGACGACCAGGTCATTGAATCCCTGGACTGGTCGCCGTGGGACTCCTTTGAAGCCACCGCCGACTCGGCGCCAGTGGCCCCGGGCGTCTACATGTTCCGCCGCGCGGGCGCCTCGGACCATGAGCCAATCTACGTGGGCCAGGCTGGTGAACGCAGCGGCAAGGGACTTCGCGGAAGACTGAAGATCTATTCCAGCGGCCAGGGCGCGACCTCCGGCATGGGCAAGTACGCTTTTGACGAAGGACTAGCGGATCCCCAGTGGCTGCGGGACCTGGCAATCGAGGCGGACCGCGGTGAATCCCGCTCAATCCAGCAAGTGGCACGCCTGGCCATTGACCGCTTGAATCTTGAAGGCCGGTGGGTCACCTGCATCCACCGCAAGGCGGCCCTGCTCCTGGAAGCAGCGCTGATCCGGAAATACCACTTGTCGCTGTGGAATGTTGCCGGTGCGCCAAAAGACGTGGAGAGCTAGGCGTCTGGGTGCATTGTCCCGAACCTGGGCTTGATTCTGCCTCCGGGCAGGTTCATTGTAGGAGTAGCCACTCTCCCGCCGGCATGTAGGTTGAATCGAGGCATTTGCCATGGGCTCGGTAGTTTGCGATGTCACCGTCTCCCTGGACGGATTCTGCGCTGGACCCAATCAGAGCATGGATAATCCGCTGGGCGAGGGAGCCGAAGCCCTGCACCGCTGGCAGTTTGAGCGCCTCGACGAGAACCAGGCGGAAATTTCCGCTATTACCGAAGCCTCGGCTTTCATCATGGGGAGCAAGATGTTCGGCCCTCCAGCCGGTGAGGAAGACGCCGACTGGATCGGGTGGTGGGGAGAGACCCCTCCGTACCATGCCCCGGTCTTCGTGCTCAGCCACCATCCGAAGCCGATGCTCTGCCTGGAGGGCGGGACCAGCTTCCAATTCGTCCCCGATGGGATCGAGGAAGCCCTCGCCGAAGCCCAGGAAGCGGCGGGAGAGAATCCAGTGGCCATCGCCGGTGGAGCAAACACCATTGTGCAGTTCTTGCGAGCCGGCCTCATTGACGAGCTGCGGCTGCATATCGCGCCCATCCGCCTCGGGCATGGCGAACCGATCAGCGTTGAAGATATAGAAACGCATATGGACCGCGTGTCGCGGCGCGAAACGACGCTTGCCACGCACGTCTACTACCAGCGCCGCCGCTAGCTGCCGATCCCGGCTATTTGTAGAACCCCTCGCGGAGGTTGATCCCGTATTCCAGCCACGCCTTCATCGCGGCCAGCATCCCGGTCCAGCCCTCGCAATTCCCAAAGGCGGCCTTGGCTCCTTCGGAGGTCGCCACCCAGCTGGCCTCGCTGATGGTCACCTTGGTTCGGGTGCTGTCTTCCAGAGAAGCGAATTCGAACGTCACGGTATTCATGCCATCGGCAGCGGTGGATTGCTGGCCGCCCCATTGCAGGACAATGCGCTTTGGCTCTTCCACTTCCACGACCTTGACCGGGAACGGGCCGGGGAAATCATGGAAGTCCCAGGTCACGGTGGCACCGTTTTCCATGTGCCCGGATGCTCCGCCGGTAGTGAAGTAATGGGAAAGCTGTTCTGGATCAGCCACAGCTTCGTATACTTGCCTGATCGATTTGGAAATGATTCCCGACACGGTGAAGGACAGTTCGCGAAGCTCTTCATGTGGTTCCATAAGACAGGTTTACGCCCGAAGAGCACTAGTGACAATAGATATGGGAAAATTCCCAGCGAAAATTAGCGCTTAGACGCCAAACGGCTTGGCATAGCGGTAGTTGCCGCGCGGCAGGCGGTTATCGTCGAAGACCCGCACCATGAAGTGCTCGCCCCATGAGGTGCGCGTAGGCAGGATCCCGCGACCTTGCGCCGCTTCGTAGCCGAAGCGGCGGTAGTAGCCAGGGGCGCCCAGCAGAACGATACCGCTGATGCTTTCTTGCTCGGCCTTGTCATGGATTTCTTGCATCAGGATCGACCCGACACCTCGGTGCTGGTATTCCGGGGCGACAGCTAGCGGGCCAAGTCCCAGCAAGGGTTCCCCATTCACTTCTCCCCATGTAGCGATGACGTGCCCAATGACCGTTGTGTCATCCAGGGCAACGATTGAGAAACGGTTATCGTACTGGTCGCAGTCGAATAGACGCTGCAGCAGTCCGACTTCCTCAGGCTCAACCATCGGATCGATGCCGGAGAACGCAGCATGGGTTATTGCATACACCGCAGCTCGGTCATCGAAGACTTCTGGACGGATACGCATGCACGCAAACCTACCAAATCTCGCCGAGCTAGAAAAATTGGCCCTTCGTGTTCTTCCACCAACTTGACTCCAGGAACGGGGCATTTTCCTGGCGGCTGGCGTGAGGATTGCGACTTCTTGCAAGCAAAGTTCAGCGAGCATTTTCCCAGGCCGCGCTCCTTGCGGCACGCCTGGCCGACTGGAAAACCCAGTTGCGAAGACCCTGCGGCCATGGCCCCGGGAAAACTTGCGGTGCCTCAAGTGGGAGGCCGTTTATCCATATCCGCACCGCCAGCAGCCACTGGTTGCCGGCACCTGGCGCCAAGGGCGGAACTGCCCCGCTAGTTGATTCAAAAGATGGGCCCAACGAGACCATTCCTTCTCTAACGTTTGCAGTAACGTCTTGAACGAGTCATGGATAGATGATGGAATGATGGTCGCATCGCTTGTCACCTCTATCGGAGAGTTCCATGAAACTGCCTCGGGCGTTCAAGACTTCAATGGCTGCCGTCCTCTCGGCCGCACTGCTCGCAACAGTGCTTCCGGCAACCCCGGCACTAGCCGCAGCCCCTGCCCCAGCAACTTCAGCGGTACAGGCTCAGGCACTGGCAGTTAATAGCGGACTGCAGATTGCCGCCAAGAAAATCCAGCGCAATCCGAGCAAGGATGACGTCTTCGTCAACAAGAACTACCCGCTCAGTCCCGTTAAGTACGCACCGAAGACGGTAGCGGTCAAGGGCACCAACGTCCGGCTGAAGTCCTCGGCGGCCAAGGCCTACACCAAGATGGCCAAGGCAGCTGCGAAGGACGGTGTCAAGATCCGGGCTGTCAGCGGTTATCGTTCATACAACCGCCAGGCTGAGCTGTTCAACTACTACACCCGCATCTATGGCAAGAGCTACGCTTCACGCATCTCCGCTGTACCGGGCACCAGCGAGCACCAAACTGGCCTGGCCATTGACGTGGGAAATGCCAACGGCGCTTGCGGTTTGCAGGCCTGCTTCGCCAACACTCCCGTGGGCAAGTGGGTCGGCAAGAACGCACACAAGTACGGCTTCATCATGCGCTACCAGAAGGGCCAGGAATCCGTTACGGGCTACTCCTACGAGCCGTGGCACTTCCGCTACCTGGGTACCTCCCTGGCCAAGAGCGTGAAGAACTCTGGCGCCAAGAGCCTCGAAGCCTACTATGGGGTTTCAGGCAAGAAAGCCAAGAGCACTCCCAAGCAGACCAAGGGCACAGCGCGGACCACCGCGAATCTGAATATGCGCACCGGGGCAGGCGCCGGGAACCGACTATTGCTGACCATCCCGAAAGGCAAGAGCGTCCAACTGACCGGATCCAAGAAGTCCGGTTGGTACCAGGTTCGCTACAGCTCGAAAACCGGTTGGGTATCGGGCAAGTATCTGAAGAACATCTCGATGCCGGCAGCACCGAAGAAGGATTCGAAGAAGAGCTCGCCTCAGAAGAGCACCAGCAATGCCAAGTCTGCCAAGACCACTGCGAACTTGAATATGCGTGCCGGGGCAGGCACCAGCCATCGCGTCGTGCTGACTATTCCGAATGGCAAGAAGCTCGCCATTCGCGGCGCAAAGAAGTCCGGCTGGTACCCGGTGAAGTACGCAGGGAAGAATGGCTGGGTCTCGGGCACCTACCTGAGCAATTTCTCCTCCTCCGGGACTGCGCCGAAGACCACCAAGCCCAAGAGCTCAAAGTCCTCGTCTAAGAAGACCATCGCGAACCTGAACATGCGCAGTGGCGCGGGAACAGGCAAGCGTGTCATCCTCACTATTCCCAAAGGAAAGACGGTGACCATCCGCGGCTCGAAGAAGTCCGGCTGGTACCCGGTGAAGTATGCCGGGAAGAACGGCTGGGTCTCCGGCACGTACTTGCGCTAGGGCACCGGCATCGGCTGGCTGCAATCCTGCTTCCAAGAACTTTTCTGTTCCGGGAAGCAGGATTTTCAGCTTAAGAGCCCGGAGACGCAGGAAACTACAGCCGAGGCCACCTGGCTGATCTCATTTTCTTTTGCGGTGCGCGTGAACGAAAGACGGACAGCAGTATGGGCCAGTTCTTCTTCATAGCCCATCGCAGTGAGTACCGCCGAAGGATCGGTCGAGCCTGCTGCGCAAGCAGAACCTGAAGAACATAGGACTCCCCTGCGGGCCAATTCAATCAGCACAGTTTCGCCTGCGGTCTTCGGGAAAACGAAGGAGACTATGCCGCCAACACGATGGTCCGGATCCCCTGTCAGCTGGACGCTGCCCGGATGCTTGGCATTGAGTTCCTTGAGAATCCGTTCAACCAAGTACGGGCCAAAGCTTGCGCCCAGTCCTGCTTCGCGCTGTGCGGTCGCTGCCTGCAATGCCGCGGCTATGCCCACGGCAGCGGCCGGGTTCTCGGTTCCCGAACGCATTCCGCCCTGCTGTCCGCCACCGTGCAGCAGCGGCACAAAGCGATGCTTAGCGGACAGGTACAGTGCTCCGCTGCCTTTGAGGCTGCCGAGCTTGTGCCCGGAAATGCTCAATGCGTCCACAGCGGCGCACAACGGCTTGAGATCGATCCAGCCGGCGCCCTGCACGGCGTCCGTATGCATGATCGCCCCAGCGTTGCGGGCCAGCTGGGCAACCTGCGCAACCGGTTGAATGGTGCCCACTTCATTGTTCACTGCCATCACCGAAACCACGGCAACAGCTGCATCGATCAGCTGGCCGGCCGCATCCAGATCGACCAGCCCCGTGGCCGATACCGGGATGATGCGGTGTTCGAATCCGTGGAATTCAACAAGGTACTTGCAGGCTTCCAGTACCGCTGGATGCTCAATGGAACTGGAGACCACCACGCGTCCGCGGGGGTTGGCCAAAGCCGCCCCGATCACGGCAGCATTGGCCCCCTCGGTGCCGCCGGAAGTGAAATAGACTTCCTCAGCTGCCACGCCCAGCTGGCTAGCCACCTGGGTTCTTGCCCAGTCGTTAGCCCGCTTGGCCTGCTGCCCTGCTTCATGCAAAGATGCCGGATTTCCAAAATCTTTGGTCAGCAACGGATTGAGCATGTCGAGAACGTCTTGGCGAGGCGGCGCAGTGGATGCGGCATCCATGTAGATCATGCAATAACCATATCCAGTCCAAGGTCAATAGCTTTCACCGAGTGCGTAATGGCCCCCGAGGAAATGACATCAACACCAGCTTCAGCGACAGCCACGACAGTTGCGGCGTTGATATTTCCGCTGGCTTCGACCACCGCTTGCCCGTTGATCAGTTCAATGGCTGCGGGAATGCCCGCCGGATCAAAGTTATCCAGCATGATGATATCCACGCCGGCGGCGAGCACAGCTGGAATCTGCGCAATCGAATCCACTTCAACTTCCATCGATGTCGTGTGCCCCAGCCGCGCACGTACGGATTTCAAGGCCGCCGTAAGCTGCTCCCCGTTATCCAGCAAAGCCAGGTGGTTGTCCTTGGCCATGAAAGCATCCGACAGGTTGTCCCGGTGGTTGACTCCTCCACCGCAGCGCACTGCGTAGCGTTCAAGGACGCGAAGGCCTGGCGTAGTTTTCCGGGTATCGACAATGCGGGCTTTGGTATGCGCAACCAGGCCGACGAGCTCAGCGGTCGCCGTGGCGATGGCACTCATGCGCTGCAGGAGATTGAGCCCCACGCGTTCAGCGGTCAGCAAGCTCGCCGCCGGCCCGGTGACCTTGAGCAAGCTGTCACCGGCGGCAAACGTGCTTCCGTCGGCAATCAGCTGCTCTACCTCCAGCTGCAGATCCACTAGCTGCATTGTCCGGGTGAATACCGCCCCTCCTGAGAGTACGCCTGGCTGGCGGGCCTGGACCACAGCAGTCGCTGTCGCACCTTCGGGAACGATGGTCAGCGCGGTGATGTCGCCGCGCGGATTGTCCTCGGCGAGCGCCAGCTCGATGATGCGGTCCATGGCGGCGTTCGGTACCGGATGGGTCGAAGTGTTCACGCGTTCAATTCCTTGCTCAAAAGATTTTCATTGTCCAGCTCGCTCGGGTGCAGAGTCCAGCCATAGCGCACACCCTCATCTGGCTGGCTGCTGGTGAATTCGGTTGAATCCAAGCGATGGTGCGCACCCAGGCTTTTGGTGCGTGCCATGGAACCTGCGGCGATGATCCGTGCGGTGATCCACAGGTTGCGCAGTTCCGATTGCTCGCGCGCAGTGGCAGCTACAGGCGCGCTCGTCGCTAGCAGCTGGACCATTTCTTCGAGCTGCACGCCGGTGCGGTAGACGCCAAGTTTGCTGCTGGCTGCCGTTTGCAACTGTTCAAGATCCAGGGGTGCTTGTGGAGTTGGCGCGCTGATCTCCTGGACCACCAGCCTGCTGATATCGCACCCGGTGTCGGAAGCTTCACCGGCCATGGCGGCAACCGCGTTCCGCGCAAAAACCATGGCCTCCAGCAACGAATTGCTGGCTAGTCGGTTGGCGCCGTGAACTGTCGTGTTGGCGCATTCGCCGGCCGCATAAAGACCGGGGACAGAGGTTCGTCCTGACGTGTCGGTGTAGATCCCGCCCATGAAGTAGTGCTGGGCCGCTACCACCGGAATCAGGTCATGAGCCATGTCCAGGCCGGAGCCGCCCGCGGTGCAACTCGCCAGCTTGGCGGTGATGGACGGGAAACGGCGAGCGAGGAATCCTGCGCCGCGCGTTTCTTCCACGGCCCGCGCATCAAGGTACACCTGGTGTCCGGCTTGGATCTGCTCATGGATGCCTCGGGCCACGACATCACGAGGTGCCAGCTCAGCGTCCGGGTGAATTCCAGGCATGAACCGCTGCCCTGCGTCATTGACCAGGATGGCGCCCTCGCCGCGGACAGCTTCGGAAACCATCCCGGCTTCGGGATATCGGGCCGGGTCAACCAGCGTTGGGTGGAACTGGACGAATTCGGCATCCGCGATGACAGCACCGGCCCGGGCAGCCAGTCCCAGGCCGTCGGCGGTTGCTCCTCGGGGATTGGTGGTCGCTGAGTACAACTGGCCCAGTCCACCGGTAGCCAGCAGCACGGCGCTGGACGAGAGCAGCTGCTGTGCATCGTGGCGCAAGTAGTGCACCCCTGAAACCCTTCCGTCCTGCAGCTGCAGTTCGGTGGCAAGCGCATCCTCGATAATACTGAGCTTCTTGGCAGTCTCCAGCTGGCGCACGGCACCAACCAGGGATTGCACCAATGAAGCGCCGGTGGCATCCCCATTGATATGCAGAATACGGTGTGCGCTGTGCGCGGCTTCAAGGCCAAGCTGGTAGGAGCCATCTGCATTACGGTCAAAATCCACTGCATAGGATTCCAAAGCCTGCACTAGCTCTTCGCCTGAGGAACACAGGTGTTCCACCGGTTCCACGCCGCAGTGGCCCGCGCCAGCTTTGAGCGTATCGGCAACGTGTTTGGAAACAGAGTCGCCTTGGGCCATGGATGCTCCGGTAACAGCTGATAGCCCGCCCTGCGCGAGCTCAGAGTTCGAGTCCCCCAGTTTCCATTTGGTCAGCAATACCGGCTGGATGCCCAGCTCTACGGCGTGCAAAGCTGCGCACAGTCCAGCCACACCGGAGCCGACGATCACCAGCTTCTTCGGTTCTTGTTGGACCTGGCTCATGGCTTGGCAGCTAGCATGCGCTCCAGGGCGATCTTTGCATCCCCTTGTTGTTCCTTCGGTACCGAAATTTGGTTGACCACTCGTCCGGCAACCAGCTCTTCGAGCACCCAGGCAAGGTAGCCCGGGTGGATTCGGTACATCGTGGAGCATGGGCAGATCACTGGATCAAGGCAGAAGATGTTGTGCTGCGGGTACTGGGCAGCCAAGCGGTTGACCATATTAATTTCGGTACCGATGGCAAAAGCAGTTGGCTCGGTAGCAGCGGCAATAGCCTTTTGGATGTAGTCGGTAGAGCCGGCTTCATCTGCCGCGTCCACAACTTCCATGGGGCATTCCGGATGCACAATCACGCGCACGCCAGGGAAATCCTCACGCGCCTTGGCGATCTGCGCGGGGTTGAAGCGCTTGTGCACGGAGCAGAAGCCGTGCCACAAAATGACCTTGGCATCGAGCAGCGTGTCAGCTTCGTTGCCGCCCAATTCCTTGCGCGGAGTCCACATCGGCATCTGCTCCAGGGGAATGCCCATGGCCTTAGCGGTGTTGCGTCCAAGGTGCTGGTCCGGGAAAAACAGGACGCGGCGTCCTCGCTCAAAAGCCCACTCCAGAACAGTTGCAGCGTTGGAGGAGGTGCAGACCAGTCCGCCGTTGCGACCGACAAAGGCCTTAAGCTCTGCAGAGCAGTTCATGTAGGTCACCGGAATGACCGGCATCCGCCCATCATCAGCTTCATCCGCATATAGGGCGGTGAGCTCTTCCCAGCACTTTTGCACGCTCGGACCGTCTGCCATGTCTGCCATGGAGCAACCTGCTGCAAGATTCGGAAGGATCACCGATTGGTCCTCGCGGCTGAGAATATCTGCCGTTTCGGCCATGAAGTGCACACCGCAGAACACGATGGCTTCCGCCTTGTCTCGGGTCAATGCTGCGTTGGCCAGCTGGAAGGAGTCACCCACGAAATCCGCATATTTCACCACTTCATCGCGCTGGTAGAAGTGCCCTAGGATCACTGCCCTGTCCCCCAGGGTTTCTTTGGCAGCAATGATGCGAGTATCAAGCTCGGCGTCGCTAGCCTCCAGGTATTCCTCTGGGATGGAACCCTGCACCGGGTAACCAGCTGGAACCGAATCCTCTTGGGAGGCACCTGGCCCGTAGCCCGCAGGGGTGTCCCACGGGTTGGAGGCCAGATCGGTGGAGCAGGTGGATTCCGGAGCCAGCAGATTGAGCCGAGCGATGTTCTGGGCTACCGAGGCATTGGCGTTGTCAGTGATTTGGGTGCTCATGGGTTCGTCCGTTTCTTACAGGATGACGGTGAAAAGTATGAATGGTGCTTGCTAGTCGTGCAGCGGGTCGACTTCCAACGGGTCTGGTCCGTGGCCCACGTAGCGGTATAACCGTGGCGGCCGGTGCTGTCCGCCGGCCAGATACTCATCGGTCTCCTCGATGGAGGCAGTGTTCTTGAGTGTTCGGCGGAAGTTCGCAGGATCCAGGCGGCGTCCGAGGATAGCTTCATAGACTCCGCGCAGGGCCGCCAGGGTGAAGCGTTCTCCTAGCAATCGATGCGCTATCTGCCCGTACTCGGTCTTGTTGCGCAGCCTCCACATGGCGTAGTCCAAGATCTTTCGGTGGTCGAAAGCCATCTGGGCAATCTGCGGATCATCGATATCGAACCAGGCCACGTTGTCGTCTTGGACGGTGGCACCGACCTGGTCAGCGTTCAGCAGCGCAAAGTAGGCGATGGTGACTAGGCGGTGGGTTGGCGAGCGGTCGATATCCCCGAAGGTGTAGAGCTGTTCCAGATAGGTGGGGCGTAGGCCTGTGGTTTCAGCAAGGTTGCGCCCTGCCGCTTGGCCGAGGGATTCCCGCGGATC
The DNA here is from genome assembly GCF_024807995.1 of Arthrobacter sp. JUb119. Classification (NCBI taxonomy): domain Bacteria; kingdom Bacillati; phylum Actinomycetota; class Actinomycetes; order Micrococcales; family Micrococcaceae; genus Arthrobacter; species Arthrobacter sp. JUb119. The sequence goes on from NZ_JANUFE010000001.1 coordinate 1,256,924, forward strand.
AACTGGTCCGCCTGGCAGCGCCCACATTCCAGTGTGGGGTTGGCGAATGCGGCGTACCACTGGCAAGCAGAGTTTGTCGGGTCCGCCATCTTTGCCTTCACGGATTCCCAGGATCACAGTGGAAACCGCAAGAGCGGGCGGGAGGTTGCGGCGTTCGTCGACATTCGCCCAACCCGGTACGGATGACATTTCTTATTTGCCTCGTTTTCAGCACATTCGGATTCGTTAGAGTCATTCTGACATTAACGCTCTTGAGGCGCTAGCCCAGATCACATTTCAAGGGTGAATGACCTATGATCAATGGCATGACATTGGATCTGAATCTTCGAGTGGTTCGCGCAAACGCTGAGGTGAAAAGCCCATCCGTGCTTTTCATCCACGGCTTCGCCTCATCCGGCGAACTGAATTGGGACCGCTCGCGGTGGCTGAAATATTTCACTGATGCAGGACGCGATGTCCTTCTGGTTGATTTGCCGGGCCATGGAGAAGATCCTCGCCGCAACGACGGCAGCTGGGCACCAAGCCAGATTCGCCAGGCCCTGGCTGCCATCGTGATGGATCTGGACGATGGACCCGTAGATGTCATCGGCTACTCTTTGGGTTCCCGGCTGGCCTGGGAATTCGCCGCTTTCAATCCGGATTTGGTGAATCATTTGGTCATCGGGGGTCCAGGAGCCGGTGATCCGCTGGCCGCCTTCGAATTGGACCAGGCCCGCACCTACGTTGAGACCGGCGAAAAGATCCATGACGACTACACCGCCGCCATCATGCGGATTGCCGAGGCTGAACCGTCCAATGATCTATCGGCGCTCTTTGAGCTGATTGAGGCAATCAAATCCGAGCCCTACGATCCGGCAGCCAAGGTGCCATCGGTTCCCACCTTGCTGGTCGCCGGAGACCAGGATGATCTCGCGACCACCATGCCGCATTTGCGTCGCCTCCTGAAGGACGAAGGAACACGCAATGAAGTGCTGTGGCTGGCAGGACGCAATCACGCCAACGCGGTAACCAGCCGCGAGTTCAAGGAAAAGGCACTAAACTTCGTTAATGCTGAATTCTTATAATTTACATTTCGCCGCTACTCTGCAGTCAAAATAGTTCGCCTATTAGACACCTCCGCCCTTTCGTCGCTGTATGCCTATAAGCTGATCCCAACAGAAATCGATTGACAGCGCTAATTGCGCGATAAGCCTGAGGAATGATTCCATGGCGAGTACTAAAACACCTGAGCAGCACATTGCTGTCTTCGGCGAAAGTGGTAGCGGAAAAACAGTTCTACTGTCCGCTTTATACGGAGCCGCGCAAGAACCGGAGTTCACCGAACGCAACCTCTATCGGATAGTTGCCGACGACTTTAAGCAGGGTGCAAAACTTCATAAGAACTACTTGGGAATGCGGGAAAATTCGCGCACACCGCTAGCCAACCGCTTCAATAACGAAACGTACTCATTCACTTTAAAGCTGAAAGAAAACAACGGACAAAACCATCCGAGCATCCCTTTCAATGCGCTCAGGCTCGTATGGCACGATTATCCAGGCGAATGGCTCAGCCACGGAGCCAATACTGAAGAAGAAGCCGAGATCCGCCTGAAGACCTTCAACGACTTGATCCGGTCGGACGTTGCCTTGATCCTCGTCGACAGTTCGCGACTCCTTGACGATGACGACGACATCGAGCGTTACCTCAAGTCCTTGCTAGGAAATCTCAAGAGCACCCTCCTATCACTTCAAGACGAATTGCTGCATGATGGCAAGAAGCTCGTCAGGTTCCCTCGAATCTGGATGTTTGCACTGACGAAATGTGACTTGCTGCCAGATTATGATGCGTATCGTTTTCGCGATCTTTTGATCGGTAAGGTCGCAGGCGAAATCGCAGATCTCCGGCAAATTTTGTCAGGGTTTGTCACTGGAAATGAAGCACTGTCTGTGGGGGAAGACTTCGTGCTGACATCATCAGCGAAATTTGAATCTGGCCATATCGATCTCGGTGATCGCGTTGGCATCAATCTGGTCCTACCCCTCGCTTCAGCGCTGCCAATGCAACGCCATCTTCGCTGGGCGAATGCACGTGTCCTGCCCGGCAAGGTTGCGAAAGAACTGCTAAATGGCGTAGGACTAATCGCTGCGGCGGTTCAACTGGTCCAACATCGATTCCCCAATCGCATCGCATCGCTATTTAATCATGTCCAGCCACAAGCTATGGCTCACGTAGCAAACATGGCGGATGAAGGTTTGGAGAAACTCCAGAAGAAGGCAATACAGAAGAAGGACTTTATCAGTGCCATTATTGCGGGTTTCCAATTAGAACTCTCACAAGCTGAATCTGACAAGGTATTGCTCAGGAGCCCACGTTGAGCGTCATTTGGGCCACACGGGGCAGGATTTGGGGATTTCGATTTCTTCGAGATGGGAGTCACGAAAAGCCTCTGGAATTCTACAATCGAGCGTTTTCTGAAGTCGACGACGAATTAGAAGTATTCCACCGAGACGCCGATTCCATAGCTATTCGTTTCGCTGATCCGCTGGACCGCAAGGACAGATCGGGCCGAGTCATTCCTCATGAATTTGTCCTCACAGGCGACGATATGAAGGGCATTTCGTGTCTCGATGATGTTCGATCCAAAATTTGGCCCGCCTTCAGCACGGAATACAGTGAAATTTGGGATAAGGATCTTTAAACGGAGCGTTCGGTTTCGGGACTAATTTGCAGTACTGGAACCGAATGGCAATGTGATGCGTTCTGTTACGAAGCTCTCCCTACGACAAACTCATTGCGAAATCGGTTCCATCTACAGCGGCGTGTACATCAACAAGGTCAAGTCCGTGGCTTCGGTAGGAGTCAGGTTGTGCTGCTCGTAGCGGGTCAGCCCCAATTTAGGATGCCGGAACACCCGTTCACCGGTGCGGAAACCTGCAACGTCGCGTTCATTCCAGATCGCGGCAAATTCCGGGGAGGCCGCCGAGACCCGCGCAACGATGCCGCTCTCCCCCGACGGGCTGAGCCATCCACGCGTTTCGGCACGGAAGCTTCCCACGAAACCGCGGCTTTGCACTTCCCAATCCGGGAGCATCTCACGCAATTGCGCATCGGTGAATACGAGCCACAACAGGTTCCGATCTTCGCTGTCCAATGAAGCCACCCGCGGATACAGCTGTTCATAGGCCTCATTCCAGCCCAGGATGGTCCAGTCGGCGGAGAGCAGGAAGGCCGGGAACTGCAACGCATCGAGCAAACGCTGCAGGGCTGGAGTCATGCCGCCGGTGCCAATCGGGTCAAGCTCACCGTGCCCTGCCAGAGAAAACAGGTACGAGGATTCCACCGGGGTGAGCCGGAACAGCCGTGCCAAGGACTGCAGAACCTGGCGCGAGGGATTGATGTCGCGGGCCTGCTCAAGCCAGGTGTACCAGGTAACAGAAACGCCGGCCAAGGTGGCGACTTCTTCGCGGCGCAGGCCGCGCACCCGGCTGCGTCCGATCTCCGGCAGTCCATGGGAAGCCCTGTCAGCCCGGGCTCGGCGGTCCTTGAGGAACGCGGCGAGTTCTTCGCGACGTCTTTGACTTGGAGTCACGGGGTAAACCTCATTGCATGGTAGTAGTACTACTAGTATCGTCACCGTCTGGGTTTGAGGGCAAATATATGGTGAGATTTTAGGTATGACCACACTTCGTTCACACACTGTCACCCATGGCCGCAATATGGCCGGCGCTCGCGCACTGTTCCGCGCAGCCGGCGTGAACGGCGCTGACCTCGGGCGCAAGCCGATTATCGCTGTCTCCAACAGCTTCACTGAATTCGTTCCAGGGCACACCCACCTGCAGCCGGTAGGCCGCATTGTCTCCGACGCCATCACTGCCGCCGGTGGCATCCCCCGCGAATTCAACACCATTGCCGTGGACGACGGCATCGCCATGGGCCACGGAGGCATGCTCTACTCGCTGCCATCGCGCGACCTCATTGCCGACTCCGTGGAATACATGGTCAATGCCCACTGTGCCGACGCGCTGATCTGCATCTCGAACTGCGACAAGATCACCCCGGGCATGCTGATGGCCGCATTGCGCCTGAACATCCCTACGGTCTTCGTCTCCGGTGGACCGATGGAAGCCGGCCGCGCCACTTTGGTTGACGGCACCGTGCGCACCTTGGACCTGGTGGACGCCATCTCCGAGGCCGTGAACGAGAACGTATCGGATGCAGACCTGCTGCGCATCGAAGAGTCGGCCTGCCCAACCTGCGGCTCCTGCTCGGGCATGTTCACCGCCAACTCGATGAACTGCCTGACCGAGGCCATGGGCTTGTCCCTGCCGGGCAACGGCTCCACCTTGGCTACCCACACGGCCCGCAAGGACCTGTATGAAAACGCCGGCAAGCTGGTAGTCGATATCGCCAACCGCTACTACGGCGAAGACGACGAGACGGTCCTGCCACGCAGCATCGCCACCAAGAAGGCCTTCGGCAACGCCATGGCGCTGGATATCGCCATGGGCGGTTCCACCAACACCATCTTGCACCTGCTGGCCGCCGCCCGCGAGGCCGGCGTGGAATTCGGCCTCGATGAGATCGATGAAGTGTCCCGCCGTGTCCCGTGTCTGGCCAAGGTTGCACCCAACGCTGCCGGCAACGGCACCATCTACTACATGGAAGATGTCCACCGTGCCGGTGGCATCCCCGCAATCCTCGGCGAGCTGCGCCGCGGCGGCCTGCTGGATGAAACCGTGCACACGGTTCACTCGGCAACCCTGGGCGAATGGCTCGATGACTGGGATATCCGCAGCGGCAAGGCCAAGGAGGAATCCTTCGACCTGTGGCACGCAGCCCCGGGCGGCGTGCGTTCCTCCACCGCCTTCTCGCAGTCCGAGCGGTGGGCGGCGCTGGACACCGATGATGCAGAAGGCTGCATCCACTCGGTTGAGAACGCCTACTCCAAGGACGGCGGCTTGGCCGTACTGCGCGGCAACATCGCCGTGGACGGTGCAGTGGTCAAGACCGCTGGCGTTGACCCTTCGATCTGGACCTTCTCCGGCCCAGCAGTGGTCTGCGAATCACAGGATGAAGCCGTCGAGAAGATCCTGAACAAGCAGGTGAAGGAAGGCGACGTAGTAGTCATCCGCTACGAAGGTCCCAAGGGCGGGCCGGGCATGCAGGAAATGCTCTACCCCACCTCGTTCCTCAAGGGCCGCGGCCTGGGCAAGGCCTGCGCACTGATCACCGATGGCCGCTTCTCTGGTGGTACCTCGGGCCTGTCCATCGGGCACGTCTCCCCCGAGGCCGCTTCCGGCGGCATGATCGCCCTGGTGGAAGATGGCGATACCATCTCCATCGATATCCCGACCCGCGAGCTGACCCTGAACGTCTCTGACGAGGTCTTGGCAGAACGCCGCGAGCGCTTGATCGCGACCACCGGCTACCGTCCGAAGAGCCGCGAGCGCGTGGTCTCCCCTGCGTTGCGGGCCTACGCCGCCATGGCGTTGTCCGCTGACAAGGGTGCAGTCCGCGACGTGGATCGCGTAGAGCGTGCCATGCGCGAAGCCGATGAGCGTGAAGCTGCAGCCCAAAGCGCGGCCCAAATCTAGCCAGAAGGCTTGACCACGGCAACAGGCCCGGTCCTCTTATGCGAATAAGCGGACCGGGCCTGTTCTGTTTCCAAGGCACTAGCCCCGAAGCAGCAGGGACTCTGCCCCGCACGCCGAATGCCGGCCCTGCCCCGAAAGGCAAGACCGGCATCCAGCTGGCGCGCGGACTATGGGTTCCGGCGACGGTACCGAAGCAGGATCAATGCTCCGGCGATAATCACCATCCCTGCAGCCCCTGCCAGCCACAACGAGCCCTGGTCAAGGCCGGTTGCCGCAAGCGGTGCTGGCGGGGCAGGTGGTGCTGCCGGCGCTGGCGGGGCAGGTGGTGCTGCCGGCGCTGGCGGAGCCGGAGGAACCGGTGGTGCCGGTGGCGCTGCCTGCGGAGCCTCGGAGCAAACTTCCACGTCCGCCGAATCCGAATTGTTCCCATCCTCGCCGGACTTCTCCGGTATCGAGGCCGTATTCGTCATCGTCTGGCACTTGCCGGCTACGCCGTCCAAGACCAGTTCGTACGTGAACTTCTTGCTCTGCTCTTCGGCCTTGGCCGTGCCCAGTTCCCGCGGCTGGCCGGGATTGGTGTAGTCATCGAAGACCGTCACCATTTCATCGGTGGCCGTTGCCGCCTCGAATTCCAGCGGAGCCTTGGCACTGACCGTGCGGGTTGTCCCTTCCACGTCGGTCCAGCTGGCGTTCACCGTGTTCTCGTGGCCGGTGTAGTCGGCCTCGGCAACAGGTGTTTCGAAGGTGCAGCTGTACTTCACGGTGCGGGTTTCCCCGGCCGCAAGCTCCAGCTTCCCCTCCGCCAATCCTTCGATGGAGCAGCTGGCCCCGGCGATGGATAGCTTGTCTTCCAGGAGCACTTGCGTGTCCTTGAAGTCATTCGGATTGGCCACGGTGATCTCACCGGTGACGGTGAAGTCCTGGTCTTCGTAGCCCTCCAGCATCGCCTGGACCGTGTACTTGGCCGTGGCCTGCCCGTCCGGGTCAACCTCGAACTTCGTTTCCTTCGCCTCCTTGCGGGCCGACCAGTCGTAGTCCCTGACGTACTGGGCGTCGGCGCTCTTGGCGATCATCAGGCCCTGCTCAATGCACAGTTGCAGGTCCACCGAGGATTCGTCCTTGCCGTTGCCGTCGGTACTCTCATGCACTGCCGCGGTATTGGTGTATACCGTGCAGGTTCCCGCTTCGGGTTCCAGCACCTGTTCGTATTCGAACTGCATGGGAGCTTGCGGGACGTGGACTTCTCCGAGCACCTTCGGTTCGGCGCCAGGATCCATCATGTCGTCGGTGACTCTCACCGATTCGTCCGTGACTGCATCGATCGTGAAGCCGATCGGTGCCTCGGCACGCACTTCGCGGTCATCGAAGGTGGCAATCACCGTATTGACTGCTCCCTCGAAGGCATCGGTGGTGAGCCAGCTAGCGAGGTCGCATTCATACCGGGCCCCCAAGTTCTCCCCGGCATCGAGCACGACCTGCAATCCAGCGGCCGCTTCATCGGCATCCTCCGCATCGATCCGGCAGCTGGTGCCAGCGGTATCGATCCGGTCTTCCAAGGTGGCGGTGATGGAACCGAAATCATTCGGGTTCTGCACCATCACTTCACCGGCCAGCCGCAAGTTCTGCTCGGCGACTGCGGTGTTGCGAGCCTGAACCCAGTAGTGCGCGGTGAAGGTTCCATCCTCGTTCGCGGTGAGCTTGCTCTGGTCGATCCGCTTCTCTACCTCCCATTCGTAATCCAAGTCCACCAGCCCCTGCGCGGTCTTCTGAAGGCCCAAGGCCTTCTGTCCGCAGAGGGTGACGGTGGTCGAATCCTCGGCCCCGGTCTGCTGGATCACCGCGGTGTTGGTGAACTCGGTGCAGGTGCCCGCCTGGGCTTGGTGGCGCAGGGTGTAGTCGAAGTCGACCGGGGTGCCTTCGGCATTCCAGATCGCTTCGCCCAGCACTACCGGCGACTCGGGGTTGGTCTTGTCATCGATGACGGTGACCTGCTGATCGGTTTCAGCATCCAGCAGGTAGTCCACCGGTGCGGTTGACGTGGCCACCGAATCCTCGCCCCAGGTTGCCGTAACCGTGTTGCTGCCGTGCAGCTGTTCCGGGGTACCCGAGCAGCTGTAGGGCAGTTGCACCGTGGCTCCGGTTCCGTCGCTGCCCACCGGGACCGCGACTTGCAGGCCCCCGGTTTGCGGATCGGCGTCCTCGGCGTCAATGGTGCACGTGACCCCTTCGATGCTGATTTCATCGGTGATGGTGGCTACCGTCGAGGCCGATGCGAAGCGGTTCGGATTCACCAGCACGATCATGCCGTGCACTTCATGGCCGGAATCCTCCGCTCCGTCCGGAATGGCCGACACGGTGTAGGAGAAGTCGGCGGTGCCGTCCTCGGCGACGACAGCTTCGGTACGGTCAACCTTCTTCTCCAGCTCCCACAGGTAGGTCCGATCGAAGCTGGCTTCGGCATCCTTGGCAATCATCAGATCGAGCAAGCCGCATAGCTGCACGGTCGCCGCATCCCTCGGATCCTCCCCTGCCTGGATATCGACCCAGGCGGTGTTCGTGTAGCTCATGCATTCACCGGCCGGAGCATCATGCTCCAGCTGGTACTCGATGAGCACCGGCGAATCATCGATGTCCACGGTGCGCAGCAGCACCGGCTCCTGGGGATTCGACTGGTCATCCCAGATCTCGACCTGCCGATCGATGTGGGAATCAATGGCGAATTCGATGGGCACCTGCGTGCTCGATGCCCGGTCATCGCCCCAACTGACCGTGGCGGTGTTGGTGCCGCCGCTGTAGGAGCCGGGATCGACTCCCGCGGAGACATCGCAGCTGTAGCCGACGGTGATCGTCCCGTTGGCCGGGATGCCCACCAGCGATTCGGAGGTGGTGCAGGTGATCGATTCCAGATCGACAACGTCCTGGATCGTGGCGTCAATGCCCGTGTACTGGTTCGGGTTGGTGATGGTGATCTGGCCTTCCAGCACCCATCCCGAATCCTCGTACCCGGTGTTCTCCACCTTGACCACATAGTCCACCGGTTCGCTGGCCGCCCCGTTGGTGGTGATCTCCTGGTCCTGGCCTTCGGCCAAGGACTTGTCGATCTGCCATTGGTAGGTGCGGTCGTACGCGGCTTCGACGGTCTTGCTGATCTCCAAGGCCGCCTCGCGGCAGGCTTCGGCGAGCGCATTGTCCGTCGCGGTGAAGCCGTTATCGCCGGTGAGTGTGGCGACGTTCTCGAAGACCTGGCAGGTGCCTGCCTCCTCCACGTTCCACGTCACCGAGTAGTCCCGGCTTTGCGGCCCATCGGCCACATCCACTGTCCACGCCGGATCGAACTCGTGGGCGCTGTCCGTGATGGTGACCGTGTCGTTCAGCGGCGTCTGGTTCCAGTCCTGCTCCGAGATCCCTACGGTGTCCGAGTCCTGGCTATTGGCCGTGCTCAGCGCCTGGGCATCCCAGTCCACGGTGGCGGTGTTGCTGCCTTCGTAGTCCGGCTGGGATTCGAAGGTGCACGAGTAGGCCATCACCCATTGGGTCCCTGCGGGGATCACCGTCTGGAAGCCGGCTTGCTCGGCGGACATGTCAGCCACCGCTTCGCCCTGCACCCCGGTGATCGTGCAGGCCGCGTCCCCGCCGACATCGGCGAAGTCCTGCACCGTGACCGGCGCGTCCTGCCAGTCGTTCGGGTTGGCCAGCGTGATTTCTCCGCTCATCGCCCAATTGCCGTCCTCGTGGCCTTCGGGGGCCACGGTGATCCGGTAGTTCGCCGTGGCCTCGCCGGTACTCGGGTTGGCTGCCAGCGGTTGCCCGGAGAGCAGCTCCTTGTCCAGCGACCACAGGTAGGAGCGGTCGAAGGAGGTCACGACGTTCTTGGCGATTTCCAGATCTGCTCCGGCGCACACCGTGGTGCTGGCCGAAGCCGTGTTCTCCTCGCCCTCGCCGGTGGCCTCATCGAGCACCGCGGTGTTGGTGTACTCGGTGCAGGTTCCGGCCACGCCCTGCAGTTCCAGGTCGTATTCGAAGGCCTTCGGCGATTCCCCGGCCATCGCGGTGCCCAGCACCACTTCCTGGCCTTCAACGGTTTGGTCATCGGTGATGGCGACTTCGCCGTCGGTCAGCAGGGCCTGCTCGAACCCGAAATCGACTTCCGTTTCAGCCTGGCGCTCCTGGCCCCAGGCCACGGTTGCGGTGTTCGTGTACTGGGCGGTGATGTCGGTGTCCGCCGGGACCTGGCAGTTGTAGCCCAGGGTGGTGCTTTCCCCGTCACCGAGCACGAGCTGGAAACCGCCGGCGCTTCCATCCGCATCGGTGCCCTCGATGGTGCAGCTGGCCGACGGGATGGAGAGCACATCGGTGACCGTGGCCGCCAGGTCCCCGACTTGCGTGTTCGGGTTGCTGATGGTGATGGTCCCGGACACCTGCTTCGCGCTGTCCTGCGCTTCGCCGGCGGTGGCCACTACCGTGTAGTGCGCGGTGACCGTGCCGTTGCCGGCGACCGTGAATTCGCTGCGGTCCACCTGCTTGTGAAGCGACCAGTCGTAGTCGCGTGCGTAGCTGGCGTCCACGTCCTTGGTGATAACCAGATTCTTCTGGTCGCAGATGCCCACGTCCTGCGAGTCCTCGATGTCCTCGCCGGCCAGATCCACCCACGCGGTATTCGTGAAGACCAGGCATTCATCGCGCGGCACTTCGTAGGTGATCTCGTAGCTGAAGCTCCGCGGGGCGTCGGCGTAGTGGACCGTGCCCAGCAGTACCGGGTCCCCGGAAGGATCAGCCTGGTCATCCCAGACGCCAACGGATTCATCGGTGCTCTCATCCAGGGTGAAGTCGATGGGTACCGGCTGGCTCTCAGCCTGCAGCCCATCACCCCAGGTGACCACCGCCGTGTTGGTGTGGCCGGTGTAATCGGCTTCCGCCACGGCCGATGCATCGCAGTTGTAGTCCACGGTGATCGAGCCGATGCGCGGCACCACCTGCTGCATGCCTTCCATCCCCGGATTCGAGTCCTCGGCCACGATGGTGCAGGCGGCCGAGAGGGTATTCTCGTCGCTGATCGTCACTTCGAGGTCTTCGAATTCGTTGGGATTGGCCACGGCAATGGATCCGGAAAGCTGCTGCCCGGAATCCTCGTAGCCGGTGTTGTCCACCAGCACCGTGTAGTGAACGGTAGCGGTTCCGTCTTCCTCGACCACGGCATCTGGCGACTGGCCCTCGGCCAGCTGCTTGTCGATGCTCCACAAGTAGGTGCGGTCATAGGAGGCCGTCACGTCCTTGGTGACGGTCAGCCCTGCCTGGCGGCACGCTTCGACCTGGGCGTCATCGCTCTTGACCAGCTGGTTGCTGCCGGTGATCGTGGCGGTGTTCATGAAGCTCTGGCACGTGCCGGCCTCGTCCACGGTCCAGGTGTATTCATAGGTCCGAGTCTGCGGGCCATCGGAGTAATTGATGGTCCAGGCCGGATCGAACTCATGCAGCGGGTCGGTCACGGTCACCGTCTGGTTCAGTGGTGTCTGCGTCCAGTCGCCTGCATCCACCGGTACAACTTCGGTGGCGCTGCCCGAAGCGGTGGAGGCCGCGCTGGAGGACCACGTCACTTCGGCGGTGTTGCTGCCCTCGTAGTTCGGCTGCGATCCGAAGGTGCAGCTGTAGCTGAAGGTCAGCGTTTGGGAGGCATCCAGTGTTGCCTGGAAGCCCGGTGCGGCCGGATCGGCGTCCATCGTGTCCGGTTCGCCGGCAATGCCGACCACCTGGCAGGTTGCGTCCCCGCCCACATCGACCTGGTCGGTGACGGTCACGTCAATGGCTTGCCAGTCATTGGGGTTGGATACCGTGATGGTTCCGCTCATGGCCCAGTCGCTGTCCGAATAGCTTTCGGGAGTGACAGTGACGGAGTATTGCGCGGTGAATTCGCCGGTTTCCGGATCCGCGGTGAATGGCTGCTCGCCTACTGCGTCCTTGGCGATGCTCCAGTCGTAGCTGCGGTTGAAACTGGACACGACCAGTTTCTCGATGGCCAGATCCTGGCCGATGCAGATTTCCACGGTGGCATTGTCGGTCAGCGTTTCGCCGTCGTCTGCGGCGAGGCTGGCGATGTTCTGGTAGTCGGTGCATTCTCCGAGCACGCCGTCCCACTCGATGGTGTATGCGAAGGTCTTCGGGCTTTCCCCCGCTGTAACGGTGTTACCGCCGGCGATGCCCGAAAGGTCGATTTCACTATCGGTGACGGTGACTTCCTCGTCGGTCACCGTTGGCGAGACGGACGCGAAATCGTAGCCGGCCGAGGCGCTGGCTTGTCCATCGGTGCCATAGTAGGCCTCCGGGTCCCAGGTTGCGCTGACCGTGTTGGTGCCGGCGCTGGAGGCACTGGTTCCCTCGGGCAGGTCACATTCATAGGTGAAGGAATTCTCGCCGGGCTGGATGGTCACCGGATTGGCGATCGGCGAACCGCCAGCGGAGATGACGCAATTGGCTCCATCAAGCTGGTCGGCCAGGGTGATCCCGGACATCGCCGTGTCATTCGGGTTCATCACGGTAATGGTGCCGGAGAGCTGGAAGTTGCTGTCCTGGGCCTCGCTGGCGGTGGCGACCACGTTGTAGTCGACGTCCACTCCGGTGGCCGTGGCCTTCACTGTGGCTTGCTGGCCCTGGGCCAGCGACTTGTCCAGATCCCAGTCGTAGTCGCGGTCATAGGATGCCTGCACATCCTTGTGGACCGTGAGCTCGTCGTAGGTGGTCTTCGTATTGGTGAAGGTACAGGTGACTTCATCGTTGTCGCCCAGCTCGAAGGTGATGGCCGAACCGCTGCGGATGGCGGCGGCGCCGGTGCAGGCGATCGAGGAAAGATTCCAGCCAGCTGGCAGGTCTACTTCAGTAATGGTTACCGTAGATGGCGCCACGGTGTAGGTAACGCGATCTGGCAGGCTCGCACCGGTATCGGAATCGGCGCTGTCATCGAGGTTGAATGCCGTCGAGTCACCGAAGCGGTCCTCGGCGAGGGTGAACCCGAAATCAGTGCCATCGGCAGGAACCGCGTCCTTGATGACGGTCACGAAACCTGCTTGGACCGCCCCGGCCTGGATCTGGTTATCGCGTTGGCCAACGGACTTGCAGTTCAACGACGAGATCAGGACGTGGTACGGCGAACCGTTGATTGAGGAAGCGCCGGTACCCGGGCCGTGATCCAGCTCCGAGGCGATATGCGCATCGAAGTAGAGGGTGACGCTTGACTCGTCGCCTTCTTCTCCGTCGACCATCAATGTGATGAAGACGGTGTCGACGCGGTCGTTCCCGGCGCCTTCATCGACAGTCCAGCCGGTGATGTTCGCGCCGTCCACTGTCTCGTTGAGCAAATAGTCATAGGCCCATTTGCCGGCCTGCTTGACCTGGTAATTGATGACCAGCTCGTTTTCGCCTGCGGGCAATGTCATTTCCAAGCGCTGGTGAACCACACCGCCCTCATAGAGCCCGTCGTGGACATTGCCGTTGGCGAAGGCGGGCATCTCATCGGACTTCTGCATGAAGGTGTCGACCGAGCCGTCTCCTTCGTTGTACTCGCAAATCCGCGGAGCACCTGACTCAAGGGCAGCGGCCATGATCGGCTCGCGGGCCGCTGTCGAGGACCCGGTAGAATCTTCCGATTCCGAAACTTCGGCCTTCGGCTGCGCAAGTTCCGGTGAAGCCTTGTCCACTGGCTTCTTCTCTGTCTTGGGCGCAGCTGATTCCACAGGTTGCGCTTCGGGTGCCGGCTGCGTGGTTTCCACAGCTTTTGGCTTTTCTGGCTTCTGAGTTGCCGGTGCCGGTGCAGGGGCGGACTCGGGTTCGGCCGCTGCTTCTTCCTCTGGCGCCGAGGTCTTGGCGCTGTCTACTGCTTCGGCAGCTGGCTGTTCTTCCCCCGTGTCAGCCGTGGACGATTCGTCGGCTTCGGCCTTGGTTTCCTCGGCCGAGCCGGTGGCCAGGACCGATTCAGAGTTCTCCGGTTCAGTCCCCTGCTGTTTGGCCTCGACTTCTTCCCCAACAGAAGCTTCGGCAGCAACTGCCATGCCCGGAATGGTCATGACAAAGCACAAGGAAATCGACGAAATTATCGCCAAGCATCCTTTTAATAATCTATTTAAAGCTGTTTTACGGCGCAAATTTGGCACAAAAGTGCCACGCCTTTGATGCCTAGACATTTCTCCCCCATACAAGAATGTCCTGAGTGGATCGCGCGGCGTGCAGGAGCGATCCACCCGAAAAAGAGCGAGCTATAGTAAGGCTTTGACCTCAGATAATGAAAGCCTGGCCCATGATTCAGCCACCCCATGTGGCTCAACTGCTCAGGATAAGTTCCCCAATGCATCTAAAGATGCGAAATGAATGCGAGTGTTTCAATTCGTCTTTAAATCCCCCAATTCAAGACAACGATATGCCGACATCCTACGCCGGCATTCGGCTTTGTGCCAGCAAATGGAAGGAAATAAATTTGGCTGAAAATGAAGCAATCGGTGCACTTCTTTGCCCATGGATTAAACGTGCTTGTCACCTGCCAAATTCACGATTCAGGCCCTAGCGGACAGCAATGAAGGTCGATGCTCTGCGACAGCGGCTTCGGCACCCCCGCTCGCCCGCGGCACCCGAAAGGCTTGGCAGAAACCGGCCTGGAACAATCCTGCCGACCCCGGGGCCAGTACAGAAGCAATGGCACTGCGCCTCGGGAGCTCCACATCCACCGAAAAGCTCCGCGGCATCGAGCCCCGGAGACTGCCCCGCTTCACCCCGGGACGTCGAGAAGATTCACTACGACCTTCAACTACTAATTTGAGTACCCGGTCTGACCTGCAAAGTAAAAATAAATCTCAATCTGATAAAGGTTGCGTGTTTTCTCCGTTTGAGCTTGGTAGTTGCTGAACACTTTGGTAATCATTGAATGGTGAAAAGAGCAACCCTATGAGCCAACGACGCGCGTTCCGTCGCATATTCCTTCCCGCTGCATGGCTAGTTATCGGCGCCTTGATCGCCGTCAGCCTCGTGAAACTCGCGTTTGCCGGCGGCACTGCCAGCGCCGACGATGACCTGTTCCCCACCGGAGAGATCCCGGCAGAGACCATCTTTGCTGAGAAAGCCACGGTAGAGAACAAGCTGTCCATTCCCGGAACCATTAAGCTCACCGAATCGAAAGAGCTGAATGCGCCCGTGGACGGCGTTGTCAATTGGGCTTTCGTCAAGCCAGGCGACAATGTCTCCCTCGGCGATCGAATCTTCCAGGTCCGCGCCGAATCCCAGCCAGAGAGCGTTGAGGCCAACGACTCGGATAGTGAAGGTTCACAAGACGAGCAGCAACCGCAGGAAGCTGCGCCAGTGGTGAAGTACCACGACGTCTACGCAACGGCCACAGGCAAGGTCGGCGCTTTCCAGATCGAGGTTGGCGATGACGTCACCAAGGGCACAGGACTCGGCGCGATCCAGCCCCAAGAATTCTTGGCCGCCGGTTCGATCGATCCGCTGGACCGCTACCGGTTGCTCGATGAAAGCCTCGAAGCAACGATCACCATTGACGGCGGACCGGAGCCATTCACCTGCAAGGACCTGTCTGTCGGTGACAGCGCTTCGAAGAAAACCAGCGCCGGCTCCGCAGACCAGGACATGGAATCGCAGATGGATCCAATGGCATCCGGAGAATCCACGGAGAGCTCTTCGGGCAGCGAGATTTCTTGTGCCGTACCTGCAGACATCGTGGTTTTCGACGGCCTGAGCATGAACATGGAAATTGATGCAGGCACCGCCGAGGACGTATTGACCGTACCGGTATCGGCTGTTCGCGGCCTGGTTGGCCAGGGTGCGGTGTGGAGGCTGGATGAAAACGGCAAGGAAATCCGCACCGAGGTAGAGCTTGGCGTGACCGACGGAAAGGTCATCGAGGTGATTTCAGGACTGAAGGATGAGACGGAAATTCTCCGCTTCGTCCCAGGATCCACCCCGGCACCTGAAGAAATGATGGATATGGAGTCCTACTCAGATGAGTGGTGAGCCATTGCTGAAGCTCGAGAATGTCACGCGCAGCGTCCTGCTGCCCGATGACAGCGAGCTGCATATCCTCAACGGGATTGATCTCACGGTGTCCGAAGGCGATCACATAGCCATTGTCGGCCGTTCGGGTACGGGCAAGTCCACGCTGCTGAATATCCTCGGCCTGCTTGATCGGCCCACCAACGGCAGCCTGCTGTGGCGAGGCAAGGATGCGACCCGGCTGAGCGCCAAACAGGCGGCCCATGCTCGCGGACGCGACCTCGGTTTCGTTTTCCAGCAGTTCAACCTCCTGCCAGGACGCACTGCCCTGGAAAATGTCATGGCTCCACTGATGTACGCCGGTGGACGCGACTTCTGGAATCGGCGCAAGCTAGCAACCGAGTCCTTGGAGCGCGTGGGACTGGGCAAACGCTTGGATTCAATGCCCCAGACCCTCTCCGGTGGTGAGCAGCAACGTGTGGCCATCGCTCGCGCGCTGGTCCGCCGGCCACGAGTCGTACTGGCCGATGAGCCCACCGGTGCCTTGGATGTCACTACCGGACGTGCGGTGATGGATCTCTTGGATTCCGCCACGGTTGATTCCGGCGCTGCCCTGATCACCATCACGCACGACAGCAATGTTGCGGCCTTGGCCCGAGAACAGCTGCAGTTGGATGGCGGGCGGCTGCATCCGCTCAGTGAGGTGGCGGCAAGATGAAATCCTTAACTCGCTTAGGAACCGGTTTTGTTGCTGCGCTGCTGGAGGCATGGCAGGAACTGCGTATTCACAAGTTGCGCGTCTTGCTCTCCTTGGTTGGTGTCACCATTGCGGTGGCCTCGTTGACTACGGCATTGGCCGGAGCTGGCATGGCGCGTCAGATGATGACCGAAAGCCTTGAAAGCGAGGGTCGGCCAGCAATGATTGTTGTCTACGCCTACGACCCGAACTCGGATGCTGGTCCTGCGGGCAACGACCAAATCGATGAGGCCTTTCAAAAGACCATTGACCGGTTCAAGGTCGAGTACACCACCATGATGGGACGCAGCTACGACCAGAAAGCTTCAGCCCAAGGGCTGAGCCTTGATGCCGAGATCATGGTGGTTGATCCCGACTACGCTCCAATGCACCGGTTAGTTGTTACTGACGGCCGCTGGCTGGAAGCCGAAGATGCACGGAATCTTGCCCCAGCGGCGGTGGTTGACCACACCTTCATCAAAGAATTGGGACTGGAAGGCCAGCGACTGCCTTTAACCGTGGATTTGATGAGCAATGGGAACACCGTCTCAGTTACGGTCATCGGAACCACCAAAGCATCTAGCTACGGCATGGGCGGCAAGCTGTGGATGCTGCCGGCCACCTATGAGCACTGGTTCGGCATGCAAGCTCCGCTCAATGAGGTCAGCTACAAGCTGTGGGTGCCCATCGAGGGATCCGAAGAGCTGGCCATGCACTTCGGCCAGCAAATGCAGGCAGAACTTCCTGGTCTCACAGTTGATGCGCACCGCGAAGATTATCTGATGTGGGGTGCTGATGAGAGCTTGAAGATGTTGACCATGGTGGTTGCCGGGATCGCAATCATCATCTTGCTGCTTGGTTCCCTGAGTCTGCTCAATGTTGCCATGGTGACCATGAAGCAGCGTATCCGCGAAGTGGGTATCCGACGCAGCTTCGGTGCAACAACCGGACGCGTATTCTTCTCGGTGATGATGGAAAGCGTCGTGGCCACGGCCGTAGCAGGTGGCATTGGCGTGCTCATCTCCGTTGCCTTGGTCTCCAACGAGAATCTGCTGAATATGGTGATGGCTACCGAGCTGGACCAGATGCCGGCATTCCCTATCGGTGCGGCCGTACTTGGCATGGGAGTTTCCATCGCCGTAGGCGCACTGACCGGTGTGCTTCCCGCGCTGGTGGCAGCCCGAGTCAAGATTGTGGATGCTATTCGCGTCTAATATGCAGATGCCGCTAAGGCGCTGGAACGGAATCATGACTTCCGTTCCAGCGCCTTCTGCGTATCTCTGGTGAGTCGGCTGATTAACTGCGGTAGCCGAGGACCGTTGAGAAAGCCTCCGTCGCCGAGGTCTCAAACCAAGAGGTTCTTCTCCAGCTCAGTGGCCGCGAACTGTGTTGAGCTGATCTGTTTATCCCTTGCTCACGGCAGGGAGGGATTCGTCGCTGCGCGATGCGCCTCCGGACGCGCGTTTTCTATCCTTCTTCCTCTTTCCATCTTCCGTCTTCATCCAAGCAATCAACCCGATAGTAGTGACAGCAGCGATGCCGATCCAAATAGTTCCCCAAAGTGTGGATAACTGGATCCCCAGACCTCCGGTAACGGTGAAAATCAGTGTGGCCGGCAGGAATATAAACGCAAAAATATTCACTCGGTGACTGAACTTCTCACGCTTAACCGCCTCTTCGCGCAGTTGTTCGGCTCGTTCGCGATTCACCTGCTCTTCTTCGGCGCGCTGGTTGGCTTCCAGATAATCCATGATGGATTTCTGCTCGATCAGTGAATGCTTGATTCTTTCTTCCAGCATGCGCACGTTCTGCATGGCTTGCAGCACCCGAGTTGCAGATTCACGTCCGGGTATCTCCTGCAACCAGCGCTTGCCGTGGAACTCCATAAACCTTTTTTGAATGTCCTTGTATCGCTTAAGCGAAGCAGCGGAATCCTCAAGGTTTCCGGTTGCCGCTAGATTGGCCAGGTGTCCCGCGCGCTGGGTCAAGAATTCATCTTGCTGCATCGTCAAGACCGCCAAATCGACGAAGACTGAATGCGCTAAGGCCACCGTATGCCCAGTCTCTGCGATCCAGTGTTCAGGATCGCCATCCGGACGGGACTGGGCAACAATCCCCATCCCCCGATCACTGCACCAACCAATTGACGGGCCAAGGGAGACTTGGGCTTTGCTAACTCCGAGGTCGGACCAGTCGCTCAAAGTTGGCTTAGGCGTGGCGGTTTGAGCAATGCTCAGTGCATGCGCCCAGCGCACTGCAGGGTTGTCCATCGCGCTCGGTCCGTGCCAGTGTTTTTGGCACTGAGGAATCTTGTCTTGCGGAATAAAAGTGGAGATCGTATAGATGTTCCCCCATGGATCCTGCTTGTCTTTTGATTGCAGAGCGCCGCCATTATTCAGTTCTACTGCCAAGCCTGCTGAACGCAAGGCGTTGTTTACACCCGCTCGCAAGTCCTTGCCATCGATGTTTGTGCCCGGCAGTAGCCCAGCACGAGTCGGCCGGTGCAACGCAGAGGTCACCCAACCGGGGGTTTGCAATGCCTCTTTCGAAAGCTTCAGGTGCAAGGCGACGTATTCAGCGTTGCCGGCTCCTGTTTCCGCCTCACTACGAGAACGTGAAATTCCAGCGATCCGGATACCGGCGCCGGTCAGCTTGCTGATTACCTTCTGGTTGTCGAAAGCAAACGTTGGAGCACCCGATAGTGCTTGCTTCGCGTCGGCAGTCATGGCCAGGAAATGAGGTCCGACCGAAGTCTTGTCGAACCAGCTTTTTGATGCTTTATACAGATTTCCCGCGTCGTTTTGGAGAAACTCCGAGGTTTCGCTTTGCAGATCTTTGCAGAACATCTTCCACGTGATATCCGCGGCATTCGACGGGACCCACCACAAGTTTCCATCAGGTTCCGTGATCGAAGATGCCGGAACTCTGGCGACCAACGCCACGGATCCCCACATCCAGCTATTTGCGTGGACCTCGGTGGGGTGCGACGGCAGCGTCGAATCAATCACGCCTGTGTTTTGACCTGAAGACATCTTTTTCCTTGCGCTCTCATCTCAGCGAGTTTCGGATATTAAATACACTCCCCATAAATACAGGCTATCTACAATTACCCGGCATGCAGGAGGAAGCAACGGAATATTTCTCGTGAACAATCCATGACTCCACTTGCCCTCACCCTCAGTGAAATGGCCTATTTCCACGAACGGCAAAAGAGCGCCTGCCGTAGCTCGGCTTCGGTTCGCGAGCGAGCTTGCCACTGCCGCCCAGCTGGCAAGAGGATAGCGCCGGTCGGGCATCCTTTCCCGACTACAGGGCAACGATGGCCCTGCAAGGAATCCGGCATCAGATCGACTGGCTAGCCAGGATTCCAGCTATCGATTGTGTGCTGCAGTACATCCGCTCCGGCACCCCGCAATTGCCCCTTTCGAAACATTCCCGCTCCCGGAGAATTCCCCGTGATCCTGCGGATTCCCAGGCCTGCACGGTAATCATTTCCAAAGATTTCCAAAGCCCGCTTGACACCGTTTGAGATTCGGCGCACACTGATCGTATACGATTTGATGTACGAGATGATGTTCGATGAAAGCAGGCCGATCAACGGTGAGCAATATTGTCCCAGTAACCGAAGAGACCTTCGCGCAGGCAGGCAAGATCCTGGCCGTACACCTTAGCTACTCCTCGCGTGCGGCGCAGCGCGGACGCACCCCGAAGTTCCCCAGCTACTTCATGAAGGCCACCAGCTCGCTGGCCGCCAGCGGTTCCACCGTGGAACGCCCAGCTGGCACCGAGCTGCTCGCCTTCGAGGGCGAGATCGCACTGATCATCGGCAAGACCGCTCGCCGCGTCTCGGTAGACGAAGCCTGGGGCTACGTCGGGCAGGTCACCGCATCGAACGACCTCGGCGTGCACGACATGAAGTACGCGGACAAGGGCTCGAACATCCGCTCCAAGTCCGGCGACGGCTACACCCCGGTGGGTCCCAACGCCCTGGATGCTGCCACCTTGGATCCTGCCAAGCTGCGCGTGCAGACCTGGGTCAACGGCAAGCTCGCCCAGGACGCCGACACCTCCGAGCTGCTCTTCTCCTTCGCAACCATCATCGCCGACCTGTCCCAGCAGATGACCTTGCAGCCAGGTGACATGATCCTCACCGGCACCCCGGCCGGCTCCACCGTCTTCTTCCCCGGCGACGTTGTCGAGGTCGAGGTCACCGACCTGGTCTCCGGCGCCACGACCGGCAAGCTGGAGACCACCGCCGTCGAGGGCACCGCGGCCTTCGCCGCTTTCGGCAACCAGCCAAAGGTCACCGACAAGGACAAGGAAGATGCCTACGGCGATCGCGAGACCGCCGGCATGGCCCCGATCATCACCGGCAAGGACGTGCTGACCGACAAGGTCCGTGAGCAGCTGGCTTCGGTGGCTACCGCCACCTTGTCCGCCACCTTGCGCAAGCGCGGCCTGAACAACGTGAACATCGAAGTCCCCGGTGCCACCAAGGGCATGCAGCGCGTGATCGGCACCGCCCGCACCCTGCGCTACATCCCCAACCGCGAGGACCTGTTCAAGGCCCACGGCGGCGGCTACAACATGCAGAAGCAGTCCATCGACTCGCTCAATGACGGCGAGATCCTGGTCATGGAAGCCCGCGGCGAGACCGGCTCGGCCACCCTGGGCGACATCCTGGCCCTGCGCTCCCAGCAGCTCGGCGCCGCCGGCATCATCTCCGATGGCGGCGTACGGGACCTGGATGCCGTGTCCAACCTGGAAATCCCGGTCTTCTACAACGGCGCCCACCCGGCGGTTCTCGGCCGCAAGCACGTGGCCTGGGACAAGGACATCACCGTGGCCTGCGGCGGCGTTTCGGTGCAGCCAGGAGATGTGATCGTGGCCGACTCCGATGGCATCGTGGTCATCCCGCCAGCGATGGTCGCCGAGGTGGCCGCTGAAGCCGCGGTGACCGAATCCAATGACGAATTCATCTTCGCCATGGTCCAGCGCGGCCACGGCATCGAGGGCCTGTTCCCGATGAATGATGCGTGGAAGAGCAAGTACAACGCCTGGAAGGACGCAGGCAGCCCGGATCTGGACTCATGGTCGCTGTAATGACCGCCTCCAAGTCCGAAGCCGCCTACCAGCTGGTTTCCGAGCGCATCGTCAACGGGGCATACTCCCCCGGCTACCGGCTGGTGCTGGGCACCATTGCCGATGAGCTGGGCTGCTCCGTGGTTCCGGTGCGCGAGGCGATCCGCCGGCTGGAGGCCGAGGGCCTGGTGCACTTCACCCGCAACGTCGGGGCGACGGTGGCCCACGTGGATTCCACCCTGTACCTGCACACCATGCAGACCCTGATGGTCATCGAGCCGGCCGCTACCGCGCTGGCTGCCGATGCCATGGATGCCGCTTGGCTTGCCAAGGCGCGGGCGCTGAACGAGAACATGCGCCAGTGCCTGGCGGATTTCGATCCGGTGGCCTTCACCCGGATGAATACCGAATTCCACCAGCTGCTCTACGGCCAGTGCCCCAATCCGCACATCCTGGACCTGGTCCAGCGCGGATGGCGCCGGCTGGCGGCCATGCGGGCCAGCAGCTTCACCCACATTCCCAACCGGGCTCGCGCCTCGGTTCAGGAGCATGAGGCGCTGCTGGATCTGATCGGCAACCATGCCACCCCGGCGCAGATCGAAGCCGCCTGCCGGGACCACCGCTCGAATACGCTCAACGCCTATTTGAAAGCGGCCGGCATGGCACCTAGCGCCATCTAGCCAGCAGCACCGAGAACTTTCATAGATTTGCCACAACCCATCCGGTGAAAACACCGGAACAGCACGAAAGGAACTGCCATGAGCAAGCACTTCGTACCGGAAAACCTTCCGACCCACCTGCAGCACTACATCAACGGCGAATTCGTTGACTCCATCGGCGGAGCAACCTTCGACGTGCAGGAACCGGTAAGCAACACCAACTACGCCACCGTGGCTTCGGCACAGCCCGAAGACGTGAACCTGGCAGTTGCCGCCGCCAACAAGGCCTTCAAGGAAGGCCCTTGGGCCAAGATGCTGCCACGCGAGCGTTCCCGCGTGCTGCACAAGATCGCTGACATCGTCGAATCCCGCGACGAAGAGCTCTCGCTGCTCGAGTCCTACGACTCCGGCCTGCCGATCACCCAGGCCAAGGGCCAGGCCCGCCGCGCCGCGGAGAACTTCCGCTTCTTCGCCGACCTGATCGTCGCGCAGGTGGATAACTCCTTCCGCGTCCCAGGACGCCAGATGAACTACGTGAACCGCAAGCCCATTGGCGTCGCCGCGCTGATCACCCCGTGGAACGTTCCATTCATGCAGGAATCCTGGAAGCTGGCTCCGGCCATCGCCACCGGCAACTCGGTGGTCCTCAAGCCTGCCAGCTACACCCCGCTCTCCGCTGGCCTGTGGCCAGAAATCTTCCGCGAAGCCGGCCTGCCAGAGGGCGTCTTCAACCTGATCTTCGGTTCCGGCGGCGTGGCCGGCGACTACCTGGTCAAGCACCCGGATGTGCCGCTGGTGTCCTTCACCGGCGACTCCTCCACCGGCGCCACCATCTCCACCGCGGCTGCGCCATTCTTCAAGGGCCTGTCCCTGGAGCTGGGCGGAAAGTCCCCTGCAGTGGTCTTCGCCGACGCTGATCTGGAAGCTGCCCTGGACGCCACCGTGTTCGGCGTGTTCTCGCTGAACGGCGAGCGTTGCACCGCCGGTTCCCGCGTGCTGGTCCAGCGCGATATCTACGATGATTTCGTAGCCAAGTTCGCAGAACGCGCCAAGAACATCCGCGTTGGCCTGCCGAGTGACCCGAAGACCGAAGTCGGTGCACTGGTGCACCCTAACCACTTCGAGAAGGTCATGGGCTACATCGAGATCGGCAAGACCGAAGGCCGCTTGCTGGCCGGCGGCGGCCGCGCCGAAGGCTTCGAAGAGGGCAACTACGTTGCTCCGACCGTCTTCGCCGATGTTGCCCCGGATGCGCAGATCTTCCAGGACGAGATCTTCGGCCCGGTTGTTGCCATCACCCCGTTCGACACCGACGAGGAAGCACTGGAATTGGCCAACAACACCAAGTACGGCCTGGCAGCCTACGTGTGGACCAGCAACTTGAAGC
This sequence comes from Arthrobacter sp. JUb119, assembly GCF_024807995.1. Taxonomy (NCBI): domain Bacteria; kingdom Bacillati; phylum Actinomycetota; class Actinomycetes; order Micrococcales; family Micrococcaceae; genus Arthrobacter; species Arthrobacter sp. JUb119. The sequence goes on from NZ_JANUFE010000001.1 coordinate 1,280,346, forward strand.
GCGCGCACAACTTCGCGCACCAGATCGATTCGGGCATGGTGTGGCTGAACTCCAACAACGTCCGCGACCTGCGCACCCCATTCGGCGGCGTGAAGGCTTCGGGGCTGGGCCGCGAAGGCGGCTACCGCTCGGTGGACTTCTACACCACCCAGCAGTCCATCCAGATCACCCTGAACGAAGCGCACTCCCCTAAGTTCGGCGTCTAGGAAGCACGCGCTTCCCGCCCCTAGTTTTTCTTGCTTGCAAAGGAGCAAATCATGAGCAAAGAGATCGCAAACCCGATCCCAACCCCTTCGGTTCCAGCACCGGATATCCTGCGCTGCGCCTACGCTGAACTGGTCGTCACCGACCTGGAGCGCTCGCGCAAGTTCTACGTGGACGTACTGGGCCTGCACGTATCCTACGAAGACGAGAACCAGATCTACCTGCGTTCCTTCGAGGAATTCATCCACCACAACCTGGTGCTGACCAAGGGCCCGGTGGCAGCACTGAAGGCCATGGCTTTCCGTGTGCGCAGCGCCGAAGAGGTCGACAAGGCCGAGGCCTACTACAAGGAACTGGGCTGCCGCACCGAGCGCCGCAAGGAAGGCTTCGTCAAGGGCATCGGCGATGCACTGCGCGTCGAGGATCCACTGGGCTTCCCGTACGAGTTCTTCTTCGAGACCACCCACGTTGAGCGCCTGCACATGCGCTACGACCTGTACTCGGCCGGCGAACTGGTCCGCCTGGACCACTTCAACCAGGTCACCCCGGACGTGCCGCGCGGGCGCGCCTACCTCGAGGACCTGGGCTTCCGCGTCACCGAGGACATCCAGGACGACGAAGGCACCACCTACGCAGCCTGGATGCACCGCAAGGGCACCGTGCACGACACCGCTTTGACTGGCGGCAACGGCCCGCGCCTGCACCACGTGGCCTTCTCCACCCACGAGAAGCACAACATCATCCAGATCTGCGACAAGATGGGCGCACTGCGCATCTCGGACCGCATCGAGCGCGGCCCCGGCCGCCACGGCGTCTCCAACGCGTTCTACCTGTACATCCTGGATCCAGATGACCACCGCATCGAGATCTACACCCAGGATTACTACACCGGCGATCCGGACAACCCGACCATCACCTGGAACGTGCACGACAACCAGCGCCGCGACTGGTGGGGCAACCCGGTTGTTCCATCGTGGTACACCGAAGCTTCCAAGGTCCTGGACCTGGATGGCAACGTGCAGGAAGTCATCGAGCGCACGGATGACTCCGAACTGGAAGTCACCATTGGCGCCGACGGCTTCTCCTTCACCCGTGCCGGTGACGAAGACGGCTCGTACCATGGCCAGGCTTCCAAGGGCTTCAAGCTGGGCAACCAGCTCTAAGCCAGGCAAGCTCTTCTAGACCCAGAGCTTGGCAGCTTCCCTGAGCTGCAACACAAGAATCCCGGGACATCAGCGAATTTCTTCGCCGATGCCCCGGGATTCTGCTTTTATTGGCCACGCTAATTCCTAGTCCATCGGCGAGACCCTGATCAGGTTGCCATCTGGATCCGCGGCAACAAAGGTCCTGCCAAAGACTTCGTCGTAAGCTTCTTGCACGATGCGCACTCCCTTGGCGGACCATTGGCGGCAAGTTTCGTCAACGTCACCGCCGGAGCCGGGGACCATCAAACCCACCTCGCTGGTGCGCGGGGTTTCCGGGACCGCATCTTCATTCTTGCCGGACCACACAGCGAAGCTCACCTGCTCGCTGAGGGCGAATGCCACATAGCGCGGCGAGACGAAGACGGGATCCATATCGAACAAATCGCCATAGAATTCGGCAGCTTTCCGGGCATCTATGACATAAACGAGGAACAGGTTCGGGCGGGGCATCGGGGACTCCTGGGATCAATGAATTAGTGGACATTAGCAGTCCACCAGAAAATCACGACAGAACATGTCTTCTTTTCTGGGATACTTGGAGGTCATGAAAGCTTCCAGGCTGTTGCACCTGCTCTTGCTGTTGCAGACTCGTCAGCGCATCAGCTCCTCGGAACTGTCCCAGACGCTGGAGGTCTCGCGACGGACCATCCTGCGCGATGTCGAAGCGCTGTCCATGGCTGGCGTCCCTGTCTACGCCGAGCGCGGGCGCCACGGAGGAATCGCCTTGCTGCCGGGCTCCCGATTGAATCTGGCCCATCTGGAGCCGCCGGAGCTGGAAGCCTTGTCCGTGGCGGGGCTCGATGAACGGCATTTGGAACTTCTGGGCTTGCGGGACGCACATGCTACGGCGGCGCGCAAGGTCGCGCTGAAGCAGGACGCAGCTCCAGCGGCCCATCCCCGGGCTACGTTGGCCGATATTGTCATGGTGGATAGTTCTGCCTGGATGTCGGGCCGGAGCCTGCTGGTCGATATCGCGGATCTGGCAACCGCGTTGCGGCTTCGGCGCCAGCTGCGCATCAAGTATCGGCGCAGTACCGAGGCGCACCCAGCGTTCCTGCTCGTGGATCCCTATGGACTCGTGGCCAAGTCCGGTCGCTGGTATCTCGTCGCCGAACAGCAAGGTGAGCAGCGGCTGTTCTCGTTGGAGCGGCTCTACTCATTCGAAATCCTACAGGCGCCGGCAAACTTGCAGGTCGATGCCACCCTGCGCACGGTGTGGCTCTCGCTCAAGGAACGCACAGAGGCACCCGGGGACGTGATGATCACGGCCCGCCTGCGTGCAACTCGACTGGATTTGGCCCGGCGAATCTTGGGCGAGCGTCTCCGGGACGTGGACGCAGCCGAAGGAGGGTGGTACCCGATCACTATCGTGTTCCGGCAAATCCAAGACGTGCGCCAACTGCTCCAATTTGCCGACCATATCCACGTAACTGGTCCCCCAGCGGCACGTGACATGATTCGCGCGCTGGCCACCGATCTGGTTTCGCGCCATCAGGATCCATCCGCCGCACCGGTGCCCGGAGAGCCGGATCGTTCGTGATCGTCGCGAGCGCGCAAAGGCCGGCAACCGCTGCGGTTGCCGGCCTTGTGCTTCCTGCGCTGCTTCACCAGTGGCGGGGTCAGCGCACCGCCCGGAAACGGAAGGCGGAGCCCAGCGCCGCGATGCTCACGATGGCCAGCACCGCCAGGTAGTAGCCCGGGGCAATCGGCTGGCCAGTGGCCTCGATCAGGAAGGCGCAAATCATCGGGGTGAATCCGCCGAAAATCGCCACAGAGGTGTTGTAGCTGAAGGACAGGCCCGTGGCCCGCGACGAATCGCTGAAGACATCAGCCATCACCGACGGCAGCGCACCGAAGTACAAAGCCTTGAGCAATCCCAGGATGACCATTACGACCGCGAGGACCAGGAAGGTCTTGCCCGCAATCAACCAGAGGAACAGCGGGATGGTCAGCAGCATGATCGCCAGGGCGGCGGGAATCATGATGCGCAATCGTCCGAAGCGGTCCGAAAGGTGGCCCACCACTGGCGTGGCGAAGGTCAGGATCGCCCCGGAGATAATCAGCGAGGAGAAGGAAACGGTAGGGCTCATGCCCAATTGGCTGATGCCGAAAGTCGGCATGTACTGCAGCACGAAGTTCAGCGCTGTCGAAATAGCCAGCGCTCCGCCGGCGATGAGCGCCGAGGCCTTGTTCGAGCGGAACAGCTCGCGCACCGGGGCATGCACCGCGTTCTTGGCGCTGTGCCGATCCCCCGGGGCCGCTTCGGGCAGCGGCGCTTCATCGACGTGGCGACGGATCCACCAGCCGGCAGGGCCCACCAGCAGACCGATGAAGAACGGTATGCGCCAGGCCCAGTCGTTCATCTGCTCCGTCGTGAAGATACTGGTCAAAGCGACCACCGTGATGGCAGCCATCATCGCGCCCAGGCCTTGGCTTGCGAACTGGAAGCTGCCCAGGAATCCCTTGCGCCCCTTGTCCTGCGCCAAGAGGTACGAGGTGGCGGCACCGAACTCGCCACCGGCGGAGAAGCCCTGGATGAGCCGCCCCAGGATGAGCCCCAGCGGAGCGAAGATGCCGATGGTGTCGTAGCCCGGCAGCAGTGCAATGATCGCCGTACCCACTACCATCAGCCTGATAGTGAGGATCAACCCCTTTTTCAAGCCCTTGCGGTCCGCATAGGATCCGAGTACAAGTCCACCTAGAGGGCGGATCAGGTAGGAGATACCGAAGACCGCAAAAGCCTGGATGACCTCTACGGCCGGATTTTCCGAGGGGAAGAAGTTGTGGCCGATATAGATTGCCAACAGCGCATAGATGGCCATGTCGTACCACTCCAGCGCATTGCCAATGGTGGCTGCGGCGATACCGCGAGCGGTGGACTGGCGTCGGGCCGGCGCTGTCTGGTCTTTAACTGGTAATTGCTGATTTTCCATGCTGGAGTCCTAGATCTTCTCGCTGCTAGCGGCTACCGTGCGCGGCAAGGTCGTCTTCGTTGCCAGGTCATGGAAGAGCCCGCACATCATTTTCAGTCCTTGGCGCAGCACCGGCTCCAGGGCGTGCTCGTTGGGCCCGTGCTGCTGGCACCCCGGATAGGAATGCGGGACCCACAAGGTCGGCAGGCCAAGCGTCGATTCGAAGACCGCATTGGGCAGCGAACCGCCGATATTGGGCAAGACCACCGCGGGCACGCCGGTGCTCCGCTGGATGGACTCGCTGGCCCAGCGCACCCAAGGGTTGTCGGGGTTGGTCCTGCTGGCCGGGAAGCACTGTCCCATGGCCAGCTGCACCATCGGGTAGCCGGCCTCGTCCAGTGCCCGCCGGATCGCCGCTTCCAGCCCCGCCAGATCCGTTCCAACGACGAAGCGCAGTTGCAGGACCGCCCGGGCCTCACCCGGGATGGCATTGACCGGCCGGGCGACGTCGGCCGATTGCAGGGCGATCACCTCCAGGGTGTTCCAGGCGTAGAGCCGTTCTGCCGCGCTCAGCCTGGTGTCGCCCCAGCCGTCGGCCAATTGCGGGTCCTGCGCTCCTCCGCCCACCTGCACCGATTGGAGCGCTTGGCGCACCGAGTCGGGCAGTTCGTCGGGAAGCAGCCCTGGTACTTGGATACGCCCATGCCCATCGACCAGTGCACCGATCGCGCCAGCCAGCGTGGTTGCGGGGTTGCGCAGCAGGCCGCCCCAATTCCCTGAATGATAGCCGCCCGCGCGCAGCGGAATGCTGAGTTCGAAGGTCGCCCCACCCCGTGCGCCGAGGAATATCGTGGGTTCCTGGGCTGACAATCTGGGGCCGTCCGAGGCGATGAAGAGATCTGCGGCGAGTTCTTCGCGGTGCGCCGCGGCGTATTCATCCAGCTGCGGGGACCCGATTTCCTCGCCGGCTTCGAACAGGAAGACCGCGTTGAATCCCAATTCCCCGCGCTGGGCCAGCAGCATCTCGAAGGCCTTGAGGTTCACCAGGTGCTGGCCCTTGTTATCCGCCGCGCCGCGTCCGTACCAGCGCTCGCCTTGGGCATCCAGCACGAAAGGATCGCGCCCCTGCTCCCATTGCCCCGCTTGGCCGTCAACCACATCGGCATGCCCGTAGCACAGCACCGTAGTGTAATCCCGATGTTCTGTGCGAACCGCGCGCAGGAAAGAATTGCCCGATCCCCGCCAGTCCAGATCAAGCCGCACAGTAAAGCCCATGCCTTCGAGCCTCGATCGTAAGTTCTTATCCAGATATGAGTTCGTTGCAACCCTCTGGCTGGGGTCGGTGCTGACCGTCGGGCAGGCAACCAGCTCGGACAAGTCCTCGAACAGCTCCCCCGAGTCGACATACTTGTCCGCAGCTACTAGCAAATCTTCTCTATTCGGCATGATTTCTCCCCGCTCGGCGTGTTGTACTGTAGATCACATTAGGAGATGGGCGCGACGGGAACCAGTGCCGTTTCGTGCATCAGGTTTGAGTTAAATGCAAAATGCTAATCGAACGGGAACAAGAGAATGCAAACATTGCCAACGGCGCTGCGCTACTTCCATGAGGTGGCTAGCACGGGATCTATTTCCGATGCCGCCGAATCGCAACATGTTTCCGCGTCGGCGATCAGCCGGCAGATCAGCCAGCTCGAACGCCACGTCGGCGCGGCAATTTTCCGCCGCCATGCCCGCGGCATGGAATTGACCGATGCCGGGGTGCTGCTGCTGGCCCATACCCGCCGCATGCTCTCCGAAGGCGAGCAACTGGCTCAGGATCTGAGCGAGCTCTCCTCGGGGGCTTCACGAGTCATCGAGGTGGCCAGCTCGGAAGGACTTGCTGCCTCGGTGACTCCTCGCGCCGTCTCCGCGTTCTGCAAGGAACATCCCGAGGTGACGGTTCACCTGAGCGTCTTGCCCTCGGCCGAGGCCACCAGGCAGGTTATCGAAGGCACTGCGGATCTCGCGACGATTTTTGCCCTGGGCCCGCAGCGCCATGTAACCGTCGAGCATTCCTGCCCAGCTCCGGCTTATGCCGTGGTTTGCGCCGACCACCCCCTGGCTGAGCGGACGCAGCTGTCGCTGGCCGAGCTCTGCGAGTACCCGATGTCCATGCCGGCCAAGGGCATCACCCAGCGCGAGCTTTTTGACATCGCCACCTCCATGGCCGGACTCACGCCGAAGATCGCGCTAACTACCGATCACATCAATCCGGCCATGGAGTTCGCGCGTTCCGGCGCGGGGGTGACCTTGCTCAGCCGCTTCGCTCGTCGCGATGGGCTGAGCCAAGGGCTGAGGTTCATCCCGATTGACCATCCGGCTCTGGCCGAACGCAGCGCACAGATCCTCACCATGCCGCGACGACGGCAACCAGCCTTGGTCAGTGCGCTGATCCAGCAGATCACGTCCCTGATGCAGGAATACTGATCAGGGAAGAAGGCGGCCTCGCCGCAGGGGCCGGCATGGGATTCTACTGGCCGAACAGCGGCCCCAGCTAATGGATGGCGGTGCGGCACGGAGGCAGTCGCATGTACCGTGATGGCCCCTCCGAGGGATCGCTGATTGCCGGAGGCTTCGCTCGTCGGGTGCACCCGGGATTCGAACGGCGAGTATTTGCGCAGGCGGAGCCGAGCGAGCGCCGGAAGCGTTCGGAGCAGTCGTGGTTGACGGCGCTCTTCCTGATCGTGATGACGTGCTTTCCTAGGTGCCTTTCGAGCAACTGTCGGCCCAATTGATGGAGGGGCTTCCGTGCCGGAACACAAGCCGGGGGCAGTGACCCGCGAGCTCGTATCATTGCCGGCAGGCAGCTCAGCGCTGGACACGGTGGCACGGACTCCCACCTGCCATTCAGCGCGTTCACCCCCGGGCTGTGCCCCGTTCCCGCACGGCCTTGCGCCAGCCGTCAACGATATCCCAGCCAATGCCGGCCGCGATTCCGCACCCGAGCAGCACGGCGAGAATGCGGAAGATGCCGCCATTGCCAGCGGCCTGTGCGTTTCCGGCTGCGAACCCGTCGCCTCCGGCAACCGCAACGAACGAGAGGAATTCCGGGTTGACGAGCTCGCCGCGCAACAGCAGGATCAGCGCCCAGGCCGCGAAGGCCAAGGCGAGCACGGTGTTCAGCACCGCCATGGCAGTTGTCCAACGACGCAGGCGGAACAGCGCGACGGCGAAGACGGCCTCGAGGATGATCAGTGCGAACAGGACGCCGATCCACCACGGCCACAGCCCCGGGTTGAGGATCGGGATCGGTTCACCGCCTGTGGGGAAGAATCCTCGGACCAGGTCCCACACCACCGCGCCGGCGGCGATGCCCAGGAATACCAGCGACGCGATCAACTCGCTGCGGCCCGCGCCATCCTCGGGAATTTCCGGCAGCTGGTCAACATCCCACTTCACGCCAGTGTCCGCGCCAGTGCGCTCGAGCACGACGAACACGAGCGTGGTCCAGAAGCCCACGTGCACGATGACCTGCAGCCCGACGGAAAGCGACTGGACGATGCTTTCGCCCACGTCCTGTCCAGAGACCAGCAAACCCAGCGCCATTGCCCCTGCCACGCAGAGCGGCACGATCCACAGCAGCAGTTTCAGCAGGCGCCACCAAGCCAGGTAGTACTTCGGCCCGAGCAGGTGCAGCGGCCGGTCTGCGTAGCCGGCGGCGAGGATGCCGGGGTCGCCGAGTTCGGCCAGGACGCGGCGTTCTGCCTCCTGCGCGGCTTCGCCTTGGGCTACGCGCGCCTCGATGGCGTCGGCAATGGAGGCTTCGAGCTCGGCGCGGATGTCGTTCCGCATGCCGGGCTCGAGGCTGCGGATCGTGGCCGAGATGTAGCGTTCGGTCAATGTGGCAGTCATGTCAGTGCTCCTCTTCGGTGAGCGAGGCGATCGCCGTTGCCAGTGATCGCCATTCCGTGGTCAACGTGTCGGCAAGACGGATACCGTCAGGCGAGGTTCGGTAGAACTTGCGTGGCCTGGCCTCCTCGGTGTTCCACTCGCTGGTGAGGTAACCCTGCTTCTCCAGACGCCGCAGCAGCGGATACAAGGTGTTGGCATCGGTGGAGAAACCGTGCTCGTCGAGCTGCTCCAGCAGGCTGTAGCCGTATCCTGCACTGCGCAGCAGCTGCAGGCAAGCGAGCACAACGGTGCCGCGTCGCAGCTCTTGCAGTTGGGTGTCGAACTCTTCCATGCCGCTCACATTACCGTGCGCCACACACTATCGTCAATCACACATTACTGTCACAAGATGAGAACAGGTGTTCAATGCTATTCGTTGCAGAACTGGGGGCTGCAGCCGGAAGTGAGCGGTGGCGCTGAGGCGGGACAAGCAAACCAGCAAGTAACGCATCGCGTAGCGGCAGGACTGGCGACTGGACTGGAGTGCCAAGATCTGTTGAATTCCAGCGCAGCGTGGTCCATAGATCGGCAGTGGCCGCGCTTTTCCAGCCCATCGCCCATCGCCTTTTGATAACTGCGAACTTTCCGCAACAGGCCAACCTCCGGCCACGGAGGCCTTCCGCGCACTGCGCGCGGGAGAATAGCAAAAGCTAGCGGCCGGCAGCACCTCGAGCCGCCCGGACATCGAAGAAAACGGCTCCGGCGGAAAAGCGCCAGCCACGCCCGGCAGCAACTGGCTGAACGGCTTTGCGGCTACCTGCCGTCCCTGAGCAGGGCCACGTCGGAGACCATTTCTATATGCTCGCCCATCGCGGCGGCGGCACCCGTGGCATCGCCGCGGCGAATCGCATCGGCGATTTTCAGGTGCGACTCCAGCGAGCGCTCCGGGCGTCCTGGCTGCCCCAACGATTCGATGCGGGTTTCGAGCACCATCTCGGCGATAAACGTCATGAGTTTTTGCAAAACCGCTGATTTAGCTGCAGCGGTAATTGCCTCGTGGAAAAGCTCATCACCGCGCTCGCCACGGCCGCCCTCGCCAATTTCCGCGGCCATCACCTCCAGCGCGTGATCGATTTTGCGCAGGTCCGCCTCGGTGCGGCGGGCGGCAGCCAGCGCGGCCAGCTTGACCTCCAAGGTACTGCGCGCCTCGACGATATCAGGCAACCGGCTCTTGTGCTCGCGCAGTTCGCGCAGCACCGTGGCGACGCTCGGACGGTGCACGAGCACCGCGCCGGTTCCATGCTGCACGTCGATGACCCCGAGTACTTCCAGCGCCACCAGGGCCTGGGCCAGGGTCGCTCGCGAGACGCCGAGCTGTTCTGCCAGCTCGCGCTCGGCCGGCAAATGGTCACCGGGCCCCAACTGCTCTGCTTCGACGAAAGCCAGGATCTGCTGCATCAACTGCTCATAGAGCCGAGGACGCTGCACCTTCGCGAACGCCCTGGCCTTCTTGGCTTCAGCCACAACCACTCCCCACCTGAAAATGTGTTCTTCATCAAACTTACACCGAAAATTACCTTGACAAGACACCGAGAGTCTAGGAGGCTAGGCCAGTGAGCCAGTGACACCCGTCACACCAAAACCATTCAGTGCAAAGCCTCCCGAAAAGGATTTCCCATGTCTGTCGCACTCGTCTCCATCATCGTCTTGGCGGTGATGTTCATAATTGCCACGATGTTCCCGATCAACATGGGAGCCTTGGCCTTCGTTGGCGCCTTCCTGCTCGGCACGATATTCCTCGGCATGGATGCCAAGGACATTCTCGCCAGCTTCCCCGGAGGGCTGTTCTTGACCCTGGTCGGGGTCACCTACCTCTTCGCCATAGCCCAGAACAATGGCACCATCGACATCCTGGTTGACCGGGCGGTGAAACTTGTCGACAACCGGATCTCGCTGATCCCCTGGGTCATGTTCGCCATCACCGCAGCCATTACCGCCATCGGCGCCCTGGGCCCGGCAGCGGTGGCGATCATCGCCCCTATCGGCCTGCGCTTCGCGCAGAAATACGAGATCAACCCGCTCATGATGGGCATGCTCATCGTGCACGGCGCGCAAGCCGGCGGCTTCTCCCCGATCGCCGTCTACGGCGTGATCGTCAATGGGCTGATCCAGGAAGCCGGGTTCGCCTTCAGCCCCACCGCCCTGTTCCTCACCAGCTTCGCCTTCAACCTGGTGATCGCCATCGTGCTGTTCCTGGTCCTGGGCGGGCGCAAACTGGCTGGCCAGCGGGCCAGCGCCATCGCCGAACGCGTTGCCGAGGCCCGCCTGTCGGTCTCCGTGGGCTCGCAGGCAGCCGATGTCGATTTCAAGGGAAGCGGCTCGGGAACCTACGGTCCCCGCGATCCTGCCGGCGACGGCGCCGCGCCGCATGCCCCGGGCCAGCGCTTCGGCCAGGCAATGACCATCCTCGGCCTGGTCGCCCTGGCCGTGATCGCGTTGGGCTTCAAGGTGGACGTCGGCTTCGTTTCGATCACCATCGCTGTCGTCCTGGCCTTGGTCAACCCCGCTGCCCAGAAGGGGGCGGTCAACAAGATCAGCTGGTCCACGGTCCTGCTCATCTGCGGCATGCTCACTTTCGTCGGAGTCCTGGAGGAAGCCGGCACCATCGAATACGCTTCGAACGCCGTGGCGACCCTGGGAGCACCGCTGCTTGCGGGCTTGCTCATCTGCTACATCGGCGCCGTTGTCTCGGCTTTCGCATCATCCACTGCCATCCTGGCCGCGCTCATCCCGCTGGCGATCCCGTTCCTGGGCTCGGGCTCGATCAGCGCTACCGGATTGATCTGCGCACTTGCCATCGCCTCGACCATCGTGGATGTCTCGCCCTTCTCCACCAACGGCGCCCTGGTCCTTGCCAACGCCCCGGAAGGCACCGACAAGGACCGCTTCTACAAGCAGGTCCTGGGCTACGGCGGCATCATCGTCCTGGCCGGCCCTGTCCTGGCCTGGGCGCTGCTGGTCTTGCCCGGCTGGCTGTAGGCACCAGCGGAATCGCCAATCTTTCCACTCCTAGGAGGTATCTCTTGAGCTCGATTACAGTCCAACCCGAAGAAACCCTGGCCACCGGCACCGGCCCCCTGAGCGGCTACGTGGTCCTTGACCTGACCCGTGCACTGGCCGGGCCTCATGCCGGAATGATGATGGGCGACCTGGGTGCCAAGGTCATCAAGATCGAAGCGATGGGCACCGGGGACGACACCCGCGGCTGGGGCCCACCCTTCGTCGGGCCGGAAGACAACCGGCAGGCCACCTACTTCCTGTCATGCAATCGCAACAAGCAGTCTGTTGCGCTGAACCTGAAGGATTCCGCGCACCAAGCCAAGCTGGCCGACCTGGTCAGGAACTCTGATGTGCTCATGGAGAACTTCCGCACCGGCGTGCTGGACCGGCTCGGCTTCAGCGTCGAGGTGCTCCATGAATTGAATCCGCGGCTGGTGATCCTGTCCATTACCGGCTTCGGGCACGACGGCCCCGAATCCCACCGCAGCGGCTACGACCAGATCCTGCAGGGCGAGGCCGGGCTGATGTCCATTACCGGCTCCGGCCCGGAGGATCCGCAGAAGGTCGGGGTGCCCATCGCGGATCTGCTCTCGGGGATGTATGGAGCGTACGGGGCGCTGGCAGCGCTGCTGGAACGCGAAAGGACCGGTCGCGGCCAAGTGGTCCGCACCTCCCTGCTGGCCTCGATCATCGGGGTCCATGCCTTCCAGGGCACCCGGCAGACCGTGGCCGGGGAGAATCCCCAAGCCATCGGCAACCACCATCCCTCCATTGCACCCTACGGCCTGTATTCCTGTGCCGATGGGAAAGTGCAGATCAGCATCGGCAGCGAAAAGCTCTGGCAGGCCTTCGCCTCCCGGTTCGGCTTGCCCGCCGGGGATCCCCGCTTTGCCAGCAACTCCCAGCGCGTGGAGAACCGCGCGGCGCTCAATGAGCTAATCGAACGGGCTTTTAGCGCATACGATGCGGCGCAGCTGCTCAACTCCCTTGACGCAGCCGGCATTCCAGCGGGAAAGGTGCGCTCCATCGAGGAGGTCTATGACTGGGACCAGGTCCAATCCCAAGGGCTCATCGTGGAGGTGGAGCACGAAGTGCTCGGCAGGGTCAGCCTGCCCGGCCCTCCCCTGCGTTTCTTCGATGCCGCCACCAGCAAGGAGACCACCCGCAAGGCGCATACCGCTCCGCCCCTGCTCAATGCAGATGCAGCGGACGTGGACCGCTGGCTCGAAGAGCGGAAGGAAGACCAGTCATGAGCACCAGAACCCAACGGATTGACGCGTCGGCGCTACTGTCCATCGTCTTGGATGAAGACTCCTTCGAGTCCTGGGACAGCCAGCCGCAGCAGCCCGAGCTCAGCGAATCCTATGCGGCCGACCTCGATGCCGCCCGCGCAAAAAGCGGCACCGATGAATCGGTGCTCACGGGCAAGGGGCTGATCCAGGGCCGCGAAGTGGCGGTGATCGTCTCGGAATTCAACTTCCTGGCCGGTTCCATCGGGCAGGCTGCCGTGAAGCGCATTGTCGCGGCCATCGAGCGCGCAACGGCGGCCGGACTGCCGCTGCTGGCGGGGCCCGCTTCCGGGGGCACCCGCATGCAGGAAGGCACCTTGGCCTTCCTGGGGATGGTCGCCATCACCGATGCGGTCCGCCGGCACAAGGCGGCAGGACTTCCCTATCTGGTCTACCTGCGCCATCCCACCACCGGCGGTGTCATGGCCTCCTGGGGCTCTTTGGGGCACATCACCGTTGCCGAGCCAGGGGCGCTGCTGGGTTTCCTGGGTCCACGGGTCTACCAGGCACTCTACGGACAGGACTTCCCGGAGGGCGTCCAGGTCTCGGAGAACCTGTTCCGCAAGGGCTTGATCGACGCGGTTGTCCCGCCGCAGGACCTTCCGCAGCTAGTGGACCGGGCACTGCAGATCCTGCAGCCGGTACGAGATTCCGGCGCTTTCCCGGCACCGGTGGGCAGCATCTCGTGCAGTGCGGACGAGGACGCCTGGCGCTCTGTGCAAGCCAGCCGGAACCCGCGCCGACCGGACACCCGGATGCTGCTGGCCTCAGCTGACGACGCGCTGCCCTTGAACGGAACCGGACAGGGAGAGAAAGACCCCGGGCTGATGCTGGCGTTGGCGCGGTTCGCAGGACAGCGCTGCGTGGTGCTCGGCCAGCAGCGGCCGCGGCACCCGGACACGGCCAGCCTCGGGCCCGCCTCGCTGCGCGAGGCCCGCCGCGGGATGCAACTGGCCCAGGAACTCGGCCTGCCGCTGGTCACCATCATCGACACCACCGGCGCCGAGCTCTCGGTGCAGGCAGAGGAAGGCGGGTTGGCCGGAGAGATTGCCCGTTCGCTCAGCGAATTGATCGGCTTGCGGTCCCCCTCGGTGTCGGTGCTCCTCGGACAGGGTACCGGCGGCGCCGCACTGGCGCTGCTGCCGGCGGACCGGACCATCGCAGCCCGCAATTCCTGGCTCTCGCCGTTGCCACCCGAGGGCGCCAGCGCCATCATGCACCGCAGTACCAGCCATGCCCCGGATATGGCCCGCCAGCAGAAGATCGGCGTTGCTTCGCTGTGCGCCTTTGGCCTGGTGGACCACGTGGTGGACGAGTTCGACGACGCTGCCACCCGGCCGCGCGAGTTCTGCCAGGAACTCGGAACGGCTATTGCTGCGGAAATCTCCCTGGCCCTTGCCATTCCCGAAGCAGATCGGTTGGAGCGCCGGCAGAAAAAGTTCCAGAACTTGGGACAAGCCTCCAGCTAGTTCCGCACTGGGACACCGGGCCGGTCCGGCAACGGCTGCTGGACCGGCCCTTGGCTCGGCTGCCCTCGCCGGGCCGGCCGGCTGCACCCTGCAGGCACGTGGAAGTTCAAGGATCAGGCTACCTCCCCAAATGCCGGCCGCCCTGCGTAGAGTGGGACTCGACAGGAACTACCCAGCGAGGCGGACTATGCGCGAGCGCAAATCGATGATCGATACGGCCAAGGACATCGCGTCCGGCGCCCACGAAGGACAGGTCGACAAGCTCGGCGCCGCGTATATCGGGCATCCGGCACGAGTGGCCGGGCACGCCCGCGACCTCGGCGGTTCGCCAGAAGCCATCGCAGCCGCCTGGTTGCATGATGTGATCGAGGATTGCGACGTGAGCGCGGCGGACCTGCGTGCCGCAGGCATTCCCGACACGGTCATCGTGGCGGTGGAACTGCTGAGCAAGCGGCCCGGGCAGAGCCTGGAAGAATATTGCGCCGGGGTACGCGGCAATGCGCTGGCCTTGCTGGTCAAGGAAGCGGACCTGGCCGATAACACCGACCCGGAACGCACAAGCCAGCTGGATCAGGCTACCCGGCAGCGGCTGGCCAAGAAATACCAGCGCACCCGGTCCCTCCTGGGTCTCTAGCAGCGCCCGGAATCCTGGGTCCAACCCGGGTCTGCCCGGAAATAGTTCCTGGCCATAAACATTCAAGCTCCCCGCCACGCACGGCCAGCACTTCTTCGCCGGCATCCGGTGGCGGCACCTGATCACCGCGCAGAACTCGGAATGCTGGATATTTCCCGCAGCCCCCTTGCAATCGGGCGCCATTGGGCAAGACTTGGACTATGGCAACAGGCAGAAGCACAGTGTTCGAAAACCGCAGCCATGCCGGCGCCGCGCTGGGCATGAAGCTGTCCACCCTGCTGCCCGCCGGCGAATACACCGTGCTGGGTTTGCTGCGCGGCGGAGTGCCCATCGCCCATGAAGTGGCCAAGGCCCTCGGGGCCACACTGGGCGCGGTGGCAGTGCGCAAGCTCGGGGTGCCGCGCAATCCCGAACTGGCATTCGGCGCCATTGCCCGGTACGGGATTAGCAGCGCTCGCCACATCAACGAGGCGATCTACCGCCGGGCTCTGCAGTATTTCGGCAAGGACGAACTCGAATCCCTGGAACGCGGCACCGGTGCCGACCTGCTGGCTCTGGCCAGCACCTTCAAGGACTACTGCCCCGATCTGGCCGAGCGCGACCTGCTGCTTTGCGATGACGGAATGGCCACGGGCGCCACGATGAAGGCCGCGCTGGATCTTATCCAGGACCTGGATCCCGCCTCCATCACGCTGGCAGTTCCGGTGGCTTCGCCTGGAACGGCTGCCGAATTGGCACCCCGGGTCAATGGCATCTGCCAACTGCTCACCCCGGAAAATTTCACTGCCGTCGGAGCCTTCTACGAGGACTTCGGGCAAGTGGGCCAGGACCAGGTCCTGGAAATGCTGCGCTCCGCGCGGTGAGGTCCCAGGACCTAGTCAGCCAAACCGGTCTTCCTGTTCAGGATAGACAGGCCTGGCCAACCGGCGGATCAACCTACGGCACCGCTTATCGGGACGCGCCTGGTTTCGGTGACGACCCCAAGAGGAACTTCTGAGCGCAAAACGGCATCGATGTTGTCCCAAACTGTGGCCAGCCTCCGCTGCACATTCTCCCAGCCCACCCCCGCCATATGGGGCGTGCAGATCACCGAGTCCAGGCTCAATAGCTCGCTGCCCAGTTCCAGCGGCTCCAGTTCGAAGACATCCAGCCCGGCACCGGCAATGCTCCCGGTGCGCAAGGCGTCAATCAATGCCTCTTCATCGATGACCTCGCCGCGACCGACATTGACCAGCACGGCGGACGCCTTCATCATGGCCAGTTCCTCGCGTCCAATGAGCTTGCCGGTCCCCTGATTCAGCGGAAGGCTTACGCAGACAACATCGGATTCGCGCATCAAAGTCTCCAATGACACCGCCCGTGCCGAGATCAGCTCGGACACTGTCAGCGGGATCTGGGCAGTGTCGTAGTAGACGACGTTGGCACCGAAGCCATGGTGCACCACCTTGCCAACCCAACGCCCAATATTTCCCAGGCCTACGATTCCCACGGTCTTGCCATACAGTTCCGCATAGGAGGCTTCATCCAGGTCCTGGCGCCATTTGCCCTCGCGCAAAAGCTGCATCGAGGACGGAATACGGCGCAACAAGTTAAGGATCAGGCTCACCGCGTGCTCGGCCACCGAGATCGAATGGGTTTTCATTTGCGCCACGGGAATGCCCAGGTCGTTGAGCACCCCCAACGGCAGCTGGCCGTAACCCGAGCTCATGTACTGGATGAACTTCGCGCGGGTGGCTGCACGGAAGACTTCTTCGGGGACCTCGATGCCCGAAATGATGAAGTCTGCGTCAGCTGCCTCGGCTACCAGCTCCTCCACGCTGGTGCCAGCTGGCAATACCACCAGCTCGAACCCTTCGGGAGTCGATGCTTTCAGGCCGTCGATGTAGTCATTTAATGGGTTGATGAATAGGACTTTCCAGGTCATGATTATCCTTTCAGGATCCGGCCGGGATACTTGCGGAGGCTTGCAGGGCGCGGAGTACCGCGTCGGTCACTTCCCCGGTGCTGGCATTCCCGCCCAGATCGGCCGAGCGCGGACCGGTGGCGAGCACCTCTTGGACAGCGGAGTTAATGCTGCGTGCAGCGCAGACGAGCGCTTCATCCTCGCGTTTTTCTCCCAGCCAGTCGAGCATCATGGCGGCAGAGAGGATCATTGCTGTGGGATTGGCCTTGCCAGTGCCGGCGATATCCGGCGCGCTGCCATGCGACGGCTGGAAGACCCCGTGGGTCCGGCTCACATCAGCCGAAGGTGCCACGCCCAGTCCGCCAACTAGACCGGCGGCAATTTCCGAAGTGATGTCGCCGAAAATGTTCTCGCTGACGATCACGTCAAACCGCCCCGGATCAGTCACCATGTACATCGAACCGGCGTCAATATAGTACTTGCTGCTATCGATGTCGGTATTCTTCGCTGCGACTTCGTCGAAGACCTTTTCCATCAGCACGTTGCTGCGCAGGGCGTTGGACTTATGCAGCAGGGTCACCCGGCCGGGGGTACCGCGCTTGCGGCGGGACCGGGCCTGGTCGAAGGCCTCAGCAAAGAGCGTTTCACAGGTCGCCCGCGTGATGGTCATCCGGTCGGTGGCTTCCACATCGCTGGGTTCATGCTTGTCGTGCAGACCTGCGAACATGCCCTCGGAGGTCTCACGGATCACCAGCATGTCTATGTTCTCAGCCCGTACCGCGTTCGGAACACCCTTGAAGAGCTTGACCGGACGCAGGCTGGCGAACAGCTTGTAGTGGGCGCGCATCTCGACCTGCGCTCCAAGTTCCAGGCCTTCTTCGTCTCGCACGTCGGGCAGCCCCATGGCCCCGAAGAGCACTGCGTCGCTCTTTCCAATCTCGTCCATGTCGGCAGCGGTGATCTTGCGCCCGGTGCGCCGGTACAGGTCAGCTGAGAAATCGTAGGTGACGTAGTCAAGGGTGAACCCGAACTGCTCCTGGACCTCTCCGAGCAACTTCAGCGCCGAGTCGACGACTTCCGGCCCGATCCCGTCACCGGGAATGACCGTAATCCTGTAATTGGCCATGACGACCTCCTGATATTCCTATGTAGTGGGATTCAATTGCTATTCAGCGGGAATACAATATCAGTACGTATCGAGGATCACTAGACCCCAGGGCAGTATTCATTACTGGCCAGCGAAATCCACTTCCCATACAGTAGGAATCACTGATTCAATCCCCGAGCACCGACCACGCCACCGCCCGTTTACCCGTTACCCTGAAAGGCCCGCTCCATGACTGAACCCACGACCAATCGGCAGCTGGAACGCATCTGCCAGCTCCTCGACGCGCTCGAATTCGGTGATGCAACGGCCAGCGAGCTGGCCCGCCAAACCGGACTGTCCACTTCCACCGCCCACCGGCTGGCACTGAGCCTAGTCGAGTACGACTTCCTCAAGCGCGAGCCGTCGGGCAACTACAGCCTGGGGAGGCGGTTCGTGCGCAGCCGGCTTGAACTGGTCGGACTCGGACACCTCACCGAACTGCGCGATGCGACCGGTGAGACGGCGCAACTATGGATTCGCCGCGGCGATCATCGGGTTTGCATCAGCTCCGTGGATTCCCGGCACGAATTGAAGGCGACCTTGCCCCCAGGAGCAAGCCTCGCCCTGCCGCATGGTTCCAGCGGACGGCTGCTGGCCTTCGACCAGGAGGCCATGGCCTCGATCGAAAGCCACGGCTGGGTGGAATCCGTGGGGCTGCGCACTCCCGGGCTGGGATCGGTGAGCGCACCGGTACTCCAGAGTGATCACATCATTGCTTCGATCTGCCTGGCCATGCCGCTCTCGCGATGCGAAGTCTCCCCCGGCACCGATCACGGCCAGCTGGTAGCGGGCACCGCAGCGAGGATCTCCGCGGCCTTCAGCGACCAGAGGTAGCGCCACCCCGGCAATCACCAAAAGGATCCGGCCCCGCCATCGATGCGTGGACCGGATCCTTGGCGAGCACGCCGCGGTTCGCTAGCCCATGAATGGCACCAGCAGTGTAGTCAAGAAGAGCACGAAGGCCCCTCCGATGCGGTTGGAAAGGGCCGCGAACGGCATCAGGTGCATGCGCTCCGACGCGCTGAGTACCGACACGTCGCCCGAACCGCCGGTGTCGGCCATGACCAGGCCCGGGGTGATGGCCGCTTCGACGAAGTTGAACTTCAGCAGCCAGCCCACAATTCCGGCGCTCAGTCCGGCGATCAGCACGGTAATGACCACCAGCACGATGAACATCGGGTCGCCCAGCGAAGCCAAGACCTCGTTGATGTCGATGTAGGAAATGCTCACGCCCACCAGCAGCGCCGGGACCAGCACCGAGGTGATCATCTCGCCCCAGTCGGTGGTGGCTTCCTCGATATCCTTGGGCAGCAACCCGAAGATCTTCAGCGCGGCCACGACGATGATCATCCAGGCGTAGGGATGCAGGAATGCGAAGAACCCGCCGAGCAGTTCCCCCAGCACGTAGAGCCCTGCCGTCAGCACCAGTCCCTTGCCCAAGGTGAGGAAACTCGCCATGGTGCGCTTGGGCGGGTTGGACAGCTCCTTGCTGGTTCCCTTCACGCGCATCAGGTCGCCGTTGCCGCTGAAGCCGATAAACAGCTGCTTGCGCTTGCCCAGTCCGTTGAGGATTCCGGCGAAGAGGATGCAGAAGACATTGGCGACGACCACAGCCGACATCAGGTCGCCCATGAATGCCGAGGAATCCTGCCCGGTCTGGGCGCCGTACATTTCGCTCATCGGCACCGCCCCCAGGCCCAGGCCGCCAGCCATGATCGGGGCCGCTACGGTGAGCATCGCGTTCCAGAAACCGAATCCTGCTACGGCTCCGATCAGTCCGATTGCAGCAAAGGAGATCAGGATGCAGGAAACCAGCGGGATCGCGAAGCGCGGACCTGCCTTGAGCAGCAGGGCGCGCGGCGCGCCGAGGATCGAGCCGGCGATCACCGCGGCCACGAAGAAGTCAAGGAACCCGTGGGTGGTGATGAAGTCAGTGACCACGGTAATGATCGCCTCCGGCATGAACCCGTAGAACATCACCAGCGCCGGGACGAAGGTGCACAGGATCGTCGGCAGCCCGAAGTCACGGACTATCGGGAACAGGTTGCCGAACCAGATCAGCAGGCCGCCCAGCAGCATCGCGACGGCGAAGCCTGGCAACATGCCGCCGGGAAGCTTGCCGGTCACGGCTGCGATGAGCACTACTGCGGCCATGGTCAGGTAAAGCCAGATCGGCAGGCCCGAGATGGCGAAGTGCCGGGGGTTGGCGTGGTGGGCGCCCTTGGGCAGCTGGGCCTTTTCGTTCAGCCGCCGCAGAAGGTCTTGGTCTTCACCCTGGATGGAACGCGGAAGCTGGGCTTCCTGGTTGGTCTTTGACATCGTATTCTCCCGATGTTTCGTGGCTTGCAAGGCTACCGGCGTCTTTGCGCGGAAGGCCGTTGCATGGCCAGCCGTGAAGGCAGGCCTGGTTGCCTAGTGGATGGAGAGGGAATCTGTTTGGACAGGTGGTGCGTTGGAGATCGTTGCGCGGGCCAGATCGGTGGCCTTTGCGAGCCCTGAAGGATCAATTCCTGTGATGTGCCCTTCGGCGTGCAGAAAATCCACGAGCTCTTCTGTGGACAGGTTTCCTGCCGCGCCCGGAGCGAATGGGCAGCCCCCATAGCCGCCCAGTGCGGCATCGAAGCGGGTAATGCCCGCATCGATGGCCAATTTCACCGTGTCCAGGGCCAGGCCGTGGGCATTGTGCAGGTGCAACGAGTAGGCCAGGTCGGGTTCAGCGTCCTGGATGTGCTTCACGCTGTCGATCAGGCGTTGCGGTGGCGTGGTTCCGAGGGTGTCAGCCAGCCCGATGTCCGTGATGCCCATGGACTTGAAGGCGCGTACCAGTTGCAGGAGACGAGAGGGGTCGATCTCGCCCTCGTAGGGGCAGGTGAAGGCGGTGGAGATCCCGGCGTGGAATCCGGTTTCCGGGTGGGCTGCGACATCGCCCGCGAGCGAGGCCAGTGACTTCTCGATGCCAGCACCGGCGTTGGCATTGCTGTGCGCCTGGCTGGCCGACGCCACCACCTGGACTTCGCGCGCTCCGGCAGCTGCCGCCCGGGCGATGCCCTGGCCGTTCAGGGCCAGGACCGTGAAACGCACCCTGGATTCCATGGACAGCGCGGACAACACGTCGCTGGCGTCGGCCATTTGCGGCACGCGCTTCGGGTTGACGAATGACGCGATCTCCATGCGCTCGACACCTGCGTCCATGGTGGCTCGGGCGATCTTCACCTTGTCGGCCGTAGAAACGATGACCGGTTCGTCCTGCAATCCGTCACGCAAGAACACGTCGGTGATTTCGATCCGCATCATTTCACCGCCTTGTTGCCCATGGCCCGGATCTGCCCTTCATCGAAGCCAGCCAGGTCCTTGAGGACTTCCTCTGTATGCTCCCCCAGGTCCGGGCCGACCCACTTGACCTCGCCCTGGTGGCCGGGAATCCTTGGCACCACGCCCGGGAAGCGGATCAGTTCGGGCTCCTGGTCGACCTTCACTTCGTGGGTCTCGATCATGCCGCGGGCAAGGTAGTGCTCGTCCTGGGCGATGGAGGCAGCGTCGTAGACCGGAGCCGCCGGAACCCCGGCCGCATCCAACGCGTCGAGCACCTGCGGCAGCGGCAGGGATCCGGTGAATGCCTCGATGGCTCCGTTGAGCTCTGCCTCGCGGGAACCGCGAGCCTCGGTGGTTAAAAGGGACTGGTCGTTGGCCAGGTCCTCGCGCCCGACAGCGCGCATCAACCTGGTGAATACCGAGTTGGAGTTCCCTCCGATAACCACCTCCAGGCCATCCTGGCAAGTATAGGAGCCGGTAGGCACCACTCCTGGAAGCCGGCCGCCGGTACGCTCGCGGACCATGCCGTAGGCATCGTAGTCCGGGACCAGTGATTCGAGCAGCGAGAAGACACCTTCGTACAGTGCCACATCGACGACGTTCTGCTCCTGGTTGCTCCCTCCCTTGGCCTTGTTGAACATCAGCATCAAGGCGCCGATGACTCCGTAGAGACCTGCGACGGTATCACCCAAGGAGGCGGCGGCCCGTCCTGCGGGACGGTCGGGTTCGCCGGTGATGTAGCGCAATCCGGCAAATGATTCAGCAGAACTGCCGAATCCGGCGCGGTCCTTATAGGGTCCAGTCTGACCGTAGCCCGAGATACGCACGATCACCAGTTCAGGGTTGATTACACTGAGCACCTCAGGGCCAAGCCCCCACTTTTCCAAAGTGCCAGGACGGAAATTCTCGATCAGCACATCTGTGGTCCTGATGATTTCCTTAATTGCCCTCGCACCTAGCTCGCTGCGCAAATCGAGCTCGACAGATTTCTTGTTGCGCGCGATAGTGCGGAAGAGCATGGAGGTTTCACCGCGGGCCTTGCGCCAGTCGCGCAGTTCATCTCCCCCATCAGGTCGCTCGATCTTGATTACTTCAGCGCCGAAATCGCCAAAGATCCGGGCAGCGAAGGGAGCAGCAATGAAGTTTCCAAGTTCCAGCACGCGCACGCCTGCTAACGGAAGGTTGTTCTCGCCGAGGTTCAGCTGATCGTCCATCAGAATGACCCCTTTTCATGTTAATCTGAAGGTAAGTGTTCCCACTGAATGGGATCGGAATCCCTTTTAGCGGTAAGACTGTAGCAAGTGAGCCACAACACAGCAAGAACTTTTTGAAATAAGTGGATTCATCTCACCGTCCCGCGAGACACGGCAACCATCCTGTCATCGGCGCCCGTGCCTCGCCAGCTAGTAATTGGCCGACCGGCGGTGGCAGGATGAGCGCACCGCTCCGCCGCTGCACGGTACTTGGAACACGATCCACCGGCCTGTTGCCGTGCAGCCGCGCATAAATCCCGAAGACGACAGCTCAAGAATTGGCGTTGGGTATCGGATCAGCCTGGTGCGCCGAAACCGTTTCCGGGCGCCACGAGGCAAATGCCAGCACCGTACCGACCACTCCGATGCCGACCAGGACCAGAGCCGCACCCCACAGGCGGATCGAAGCGCCCAGGGCGCCGGCCACCGGATAGGTCAGCAAGAAGCATGCATGGGACAAGGAAAATTGCGCGGCAAAAACACCGGGGCGGTTTTGCTCGGTGCTGTTGCGGCGCAGCAGCCTCGACGAGGGCGTGAGGATAGTTGCGGTCGCCGCACCCAGGGCCAGCCACAGGCCAAGGAGCCCGGCCCATTGGCCAGAACCCTCGCCCCAGCCGATCACAGCGGCACCGACGAACAGCAGCAGCGGCACCATCACGGCGCCTGCGAGCATCACGCTGCGGTCTTCGAATCGCTCCAGCAACCCCGGCATGCCCAGTGCCACCGCCATCGAACCTGCACCGTATGCTCCGAGCAGCAGCGCCACATCCACCTGCGAACGGCCCAGATCCCCCTTCACCAGCACCACTGTGTTGACGATGACCATGGCGGAGATCGCGGCGACCACCAGATTCAGCGCCATCAGGCTGCGCAGTTCCGGTGCCGCCCAGAATGCCCGGGTTCCCCCGGTGAGGCGATGGAAGAAGAGCGACTTCTGGGGCGGCGGGATCGCCGGGAAGCGCGTCGCGGCAACAAGCAGAGCAGACGCGGCAAAGCCGAGCACGGTCCCGGCGAAGAGGTTGTGGTAACTGGTGACGGTCAGCAGCGCGGCCGCCATCATCGGGCTGGCCAACGACTCCATGTCATAGGCCAGCCGCGACAGCGACAAGGCCCGGGTGTAATCCCGCTCATCGGGCAGGATCGAGGGAATGACCGCTTGGGACGCGGGGGTGAAGGTCGCCGATGCTGATTGCAGTACGAAAATCAGCACATAGATCTGCCACGCTTCGCTGGCGAATGGGAGGCAGAGCGCCACTAGTCCACGAATGATGTTGGACCCGATGAGCACGGGTTTGCGCGGAATATGGGAAACCAGGGCATTGGCCACAGGAGCAACGGCCACATAGGCGACCATCTTCACAGTCAAAGCCAGCCCAAGCACTAATCCCGCGTTGCTGCCGGCAATATCGAAAGCCAGCAGGCCCAGGGCAACGGTAAGCAGGCCCGTGCCCAGCAGCGCAATCATCTGGGCGCTGAAAAGCTTGGCGTACGCCTGGTCCCTGAGTACTGCGAGCATCTTTGCCGACTCCCGTATCTTTTGCCGCTAGCCTTGCGGGGCTTCGTGGTGCAGCGGCAGCTGTCCGTTGGATACCGAATGCTCCGCCTGCTTGATCGCTTCGCTGACCAGACGCGCCGGGTGCTCATCGGTGAGGCTGTACAGGACCTTGGTTCCGTCCTGGCGCGTGGTCACCATGCGCGCCATGCGCAAACGGGCCAGGTGCTGGGATACCCCCGAAGGGCTCTTCTCGACCAGTTCCGCGAGCGCGTTGACCGAGAGCTCACCGGCACGGCGCAGATGCAGCACAATCCGGATCCGGGTGGCATCGGACAGCAAGCCGAAGACTTCCGCGGCCAGCTCCACGAAATCCGAGGAAGGATCCGGAGCATAAATCTTATTATCTGCATGCATGCTAATAGACTAATACTCTCGCCCGGTATTGCCTAGGGCACACCGGAAATATTCCGCGTCCGACTGGAACTAGAATTGGAGCCATGACTGCAACGCTCGTGGCCAAGGACCTGACTGGCGGCCACGCCCACCGAACCCTCTTCTCGAATCTGAACTTCACCGCCGCACCCGGTGATGTCTACGGCGTAGTGGGTGCCAACGGCGCTGGCAAGTCCACATTGCTCTCGCTGCTTGCCGGGGCCGCGGCCCCGCAGGCCGGAACGGTAAGCACCGCCCCGGATTCTGCGTTCATCGGCTGGATGCCCCAGGAACACGACCGCATTCCAGGTGAAACCATCACCGCGTATTTGGCCCGCCGCACCGGTTGCGCCGCCGCCACCACCGCCATGGAATCCACCGCCGAAGAACTTGGCAGCGGCAAGCCCGGTGCGGACGACGCCTACACCGCTGCATTCGACCACTGGATGGCCTGTGGCGCCATGGATCTGGAAGACCGCATCCCCGAGGTGCTGGCCAAGCTCGGTTTCACCCTCCCGGTAGAAACCGAGATGACTGCCCTGTCCGGCGGCCAGGTAGCCCGCGTGGCTCTGGCAGCCCTGCTGCTCTCCCGCTTCGATGCGGTGCTGCTCGATGAACCGACCAATGATCTCGATCTCGAGGGCCTGGAGCATTTGGAGCATTTCATCAATTCCCTGCGCGCGCCGGTGATCCTGGTATCGCATGACCGCGAGTTCCTCTCCCGCTGCACCACCGGCATCATCGAATTGGACCTGGCCCAGAACCAGGTAGCCACCTATGAAGGCGGCTACGACTCGTACCTTGCCGAACGGGCCATCAACCGCACCCATGCCCGTGAGGCCTACGAGCAGTTCGAGAACCAGAAAGCCGATCTGGTCTCCCGCGCCCGCACCCAGCGCGAATGGTCCTCGCAAGGCGTGCGCAACGCCATGCGCAAGGCGCCGGACAACGACAAGATCCGCCGCCGGGCCAACTCCGAGTCCTCGGAAAAGCAGGCCGCCAAGGTGCGCCAGATGGAATCGCGCATCGCCCGGCTCGACGAAGTGGCCGAACCGCGCAAGGAATGGGTCCTGCAGTTCTCCATCGCCGCGGCTGAGCGCGGGTCCTCGGTGATGTGCACGCTCAACGAGGCCTCGGTATCCCACGGGGACTACGCTTTCGGACCGGTTTCGGTGCAGGTCAACGCCGGGGACCGGATTGGCATCACCGGCCCGAACGGAGCAGGCAAGTCGACCTTGCTGAACCTGCTGCTGGGCAAGCTGGCCCCGCACAGCGGCTCGGCATCCCTGGGCAGTTCGGTGAATATCGGAGAAATCGACCAGGCGCGCACCCAGCTGCCCGGCGACCTGCCACTGGGCGAAGCCTTCGAATTGGAAGTGCCCGAGTACTCCGCCGCGGAGGTGCGCACCCTGCTTGCCAAGTTCGGCTTGAAGGCCGACCAGTCCTCGGCCCTGGTGGATTCGCTCTCCCCCGGCGAGCGAACCCGCGCATCCATGGCGCTGCTCCAGGCCCGCGGGGTGAACCTGCTGGTGCTCGATGAGCCGACCAACCACCTGGACGTACCGGCCATCGAACAGCTCGAAGAAGCCCTGGAAGCGTACACCGGAGCACTGCTGCTGGTCACCCATGATCGGCGCTTGCTGGAGAATGTGCGACTGGACGCCCGATGGGAAGTTGCACAGGGTCAACTAACGGCCCATTTCTAGGGCCTCACTTGGGCACTTATTGCACTGGCAAGTTCACAGCTATCCAACGTAGGATTGGCACTATGGGAGCCGAGTTTTTCAGTTCTTTCGACTGCGAGGTCGACGCCTAGTACCCAAGGATATTTTCTTGAGCAGCACTGCAACACTCCATCCCCAAGGGCCAACGGTCAAGCCGGGCGACCCCAAGAGCTTCTTCCACGTCAAGAAGCTGGTCACCGAAGCTGGACTGGTCGGCCGCCGCCGCGGGCACTATCTCGGGTTGGGCATCGTGCTGACGGTGCTGCTAGCCGGCACCGTTACCGGTTTCATCCTCCTGGGAGACAGCTGGTTCCAGTTGCTGATGGCCACAGCCTTGGGCCTGCTGCTCACCCAATTCGCGTTCCTGGCGCACGAGGCGGCACACCGCCAGATCCTGGCTTCGCACAAGCGCAATGACAAGCTG